>JAGNKY010000018.1:0-14429 GCA_017999895.1 Bacteroidales bacterium
CTTTTCCAGATTATCCCGAGTGGTTTTCCGTTTACAGTCACTTCAGCCAGATTTTTCACTGAACCCAGATCGAGGCAAAGCCGCGATTTTTCACTGAACCAGCTTGGATCTGCATTTAATGTAATTTTATAAGTGCCTGTCCCTGAAAAATATTTTACTCCGGGGTCGCTGTTCTCGGTCCAGGAAGCAAGGCTGTCCATGATAATTTTTTCAGGTGCACCCATACCAGGCTGGAAGCTAACTTCCCACGGCCCTTTTATAATCATCAATGATTTTTCGACAGGTTCGGGAAGCTTAAGTGATTGTTCTTTCGTGTTTTTCCGAAACACTACAAAGAGAGCGTCATAGGGCTCAAGTTTCAGAGGCACACTTGTACGGCCATTTTCAATGACATAAGAAACGGGTTCTATTGTGCCTTTGACAGGATCCCATATCTCCGGTACTTTTCCTTCAATTCTGAAAATGACTTCAGGTTTCTCCTGCCTGTTATTGCGATTGTTAATCCAGTAAATATCGGCTTTAGGCAGTTTACGATGTACAAATAAAAGAGAGGTATTATTATAAGGTTTTCTATATTCAAAGTCGGGAGTTATTTGTAAAGTTTTCAGAACATCGGCAACCGTCTGGCCGGTAAATAATTTACCCTTTCCATAAATGTTTTCACCATTTTCATTAATCCATAGTTTGTTAACCAGAGAATTGAATTCTGAATCGTCGTCGGTCAGGCTTGGTGACTTAACAGGTTTTGGCCCCGAAACAACAGCGCCCTTTTCAATCAGGTTTATAATTTTCTTTAATGCGGGCAGTGTCATATACCTACTATTTTCGTCGAGTACAAGTAATTTATAGCTCATCCCCGAAGGTGTGATTATCATTCCTTTGTCGACCGACAGATAATTTATCAGGGCGTCGGTATTTATAAAGTCATATCTATAACCTTCGGGAATATCGGGAAGTTTATTACCGAAAAGTGCAGTAATGTTATTATCTTCTCCGTAATAATAAAGTATGTCTGCCACAAATTCTCCTTGTTGAAGCATGAATGAGCTTCGGGCCAGATAAGTGATCCAGGGTCCGGCCTGTTCGGCCCATGTTTCATGGCGGGTAAACCATTGTCCGAAGGGACCAAGTCCAAGTCCGGGTTTCTTATCTGAAACAGGTTGATGAACTGAAGTATGAATTACAAACCTGTTTACTCCCATAGCCAGTTCCATGTCAGCTGTTGGTTTAAGTCGTTCAGGTGAATATGCAAAGCTATTACCGCTTGCTGTCATTGATTCGGCAGCAACGATGTTTTGGCCATAGATATGAGCAACGGAAGCTGATTCGAGCACATCGGCCTTATAACCAGTTGAAATCTCCCCGTTATCAGCTCCTCCGAATCCTCTTGGGGTCCACATTGCGCTCATAGGGATGTCGGCTTTGCGTTTCACTTCCATTCCGTCGCCTATGAATGCACGTCCGCTTTCATGCGACTCTGTGTAACGTCCCATCTGCCGTTCCTTTAGAATTGTAGTCAACTGGTCGTAATGGTTTCTTGTGGTCAAATCGCCGATAGTCTTCCTGAAATCCCACAGGAATTTTTCGCTTTCTTCGGCACTTTCCACAATTTGTCCGGTAATGGCCGGGAGCCATAGCGTCGGATCATATCCCCGGAGTCGTGTGAATTCTACTATCATACTGTCGGTCCAGTTCTGAACTCCTGCTTCCCAACTATCAGTAATCATATACTGAAGCCCTCTTTTCCCCATAAGTCCACCAGTTGCTTCTTTATATTGGTTCAGATAATTATCGAAATATGCTCGTACATGGGATGCGCTTAGCTTATCTACTTCCAATCCGGTTGCCTCCGGTGATGCCGGATGATTCTGACGGCCTGTAAGTGAATATCCGAATCTTATAATTTTCCAGCGACCTTCAGGAGGGGTCCAATCAATAGTACCATCGGATTTCATTTTTGATGTAAGATCAATTATATCTGATTTTTTCACGACATTTTCAGGCGATACTTCAGGAGTTGCGAGTGCATATAATCCGGCGGCAGAAGTATAACCCGCTTTATCTTCAAACCTATTAATACGTGGAACGGTGTGAAGTACTGCTTCGGCAATATGAATTTCTCCCCTTTGTTGTTGAGGAGTTCCTCTAAAAATACTTCCAATACCTCCTGCGATGCCGGGTCTTGTCTGAGTCGGTTGTGGAGTAAGAAACGAGAGCCTGAAAAATCTTGCAGTAACAGGGGCAAAGGTAAAAGTACGCTGGATATTTGAAGTTCCTGGAATTTCAAAAACAGTGTTGAATCTCTTTCCATCATCGGATGATTCGAGAGTTCTTACATATCCTCTTCTTCCTGCCTGGCCGGAACCTCCTCCTGTCTCACTGCTTACGAGAGTAAACGAATAGATTGTGACAGGTTTAGCAAATTCAAACTGAAGCCATGTTTTCCGGTTAACTCCTGCAGCAGGAAGTGAAATATAATTTGTAAGGTCTCCGTCGGTAAGCTGAGCTAATTCTTTTGTTCCTTCCGAAGAAGTAACCTTTGGATTCATCTCAAAGAGAGAGATATCTGAGGTTGGAATTTTGTATGCGATTACTGCAACATCACTATAATATTCCGGCAATGGATTTTGAGTGCTGCTCTGGGCAGGAATATTCTGGAACATGCCCGATGTGGATGGCGGAGCAGGAATGACTCCTTTGAATGGCTCTCCGCCGTTGATTCGTATTTCGCTCCAAACCAGTTTTTTCATTGCCTGTTCGGGTTTTACCCATGGGCCACCGCTTTCACTCCAGCCGGGTGAACCGGCTATTGCCATCTCCAGTCCTAATGAATCGGCAAGACGTGTTGTAAAAAGAAAAGCATCTTTCCATTCAGGCGTCATGTAAATAAGTCTTTTCTCAACTATCTGAGGAGTAGCAAGACCTGCATCGAAATTCTGGAACCCTCCGATTCCAACACGTTTCATCCACTCAAGATCGGCTTTAATACCATCTTTTGTGACATTTCCATTCATCCAGTGCCACCATACGCGCGGCTTTGCACCTTCAGGAGGGTCCTGAAAACCTCCATCAAGATTGACCATACCTTTTTTCGATGGCCCTGCACAATTCGTAAATATTAGTATTGTCGAAAAGGTCAGTATAAGACCTTTTAACAACCACATCTTTCTTTTTAGCACAAAATTTCTCATAAGAATTTTAACTTATATTTATTTGACATTCCAGTACTTAATAAAATATTAATTATCGTAATTACTTTAAATATTTTGGAAATACTTAAATAATTATTTTACATAATAATATCCAATAAAGATAATAAATTTAAAAAAATAACTGTTTAAATAGGCGCAATCTATTTTATCCAGTTCTATTGAGTCTTTTATATTTCTCTAAAGACTAATAGTTTTACAAATTCCTTACTCTGTTTTTATTAAGCATATTTTCCCTAAATAGTTTTCATATCATAAATAAAGATCAAAATTTAATTTTTGACTTCATTCATAATGACCTTAGAGTTTAATTTTTCTTGTTTCAAAGCATAAATTGATACGCCCAAAAGGTAAAACCAGCATAATAATAATATTGTCATTCCAACTGCAATATTACTTATATCACTTAAAGCTCCGACGAGAAGTGGTAAAACTGCTCCGCCAGAAATAGCCATCATTATCAATCCTGATATCTCATTGCTACGTGTCGGAAATTTTTCAACGCTAAGAGCGAAAACTATAGGAAATATTGTAGCAATTGCAACGCCTGTAACAAATACAAGTGTCCATGCAATTATTTGTGATCTTATCAACAATAAAATTCCAAATGTTATTATTCCAAGAATGGATGACCAGAGTAATATTTTGCGCGAAGATATTTTTGTTAAGAGGACGGCGCCTGCGAGGGTTCCAAGAAGACGTCCAAAAAAATAAACGCTACGACCCATTTTTGCAGCTTCAGGTTCAACACCGATTCGGTTCATCAGAAATTGCCCTGAGTTTGAGTTAAAAGCAACATCAATTCCAACCACAAGGAATATTGCTATAACCATAATAAGTATATAATTTGTGCCAAGAAGTTTAAACGAGGAAGCAATTGTAGCCTTTGTTTCGTTCTGTTTTGATTCCTTAATCTTTACAGAACCCAGCCAAATTATTGACAAAATGGAAACAGCTCCAAAAGCAACATACATCAGTTTCCAATCTCCAAACCGGGAGGCCATGACTGCTGCAACAGGTGGGCCGGCCATTGAACCTATTGCTTTTACGAACTGTGAAAAACTTAAAAAACTGGAAGCTCTGTTTTGAGGGACAACATCGACAAGGAGAGGATTAGCAGATACCTGAATGATAGTATTCCCGATTCCTAGAAATATAAAGCACAGAAGTACCATTGAAAATGAATAATAAAAATATGGAATTAGCAAGCCAAGTGCTGTAATTCCCATTCCTATATTCAACATAAGACGTTTCCCTATTCTAGCCTGCATTATACCTACAGGAACAGACAAAAGGAAAAACCATAAAAAAGTTACCGAAGGAATGAGCTGAACAAGTGTATTGGAGAGTTGCATATCTTCCTTCACTTTATCAACGCTTATTCCAACAAGGTCGATGATGCTCATGATAAAAAACGACATAAGCACAGGAGCAACCCATGAAATCTTCACCTTTTTCTCCATATCTGTAAATATTTATTTATTCTCTACCGTTTTATTCTCTACCGTAAATTGAGATAATAAAACAAGGAAGATTATTAAATGTTTCCCTGTCGTTATAAAATAGTTTTAGAAAGAAACAAATAAATATAAACAAATACAAAATAAAATTTGTTGCTCATAGATAAGCTCAATTACTTTTTTTTCGGTTGGTAATCTGTACTCAAAACTCTGAATTCGGTTCTGCGATTTATCTGGTGAGCTATCTCTTTCTGTTCGTCATTTGCAAGGCTGTTGATATATTGTTCTGAAAGCACTGCTCCCAATTTCAGGAACGGATATTGAGCATTAATTTCACTATCAACCACTTTTGGACTCGATTCCCCATATCCTTTTGCCGAAAGGCGTTCAGGATCTATCCCTTTTGAAACAAGGTAATCAACCACCGACTGTGCTCTTTTTTGCGACAACTCGAGGTTATATTCTTCGGTATCACGCGAGTCGGTGTGTGACATTAGTTCAATTGTAATATTTGGATTATCGTTTAAAGTTTCAACAAGTTTATCGAGCGATACCATTGATTCGGGTCGGAGCTCCCATTTTGCAAAATCATAATAGATATTGGGCAGTTCAATCGGTCGATCGATAGATGAAAGGAGAATTGTGACCATAAAATCACGACTTTTTTCCTGTCCTTTTGTTGTTATTCTTTCCTTTCCGTTCAGATAGCCTGGTTTTGATGCAAGGAAAATATAATCAACATTCGGCCTGAGTGTAAATTTGAATTCTCCATTCGTTCCTGTCTCTGTTTGCAAGTTACCACCATCTGAAGCGATAAGCTGAACAATTGATCCCGGTATTGCCGCTCCTGTTTTTTCGTCTTTTACGAGACCTGTAGCGCTGAACTTTAGAGGTGGAAGCTCAAAAAAATAAAGTTCGTCGTTGGTTCTGCCTTTACGTGTTGAACTGAATATACCTGTTTCTTCCGATCCATGGAAAGTAATCCCAAAATCATCAGCACTGCTATTTACAGGATATTTCATATTTTGCAATATCCATGTTCCGTCAGGTTGAGAAGTTGCTTTGAAGATGTCAAGTCCGCCCATTCCAAAGTGTCCGTCGGATGCAAAATATAGTGTACCGTCATTTCTTACATAAGGGAACAACTCATTACCTTCAGTATTAATATCCGGACCAGCATTTTTCGGATCTGACCATGGTTCTGAGAGTCTATCACGAGTGACGTACCAGATATCTTTACCACCATAGCCTCCGGGTATTTCTGAAACAAAGAAAAGTTTTAGTCCGTCAGGAGTTATTGCCGGATGAGCTGTTACGAGAGAATCGGAAAGTATGCCAAGGTTTTTAGGTTCATTCCAAACTTCGCCTTTACGTGTCGAGTACATAATGATACAGCCTTTACTTTCCCGTTTACCGGCTTCACAGCGCGTAAAATATATTTCCTTAAAATCGGATGAAAAGTTTGGAGTTCCATCTTCAAACTCACTATCGAGAGTTTCTACAGGAACAGGTAAGCTCCATTTACCTTTTTTATCAAGCCGGGTTTCAAAAATGTCTGTAAAATTTTGACCTGTTGCACCATGTGTTTTTTTACCCTTTGCTCCTTCTCTTGAAGAAGTAAAATAGATCACTCCAAAATCGTCGCGTGCATACGCCGGACTGAAATCAGCATCTTTCGAATTTATATCCTTCAGCTCTTCTACTTTGTATGCCTCGGGGTCCCTCTGCCATTCCAATGCAAGCTGACAAGCCCTTATCTCCTGATCTGCACGAGAGTCGGAAGGAACGAGTTGCTTATACTTTTTAAACTCATCAATTGCCTGATCATATTTCCCATTTTTTTTGAGAGCATCAGCAAGCCAGTATTGAGCTTCTGGTTTGGAGTAGGCGGAACGAACGGAACGCCTGTACCATAATTCCGCATTACGCGGGTCATTAATAATACGGTAGCATTCGGCCACCATGAAAAGCATTTCAGCTTTTAGCTCCTTGTCTTTTGCTCTTGAATAGGCATTTTTAAAATGATCAATAGCCTCATAGTACTCTCCTGCATTAAAAAAATCGTAAGCTCTGTTAACTTTATGCTTTTGTGCGGAAACAGTATAAGATTGCAAAATCAAAATAATCAATATTATTATTTTATTTCTCATCCGGTGAATTTACCATTATAAAATTAATGCCATTATCTGGCAAACGTATCTGCTGGCTTAAAATTATATGCAAAAAGAATTTGTTTTACTTTTAACAGACAAACATAAAAAGAGTTTAAATCTATGGCAAAATAAAAAGTCTGCCTGAAAAATTTTATTGATGCGAATCGATTAAATTGATCATTCTTATTTTCAGCAAGTAAATAACATCTCTCTGTATTTTGGCAGAGGCCATTTTTCATTATCAACTATTCTTTCAAGTTTGTCAATATGTTCACGAATTCTTTCGAGATAAGGTTTAACATTGTTCTCATAAGCAACTGCCTTTTCATATAAATCTGATATTACATTGGCCTTCTTTCTTTCTTCAACCATTTCGTAAACCAGTTTGTTAATTTCGGAAATATGTTCTGAAATATTAATGACCATCTCCTTTCTTGCACCCGCAAGAGTTTCTAGATCCTTTTCACCAAAGATTTCTCTTATAGCTTTTATATTATCTAGAAGGGAGGTCATATAGTCAACAGCAATAGGAACAATATGGTTTAATGCAAGATCGCCAAGTACACGTGCTTCTATCTGTACTTTCTTTACAAACTTTTCATATTCTACATCCACCCTTCCCCGTAACTCTTTCTCTGTAAATATACCGCTTTCGACCAATACGCTCATCCCCTGTTTTGTAAGATAAAGTTTAAGTGTATTAGGTACACTTGTAATATTATGCAGTCCTCTTCTTAAAGCTTCCTGTTTCCATTCTTGGCTATATCCATCGCCTTCAAACCTTATTCGCTCGGATTCAATTATATATTTTTTAAGAATCTGAAGAATAGCTTCATCTTTTTTACGGCCTTTTTTAATTAAGGCGTCAACTTCTTCGCTAAAAATTTCAAGTTGTTTTGCCACAGCCGCGTTGAGAACGATCATTGCCGCGCCACAGTTTACAGAAGAGCCAACTGCTCTGAACTCAAATCGGTTACCTGTAAAAGCGAAGGGCGAAGTGCGGTTTCGGTCGGTATTATCGCGCAGTATCTCTGGAATTTTACCAATGCCGAGTTTAATATCAGTTTTAAGTTCAGGAGGCATTTTATTGTTTGTTACTTTTGAGACTAACTCATTAAGTATAGAAGAGAGATAGCTTCCAATAAATACCGATATAATAGCAGGTGGAGCTTCATTTCCACCAAGACGGTGAGAATTAGGTTCGTTAATAACACTTGCAGCCAGGAGTTCCTGATTATCGTTAACCGCTTTAATAACGTTTATAAAAAATGTTAGAAATTGTAAGTTGGTTTTAGGATTTTTACCCGGTGAAAGCAAGTTCACACCTGTATTTGTTTCTATTGACCAATTATTATGTTTACCAGAGCCGTTAATACCTGCAAAGGGTTTTTCGTGGAAAAGTACTCTAAAACCATGTCGGCGTGCAGTACGCCGCATTACATCCATAAGCAACTGATTATGGTCAACAGCAATATTAATTTCCTCATAAATTGGCGCACATTCGAATTGATTTGGTGCAACCTCGTTATGCCGCGTTTTTATTGGGATTCCAAGTTTATAGGCTTCGAGCTCAAAATCTCTCATAAATGCCATCACTCTTTCGGGTATAGAGCCAAAATAATGGTCGGAAAGTTGCTGGTCTTTCGATGACTGGTGCCCCATTAAAGTACGGTCGGCCAGCATCAGGTCGGGCCGGGCATAATAAAGTGCCTCGTCAATCAAAAAATATTCCTGCTCCCATCCGAGTGTTGCGATTACTTTTGTAACACTCTTATTAAAATACCGGCATACTTTTACAGCAGCTTTATCAAGTGCTGTCAGAGCTTTTAATAAAGGAGTTTTATAATCAAGAGCTTCTCCGGTATAAGAAACAAAAATAGTAGGAATACATAGCGTGGTTCCTACAATAAAAGCAGGAGAAGAAACATCCCATGCCGTGTAACCTCTGGCTTCGAATGTATTTCTTATACCTCCACTTGGAAAGCTTGAAGCATCAGGCTCTTGCTGAATAAGAAGCTCACCTGAGAATGTTTCTATCATATTAGTACCGTTCGTCCGTTCCAGAAAAGCATCATGTTTTTCTGCTGTAGCATCGGTAAGCGGATGAAACCAATGAGTATAGTGTGTCGCACCATTTTCAATTGCCCATGCCTTGAGGCCTGTAGCTACTTCGTCGGCTACCTGCCTTGTAATGGGAACACCTGTTTCAATCGATGTCTTTACGGATTTAAATGCTTCACGTGGTAAATATTTTTCCATTTTGGGAAGATCGAAAACATTCGTTGCAAACATATCGGAAATATTAATACCTGGAGTGTCAAGTTCTACAGGCTTTCTTATGGAAACTTCTTTTAATGCATTAAATCTTAATTCTGCCATGTGATTTTTTTTTGCAAAAATATTATTTTTTAAAATATACCCCCTTGCTTTTCAATTTTATTTTTATTTTTTATATATTTTATAAATATAACCCCCCATTTTTTTATTTTTATTCAAAATTAATACGATTTTCATAAGTCTGTCATGTAAAAATCACATTTATAGATTTAAAAAAAATAGAATAGAAAATGAATCAGGCCTTCTAAAAACTACTTTTAAGAAATCCTGTATATATAATCCTTAATAATCAATCTGAATCATGTAAACTAATTTTGTTATATTTGCCGTCTGTTAAAACCAACAGTAAAAATACAACTAAATGGCAGCTCTCCAATATTTACGTGAAAAAGCAGGTGTTTTTGTTGCAGGATTTATAGGACTTGCTCTTTTAATTTTTGTAATAAGTGATTTTTTCGGGACCGGAAGAACTCGTAGAAAAAAGGAACGAAAATATTACGAAATTGGCCAGATAGCCGGAGAAAAAATAATGTATCAAGATTATGAGAAGCGTATCCAATCGCTTCAGGAAATTTATAAACTATCCGGTACTACAAATCTTGACGAAGCCACTCTCGAAAACATTAGAGAGCAAATGTGGCAACAGATTATCAGGGAGAAAATACTTGATAAACATTTCGATGAACTTGGTATTGGAGTAAGCAGTGAAGAACTTGACGAACTGGTATTTGGGAGTAATCCTCATCCAATAGTTACACAACTTTTTACCGACCAAAATACTGGCATTTTTAACCGGTCTTTACTTGTAAATTTCCTGAAATCAACAGAAACTGACGAAACAGCAAAGAATTACTGGCTCTTCTTTGAAAATGAAATTGTTACAGACAGAACCACTTCTAAGTTCAACAATCTTGTAACCAGGGGACTTTATGTAACATTAAAACAAGCTGAATTCGAGAACAAAGTATTATCTAGAACAGTTGATTTCAGCTATATTGTTAGAAATTACAATACTATTCCCGATACTGCGGTAAATGTTACCGACAAAGAGATTAAACTTTATTACGACACTCACAAGGAGAATTACAGAAGAACTGCACAAAGAGACATTGAATATGTTATTTTCGACATTACACCTTCCGAAGAAGATTACAAGCAGGCAGAAGAATGGCTTAACCAGATCAAACCCGAGTTTGCAGCAGCTTCCGATCCTGTACAATTTATAAATACCACATCTGATACAAGGCATTCAAGTATTTATTTCTCATTAGATGAAATACCAGATACATTAAAAGATTTTGTGAAGAAAGAAAATAAAAACGAGGTGTTTGGCCCTTATTTCGAAAACGGCTCTTATAAACTTGCAAAGCTTATTGATGTAAGTTACAGACCTGATTCGGTTCATGCCCGACACATACTTATTTCACCAAAATCAAACGTTACTATTCAGAGAGCCAGACAAATGGCCGATAGCTTGTTAAAAGTTATAAAATCGGGAAAATCTTTTGAAGCAGTTGCTCGTGAAATTTCAGACGATCAGGGATCGGCATACAACGGCGGCGACCTTGGGTGGTTCAAGGAAGGCCAAATGATTACTCCTTTCAATAATGCATGTTTCACCAGCAATAAAGGTGAACTCAAAATTGTCGAGACAAACTATGGTGTCCATATAATCGAGATAGTGGATATCTCACCTAAAAAGAAAAAATATGATATAGGCATTGTTGAAAGGAAGGTAGTTCCAGCTTCTCTGACAACACAAAAAATATATAACGAAGCAAGCCGTTTTGCCGGTACGAACAATACTTATGAGAAATTTAACAAGGCAGTAGCAGAAGGTAAAATTAATAAAAGAATTGCCACCAATGTAACGCCCCAGCAAAAAACCTTGCCAGGCCTTAATCAACCAAGATATCTGATTATGTCACTTTTCCAGACGGAGCCTGGAAAAATCATTCTCGATCCAAATCAACAGGCAGTATTTGAGATAGATGATAAATATGTCGTGGCTTATTGTACAAGAGCTGTTGAAGAAGGAATTGCCCCCTTGAGTGAGGTAAAGAACGATATTCTTTATATTCTTGTAAGGGATAAGAAGGCCGAAAAAATATCTTCTGAACTGAACGAATTGGTAAAATCAGGCAAGACTCTCGAAGAAATTGCGAGGACAACAGGTTCTCAAGTAATGGAAGCTTCCCATATAAACTTCAATTCTTATTCGGTACCAGGCGCTGGTGTGGAGCCGGCACTTATTGCCGCCGCAACGGTTGCACCCCAGGGAAAAATCTCATCTCCGGTAAAAGGGAATAACGGAGTATATTTACTTACTGTCAACAATGTAACCACAACTCCTGAAACCGATATGAAACTATTAAAGGAAAGACTCCTATTAACCTACAGAATGAGAGGAATGTATGAAGCTTATGAAGCTATGAAAAAAGACGCAAACATTATTGATAAAAGGTATAAGTTCTATTGATAGCCTGTAATGATTTTTTCATTCGAGCTGACTTAATACTTAATAATATATATGTTTCTTTCTCTTAGAGGAATTTTTGAACTTAATACCAATGTCAATTACGATTTTTATAACTAAAAATCAGATTAGTAATCTCATTGCGTTCAAAATGACAAAAAGAGAATTGATTTGATGGAATACTGCTCCTCCAATCATGTTAATGATTCCGAGACTTGCCAGAATGAACATTAACAAATTGAACCCCAATGCAAAAAACATATTTTGTTTGATAATCGAAACTGCTTTTCTGCCCAATTTTATCGCTTCCGGGATTTTAGTCAAATCATCTTTTGCCAGAACAATATTTCCGCCCTCGAGGGCAATCTCGGTACCCGATCCCATAGCAATCCCAACATCGGCTTGAACTAAAGCAGGGGCATCATTAATTCCGTCGCCAAGCATAATCACTTTTTTGCCTGAGCCCTGCATTTCTTCTATCATCCCGATTTTATCCTGAGGCAACATTTCGGCAAAATATTTATCAATTCCTAACTCACTTGAAATTTTCTCCGCAATGCTTTTATTGTCTCCGGTCATCATCCAGATATTCCTGATTCCTATCCTTCTTAAATCATCAATTGTACTTTTTGCTCCTTCTCTCAACTGGTCACTCAAACAAATTACCCCGCACACTTCTTTATCGTGAGCAACTATTACCACGGTATGACCCTTCTGCTCTTCGGTGTGTATATAAGAAATAGTTTCCACCGGTAACTTAATCCCCTGTTCTTTAATTAAATTAAGGTTTCCTAAATAAACCATAGTATGGTCATATTTTCCAATTAATCCCTTCCCTTTTATTATTTCAATTTTTTCAGGTTCTTTCGGCATGATTCCATATTCTTTCGATTTCTCCAGAATAGCCTCAGCCAGATGATGTTCCGATTTCGATTCCAGGACTGCCGCCAGTTCTATTATCTCTTTCTCATCATGATTGTCGAATTTTTTTATCTCTAAAACCTGGGGTTTCCCTTTTGTCAGAGTACCTGTCTTGTCGAAAATAATTGTATCTATTTTCCCCAGGTTTTCAAGATATTCTCCGCCTTTAATCAGAATCCCTTTCTTTGCCGCCTTACCAATACCAGCAACTACAGCCACAGGAGTAGCAATAATAAAAGCGCAGGGACAAGCAACAATTAAGATGGTTATGGCTCGTGTAATATCGGCGGTTAACAATCCGATTATTAAGGCGGCAAGCAGAACGCCTGGAACAAAATACTGAGCGAACTTATCAGCCAGTCGCTGAGCATTGGCCTTTTTATTCTGGGCTTCCTGGACTAATTTCTGGATGCGGGATAAGGTAGTGTCCTCTCCAATGCGTATGGCTTTGATTTCAAAGTATGAGCCATCAGAAATAGAGCCCGAGAGAATCTCTTCTCCTTTTCTTTTAATAACAGGCCTTGATTCTCCGGTAATAACCGACTCGTCAACCTGTGCTTCATCGGTTAAAAGCTCTCCATCAACAGCCACCTGTTCTCCAGGTTTAATAATAACTATGTCTCCTGATTTGACGTTTTCTATAGGAACAACCAATTCCTCCCCGTTTATTCTCACCCTTGCTTTTTTAGGCTTCAACTCTATCAGCTTTTTGATTGCCTGGTTGGTTTTGCCTTTAGTAAACTCTTCCAGAAACTGGCCCAAAAGCATAATAAATATTACCGTAGCGGCTTCCTTGTGAGCATTAACCGAAATAGCAGCAATAACGGCGATAGAAACTAAAACGTTTACATTGAGATTTTTGGACAGAATAGTTTTGACCGCATTTTTAAGAATCGGCCACCATCCAATGATTATAGCCAGAACAGCAAATAAATCCTCAAAATTCCTCCAGTGAGCCGGCATAAAATCTGCTTCCCATTTAAAATAACCGGCTAACCAGGAAAATAATAATAGTAACCCTACTACAACTAACTGAAAAAGAGGAAGATAATTATAAAATGAGCTCTTTATTTTTGTTTCCGGCGTTTCTATTCCATACCCAAGCCCTTTAATGACTTTTTTTATCTTATCCTCACTTATTCTATTCTCATCATATTCAATGACGGCCTCACCGTTGACAAAACTAACATCAGCATAAATAACACCGTCTGCTCTTTTAAGAGAATGTTCAATATTTTGGGCGCAGGAAGCACAATGCATGCCCTTTACCTGTAATGTAGTCTTTGAAATATCAGTATTCATAAAAGTTATCTCATCCACCTTAATTAATCAACAAAATAAGATTATTTTTGTTTCAAAAATGCAATTAAATTGATCCTTTTCATAATAGTAACAACCTCTTCTATCTCTCACTAAAATCTTATGATCACATAAACAAAAAGGCCTGTCCCGAGTATTCGCAACAAGCCTCATTGTTTCTTTTGTGGAGAATAAGGGAGTCGAACCCTTGACCCCCTGCTTGCAAAGCAGGTGCTCTGGCCAACTGAGCTAATTCCCCAAATATTATTGGCGATGTATTATAGTTAATGTATTATGTAATAAAACCAATATCCTCAAAAATTATTACATAATCAATTATCCATTTTCAAACAACACCCTCAGTCGAACCCTTGTCCCTCCCGAGCATCGGGATGCTCTGGCCAACTGAGCTAATTCCCCAAATATTATTGGCAATGTATTATCGTCAATGTATTATGTAATAAAACCAATATCCTCAAAAATTATTACATAATCAATTATCCATTTTCAAACAACACCCTCAGTCGAACCCTTGTCCCTCCCGAGCATCGGGATGCTCTGGCCAACTGAGCTA
>JAGNKY010000018.1:14529-47965 GCA_017999895.1 Bacteroidales bacterium
ATTCCCCGACTTCGCTAAAGCTTCGTCGGGCGAAGCCCTTTAAAGCCTTTAGCTGCCTTCACCTTGATTTTTTGTGCTTCGCACACCGTAGCCCTGGCGAAGGTGTGTAGTCCCGCGCGGAGTTGAACCGCGGACCTCTACATTATCAGTGTAGCGCTCTAACCAACTGAGCTACGGGACTATTTTTATCATCTTACCTGATTCAAAGAACATCATCAATCAGCCTTATTTATCAGTTACAGAAAAAGGTAGTCGCTGAAATTCTGACCTTTTCTCTTTGTAATTCGGGGCTTCAAATTTAATGTATATCCTGTTTCTCTCCAAAAAATCCCGGATAATTTTTGCAACAGTCACAATTTAATTATCTCTACTCTTTAAAATTACACACTGAAATCAAATTAATCTTATGGAATTCAATCCCAAGTATTGCATTTCATCCAGCATCACTCTAAGATTCAATTCAAATCTAATATGTTTTAAATACCAAAACATCGTGAAGGCTGCAAATGTAAAAAAAATTACAAATTATTTGTAAATGAAACATTATGTTGAATTAAATATCTTATTTTAGCATGTATTAAGAAGCGTAAATGTCGAACCTGGTCATTATACCAACATATAACGAAAAGGAAAACATTGAGGCACTGATTCCCATTATTTCATCACTTGAAATCGGATTTGATATACTTGTTGTTGACGATAACTCTCCTGACGGCACAGCATTGGCAGTGAAACAGCTACAACAGAAATTTCCGAACGTATATCTTATTGAACGACAAGGTAAAATGGGACTGGGATCTGCGTATCTTGCAGGATTCGAATGGGCATTACAAAGAGACTATGATTATATTTTCGAAATGGATGCCGATTTTTCACATAATCCGCACGACTTAATAAAACTTTATCGTGCATGTCACGAAGAAGGTGCAGACCTTGCAATAGGCTCACGTTACATAAGCGGCGTAAACGTTGTCAACTGGCCACTTTCCCGCGTGCTGATGTCATACTTCGCTTCAATCTATGTAAGAATTATAACCGGAATGAAAATTAAGGATACAACTGCCGGATTCAAATGTTACAAACGCAAAGTTCTAGAAAATATTCTTGCTTATAAGATAAACTCGGTCGGTTATTGTTTTCAGATTGAGATGAAGTTTATTGCATGGAAACTCGGATATAAAATTGTTGAAATCCCAATAATATTCACCGAAAGAAAAACGGGTTCTTCGAAAATGTCGGGCGGCATCTTTAATGAGGCCTTCTGGGGAGTACTGAGAATGAAGTTCAGAAGTTTTTTCATCAAATATAAAAGACTTCCAGATGAGGATAATATAAAATAATTTCCGACAGAAAGTGAGTTCTATAATAATCAAAAATGGCACGATAATTAATGAAGGGAAATCATCCAGGGGAGATATTCTGATTATTGACGACCTGATTGCTGCAATTGGGAATATTGATTATGCAACTGTTCCTGATGATGTAGTAACCATCAACGCTTCAGAGATGTTTGTAATGCCAGGCATTATTGACTGCCATGTTCATTTCAGGGAGCCGGGTCTGACTCATAAGGCAGATATCTTTACAGAAAGCAGAGCTGCTGCAGCAGGAGGGATAACTTCATTTATGGATATGCCGAACACAGTACCTCCAGCCACCACAACAGCCACTCTAAACGATAAATTCAACATAGCAGCTGAAAAATCTCTCATCAACTACTCTTTCTACCTTGGCGGAACAAATTCGAATATAGACCAGATCATGGCGGCCGATCCTGAAACTATTTGCGGCTTAAAACTCTTCCCGGGAGCTTCTTCAGGCAACATCTTTATAGATGACGAGAAAACTCTGAGAGAAATTTTCTCAAAAACTCGTTTGCTTATATGCTGCCACTGTGAGGACGAAAATATCATTAAGTCAAATATAGATATCTACAAAGGAATATACGATGATGACATGCCACCATCACTGCATCCGTTCATTCGTAGCCGCGACGCATGCTTCAAATCTTCATCTTCCATTATTAAATTGGCAAGAGAATTCAATACCAGACTTCATATACTTCACCTTTCAACCGCCGATGAAGTAAAGCTCTTCTCATGCACCGAACCGGTTACCGAAAAAAAGATTACTGCCGAAGCCTGCGTTCATCACCTGTGGTTCGACGATGAAGATTATGAAAGACTTGGAAATCTTATCAAATGGAATCCCGCCGTTAAGACTAAATTCGACCGCAAAGCACTGATTAATGGTATTAATAACAATTATATTGATATTATCTCAACCGATCATGCTCCTCACGCACTCAACGAGAAAAAACAGCCTTATCTTAAGGCGCCGTCAGGCGGACCTCTTGTTCAACATTCACTGGCGGTTGTAATGGAGCTTTATCATAACAAACTGATTTCCCTCGAAAAAATCGTGGAGAAAATGTGCCATAATCCGGCCTTAATTTATAAAATACAAAAAAGAGGATTTATAAGAGAAGGCTTTAAAGCTGATATTTGTGTCGTGAATCCTGACAATCCATGGAAAGTGGAAAAGGAAAATCTGCTTTATAAATGTCGCTGGTCACCTTTCGAAGGGATATTATTTCGCAGCAGAGTCGAATATACCATCGTAAACGGCAATGTCGTTTATAATAAGGGCGTTATCAACGAAAACTGCAGAGGAGAAAAACTATTGTTCAAACCGAAATGAACCGACATGAGACCCGCTTTTATATTTTCCGCAGTGGCTGTTATAATGATAATTACAGCTACCTCATGCAAGGAAAGACGTAAGGAACATAAAGCCGCTCCGACTCCGACATCTTTCGATACAACATCAGCGGGGCTTATCATTATCGGTTACGACATTATCACTGAAGTAATACTAAAACCTGAAAGTTCAGGCGATCCCTGGGAACTGGAGAAAGTAAAAGGCTTTAACGGGGAACCGATGTTCCTAAATCTTCTTGAAAAAATAAAACAGGATAAGATTAAAGTTTACGATTGTATCACTGGAGAAATCCTGACTCCTTCAGAGGCCAAAAAAATATTAAGGGAAACGGATTCGGATATCTCAAAGATTGGAAAGATACAGTTTATTGAGGACTGGTACTTTAACCCGGCCACAAACGAAATAATCAAAAAAGTAAAGTCAATGTCATTCGGATACGAACTGGAGAGAGAAGAGGGATTACCTCCTGCATATAAGCCATGGTTCAGAATAAAAACTGAATAAAGTGTAATTTATACACTTTTTTTAAGATAACCTCTCTCTTTATTATCTTTGTGGCCTCAAAGTAATAATGAATTCGAATCTGGTCACCGGTATTTATAAAAAACACCCACATATTTCAGAGCTTATTACTCATCTCTCAGCTATAACGGCCGGCAAAACTCGTGTCAGGGGTCTCTCCGGCTCTTCAAAAGCTCTGACACTGGCATCGGTATATTCGTCAATACCGTCGATCTACCTTGTTCTTATACCGGAAAAAGAGGATGCAGCATATTTTAGCAATGACCTGTTATCAGTACTCGGTGACGAAGAAGTTTTCTTTTTCCCTTCGGCATTCAAAAGATCAGTTCTTTACGGGCAGGTTGATCCTGCAAATCTTGTTCTCAGAACAGAAGTGCTTAATTTTCTGTCGTCGGGCAACAAAAAAGGTATCATAGTTACCTATCCCGAAGCCGTCATGGAGAAAGTAATAAGCGCAAAGACACTCAAAGACAATACCTTTACTATTAAAAAGGGAATAAAACTCTCGATTGAATTTCTTGAGGAGCTTCTTCAGGAATACGGATTCGAAAGAGTTGATTTTGTTTATGAACCGGGCCAATATGCAATAAGAGGTAGTATTGTCGACATTTTTTCTTTTTCTTCGGAAAAACCTTTCAGAATTGACTTCTTCGGCGACGAAGTTGATTCCCTGAGGTCATTCAATCCCGACGACCAGCTTTCGATCGAAATGATGGAAAAAGTCACAATAATTCCCGATATCAGCACCTCTTCATTTGTGGAAGTAAGCGAAACATTTGCCGGCCTGCTCCCTCCCGATTCGATAATATGGGTCGAAGATATGGATTTCATTATCCGGAAGATTAATTCAATAAGGGAACAGGTGATGCAGAAAAATAATGGAGAAATATCCTTAAAAACTGACGATATAATTATTTCCGGTAAAAGGCTTGCCGATGACATTGAGAAATTCAGATATGTCGAAACTGGCATTGGAACCGGACATAACGATTCACCTTTATTTGAATTTCATACAGAGCCTCAACCTCCATTCAATAAGAACTTTGAACTTCTGGCCCGACAACTTGAAAACAACAGGAATAACGGTTATGAAACCATCATCGTTTCTGAAAGCCAATCACAGTCGGACAGGCTTAATGATATTTTCTCAGAGATAAGCCCTTCTACTCAGTTCAAACCTTTGCTCATGAGCCTTCATGGAGGTTTTACCGATCATGACCTGAAGATTGCAGTTTACACCGACCACCAGATATTCGACCGTTATCATAAATTCAGAATCAAAGGTTATTTTACAAGAAAAGAAAGTGTTTCCCTTAAGGAGCTGACAGGATTGAATCCGGGTGATTATGTAGTGCATATAGATCATGGAATAGGCAGATTTGGAGGGCTCGAAAAAATAGAAGTCAACGGCAAGATACAGGAGGCAATAAAGCTGGTTTACCGCGATAATGATATTCTTTACGTGCCCATCCATTCGCTTCATAAAATTTCTAAATATAAAGGCAGCGAGAGTACGGAGCCAAAGCTCAATAAGCTTGGCTCAGGCTCGTGGCTAAGGCTGAAAGAGAACGCAAAAAAAAGAGTAAAAGATATTGCAAAAGACCTCATAAAGTTATATGCCACAAGGATGGCGTCTCCGGGTTACTCTTTTTCTGCCGATTCATATCTACAGCAGGAGCTCGAAGCTTCCTTCCTGTATGAAGATACTCCCGACCAGCTCACTGCTACTATTGATGTCAAGAAAGACATGGAATTGTCGCATCCTATGGACCGACTGGTATGCGGTGATGTCGGTTTTGGAAAGACCGAAATTGCCATAAGGGCGGCCTTCAAAGCTGCTGCCGACGGTAAACAAACGGCTCTGCTTGTTCCTACAACGGTTCTCGCCTACCAGCATTACCGAACTTTCAGCGAACGGTTACGCGATTTTCCATGCAATGTCGAATATCTTACACGCCATAAAAAACCTGCAGAACAAAAAAAGATTCTCGAAAAACTGGCAAACGGCCAGATAGACATAATAATCGGGACTCATAAACTTATTGGGGATAATGTAAAATTCAAAGACCTCGGGCTTCTTATAATTGATGAAGAGCAGAGGTTCGGAGTAGCAGCAAAAGAAAAACTCAAGAAGATCAAGGCTAATGTCGACACTCTTACTCTTACAGCAACTCCTATCCCACGCACTCTTCAGTTTTCACTCATGGGAGCACGCGATCTTTCCATCATTAATACCCCTCCTCCAAACCGGATGCCTATCTTTACAGAACTCCATGTTTTCGACGAGAACATTATAAAAGAGGGCATTGAATATGAAGTAAGCAGAAACGGTCAGGTGTTTTTTATTCATAACAGAATTGACACAATATATGAAATACAGCAACTAATCGAACGATTATGCCCGAATGTTAAAACAGCAGTTGTGCACGGCAGAATGGACGGCAGAACAATAGAAGACACTATGATGAATTTCATACGGGGCGATTATGATGTGCTGATAGCCACAACAATTATCGAATCGGGGCTCGATATACCAAATGCAAATACCATTTATATAAATGACGCACATCATTTTGGATTGTCTGAACTCCACCAGTTAAGAGGAAGGGTCGGACGTTCGAACAGAAAGGCATTCTGTTATCTTCTGGCACCTCCTCTTTCGTCACTCACCAATGAGGCAAAGCGAAGGCTCAAAGCTATTGAAGAGTTCTCTGAACTGGGAAGCGGATTCAACATTGCCCTGCAGGATATAGACATCAGGGGCTCAGGCAATCTGCTCGGAAGCGAACAGAGCGGATTCATTGCCGACATCGGATATGAAACCTACAGGCGAATCCTCAACGAAGCTATTGCCGAAATAAAGGAAACTGAAGGACTATCGGATAGTGCTATTATTACTTCATCACCCCCGGAGAACAAATCATTTCAATACGTTAAGGACTTTCAAATCGAAACTGACTTCGAAATTATGTTTCCGGATGAATATATATCGAATATCTCGGAACGGCTTGCCCTTTATAAGGAATTGAATGAAGTTGAAACTGAAGAAGCTTTAGTGAATTTTGAGAAAAAACTAACCGACAGATTTGGACCTCTGCCGCCTCCTGCAAAATCTCTTCTCGAAATAGTTAGAATAAAATGGGCGGCTTCGAAATTAGGTATGGAAAAAATAATCCTGAAAAACAATCTAATGATGGCAAATTTCATTTCCAACCCCGACTCACCGTTCTACCGTAGTGAAGCCTTCGGCTCTGTAATGACAAAAATAAACAGTGTTCCGGGCAGGATGAAAGTGAAGCAAAACGGTTCGAAGCTTGTACTTTCCGTTACAAATGTAAAATCAGTTGACGACGCAATGCAGATATTAAAACAACTTTCCTGACCGGTGTTTTATGGCATAACCCTCTTTTTATTAATTTTGAGCTCCGTACATGACAATAATTATTGATATTGATGGCTAATAATTTATTTATTTTAAATGATTTACCACGGAGAACACGGATTAACACGGATTTTACGTATGTAAGTTTCCGTACAGGCTCTGTGTACTCCGTGGTTATTAAAAATCTTTAATTTTCAGGTATATACTCCGATTAGTCACAATGTTTTTTTGTATTCGAAAGTTTTTGAGTAATAAAAAACAATGAACCTCATAGTTGACATAGGAAATTCCGGTATTAAGCTTGCGATTTTCAGCGGGGAAAACAAAACGGCTTCATTCAGGATCGAAACGCATGATAATGAGGTTTTAGCTGAATTCATACAAAACCGTAATATCGAAAAAGCAATTATTTCTTCCGTAAAGGATATCCCACCTTCCCTATTGGAAATACTTCACACGAATATCCCATACATCCATTTAGTCTCGGACAAAACTCTCATTCCTTTCCCTGTTGATTATGAGACACCTGAAACGCTTGGCACAGATAGAATTGCAGCAACAGCAGGTGCATTTAAGGCTTTCACAGGGAAAGATTGCCTGATTATTGATGCCGGAAGCGCTATTACTTATGATTTCTTGGTTAATGGAAGATATAAAGGTGGAAATATTTCGCCAGGAATTGAAATGAGATTCAAAGCATTGAATCAGTTCACATCAAGGTTACCGCTGGTTAAACCACGTGGTAAGTTCTCATCTCCAGGCGTTAATACACATGATGCTATTGAAGCAGGAGTAATCATAGGAGTTGTATATGAAATAAATGAGTATATTCACACGTTTAAAAAAGATTATAAAAACTCAATTTTTGTTATTACTGGTGGTGATGGAAATTTTCTTATGGAAAAAATCAATGAAAAAGTCATATATATCCCTGATCTGGTATTAGAAGGGCTTAATTATATTCTGGAATACAATGCGAAATAAAATATTGGTATTTGCTATATTTATCTTTTTGTTGCCTGCTGTAAAATTATCCGGACAGAAAAATATAAATTCTCCGTACTCACGCTTTAATCTGGGTATATTAAATAGGCCAGGCACATTCAGAAGTCTTGCTATGGGCGGCATAAGTATATCTGCTCGTGACAATAATACCATAACATTCACAAATCCTGCATCCTATACCAGCTTTGACACTTCGTCATTTGTTTTTGATATGGGTATGGATCTAAGTTCTCTCACAATTAAGTACCCAAAAAACAGTTATTCGACAACCGATATGAATTTCAGACATATACTTATGGGATTCCCTCTGAGTAAAAAAATATGTGTTGCTGCAGGTGTTATCCCGTATAGTAACGGATATTATTATATTTCAGAAACAATTACAAAAAATAACCTTGGTTGGGATCCTATAACCGGGGATTATACTTCAATGCATAAGGGTTCCGGAAGTATTGCAACTTTTTTTGCCGGAACAGGAATTGACATAACCAAAAATCTATCGGCAGGATTAAATTTCAATCTTCTTTTTGGCAATCTGGAACGTTTGAATCAGTTTGAGCTGGCTGAATATCAGACTTCATTTCACCAGAGCGCAACAGAAAATTTCAATATCAACGGTTTTAATTTCGATTATGGAATCCAGTACACAAAAAATATAAAAAAGGATTATTTACTGACCTCAGGTGTTTCATTTACATCTTCAAAATATTATAAATCGGATTTTAAAATATTAAAAGAAAGATATTCGGCTTATGTATATCCTCCATTTTCACCCGATACGCTGTCATATTATAACTCGACATCTAAAGATTCGACCCGACTGCCTGCCACTTTACGTTTCGGAATTTCTATAGGAAAAAAAGATAAATTCGTTGCAGGTTTTGACTTTATTTACACAAATTGGAGCGATGCTGTCATTCATGGCGGAACTGCCGAAATGACAAACACATATACTTATATGTTAGGTGTTGAATATATACCTGATAAATATTCGAACATCAGTTTCTTACGCCGGATAGAATACCGTTTGGGCACTCACCTTTCGAATGATTATCTTGTTCTGAACGGCGTAAATATAAAAGAATATGGAATAAGCGGAGGTTTTGCAGTAAGACTTCAGAATTCACTTTCGAAAGCCACTTTCTTTTTTGACTATACAAACAGAAAAGGAGATATTTCAAGGGGAGTTCATGATGAAAGTATTTTTTCAGCGGGCGTAAGTCTAAATCTTTACGACTTCTGGTTTATAAAACGTAAATACGAATAAGTGCTATCTGATATAGATAATCATAAAACTATCTCTGCTATTTCTAAGTTAATAATGAAAAAGCTTTATTATTTCCTTATTTTTATTCCTTTTTTATTTTCATGCGAAAAAAACATCGAGACAATAAGAATATCGGATATTGAATCACTGCCTTCTCAGACTGTAAAGGATTTGGTTACAGTTTATTCCGATTCGGGTTTGACTCAGCTTGTAATGTCAACACCGCTTGTTGAAATATATTCCGACCGTAAGCCGCCTTATTCTGAATTTCCCAAAGGCATAAAAGTTCTGTTTCACGATGGCAATCCTGAACCTATTGCCACTATTTCATCCAAATATGCACGTTTCTATGAAGACAAAAAAATCTGGGAACTTAAAGACAGTGTAGTAGCCGTTAATGAAAAGAATGAGATTCTTGAAACTGAACTTCTTTACTGGGATCAGGAAAAGGATCTTATATATACTGAAAGATTTGTAAAAATTACAAGCGAGGATCAAATTGTAATGGGCACAGGATTTGAAGCTAATTCACGTCTTACAAAATGGAAAATCCGCAATGTGAGTGCCACTATTTACCTCAGAGAGGAAGAATAAATTTATTAAATAATATTTTGCGGGAAAAGAGGTAAATTTGTTACATGGACAGTTATCTAATTATAATTTTAGCCGTTATATTTTGTGCATTCTTCTCCGGGATGGAGATTGCTTTTGTTACATCAAACAAGCTCAGGATAGAACTCGATCTTAAACAAGGTTCTTTTGGCTCAGGCATATTAAAAATCTTTAGTTCGAATCCAGGTCAGTACATCGCAACGATGATTATAGGCGAGAATATCTGTCTTGTCATTTATAGTATTATTATTTCAGGCTTACTGACGTCATTTTTTAGCCCTGTAATAGGTTCAGATGCTCTAATTCTGATTATTAATACTTTAATTTCAACAAGCCTGATTCTGATTGTGGCGGATTTTCTTCCAAAAGCTATTTTTCGTCTCAGTCCTAATTTTTTTCTTAAGATTTTCAGTTTTCCTACGTTTATTTTTTACATTATTTTTTATCCTATTTCAAAGGCAACTCTTTTTATATCTAATTTGCTTATAAGGCTTTTACCAGGAGGCAACTCGACAAAAAAAAGAGGAGAGAGGAATATTGTTTTCAGCAAAGCCGATCTCGACCATTTTGTCTCTATAAACAATCTTGAAAGTATAATTAATGAGGCGGAAAGGGATAATATAAAGATTTTTCAGAATGCACTTGATTTCTCGAATGTCAAAGTGAGAGAATGTATGATTCCAAGAACAGAGATTGAGGCTGTGGAAATCAATAGCAGTATAGAGGCTTTAAAGGAAAAATTTATTGCTACCCGTTATTCAAGAATACTTGTATATTCTGAGACTATTGATCAGGTGGCTGGTTATTTCGAGCTGAAGGATATTTTTAAGAATCCGCCTGATATAAAGTCAGGTTTGCGGAAGCTGGCTATTGTACCTGAGACCATGCCAGCAAGTAAGTTATTAAAGCAATTTGTAGATGAAGGTATAAATATTGCCGTTGTAGTTGACGAGTTCGGAGGTACTTCGGGTATGGTCACAATAGAGGATATGCTGGAAGAGATAGTAGGCGACATACAGGATGAGCACGATACCGATGAGCTTGTTGAAAGGCAGGTATCTTCAAATGAATTCATTTTTTCAGGGAGGCTTGAGATTGATTATATAAATGAGAAGTATGCGCTCGGCCTACCCGAAGCAGATGATTATGAAACACTTGCCGGACTGGTTCTCTATTATCATGGAAGCATTCCTCAACAAAATGATATTATACGTATAAATAACTTCACAATAAAGATTTTGAGAACTACCGCCACACGCATCGACATTGTAAACCTGAGATTGGATCAATAGGTGGGACTTCAGTGTGTGGAATTGATTTTATTTTTTCTTTGGTCCGAATTTTAAAACTGGCGTTCCACAGATTCCACATGGCATCTTTTAACTTATTAACTTATTTCTGGTTAATATTTCTTATTTTCAAACTCGCCTGAACTAACCTATGAAATTAAGTTATAGGCTAACAAAAAAGAGAGCGATTGTAAACGCTCTCTTTTTTAGTCTTATTATTTTATTACAAGATTATAAAATGCCACTACCTATTGAAGACCGCCTCCATCCCACCAGACCCTCTGCTTATGAGAATCTTCGCCCATACGTTTAACAGCTGCCTCAACATTCGTCTTGTTGAGTGTATACTCTGATGTCGGGTATTTAAACCTTGCAGCTACGTCACTGCCTGATTCGTTTCCGGGAGAAGGAGTAAAGATTATTTCAGCACCATCAATTATTGCTGTAATCTGGCCTGGTTTTACAAGTGATTTGGGATATCCTGTTCTCCTGTATTCAGCCCAGGCTTCATGAGGCTGCATGAGAAGGTGAATATATTTCTGTGTAATTACCATTTCCTTTTTCCCTTCAGTTGTAGCGCTATTAAATCTTGCCATAACTTCTGTAATATATGCATCGCCTACATCTGTTGCCCCCCATTTTTCAAGTGAAGCTCTGACGCCTTTCTCAAACCAGTCTGCATCCCATCCCTCAACTTCAGAAACCATAAAGCATACTGTTGGATAGTCAAGAAATGTTGTTGGAAAGGTTGGATCCAGAATAATAGGATTAACACTATAAAGGCTTACTCTTGTGCTCCCATGAGTTGACCACCACTTCTGCGTAAGGACATCAGACATTCCATAAGGAACACCTTCTTTGTCAGTTTTAAAGGTGGTAAATACAGGATATCGGGGATCTCTCAGACCGTTGAAAGGATTAACAAATGACATATAGTTATTGCCTTTTATCAATTCCATGAACTGAGCTGTGTAAGTGAAGTCGTTTCTCCCCTGCACATAAAAGCCATTATACCATGGAGCTTCATTTGGAGCGCCTGACGATGAAAACCTGCACATAGCATTGTCATCATTGCTTTCCATTACTCCATCATTTATGGCATCCTGAGCTTCTGTAAGATATGATGGATCTACGTTCGATGCCCTGAGGGCAATACGAAGTCGTAACGAATTGGCAAATTTAATCCACTTTTCAAGATCACCACCAAATAATATATCGCCGATCTCAAATCCATCAGTAGTTGAATTTATTAGCATTGTCTGAGCTTCATTTAATTTAGCTATCAATTCGTCATAAATATATTTTTGCTGATCATAAACAGGTTGTGGATATTTAGCTATATCGAGTGCTTGCGTATAAGGAACATCTCCAAAATAGTCAGTCATCAACTGGAAGACCCAGCACTTCATTATTTCTGCGATAGCAATCTGCATATTGTTATCGCCATATAAGCTGGCATATCTCTCCTTAGTTGCAGGATCGGTATTTAGTTTAATAATCTGCTGAAGGTTATTCATATAAATATAGTTGTTTCTGAAGAACCCGTCAGTAGTACCGGCTCTGAAAGCATACCTGTCTTCTGAAGTATAATTTCTCTGAGCAAAGTGCTGGCAGGTAAGTGATGACTGACGTCCGGCATACCATACATCGAAATCGTTATATGCAAAATCGCGGATAGCCTGGGTTAAAAGAGCTGGAGTTGAAGCTTCCGTTGCAGCATTTGGATTTTTGTTGATTTTATCAAAGTCCTTTTCACATCCTGCAATGAATAGCAGTAAGAAAGCTGCAATCAATACTTTATATTTAAATATCATATTCATATTATTTCAGATTAAAAGTTAAAGTTAAGGCCTAAACCGTATGTTGCAGTGCTTGGAAGATATCCGCCTTCTATACCCTGTGCGTTACTGCCGGCCATCTGCAGATATTCAGGATCGAAGTGTTTTGTTGCAGCACCAAAAATTGCCAGATTGCGGCCAAATGCAGAAAGTCTTAAACCCTTTATTGGGCCTGTCCATCTGGCAGGGAAATTATATCCGAAACTAATTTCCCGTAGTTTAATAAAGTCTGTATCGAATATACTTTGCATATCGGGTCCATCATAATGTTGTTCTGCCCAAATCTGACCATCAAGCCTGGTGGTATTCTTAATCGGAGTAGGACTTACGTTCCCTTCTGCGTCCAGATAAGTTATCTCCTTTGTTACGCTATTATAGGATCCATATACGCCGTCAATAAGTATTCCCCCTCCATCATCTACATCGTCCCTTATATTTTTGCCCTTTTCATTAATTTGAGCGGATTCTTCAAGAATGCCAGAATACATACCCCACATATATGATAAGTAATACATGTGACCGCCTTTCTGTGCATCAAACAGAACATTCAGATCAAATCCCTTGAACCTAAAAGTATTTGTCAAACCTGCAGTTAAATCTGGAGTTACTTGAGCTAATGGCTTGATTTCTGATGGTATATAATTACCACTTGGGCCAACGATAACATTTCCAGCTTCATCTTTCACATAATCAGTTCCATAAATAATAGGATATGTCATGCCTACGTACGCTCCACTCTGAACTTTGAAAGGACCGGCTCCAAGTGTCAGATAATCAAGGCCTGGCCCAATTTCTTTTACAGTATTGTTAAGTGTAGCCAGATTAAATTGTATATCCCATGTCAAACCGCCTGACTTAACCAATGTTCCACCCAAAGCGACTTCAATTCCCTTATTGACCATCTTACCGGCATTTATATTTTTAAAACCATATCCTGATGCGCCGGAGACTCTTACTGCAACTATTTGATCAACTGTTTCTTTATAGTAATAAGATACATCAAGGTTGATTCTGTTTTGTAAAAATCTTAATTCTGCACCAACCTCCCATGAATTGGTTTTTTCAGGCTTAAGCTTGTCATTTGCAAGAGTATTCGAAAATCCCATTCGCGGGTTTAACACACCATATATATCTGTAAATGAAGTATTTAATGTAACATAATTGAGTAATTCATAAGGGTTTGTATCATTTCCTACTTGTGCAACACCCCCGCGTAGTTTTGCAAATGAAAGGATGTTATTGCCTTTCAGAGCATCAAGTTCGGTTATTATAAAACTAACTGTTGCAGAAGGATAAAAATATGAACGACCTCCGCTTGGTAATGTTGATGACCAGTCGTTACGGCCTGTTAGTTCAAGGAAAAGCATACTTTTATAGTCTAAACTGGCGTTTCCATATAGGCTATTAACCCTTTTCCATGACTGATAGTCATATACATTAGGTTTATTATAAGAATTTGAAAGATTATAAAGGTCAGCTATCATCAGACCGCCAACTGACACACCTCCATCCCTGTAATATTTATTATCACGTCTGTTGCCGCCAAAAAGAGCTGAAATTCCGAACTGATCTCCACTGAAACGTTTATCCAATGTAAAAAATAATTCACTATTAATCTCTAAATTCGTGTAAGCACTCTTATAGTATTCAGAGGTGGCCTGTGAACCGATAGCCATTCTTTCTTCGGTAAAGAACTTATAAAAATCGAGGCCCATTCTTCCAGTCAATTTCAGCCATGGCGTAAATTTCAATTCTGCCCCATAGTTTCCATAGAAACGATCGCGTCTGTCATTTTCGTAGTTCTCATATCTCGACCAATAAGGATTATCGGTATAAGCCGGGGTGGGATCATCATACCAATTTCTGTTCCATGTACGCTGAGCACCTCCCGGTGTTTTATAATTCTCCAGGTCTTTATAATCAAGATTTGTATGTATCCATTGCCACATTTTTTGTACCGGGTTCCTATCGCCATAACCGGTTTCAGGTCTTCCTACAGCAACATTCTGAATATAATTGGCATTTATCCATGTGTTAAGGTATTTATTAACACTAATATTTCCATTAAGATTCACTGTATTTTTCTTCAGTGTACTTTTCGGGTAAATCCCTTCTACATCCATATTTGTATATGAAATACGCAGGCCACCATTATTATTGCTGGCATTTATTGCAACGTTATTCGTATAATTCACGCCCGTTTTGAAGAAATAAGTATAATCATGGTCAGGATATACCCAGGGAATCTCTTTAAGGTAGTGCTCTGTATCCCACTCATCAAAAGCATTCCATGGAAGTATCATAACCGAAGGGTCGAGCTTGGGGCCCCAGCTTTCATCTATTTCATAGGAAGGATATAAATAATCTTTCCCGTCAATTGTTATTTCATTGAAACCTCCATAACCTCCGCCATAGAGTTTCTGATATTTTGGAAAATACTTGGCTTTTTCGAAGCTCACGCTTGAGTTGACGGAAACACCAAATTCTTTTCCAGCTGAAGTTTTACCTTTCTTGGTAGTTACCATAACAACTCCGTTTGCGGCTCGTGAACCATAAAGTACAGAAGCGCTTGCACCCTTCAGAATAGAAATAGATTCGATATCATCAGGATTAATATCAGCGGCCAGGTTACCAAGGTCATATCCTCCTGCTCCTGTTGCACCGTATGAATAATCAGAATTATCTATCGGCACACCGTCCACTACAAATAGAGGCTGGTTATTCTTTGTTAACGAAGTGTTTCCACGTATATTTATTTTTGCACCACCACCTATTTGCCCTGAAGAGGATGCCACCTGAACACCGGCAACACGTCCTGAAAGGTTATTAATGACGTTCTGTGTCCGGACTTTTGCAATCTCATCACCCTGGACATTCTGAACAGCATAACCCAGCGCTTTCTTTTCGCGTGAGATTCCAAGTGCTGTAACTACAACTTCGCTTAATCCAATTGTTTCGGATTCCATGACTACATTAATTACAGATCTGCCTGAAATCGGAACCTCCTGTTTTTTCATGCCTATATATGTAAAAACAAGAGCATTGGCATCTGCCGGCACAGTTATTGAATACTTACCATTCGCATCAGTAACCGTACCTATTGAAGTGCCTGGTACTTGAACGGTAACCCCTGGAAGAGGTGCTCCTCCCTCTTGTTCAGAAGTAACCGTACCTGTAATGACTCTGGTCTGCTGTGAAAACAATGCTGTTGCACAAATAAACAACAAACCAATCAACACCGTTAGTTTTTTCATAATCATTAAGTTTAAGGTTCAAAAGACATATTTACTTAAATATGTCATACATAATTAACTCGACAAACATAAATAAAAAAATAATTAATAATTAAAACATAACAAAATATTTTAATATTTTGTTAATAAATTTTTAATTTTTATAAAGTACTATGCCTTTTTTATAAATTTCTATTAAAGCTTTAGCAATAACAATAATAAATACAAACTCCAATTATTTTTTAATCTTTAGGGCAGCAAGGCATATTTGTCTGTAATTATCCTCGCCCATTTCTCTTTTCAATGACTCGGAAAGAAACTCATAAAGATAAATCCCTTCTCTCCTCCCTTTCTCTCTTCCGGCCTGACACAAAGGCCATTCCTCTACATTTACGGCAGTTAATTCACCGATATGCTTTAACCTTACCGGGAAAAGATGACACGACAAAGGCTTCCTGAAATCAACCTTACCTTCCTCCCATGCTTTCTCAATGGCACATTTAAATATTCCATTCTCGTATATTGTATAAGCACATTCCTTATTGTCAATCAATGGAGTAACTGATTCTCCTTCAATATCTATAAGGCTTGTCCCTTGAGTCGCAACTGCTTTGCGGCCTTCTTCTTTCATGTAAGGAAATATTTTGTTTTTTATTTTTTCGAGTATCACAACCTCATCTGCTGAAAGAGGTGCACCTGCATCACCATACCTGCAACAATTACCTGAGCATAATGGAAGATCACAGGCAAATTTCTTCTCCAGTAAGTCGGAACTGATAATATAATTTCCTATCTGAAGCATGGCATTTTCTTTATGCTTACTTTGCGCCTTCTGTGTAACTTATTTTGTATAGGTGACCCCAAAGAGAATTTACAGGGAGCAGCAAAAAATTAACTTATCAAAATTTTTCCTGTCATTTCTGAAGGAATGGGTAAATTCATGATATTCAAAATTGTCGGCGCAACATCTGCAAGTATGCCATCTTTCACATGCTTGTTACGGTAATCATCGCTTACCAAAATAAATGGTACAGGATTAAGAGAATGGGCAGTATTTGGTGTGCCGTCCTCATTAATTGCCTTATCGGCATTACCATGATCACTTATTATCACAATATCGTAATTTTTATTTTTTGCAACTTTTACAACCTGCCCCACACAGTCGTCAACTGTTGCAACGGCTTTCTGAATAGCAGAATAAACGCCTGTATGTCCAACCATGTCACCGTTAGCAAAATTAAGACAGATGAAATCGAACTTTTCTTTTTCAATCTCTTTTATTACAGCATCTTTTACCTCATAAGCGCTCATCTCAGGTTTAAGGTCGTAAGTTGCCACTTTAGGAGAAGGTATAAGTATTCTTTCCTCACCGGGGAAAATCTCCTCACGGCCTCCGGAAAAGAAGAATGTCACGTGTGCATATTTTTCAGTTTCTGCAATCCTGAGCTGTTTCAATCCGGCTTTACCAACTACCTCGCCAAGTGTATTTTCTACATTATCTTTGGGATATATTACATGAAGGCCTTCAAATGTTGCATCGTAAGGAGTCATAGTACAATAATATAAAGGTATTGTATGCATACCAGCCTCAGGCATATCTTTCTGAGTAAGAACTATAGTAAGTTCGCGTGCTCTATCATTCCTGAAGTTAAAAAATACCACTACATCGCCTTCTTTAAGAGTTCCAACAGGTTCTCCCTTCTCATCCGTTACCACAATAGGTTTCATGAACTCATCTGTAATCCCGTTATCATACGACTCCTTAATTGCTGAAAGAATATCTGTTGTTTTTCTTCCTTTGCCGTAAACAATAAGGTCGTATGCTTCTTTAATTCTGTCCCATCTCTTGTCTCTGTCCATCGCATAATAGCGGCCGATAAAAGAAGCAACTTTACCATTAGAATTTTTCAGATGTTCCAGTAAATTTCTCATATAAGTTATTCCGCTCCTCGGGTCTGTATCTCGTCCATCCCCGAAGCCATGTATAAAAACATCCTTAAGCCCATAATCCTTTGTCATATCGCATAGGTAATAGAGGTGTTTATCAAGCGAATGAACGCCTCCGTCAGAAAGCAGGCCCATAAAATGTACCTGTTTTTTATTGTCGCGCGCATAGCTGAATGCATCAACAAGAACCTTGTTGGTTTTTATCTTACCAGTCTTACATTCAATATTTATCTTCACAAGATCCTGATAAACTATTCTCCCGGCTCCGATATTCAGGTGCCCCACTTCCGAGTTGCCCATCTGACCTTCAGGCAACCCTACATCCTCGCCTGATGCTTGAAGTATCGAATTGGGATAATTTTTCTTTAGTGAATCAAGATTAGGTGTAGGAGTTGAACTAATTGCATCGGCTTTTGAGCCGTCGCCGATTCCCCAGCCGTCGAGAATCATCAATAAAACTCTTTTATTTTTCATTAGATTGATATTTGTTTAGTAAACAATGAAGGCAAAAATAGTTAAAGATTTTTAATCTCTTCATTGATCTTCTTGACATCTACATTATAACCGCTGGTTATGATATGTGCTTTATTGTAATACTCCTCTCTTTCCTTAAGCTTGCGTTCAATGAAATCAATCATATCTTTTTCTTCTATTCCTTTTAGCAGAGGCCTTTCAGTATCATCTTTTTCAATCCGGCTTTTAATTTCATCTGGCGACAATTTCAAGTAAATTACAATTCCCTGCTCCAACATATAATCCATGTTATTATAAAAACATGGAGTACCGCCGCCGACAGAAATAACTGTATCAACTTCGGGAGATAATCCACGAAGAATTTCGGCTTCTATTTTTCTGAAATATTTTTCACCATTTTCGGAAAATATCCTTCCAATGGATTTGCCTTCCTTGTTTTCAATCTCTTCATCGAGATCGATAAATCTCCAGTTTTTCAGCGAGGCAAGTTTTTTACCAACAGTTGTTTTTCCGCTGCCCATAAAACCAGTTATAAAAACAATACGAGGCATGTTTCAGAGATCAAGTTCCATCTGAGCCGGGTCGGAGCTGAACCGACGAGCCTGGCTGATAATATTATCGTCTTGTAGTTCCTTACTTTCAGGAGATGGTGTTTCCTTTTTTATTACAGGCTCTATCTCCCTGATATTTTCCACGGCGTAACGCGTAAGTCTTTTACCTTTTGCCTTAAAACTCTTTACTCCAATGAATTTTTCCACTTCCACTATCTCGACATTTCTCGATTTGTTTTTACCTCCGAATTTAATTTCGAATCTCGGGTATTCAACTTCTGTGAGACTTATAAGCTTTGATTCAGGATTATCACCTATGAAACTAAGCAGTTTTTCAGTATCTTCCGGCATAAATCTCTTTACATAATAGTATTTCAAATCCGCATCCCAGTAAATTGCCGAATATACAACTTCCGGCCTGAACTTTTCTATCAGTAAAATATTATCTTCATAGTGGTTCGACAGGTCGAAATTTGTCGTTCTGAAACGTCCATCTCTGGTTATAACCAATATTCTGTCGTCGCCTGCGAATTCTCCGAGCAACTTCCCTCTGCCCTCGACATTAAGTCTTAAAACAGCATCGTCAAACCATATTTTGCGTCCGCCGAGCGTTGAGAAACCCTTTTCCTTCAGCATAATTTTTTGCACAGGCAATTTTGTAACTATATTGCCCATAGATGTTTTGCCTTTGATATTAATTGTGCTGAAGTCGAATTCGATAACAGATTTCTTAAGTCTTGGCCTTGGTTTATGGTAAATTTTTATGACTTCTGCTTCTCCGTTAGGATTTGCGCTTATATACATTATCCTTGTACCGGGTTTTCCCCTGGTGAGGTTATATTCCTTATCGCGTGTAAGGCCTGTTATAGCGCATCTTTTTGCAAGCAGAGGGCCTTCCTTACCGTCCTGGTAAACTATATTATAAATTGTTCTCGAATCGTTTTTAGAAAACACTCCGACATAGACTATATCCGGTCCAACAAATACTTTTTCTGCCACCCTGGTAATCAGGAACGTTCCGTTCCGGTGTATGACAATTATATCGTCAATATCGGAACATTCGCATACAAAATCACTCTTTTTAAGTCCTGTTCCGATGAATCCTTCCTGGTAATCGGCATATAGTTTGGCATTGTCGGCCACAACTTTCGTGGCCTCAATGGCATCAAAATTTCTTATCTCACTCTTTCTTTCGTGGCCTTTACCGTATTTTTTCTTAATCTGGCGAAAGTAATTGATAGTATAAGGAATAATATTCTTCAGATGATTTTTAACTTCTTCGAGTTCTTCTTCGATATTTTTTATCTGTTCATCGGCTTTCGCAGAATCGTATTTTGAAATTCTTTTGATTTTTATTTCGGTAAGTCTGACAATATCATCCTGAGTTACCTCTCTCATAAGGCTCAGCTTATATGGCGCAAGTCCTTTTTCTATTGTTTCGATAACAGATTCCCATGTCTCGCACTCCTCGATATCACGGTAGATTCTCTTCTCGATGAAGATTTTTTCCAGGGTCATCATGTGCCACTCTTCAATCAGTTCATTCTTCCTTATTTCAAGTTCGGCTTTCAATAGTTCCACAGTATGATCAACTGAGCATTTCAATATTTCGCTCACGCCCATAAAGGAAGGCTTGTTACCTATTATCACACATGAGTTCGGCGAAATGGAATATTCGCAGTCGGTAAGAGCATACAGAGCATCAATGGTTTTGTCGGGTGATACGCCTGGCATCAGGTGTATCATAATTTCAACGTTTGCAGCAGTGTTGTCGTCTATTTTTCTGATTTTTATTTTCCCTTTTTCACCAGCCTTAATAATCGAATCAATAAGTGTCGTTGTGGTTTTCCCATAAGGAATTTCAGTTATGACAAGGGTTTTTTTATCGAACTTTTCAATCTTTGCCCTTATTTTCACCGATCCTCCTCGTTGTCCGTCATTATATTTCGAGACGTCAATCATTCCCCCTGTGGGAAAGTCGGGATAGAGGACAAAATCCTTACCTGTCAGATAATTTATTGCCGCATCGATAATCTCGTTAAAGTTATGCGGCAGGATTTTCGATGCCAGTCCCACGGCAATTCCTTCGGTTCCCAATGCGAGAAGCAGAGGAAATTTTACCGGAAGTGTCACAGGTTCTTTATTACGGCCGTCATAGGAAAGTTTCCATTCAGTTATTTTGGGATTGAAAAGAACCTCGAGTGCAAATTTCGAAAGTCTTGCCTCGATATATCTTGGGGCTGCAGCCCCGTCGGCTGTGAGGATATTACCCCAGTTTCCCTGTGTGTCTATCAGAAGCTCTTTTTGTCCGAGTTGTACCAGCGCATCTCCTATCGAAACATCGCCGTGAGGATGGAATTGCATGGTATGGCCTATAATGTTGGCAACCTTATTATACCTGCCGTCATCCATTCTTTTCATCGAATGGAGTATCCTGCGTTGAACAGGTTTAAGTCCGTCGAGCACATGTGGAACTGCTCTTTCGAGAATAACATACGAGGCATAATCGAGAAACCAGTCGCGATACATCCCGGAGAGTGCAGTAACGGAATGAAGCGACGGGCCTGACGAATCGCCTTCATAATTTACTTCCCTGTCATCTTCTTCAGGGTCATCAAAATCAAGAATTTCCTCTTCCATCTCCTTCCTTACCTTCTTTTTAAACCTCTTTTATCTCGTCAACTATATCTTCCTCAATCCTGAGATTATCAATAATAAAATCCTGTCGTTCCTGCGTATTCTTTCCCATATAGAATTCAAGGAAGCCGTTGATCGAATCATCTTTCTTCATTCTCACCGGTTCGAGGCGCATATCTTTTCCTATAAAATGTTTGAATTCATCAGGTGATATTTCTCCAAGTCCTTTAAATCTTGTTATTTCCGTATTGGGTCCAAGTTCTTCAATTGCTTTTCTTTTCTCCTCTTCAGTATAACAATATCTTGTTTCCTTTTTATTCCTTACTCTAAAAAGCGGCGTCTGTAATATATATAAGTGTCCTTTCCTAACGAGGTCGGGAAAGAACTGAAGAAAGAAAGTGAGCAGCAAAAGCCGGATATGCATGCCATCAACATCGGCGTCGGTTGCAATAACGATATTATTATACCTTAAATTTTCAATACCATCTTCGATGTTAAGCGCTGCCTGGAGCAGGCTAAATTCTTCATTTTCATAAACTATTTTTTTGGTAAGCCCGTATGTATTCAGCGGTTTACCTCTGAGGCTGAAGACGGCCTGCGTTTCAACGTTGCGTGATTTTGTTATTGAGCCGCTTGCTGAGTCACCTTCAGTAATAAATATTGTCGAATCGAGATTATTGGGATCATTTGAATTATAATGCACTCTGCAATCGCGGAGTTTTTTATTATGCAGACTTACCTTTTTGGCCCTTTCGCGTGCAAGTTTCTGAATTGATGATATGGCCTTCCTCTCTTTTTCGGAATCCTGTATTTTCCGAAGGATAATTCGTGCAGTCTCGGGGTTTTTATGTAAATAATCGTCGAGATGTTTTTTTAGAAACTCCATAATAAAGTTTCTGACGGAAGGGCCGCCCGGAGCCATGTCTTTCGAGCCTAGCTTTGTCTTGGTCTGCGATTCGAATATCGGTTCCTCAACTTTGATGCTTATTGCGGCGATAATTGAAGATCTGATGTCAGATGCATCATAATCTTTCTTATAAAATTCTCTTATAGTTCTGACAATTGCTTCCCTGAATGCGGCAAGGTGCGTCCCACCCTGGGTTGTATGCTGCCCGTTTACAAAGCTATAATACTCCTCACCATATTGGATGCCATGAGTAAAAGCCACTTCTATATCGTTCCCGACGAGATGTATAATAGGATAGAGGCCTTCCCTGTTCATGTTTTCAGTTAGAAGGTCGAGTAATCCGTTTTTTGAATAGAACTTGTTGCCATTGAAATTGATAATCAGGCCGGAGTTCAGATAAACATAGTTTCGGAGCATGCTTTCAACATATTCAGATATGTAGTGAAAGTTCCCAAAGAGTTCTGTGTCAGGCTGAAAGATTACCTCAGTGCCGTTTTCCTCATTAGTAGGCATTAAAGGTTCATCTTTTACAAGATTCCCATGTCTGAATTCAACGGCTTTAACCTGTCGGTCACGTACTGACCTTATTACAAACCTGCTCGAAAGAGCATTTACAGCTTTAATTCCTATTCCGTTCAGACCTACAGATTTCTTGAAAGCCTTTGAATCATACTTCGCTCCTGTGTTCATTTTCGAAACAGCATCCAGTACTTTGCCGAGAGGGATACCCCGGCCATAATCCCTTACACGAACTTCTCTGTCGGTGATGGTAATATCTATTTTCTTTCCGAATCCCATCATATACTCATCCACCGAATTATCCATCACCTCTTTTAGAAGAACATAAATGCCGTCGTCCTGCGATGAACCGTCGCCAAGTTTGCCAATATACATCCCCGGCCTCATTCGGATATGTTCACGCCATTCAAGTGTTTTGATATGCTCTTCAGTGTACGATACTGACATTACTTTTAAATTTTTGCGCAAATATAATCAATAAGACGTGGCCTTGCCTGATGACTTTTTAACAAAACTCTAATAGTTATGAGCATCATTAGGCGGGCTTAACTTTTTGTTTATTTAAAAAAATCTTTTTAGAGACTCATCGTTTATCATGAGCCCTTCCGACAAAAAAACCTCTTTAATATCATTAAAGAGATGTCGGCGTCCGATCAGCATTTTACCGATCAAAGCCAGTTTTTCACTGCCTGTAATATTACATTCCCAGATAATGCCATCCTTTACAAACATTCTTACCGAGCCAATTGTATCGTAAATTTCAAAATCGCATGTTAAAGAATATGAGGGCATAAATCCATAATTCCATTCCCACGACATGTATTTTTTTTCTGCAATTGATTTTATCTCATTTATCTCTTTATCTGTTAATGACAGATTTTCAATGCATGTAAAATAATCTTTCATGAATCTCATCATTTCTGATGCAAGCTCATCAACTGTGTTAATATTTTTCAATCTGCCTTTCAGATTTGTCACGGCAGACCTGTTCGATTCTACTGCTTTTGTAGTGTAAATGTCTGTTAGTGGCCTTATTAACTGTTTCATCACTTCAATGGATGTATCGAACATAAGAGTTCCGTGGTGAAGAATTCTATCTCTGTAAACATATTCTGCATTGCCCGATACTTTAAGGCCATCGACAGTAATATCGCTTTTACCGCTCATCACTGCCGGCACACCTTCAACGTTAAGAAACTCAATAACCGGCTTGATATGTTGATTAAAATCAACCTGTCGTTCCTTTTCACAGTTTCTAATAAAAGTAAAATTCAGATTTCCCCTGTCGTGGTAAACTGTCCCTCCACCTGAAATTCTTCTTATTACAGGTATATTCAAAGACCCGGCTGTAAAGACATCAACTTCTCTAAAGATTATCTGATGACGGCCAATGATTACTGAAGGATCGTTAACCGAAATTAAAAAATAATCACCTTTGCAGTTATGAAGTAGAAAATCCTCAACGGCAAGATTGAAAAACGGATCATGAGTTTCCAGAATTGCACCCGACATACCTGAAACTATTTCATTGGTTCAGCTGAACTTTGCTTTTCTGAAGAAACTTTCTATCAACAAATTCGTATAATAATATATTGAACCATCCTATAAAAGCACCAAGGATTGAACCTGCAATAACGTCGCCCGGATAATGAACTCCAAGGTAAATTCTGCTGTATCCTACAATTAAAGCCCAGAATATCATTGCTATTGTAAACCATCTCTTTTTAATGAGCAGAAGACTGAAGACGGCAACCATAAAGGCGTTCGCTGCATGTGAAGAAACAAAGCTATATAGTCCTCCACATTTCCCCTTTACCTGGTGAACCATTCCCTGAAGTGCCAGTTCGTGGCATGGCCTTGGCCTTTTAACGCTGTTTTTAATGGTCACCGATAATCTATCGCTCATAGTTACGGCAAGTATCACGAACAGTAAAATGACTATAAGTTTCTTTTTGTATTTTATCCATAGTGCCCAAATAATTCCAAGATATAGCGGAACCCATGTAAGTTTGGCACTGATAATATACATAACCTGGTCCCAGAAAGGGGAGTTCAATGAATTAAGAAACAAAAATAACTGACGATCAAGTTGTTCAAGCATAATTCATGAGTTTAGAACATTCCAAAGAATATATTTAAGGTTGTTTATCCCGCAACCCGTAACAGACGAAATAAATAGATGAGGTATATCAGGCAGGTTTTTGTTTATTTCGTTCTCCGTTTTATCATCAATAAGATCTGTTTTGCTTATTGCAAGTACTCTCTTTTTATGAAGAAGTTCAGGGCTAAAGGATTTGAGTTCATTGAGTAGAATATCATATTCCCGTATAATATCCGGTGAATTTGCCGGAATCATGAACAGCAGAACTGAATTTCGTTCGACGTGTCGTAGAAATCTAATACCCAGTCCTTTACCTTCATGAGCACCCTCTATAATACCAGGTATATCGGCCACAACAAATGATTTATCCTCCATATATTTTACTATGCCAAGGTTTGGAGACAGTGTTGTGAAGGGATAATCTGCAATTTTAGGTTTGGCTGCAGTGATTACTGACAGGAGTGTTGATTTTCCCGCGTTAGGGAATCCTACGAGACCTACATCTGCAAGAATTTTCAATTCAAGGATAATATCTTCTTCCCGACCAGGTTCTCCAGGCTGTGCATAACGTGGTGTCTGGTTAGTGGCCGATTTAAAATGAACATTTCCTAATCCTCCCCTCCCGCCGCTAAGAAGAATTTTTTCTTCATTATCAGATGTGATTTCGAAAAGAAATTCATCGGTAGTTGCATTTTTTACCACTGTTCCAAGCGGGACTTCAATGACGACATCTTTGCCTGATGCGCCAGTACTTTGCTGACGTCCGCCAGGTTCCCCACTTCCAGCAAAAACATGCCTGTGATATTTAAGATGAAGGAGAGTCCATAGCTGACTGTTGCCTCTTATGATTACATGACCACCTCTCCCGCCATCGCCTCCGTCGGGTCCACCCTTTGGAACGAACTTTTCTCTGCGGAAATGCACCGACCCCGCCCCTCCACTCCCGGAGCGACAAAAAATCTTAACATAATCGACAAAATTAGAATCGGACATATTTGTAATTCCCTTCTACACCTCTTTTTAGTGAATTCTTTGCATGTCTCTCTACAATTTCTTCAATCACAGAGAGTATAGAAAGTAATATGAAAATACAAAATAATCAGAAGTATTTTCTCATTACTTCACAAAGACGTTCAAAAATATCATCTATAGAACCCATCCCATTAACAGGCTGGTAAATACCTTTCTCTTTGCAATAATTTATTATAGGTTCGGTTTTTTCCCTGTAAACATTTATTCTATTCTCAATCACCGACAGGTCTTTATCATCAGGACGTCCGGATTGTTCAGCTCTTAACTGAAGCCTTTTCACGAGTTCATCATGATCAACTTCGAGCACAAGCATACAGTCAATTTTCATACCTCTTTTGTTCAGCATTTCTTCAAGGGCAATTGTCTGAGCTATCGTCCTTGGAAAGCCATCATAAAGAAATCCTGCATAACCTTTTGCTTTATCAATTTTTGAAGCAATCATATCAATCACAACTTCATCAGGTACAAGTTCGCCCCTGGCCATTATTTCGCTCATCTTCTTGCCGATCTCTGTTCCTGCTGCTATTTCAGCCCTGAGCATATCTCCGGTAGAGAGGTGAAGCAGATTGAATTTCTCTGCAAGTTTTACAGACTGGGTTCCTTTGCCCGAACCCGGGGGACCGAAAATCAAAAAATTAACCATAACAGTATTAAAATTATTTATTCAACCATTTTATAAACTGAAGGATAGTTTCGTCCGTAGCCCTCATAATCGAGACCATAGCCTATCACATAATTATTCGGGATTTCGAAACCCACGTAATCCAGTTTTATATCTTTTTTAAATGCTTCGGGTTTAAGCAGGAGTGTTGCCACTTTCACCGATCCAACTTCTCTTGTTTTCAATTCATCAAGAATATTTTTAAGCGTTGCTCCAGTTTCTACAATATCTTCAACCACAATCACATCCATGCCTTTTATATTTTCATTGCATCCAATAAGTTGTTTTACTGAGCCTGACGAAGCCATTCCCTGATATGATGAAAGCTTTACAAATGATATCTTCGCATCGAGGTTTATTTTCAAAAAAAGAGATGCAGCAAAAACAAAAGAGCCATTTAGAATACCAATAAAAATAACGTCCTTCCCACGATAATCTCGGTTTATTTCGTCAGCAATCTCTTCGATCCTTCTACTTATGTCCTTTGCAGGAATAAGCTCGCTGAAAATCTTACCATGGACTTCAACTTTTTTCATCTGTTCTCTTTATCTCAACTGACCTGCGAAATTAGGAAATTAATATTACTTTTGTAATTAATAGCATTAATAAGTCAAACTCATGGAACCTCTGGTAAGCATTATTATGGGAAGTATCTCCGACATGCCGGTTATGGAAGGTGCTGCAAAGATACTCAATGATTTCGGAATACCATTCGAAATACATGCACTTTCGGCTCATCGTACACCTTTGGAAATTGAAAAATTTGCACTCGGTGCCGAATCAAGGGGAATAAAAGTAATCATTGCAGCAGCAGGTATGGCTGCTCATTTACCAGGAGTGATTGCTTCGCTCACACCTATACCTGTTATAGGGGTTCCTATTAAAGCCTCTCTCGAAGGGCTCGATTCATTGCTTTCAATAGTGCAGATGCCTTCGGGTGTACCTGTAGCCACCGTGGGTATTAATGCCGCCCAGAATGCAGGTATCCTGGCAGCACAAATTATTGCATCGGGTAATCCCGAAGTGGCAAAAGAAATTTCGAAGTTCAAACAGGAACTCAAAAAGAAAGTCGTTCAGGCAAATGATCAACTGAAAACTGTCAAATTTCCATATAAAACTAATTAAACATACAATATCTGAGCTTCCTGTGCCACTCAGGAAAAAAACATAATCTCCTTTAAAATTTCTACAACTTCCCTATACTCCTATTGAATTTTTTTGTACATTGCCTTTGTTAATCGAAACAGTTGTACTCGCTGCAAAAAATATCTGTTTCATTAATCTGCTTTTTACTTCCTTGCCGGATAGCCGCCGGTAATATTATTTACCGTCAGCCACCCGGAGCAGGTGAAGCAGGAATGGCTTATGCCTGTTTAATGAGACACGGGTTATGGTCGTCATTTTATAACCAGGCAGGACTCCCTCTCTTCGGTAATTATGCTGTTGCTTTTAGTTTTGAAAACAGATTCGGTCTTAAGGAACTAAGTACCAGATCAGCAGGTTTTATCATTCCGGCAGGGAAGAGCGCTGTCGGAGCCTTCTATTCATATTTCGGATGTCCGGATTATAAACGAGAAACTATTGGAGTTGCCAGCGGAATAAAACTATCTGAGACTGTATCGTCGGGTGTACAAATTGATTATCTGTCGGAACGAACAACAGGCGACTATGAAGATTACCGCATGATAACCTGCGAGGCAGGATTAATGTTCGACCTTACCGGCAGTGTAAAAGCAGGTATTCATGTTTTCAATCCTGTACCAAATTCTCTGAGAAATTTTCCTTTAGCATCTTCTATAAGGGCCGGGGCAGGTGTGACTGTTAGTCCTCAACTTTTCGCAGCAGCAGAGGTGGAGATGATTACCGGTCGAAAATTTAACCTTAAATCCGGATTCGAATATGAAGCATCAAAAAAATTAATCATACGAGGAGGATACAGCACGGGGGAACCTTCTTTTTCGTTCGGTTTCGGATGCAAAGTTAAGCCTGGAATTCTCGATATAGCGGTCGCAACTCATCCAAAACTGGGAATAATTTCTACAATTTCCATTGCTTTTAACATAATCAAATAACCGCTAAACACACAAAGAATTTACACTAATAAACGCAAAAAAGAATATGAGTGAAAATGTCAGAAATTATCTAAGCCTTATTCAAATACTTTTATATATTTCAACATTAAATATGTTCGCTCAGAAAAATTCGATTCAAGAAATTATATCTTCTATAACTGAAGAGATTGCCTCCCTCGATGAGAATTCACCTGATATCGAATCATTATCCGATCGGCTCTATGAACTTGCCGACGACCCTGTAAAAATCAACAATGCAAACGAAAAGGAAATCGGACGTCTTTTCTTTCTTTCATCATTCCAGATAAACTCCATCATTTCATATATCCGAAAAAAAGGCCGGTTGATTTCGCCTTACGAGATTGCATTTATAGATGGATTCGAAAAAGAATCGGTTAATATGTTACTTCCTTTTATCACACTTGAAGAGAGTTCAGTCAAATCGGTGAAAAGAAATATACGACAATCATTTCTGAACAACTTCATAATTAAACCTGAGGCTGACGACGCTTCCACTCCAGGCTCGCCATGGAAAATTCTCAGCAAATACAAAATTACAGGAGGGAAATTTTCAGCAGGCATAACTGCCGAAAAAGATGCTGGTGAGAAATATTTCTCAGGCAAGCTACCTTTGCCTGATTTTCTTTCGGCACATATCGCTTACAGTGGAACAGGCTTCATTAATAAGATCATAGTGGGTGATTACTCGCTAAGGTTTGGCTCAGGCATTATTATGAATACAGGGTTCCGGACAGGGCTTTCGCTTTCCGAACCTGGTTTTATATCGGCCGTTGGCGACATCAGGCCTTACACCTCGACGGATGAAAATAATTTCTTCAGGGGTGCGGCAGTGACTGCCGGGTCGGGCATTACCGAAGTTGCCGTCTTTGCTTCTGTGAACGAGGTTGATGCAACCGTTTATTCAAATAAAGATTCGACAGAATATTTCGTAAGATCTTTTTATACAGGGGGGTTACATAATTCTGCAAGTTCTATTCTTAAAAAAGATGCCTTGAAAGAGTTTGTTTACGGGATAAGTCTAATGTCGGGATTTAAGAATTTCAGAGCCGGGATTTTATATACAGATAATCAATTCTCTCTGCCTTTTTTACCCGATACATCCAAACCTGAAAATATTTTCGATTTCACAGGAAACAAATACAGGACCATCAGCTTTTGTTACAGCGCCACTATAGGCAGAACTATATTTACAGGAGAGATATCGTCGGGAACTGATCTGAAACCGGCTATTACACAATCGCTATATTTCATTCCGGCAGAAAGGTTATCAATAAGCCTGGTTTACAGGCATTATCCGCCTTCCTTCACAAGTTTTCATGGAAAGGCTGTTTTTTCAGGTTCCATGCCGGCAAATGAGAATGCCATTTATGGAGGTTTCAAACTCGAAGCGGCTAAATACCTTTTTGTCAGTGCAGGAACAGATTTGATAAATTATCCATGGGCCCGATATAATGCAATATTTCCATCATCTGCAATAAGAAGCGAAGTAAGACTGAAATATCTTCCGCCCGGAAATACTAATATCGAGTTATTATACAGCTTCCGGTCTATGCAGTCCGACCTCAATATCGAATCGGGAATGCCGGTTATCAAAGAAGAACGGATAAATTCAATATCGTTACGGTTAAGACATTCGCCTTCATCTTCACTTTCGCTTCTTACAAGGTTAGATTATAAGAAATCCTCATTTACCGGTAGCAATGGAATTCTTTTGAGTCAGGATGTAGTATGGCAGCCGGCATCAATTCCTTTCAGAATATGGTTCAGGCATTGCATTTTCGAAACGGATGACTGGAGCAGCAGAATATATATTTATGAAAACGATCTTATTAATTCTTTTAGCATCCCGGCGTTATATGGCGAAGGTAACAGGAGCTATCTAATGGCCGAATATAAAATTGGCGGAAGAATGGAAATAAGGATGAAATATGGTATTACATCTAAAATATTCGATTCCGAAAACCGGAAAGATGCGGAGGAGGTTAAAATCCAGATAAGGATAAAACTCTAAAAAATAAATTTTATCCGTTGTTAGCTTTTATATCCTTTATATTAAGCTGAAGGTTTCTTTTACCGCGAAATTCATTCATCTCTACTGAGAAACATATATCGAAATGCTGTCCTGATTTTATATAATCAAAATGCTCGGCCTGACCGAATGCAATAGCCTGGATAGTTTTCGAACCCGGTGTTCCCTGGAATAGTTCGAGTTTAAGGTGGTCGCCAGAGTTTCCAACAATCTTGCCGTTTCCTGTATCGAAAACATTTCTTGTCATATATACGGGCGACATATTCTCGGGTCCGAAAGGTTGAAATCGGTTAATGCCGTTATAGAATTCCTCATTTATCTCGTCGAAATCTATTTCGGAATCGATCAAAATCTGTGGAATAAGCTGTTCTTCAGTAATTGTTTTCGAAACGTACTCTTCGAATTTTTCCTTGAACGGTTCGATATTCTCTTTTTTAAGAGTTAGGCCTGCTGCATACATGTGGCCGCCAAAGTTCTCGAGCAGGTCGCTACAGGCCTCTATTGCCTGATAAAGGTCATAGCCCTGTACCGACCTGGCTGAGCCTGTTGCAAAACCATTTGATTCAGTGAGGATTACTGTAGGCCGGTAATATAAATCAATAAGTCGTGAGGCCACTATTCCAATAACGCCTTTTCTCCATTTGGGATTATAAAGTACTGTTGTTCTGGCATTTATATTATGCGGATCATCGGAAATCATTCGCATTGCCTCGGTAGTGATTATTCTATCGACTGTACGGCGTTCGGTGTTGAAAGAGCTTATTTCTCTGCTTATATCTGCAGCAAGTCGAGGGTCGTCCGAAATAAGAAGGTTAACCGCCTTACTTCCGGTTTCCATTCTACCGGCTGCATTGATACGTGGACCTATTTTGAACACCACATCCTCGACGGCAAGCTCTTTGTGTACTTCCGACTCCCGTATTATCTCTCTGAAACCGATGCGGGGTGATTCATTGAGCTGTTTCAGACCAAAATGAGTTAGTATCCTGTTCTCGCCAGTTATAGGCACAATATCGGAAGCTATACTTACAGCCACAAGGTCGAGGAAGTGAGTTATTTCATTGAAAGGGATTCCATGAACACGGCAGTAAGCCTGGATGAGTTTAAAGCCAACGCCGCAACCGGAGAGTTCCTTATAAGGATAACTACAGCCGGGTTGTTTTGGATCAAGAACTGCAAGTGCATCGGGTATTTCATTGCCAGGGTAATGATGGTCGCAGATTATGACGTCGAGACCTTTCGATTTTGCATATTTTACTTTTTCCGTTGCTTTAATACCGCAATCGAGCGTGATAACCAGGCGGCAGTTATTTGCAACTGCATAGTCGAGCCCTTCATAAGAGACGCCGTAACCTTCTTTATAACGATCGGGTATATAATAAAGAACATTAGGAGAGTGTTGGCGAAGAAACGAATACATCATTGCGACAGCGGTAGTGCCGTCAACGTCATAATCGCCGTAAACAAGTATTTTTTCTTTCCGGCTTATTCCGGAAGATATTCGGTCGACTGCCACATTCATTCCTTTCATCAGGAAAGGGTCGAATAGATTTTCCAGTGAAGGAAGGAAAAAATTTCTGGCATCGGCCGTTGTAAAGATGCCGCGCTGTGCCATAAGATTAGCAAGCGACTCCGGGACGTTAAGTGCTCTTGCCAGCTCCCGCACGACAGCCGGGTCGCCTTTCTCTTTCACTACCCATCTTTTCTCCATCACTGATGCTATTAATAAATTGGAGATCAAATATATATTTTAGATTATTCAGTAAATATTTCTTTGTTTCAGCCATATCCTGCCTTATGCCGGTTTCTTTTTGTAGTGATGTAACACCTTTGTCGGTGAAACCGCAGGGATTGATATAATTAAAATATTCAAGTTCTGTATTTATATTGAAAGCAAATCCATGCATGGTAATATAACGGCTTGCTTTTACTCCTATTGCGCATATTTTTAGTGCCTTCGTACTGTTGTCGGCATTGAGCCATACGCCAGTGGCTCCGGCAAGTCTTTCGCCTTTCAGACCAAAAACCGACATGGTCATGATAACCGCTTCCTCGAGTCTGTAAATATATTCTTTCAGGCTTATGCCAACCTCTTCAAGGTCAAAAACCGGATATACTACAATCTGACCCGGACCATGGTAAGTTATGTCGCCTCCTCTGTCGGTTCTATAAAATGCTACGTTTTTAGCACGTAGTTGAATCTGATTGATGAGAAGGTTATTTTCTAACCCGCTTTTACCGAGAGTATAAACATGTGGATGTTCGACAAAAATAAGTGTACCAGGTACACTTTTATTCAATAGTCTCTTTCTCTTTCCTTTATCTTTTTTCTCCTCAATAAGCCTGTTAAAAATAGAGGTCTGGTAGTCCCACACTTCTTTGTAGTCTCTCAATCCAATGTCTTCATATTTAACCTTGTAACTCACAGTATTATTTATAAGCAGACATTATAAAATTAAGTTTTTTATCTCAAGCCTGCGTGTATTTCGGCATGATATGATGATCTGACGAGTGGGCTACTTTCAACGAAATCAAAACCTTTCTCTATACCGATTTGCCGGTATTTCTCGAACTTTTCCGGTTCAATATATTCAACAGGTTCCATGAAACCCTCGG
>JAGNKY010000028.1 GCA_017999895.1 Bacteroidales bacterium
TTATGTAACACTTGACAGAGGTTCTTTTGGTATCTTTTTTCCGCAGGATGCTCATCAGCCTAAAGTGGCACCTGATAATATTTCAGGGAAAGTTAAGAAAGTAGTGGCAAAAGTGAAGATAAAGTAAAACGGAATTTGACCATTGAAAAAGTTAAATGGAATAAATATGAAAAAGATTTTTTACATTATTTTGATAATATGTCTTTGTGGTTTATTTCAGTTTCAAACTGAATCTTCAATACAAAAACTTCTTATAGGTTCTTATACAAGTTCATCTAAAAGCGACGGAATATATGTTTATGCATTCAATAGTAAGACTGGTGATGCTGAGTTAATTTCAAAAGTATCAGGAGAAGAGAATCCTTCTTATCTGACTGTAAGTCGTGATAGAAAATATGTTTATGCAGTTAATGAGGTTCGTGAAGGAAAAATAAGTTCTTTTCTGCTTAACTCGACAACAGGGGAACTTACATTTTTAAACCGTGTGAGTTCCGGTGGTGTGAGCCCCTGCTATGTTTCAGTAGATGATAATAATAAATATGTTTTCGTTGGTAATTATGGGAATGGTACTCTTTCAGCAATTCCATTGAAAGCTGATGGTTCGCTTGGAGATAATATACAAACTATACAGGAGGAAGGTAGAAGTATTAATGAAAGACGCCAAACAGGGCCTCATGTGCACTGTACGGTTCTTTCACCGGATAATAAATTTTTACTAACAAGTAACTTAGGTACCGATAGGTTGAGTATTTACAGATTTGAGGCTGGAAAATATTCCGATCCATTGACTCCTGGAGAACCTCCATATATTTCAGTAAAAGCCGGAAGCGGCCCACGCCATCTCACTTTTCATCCGAGTTCGAAATTTGTTTATTTGATCACTGAATTAACCGGGATGATAATAGCATTTGATTATAAAAATGGAAAATTGATTGAAAAACAGGAAATAACAATGCTATCACCAGATTTTGAAGGAAGTGTTGGAGGGGCGGATATTCATATTTCACCTGATGGGAATTTCTTATATGGATCGAACAGGGGCGATGCAAATGAACTGGTAATCTTTTCTATCAACAAATCGGGAGAACTTAATTATGTCGGCCGTCAGTCAACTTTTGGGAAAGGTCCACGTAACTTCGTTATTGATCCTACCGGTAATTTTCTTCTTGTGGCTAACCAGAATAGTAATGAAGTAATTATTTTCAATAGGAATCGAAAAACAGGATTACTTACTCCCTCCGGTAAGAGCATTCATTTGAATAGTCCTGTATGTTTGAAATTTTTAAACTAATAGTATTACAAAAATAAAGGTTTAAATTTTGCATATTGTAACTAATCAGTCTCTTTTACAATCGGCGATTACATTTAAAGTCTGTAAAATATTTTGATTGTTTTTTATAGCTGTGTCGATAATGGATCTCAGAATTGCGAAGTTTTCAGCGGCACTCAGTATTTTGAACTGTCCGGATATTTTTGTTTTACCCTGACATTACGGATTGCTCTTTCAGAACCATTATTATCAGGAGGCACATCAGGATGATAAAGAAAAGTAAAGACATAGTTACGATATCTGGTAATTCGCTTTTGAAAAGTAATCATCTCTTTATGTTTTGGGTCCAATAGCCCGGAATCTTACCGGACTCGAAGGTGGCATAGAACTGTTGTTGCTGTCTTTCCCTGTCTTGTATCTCTCCAACTCCTTCTTAAGAACTTCGTTCATTGCCTTCAACTGAGCAATCTCCTCAGTCTGCATCAAAATGACGCGCCTCAATTCTTCAATGATTATGTTATCAGAAGTCTTCATTTCTTACCAACTCTTACCCTACAAAGCTACTCCTGAAATCCAATATATCAAAGAACGTAATCGCCTATCTATCAACTTCTAATAATGTTTTTTGTTAATATGTGCCAGATTTTCAAAAATGTAAATCTTACAAAAAAACAAAATGTTTATTTCCTCCACTTTTTTGTTAATAACTACCTAATTCTTAACTTTACCTTATACTTTTAATTTACATTCCTACTGATTAGTTACAATAATTTTAATTTTTTATAATGACAAAAAAAGGCTTTAATAATTTCACAGTTCTCGGCGTTGCGACTATGGCTGGAATAGCCAATATATCGTGCGGTACGAAAGTGCCCGATGAACTCCCAAACATTCTCTGGATTACCAGCGAAGATAATAGCGCTTATTTTACAGGCTGTTACGGCAACACCTTTGCCACCACACCCAATATCGACAGACTGGCAAGCGAAGGCTTTCTATATACTCATGCTTATGCAACGAATGCCGTGTCGTCGCCATCGAGGAACACTATCCTCACCGGCGTTTATTCTGCATCGAACGGAAACGAGAACATGAGAAGCAACTATCCGACATCTGGAATAATCAAAGGTTACCCTGAATATCTGCATCAGGCTGGTTACTACTGCACGAATAATTCAAAAACGGACTATAACACTTCCACCATTGATGCTTCAATCTGGGATGAATGCAGTAATAAGGCTCATTATAAGAACAGGCCAGCAGGCAAGCCTTTTTTTGCCGTTTTTAATATCATGACAAGCCACGAAAGCAGTATTCACAAACAGATTCCTTCTGAAAAGTTACGGCATGATCCGGATAAGGTTACCTTACCTCCATATCATCCCAATACGCCTGAGATGCGGCACGACTGGGCTCAGTATTACGATATGGTTGAAAATATGGATGCAGAGGTTGGCGCATTTCTCAGAGAGCTTGACTCTCTTGGTCTGGCAGAAAACACCATTGTTTTTTATTACGGCGATAACGGCGGCGTTCTTGCTCGCAGCAAACGCTTCGTTTATGAAACGGGTACACAGATACCTCTTATCATAAGAATACCTGAGAAATACAAATATCTTTACCCTGCTAAGAAACCCGGACAGAAAATCGACAGACTGGTTAATTTTGTAGATCTTGTTCCAACTATTCTAAGCATTATAGGCATACCTGTTCCCGACTATATTCAGGGGAAAGCTTTTCTTGGCCGACAGAAGAGTGATGACCCGCAATATACCTTCATGACTCGTCAGAGGATGGACGAGAGGTACGATAACGTAAGAGCAGTAAGGGATAAACAATATAGATATATAAGAAATTATATGCCATTTCGAATCACCATGCAACATGTTGATTATCTTTTCAATGCTCCTTCAGCACAGTCGTGGGAAGATGCTTACAAGGCAGGCAAACTGAATCCTATTCAAAGCAGATATTTCGAGCCGAAACCCTTAGAGGAACTATATGATACTGAAAATGATTACTGGGAGATAAACAACCTGGCAGGAGACCCGGCCTATGCCGAAGTGCTCGAAAGGATGAGGAAAGCTCTTGACGACTGGAGGATGGAAGTACGGGATGCAGGCGTTATACCTGAGACGGAATATCTTCCTCTTGCTGGCAATAAATCGCTTTACGACTATGTCAGGTCTGCTTCATGCCCATTTGAAGAATTGATAAAAGCATCCGATCTGGCCATACTTGGTGGTCCGGATTATATCAACACCTTTATTGAAAACCTCAAGAACGATAACAGCGCTATAAGATACTGGGGAGCAACAGGTCTGCTGGTACAAAAAGAAAATTCCCGTCCGGCAATACCTGCTTTAAAAAAAGCTGCCTTTGATGAATCGGGTGCCGTGGCAACAATTGCAGCAGAAGCTTTATACGGTCTTGGCGAGAAGGAGACAGCAATAAAAGCTTATCTGAATATACTACAGGATACGTTAAACTATAAGATGACTGACAGGAATTTTGCTTTGAACAGTATTGACGCTATCAATGATGCAAGTCCGGAGATGGTAGCCGGAGTACTGAAACTGTATAGAGAGCTTAATGCTTCCGTTCAGAGTTCTACTGGAACGACTGCACCTGGTGGAGCAATGAAAGGGTTCATTATAAACAGGTATTCCCAGTATGATGGCACAATGTCGGAATATCTGCTTAAGAAATGGGGTAAATGGGTTGAATAATTTGGTGGAGCTGGCGGGAGTCGAACCCGCGTCCAGACAAGGAGACCATACGCTTTCTACATGCTTATTCCTGCTTCATTGTCGGGAGCATCCGGGTGCAGGAAAACCCTGATGAACCTTAGTTCCTTATTTTCTCGCCCTCAGGCAGGAACAACCTTCGGGCCAGCCCCGATTTTCACGCGCCTCCTTATCGGGCAGGCTCGCGGCCAGGCCGCCCGGAAGACGTCTCGCTCCGGTACCTGGTACCGAATTAAAGCTTAAGTTACTAAACTTCGCTTAGGCTGCGAGAGCATAATTTGTTTCGCCGTTTATTCGTCTGTGACACTGTTAAAGTGACGTGTCACCACACACTGCATGCTTACATACCATCTCACATGCTGTCAAAACCATACCAGCCCCGTGAGTTGAATAAATATAACTTATAAAGATAATAAAATTTATTTGAATATACTATTTTTACAAAAATCATACCAAAATATTCAGAATTTTATTACACTTTAAACAGATTTCAGATTTTCTGAAACTGACTAATTTATATCTTATTAAGCTCATGTATTCATCAGGATAAAATATTTTGTATTTCTTCTTTATCCAGTACTTCTTTTTTCAAGAGAGCATCAGCCATTTTGTTCAGCAATTCTTTTTTTTCAGTTAGCATCTCTTTTGTTTCTCTGTAACATTTGTCAATAATTTCTTTAATTTCTTCGTCGATCATTTTTTCGAGATGTTCCGATCGTCTTTCGAGACCTGCTGATTGGCCAAGGAATCCGGGTGTGGAACGATTTACCAGAGAATAATTTGGAAGTTTTTCACTCATTCCATAAACTACAATCATATTTTTAGCCAGCTGGGCAACTCGTTCAAGATCGTTTGAAGCTCCGGTTGACACCTCATTAAAAATTATATCCTCAGCGGCACGTCCTCCCAGTAACCCTTTTATTTTCCCGATAATTTCCGATTTGGTCAAAAGATAACGGTCTTCCAGAGGCATTTGTAAGGTATAGCCAAGAGCGCCCATTCCTCTCGGCACGATAGATACTTTCTGTACCTGATCGGCGCCCGGAGTGAAGTAGCCTGTAATGGCATGGCCCGATTCATGATAAGCAACTATTCTTCGTTCTTTTTCATTTATCAATTTATTTTTCTTTTCCAGACCAGCGATAATACGTTCGATGGCTGCTTCGAAATCTGACTGTGTAACTTCGTCGCGGTTGTTACGTGCGGCCAATATAGCGGCTTCGTTGCAGACATTGGCTATCTCGGCGCCGGCAAAGCCAGGTGTCTGAGCCGCAAGTTGCTTAAGATCTACTTTCGAGCTGAGTTTCAGCTTGCGTGTATGCACTTTGAATATAGCTTCCCGGCCCTTCATATCGGGTCGGTCAACCAGTACCTGCCGATCGAATCGTCCTGGTCTTAACAAGGCCGGATCAAGCACTTCGGGTCTATTGGTAGCCCCTATAATAATAACGCCAACTCCGGAATCGAAGCCGTCCATTTCTACCAGTAACTGATTGAGCGTATTTTCGCGTTCGTCATAACCACCACCGTAAGCCAGATTATTACCACGGCTTTTCCCTATGGCGTCTATCTCGTCAATGAAAATTATACATGGAGCGGCAGCTTTAGCCTGTCGGAACAGATCCCTTACACGAGCTGCACCTAATCCGACAAACATCTCCACAAAGTCCGATCCGCTGAGATTGAAAAATGGTACACCGGCTTCCCCTGCTACAGCTCGTGCTAATAAGGTTTTACCTGTTCCTGGAGGCCCTACCAGCAGCAATCCCTTTGGTAACTTGCCTCCTAATGCCGTATATTTTTTGGGGTTCTTTAAAAAATCAACAATTTCTTTAACTTCTTCAACTGCCTCGTCAACACCCGCTACATCGGAAAATTTAACTTGATTTTCAGGCCTTTCTGCAACTATTTTAGCCTTGTTTTTGCCGAAATCCAGCATTGGGTTGTTCCCCATCCGCTTGAAAATAAAACCCCATAAAGCGAATAAGAAAATAAAAGGAAATATCCAGTTTAGAAAAAAATTACGAAGTGAATTTGATTCGAATCTTCCTTCAAAATTGACATTGGCAGCCATTAACTTTGGTAAAAGCTCAGGATCGGGTAATTCCGGAATACGGCTTACAATAAATTGTCGTGCCACCTGCCTTTCAATCGACGGCACTCTTACCCTCCACGGTGCTGAAGGTGCATGAGTAATAGCCTTTTCTTCCTCCTCAACTCCTTCTATTTTGAACTCACCAATAATCCGATCATTGAAAATCACAATTTGGGATACTTTGCCTGAATCTATAGCATTCAAAAAATCTCTATAACTTAGCCTCACATTACCAGGCCTATCGGGAAATAGTAGTAATTGAAGGAGGATAATCAGCATTGTGATAGTCAAAAAATATATAAAAGAAAATTTTTCAGTTTTTTTCATAACTACTTTAATTAAAATAGGACAACGTTATTATTTAAGCGATATTTTTCATTCCAGTTTAATTGATATACTTACCAGATACAACAACAAACACATATAAATATAAAACAATCCTTAAAAAAGGATTCAGCAATTTCCAAATTTACTCCTTTTATTGTAAATTAACGCAATAATTTTATCCTTTGTTATCCATTCAGGTAAATTGACTTTTTAACGGTATCAATGGTTTCTTTTCATATTCACGTCCTGTTGTTAAATAATTAATTAATTAGAAAAAAACAACTGTAACTTTTATAAAAGTTACTTTGTATTTTTCTCAACATTTTTTAATTCGCCTTCGCGTAGAGCTTCGGCGGACGCGAAGGTCAGGTAAATTCCTCGGTGCTTGCATCGAAAGAGAGTCCAGAGCTTGCTCTGGGGTACATACCATTTGATTAAAGAGAAGCATATTTTTACTTAATTAAAGAAGTAAATTTTTTACGTTTTAGAGTTCCGTTTTTTATAACCAACAGATAATCAACTTATATATTATTTTTTAATTATTTTGTCACCCTTCGGCTATTATAAAGGGTCTTATTTATGAATTAATACTATGAATATCGAGAAATTTGATACTGAAACTGACGAACTTCTTGTTAAATATTTAACAGGAAATGCTTCTGAAGATGAATGTGCTGAAGCAAAAGAGTGGCTTAACAAATCGGATGAAAACAGAAAATATTTTGAGCATCTGAAATTTGTTTATCTCGCAGCTAAGAGTGCAGATAAGGCGGAAATGTCTGATATAGATACGTCGTGGGAAAGGGTTAAAGCAAGGCATTACAGAAATGCAGTGGAAAAGGCCAATATAAAGAGCAAAAAAGAATTACGGAGTTTTGTAATAAAAATTACTTCTTATGCTGCATTGATTACTCTGTTTATTTCATTGACTATAATTTTCCAGAACTATTTCAGATATAAGAAGGTGGTAGCGTCAAGTGAAGTATGGAATACTGTTGAAGCGCCTTATGGATCGCGAGTAAGGCTTACGCTTGCCGATGGTTCCAAAGTGTGGTTAAACGCAGGCAGTAATCTGAAATACCAGTCCTCGTTCGGCCAGATTAATAGAAAAGTTGTTCTTGAAGGTGAAGCCTATTTTGATGTGGTAAAGGATTCTTCTTTACAGTTTGTTGTAAATACAAAATACCTTGATGTCAAAGTTTACGGAACTGAGTTTAATGTAAAGGCCTATAGCGATGAAGACATTGTTGAAACAACGCTTGTAAACGGTTCTATAGAGCTTGAAGGAAGACTTCTTGCAAGAGCGGGGAAACGTTCAGTCAAACTCGAACCGAACCAGACAGCTATTTTTTACGTTAAAGAAAGGCTGTCGGAGGATACTGATAATAATACAATTTTAAAAGAAAAGCACCTGGAAGACAACAAAGTTATCGAAGTAACAAAGAACCTCGAAATAAAACCTGACGTCAATACTATAATTTATACTTCATGGAAAGATCCTGTATGGTATATTGAAAGTGAATCGCTCGAGAGTCTTGCAGAGAAATTCGAACGCCGATACAATATTAAATTTGAATTCAAGGATGAGAACCTTAAAAACTACAGGTTCACAGGAAAACTAAAAGATGAAACACTTGAACAGGTATTATTGCTGATGAAACTATCGGCTCCTATTGAATATCAAATTGAAAATAACAAGGTGATAATAAGCGAAAACAAGTATTTCAAAAAATCATACGATGAAATGCTTGTAACAAAAAGAAAATGATGTCGAACTACTAACCTTAAATGCTTATGAAAATGAACCATTCCCCGTAAAAAAGTCGCAGAATAAAATCTATTCTGCGACTCGATGCTTTTAAGTTATCTCCTGCCCTCATTATGCCAGTAATTTTACGGCAGGAAAATGTCTAATTAAAAAGCTTTTAAATTTATGAAAAAAATTATTTATTATCAATTATTATCATTCCTCCGGCTATATAAAAAAATCATAATAGTTATGAGACTTAGTGTTATTTTATTGATAGTATTTACATTGGAAGTTTCAGCAAACGGTTATGCACAGGCCAGGAGGTTTAATTTTTCGTTTACTGATGTTACTGTAAAAGATGTTTTAAAAAACATTGAATCACAAAGTGATCTAAGGTTTTTTTATAATGACGATCTGAGCGAAGTCAATCGGCGTGTAACGATTAAACAGGATAGCGTACTGATATATGATGTTTTGAAAGAACTTTTTGCCAATACAGGTGTAACTTATAAAGTGCTTGAAAACAATCTTATTGTCATATCTCCTGAAACGTTAGTACAGCAAAAGAAAATTAGGGGCAAAGTAATTGATTCGGAAACATCTGAACCTATGCCTGGAGTAACAGTACAGATTGAAGGTACCTCTATTGGGGTGGCCACAGATGCAAACGGAAATTATGAAATAAATGTTCCGGGCCCGAATAGTGTTCTTGTATTTTCGTTTATAGGTTACTCAACTCAGAAGATTACTGTTGGAGAAAAGGATGTGATAAATGTCTCAATGATTCTTGAAGCAAGAGAGCTTGAAGAAGTAGTTGTTGTTGGATATGGGGTGCAACGTAAGAGTGACGTTACCGGAGCCATATCGCAGGTAAAGACAACCGATCTTCAAAGCAGGTCGGCCGTTACAGCAGAAAAAGCAATGCAGGGAAAAGTGGCAGGAGTCCAGGTTGTTAATACTTCGGGCGCCCCAGGTAAAAGCGGTACAATACGTGTTCGTGGTGTCTCTTCGAATAATGCCGCTGAACCGCTTTATGTGGTTGATGGCTTGATTACAAATAGCATTTCAGGTATTGATCCCAACGATATCGAGTCAATAGAGATATTAAAAGATGCAGCTTCTGCAGCTATTTATGGAGTTTCATCAGGAAATGGTGTTGTGCTTGTTACAACAAAAAAAGGAAAACCTGGTGAAGGAAAGATAACATACGACTTCCAGTTGACAACGAACCAGCTTCCTAAAATTCCTGATGTTCTTAATGCTCAACAATATATCAATTATATGACTGAAGGAGGCTATCTTTCAAAAGCAACAATAGATAGTTACTGGGACGGAAAGACAGATACAGACTGGTTTGACGTTGTGTTTGAAACAGGAATAACCAACAGACATAATCTTGGATTTCAGGGCGGAAGCGATAGAATTTCATATTACTTGTCAGCCTCATATACCAACCAGGATGGAATTGTTGTTGGAGATAAAGATATTTATGAGCGAATAGGCAGCCTTATTAATGTTGATTATAAGATTAAGGACTGGCTGAAGATCGGAACAAATAACATCATTGAAAAATGGCATGTACAAACCCTCCCGGAGGCAAACGAATATGGAGGCTTGCTTGGAGCCGCTCTTACTCAGGATCCTCTTACCCCGGTTTCCTATGCTCAGGATGAATTACCCGATTATATGCTGTCCGTGCTTAACGGTGGTATCTATCCACTTTTAAGAGACGAAAAAACAGGTAGATACTGGGCATGGTCGAATATCAATATTCAGGATATGACTAATCCGATGATAATCAGAGACCAAACCGATAGCTATAACAATGGGTTTAACCTCAACGGTACAATGACGTTGGATCTGACGCCTGTAAAAGGCCTTACTCTGACTTCGAAATTTGGATACAGAATCGGATATAGTAGCAATTATACACATGCAAAGCCTTACTACGGTAACACAATCGTAAACAGAGATAAGATTCAGATTAGCCGCACTAACAGCACTTTCTACAGATATCAATTGGATAATTATGCAACTTATATGAGAAGTTTTGGTGGCCATAATATTAATTTAATGGCTGGCATGTCATACATCGAGCCTTTTTCGAATTCGACAGGAGGGTCGGTGAACGAAATAATCAAAGATAATCCGCTGTATTACGATATTGCATACCAGACTTCTACTGCAACACGAACAGTAAGTGGTTCAGAGAATCATACGGGAAGGTTATATTCGATTTTCGGGAGATTTAATTACAGCTTTAAGAGCAAATATCTTTTCCAGGCCTCACTGCGACGAGATGCAGGCGACAGAAATTACTTCCCTGCCGAAAAAAATATTGGAATATTTCCTGCCGTATCTTTAGGATATGTAATTTCACAGGAGGATTTCTTTCCGAAAGATATCCTCATAAACAATCTTAAACTAAGAGCTTCATGGGGTCAGAACGGAACCTATTCACATCTAAGCGGATTCCTCTGGAGGGCATCAATTGCCTCTGCAGGTTCAGTGCCATATACTGAAGATATTAGTTACCAGACAGCATCGGCACCTAACAGGCTTGAAAATCCCGAACTTACATGGGAAACCACCGAACAAACAAATATTGGATTGGACATGAGAGCAATAAACGACCGTTTATCCTTTAGCTTTGACTGGTATGTGAAAAACTCAAAAGATCTTCTGGTCACAATAACTCCTCCTTACGAAACAGGAATGTCGTCGGCAACTATAAATGCCGGAAATGTAAGAAACTCGGGAATTGAACTTGAACTTGGCTGGCAGGATAGTTTTGGCGATTTTAAGTATGGAATAAGCGGTAATATAGCTACTCTTAAGAACAAAGTAACCTACCTCGATCCAAGTATTTCTCGAATAATGGGCGCATCAATGCATATCTCGACCGGCCTTACAGTGTTCGAGAAAGGATTCCCGGTATGGTACATGAGAGGCTGGGAATTCGCCGGAGTGGATGATGCGACAGGTGATCCAATATTCATTGACCAGCTTACGGTCGATACTAACGGTGACGGAATACCTGATGCAACCGATGGAATAATAAATGATGACGATAAGGTAATGCTTGGAAAAGGGATTCCTGATTTTACTTATGGATTAACTTTTAATGCGGCTTACAAAGGTTTTGACTTCCAGATATTCGGAACCGGTCAGTCAGGAAATCAAATATATAATTGCTTTACACGCTCCGACAGGCCAAACGGGAATAAGCTTACATATTTCTATGAAGACCGGTGGACACCCGAAAATACCGATGGGACAATTCCAAGGCCAGGCGCAAACCAAATTGACTATTTCTATGCCAGCAGCGGCGTGGTATTTAACGGCTCATTCTTGAAAATAAAACAAATACAACTTGGATACACCATTCCTACAAAGTTGACTAAGAAATTGTATATCAGCAATCTCCGATTATATGTATCGCTCGACGACTGGTTTACATTTAGTGACTATATAGGATATGACCCGGAAGTGTCAACCAATGCCGGCAACGCACTCGGCATAGATAAGGGCTCCTATCCGATATCGAAGAAATTCCTGTTTGGTGTTAATCTAACCTTTTAAATAAGATAACTATGAAAACAAAATATATTCATATTATATTTTTTATAATAGCTACCCTCGGTCTTTGGTCTGTTTGGCCTACACACATAGTATACAGGTATCTACACACATGGTATACAATATAAAAAGGTAAATTTATGGGAAAAAGTTATGCCTTTCGAAACACAAACTATCATGGGTCAAAGAACTGAGTTCT
>JAGNKY010000019.1 GCA_017999895.1 Bacteroidales bacterium
AGGAATTCTTGAAAGAATTTACCAACAGGTCGCTTGAGGACATTATGGCTCTTGAGAGATACCGGCAGATTAACCAGAGTTTTGAAAAACTTGTGAAATTACCACGCAAAATTAAACTATAGCCTAAACTATTAAAGGCTCACTTGCTGGTCATTGATGATATAATGATGTTTGCACTGGAGAAAAAACAGGCAGTGCAGCTTTTTAATTTTATTAATCATCTTCATGAAAAAGCTTCTTTTATTATAACAACCAATAAAAGCTCGTAAGAATGGGTTAAATACTTGATGATGAAGTTATTGCAACTGCCCTGCTGAACAGAATCCTGTACAGGTATGAAGTTATCAGGTTATCCGGCTAAAGTTACAGGCTGGAAAACTGGAAAACTATTTTTAAATAACGATTTTGTTCTTTGATTTTTTTCTTTGATTTTTTTCTATATTTAAATCGAAAAAATGGACATTCTTAATTGCTGTTTTTTGTACATTCTTATTTGCCATTTTTTGTACATTGTAAGTTCCCGCTTACACCGTTAATAGGCAAGCATAAAGAGATTTAGTGTTAAAAAGAAAAGAATGATAATAACAAGACTATTCAAAGAGTTTTTTGACAGTGAAAAGGCAGGTGGACTTGTCCTTGTCATTGTTACAATTATTTCCCTTGTAATTGCAAACTCTCCCTGGCAGACAGATTATATTAATTTTTGGCATTTAGAGCTTGGTGGACACAGCATCGTCCATTGGATAAATGATGGACTTATGACAATTTTCTTTCTGCTCATAGGCTTGGAGTTAGAACGAGAGATATATAAGGGCGAACTCTCCGACTTAAAAAGTGCCGCATTACCAATATTTGGTGCTTTAGGCGGAATGCTTATACCAATAGGAATATTTTTATTATTTAATTTCGGCACAGACATGCAAGCAGGTGCATGTATTCCTATGGCGACAGACATTGCCTTTGCTATTGGTGTATTATCTTTAAATGGTAAGCGTGTTCCACTATCACTAAAAGTATTTCTGACTGCGTTGGCCGCCATTGACGACTTGGGGGCTATAATAGTAATTGCAATTTTTTACACGACTTCATTAGCCTTTACAAATCTATTCATTGCATTAGGCATATTTGGACTCCTCCTCATTCTAAACAGACTTAAGGTTCGCAATTTGATTCCGTACTTAATTGGTGGTGGTATAATGTGGTATTTTATGCTGCATTCTGGTGTTCATGCCACAATTACAGGTGTAATGTTAGCTTTTGCAATTCCGTTTGGTAATGGCAGTGAGAAATCACCATCATTTATTCTACAACATTTCTTACATATACCTGTTGCTTTTATTATTCTTCCCTTATTTGCTATTGCTAACACCTGCATCTCAATTGGCAGCAATTGGTACAGCGGTTTGGGACAGGCAAATAGTTTAGGAATAATAATAGGACTCACAATTGGTAAACCAATAGGCATTTTGCTCTTTTCATTTATCGGTGTTGCATTAGGACTTTGCACTCTGCCGACAGACTTGAAATGGAAAAATATTATTGGTGTAGGTTTTTTAGGTGGTATTGGATTTACAATGTCAATATTTATTACTCTTCTATCCTATGACAATCCTGACATAATTAATAATTCAAAAATTGCAATTATTATTGCATCAATTATTGCTGCAACAATAGGTTTTATATGGCTCAAACTGACACTGAAAAAAGAAATTGTAAACAGCGCAGTGACATAACAAAAGAAGATTGCCAGCCAATAATTTTGTATCAGCTGGCAGCGGCAGGGAGTGGTTTGTAGACAGTGCAATTCTTTTATTTAGTGTGCGGCTTGGTGGACAGAAAAGTACTTCTATCACCTCCCCCGACCTGCTACACCGGTTCGTTAGGGCATCATGCTAAGACAACAATGAACTGACAATAACAATGAAAATAAATCAAATGGTATGAACCCATGGCAAAACATTCCCGGATTCTTTTGGACTCACTTTTTGAGGTATGTGACACCAGACCTGATCTTTTTAATTTGAGTAACTGGTGTAATTGTCCGTTTTCACAACTGTATCATATTTAATATTTTCTGAAACCTTGTCTTCAACTGTTTGTCCTTTAAGATTATCTACGACAATCATTCTTACAAATCTGAACTTTGTAGGTTTACCGTACTTCCTTGTAGTCTTAAAATTATGCACATGAAGCCATTACCAGAACCTTTCTTTGTTTCTGGCCGCCCCGACCACACTTTCTAACAGCAGATTTTTTAACGTCATCTTTTTCTGTATCAACGCTTTCAAAAATGCCTTCATCTAATTCCACAATCTTATCAAGTTTATGCTTACTATCTCTGGCTTCCATTGTAACCCTAAGCTTATGCATCATAAACCATATGGGTTCATAAAATTTATGACCGAACTGGCGTTGCAACTCTTTCGCCGAGAAGGTCTTTTTCGTGCTTGTCAGAAAATTAATTGCAATAAACCAGTAACTGAATAAAAGATTACTCGCCTTCATCACAGTTCAGCTTCTTAAAATTGTCCTGGTTTTGCATCGTTTGCATTGATACTGCTCTATGGTTTGTAACCAATAGTGTTCTGTACTACCACATCTTCTGCAGATGACTCCTTGTTCATCCCGAAATTCCTTAAATTTGATCCTCCATGAGGATTCGTCAGGAAATGATTCAATAAATTTGATTAGATTCACGTCAAAATTTTTCTTATAATATAATCAATTTATTTGTCATTACCGACACTCATATTATATATTAAAAAATGTTGTATATTTCTTGTGTAAATAAGACGTTGGCGACCATTATAAAAAACAGTGCAACAATGAAACATATACTTTTATTTTTTATCAGCTTCTTAATAGTTCAGACGAGTTTAGGACAGAATTTACCTCTGTTAAAAATTAGTAGTGATAGCAATTATATTGTTACACATGATAATAAACCTTTTTTTTGGTTAGGAGGAACTGCATGGGAACTTATACATCGTTTGAATAAAGAAGAAATTGACAAATACTTGAAAGATAGAGCGAGTAAGGGATTTACAGTAATACAAACAGTTATACTTGCTGAACTGGACGGTTTAAATACACCAAATGCATATGGAGAAAAACCTCTAATAAATAATGACCCAACAAAATTAAATGAGCGGTATTTTACACTCGTTGACTATGTGCTAGAAAAAGCAAATGAACTTGGACTTTACATAGCATTGTTGCCAACGTGGGGTGATAAGTTTAATAAAAAATGGGGTGTTGGACCAGAAATATTTAATCCTGAAAATGCAAGAATTTACGGAGGACTTTTAGCAAATAGGTATATCAAATATAATAACTTAATATGGATTCTTGGAGGTGATAGACCTCTTGAGAATGAAAATCATATTGAAATAGTTCGAGCAATGGCAACAGGTATTCGTGAAGTTGACAGAAAACATTTAATAAGTTTTCATCCAGTCGGTGAAAAAAAAGCTTCTGATTTCCTTAATGATAAGTGGCTTGATTTAGATATGTGTCAAAGTGGACATAGCAGAACTGCCAAAGAGTATTCATATGTGTCAGATAGGAAAAAATCGTCAATTAAGCGACCAATAATTAATGGTGAAGCGAGATATGAAAACATACCTGATAGATTTTGGGAAGAAAAATCACATGGTTGGCTTGACGATGCTGACGTTAGAGTTTCTGCCTATTGGAGCATAATTGCTGGAGCAGCAGGATACACATATGGCTGTAATGATATTTGGCAAATGTATGATGTCACCAAAGTCCCTATTATTAATGCACGGACTGATTGGCAAGCTGCACTTCAGCTACCAGGTTCTTCTCAAATGGGCTATATGAAAAGAATTTTTGAGAAATTATCATGGCAAAAGATGATACTTAATCAAAATTTGATTTTAAATGTTAATCCAGAGAACGAATCATATATTTTAAGCGCAATTCGTGCAGATAAAAAAGTTGTTATCGCCTATACACCGATAGGGAATCCAATAGAGATTGATTTAGCAAAAATAGATTCAAAGCGAATAAATGCATATTGGTTTAATCCTCGAAGTGGAAAGACAAAACATATTGGAGATTTTGAAACTAACACACCCAGGGTTTTTAAACCTTGGTCGACAGGTTGGGGAAGTGATTTTCTTTTAATATTGACAGCGGAAAATTACAAGATAGATTTTAACGATTTGAATAATTAACGTTTGGTAACAAGCGGTCATAAAACATTTGAGTTTAAGTGGTTTGCCAAGAGCATCGCTCGCTGGTAAAGGTTCTTATCGGTTGATAAGTTCACAGTTCCGAAATTCCCAACATTTTATACCGCCACTCGTTATAAGCCATAGAGTACACGACCAACAAAGAGTATTCATTGATGAATTTTATCTCTTATAACTATTCAGTCGATGTTAATTATATAAACAAAGCATATAACAATCCTTCGATCCCTTGGATAAAAGAGGTAGTATCTGAGGACACTAACAATGACAAGATAAAATATATCAGGACAATAAAATGTAAATAACTACGGCTTATAACACGGACGGTGCTATAGTTAATTGCCATCACATTGCCTGCTTTAAAGCTTTCTCTCTTATCAAATACTATTGTAACTTGATAGGGAATCGCTTCGAAATCGGCAACAAACCATACTGCCGAACGTCATGCTTAACTATGATCCTAAACTAAAGAAAGACAACGATATGAAAACAAATCTACCGAACGATGACTCAGAACTCTGCAAAGTATTTGGAATTATTCTATCAAAAAGCAATTTCAGCGATTACATTAATGCTATTGCTGAACTTATTTATAAAAACGAACTAAGCAAAGAAAGCTTACTAAACATACTTGCAGAGTATAAAATCCGCAGAGTACAGGACATAAATGAGGAACTTCTGGACCTCATAATAGTTTACATAAATCTAGTCCTTGATGACCATATTATCTCCGATAATGAAAAACAGAATTTAAGTCATTTAAAAACGTACTTTAAAATTAAAGAGGGAGATTTTTATAACAAAAGGTATGATGAAATTGAGAAAGTGTTACACAGACAATTCGAGAGGTTGTACGCAGATAATCTAATAAGTGAACAAGAAGATATTTACTTAAACCACCTTCAGGATATATTCGATTTGAGTTATGACCAGCTTGACAAATTCAAAGCAAAAGAAGTCAAAAGGGCATTGGATGAAGGAGCTAATATTACAGATCTCAGTACCGCTAAATTTCCCAAAACTAAAAAAGGCTAAGCATAACACGGACAATGCTATGTTTAATAAGCTTGTCACGGTTTTTGATAGCTCCTGCACCCAAGAGAAATTTGTAATGGTTCATGTACCCGGTCACGCATCTGCCCGCAATTTTAAATCCTGCACCGTGATAATTTCCTGGCTCCGAGACAGTTTGTACCGCGATCCGCCAGCTGGCGGAGCCAAAGTACCATCCCGAGTACTCGGGACGGTGCTTGCGCCGTGTAACATTTACTAAAACATACCGCCGGGCCGTTATGCTGAATGCCAAAACATATCTGTTAAATATTGTATAAATATACTTGCAGTATATACATATTATATATACCTTTGCAGAATAAATTTATGTCATGAAAACAGTATCATTAAAAATCGACGACTCCATCTTCCAGGAAACTGAGAATATTCTTTCCAAGATTAAGAAACCTAGAAACAGGTACATAAATGAGGCTCTGGAATATTATAATAAAATTCAGAGGCGTAAGATCTTAGAATCAAAACTCAAGAAAGAATCTGCCCTTGTAAAAAACGAGTCTCTTTCCGTACTTAATGAATTTGAGGAGATAGATTATGCAAGTTAAAAGATTTGAAATATGGGTGGCTGATTTAAACCCTCAAATAGGTACAGAACCAGGTAAGACAAGGCCTGTGCTCGTCGTACAAACAAATCTTCTGAATATGATACCTCACCCTTCAACTATAATATGTCCGCTAACGACAAATATTCAGAAAGAATCTGAAATATTAAGAGTTCATATTAAAAAGGGTACGGCAAATCTTAACGAAACCTGCGACATAATGATTGATCAGGTGCGAGCAATTGACAATAAGCGATTAATTAAAAAGCTTGGGGAATTACCTGAAAGTCTTTCCAATAAAGTCAAAGAAAACCTATCTATCATTCTAGATTTAAACTAAAGCACTAAACTCAACAGGTCGGCATATGCAATTAACTCTTTTCGCCTACAGGCGATGCTCATTGAGCTCAGTGTCCAGTCCTATCGTCCTGTTCTCTACGGTTGGCTTTTCCGTACCGCGATCCCGATAGCTATCGGGTCTGCGCCAACGCCACATTATTCACCACTCGTTTACATTCGTTGCTCATGAGCTCGTCCCTGAATTTGTTTCTTACTGAAGAAATTATTTGTCGGCAGGCCCACGGTTCCGCCAAATGTCAGCAGCCATTGTAGGACAGCCATTCAACACAGACAATCTCAAATGATTCAAAACCACGCTTCGCATTTAGACTTTAAAATAAAATTTTAAATAGTTAATTATATAAGACATCAATTATGATAATGATGGAGTAATGAATATTTTTTTGAATAATAATAACTATTTGTTGTTTATCAATAAATAGTTATTATATTTGCCAAATAATTTAAAATTCATTAAATCATTATGAAAAAAATTTCAATAATATTTCTTCAGGCAGTCATCGTGCTTATCGGTATTGTGGCACTTTCCATTATGATACGGTTTCCATTGACCGAAGGAAGAGCCCGGAACTTAGACCTGTTCAGAATTTACTTTGACCCGTTCATCTTTTATGGATATGCATCATCAATCGCTTTTTTTGTTGCATTATATAAAGCATTCAAATTACTCGGATATATCAGACAAAATAAATTATTTTCACTAAACTCGGTAAGAACTTTAAGAAGTATAAAATATTGCGCAATCATATTAAGCATTTTAATTGCGATGGCAGGAATATACATAAAGATATTTCATAATAAAGAAGACGACCCTGCTGGTTTTCTTGCAATGTGTATCGTAATTACTTTTATATCTATAGCAGTTGCAACTGCTATGGCAGTGCTTGAAAAAATCCTGCAAAATGCCGTAGATATGAAAACTGAAAATGACTTAACAATTTAAGCTATGCCAATTATTGTGAACTTAGACGTGATGATGGCAAAGCGAAAAATTTCTCTGAATGAACTTTCTGAAAGAGTTGATTTGACATTATCTAACCTTTCTATCTTAAAGACAGGGAAGGCGAAAGCAATTCGTTTTAGTACCTTAGAAGCAATTTGTAAAGCATTAGACTGCCAACCAGGTGATATTTTGGAATATGTAGATAAAGAAGAAAAAACAACAAACCGCCAATAAAAAGTATAAAATATATCGGGTTTAGTGGATTTCCAAACATTTCAGCCCGCATCAGGGTCTGTAACGTGGGATACCGTAATCAGCTTCGTTTCATACCGTCATTCGTTGGGACTAATTGTCCACCCTTATTTTGTAATTCTTATTATTGTAACTTTGATATTATCGGGTTTATTCCGAGCCGAGTAAAAGAAAAAGAAAGAACAGCCGCTACCTGCTTTAATACCCAATTGTGAATCGTTCTTGATGATGTTTTGCCTGTTCCAATTCATCTACCATAGCAACGGCATAATCTTCTACAGAAATATGGCTTATACCATTTTCATCAACGATTAAATCATCTTTACCCAGTCGGAATTTTCCTGTGCGTTTCCCATGCTCCAACACAGCAGCGGGAGAGAAAAATACCCAATCAATTTCCTTTTCATTACATAAAGTGTTGATGTAAAATTCTGCCAGTGACTTTACACCACCCATAAATTCTTCCGGTAAAGTGCCTGCATCCATCAATCTCACTCCCGGTGCACAGAACAATGTACCTGCGCCGCCTACAATTAATATACGTTTTACACCTGCTCTTTTAGCAGCCTCCAGAATCAGTGGATAGTTTTTCAACGTTTCTTCATAGATATTGGGATTGTCCCAACCAGGGTTATAGGCACTGATAATAGCATCTTTCCCCGTACAAATATTTACCATGGATTTAACATCCGAAACATCAGCCTTTACAACTGTCAGATTGGGATGCTTTACCATGATTTTTTCAGGATGACGAACAATAGCTGTTACTTTATGACCTCTGTTTAGCAACTCATTCAGAATGGCGGTTCCAACAAAACCGCTTGCTCCAATTAATGCTACATTTTTCATAATTAATATTCTTTAAATTGTTATGATTCTAATTTAAATGATTTTTTCTTTTTCTTACTTACATATACAAAGCTTTAGAAATATTTTGTCATGTATCAGTAACAAACAGTCGTTATCAGTAATTTATACTTAGCCCGATATCGGGTGATTCGTTTTTGCGCTTTGTAATAAGGAATACATGATATTTTTCAAAAAATGTTGAGTAATAGCCTGCATACGCTTAAGAAGGATTTATTAGTAAACTGACAAATATATAGACAAGTCCCTAAAGGGATAAAATATTATTGATATGAATAAAATTTTAGGATTAAGCTTGGTGCTTATATTTTCATTTTCCTGCTAAATGGGAAACAAGACAAATACAGTCTTGATCAAAACTTACAGTAATTCTACAGAACAAAAAAACAACCTGGGATAAATCTTATGGTGGTGCAGACAAATCGTATGACACAGAACTTCTAAAACTTCGTGAAGAAATTGCCCCAAAGTTTCAAACATTTCAATTTAATTTGACCTAATTTGTTTTTCAAATTATGTCCAGCTATTTTAACGATTCAAACATTAAATCTCTTGGAATTTCAATGATTATTATATAAATTTATTATATTTATTAACTACTTAAAAATTAAAGACATGAAAACTAAAAGTATGTTTTTCGTTATTAGTTTTATTGGACTCGGCCTCAATCTTTCAGCCCAGGAATATGCTATTGATAAAAAAGCAACGATTGTTTCTGGATATGCCAGTTTTATGAATAAAGGAGGAGATTTATTTGAAGATAGTGATGGTAATAATTCTACAACTTTCAATTTTACGCCGACTGTCAATTATTTTATCATCAAGAATTTATTTGCCGGAGTGGGCATTGAACTATCAACCGATTCACAAGGAGATTATAATTCTAATTCATTTGGCATTGGTCCTCAAATTGGTTATGCTTTTGGAAATTCTCAAAGTAACGTATTCCCTTATCTCGATCTGGGAATACGTTATTATAAAATGAATATAGATTATGGTGCCGATGATGATTTTAAAATTTCGGGATCTGATTTATATCTTAGCTTCGGTGTAATTGTCCCTGTAAAAACCCATATAGGATTAATCTTTGAAGGAGGATATCATATGATGGATTTAAAAAACAAAGATGCTGACGATTCTGTTTCTGGCAATATTTTTTCCATAGGAATAGGAATTTCAGGATTATTGTTTTAGATTATATATAACTTTCTGTTTGTTACTATCAAAAATTTATTACTATTTTAACTTAAAAAAAACAGAATATTTACCTGATGGGACTTATAAATATTTGTTTGGACTTTAAACAAGATAGTATCGTAATTTTCGCCTCATAGCAGGTTTTTTTTGAGGGTGAAGTATATCCTCTTCAATGCTATCTTTATTTTTAAATGCCTGGCTATTGGTGAAAATATTAACAATATTTGGTTTTAATTCATTATAACTATATAACTCAATGATCTATGACTCATATTAATATTTACAAGGATTCAAAAGGGTTGTCAAAATTCTTTATAGTATTTGGCTGTATTTTTACAATAATTGGAATCGTATTTTTAATTGTTTTATTAAAAAATGGATTCGATTCCAATTTCCTTTCTGGGGACTGGAGTTCTATTTTTTTCATTATTGAAGGACTGTTTTTCATTTTTATCGGTACTTATAATATGGCGCTAAGGAAATACTATATTGAGTGGGATGACAACGAATTAAGATTTTTTCTACCAAAAACCAAAAAAGATGAAAGCATAAGGCTTCAGGATATTGTTTCAGTAAATATCGGACTCTTCGAAATTGAAATTAACCTTCCAAATCAGAAAAAAATACTCGATTTGAGTAACTTACAATTCGAGGATATTAAAAAAATCAAAACAAAATTTGAAGCCTTCAATCAAAATTGAAAATTACTTGTATAAGAGAATGTAGGGCAAGGAATATAGTGAAGTCAGGTAATCTCATTTATATAATCGCATAGAAAGCAGATACATTGGTCAGTGAAACGCTTATCTAATTATTTACCACTCATTTGAAACCGAACAATACTGTTGCAGTCCTTAGCCAGGGGAAAATAATCAGAGAAAGAAAATAAAATATCACCGGCTATAACAGGGTCGGTGCTATAAAAACCTGTATTTAAAGCCTTTTATCTTGTGCCTTTTATCTTTTATCTTTTGTTCCTAACTCACAAATAATTAACTACTTCTTTTTAATAAAATAATAATCCCCTGTTTTCTTAAATCACTCTATAATCGTCATTTCATTCAGCAGATAGCCTGCGCCTGCAAACTTGTCGATAATAAACAGGGCATATCTTATGTCGAGACTAATATTTCTGCTTTGCTCGGGATTAAAGGCCATATCGCTGGCAACACCCTCCCATGCTCTGTCGAAATTTACTCCTATAAGATGACCCTCGGCATTTATAACCGGACTGCCTGAATTGCCTCCTGTGGTATGATTATTTGCAATAAAACATACCGGAACCTCACCGTTCCGTCCATACCTTCCAAAGTCCTTGGTACTGTAAAGCTCCTTTAACTTTTCAGGTACATTATAATCATATATCTGAGGATTATCCTTTTCCATGATACCTCTCACCGTTGTGGAATGTGTATAATATACAGCATCTTTGGGAACATATCCTTTTACCTGGCCGTATGCTACTCTAAGCGTTGAGTTGGCATCGGGATAAAAAATTCTGTCCTTTTCAAATTCCATCTGTGCAGCCATATATATTCTATTTAGCCGTTTAAGCTCATTGCCAAACCTGATAAGTTCATCCCTGACTTTGAAAGAAAGAAACTCGACGAAACCATTACCCAGCTTATAAAAAACATCCTTTTCAAGCACTTTAAGTGATTTCTTACTGAAACCGGTTATAAATGAATTGAATCTTGCCTCATCTGTAAAAGGGCTTCCGGAATAAATCTTTTTTGCAAGAGCATTGAAGTCCCCCTTACAATGCTCCCTTATTTCTTTATATACCGGTGCCTGCCATTCCGGCTCCATATTTTTACCATACATTTCCATTACTGCCACAAATAATTTCATGTCGGTTGCCTGGTTATAATCTCTGAAGAATGATTTCCCGGCCGCCAGAAGTCTCTCTTTTGCAGCTTTTATCTGTTCTTCGGCAGAATTGGTTCTGATAAGATTTTCCAGCAAACTGGCATTCCTCGAAAAAGCAATTGCTTCGGCACCATTTATCACTTCGGCAGTATAATTATTGACAAACAGATACTTGCGATATTGCTCATAAATCTCCCTGTAACCTGGAAGGACATTTCCATATTTCAATTTTCGTAGTTCGTCCTGATTGACCCATGAAGTAAATCTCTCCTCATAGTCCTGTTTTGATTTGATAACGTTCATCCTTTCAAGTCCCAGAATTTCTCCCTGCCATCTCTTCCATGAATTTGCAAGTCCCGATTTTTTAGCTGAGTACTGTATTCGAATTAATGGATCTGATGCCATAGCCGATTCCATAATTTCAATCTCTACAGTTCTTATTTCAATCATCTTTGGGTTGATATAATTCTTTATCATATCGATATGATATGAAGGGACATATTCATAAGTTGTTCCAGGATAGCCGAATACCATTGTAAAATCTCCTTCTTTAACGCCCTTAAGCGAGACCGGAAAATAATAAGGAGGTTTATAAGGCACATTATCTTTTGAATAAACAGCAGGTTTATTGTCTTTTCCGGCATAAATACGGAAGAGTGAAAAATCGCCTGTATGACGTGGCCAGATCCAGTTATCAGTTTCGCCTCCGAACTTACCAATAGCAGAAGGAGGCGCTCCTACAAGGCGTATATCTTTGAATGTCTCGTTTACAAAAAGGAAATATTGGTTACCCATGAAGAAAGGCTTAACTGTTGCACTGTATTCGGTTCCTTCTACAGCTTTTTTTTCAATTTTGCCGATATTCGAATTTATTATACTGTCTCTTATCTCTTCCGACAAATTTTCAGCAACTCCTTCAAGAACTTTTTCAGTAACGTCTTCCATCCTCCTTAGAAATGTGACCGTAAGCCCGGGATTTGGTAGTTCCTCTCCCCTGTTCATAGCCCAGAATCCGTTTGTGAGATAATCGTGTTCGAGTGTGGAATGTCTCTGAATCTGGCCATATCCGCAATGGTGATTTGTTATGAGCAAACCTTCCGGAGATATAACCTCACCGGTGCATCCCCCTCCAAAAATTACAACGGCATCTTTCATACATGCTTTATTTACGCTATAGATGTCTTCTGCCGACAGTTTGAATCCTTTCTCCTGCATAATTTTAATGTTGTATTTTTCGATAAGCAGAGGTATCCACATTCCTTCGTCGGCTCTCGAGATAGAATTCAGAAGGCAAAAAAGAAAAAGTAAATAATATAAAATTCTGTTTTTCATAACTATAATTTTAGTTTATTTAAGCCATTTTTCAAGTTCTCTGAGCAGGCGGTTCACAGGCATTCCCATTACATTAAAAAATGAGCCGTTTATGCCGGTATTACCTACTATTCCAATCCAGTCCTGAATTCCATAAGCACCTGCTTTATCGTAAGGTTTATAGTTTCTTATATAATAATCAATCGTTTCATCGGTAAGAGTATCGAATGTAACAAGAGTAGATTCTGAAAAAACATTGATTCTCAATCCATTCAAAAGCCCTATTCCTGTAATCACTTCATGAGTGCGGCCCGATATGTTTTTGAGAATTCCGAATGCGCTTTCATAGTCATGAGGTTTTCCAAGCATCTTTCCTTTCACCCATACAATAGTGTCGGCAGTTATAACAACAATATTTTCATCATTAAACTCGTTCAGTAATTGTTTGGCCTTACTTTGTGCAAGGTATTCTGCAATTTCTTTTCCTTTAAGTTCTTCAGGGAATGATTCATCAAAATCTCTTTCAACGACTTCGAATATTATACCCGATTCACGAAGAAGATGTTGACGTCTTGGCGATTGTGAGGCAAGAATCAACCTATACCTGTCAGGAATTTTGAACATTGTTCAGTAAAGATTAAAGGAGATAATTATTTTAGCGACAACCGAATAAAGGAGCCCTGTAAGCATAACAATCTTCATTATTGTTGATGCGAGCCGGTATTTTCTCTTTTCTTTTCCCGATAAAAGAAGAATAATGACTGAACATAACGGTAAAGCAACAGCTATAGTTAAATAGAGAAATGTTATGATATCATTTATGTAGAAATACCATATAAGGTAGAGAAGTATCAATGTTACAAAGACAAGGGAAACGGCCACTATTATTGAATTTTTGATGCCCATTAATACAGGCAGAGTATTTTTTCCATAAGTTTCGTCGCCTTCGAAATCCTCAATGTCTTTTATGATTTCTCTAATAAGAGTTGTAAGGAAAGCAAAAAGCGAAAAACCTGCCACCCACCATATAATAATATTATACTCAGGCACTTTAATAGAAAAAACAGTGTAATAATTATTCAAAGGTATCCACTCATAGAAAAGAACCAGAAGTGGAAGCATTGCAGTTAGAAAAGCGACAAGAAAGTTACCTAAAAGGAACTGTCTTTTATAGGTTGCAGAGTAAAAATAAAACAAACCTGTAACAAGAAGAAACATTATGCCTGCAATTGGATAGCCGATTTTCCATGATACATAAAAACCAAGAGCCACCCCAATAAAATTCATGATGCTATGCCACAAAATAGCCTCTCTTCGTGAGATTGCCGTGCCAACTATAGCTTTGCCCTTATTTATCAGATCGGTTTTAATATCAAAATAATCATTAATAATATAGCCTCCAGCCGTAATCATAACTGTTGCAAGTACAAGAAAGAAAAAATCGTACCATTGGAACTGAAGTCTCATAGTCTGTTCATTTCCTGCTATAGATAATAGTGTGACATCTATTTTACTGAGGATAGTGCTTATAACGGCATACCTCATAAGTATCATTGTAAGTGCAACAATAAGAAGATTTTGCCACCGTATAAGCTTCAAAAAATCCTTCATATATTCACCATGTATAGGTATCGGAGTTCATCCATTTATTATGCAACCTGAGGACCTGTTCAATAATATCTCTCACGCATCCTTCGCCTCCCTTTTTGTCGGAAATATAAACCGCCAGTTTTCTAACCTCGTTGTCGGCATCGGCCGGACAAACAGGCACTCCGGCTTCTTTCATCACTTCAATATCGGGAATGTCGTCTCCCATATAAACAACTTCGTCTGCCGAAAGCCCAGATTTCTTTAAAAAATCCCTGAAACAGTTTATTTTCACAGCGCTGTTTAAGTAAATATCGTTAACGCCAAGCTGATTAAGCCTTTTCCGGTATTCTTTGCATGTAGCGCCTGAAATGACTGCTACCTTATAATTCTTTTTCACTGCAAGCTGAATGGCATATCCATCCCTGATATTAACGGTACGGTCAGGTATTCCTGATTTATCAAGATTTACAGTTTGTAATGACAGAACACCGTCAATATCAAAAATAAAACCTCTTATCTTATTTAGCTTCTCCTTAAAATTATTCATCTGTTTCGGTAATATTCCGTTATAGATTTTGAAATCATTTCATATATATTTCTGATTTCCGGCGAGAAAGATAATAAATCCATGTGTTTCCGAATAGTCTCAGTATCATTTCTTATTGCAGGACCTGTCTGAGAAAGTTCAGGATCTGTTTCGATGGCTTTTTTTACAGTCTCTTTTATCAATGGGGTCATAATATCGAAAGAAAAAGAAGCGGTCGTACATATTTGTTTTGATAGCAGTAGCATGTAATTTACGAAATTGGAAGCGAATACTGCTGCAAGGTGAATTATTCTTCTTTGTGAAACATCCGATTCATAAATTCTACTCGATATTGATTCTGCAATCGCTTTTAGCAAACCGCGGGAAGTATTATCTGAAGCTTCGATAAACAGAGGTATTTCCTGGAAGTTTATATTCCTTCCTTTCGAAAATGTCTGAAGAGGATAGAAAACGCCCTTGAAAAGAATAGCTGAAGGGAATACTTCCAGTCCGAAACTGCCGGCAGTGTGGGTTACGATTGTATTTTCACCGCATTCTAGTTTGCCTAAGACATCAGGGAGGGCGTTATCGGGCACACATACAAATATTACGTCGGCAGGTTTGTCAAAATGCAAATCAGTTATCCATTCGGCACCACATTGTGCGGCAAGTGAACGACTGTTTTCATTTTCTTTCGATGCAATCTGTAATATTCTGTGGCCTTTCTTGAAAAATTCAGTACAAAGTGCTTCACCGACACGTCCAGCTCCGATAAAAGAAATACCGTACCGTTTCATGTGAATTTTTCTGAAAGATACAAATTTAAAAAGGAAATGTGCAGCAGAGACTGCCTGAAATGGTTATTTTTTACTGTAACTATCCTCCTTTACTGAAGTCACCTCAACCTGATATACAGGTGGAATCTGATAGTAGTAATTGCCGCTCTGGTAAAGGTAGTTACATTCATAGAATACATCGCCGCTTATCAGAATATATTCATCCGTATTAAGTTTCTTAATAGAATCTATCCACTGGCTCGGATTGCAAAAATAATAAGTAGCACCTATTGACAAAGCCGGATAGAACACTATAGTATTGCTGCTTTCATTATACTGAATTAATACCTGTGCGTCTGTAAGTGTAAAGATTACATCTTTCCCGCATCCACATTTAGGTTGTTTTTTACATTCTGTGTTGAAAATCATTAAAAAAAGAATGATGGCAAACAATAGTATTTTATGTATTAGTTTTGATTTCATACAATATCCTGCTGTTATACTATTAAACAATAAAATTAAACATTTATTATTTTAACGCAGATAAAGCCTTCCCATAGGGAAAGCTTTATCTGTAAATGTTTTTCAAGCCTGTGCAGCAGGGCCTCCGAAAGAGACAGGAGGCATAATAGGTCCCGTCTCTTTAACTTCTTTTATTTTGCCATGTACTGCCTCATATTTTGCTATATTATCTTCGAGGGCCGCTGCAAGTCTTTTTGTATGTTCAGGTGTAAGAATAATTCTCGATTTTACCTGGGCTTTTGGCACTCCGGGCATAAGCCTTATAAAATCAATAATAAATTCTGAGGAAGAATGTGTTATAACTGCAAGGTTTGAATATATACCCTCTGCTACTTCATCATTAAGTTCGATGCTTATCTGATTTTGTGCTTTTTGCTCCGACATGATTTTAAGTTTTTATTTATTATCTTCAGCCGGTTCGAGTTGTGATTCTTTGATGCCTGTAAATTTTTCGAGTTCTTCAACGGAACCGACTATTACACTCTGGAATTCTCTTACACCTGTACCAGCAGGGATGAGATGACCGACAATAACATTCTCTTTCAGTCCTTCGAGTTTATCAACCTTACCAAGGATTGCGGCTTCGTTAAGCACTTTAGTTGTTTCCTGGAATGAAGCTGCAGAGAAAAAGCTGTTTGTCTGAAGTGCTGCTCTTGTGATTCCCTGAAGCACCTGGCATGAAGTGGCAGGGACTGCATCTCTTGCTTCAACCGTTTTAAGGTCACGTCTCTTAAGCATTGAGTTTTCATCGCGCAGTTTACGTGCTGTGATAATCATTCCAGGTTTAAGTGACTGTGAATCACCTGCATCTACAACAACTTTTTTGCCGTATATCCAATCATTTTCCTCCATGAACTCAAGTTTATCAACCACTTGTTTTTCGAGGAATTTAGTATCGCCCGGGTCAATAATTTCAACTTTACGCATCATTTGCCGGACGATTATTTCAAAGTGTTTATCATTAATCTTAACACCCTGCATACGGTAAACTTCCTGTATTTCATTTACTATGTATTCCTGTACCATTGTAGGACCTTTTATTGCAAGGATGTCAGAAGGAGTTATAGCCCCGTCGGAAAGTGGTGTGCCGGCACGGACATAGTCGTTTTCCTGTACAAGTATTTGTTTCGAAAGAGGTACGAGGTACTTTTTGGTCTCACCTGATTTTGATTTAATAGCTATTTCCCTATTGCCTCTTTTAATTTTGCCGAACAATACTTCTCCGTCAATTTCTGAGACTATTGCAGGGTTGGACGGGTTACGTGCTTCGAACAATTCCGTAACTCTTGGAAGGCCTCCGGTTATATCGCCCGATTTGCCTATAGCTCTTGGAATTTTAGCAATTATATCTCCAGCTTCGACCATCTTATTAGCATCCGTCACCAGGTGGGCTCCAACAGGAAGGTTATATTCTTTTAGAATGTTGCCTTTATCGTCAAGGATACGAATTGCAGGATTCTTAGTTTTGTCTCTGCTTTCTATTATAACTTTTTCTCTAAAACCTGTCTGTTCGTCTGATTCTTCGCGGTAAGTAACGCCTTCTATGAGATAGTCAAAAGCTACTTTACCCGACACTTCTGAAATTATAACGGCATTGAATGGATCCCATTCGCAAATCAATGTCCCTTTTTCGACTTCTTCACCAGGTTTTATATAGAGTTTCGAACCATAGGGAATAGAATGTGTTGTAAGTGTAATTCCTGTTTTCTTGTCTATTATTCTCAGTTCAGCAAGACGGCCTATCACAATGTCGATAGTTCCCTTTTCTGGGTCTTTCTTCGAAACTGTTTTTAGTTCGTCAAATTCGGCAATTCCGCTATAACGTGCAACGAGGTTCGATTCAGACGTAATGTTCAAAGCTGTACCACCGACGTGGAATGTACGCAGAGTTAGTTGTGTGCCTGGTTCGCCAATGCTTTGAGCGGCAATTACTCCTACTGCTTCGCCTCTCTGCACCATGTGGCCGGTAGAGAGGTTACGTCCATAGCATTTTGCACAAACGCCTTTCTTTGATTCACATGTGAGTACCGATCTTATTTCAACCTGCTCAATAGGTGAATCTTCTATAACTTTAGCTATCTCTTCTGTTATTTCCTCACCTGCTGCAACAATAAGCTCACCCGTTAGCGGATTGAATACGTCGTGAACAACTGTACGCCCAAGTATTCTTTCATATAATGTTTCAACGACTTCCTCGTTCTTTTTGATAGCCGTTGCAACAAGTCCCCTGAGAGTGCCGCAGTCTTCCTCATTTATAATGACATCCTGAGCCACATCAACAAGGCGGCGTGTAAGATAACCAGCGTCGGCCGTTTTAAGAGCCGTATCGGCAAGTCCTTTTCTAGCGCCGTGTGTTGAAATAAAGTATTCGAGCACTGAAAGCCCTTCCTTAAAGTTAGAGAGTATTGGGTTCTCTATGATTTCTGTACCTGTTGAGCCTGATTTCTGTGGTTTAGCCATAAGGCCTCTCATACCTGAGAGCTGACGTATCTGTTCTTTTGACCCTCTAGCACCCGAGTCGAGCATCATGTATACAGAGTTGAAGCCATCTTTATCGGCGGAAAGCTGTTTCATAAGTGCTTGTGTAAGACGCGCATTCACGTGAGTCCAGATGTCTATAATCTGATTATATCGTTCATTGTTGGTAATAAAGCCCATGTTGTAATTGTTAAGGACTTCTTCAACCTGTTCGTATCCTTCCTGTACGAATTTCATTTTCTCATCCGGTATGATAACATCGTCGAGGTTGAAAGAAAGGCCGCCTTTGAAAGCAAAATTAAAGCCCATATTTTTTATTGCATCAAGGAAGTCGGCTGTTTTGGCAACTCCTGAAACTTTCAACACATGGCCGATAATTTCGCGCAGCGATTTCTTATTAAGGACTTCATTAATGAATCCCACTTCTTCTGGCACACACTGGTTAAAGAGCACTCTACCCACGGTGGTTTCAATGATATGCTTTATAGGCTTTCCGTCAACTATATCGTCGACTTTTACTTTTATAAAAGCGTGAAGATCTACTTTACCTTCGTTATATGCAATGTTCACTTCTTCGGGAGAATAGAAAACTAATCCTTCTCCTTCTACTTTTTCTGTGTCACTGCTTTTACGCCCTTTTGTCATATAATAAAGTCCGAGTACCATATCCTGTGACGGCACTGTGATAGGTGCACCGTTTGCAGGGTTAAGTATGTTATGGGATGAAAGCATAAGTATTTGTGCCTCAAGAATTGCAGTATTACCGAGAGGTACATGGACAGCCATCTGGTCGCCGTCGAAGTCGGCGTTAAATGCCGTACATACAAGAGGATGAAGTTGAATAGCTTTCCCTTCTATTAGTTTTGGCTGGAAAGCTTGAATGCCAAGTCGATGCAATGTAGGAGCTCTGTTAAGCAGAACCGGGTGCCCTTTAAGAACATTTTCCAGAATATCCCATACAACAGGATCTTTGCGATCGACTATTTTCTTGGCGGATTTAACTGTTTTTACTATTCCGCGTTCAATAAGCTTTCTGATAATGAATGGCTTATATAGTTCGGCAGCCATATCTTTTGGTAGTCCGCACTCATGAATTTTGAGTTCGGGTCCGACCACGATAACTGAACGTGCAGAATAGTCAACACGTTTTCCGAGAAGGTTTTGACGAAAACGACCTTGTTTCCCTTTAAGACTATCGCTGAGTGATTTAAGCGGGCGATTTGCCTCTGTCTTTACAGCATTAGCTTTTCTGGAATTATCGAAAAGGGAATCAACAGCTTCCTGAAGCATTCTCTTTTCATTGCGAAGGATAACTTCAGGAGCTTTTATTTCAATAAGCCTCTTAAGCCTGTTATTTCTAATAATAACGCGCCTGTAGAGATCGTTCAGGTCGCTTGTTGCGAATCGTCCGCCGTCGAGTGGAACGAGAGGACGTAGCTCTGGAGGAATAACAGGAACTACTTTAACAATCATCCATTCGGGTCGGTTAATATGTCTCGATTCTCTGAAAGCTTCAACAACCTGAAGACGTTTTAGAGCTTCATTTTTTCTCTGCTGTGATGTCTCAGTATTTGCTTTGTGACGAAGTGAATACGAAAGCTCATCGAGGTCGAGCCTGCTGAGCAGTTTGTAGAGTGCCTCGCCGCCCATATCTGCAATAAACTTATCTGGATGAGAATCATCCAGGAGCTGATTATCTTTTGGAAGAGACTCGATTATTTCGAGATATTCTTCTTCACTGAGAAAATCAAGATAATTAATGCCGTCGGCTGCTTTGATACCTGGATTTATAACGACATATTTTTCATAATAGATAATTGAATCAAGTTTTTTTGATGGCAATCCAAGCAGATATCCTATTTTATTTGGCAGACATCTGAAATACCATATATGAGCAACAGGTACGACCAGTGTAATATGTCCCATTCTTTCGCGTCGTACCTTTTTTTCTGTCACTTCCACGCCACAGCGGTCGCAAACTATTCCTTTATAACGTATTCTTTTGTATTTTCCGCAATGGCATTCATAATCTTTAACCGGGCCGAAAATCCTTTCGCAAAAAAGTCCGTCGCGTTCAGGTTTATAAGTACGGTAGTTGATTGTTTCCGGTTTAAGGACTTCGCCGCTTGACCTGTCGAGAATTTCTTCAGGTGAAGCCAGTCCAATTGAAATCCTTGAATAATTGGTTTTTGCTTTATTATCTCTTCTGAATGACATATTTTAAATTTTTAACTATTAACCAGATAAGAATTATTGATATTTATTAGTCGAGTGTCACACTCAAACAAAGTCCCCTGAGTTCATGTAGAAGAACATTAAGCGATTCAGGTATTCCGGGAGCAGGCATTGGTTCACCCTTAACAATTGCCTCATAAGCTTTAGCTCTGCCCACAACGTCGTCCGATTTAATTGTAAGTATTTCTTGCAGAGTATATGCTGCACCGAATGCCTCGAGTGCCCAAACTTCCATTTCTCCAAATCTTTGTCCGCCAAACTGTGCCTTTCCTCCTAATGGTTGTTGTGTGATAAGAGAGTAAGGCCCTATAGATCTGGCATGCATCTTATCGTCGACCATGTGGCCGAGTTTCATCATATAAATCACCCCGACTGTAGCTGGCTGGTCAAATCTTTCGCCGGTTCCTCCATCGTAAAGAAATGTAGTACCATTTCTTGGAAGCTCAGCTTTATCGGTATATTCGGTAATCTGGTCAATTGTTGCACCATCGAATATAGGAGAAGAAAATATCACTCCAAGTTTTTGACCTGCCCATGAAAGAACAGTTTCATAAATCTGTCCCAGATTCATTCGTGATGGAACGCCCAGAGGATTAAGAACAATATCAACAGGAGTGCCGTCTTCCAGGAAAGGCATATCTTCCTGGCGGACAATTTTTGCCACGATACCCTTATTACCATGTCTTCCTGCGAGTTTATCGCCCACTCTTATCTTTCTCTTTTTTGCAACGTAAACTTTGGCAAGCTGAACGATTCCGGCAGGGAGTTCATCACCTATTGTAATATTATACTTTTTGCGTTTATAAACACCGTCAATCTCTTTGTATTTAATTACATAATTATGAATAAGCTCTTTTATGTTGTCGTTTTTCTTTTTGTCGGTAGTCCATTTATTTGGATTAATATTAAGGTAGTCGATTTCCTGAAGCTGTTTAAGAGTGAATTTTGCTCCCTTTGGTATAATATCGACATTAAGGTAATCCTTGACTCCCTGAGATGTTTTACCGTTTAAAAGGATAAAAAGTTTATCTACAAGTCTATTTTTGATCTCTTCAATATTCTTGTTGAATTCTGCATCGAGTTTTTCGAGAAGCGGTTTTTCGAGAGCTTTTGCCTTGCGGTCTTTTATAGCTCTTGTAAAGAGCTTCTTGTCTATTACAACTCCTTCGAGAGAGGGGCCTGCTTTAAGAGATGCATCTTTTACATCACCAGCTTTATCGCCGAAAATTGCTCTAAGCAGTTTTTCCTCTGGTGAAGGATCTGATTCGCCCTTTGGTGTAATTTTTCCGATTAGTATATCTCCAGGTTTTATTTTTGCGCCTATTTTGATAAGTCCATTTTCATCAAGGTTTTTAGTAGCTTCCTCGCTTACGTTCGGTATGTCGGCTGTAAGCTCCTCAAGTCCTCTTTTTGTATCTCTTACTTCAAGGAGATATTCGTCAATATGAACTGATGTAAACATATCTTCCTGAAGAACTCTTTCGGATATCACGATAGCATCTTCGAAGTTATATCCCTTCCATGGCATAAAGGCGACTTTCAGGTTGCGTCCAAGAGCCAGTTCTCCATCCTTTGTTCCATATCCTTCTGTAAGAACCTGACCTTTTGTAACCTTTTCTCCTTTTCGTACAATTGGTACGAGATTGATACACGTATTCTGGTTGGTTTTCCTGTATTTTGGAAGGTAATAATGTTTCACATCGTCCTCGAAGCTAACGAATTTTTCTTCATCTGTTCGTGTATACCGTATAACTATCTCATTAGCATCAACATATTCAACAATACCGTCGCCTTCAGCAGTAATCAGAATACGGCTGTCGCTTATTAATTTTTTCTCAAGTCCGGTTCCAACGATAGGTGTTTCCGGATTGATAAGCGGTACTGCCTGGCGCATCATATTAGAGCCCATAAGTGCTCTGTTTGCATCGTCGTGCTCAAGGAACGGTATCAGAGATGCGGCTATTGATGCTATCTGATTAGGAGCAATATCGATAAAGTCAATGTTTTCAGGAGCTTCATTAGTATAATCGGCTTCGAATCTGCATTTAACTCTCTGTTCTGCAAAAGTGCCGTCCGGATTAAGTTTGGCATTAGCCTGTGCAATTCTTTTACCTTCTTCTTCCTCGGCACTCAGCCAGACGATTCCCTCATCGCTTAAATCCACTTTCCCGTTAACTACTTTTCTGTAAGGAGTAACGATAAAACCGAGTTCGTTTATTTTTGCATAGACACAAAGTGACGATATAAGTCCGATATTAGGGCCTTCCGGTGTTTCTATTGGGCAGAGTCGCCCGTAATGAGTATAATGGACATCGCGCACCTCAAAACCAGCTCTTTCACGCGACAGACCACCTGGTCCAAGAGCAGACATACGTCTTTTATGTGTCATTTCGGCCAATGGGTTGGTCTGGTCCATGAACTGTGATAACTGATTTGTACCAAAGAAAGAATTAATCACAGAGGCAAGTGTTTTGGAGTTGATCAGGTCAACAGGTGTAAACACCTCGTTATCCCTTACATTCATTCTTTCTCTTATAGTACGAGCCATTCTCGAAAGTCCGACTCCAAACTGAGCATAAAGCTGTTCACCAACAGTACGCACTCTTCTGTTACTGAGATGGTCTATATCGTCTACTTCAGCTCTTGAATTGATAAGCTGAATAAGATAGCTTATGATCTTAATGATATCTTCTTTTGTTAGAACTCTGATATTCGGATTGATATCGAGTCCGAGTTTTTTATTTATTCTGTATCTTCCAACCTCTCCAAGGTCATAACGTTTGTCTGAGAAGAAAAGTTTTTCTATTACGTCTCGTGCTGTTGCCTCATCGGGAGGTTCTGCGTTGCGAAGCTGACGATAGATATAAATGACTGCTTCTTTTTCAGAATTACAGGGATCTTTTTGAAGCGTGTTATAAATAATTGTATAATCTGACAGGCTAACATCTTCGCGGTGCAGGAGAATTGTTTTTGCACCTGAATCAACGATAAGGTCTATATGTTCAGGTTCAATCACTGTTTCCCTGTCAAGAACAACTTCATTACGTTCTATTGAAACGACTTCTCCTGTATCTTCATCTACAAAATCTTCCACCCATGTCCGGAGAACTCTTGCAGCAAGTTTTCTTCCGATAAATTTCTTAAGGCTTGTTCTTGAAACTTTATGTTCTTCGGCCAGATTGAAAATTTCAAGGATCTCTTTGTCGCTTTCGAACCCTATAGCTCTTAGAAGTGTTGTTACTGGCAGTTTCTTTTTTCTATCTATATAAGCATACATTACGTTGTTTATATCTGTAGCAAATTCGATCCACGAGCCTTTGAAAGGTATTACGCGTGCCGAGTAAAGCTTGGTGCCGTTAGGATGTATGCTTTGTCCGAAAAATACGCCTGGAGAGCGGTGAAGTTGTGAAACAACCACTCTTTCGGCCCCATTTATCACAAAAGTTCCTCTTTCGGTCATATATGGAATAACACCCAGATAAACATCCTGAATAACTGTGTCAAAATCCTCATGTTCAGGATCGGTACAGTAAAGTTTTAATTTTGCCTTAAGCGGAACACTATAAGTTAGCCCGCGTTCAAGGCATTCTTCGATTGTATATCTTGGAGGATCAATTGAGTAATCTATAAATTCGAGTACAAAATTGTTCCTTGTATCTGTTATTGGAAAATTTTCATTGAAAACTTTAAAGAGTCCTTCTTTTTTTATATTTTCCGGCGTTGTTCCAAGCTGGAAAAAATCAAAAAATGATTTTAACTGGATCTCCAGAAAATCAGGATAGTCCTGGCTATCTTCTCTGGAAGCAAAATTTATTCTTTCGTTTATTCTTGATGACATTTATTTGTAGGATTAAGTAAACTTATACAAAATATTTTACATTAAAATATAATAAATATATATAGAGAAAAAGGTCTAGTCCCGATATTACGGGACTAAACCTGTAAATCAGTAATCAGTTTAACTTTATTTAAGTTCAACTTCGGCTCCTGCTTCTGTCAGCTTTGCTTTTATAGTTTCTGCTTCTTCTTTAGTAATGCCTTCCTTAATTGGACCAGGGGCTGTATCAACCAATGCCTTTGCTTCTTTAAGTCCAAGCCCTGTAAGGTCTTTTACCAGTTTCACAATTTGTAATTTTTGAGCACCTGCGGATTTAAGAATTACGTCGAATTCCGTTTTTTCTTCGGCTGCAGGGGCTCCGGCACCGCCAGCTGCAGGAGCTGCAACAGCCACCGATGCTGCGGCGGGTTCAATACCATACTCTTCCTTGAGTATCTTAGCAAGTTCATTAACTTCCTTTACGGAAAGATTGACCAGTTCTTCTGCAAATTTTTTAAGATCAGCCATTTTTATTGAATTTTTATTGATTATACATTATTAATTATTCTTTTTTTGAAAGTGTTTCAAGAACACCTTGTAATTTATTACCGCCCGACATAAGTGCAGATATGACATTGCTCATCGGACTCTTCAACAGGAGTATGACATCTCCTATGAGTTCCTCTTTTGTTTTTATGGAGACAAGTGTATCGATCATATTATCTCCAACATAGATAGATTCCTGTACATATGCGCCTTTAAGAATGGGCTTATCATGTTGCTGTCGGAAATCTTTTATTAGTTTTGCCGGAAAACTGGCTGAATTAGCAAACATGATGGACGTTGGACCTTTAAGAACAGGATAAAGTTTTTCAAAGTTGCCGCCTGATTTTTCAAGGGCTCTTTTCAGTAGAGTATTCTTAACAACCACCAGTTTTACCTGGTTTTCGAAACATTTTCTTCTGAGGGCGCTTGTATCGGCAGCATTAAGGTTTGCAATATCGGTCAGATAAAAGTGGTCGTATTCCTTTATTTGTTTTGCAAGAGTTTCAACTAAAGTATCTTTGTCTTCGCGTCTCATAATTTTATCTTCAGTTTTAATTTTGTGATTCAAGCAGGCTCTTAGGATCTATCTTAATGCTCGGGCTCATTGTACTGGAAAGGAAAATACTTTTTATATAAGTTCCCTTTGCAGCTGCCGGTTTAAGTTTATTAATTGTTGAGATAAACTCTTTAGCATTATCAACAATATGTGAAGGATCGAAAGAGACCTTTCCGATTGAGGCATGAATGATTCCGTATTTATCTACTTTGAAATCTATTTTCCCCTGTTTTACTTCTCTCACAGCCTTGCCAATTTCATTGGTTACGGTTCCGCTTTTTGGATTTGGCATTAATCCACGAGGTCCGAGTATTCTGCCAAGCTGACCAATTTTACTCATAACTGACGGAGTGGTTATTATTACATCAACATCAGTCCATCCTCCCTTTATTTTTTCGATATATTCATCAAGGCCGACATAATCTGCGCCTGCCTCTCGTGCTTCAGCTTCCTTATCAGGTTCACAAAGTACTAATACTCGTACATGTTTGCCTGTTCCGTGTGGAAGGGAAACAACACCGCGAACCATCTGGTTGGACTTTCGAGGATCAATACCTAACCTTACGTCAAGATCGACAGAAGCATCAAATTTTGTAGTGGTAATCTCTTTTACCAGTTTAGCAGCTTCTGTCAATGAATAAAGTTTTGTCCTATCAATTTTTTCGAGGACAAGCTTTCGATTCTTGGTAAGTCTACTCATTTCTGATTAATTTTATAAGATTCAGGGAATTCGCCTATTACGTCTATTCCCATACTCTTTGCGGTTCCAGCTACCATTCTCATTGCCGATTCCAATGTGAAACAGTTCATATCTTCCATTTTATCTTTTGCAATATTTTTAACCTGTTCCCACGTTATGGAAGCAATTATAATCCTATTTGGCTCCGGACTTCCTTTTTGCACTTTTGCACATTCTAACAGTTGCATTGACACCGGTGGAGTTTTTGTAACAAATTCGAATGATTTGTCTTTATAAACAGTAATCACCACCGGAATAACTTTTCCTGCCTTATCTTGAGTTCTGGCATTAAACTGTTTGCAGAAATCCATGATATTTACGCCCTTTGAGCCCAATGCAGGGCCTACGGGTGGTGAAGGATTAGCAGCACCGCCTCGGATTTGTAATTTTATTATTCCAGCAATTTCTTTTGCCATAATTGATTATTAATTTTATTTTGCGAACCTGACAGCCACTCAGGAAGCATTACAATTTATTGTGGCCGTCAATATCTTAATATACTTTTTATTAGCTTTCTTTTTCAACCTGCATAAAACTTAATTCAAGTGGAGTTTTACGTCCAAAAATCTTTACCATCACCTTAAGTTTCTTTTTCTCCTCATTAACCTCTTCTATTACACCTGTAAAGCTGTTGAAAGGTCCGTCAATCACTTTCACTGTTTCGCCTACAAAGAAGGGTATATTCAATTCCTCATCACTTGCATTGAGCTCATCAACTTTGCCCAGTATTCTGTTTATCTCTGATTTTCTCAATGGAACAGGTTCTCCATCCTCTGAGCCAAGAAATCCCATCACATTGGGAATATTTCGTAAAAGATGGGGCACTTCGCCTACAAGAGCAGCTTCGACAAGTACATATCCAGGGAAAAATGATTTTTCCTTGCTAATCTTTTTACCGGATCTTATCTGGTAAACTTTTTCAGTTGGAATCAGTACCTGAGAAACAAAGTCCTGAAGTTTACGTCTGGCAACTTCATTTTCTATATATTCCTTGACCTTTTTCTCCTTGCCGCCAATAGCACGAAGCACGTACCATTTCTTTACAATATCCGTCATCGGAAGTCGTGTAATTTTCAATATAGCAAACTATAAATAAATCCCATAAATCTGCCAAAAATCAGATCAATAACCGCAACGATCAAAGCAATTATAAGCGTTGTAACCATCACAAGTGTTGCGCTATTCTGAAGTTCACTCCATGAAGGCCATGTAACTTTATGAACAAGTTCCGTATATACTTCTTTGAAATACTTTTTAATTTTCATTCTCTGAAGGTTTAAGCACGGGAGGAGAGGCTCGAACTCCCGACACCTGGTTTTGGAGACCAGTGCTCTACCAACTGAGCTACACCCGTATTTACGGCAGTCAGCAGATATTCTGTAGACTGGCCGAAATGTTTATATATAATTTTACTATTCAATTATTTCTGTTACTGTTCCAGCACCAACTGTCCTTCCTCCTTCGCGAATTGCAAAACGGAGACCGACATTAAGAGCTACCGGATAGATAAGTTCGACAGTTATAGTCAGGTTATCACCAGGTACAACCATTTCTCTGCCTTCCGGAAGGATTATTTCACCTGTCACATCGAGGGTTCTAAGGTAGAACTGTGGGCGGTATTTATTATGGAACGGGGTATGGCGGCCACCCTCTTCTTTCTTAAGTATATACACCTCAGCTTTGAACTTGGTATGAGGAGTTATTGTGCCGGGTTTTGCAAGAACCATACCTCTTTTTATTTCCTTTTTGTCAACACCACGTAGAAGTAATCCGACATTATCACCTGCTTCACCTCTGTCGAGTATTTTCCTGAACATTTCGACTCCTGTACAAACAGTTCTTTTCTTGGTTGCTCCGAGTCCTATAATTTCGAGTTCGTCACCGGTTTGCACAACACCTGTTTCAATACGACCTGTAGCCACAGTGCCGCGACCGGTTATTGAAAAGATATCTTCAACCGGAAGAAGGAAAGGTTTATCAATATCACGTACCGGTATAGGAATATACTCATCAACAGCATTCATAAGTTCGATAACTTTTTCTTCCCATTTCGGTTCTCCGTTCATCGCACCAAGTGCTGAACCTCTGATAACAGGAGCATTATCGCCATCGAATTGATAGAAGTTTAAAAGGTCGCGAACTTCCATCTCAACCAGGTCGAGCAATTCCTCGTCGTCAACAAGATCGACCTTATTAAGGAAAACCACTATTTTGGGTACATTAACTTGATGAGCAAGCAGAATATGCTCGCGTGTCTGGGGCATTGGACCGTCATCAGCAGCAACTACCAGGATAGCTTCATCCATCTGGGCAGCACCTGTAACCATGTTTTTGATATAATCGGCATGTCCCGGGCAGTCAACATGTGCATAATGTCTTTTTTCAGTCTGATACTCCACATGTGCTGTATTAATAGTAATACCTCTTTCCTTCTCTTCAGGGGCATTATCAATGGCATAGAAGTCCTTTGCCTCTGCCAGACCCTTTTTAGCCAGAACCTTTGTAATTGCGGACGTAAGGGTTGTTTTTCCATGGTCGACATGACCAATAGTACCAATATTAACATGTGGTTTAGACCTGTCAAATTTTTCTTTTGCCATAATTTAAGCTTTATTAAGTTAATTTATAAATAATCAATATTATAACTGTTAATTTCTGTTTTTTAATTTATTCATCGAGCCGGAGAGGGGAATTGAACCCCTGACCCCTTCCTTACCAAGGAAGTGCTCTACCCCTGAGCTACTCTGGCTACAGTAATTGAGCGGGAGACGGAGTTCGAATCCGCGACCCTCAGCTTGGAAGGCTGATGCTCTACCAACTGAGCTACTCCCGCATGAAATATTAATTAAGAGTTATGCTATAATCATTTTTAACATACCAATGCGGCGAAATTGTAACCTGGTGGGGAGAGCAGGATTCGAACCTACGAAGGTATTAACCAGCAGATTTACAGTCTGCCCCAGTTGACCGCTTTGGTATCTCCCCTCCTGATTATAGAACTTCCTCTTTCTTTTTCATACTCATGCTATTCACGAGCCGATGAAGGGATTCGAACCCCCGACCTGCAGATTACAAATCAGCTGCTCTGACCAACTGAGCTACATCGGCAATTTAAAGAACGCTGCTGAAGGGCATAAAATACCCCTCAAAAATAGGTTTGCAAATTTATAAAATTTAATTATTATTTATTACAATTCATTAAAATATTTTTAAAAGCAAGCGGCTCATACCCCTTTTAATTTATCTTTATGTCTGGCAATCTGCTTTTTAATAGCATCGATTGCAAGGCTAACCGACTCTTCAAAACTCTTACTTTGTTTCCTGGCAAACAATGGTTCGCCGGAACATTCGACTTTTATTTCAGCAATCTTGTTTCCCACCCCATTATCATTATCAAGCTTTAGATAAACCTCTGCATTTATTATGCCGTTTCCTAATTTTGAAAGCTTTGTCATCTTGTTGTTAATGAACTGAATAAGTTTTTTATCGGCATCAAATCGAACAGAATGAATCTGAATATTCATTATTTACCTCCTTTCTTATGCTCTTGGATGAGCGCGTTTATATACTTCTTTCAATTTTTCAAATGTATTATGTGTGTAAACCTGAGTTGCAGAAAGGCTTGCATGACCGAGCAACTCTTTGATAGAATTGAGATCGGCACCGCGATTAAGCATGTGCGTTGCAAAAGAATGCCTCAGAACATGCGGACTTTTCTTTTCCATAGTAGTAACAAGTGAAAGATATGAATTAACTATTCCGTAAACATACCTGTCGTACATCTTTTTGCCTGAATCTGTCATAAAAAGCCAGCCTTCATCAGTTCCAAAAACTTCCTCCCTCTTTACCATATAATCTTCAAGCTTGGGAACGAAAGAAATAACAAGAGGAATTATTCTCTGTTTGTTTCTTTTGCCTGTTACTTTTACAGTATTTTCATAAAAATCGACATCGGTACATTTAAGGCCTGTAAGCTCAGCCCTCCGCATTCCTGTCGTATAAAGCATCTCAATTATTGTTCTGTTCCTTAAGCCCTTAAAATCATCACCAAAATCATAATCATCAAGAAGTTTATCAAGGGCGGACTCATCAACAAAAACAGGCAATCGTTTCTGTCGTCGTGGCAATACAACCCCATCGAGTGGATTCTTTTTTATATTACCCTCCATTAACATATACCTGTAAAAACTTCTCAGACATGATATTTTACGATGAACTGAAACAGTAGAGTATCCTTCATCTATCATTTTCATTATCCATCCACGGATGTCGTACGACGTTACCGTAGTCAGATCTCCCGATTTATCCGAATTTCCAATAAAAGCAGCAAATTTATCAAGGTCATTCCCGTATGATAATAAAGTGTTGGGGGAATAATGCTTCCCTGCTTGCAAATATTTAAGAAACGATTCCTTGTAATCCATAAAGGAACCAGTATAGGATTGTTTTTAATAAATATTGCAAAGGATTAAAATTCCTTTTGCTGCATTTTTTGGATGTATTTAGCCCTCTTGATTTCTTCTCTTCGGCGAACCGAAGGCTTTACATAAGCCTGACGAGCACGCAACTCACGCATAACACCCGTCTTTTCAAATTTCCTTTTGAACTTTTTTAAAGCTCTGTCAATATTTTCGCCCTCTTTAACCGGAACAATAATCATGTCTTTTAATTGATTAAATTGAGGCACAAAGGTAAAAATTAAAAATCTCTTTTCAAAATTAATGCAATTATTTTTCCATAGGCTTTTTGCATATTTAAATTACAATATTTAAACATTATATAAAAATAACTCTTTTTTCTTTAAACTCAAAATTTTTCATTGGTCCCATCTTCAGAAAAATTTAAGTAATAATTCAGATATTTTGCTTTCGATTCAACTATGATATTTTTCTCTGTCAGGTCACTCATTGATCTGAACTTTACTCCATTTTTTCTCAGCCTTACGATAGCCGACGCTGCATCTTTCCCGATATATGGGTGCCTTGAAATTTCATAAAAACTGGCATTGTTAATTGCAATTTTCCTGATAGTTGTCGAATCTGCTGTAACCAGATATGCAATTTTCGAATAAAGACTGTCGGAAATGCCGTAAACTTCTTTTAACTGAGCGGGATCGACAAATCCACCGAGTAGCTTACGGTACTTAATAATTCGTGAAGCTAACACAGGTCCGATCCCTGGTAAAGAAACAAGGCCGGCCGAATCGGAGATGTTAATATCTGTTTTTATGTTCTTTCTTCCAGATGACTTCAAATATTTTTCTACTTCGGTTCTGCTTATTACAATATAAGGTATAATCCTTTCGGCAGTGGCAGAATCAATTGAATACATCGAATAAATATCTTCGGGTTTAAGGAATTTACCTCCGTTATTTCTGAAGTTGATAATATTCATTGCTTGAGAACGTGAAAGCCCGACTGAAAGAAGGGATTCAAAAGGAGCAATATTAGGGTCAAATAGTCTTATGGCCGAACTGACTGTATCGCTTGGCTGCGGTATTGATGAAAGATAATCAGCTGTAATAGTATAATATTCTACAGGAATTTTTTCATTGTCAATAATAACCTTGATGCCGAAGAATGAAAGAATGAGTATTATGAGAATAAAGGAAGCTCTTCTTTCACGTCTGGAAAAGCCGAACCATTCTGACAGCCGAGACATACTTTCCCTTTTTGTTCTTTAATGAGGAAAGACGCAATTTAAAAATTTTATTTCTAAAACATTAAGGAATCATGAAAAAGTACTGAGCAGAGGAATTTTTTAATTAGAAGGATTAAATGATAGACAAAATTTTAAAATATTTTTCCAATAAAGCATAAATAGATAAATCTTAAATTCCAAAATTGTAAACAATAAGCCAATAATCAGAAAGGATAACCTATAGCAATAACAAATGCCGCATTACTGCCACTCTTGTCAGACGACTGTCTTGTAAATATCCATCTATCTCTTCCTGTCAGTTTCGGGTCACGAATTTTGAATCCAAGGTCGGCTCTCAGAAGCACAACTTTAAGGTCAAATCTCATTCCGAATCCTGAACCTATTGCTATATCATCATAAAACTTATTAAACCTGAACATTGCGCCTGGTCTGTCCGGGTCATTACGTATTGCCCAGATATTACCGGCATCCAAAAATACGGCGCCTTCAAGAACACCAAAAAGCTTAAACCTGTATTCAATATTAGCTTCAAGTTTTATATCGCCGGTTTGATTAATATATTTTGCTTCAGGAGGCGAATAAGAGCCCGGTCCCAAAGATCGAACCTGCCAGCCCCTAATACCATTAGCACCTCCTTCGAAATATTGTTTTTCAAGCGGCAATGCAAGCGAGTTTTTATAAGGAAATCCGGCTCCGGCAAATCCTCTGAAAACTATCGAACTTACATCATTAATCACTCTGTTGTATCTTATATCTATATCACCTTTAACAAACTGAGCGAAAGGTTGACCAAAAACATTGAAATGAGATGTAAGTGAATCGTGGACAGCCGTTGCTCCGGTAATATTCATTATTCCTCTTAAAAGATTACCCGAAGATTCGGCGTTTATTCTGATAAACCAATTGTCTTTCGACCTGCGAATATTTTGTCGGCTGAAAATATACGAATAGCTTCCTCCGGCAATCAGAACATCTTTATAGCTGTTTATAAGGTACGACGATTTTTCTATTACATTTTTATAATATTCCTGTTCTATAGACGGTATTTTCACCATGTTCATTTGTAACGGATAAAATATATGAGTACGGTAATTATCCTGGTTCCATCTGTATCCGAATGAGGCATTAGCAACAGTACGTTTATATACAGGTAAATTTTGATAGTTATAAGCAGCCTGTACTGATGTGGAAGGATTATATTTCTGTATAAAGTTTTCGCTTTTCAGAAATGGTACAAGCAAACCCGGAAATTGCAAACTCGATTCAGCGCCGAATTCCCTTGTGCTTTTTATTCCGGTTGTAGTTTGTGAAAATGTCTCGTAAGCTCCTCTGAGTTTAAAATTAAATTGTTCTGCGCCATGAAAAAGGTTTCTGTTTAAGTATATAAAATTAAGAGCCCCTCCAAGATTTCCTCCCGAATTGGTTCCTTCAAGTTCAACTGTAAATGATTGTTTACTGGAAGGAGTAAGCTGAATGATACAATCGAGATACCTGTAATCACCGTCTTTGGGCTCCTCTTCAACCTCATTATATAGAATGTTGACCAACCTGTATGTTTTAAGCGCGAGCAAACTCTTATTGGTACGCTCAGTGTTCGACTGATTGAAAGTGAAGCCTGGATGCAGGTAAATGCATTGTAACAATAAATCATAATTTACTGAAGGCTTCTTTTCCAAAGAAATAAAATAATAGCCCTCATAATAAATAGTATCGAATCTTTTCAGATATTCTTCTCCCATTAAAAGAAAATCGCGGGGATTATAATCTGTATAGATATAAATATTTCTTAACCTGTATTGCATATGGGGGACAATAACCGGTTTATTATCAGGCCCTATCCTTACAGGATTCCTTATAATATATTGAATATCAACCTGACGGTTGGGTATAGTACTATCTACTCTGAAGGAGATATTTTCGGCGGAAAAATTATAAAATCCATGGTCACGTACAAATCTCTCTACCCTGTTTCTTTCAGCCTGTAATACATCGGCATCATAAGGCTTTCCTCGTTCAATAAGGCAGGCAGCGGAATCAATGAAAACTATCTTTGCTATTGTAGTGTCTTCAATTTCATACTTAATGTCATGTATAGTATAAGGAGTATTCAAATTTATTTCAAAATATACTTTCGTCCTTTTTTTCTCTGTTTCAATTTTTTCTGTAATACTTCCATCAAAATAACCTTTAGAAATAAGGTAGGCTTTTATCTGTTCTTTGGATTTCTCGACGGAATTCATATCAAAAACGACAGGTTCCTCCCCAATATTCCTTAGCCAGCTATGAGGCCACTTGTCTTTGTCAATGTCTGAGAAATTATACAGGCCGAGATGAAACCTCACACCAAAAATCTTCTTATTTGGCTTCTGCCTAATAAGAGGATATATTTCACTTTTTTTTAAATTCCCATTGTTTATCTTTACATAGTTCTGATCGAGAAGTGTTTCTCCCTGAGGAATATACTTTGTAGGACTGCATGAAAGAACTGTCAGTAACAGGAACATTAGAATTACCAGATGTCCTTTAAGATTTATACTTTTATGGGAGAATATATTGTTCAAATTGAACCGTGAAAAGTGATTTACAAATATATTGTTTATAATTTTTTGTTATGAACAAACCATTTTAAAATGCTGAGCAAAAATAAGGAGAAATTTATTTTATCACTTAAGAAAAAAAAGGTCAGAGAAGAACTCAAACTTTTTATTGTCGAAGGAGATAAAATGGTAAAGGAGTTTATAGCCAGTGGTATGAAACTGGTATATCTTGTAGCAAAGGCCGAATTTATTTCCGGATTGAATAAAGAGCAACTCGCTTCGATAGGCAATGTGATTCCGGCAAGTTTCGATGAGCTAAGAAGAATCAGCTCTCTGAAAACACCTCATAATGCCGTTGCAGTTGTTGAGATGCCGGAGATGAAATATGAACCTGAAAAAATTCTGACCGAACAATGTATTGCGCTCGACTTTATTCAGGATCCGGGGAACCTTGGCACTATTATTAGGTCGGCGGCTTGGTTCGGATTCAGGAATATAGTCTGCTCTCATTCGTGTGTGGATGTTTACAATCCCAAAGTTATACAGGCAACTATGGGAGCTATATTGAATGTGAATGTTCTCTATGCAGATCTTGAAGAATTTCTTAATTCCGCAGTAAATTATGGTGTTCCCATTTACGGCACTTTCCCTGATGGAGAATCTATCTATTCCTCTCGGCTCGATGAAAAAGGGGTTATACTTCTGGGCAATGAATCGAAAGGCATTTCGCAGGAGCTTTTACCTTTTGTAAGTTACCGGTTATCAATACCCAGATTTACTAATTCAAAGAGAGGAATCGAATCGCTGAATGCGGCAATGGCGGCCTCTATTGTTTTCTCGGAGTTCGCAAGGAGAAGACGTGAGGTTATTGATGATGGATGATGGATGATAGATGATATTAACGTGAAACATGAAACATGAAACGCAAAACATAAAACCCTATACGTTGAACGAACTAATCCTGAACTATCGAATGACAATCGAATGACCATTGAATGACTACCGAATTGCTGAATGAATCGCTTCTGCCGCTCTCATGCCATCTATTGCCGACGAAACAATGCCTCCAGCATATCCTGCTCCCTCTCCACACGGATAGAGGCCGAAAACTCGAATATGTTCCATAGTATTTTCATTCCGGATTATCCTTACAGGCGATGAAGTTCTCGATTCGACACCGACGACAACTGCTTCATTTGTAAGAAAACCTTTCATCATTCTGTCGAAGAGAATGAATCCCTGCCGCAGGCGACGGCTGATTGATTCCGGCAGCCACTCATGCAACGGCGAAGAGGTGACACCCGGAAGATAAGAAACCTCAGGCAATGCCGAGGAAAACCTCCCATCCACGAAATCGGTAAGCCTTTGGGCAGGTGCCTTTTGTGTCCGGCCTCCCTCCTCCCACGCCATCCTCTCAAACTCCCGCTGAAATTCCAAACCTGCTTTTCTCCCGTAAAGTGAAAATTTGCCTAAGTCGTCGGGCCTTATTTCAACAACAATTCCGGAATTTGCAAATGGCGAGTTTCTCCCAGAAGGCGACATTCCATTTACCACAACCTCTTCCTGTGAAGTGGCAGAGGGAATAATATATCCACCCGGACACATGCAGAAAGAATACACACCCCTACCCTCAACCTGCTTTACCAGGTTGTATGATGCGGCAGGGAGAAAGTCTCCCCTTGCATTTCCATGATACTGAATACGGTCTATAAGCTCCTGAGGATGCTCCACTCTTACACCTGCTGCAAACGACTTTTGCTCGATCTCAATATTTTCCCTGTAAAGAATATCATATATATCTCTTGCTGAATGACCTGTAGCCAGAATGACAAAAGGAGAGATAAATTTCCTCCCGTCATAAATTGCCACTCCTTTTATTTTGTTGTCACCAATTAATAAATCTGTAACCTTTGAATTGAAGCAGATATCACCTCCAGCTCCAAGAATTGTTTCCCTGATGTTTTTTATTATTCCCGGCAGTTTATCGGAGCCGATATGTGGATGTGCGTCGTAAAGAACCGATTCATCGGCACCATGAAGATAAAGAAGTTCGAGCACCCGTCTGTTATTTCCCCTTTTATGCGACCTGGTATAAAGCTTCCCATCGGAAAATGTTCCAGCGCCGCCTTCACCGAAACAATAATTGCTCTCGGGGTTGACAATATGTTCCCTGCTTATCCGTGCAATATCCTTTTTACGTTCTGTAACATCCTTGCCCCTTTCGAGAATCACAGGTTTAAGTCCAAGTTCTATAAGCCGCAGAGCTGCAAAGAGGCCTGCAGGACCCGAGCCTATAATAATAACTTCACGGGAACGTTGTACATTTAAAGGTTGGAAAGGAGTCACGCACGAAAGTTTTTCATTTTCCCCGACTGCAATTTCAACAGTCAGATTTACTTTGATATCCCTATGCCTGGCATCTATTGCCTTCCTGCAAATTCTTACCTCTCTCATATCCTGAATAGGAATTTTTAAAGTCGAGGCTGCAGTACTTTTGACTTTTTCCATATCCGACGCTGAGGCAGGGTCAAGGATAAGTGTAACTTTCTCAATCACGTCTATTCAAAATGAAATGATAGAATCCAAATCTGCGACTTCATCCTTTCGATAGCATTCACATATTGTTGAAAACCGGGCGCCGGATCATGATGGAGCACATCTCTGGTACCGGCCGACATTTTCAACTCGACCGATAATTTGAAGTATGGAAGATAAAAGTCAAGGCCAGAACCTATTTCGAAATAAATATCCGAACGTTTTATCCTCAGATAAACAGGCTTATCCTCGTCATATTCCTTTTTGCCTGCAAGGTCATAACGGTAGTTAACTCCGCCTATGATATAAGGCCTTACGTTATTGAGTCTTTCTCCTTTGTATTTCAACAGAAGCGGAAACTCGAGAAAAGAGGATTCAAGCCTTTGCTGGTCATTTACAAGAACTTGATTCTTATAGAATCTTACATTTCTCTGTCCGAAAGCCACTCCGGGCAGAAACCGTATATCGAAATATTCTCCTGGTCTGAAGTCGGTCACAATCTGTATGTTAATTCCCGGATTTAAAAGGGCAACCTCGGGGTAAAGCGAATCGGTCTGAAAATGTTGCAAAGAAGGTGTTATATTGAAATCCATAACATTGAAGCCAATGCAGAATCCGAAATGAAGAGGTTTGTCGTCGTACCACGAAATATTTTTGGGCCTCTCTTTCTGAGAATAAACCGGATTATAAACGGCAATGAATATAATTATCGTAGCAATGCTGTAAGTTATCTTCTTCACCGATGCAAAATGATAGTTTTTCGCAATATAACAAATAATAAACTCCCTCTCCTCTGTAATTATTGCATAAGTCTTATTTGGGGATTTTGGTTATACAGATGTTTTATAATTTTAATCCGGTGTAAATCACTGCTATTCCGCCTGCAAGGTTACGAAAGTTCACGTTGTAAAGACCGGCTCTCTCCATCATGTTCATAAAAGTTTTTCGTTCAGGAAATTTTTCGACTGAGTCTGGAAGATAGTTGTACGCTTCTTTGTTGCCAGAAAAAAGGCGACCGGCGAGGGGGAGAATTCCGAAAAAGTAAAAATTAAAAAGCCTCCTGAAATATTTGTTCGAAGGCATCGAAAATTCGAGGATCATCATACAGCTGCCTTTTCTCAGAACTCTGGCCATTTCATTGATGCCCTTAAAAGTATCGGAAAAATTCCTTACCCCAAAAGACGACATAACCAGGTCGAATGAATTATCATCGAAAGGCAGATGCTCAACATCACCATATACAAGTTCTATTTTTTCTGTCAGACCTTTTTTTATGATTTTTTTTCTGCCAAGTTCGAGCATTTTTTCAGAGATATCTATTCCGGTAATTTTGACGGGATTAAGCCGCGTGGCTTCAATAGCAAAGTCAGCTGTTCCTGTTGCAACATCGAGAATAAAAGAAGGATTAAGTGTTTTTTCTACGCTTTTTATTGCTCTACGCCGCCATAAAATATCAGCACGAAAAGAAAGAAAATGATTCAGGAAATCATACCGTCGTGCTATAGAATCGAACATTGATTCTACTGAAGCTTTTTCCCCTGTTAATAAATCCTGTAATATTTCTCCCATTTGTAATTAGTTGTTTCAAATATAGTTACATTTTTTTAAGAGAATAAATGGAGATTTGACAAAGAAAGATAAATTTTTACTTACCGATTATTTTTATTTTTACATAGAAAAAATTTTGCCATGAATAAAATAATAATGATTACAGGGGCCTCTTCCGGTTTTGGAAGAGCGACAGCTAGAAAATTTGCCATGAACGAGTATAATGTGATAATTACCGGTCGCAGAACCGAAAGACTCGAGGAAGTCGAACAGGAACTCAATTCACTGAATGCCGGAATTAAAGTTCTCAGTCTCAATTTTGATGTAAGGAAAAGATATGAAGTGGAGGACATAATAGAAGAAATGCCTGACGAGTGGAAAAAGATAGACATTCTTGTAAATAATGCAGGGCTTGCCGTTGGTCTCGATACTATTGACAAAGGAAATATTGATGACTGGGACAGAATGGTTGACACAAATATCAAAGGTATTCTATATGTTACAAGGGCAGTTGCGCCTCTGATGGTTGAGCGCAAATCGGGTCATATCTTCAATATTTCGTCAATAGCCGGCAAACAGGAATATGAAAAGGGGAATGTTTACTGTGCAACCAAGCATGCAGTTGATTCCCTATCAAGGTCAATGAGGATTGATCTTTTGAGGCATAACATCAAAGTAACTAATGTAGCGCCGGGGATGGCTGAAACAGAATTCTCGCTCGTCAGGTTCAAAGGTGACAAGAAGAGGGCAAAAGAGGTATATGAAGGCATAAAGCCACTTACCGCAGAAGATATTGCAGAAGTGATTTTCTGGTGTGCCAGTCTTCCTCCACATGTCTGCATAAACGATATAACCATCACTCCCACTCAGCAGGCTAATGTTTATTATGTGAATAAAGAAGTTAAGGTTGACTAATTCTTTAACGAAACCTATAGTTCCATGTAGAGCAAAGCTCTTATGGGCAGGCCAAATAACTCTTATTTCACAGTAATTGTGAACTCATAATATTGTTCGACTCCGGTCAGTACATTTATCAATTTATACCGATATGATGAGGCTTTGCCATTTATTTGTTTCGCTTTCAGAAGTATTGTTCCTTCAGGCGGGAGCACTATCTTCTGTGGCATTTGGGAATCATCCTTGGTCAGCTTAATCATTGTGAATTCGATATCGGAACAGTTCTTTATTTTGAAGTAGGCATAACCATCCTGATAAAAATGTGAATCAAATACTTTTATTGATTGATTTACAATTGGTCCGATAAATTCCCTTTTCCCTATAAGTTTATTAAAGAACAAAGTTGCTGTTCGTCTTGCGAACATTGCTTCTTTTATTGATTCCTCCGTTCTTTCTTTTGCGAAGACAAGGGTGAGGGGTCGTACGGGATATTTATCAGTGTTATAATAATATTCAAAAGCATCGTGTACATCTGAATTGCCGGTAATTGCAAGATTTTTTTCAAGTGCCCATTGAAGGGCTTCGGGGTACCATTCCTTTTCATTGAATACCTCTATTCCATGCATCCAGCCTTTACGATAAATATTCTCATGTTCGGCCATCCATCTGGTAGTATCGGGTTGTTGTTTTCTCCAGCCCGGGTGGTTCCATATAATGAATGCGCCTTGTTTTGCAGCTTCGTCCAGGGCATCCATATAATTGGGCAGATCAAGAGCATTGACGTCTTTAACGAACAGAGCGTTAAAATGGCCCGGAGGCATGTCTCTTGATATTTCGCCACCCTTAATCAGAATTAATCCGTCTGCATTGGCAGAAGGAAGTGCTGTTTCGTAAGCCATGTGTTTCTGCCCCGGGAGCTTTTTCGGATTCCCTTCTATATGGTCGGTTATTGCAATAGCATCGAGTCCATTCTCCCATGCCTCGTTCACTCTCACCGTAGGCCATACTACACCATCGGAATAGACAGTGTGTATATGAAAATCACATTTAAGGGTAATATATCCCGAAATATCAGGGATAAGGATTTCTTTCCTGAAATGAGAACGTACCACATCTTCCAGAACAATTGTACCGGAATTCTGAGCCGAAGAAAAGAATGCACACAATATAAAACTGAATACTAAAATAATTTTTTTCATAACTGGTTGTTTTTATTGGTTCATAAAGCCCTGGTCTTCAAGAACTTTAAGCAGTGTTTTCGAGAACAGGATATTATCATCTTTTCTATATCTTACGTCAGTGAAAACCTGGGCAAGAGTTTCCTTGTTGTTTTCTTTAATGAACTGTAATGAATCGTCTCTTTTTTCTTTTTCGTTATAGAATCTGTCAATATCTTCAGGGGAATAATCTTTATAAGTTTCGTTATGTATTATTGCTTCAAGAGGCAATCTATCAACCTGTTGAGGCATTTCTGCGGGCCAGCCAAGAGTAATAGTAGTTACGGGCACAACACCTTTGGGCAGTTTCAGTACCTCAATTATTTTGTCGGCATTATAGGTAGTTGTTCCGAGGTAACAGATACCCAGTCCTGAAGCCTCAGCGGCTATTGAAACAGTCTGGGCTACAAGGAGAGCGTCGATTGCTGCGGTGAAAAATGAGATAAAGTTATCGTAACCTGGTTCGGCTTTTCGGAAGCGGCACCATTTATTAAACCGGTTGAAATCGGCGCAAAATGTCAGAACGACAGGTGCTTCCATAATCATTTTCTGATCGAAATGAATAGGCAGGAGTTCTTTTTTCTTTTCTTTATCTCGTGTAATAATTATACTGTAAACCTGCATACCGCCAGTTGTTGAGGCACGACATCCGGCAGCGAGGATTTTCTTGAGAAGTTCATCATCCACATCCTTGTCAAGGTACTCCCTGATTGTCCTACGGTTCATTAGAATATCGAATATTTCCATCTCCTTTATTTTTTAAAAGTATTTATCCTGATAATTGTGCTATGAAAGGCGATAAAGTTAATTTTTTAGAATGAAACAGCGAAAAAATTAAAAATAAATTACAATCCGTCGGCTGAAGCCGACGGCAATCTTAACTGAATCACAATGAAATGAGAGCTAAAGGCTTTCATTTAAAAACCCCAAAATCGGCTGAAGCCGACGGCAATCTTAACTGAATCACAATGAAATGAGATTTAAAGATATAATTTTAAAACACTCAAGCTGGCTGAAGCCGACGGCAATCTTAATTGAATCACAATGAAATGAGGACTAAAACTATAATTTAAAATACTCAAGCTGGCTGAAACCGACCGCAGTTTATCAAATTAAACATAAAGAGATCTTATGTAACACTAAGCCTTGTTTGTCTTCTGAATATTCAATTATAGTCAGCTTTAGCTGACTGTAAAGAAGCTCAACTCTTGTAAAGGACTTTAGTCCAACCCTTTCTAAAGCTGATATTCTTTAATAAATATTTATCGTCGGCTGAAGCCGACAGCAACCTTAATTGAACCACAATGAAATGAGGGCTAAAACTATAATTTAAAACCCTCAAGCTGGCTGAAACCGACCGCAGTTTATCAAATTAAACATAAAGAGATCTTATGTAACACTAAGCCTTGTCTGGCTTCTGAATATTCAATTATAGTCAGCTTTAGCTGACTGTAAAGAAGCTCAACTCTTGTAAAGGACTTTAGTCCAACCCTTTCTAAAGCTGATATTCTTTAATAAATATTTTTACAATCCCCTGCCGCCTGCAGAGAAATTAATAAGGCTTATTAATCGTCTTCCATAATAAAATAATCGCGGAAGCCCGCAAAATTAAAGACGGAGGTAATAATATTACCGTTATTTTCGGTTTGTCGTACAGTGGTGATTTTTATTGATGATATTTGAATAACAGGGAAAATTTTAACAGATGAATGGTAAAATTTTGCAGCATTCAGGAATAATCAGTATTGAAAAACGTTTTATTATTAATTGTAATTTATTGATTTTATTATACACATAAAAAGAACTGAGACAGAACATATTCCACGATAACAAGGATTGCGACTGTCTCTACGTTTAACGTTTATCGTTTATCATTTATCGTTTCTTATCCATCATCCAATCATCCAATCATCACATCATAAATCATTTTTCGACTCTTCACCATCTCGCCCTCTCATTCAATCTCCCTTTTTTAAACAATGCAGCTTGTATAAGAATTTTTAAACAAGCCGTGAATATGGCATTCGATAAAATATGAGCCGAGTAGCGGCAGTCTGTAAATTTGGGAAATTAGCGGTTAAATGTTTTTTTAATTTTACCACGGAGCGCACGGATTGGCACGGGAGGAATCCGTGTTGACCCGTGCTCCCAGTGGTGAATTGAATTATTTCCAGATAGAACTCCGATGACACAGATGCGACAGATTTTCGCGGATCAGCGTAAATCCGTAAAATCCGCGTAATCCGTGTGCTATTAATAAATATTTTAATCTCTTATGTTCCTGGAATCAATCACGCTATCACCCAATCATCCAATCATCCAATCATCCAATTACCCAAGCATCCAATCATCCAATCATAAATCATCTTTCGCCCCTTCGCTCTCTCGCCTCTTCGCTCTCTCGCCTCCCGCTTCACGAGATCCCCAGTTCTTTGGACGAGTAAAAAAACAGGAAATATAAAAAGATTATTTTTTCAACAAGTCGCGGATCTCTGAAAGAAGTGCTTCTTCCCTTGATGGTGCAGGAGGTGACTGAGGTAATTCTTCCTGTTTCTTCTTAAGAGCATTCATTCCCTTAATCAATAAAAAGACAGCAAATGCAACAATAAGAAAATCAACGGTTACCTGAATAAAATTACCATAATTCCATGTCACGGCAGGAGTAGTTTCGGTAGCTGCTTTCATAACGATTTTAAAATCCGTAAAATTAACTCCACCCAACAGTAATCCTATAGGTGGCATAATGATATCATTTACGAGGGAAGAAACAATTTTACTGAAGGCAGCACCAATAATAATACCGACAGCCATGTCGACTACATTGCCTCGCATTGCAAAAGATTTAAATTCATCAATCAGTTTCATAATCTTATTTTTAATTTACAGAAAATTTTTCATTCTTAGTAAATATTAATTTTATTTAAAATTAAAAATATTAATTTTGTCAAAGAATATTATAATAATATTATTATGAAAAAATTTGCTGTTACAATGCTTATTGCCTTTGTGATAATTATGGTTGCAAGTTCATGCAACAAGCAGGTATGTCCTGCATACAGCAAAGCCGATGTTTCGAAAACCGAACATAAAGGTTAAAAAGTCAGGATATCCTTTCATATCCCTGACAAAATCAATGGCGCTCAATATGAAAAAGCTACCGGTAACGGTATTTTTTCTTTTGTGTTATATAACTTTATACAGTCAGGGTGAAATTGATCAGCAACAGGCCATTATTTTCAGAAGCGAACGCACTTTTGGTGTTTCATTAAACACGGACGGTTACGGCATTGGCTACAGGGAAGGGAAGAGAATTGATTATTTCAACAGACGGCTTCTCGAGTTCGACTTTGTATCGCTCAAACATCCCAAAGAAGTCAGGCTTTCGAATCCAGCCTATCAAACTCCTGGCTCTTTTGTCTTCGGAAAAAAGAATGCAATAGCAGTGCTTCGGGGAGGTATTGGACATCAGAAAGAAATTTATGAAAAAGCCGACCTTGGAGGCGTTGCAATACGATACTTCTACACCGCCGGTCCTGCTTTGTGTTTCTATAAACCAATCTATTACAAAATACTGAAATTTGTAGGTTCATACGAAGCCGAGATTATCGAGGAAAAATTCGATATTAAAAAGCACGATCCCACAATGATTTATGGGAAAAGCTCTTTTTTCAAAGGTATAGAAGAAACAAGGGTTCTTCCAGGAATTTATGGTAAAGCAGGTTTCAATTTCGAATACAGCAAACAGAACAAAGTGATTCATGCGATTGAAATCGGTTCGCAGATTAACCTTTTCCCAAAGAAAATTCCAATAATGGATGTAGCAGAAAACAAAGCTATTTTCTTTTCTCTTTTTGCCAGCTATCGTTTTGGAATTGTAATTGACCCTTTAAATCCGGAATCGAACAAACTATCGAATATTTTCAAAAAGAACAAATAAAATCATTTTCTTTTATTCTGTTAAACTTAAATTATTCATTTTTTTTTATTTTTGGCAGTTCAAAGTATTAACCTTTAAAAAACAACAATATGTCAAAAATTAAAGTTGCAATCAACGGATTCGGAAGAATCGGGCGAAATGTTTTCAAGATTGCCCTTGAAAGAGATAACATTGAGATAATCGGTATCAATGACATTACCGATACTTTGACCCTTGCTCATCTGCTTAAATACGACTCGACACAGGGAAAATTCGAAGGTGTGTCACACGATAATGAAAATATTATCGTTCATGGGAAGAAGTATAGAGTTACGGCCGAGAAGATGCCTGCCAATATACCATGGGTCGAAAAGCCAGATGTTGTAATAGAATCAACAGGTATTTTCACGTCAAAAGAGAGCCCTAAAGGAGGTTATGGAGATCATCTGAAGAACGGAGCTAAAAAGGTCATTCTCACAGTTCCTGCAAAGGATGAAATTGATGCCATGGTCATTATCGGTGTTAATGATAAAGACATCAAGCCTGAGCATAATTGTATCTCAAATGCATCGTGCACGACGAACTGCCTTGCACCTGTCGTTAAGGTGTTGAATGACAATTGGGGTGTAGAAATAGGATATATGACAACCATCCATTCGTACACTAACGATCAGAGGATACTCGATCTGCCGCATAAAGACCTGAGGCGTGCACGTGCTGCAGCTATATCTCAGATTCCAACAACGACCGGGGCAGCAAAAGCTATCGGTAAAATTATTCCGGAACTCAAAGGCAAACTCGATGGAGTAGCAGTTAGAGTTCCAACACCCACAGGTTCTCTGGTTGATTTAGTTGCAGTTCTAAAGAAAGAAGCTACAAAAGAGGAAATCAATGCCGCTATGAAAAAGGCAGCAGAAGGTCCAATGAAAGGAATATTGGAATATACAGAAGATCCGATTGTTTCGGTCGACGTTATTCACACAACAGCTTCATCCATTTTTGACAGCCTGAGTACCATGGTAAACGGCAAAATGGTTAAAGTGTTTTCATGGTACGACAATGAATGGGGTTATTCCTGCCGTGTAGTCGATCTTATACCGCTTGTAATGAAATAATTTTTCATTCTATAAATTAAATCTAAACCCCTGTCCTGACTATCATATAATAACTGGTTATTCAAGGACAGGGGTTTTTTTTAAATGAATAGAAGGTAATCCGAACATGTTCAAATCATCTCTATTGTAAGGGGAATACCGGCAGTATCACGGTAATGTTCTCCAAGTTCCAGCATAGCTTCATCGTCTTCTTCATAAAGCCATCTTATATTAACCTTCTTTCCTTTGTTTATATAATTTGCAAGCTTCTTGAGAATTTCATAAAGAAATTTTGAAGAGCCGCTGTTAATATATTCAAGTATAAAATCAACATCCAGATTATCAGATGTTTTAAAATGATCTGTAATCCATTCGTCAAGTCTTTTGAAAATAGCTTCTGGATTTTCAGGTATTGAACGTCCTTTCACTTCAAGCATGTTTTTCTCAGGGTAATAATACATACCCGGACAATTTTTACGCTCTTCCTGTATAATCAACTTTTCCATATCTGTTAATTTTATTCATATCTTAAGGCTTCAATAGGGTCAATATTAGCAGCTTTAACCGCCGGTGCATAACCTGAAACAATACCGACAATAAAACATACTATTACTCCTGTAATAACCCAAAGCCATGGAATAACAAAACTCGATTTAAGCAGCGATGATACTATATTACCTATCAGTACGCCGAGAAATATGCCGAATATTCCTCCAAGCTGCCCTATTATAACCGATTCAAATAGAAACTGAGATTTTATTGTGGAAGTCTTTGCTCCAACAGCTTTGCGAGTTCCTATTTCTCGTGTTCGTTCGGTTACAGAAACAAGCATGATGTTCATAAGTCCAACGGAAGCACCGAATAGAGTTACAATTCCAATAATTGTTGCTGCAAGTGTAACATATTTTATAT
>JAGNKY010000020.1 GCA_017999895.1 Bacteroidales bacterium
ATGGCTGGCCGTTTATTGCATAGTTCACTCCTTCCATAGTGGAATAGATATAAGTTTTTGTCTCGGAAGCAAACATCTTGACAGCATCGAAATCATAGTCGCATGTTGTTTTTGCGTTTACGTCAAAACGTACCACTGTCTCGTCATAATAAAATGGATCTTCATTGAGTTTAATTCTTATTAGAGGGATGGCCGTTTGTCCTTTATAACGTGCATGAATATTATCGTGTGTTCTTGATTCGGCCGGAATGGTAATTGAATTACCAGTACTGTAAGTCTTTATGAAAAACCCCTGCATTGGAGGTATTATTCCTGTCACATCCTCAGGGCTACCCACACCTCCGATATAAGAACATTGCTCATTATTCCTGGTAAAATATAATCCCTTACTGGTGTTTGCTGGATATGGATTATATACTTCATTCACTATGTCATCCCAGTTAAGCCCTGAGGAATAAGGATTACCGAGAAGGTTGAATCCGTGCATAAAAGGCATTCCGCTATATCCAAGCTGAATCGTAAAGTCGGAAGTATTTGGGATTCCACTGAAATTAAACGTGTTATCGTCATTATCCCAGAAGTTATAACCTTTGCTTGGAATAAGTGTGTTAAAAGTTGGTCCGTCAGAGAGGCCTGTCGAATAAACATAACCGTCGAAGGCCACCCATCCCTGCAAAAGGGAAAGAAAAGGCTTGCTCTCCACATATTGAGCAAGGTCGAGAGTGACCGCTGTGAATACATCGGTTGAGAGAGAGGTAACCGGACTTGAAATATAGTGCCATTTATAATCTTCAAGTAGTTCGCTGCCACCTCCTGAAAGGTATAATTCATATTCTACATTGTTTCCCGAGTATGAGTCAACTATAAGAGAACTAAGACTTGAGGAATTGCATTTCAGCCTTAGAGTTCCGTAATTTGTAATGGAAGAAATAGTGGCTTTTGCCCCTGGTTCGAGGAGCATATAGCATCCCGAAGAAACTGAAGCGCTTGAAACCTGGGGAGCAACAGATGAAGACGAAAGTGAAGGAATAACTATGTCGCCTGTGGCATTGGGATGTCCCGGATAAAGGCCTTGTTCCCAGTTTCCCGGAGCAGTCCATGAGTAATTATCGTATGGTTCGGTTTTCCATCTGCTGTATTGCACTTCATAAGCGCCAATATCGGTTGTATATATTCTGCTGTTGCCCGGATAGTCAGTAGTTGGAATTGTAATGCCTGTATATGAATTTATCCCCGCATCTCGGCATGGGGAAATGAATTTAATTGACCAGTCAGAGCCATCGGTGGCAGTGAAATTTGGTCCATCAGATGCATCATTGTCAGAATTAAGCAATATAGGATTGACAGGTGTCCCGGATGAATAAGTTATTCCTCTGTAAGCGCTATAGATAATGTTTGATGCGCTTGTATTGTACATGTAAATCTGTTTTAGTGAAGAGCCCCAAAAGATACTGTTTATAACTTTAGCATTAGGGGACGAGTACAAAAGAAGTGCCTGACCTTCGGTAATAGTAGATGTATTATTCACAAAGGTACAATTAACGATTTTTGTAGAAGTATTTGTCTGGCATGCAAGTCCACCTCCGGTATAATATGATACGCTTGGTTCGAGGCACTGATTACTGTCGAAAATACAGTTCTGAATGACTGAGCCTGAGCCATTCCAGCAATATATGCCTCCGCCTGCCCGGCACGATTTATTATTATAAATATAACAATTTTTTATAGATGCATTTTTGTTCTGGTTAACAAATATGGCTCCTCCCCAATATGCATAGTTGTTTCTCAGAATAGAGTTTGAAATTATAAGATTGCTAAAGTTGGTATGAATGGCGCCGCCATAGCCCTTGTAATCGGTAAAGGCATGAACATCTCCATATTCAATGATACAGTAATCGATAACTGATGGTATAGATTCAGAAGGAGCGTTAAAGTAGATATGCCCCCACCGCTCTCCTGTTTCTCCATAATTCCCGTCATTATCGTCATCAGATGTAAATGTTATCATATTGCCGGGTGAACCGAGAGCTTCGAGACAGCCTGTACCCGTTATAATCAAATCAGCGTTTTCGGCAATAAATATAATTATAGCACCTGGGCTGATAGTAAGAGTTTCATTGTCAATAGTAATATCTCCATTGATATATTTAATACCACTCCATACCATATCATGATCAAGAGTTCCGCTCCATGGTGATGTATAAGTGCCATTCCCGGTAAGTTGTGCTGAGAGAACTGATGGAATGAGAAAATATATAAATATTAACAGGTACTTTTTCATTTCATGGCCGTTTTACCTCAGGACTATTCTAAGATGATAAATGTTGCATTTAACTACGAACTAATTTAAAACAAATGTAAAAATATTTAATGAATTTATAATTGAATGTTTTACTTATGTTCAAAATTATTCGGAAATAAAATAACTCCGAGGAGAAAGAAGGTTAACTTTTGGAAATTGAAATAAGTATTGATGAATGTTATAATTGGAAGTCCTTAGGTTGAAGGAGTTGACCAAGAAAGTTTAAAGAGTTGAAAGGGTTGAAAAAGAAGGTTGAAGGAGTTTAAAGGGTTCAAGAAGAAAGTTGAAAGAGTTGAAAGGGTTGAAAGGGTTTAAAGGTGGACTCCTTCAACTCCTTCAACTCCTTAAACTCCTTCAACTTGCCCTTTAATGTTCTTTCTCGTAATATATTGCAGTGACCAAGAAAGTTGAAAGAGTTGAAAGGGTTTAAAGGGTTAAAAGGTGGACTCCTTCAACTCCTTCAACTCCTTAAACCCCCTTCAACTTGCTCCTTAACTTTCCTTGTCGAGATAGATAGTGATAAAGAAAGTTTAAAGAGTTTAAAGAGTTGAAAGGGTTGAAAAAGAAAGTTGAAAGAGTTGAAAGGGTTTAAAGGGTTTAAAGGTAGTCGCCTTCAACTTCTTCAACTCCTTGAACTCCTTCAACTTGCTCCTTAACATTCCTTGCCGAAATAAATTATAGTGATAAAAAAGTTGAAAGAGTTGAAAGGGTTTAAAGAGTTTAAAGGTGGTCTCCTTCAACTTTCTTGCCCCCTTCAACATACACAATAAGATTATTAATCATCAACGATATTGTATGAATGTCATCTCGAATTTCATCGAATAATTTATTGTCCAGATATTCCAGGTCGCGACAGATAATAAGTTGATTAAGAGTCTCAATAAGGCTTGAAAATGCCATGTTGTAGAAATGTGCCTGGTCTTTTTTCGTTTTCCTCGAAGAACCTTCGGCCAGGTTGGAACAGACTGAGATGATAGCTCTTCGTATTTGAGACGTTAATATAAACTTTTCATCATCAGGAAAATTTCCGGTTATACTGTAGATTTTACGGGTAAGAGATCTTGACATTTTCCATGCTTCAAGACGTTCAAAACTAAAGGTATACATGTAAACAAATTTTAAGTTAATACAGCGAGAAAGGGACAAGGTACAAAAAAGATTTGATAGTTGACAAGAAGAAAGTTGAAAGAGTTGAAAGAGTTTAAAGGGTTTAAAGGAGGTCTTCTTCAACTCCTTCAACTCCTTGAACTCCTTCAACTTGCCCTTTAATGTTCTTTCTCGTAATATATTGCAGTGACGAAGAAGGGTTGAAAGAGTTGACCAAGAAAGTTTAAAGAGTTGAAAGGGTTTAAAGGGTTTAAAGGTGGTCTCCTTCAACTCCTTCAACTCCTTAAACTCCTTCAACTTGCCCTTTAATGTTCTTTCTCGTAATATATTGCAGTGGCGAAGAAGGGTTGAAAGAGTTGACCAAGAAAGTTGAAAGAGTTGAAAGGGTTTAAAGGGTTTAAAGGTGGTCTCCTTCAACACCTTCAACACCTTCAACTCCTTCAACTTGCTCCTTAACATTCTTTACGGAAATTGCTTTTATTGACAAAGAAGGTTGAAAGAGTTTAAAAGGTTTAAAGAGTTGAAAAGAAAGGGTTTAAAGGGTTTAAAGGTGGTCTCCTTCAACACCTTCAACTCCTTCAACTCCTTCAACTTGCTCCTTAACGTTCTTTGCCGAAATAAATTATAGTGATAAAAAAGTTGAAAAAGTTGAAAGAGTTGAAAGGGTTTAAAGGGTTGAAATGAGGTCTCCTTCAACTCCTTCAACTCCTTCAACTCCTTCAACTTCCTGCTTCCCATGCAACTTTCCCTTACAAATTATTGTCATCCTTATTTGTAAATTCAATTTATCGAGTAAATTTGTTACTCACTAACTTTACCTGATGATAGGAAGCCTGATAACCTCTCAGACAAGGATTAAACTGCTTAAGAAATTTTTTCTTAACAGCAATACCTGCGCTTATCTGCGCGGACTGGAGGCTGAGTTCGGGGAATCGTCCAATGCCATACGGGTGGAACTGAACAGACTCGAAGAAGCAGGATTACTGACCTCGGAACGCGAAGGCAACCGGAAACTATACAGGGCAAACTGCAACCACCCGCTATTCGGAGATATACATAACATCATCCTTAAAGAAACCGGCATAGATAAAATAATAGAGAATGTGATCCATAAGATGGGTAACCTTATTTCGGTTTACCTGACCGGCGATTTTGCTCAGGGCCGCGACAGTAACATCATAGAGCTCATTCTTGTGGGTGATAATATCAACCTCGAATATCTCGGACGAAAAATTGCACAGGCCGAGGACATGGTTGGACGCAAGGTTGAATTTGTGCTTGTTGCCCCTGAGGACGAGGTAAAATATATTAAAGGATTTAAACCGGCAGAACTGCTGACGTTGTGGGAAGCGGAGTGAGGGGAGAGGCAGAGAGGGAACGAGGGAGCGAAGAGGCGAAGGGGCGAGGGAGAGAAGAGGCGAAGAGGCGAAGGGGCGAGGGAGAGAAGAGGCGAAGAGGAGAAGAGGCGAAGAGGAGAAGAGGCGAAGAGGAGAAGAGGCGAAGAGGAGAAGAGGCGAAGAGGAGAAGAGGCGAAGAGGAGAAGAGGCGAAGAGGAGAAGAGGCGAAGAGGAGAAGAGGCGAAGAGGCGAGAGAGCGAACGGACATACAAAATAGTGAGATTTTAAAAAAAATTATATGGAGTTAATAAAGACTCATAAGGATCTGAAGGTTTATCAGCTTTCATTCGAGGCTGGAATGAAAGTATTTCATGTAACAAAATCTTTTCCCATAGAAGAAATGTATTCGTTAACCGACCAGATAAGGAGATCATCGAGGTCAGTATCCGGTAATATAGCTGAAGCATTCAGGAAACGTAAATATGAGAAATCTTTTATATCGAAACTTAGTGATGCTGAAGCAGAAGCTGCAGAAACACAGGTATGGCTGGATTATGTTCTAAAATGCGGATACTTGGATGAAAATATTTATTTTGAATTATTTGATATGTATGATCATATAATTTCAATGCTGGTGAACATGAGTATAAAACCTGAAAAATGGACAGTTTAAATAAATATATGATCGCATATTCGCTTATTCGCTCGCTCGCACATTCGAAAAAAAAATAAAAGAAGAGAGAATAATATTATAAACAACGGGAGAAGGCTTAAAAAGTAAATAAATTTGAAGATTATAGCAGAACAGGCAATGCGCCTGTAATGCATTGAATATAAATATAATAAATGCCTTGTTAGTACATATAACCCATGTGACTGACGGGGCGGGAGCATGCCCGGCCATTACGGTCGGGAAGATAAAAGATAAAAGATAAAAGGAAAAAGATAAAAGTAGTGGAAAAGAAAAATGATCTGGTGGAGAGGTTGTTTGAATTTGCGGTGAGGGTAATTGAATTCTTAAAAACATTACCTTATTCACCTGAAAATAAAACAATTCGTACTCAACTATCAAGGGCTGCATGTTCTTCAGGTGCCAATTACGAGGAGGCTCAATCAGGATCTTCAAAAGCAGATTTTGCAAATAAAGTCAGAATATCTCTTCGTGAAATGCGGGAATCGAATTACTGGCTTCGTATAATAAAAAGAATCACACCCGAAGTTAATGGCACTGAGCTCGATTACCTGATTACTGAATCATCGGAATTAAAAAGCATTTTAGGGTCAATAGTTCAAAAAACCAGATAAAAATAGAAAAGTGGAGAGAAAAACGAGGAGAATTACAAAACACTTTTATCTTGTGACTTTTGTCTTTTATCTTATAACATGTGACTTTTGTCTTTTATCTTAATCAAACTTCGGTAGAAAAATGATAAATAATCTATTGGTTACATAGAGATAATTATCAGCTCCTTGCTCTTCCAATTCCCGGTGCTCGGCTTCGCTTCGTGAGCCCTGAGCCCCATGCTCTGTGCTCCGTGCTCCGTGCCCTGAGCCCCGTGCCCTGAGCCCTGCGCCCCGTGCTTCTTATTACGAGAAACGTTAAACGTTAAACGTTAAACGAAGAGTTCACAGAGTAAATCTATTTTACATTCTCATTTTTAAATTGTAAATTTTGCGTATTGCAATTCAACAATCCAACTATATTCCGTGGAAGGGTTATTTTGATATTATCAGGTCGGTCGATATGTTTGTGTTGTATGATGATGTACAATTCACACGTCGTGACTGGCGTAATAGAAACAGAATAAAAACACCTTCTGGTCTGTTATGGCTTACTATACCTGTGAAGGTGAAAAGCAAATTTAATCAGTTAATAAGAGAAGTCGAAGTAGCTGATAGCAAGTGGGCTAAGAAACACTGGAAAACGATATGCTATAACTATTCCTGCACAAGATATTTTGAAGAGTATAAAAGATGTTTTGAGGATGCATATAAAGAAGCAGGTGAAATGAAAATGCTTACAGATATAAATATACATTTTCTAAACCTTATTAATTCATTACTTGGAATAAAAACACTTATAAAAAGAGTAGAAGAATATTCTTCCGAAGGCAGAAGGAGTGATAGGATTTTGTCATTATGCCGTGCTTCAGGAGCAACTGAATATCTTACAGGACCATCGGGTATGAATTACCTCAATCATGAGAAATTTACCAGCCAGGGAGTAAAGATATTGATTGCCGATTATTCTAATTATCGCGATTATACACAACCATGGCCTCCTTTTGTGCATTTTGTAAGCATTATTGACCTTCTTTTCTGTACAGGTAAGAATGCTGTCAGTTATATGAAAAAAACCTGATGGAAATTTCTGTTGTTATACCTGTATATAAAGGAGAAAAATCTTTAATGAGACTTTTTGAAAAGATCTGCTATGAACTTACAGGAAGATATTCGTATGAAGTACTATTTGTTCATGACAAAGGGAGTGAAAGAAGTAAGGAAGTAATAAAAAGAATTGTTATACACAGACCTGATGTGGCAAGAGGATATTTTCTTCCTGTCAATATGGGTCAGCACAAAGCAGTATTAGAAGGTTTAAAAAAAGCCAGAGGAGAATACATTATAACAATGGATGAAGACCTCCAGCATGATCCTGCATATATAATACCTCTTGTGGAAAAACAGAAAGAAGGAGGATTTGATGTTGTTTATGCAAAGTTTATAAAAATGGAACAACCATATATTAGGTTGTGGATGTCAGGATTTTTAAGAGTCATACTGCGTAAAACTGTACCCGGGCTCTATCCATATTATTCACCTTTCCGTCTTATAAAGAGGGATATGGCTGAGAAAATCCTGCCATTACATTATTCTTATACTTTTATTGATGGCTCTCTGGGGAAAGTGACAGATAATTTCGGTTATATAGATGCTATTCATCATGACAGACCTGACGGGGGAAGTTCATATTCATATTTTAAACTTTTTAAGCATGCACTGCTTATCATGTGGAATTACTCGTTATTTTCGAAATGGCGTAAATCAATTAGTAAGACTACGTCAACCCACCTTCACTTTTTTAAAGTGGTAAAAAAAGAAAAAGCTACAGCTGACAAAGTAAATAGTGAATTTTACTCTGTCTCTTTTTGCGATAATTATTTTGTTACACAGAATTCACAGAGGGCATTAGAGTTACTCAGAGAGAATCATTCAGTCCTTGACCGGTCTGCCAATGACGAATAAAAAGCTAAAACTTAAACGAAAAACGAAAATAATGAAGATCGCTATAATAGGTATTGAGGGAACAGCAAGGAATATCATTGAGCAGATTGATGACGCTGTAAAGAATCACGGTTATCAGGCAGAAATAGCCGGAGTTGTTATAGATACTTATCCTTCAGGATCGCTCGTGGCAGGATTTCCGGTTCTTTGCGGTACGTGGAACATTGATACGCTTCTGAACGACACCGGTATATCGTTTATTTTTGCACTTTACAAACCGGATAAGCTGAAAGAAAGATATAATATTCTGATGAGTTACAGGATTCCTTATGAGAGATTTACAAATTTTGTTCATCCAATGGCTTATGTAGCCAGAAGCGTTAGAATGGGCAACGGCAATGTAATATTGAGTAATTCAACTGTACAGAGTGATGTTGTTATGGGAAGTTTCAATATAATAAACAGCGGTGTTACTATAGAACATGAGTCTGCGTTAGGAAATGGTAATTTTATTGCAGCGAATTCATGTTTAGGATCAAAGGTGAAGATTGGCAGTCATTGTTTTATAGGATTGAATTCATCTGTGCGCGAAAATGTTACACTTGGAGATGAATTATTTGTTGGAATGCATTCACTGGTGCTGAAGGATTATGGTAATGAAATAATAACAGGCATACCTGCAAAACCAATATCTTAAGAAAATAAGTCCATGAGAATACCATATAATAAGCCATGGGCATCTGAAAAATCAATAGAATATATAAGGGAGGCAATTTCAAATGGACATCTGTCCGGGAATGGTCGGTTTACTTTTCAATGCCACGACTTTTTTAAAAAACGATATAATCTGCAGAACTGCTTGCTCACAACCTCCTGCACTGACGCTCTCGAAATGGCTGCTATGCTGATTAACATCAAACCGGGTGATGAGGTCATTGTGCCATCTTTTACCTTTGTATCAACAGCTCTTGCATTTGAAAGAGAAGGAGCCAGGATAAGGTTTGCCGATTCACGTACAGATTACCCTGGCATGGATGAAACAATGGTGGAATCTCTTATTAATGAAAAAACAAAAGCAATAGTTCCAGTTCATTATGCCGGAATTGCATGCAATATGGAGAAGATAATGGAACTAGCATCAAATAGAAACCTTTATGTTATCGAAGATGCTGCTCATGCAATAGAAAGTTATTATAAAGGGAAACCCCTTGGAAGTATCGGCCACTTTGGATGTTTTTCTTTTCATGAAACAAAAAACATACATTGCGGTGAAGGCGGAATACTTGCTGTCAATGATACACAATACGCAGAAAGAGCAGAGATTTTATGGGAAAAAGGAACAAACAGGGCACAATTTTTCAGAGGAAAAGCATCATTTTATGAATGGAAAGATACTGGCTCTTCTTTTCTGCCTTCCGAAATTAATACAGCATTTCTTTATGCCCAGCTACAGGAAATAGAAAAAATACAGGACCGGAGATTGATGATATGGAATCGTTATTATAAAGGTTTTAAACAATTAGATGTTGCCGGTTATGTTAAATTACCTGTGCTTCCTGAATATTCAACATTAAACGGAAATTCTTTCTTCCTGATATGTAGAAATAAGGCAGAAAGAGATGGCCTTATTGCCTTTCTTAAACAATATGGAATCATGGCATTGTCACATTATCTGCCTCTGCATAAATCGGAGTATTACTCTAAAAAATATGATGGATGCTCACTTCCTATGAGCGAAAAATATAGCGATACAATTATCAGATTCCCTATTTATTATGAACTTTCTGAAGAAGATGTTGATGAAATCATTGACAAAACAGTAAGATTTTTCATGAGAAAGAGCTGAAATGAAGAGTTCTTATGTAAAAAATATATGGGGAAGATATCTTTTATTAATACTTTTCCTTAATTTTATTATTCGCCTGATAGTATTTAATAATACAACTCTTTTCAATTTTTCCGATTATGGAGCTTATCTTAACGCGGTAGATAGAATCGGAAATGGACAGCAGGTTAAACTTCGTGGCGGAAATTTTCTTTTTGCAATATCATATATCGGGTATTTTGCAAAATATATTCTTGGTAATCTGAACTATTTTTTCTGGTTCAATTGTTTACTTGGAACTATTACTACATTTATTGTTTCGTTCCTCATAATAAAAATAACCGGTAAACCGGCTGCAGGACTTATAACAGCCATCTTGCTGACTTTTTATACTGAGTTCATGGTTTTCTCTTCAGTGTTCTATACTCCTGTAATAATGTTATTTCTTCTGTCATTAATAATATTACTTCTGTATTATTATTTTCATACAGGAAGTAAAATTAAAGAGATGTTTTATCTTTTTACCTTACTCGGAGTTTATCTTCTTACATTTTTGTTTAAACCTGAACTGGCATATCTGCCGCTTTTTATCATTTTATCGTGCATTTTCTTTATAAGAAGAAAAATTGTAGTGAGAAAAAATCTGATTCTATCAATAGTGCTTCTGTCAGGCATATTACTCGTTAAATTATCAGGCATTTATTATAAGGAATATAATAATAATGAAGTTATGGCCAATGATTTTGTCTTTTTTGGTCATACTGATTACGGGGGAGACGGCGGAGAGGGGTCTTTTGTATATCAGGCGAATGAAGAAAGGTACAAAAAAGCATGGGACGAATATGTGATTAAAAACAATCTGAATAATCCCACGCGGGCAGACAGGAATGAATTTCAAATGAATGAAATTAAAAAATTCATTACCAGGCAACCTCTTGAATGGGCAGGATTGCAGCTTACAAAATTCTTTCGTACTTTTGGTGTAGTCCCCGAAACAAGCAGTTTTAAAATACTTTACACCGGACTTATGAAAAATAAGCTTTGGTTTACCTCAATAGTTGTTGCTGCTCCGGTTGCAATAATTTTATTGTTATTTATAGTTTTTTTTGATTTTCAGTCGCTTAAAAATCTTTTTTATGTTTCAACGGTTAATGGAACACAAGCAGTGAACCCCGGTGATGAGAGTGGTTACCGGCCACCGCTCACCTCTTTTCGGGATTCGGGCAAATCAGGATTTATCTATATTTACCTGATCTTATTTATTTATTACATAACTGCTACTATTTTCTATGGCCATTACCAGGAACGATACAGATTACCTGTTATGGTTGTTTTTATAGTGCCAGTTCTAGGATTTTTTATCGCATCGTTCAATAAAAAACACTTTTTTGATATGACTTCATTAATTATTAAAACTGTTATCATTATATTGTTTCTGACAATTTGGATTTTTCAAGCAAAAAAGGCAATAAGTAATGAGGAGAGATTGAAAAATGCCATAGAATCAGTTGCTGATAAAAATTGAATAAACAAGGTAATATTAAGTTTCATGGAAAAATTAAATTCGTAATACGTGTTGAATTTCTATTGAAAACATTTTAAAATGTCTGATCATTTTTATTTTAGCTTTTTGCAACGAACCTGATATACTGAATAATGAAAAATTTTGCCAGATCATTTATTTTTATATTTATTGTTATTTCTTCATGTACTTCACAGAAGAAATTAACTTATCTGAATAATCTTCCCGAAACGGGAGGAGAAGAGTTTCTGATGGAAATACCTGATTACAGACTCCAGCCACGTGATGTACTCTATATTACAATTAAGGCAATGACACCCGACGGCACAATTAAAGATTTTCTTATCGGCACACAATATCCTCAGACCTATTCTGCTCTTCAGGGCGAAGGAGGAGGTTATCTTTATGGATATGACGTAAATTCTGAAGGCAATATTTTAATTCCTGTTATAGGTCAGGTTAAAGTTGCCGGGCTTACTCTCGATGAAACAAAAAAACTCTTGCAGACTAAATCAGAACAGGTGTTCGCAGGCGCCACAGTCGAGTGCAAACTCCTGAGCTTTAAGTTTACAGTGATAGGCGAGGTCAGATCTCCAGGCTCCTATATCAATTATAACAACTATCTCACTGTCCTCGAGGCTATCGGACGTGCAGGCGGGATAGACGACTTCGGCCGCAGGGATAAGATACTCGTTGTGCGCCCCGTTGCAGGCGGAACAAAAACCTTTACCCTTAACCTTCAGGATAAGAACCTCCTTTCAAGCGAAGCATATTTCCTCCTGCCAAACGACGTGGTTATCGTCGAACCCCAGCCGAAAAAAATATTCAACCTGAACCTTCCAACCTTCTCGTTTATTTTAACATCAGTAACATCGGCAATAACAACAACACTGCTGCTTATAAACTATTTTAAGTAAGAAAATGTTTAAATGTTTCATATAAATAGGCACAGGGCACAGAGCTCAGGGCACAGAATACTATACTTTTTCCCAGACCTTCTCTGTCCTTCCTACAGCTACGGCTTGCAATACCTTTTCTCTGAGCCCCTTGCTCTGAGCCCCTTACTCTGAGCCCTGAGCTTCTTATTAAGTGCTGAGTTCTGCGATTTGAACTGGTGATTCAACAAGTTAAGAATGATAAATATAGTAAAAACAAAGGCAAAGACCACAGCGGGTATATGGAAGAAGATGGGAAAGGGAAGTCTTGGAAATTAATCTGTTGACATAAATATTATAATGAATTAAGAAAAATGGAAGACTTTAGATTTGAGCAACTTGACATATGGAAAGATGCAATTGATTTATCAGATATTATATTTGATTATGCTGATAAAGCAGATAATAAGAGGTTATATAAATTTGCCGAACAGTTAAGATCGGCGAATTTGAGTATATCAAACAACATTGCTGAAGGATCAGGTTCATTTTCAGATAAAGAATTTGCAAATTTTCTTAATATCTCAAGACGGTCAATTTTTGAATGTGCCAATATTCTTCATATATTTCAGAAAAGAAATATTATTACAAAAGATGAAAGATTAAAAGTTTATCCAGAATTGATTGCTTTAAGCAAAAAAATTACAAATTTTCGCAAATCACTCCAATGACCATACAAATTGAACTCCGTTCCCCGTGCCCTGTGCCCTGTGCCCTGTGCCCTGTGCTCTGTGCCCTGTGCTCTGTGCCCTGAGCCCTGAGCCCTGTGCCCTGTGCTTCTTATTAAACGATAAACGAAAAACGATAAACCATGACTTCTCCTTCCCCCCTCAACAACCCTTCTCAGCCCTATTACATTCCTCCCGAGGAAGAAGGGCTCGATTTTAAACGCTATTTATCTCTTTTTATCAGTAACTGGTACTGGTTTGCCGGTGCGCTTCTGATTGCCCTTAGCATTGCCTATTCTATAAACCGATGGTCGGAAGATGTTTACAGTGTTTCTTCCACACTTCTTATAAAAGATGAACAATTAATGGGAGGCTTAAGTTCCGGCACAACAACACTTTTCCCCGGGATGGAGGCTTTCAGAAGTCAGCAGAATCTTAAAAATGAAATGGGAATACTCAGGTCGTTTACTCTTAATTACAGGGTTATGCAGGAGATGCCCGACTTTCATGTTGATTATACGGCAGTGGGAAGAAGGGGAATCGTTGAAAAGAGAATTTATAACAAAAGCCCGTTTATCGTTATTTATGATTCCCTTAATAAACAGACAATCGGCGAGAAAGTGAATGTAAAAATACTTTCGGCTAAGAAATATAAGATTGAAATAGACGGCGAAAGAAACTTCTCGAAGGAGATGAATTTTGGTGACAGGTTCAATGAACAGGGATTCGATTTCACAATCGAGCTTAGAGATAAAAACAATTTTGTTTTCGATCCTGATGCTTCCAACAGATACTATTTTTATTTTGTCAGTCCCCAATTTCTTGCCAACATTTATAGAAGCAAGCTTTCAGTATCACCTGTAGAAGAAGAAGCTTCTCTGGTAACACTTACTGTTACTGGAACAAATCCAGAACAGGAAGCCGATTACCTGAACAAGCTTATGGATGTATATATTGAATTCGGACTCGAAAATAAAAATAGAACTGCCGATCAGACTATAGATTTCATTGAAAATCAACTTGCAATAATATCCGATTCACTTCATCTGGCAGAAAACTCCCTCGAGAGCTTCAGGCTGGCAAACAGACTCATTGACCTGAGCCGTGAAGGTGTTGCAATTCAAAACAGGCTCGAGGAGATAGACAAAGAGAAAACGTCTCTTATGCTTCAAAAAAATTATTATGAGTATCTGAAAGATTATATAGATACAAAAAAAGAAAGCGGTGAAATTATTGCTCCTTCGGTGATGGGAGTGACTGACCAGTTGCTTATCAGACTTGTTGAAGAGCTATCTCAGTTGCAAAAACAAAAAAAACAGTTGTCATTGAACCTGCTGGAATCAACAGGCCCGCTTAGAGTCCTTGAAGCCAATATAGCTAATACACGAATTGCAATAAGCAATAATATTGCAGACGGACTTGCAAATATCGAAAAATCTATTTCCGAAGCAGATAAGAGATTAAATGAAGTCGAGCGGGAAATAATGAAATTACCTTCCACTGAAAGACAGATGATTAATATTCAAAGGAAGTTCGACATAAACAATACTGTTTATACATTCTTGTTAGAGAAAAGAGCCGAAGCCGGCATTGCAAGGGCATCAACCGTATCGGATAACCGTATAATTGATTATGCCGGAGGTTACAGCAGCAGCATGATAAAACCCAAAGGAAGGCAGAACCTCATGATGGCAATTGTTCTCGGATTGTTTATTCCTGCGATTATAATTTTGTTACTGGATTATTTCAATAATAAAATCATTGACAAAAAAGATGTCGAAAAGCGTACAAATGCTCCGATTATAGGTTTCATAGGCCACAACACGTATAAAACGGATTTGCCTGCGGTACAACATCCGGGTTCATCTCTTGCCGAGTCGTTAAGGTCGGTTCGTACTAATCTCAAATATTTTCTGAAAGATGTATCGAATCCTGTCATTGCGGTTAGCTCGACAGTAACCGGTGAAGGAAAGACTTTTGTAGCAGTAAATCTTGCCGCAATAATTGCTTTGCCTGGGAAAAAAGTATTGCTTATAGACCTGGATCTCCGTAAACCAAAAGCGCACAAAATACTTGGCAATAATGATAATACTGAAGGGATAAGCAAATATCTGATAGGAGAGAGTAAGATAGAAGATATTATTATTAAAACCGAAGTGGAAAATTTATGGTACGTTCCGGCAGGCCCGCTTCCTCCAAACCCTGCGGAGCTTATCGAATCGGAGGCAATGAAGGAATTTATTGATAAGGCAAAAAAGGACTTTGAATTTATTATAATAGATACACCCCCTGCGGCTGTCGTGACCGATGCTCTGCTTCTGGCTGACTTCGCCGATTTTTACATTTTCGTTGTAAGGCAGAGATTCAGTTCGAAGAATACTGTTGAACTGATAGAGGAACTATACAGAAATGAGTCAATCGGAAGAATCGGCATTGTGATGAACGACATAAGTCTGACGGGATATTACGGATATGGATTACGATACGGCTACGCCGGAGGCTACGGGTATTCTTATGGGTACAATTATTACGGCGATTATGTGTATTCGAGATATGGACACCACGGAGAAGGGAAGTATTATATTGAAGAGTAATTAATTTATTAATTCTGTTTTTTAACCACAGATTAACGCAGATTTTACACAGATTTGCACAGATTAATACAAAAAATAAACATAATAAATATGAAAATAGATAATAAACTTACAGAACCTGTATTGCTTAATATACAAAGTATTTCCGATGACAGGGGATTCCTTGTCCCTTTTACCGATGATATAGACCATGAACTTTTCCAGAGATGCTATCTGGTTGAAAACTATGGCCGGGGAATTATAAGAGGTTTACATTATCACAAGATCGAAAAGAAAATTTTTACAATAGCTCATGGCTCGGCAAAATTTATAACTTTTAAACTTCCTGAAGAAATAGCTGACAGGAACGATAGAGAAGAAATCAAGGGATTTGCACTAAAACATCCGGAATGTATTAAAACCTGGGTGATGAGCAACAGGCATCATTGCGTGCTAATAGTGCCGTCATTCTATGCAAACGGGTGGATTAATCTCGAGGATAATACAATTCTTGTTTCTTTGAGTAGCGCACGTTTTGAAATTGCCAGAGAGGATGATTTGAGAATAGATCCTTTTGTGATAGATGAGAAATACTGGAAGGTTTTGCCAAGATAAATTCAAGATAATTTTCAAACAAAATAATATGAATATACTTGTTACCGGTGGAGCCGGATATGTAGGGACCAGTCTGGTTCCGCAACTACTCGATAGAAATTACAAAGTAACTGTTTACGATAATCTTCTGTTCGGTGTTGATCCGATATTACCCTTTTTCCGGAATCCCGATTTTAAATTAATAAAAGGTGATGTACGCAATCTGTCAATGTTAAAAGAAGCCACAAAAAATGCGGACGTTATAATTCATCTTGCTGCTATCGTGGGGTATCCTGCCTGCAGGAAAAATCCGGAACTTGCTGAATCTGTCAATGTTACAGGCACAAAAAATTTAATTGAGGCAACTTCGCGAAGTCAACTGATAATGTATGGTTCTACAGGCTCGAACTACGGTTCTGTGGAAGAAATCTGTACCGAAGAAACACCTTTGAACCCCCTGAGTTTGTATGGACAGACAAAAACACTGGCTGAAAGAATGCTGATGGAAGAAAGAAATACCGTTGCATTTCGTTTTGCAACTGCTTTCGGCATTTCACCAAGACTAAGACTCGATTTGCTGGTTAACGATTTCACCTATAAAGCTGTAAAAGAAGGTTATCTGGTTATTTATGAAAAACATTTTATGAGGACGTTTATTCATGTAAGCGACATGGGCAGAGCTTTTATTTTTGGGATTGATAACTCCGGCTCCATGGCAAGAAATGTATATAATATAGGTTCGGAAACGATGAATTTCAGCAAAGAGCAGATATGCGAATTAATCCGCAAAGAAACAAATGCATATATACACTATGCCGATGTGGGAGAAGATGCTGATAAACGTAATTATATAGTAAGCTATAAAAAAATAAATTCACTTGGCTATCATACTGAGACCACTATTGAACAAGGAATAAGGGAATTAGCTGAGGTTTGTAAAGTAATAGAGTTCAGGAATCCTTATTCGAATGTATAGTAATGCGATAAAATAATTTTACAGTCACTTTTAAATGGAGAAATAAATTTGAATCTTGCTTGTTTGAAATTGCTTAGAAATAATATTAAAAATTTTGACTTTATCTATTACGAAAATTTTATTATACGAACATTTTTACTGGCAAAGAAAACAGATTTATGAAGAATGATAAAAATCTTGCAATAAACGGTGGCAAGCCGATTACGGGCAGTCCTGTTGTAATTCACAAACCCTGTCTCGGTGAGGATGATTTTGATGCAGTTGATAAAGCAATAAGAACGACATATATATCGGGCAATGGGCCGGCATGTATGGAATTCGAAAAAAAACTGTCCGGATATATCGGAGTAAAGCATGTCCTTTTTACAAATTCCTGCACTACCGCTCTTGACCTTGCTTTCAGGGTGAAGGATTTTCCTCCGGGAAGTGAAGTGATAGTCCCTGATTTTACATACACATCAACAGCGCTTGGACCTTTATTGAATAATCTAAAAGTTGTTTTATGCGACGTCTATCCCAACAACGGAAATATTGATGTAAGCAAAATCGAAAAATTAATAAATAATAAAACTGTAGCTATTGTGCCTGTTGATTATGCCGGGAACCCGGCCGAAATGGATGAAATAAACAGGATTGCAGCAAAGCATAATTTATATGTTGTTCATGATACGGCACAATCGGTTGGAGCTGTATATAAAGGAAGAAAAACAGGTACACTCGCCGATGTTTCGACATTCAGTTTTCACGCCACGAAGAATATAACGACAGGTGAAGGCGGGGCTATCGTTACCGATAATGATGAAATAGCTCAAAGGCTTATTTATATGAGAGAGAAGGGTACCGACAAACAATCATTTCTGACAGACAATATAACCAGGGGGTTTTATGAATATGTGGATATAGGTAACTCTTATGTTCAGTCGAATATTCTCGGTGCGCTGGGTATATCACAATTGTCGAAAATTGACTATATTCTCGAAAAACGTAAACAAATTGCCGGTTTTTATTTGAATGAATTGAAAGGAATTGAAGGACTTGATTTTCTTGAAATAGCAAAGGAGAGTGTGCCAAACTGGCATATTTTCGGAATACTCGTACCTCCGGAGGAGAAGTACTGGATTATGGATGCATTGAGAGCCGAAGGGATAATGGCAAACGTTCATTATACCCCCCTTCACAGAAACAAATTCTATAAAGGTTATGCAACCGATGAAGAAATGCAGGGCTCAATGAAATTTTTTAACCGGCTTCTGAGGCTTCCTGTTTATCCTTCACTTACTGATGAGGAAAAAGAAAAGGTTATTAATGCGGTAAAAAAAGTATTTCGTTCATTAAATTAATGATTTATTTATGATTAGTTTATTTGAAAAGTTCTTTAGTTGATTTATGATTCAATATGAAGAAGTCAATTTTAATTTTTGGCGGGGGACTTAATCAATATTTATTAATAAAGACGGCTAAAGATTTAGACTATATTTCAGTTGTGATTGACCCGCTCCCTGATGCTCCCGGAAAAGAAATAGCTGATTTTTTTTATGTTGTTGATGGGAAAGATTATGAAACGACAAAAAAAGTTGCATTAAAACATAGTGTATCAGCGATAGTTACGACACAAATGGAAAAGCCATTGAGAATTATGGCAAAGCTTGCACAGGATTTACAGTTACAGTTTCATTCACCTGAAGTCGTTGAAAGGAGCCTTAATAAATGGTTAATGAAACAACAATTTTTAAAAAATAATATTCCATGTGCAAATGGAAAATTATTTTTGGATAACCAGGGAATCAGAGAAAAAGATCTGAATAATTTGTCTTTTCCATTAATTATGAAACCGATAGATGCAACATCGAGCCAGGGTGTTTACAAGGTTGAGAATTTCAATGAAATTAAAAAATACGAAAATTCAACAAGAAAATTTTCAAGGAATAATGGACTAATTATTGAAGAATTTCTAGATGGTCCTGAATATAGTATTGAATCAATTACTTACAAAGGCCATACAACTGTTTGTCAGTTTACGGAAAAATTTATTACTCCTTTTCCAAATACAGTTGAAATGGGCCATTTACAACCGGCGGATTTAACTTTTGAACAAAAAGGGGAAATTAAAAATTTAGTTATTGCTGCTATAAATGCTATAGGAATTGATAATTCAGCATCCCATACGGAGGTTAAGCTAACAAAACAAGGAGCTAAGATTGTTGAGATAGGTGCGAGAGGAGGAGGAGATTTTATTTCTTCTTATTTAATTTTGACATCTACAGGAATAAATATGGACGAAGCAATAATTAAAGTGGCTTTAGGCGAAAGTCCTGATCTTTTACCAAAATGTTCTGAATATGCTTTTATAAAATATTTTGATTTGCCTGTTGGTAAAAGAGTAATCAGGATTAATGACTGGGCAGAAGTATTTGAAGAGAAAGATATTGTGTTTGTAAATATTTCAATAAAACCCGGTGATATTATCGAAAAAATTACTGAAAGTAAAAAAAGGCCGGGGTTTATTATTGTGAAAGGAGAAACAAGAGATAAAGTTTTAAGTATAGCTGAAGATTTGACTAATAGTATTTTAACCAAAATAATTCTGGATTAATTTTAAGGTGATGTTGGAAGGGAATAAAATAAGACTTAGAGCGTTACAAAGAAAAGACTTTAATCAAACTTATAAATGGCATAATGACATTAATTTGAAGAATCTAACACTATCACATCCTTTCCCCGTAACTGATGTACTGGAAGAAAAATGGATTATAAATATTCTTGAAGACAAATCGAACCGGAATATTTATTTTGGTATTGAAAATAAAAATAACAACGAATTAGTTGGCATTATTTTTTTGTCTGGAATTAATAATATACACCAAACTTGTTGGCTTGGAATCTCAATAGGTGAAAATGAAGCAAGAGGTAAAGGCTTTGGGACAGAGGCAATAAAACTGATTATTGATTATGCATTTAATAACTTGAATTTAAGAAAAGTTTCATTGGAAGTAGTAAATTCAAATAAAACTGCAATCGAAACATATAAAAAAATTGGCTTTAATATTGAAGGTGAAATGAAAATGCAAGTGTACATAAATGGAATATTATATAATAATTTAATTATGAGTATATTTAGAGAACATTGACAAATCTGTTTTAATAATTAACGGTTATAGGTCAAATGAAAGTTTACCTTTTGAATAAATTTTCTTTAATGAATTTCTGTTAATTTGGAAGAGAAATTTATATACATAATAAATGGGGGGAAAGCCATTTGAAAATTTGACTATGGGGAATAATGTATATCTTGGGCATAATATACTTATTGATTCAACAGAAAAGGTTGTCATTAGAGATTATGTTGGGGTTGGTGCTAAATGTCAATTATGGACGCATACAGGTTATTATTCAGGTTCACAGATAAATAACCTGATTATAGAGAAAACTCGGGAAATTTTTATTGATGAGGGAGCAATAATTTACTCGAATGTTATAATAACGCGTAGTGTGAGAATTGGAAAATTTACAAGAATAGGGGGCAAATTCACTTATAAACAAAAATATCCCTGAAATGACTTTTGCAGGAGGTGTACCTTTAAGAATTATAAAAGTATTATAAGTCATTTATTTCAGTTCATATGTTTTAGCCCTTCATAACCTTAAGTATTTTTATCCTTATAGTAAAAAATATTAATGTTTTAAATAAATTTTCCCCAATTTAAAAAGACAATTGTGATAGAAAATATGAAAATAGTAATTCTTGCGGGTGGATTTGGCACACGTTTAAGTGAAGAAACTGTTACTAAACCCAAACCAATGGTAGAGATTGGAGACAAACCGATTTTATGGCATATCATGAAAATTTATTCTCATTTTGGTTTTAATGATTTTATAATTTGCCTTGGTTATAAAGGATTTATAATAAAGGAATATTTTACCAATTATTATATTCACCATTCGGATATTTCTATTGATTTACAAACTAACGAATTACAAATACATAATAATTTATCAGAGCCATGGAAAGTTACATTGATTGACACAGGCTTGAATACATTGACCGGCGGCAGATTAAAAAGAGTAAAGGATTATATAGGTGATAATACATTTATGATGACTTACGGCGACGGCTTATCAAATATAAATATTAACCAGTTAGTTTCTTTTCATAAGGCAAAGAATAAACTTGCGACATTAACAGCTGCCCAACCAACTGGAAGGTTTGGAGCATTGCATATTGATAAGAATGATCTTGTTACAAAATTTCAGGAAAAACCGGCTGGGGATGGAGGAGGTTGGGTAAATGCAGGTTTTTTTGTTTTGGAGCCTGCTGTACTTAATTATATAGAAGGTGATTTGACAATGTTTGAGCGTGAACCATTACAAAATTTAGCTGCCGATAGACAATTAAATGCATTTAAACATAAAGGATTCTGGATGCCGATGGATAAACTTTCAGATAAGATGGAACTTGAAAAGCTTTGGAGTAGCGGTGGAGCGCCATGGAAAATGTGGTGATAACAAAAAGTTTCAATTATAATTATAATATAAATGGTACAACTTTTTAATGGAATATTCAAAGGCAGGAAAGTTTTGATAACAGGTGACACAGGATTTAAAGGGTCCTGGCTTGCAATATGGTTATTAAAGCTTGGCGCTGATGTTTTTGGTTATTCTCTGCCGCCCAAAACCGAACAGGATAATTTTGTTGTAACAAACCTTTGCAAAAGAGTAATTCATAAAAATGATGATATAAGAAACAGGCAACACCTTCTGGATTTCTTTGAAAAAGTCAGGCCGGAATTTGCTTTTCACCTTGCTGCTCAGCCACTTGTACTTGAATCATACAAAGATCCTCACTATACTTTTGAAACGAATATTATGGGGACTGTTAATTTTTTTGAGGCAGTTAGAATGACAAATTCTGTTAAGGTAGCATTGAATATAACAAGTGATAAATGTTATCGAAATAACGAATGGGTTTGGGGCTACCGTGAAAACGATCCATTGGGAGGGAAGGATCCTTACAGTGCCTCAAAAGGTTGTTCCGAATTAATTACCGATGCCTATTTAACTTCTTTTTTTAAAGACTCAAATTGCAGGGTTGCCTCTGTTAGAGCAGGTAATGTTATTGGTGCAGGTGACTGGGCTAATTACAGAATAATTCCGGATTACTTCAGAGCACTACAAGGAGACAAAAAACTAATAGTTCGTAATCCTGAAGCCACAAGGCCATGGCAGCATGTGCTGGAGCCACTTTCAGGTTATTTAATGCTTGCAGCTGAACTCTATTATAATAAAGAATTTTGTGGAAGCTGGAATTTTGGCCCACGAAATGAGATGAATTACACTGTAATCGAATTAGTCAATGAGATTAAAAAATATGAAACATCGGTTGAAATTATATTTGATTCCAGTACTGAAGTGTTTCATGAATCAAAGTTTCTGAAACTTGATATTTCTAAGGCTGTACGGGAGCTTGGCTGGAAACCAGTTCTAGATTTTAATGACACTGTAAGGATGACTATTAATGGATATCTAAACGATATAAGAAGAACAAAACCTTCTTATGAAGACAGGTTAGAAACTATAAAGGAATATATAAACATAAGTGAAAAACAAAATGTAAAATGGAGTGCCAAAAAATGATGCGTGTGCCATATGGAATGACAGTTCATGGGCAGGAAGAGATTGATGCTGTTGTTGAAGTACTTAAGACTTCGACTCAAATGGGGAGAAATGTAATGACGTTCGAAGAAAGAGTTGCAAAATTGTTCGATAAGAAATACGGACTTATGCTTAATTCAGGGTCCTCAGCACTTTTTCTTGGCGCAGAAGTTCTTAATCTTCCCAAAGGTAGTGAAGTAATTACACCTGTTTTAACCTTCTCGACTACTGTTGCTTCCCTTGTAAAAAATGGGCTTATACCTGCTTTTGTTGATGTAGAGTCAGATACTTTTTTGATAGATATTAATAAAATCGAAGAAATGATATCTGATAAAACAAAAGCAATTGCTGTTCCTAATTTACTTGGCAACATACCTGACTGGGATATAATATATGAAATAGCCCGCAAATATAATCTTAAAATTATAGAGGATTCTGCAGATACCCTCGGTGGCATTTTGCACGGTAGAAGTACCGGTTTTAATTCCGATATTTCGATTACGAGTTTTTATGGTTCGCATATAATAAATTGCGCTGGCAATGGTGGAATGCTTTGTTTAAACGATGATGGCATGTACCGGCGTGCAAAATTATTAAGGAGCTGGGGTCGCAGCTCTTCGATTTTCCCTGAATCGGAAAAGATCGAAAACAGATTTAATACTGAACTGGAAGGAATAAGATATGATGCAAAATTTGTATTTGAAGAAATCGGTTATAACCTGGAACCTTCAGAAATTGGAGCTGCATTTGGATTAATACAGTTGAATAAGCTTCAAGAAAATATAAATGCAAGAATAGAAAACTTCAATAGGCAATTTAAATTTTTTAAACAATTTAAAGATTGGTTTATTCTGCCAAAACAAACAGCAGGGACAAAAACAGGCTGGCTCGCTTTCCCTTTGATTGTGAAGGATACTGCACCTTTTACAAGAACTGAAATGCAAATCGCACTAGAAAAGGCAAATATACAAACACGTGTCGTTTTTACCGGCAATATTTTAAAACAACCCGGATTTAAGAATATTCATTGCATAAAGAATAAAAATGGCTATCCTAATGCAGATAATGTAATGCGCGGAGGCATTCTTATTGCTTGCCATCACGGGCTTACAGATGAAATGATAAATTATATACATGATTCCTTCAGGTCTTTTGTTAAAAAAATTTAATGAAGAAGCAAATTTTAATAACCGGAGGAAATGGATTTCTTGGTCATAATCTTGTAAAAATGTTAATTAGTGAATTTAATGTTTGCGTTCTGGAGAGCAGTAATTGCAATTTCACCAGATTATCTGATATAAAAGAAAATTTTATTAAATACAGATATAGTATTGATGACCTCAATTCAATATTTCAGAAAAAAACTATCCATTATATACTGCATACAGCAACTGATTACGGAAATGATAAAGATAATTCATTTGTTGCAAAAACAAATTTAATAATGCCCTTGGAACTCCTTGAAGCTGCATTGAAGTATAAAGTTGAATGTTTTATCAATACGGATACTGTTCTTAACAGATTAGTAAGCGAATATGCATTATCAAAATCTCAATTCAAAGAATGGTTAATTATGAAGAGAAATGAAATAAAAGTAATAAATATACAACTTGAACATTTTTATGGGCCTGATGCCGGAGATAATAACTTTATTTCATTCTTGATAAAGAGGTTATTAAACAATGAACCTGAAATACAATTAACACTTGGAGAACAAGAACGTAATTTTGTTTATTATGAAGACGTAGTAGATGCTTTTAAGTTAATCATTTCTCAAATAGATAAATTACCCTGTTATTCTAATTTTCACGTATGTTCTGATGAAACTATTTCCGTAAAAAATTTAGCTGAATTAATCAAGAAATTAACAAACAGTAATTCAAAATTAAAATTTGGTGCGCTTCCATATCGAAAAAACGAACTGATGAAATCTATTATTGACAATAGTAAACTAATCGAACTAGGCTGGAGGCCAAAAAATAATCTAAAATCTGGATTAGAAAAAGTTATTGAATTTGAAAAAAATAAATTTAAGATATGAGATTTCTTATTACCGGTGGTTGCGGTTTTTTAGGTTCAAATTTAGCATATAACATCCTCGATAAAAATGAAGAACTTTTTGTGTTTGATAATCTATCCAGATTCGGAAGTGAAAAAAATCTTAAATGGTTAAAAAGACAAGGTGAATTTAAATTTTATCAATTTGATATAAGGAATCAATCTAAAGTTGAAGATTGCATAAAAAAAATTAAGCCAGATGTAATATTTCATCTTGCCGGACAAGTTGCAATGACAACTTCAATTGAAAATCCAAGATTAGACTTTGAAGTAAATGCGTTAGGCACACTCAATGTACTAGAAAGTGTAAAGAAATATTGTCCCAATTCTTTAATTATTTATTCTTCAACTAATAAAGTCTATGGAGATCTTGAATATTTTTCCTATGAGGAAACGGAAACACGTTATATTTGCAAGGAGCACCCAAATGGTTTTAATGAAAGTATAAAACTTGATTTTCACTCCCCTTACGGTTGTTCTAAGGGTGCGGCAGATCAATATATGATAGACTATAATAGAATATTTGGTTTAAGAACCATTGTACTAAGACATTCATCTATGTTTGGTGGACGACAATTTGCTACATTTGATCAGGGATGGATTGGTTGGTTTTGCCGGAAAGCAATTGAGGAAAAGAAAGGAATATTGAAAGAACCATTTACTATTTCTGGTAATGGTAAACAAGTAAGAGATGTTCTCTTTATTGATGATATAATAGTTCTTTATAATAAACTATTAATTTATTGTGATAGATGTATCGGAAATGCCTTCAACATTGGTGGTGGAATTAATAACTCTTTATCACTTCTTGAATTATTTAACTTTATAGAGGATGAATTGGGTATTTCACTCAAATTTAATAAGCTACTCCCAAGAAAAAGTGACCAGAAAGTATTTATAGCTGATATTAATAAAATAAAATCATATACCGGATGGATTCCTCAAAAAGAAAAGTATTACGGAATTAGGAATATGCTAAAATTGGTAGAAAATGGATAAGAAAGTTATTGTAACTATTCCTGTTTATAATGGTGAAAAATTTATAACTGAAGCTTTAGAAAGTGCTATTAATCAAACTATAAAAGCTAATACTATTGTAGTCAGTGACAATAATTCCAATGACAAAACAAGAGAAATTGTCACTAAGATTATTAAAAAATATCCTTGTTATAATATAAAATTATATAAAAATGAAGTGAATCTTGGCTACCATAATAACCTTAATAAGTGTCTAGAATATTCTAAAGGATTTGATTATCTGGTAATACTTTATGCTGATGATATTTTGAAACCAGATATGATAGAATCTCATATCAATTTTTTTTCTAAATATCCTTATTTAGGTTTAATTGGAAGTAAAGAAGATATGATTAATGAAAGAGGTGTTTTTTTGAAAACCACGAGTAATGGGATCAATATATTTTACAATGCTGGAAATATTTACGAGTACGTTATTGATACTGCGCAATATATTGCAGATTCCTCAATAATGTACGACCGTACAAAACTAGATAATGTTGGAATCTATCAAACAAATACTCTTTTCTCAAACGAACTGTTTAATATGAGAGTATTACAAAAGTATCCTATTTTAATTAGAGGAGATTCAGTGGTTTACAGAAGGGATCATAAACAAAACCAACTTTATGAATGGGCTAAGAATAGAAGGAACGACTATATAGGTGAAATTAAGAATTATGATAAATTAGTTCAATTTGAAAAAAGGCCTGATTTTCAAAATAAATTGAGAGAATATTATAAAAATAGATTCCCTCGTATGTTAATCGCACTTGGTGCCTCATCAATAAGAAAAAACTTTGACATAAAGGGCGCTACTATTTACCTGTTTAATGCAGCACTTATGAAACCCATTGTAGTATTTTCTAAACCATACTTAAAATCATTATTTCTTATAATTTTGAATGCACTTGGTCTATATAGGCTATTTTATAATATCCATCACAAATAAGCTTATGATTCGAAATGAAAATTTTAGTAATAGGTAACATTGCCGTAAATTACAGATCCGAATACCTGCTTAATTTTTTGATTAAAAATAACTATAAATTTCAATGGATTGATAAGGATTACTTTTTAATGCCAGCACAGAATACATTGCTTCTAAAAATCTTAAGAAGGATTGCAAATCCCATTTTGAAATTTATTTATTTTTTTATTGAATGCCTCTATATAATAAAAAGTGATTGTATATATATTCTCCCAATGAATCACGATAGCATAACCAGATACTATTTAGCAAAATTACTTCGAAAGAAAGTTATTACAGATTTTTATGTATCGCTTTACGATACATATATTAACGATAGAAAGAAGTACAGTAAAAAATCACTTACAGCATATAAATTAAAATATCTTGATAAACAGGCATTTTATAAAAGTGATAAAGTAATTTTTCTAAACAGAAGCGAATATGAATACTATTCTGAAATCATTGATTGTAATTTAGAAAATAATGGAAAGAAAATAATCATCCCATTATTTGTTCCACAATATAATAAGGCAAAGCTTCCATATTTAAATAATATTAGGGAAATACCTACAATTTGCTGGTGGGGTACCTTTCTAAATTTGCATGGTTTGGATAATATTATTAAAGCATTCTGTATTTTATTGCAAAGAAATTTTAAAGCGAATTTTTATCTTTTTGGGATTGATAATGATCAATCGAAAAAATATATAAAAATTCTGGAGGAGAAAGAATTGACAAAAAAGATATTTCTCAGAACCGATTTAACCTTTGCTAATGGATTAATAGAATTCTTAATTGAAAATTGCGACCTTGCTTTAGGTAACTTCGGAGAAAATGAAAAAGCAAGGAATGTATTGAGTAACAAAATATTAGACGCTTGTTCTATGTATATACCTGTTTTAACGATGCAAAATAATGCTGTAGTTGAATTTTTTAATGATAATAGTATTTTCATCTCAAATAATAATCCTGAGGAAATTGCAAATAAAATTGAAACTATTTTGCTGAATAAAGAACGCTGTAAAGTAGTCGCACTTAATGGTAATAATATTTACAGATCTGTTTTTACACAGGAAAAATACTTTCAAAAATTGCACAATCTTTTTTCAAGTCTAAATTGGAAACATTAAGACAGAAAACAGTTTCAGGAGCAGGTTGGAGTTTTTTGGGAAACATAACGAGTCAGATAGTAAGGTTTGTTATTGGGATAGTGCTGGCGCGTATGCTATTGCCTGGCGATTATGGATTAGTTGGGATGCTTGCAATATTTATATCTGTTGGTGATGCTTTAGTCGAGAGCGGTTTCAGCCAGGCACTAATTCAAAAAAAAGATGCATCTAATGAGGATTATTCAACTGTATTTTTCATAAATTTTTTTATTGCTTGTTTAATTTTTCTTTTACTTTGCTTAACAGCGCCCCTTATTGCAAAATTTTACAATGAAGAACAACTTAACCATCTTGTAATAGTTCTTTCAATTGGTATTATTATCAGATCATTCACAATAATACAGGCAACGCGGTTTACAAAAAATTTAATATTTAGAGAACTTGCAATTATAAATGTAATTTCTACATTGATTTCAGGTTTAGTTTCACTGCCTATGGCTCTTAAAGGTTATGGTGTGTGGAGCCTGGTAGGTCTAAGCTTATCTAAAGATTTTACTTATTCTGTCCTTCTATGGATACGAAGCGAATGGAAACCATCGTTCCTTTTCAAAAGGGATTCGGCAAAAAATTTATTTGGTTTTGGCTCAAGAATACTCGGCGTTGGGCTTCTGGATAATTTTTTCCTTCATATAAATAAGTTGATAATCGGCAAGTTTTTTACTGCCGCTGACCTGGGTTTCTATACTAGAGCTTATGGCTATAGAGATATGATTTCAAAAAATATCCTAAATATAACTAGTTCGCTTGCATTCCCATCGTTCTCATCTATTCAAAATGACTTTAATAAAGTAAGAACCAATTACAAAAAAGCAAGTGAATTAGTCACATTCATTTCAGTTCCTTTGTTGGCATTAATGGCATTTTTAGCTGAGCCGCTTATTAGGATTTTAATTACAGATAAATGGCTTCCTGCAGTTCCTTACCTTCAAATTCTCTGTATTGCAGGTATTTTTTATCCTGTTTCTGGCATTCAGATTAGTATTCTCAAAGCATTAGGCAAAGCAAATGAATATTTGATTTTAAATGTAATTCAAAAGGTATTTATTATCATCGGTATAGTAATAGGTATAAAATGGGGCGTTATTGGTTTAGTATATGCTCAGGTATTTTCAATGGCTATAGTTTATGCTCTTGGTATTTATTATATGAAAAAATTCTTGAAATTAAACTACAGGGAACAAATTATAGATTTTTTTAAGTACACTTTATTAGTAATTTTGATTTTTGGGACTATGTATAAAATAACGAATTATATAACTACAAATGATTTAGCTTTAACTATTATTCAATCTTTTGTTGATATTTCAGTTTATTTTTTTATTTCATTTTATTTGAAATATAATGGTGCAATAGAAATAGTTACAATATTTAAAGAGAATTTTTTGCCAAGGTTATTATCCAGAGAGGCAAAAAATGGAATGCACAATTAATAAGATGCATAGAACCCACATTAAATACTCTAATTTACTGAATGTTGTTGAGAGCAAAAATTGCATAAACCTGAAACGAACGTTCTTAACTTTAATTTGGGAATAGATTTTGTTAAAATATTAAATATGGAATTGATTTCTTGTATTACTCCAACGTTTAATCGAAGCAAGCTACTGGAAATGGCCATACTTAGCTGTTTAAACCAGTCATATCCGGAATGGGAGATGATAATAGTTGACGATGGTTCGACAGATGATACTGAAAGTGTAGTGCAAAAATATATGATTAAGGATAAAAGGATAAAATATTTTCATAATCCTAAAAAAGGAGCTGCTTCGGCAAGAAATTATGGTATTCTTCAATCAAAAGGTAAATATATAGCATTTCTTGATGATGATGATGAAAACTTACCGCATAGATTTAAAAGTCAGATTAATGCTGTAAAAAAAAGCGGATTTCAGTTCATTTTGTCAGGCTACCAGGTGAAATGTAATGGAAGATTAATTTCAAAACATCTGGAAGGCTTAAAAGGCAAAGGAGCAGGCATTGGGATAAGATGGTTTATTGACAGGGAACTTCTTTTTAAAGCAGGATTGTTTGACGAATCAATGCCTTCGATGCAGGAAGTAGAATTAAGTTACAGAATCGCAGAATTCGAAATTTTCGCTAATCACAGAGATATTGTTGTTACGGCAGGTAAGACATTAAATTCAATTAGCAGGTCCAATAATGGTCTGGATGGTAAAATAAAATTAATGGAAAAACAAAAAAACAAAATGCCATCTTTCGAAGCAGCATGGTGGTATTTTATTATAGGAATTGATTATTATTGTTTATCAGATATTGAAAATGCAAAAAAATACATACGAAAGGCTTCTGAATTAAGAAATAGCTTTCCTTACAAATTGGGTAATGTTTATGCTTCACACATTTCTTCAGAAAAGAGATTACAAAAGAAAATCAATATAAAGATTTTACAAACTATAGCCAACCACAATTTTCCGTTATTGGTAAATCATCCTGTTGTAAAATAAGGAGAATTATAAAATATAATACATAAAAATTAATGTTCAGAAAAAATTTACCGGATGGCATCATTAAATTTTTATTACTTGTTTTTATAACAATATTTGTTACTTATAAAGCTCCACGAATTCTTGCTTACATCTGGTATATTACTACGCTGATTTTATATTTCCGTTCAAACGATGAACCCTTCTGGCTTGCTTTTTATTTTACCACGGTTGACGGTTTTCTTGGTTTTTTTGGTCTTTATACTGTTACGATAAATATTTTCCCAGGACTTCCTGCTGTGGAACTTGCCCAATTTTATATACTGTTATCTTTTATTAAAGCAATTCAGGTAAAAAACAAACCGTTTGTCTTTTATAATAAGTATTTGACAATTTTATTGATGTATATGATTTTTTTGATAATATGGGGCCAGATGATGGGATTTTCAGGCGAAGCCAGAGATTATTTCAGAATTATCAAACTTACACTTCCTTTTTTGCTTTTTTATACATTGCCAAGATTATTTTCTGACTACGAATCATTCAAAAGATTATTTGGTTTTATATTCGTTATCCTTATTTGTGCTTTTTTAACTCAATTGTTTGTTTTATTTACAGGTTTGTTGCCTGCAAAAATTACAGAATTAACGCCAGATCAAGCTTCTGAAGCAGGAGGATACCGTGGATTTTTTAATATTGGAGTAACATTGATGGGCTTGTTTGGTGCTCTTTTTTTCCTGTCTGAAAAAGGTTCTGACTATTTCAGTAAAATTTATCTATATATTTTGATTCTTTCAGCTTATGGTATGGCTTACATTTCTGCCACAAGAGGCTGGATAATAAGTTTTAGTTTTATAATAATTTTTTCTTTTTTATTTATTCCCGGAATAAGGATAAAAAACATTGTACAGTTTTCGATATTTTTTTTAATCGTTATTTCAATAGCTCTTTCGAGTAATATTCTAAGAGAACAGATAACTTTTGCAACAAGCCGTGTTGGAACTCTTAAGGAACTTGCAGAAGGTGATATAACAGCAGGGGGTACATTATCAAGACTAAGCAGACGAAGTCCGAGAGTAATGAATATATTTAAGCAGAATCCTGTTTTTGGATGGGGTTTCTCCGATATTTCCAGAAAATATAGCGACGGTCATGTTGGAAATCAAACAATTCTATTGAATTCAGGCGTTATAGGATTTATATTGTTAATAGGTTTTATGGTATATTTTTCTTTCAAACTAATAGAAATGCATATATTCGGAAACAAAATTTATCTTTTCAGAAATAGTATGCCGGTATTTATTATTTTTTTAATCGGCTGGTTTTTTATACACTCGACCAGTGGTCAGCATTTTCACTATCTGGGCATACCTGATCAGATTATTCCACAAGCGATATTTTTCAGTTTCGGTGCGCTGGTATATTCCGAATCAAAAAAATCAATATATGGCTAAGACGTTTCAGAGAGCATTATTACTTTGTCCAGGTAAATATTCATTGTATAATTCATTGCTTGCAATATTATCTGTGTTATCCGAAGAATGTAAAGGTTATGATTTACGGGGAGTTATTAACAACTATGACTTAAAAATTCATTCACAGATATATCGTTTTCCTTACAAAATAAGAAATGCCTGGGAGAAATATTTTTTACAGAAGGTAAATAGAATCATTTTGAGTGAAATAAATATGTATAATCCTGATTTCATAATGGTTTATAACAGTGAGTTTCTTCTTCCTGAAACCTGTTCGGAAATAAAAAAAAGAGCAAAACTTGTCTTTTTTATGGGTGACAGCCCATTTTATACTCCTGCAAATAACTATTATCTTGCATGTCTTAAATATGCCGATTTAATTCTTTCTCCTGATACTTTCTGGAATTATCAGCTAAGTACAATAGGAATTGATAAAAATGTTTTTTTTGCGCCCGGAATAGATTCTGCTCATTACTTCGAAATTACAGAAGGTTCATTAATCAATAATATCCCTGAAAGCGAAATATTTTATTCGGGCTTATCCTATACAAATTCATGGGGATATAAAAAGGCTCTTTTTATGAACCAGTTTGTAAATTTTAACCTGCAAATATATGGCAGCAGGCACTGGAAAAAATGGTTCAGGGAATTTCCGGCTCTTGAAAATAAATTTACAGAAACGTCCTATATACATGTGGAACGGTTGAATGAAATGATGAACAAATCAAAAATAATTCCGGTTGACGGTAATCCCGGAATATTGAACGGTTTTCACATGCGTCTTTTCGAAGCACTTGGCTCGGGTGCTCTTCCTCTGATTGAATATCGTTACGATGTGGAGCATGAATTATTTCAGGGATGTAAAGCCAATATTCCTTTAATTCGCGATTACAGAAAGGCCGGCGGGCTTGCTGATTACTATTTGAAAAATGAAACCGAACGTAAAGAACTGGTCAAAGAACTTAAAAACTTTATTTCTCTTAAATATTCACCTGAAATGAACGCAGAAAGAATTCTAAATTCATTGATAAAGTAATTTATTAAACAAAATAATTCAGATATTGTTTGCCTTGTACATTTCTCCTCGAAAGCCGGAGGAATAGAAGTACTGTTGCCTGATATTATTAAAGGGATTCCGAATAAAAAATTTATTTCCTTTATTATAAGACCTTATGTTTCATCGGAATTTAATATCTATGCCGATATACCAGGTCATGAAGCAAATTATGGAAGTTTTTCAAATCTGATTGCCTGCTTAAAAATTTATTTTTTTGCAAGAAGATATAAGAATTCAATTTTTCAGGTATTCAATATTGGCCCCTTATATCTCCTTATTTTACAAATTGCTGGAGTTAAGAATATTATATATAGTATCCATGGAACGATTTACTGGAAGAATTCGATAGAAAAGAAATACAGAAAAGCATTATGGAAATTAATCAATAAAAGAAATGTAAAACTAATTTCAAATTCAGAGTTCAGTAAAAAAACATTTATTGATAAAATATATTGTAAAGCAAAAATTCAGGTTATTTATAATCCGATAAACGGAGAAAGATTCCATCCTTTATTTACTAAAAAAAATTCCGGGATTTTAAAAATAATTTATGCTGGTAGATTAGCTCATGGGAAAGGACTTGAAAAATGGATTGAACTTGCATTCAGGATTCATAAAGTCATTGATAAAACTCAATTTGGGATTTTCGGTTCCGGCCCTTTAACTGAAATGCTTAGAGATATTATACATAATTACAATGCAGATGAATTTATTTTTATTGAAGGCTTTAGAAAAGATATAGAAAATGTTTATAGTAATGCCGATCTGCTTCTTTATCTCTCGGAATATGAGTCGTTTGGTAATGTAGTTGTGGAAAGCATTTTATGTGGAACGCCGGTAATTGCTTTAGATATACCTTCTATGCGCGAAATTTTCTGCAATTATCCTGAATTTTTGATTTCTGCCGAAAATGACTTATTTCAACAAATATATGATAAACTTTTAAATTATAATTATCTTTTTCTGTCAGCTCAAAAGGCGAGAGATGAATTTTTGGTAAGATTTTCGTTCAATGAACATATAAATTCATTGAATAAAATTTATAATTCATTTAATGACTGATTATTATAAAGCGCCGGTAATTTATTACCACAGTGTAGGACCCGTAAATGATAACTGGATAAGGAAATTTCTGACTACTGACTTTGAGTCATTTCAGAAACAAATCGAATGGATTAGAAAAAAATTCAAATTAATTTCTTTTAAAGAATTATGGCAGATAAGGAATGGAATAATACCTCCGGTAAAAAATGCTTTGATATTGAATTTTGATGATGGATATCTCGATAACTGGATTTGGGTTTTCCCACTTTTGAAAAAGTTCGGATTAAAAGCTACAATTTTTATAAGTCCTGAATTTGTTGACCAGCGCCCGGTTATAAGACCGAATCTTGAAGATGTATGGAATGGAAATGCCGGATATCATGAATTGAACGAATTCGGATTTTTATCATGGGAAGAATTGAAAATAATGGAACAATCAGGTGTCATGGACGTGCAATCACATACATTAACTCATACTAAGTATTTTGTATCTGACATTCTAACAGGCTTCCATCATCCCGGTTGTGATATTCTTTATCCGGCAGGAAATCTTTTCCCTGAAAGGAAACCTTTCTATATTAACGACAAGACATTCGAAAATATTTTACCATACGGCTATCCCTTGTTCGAGGAAAAATCGGCACTTATAGCAAGAAAAGTAGAGATAAATCCTGATTTTATCGAAGAGTGTGTTTCCGAATTGAAAAAATACGATTTCAGAAATTACAGGTTTGAAACTGCTTTTAATCTGGTTAAACCGGTTTATGAACTATACAAAAAAGGGGCGAAAATTATAACGTATTTTGAGTCTCAGGACGAATATATTAAAAGGGCAAAAAAAGAAATTTCTGAATCAAAGAAGATTATCGAAGATAAACTCGGTAAGAAGGTTGAATTCTTATGCTGGCCGCATGGAGATAACAACAATATACTGCACCAATTGGCATTGAATGCAGGTTATCTTATGACCACAACCGGGAAATATCTAAGTCTTAATAAAGATATAACAAGAATTCCAGAAAGAACGTGTATGGATTTCAAAACATTCCGGAAAAAACAAAAAACGATTTTTAAACTTAAAGCTCTTTCAGGAAGACTCCCATATTATTATATATTGAATAATTACAGAAAACTGAAGGATTTCATTTAGACCTGGCAACTTATCAATGTAATTTTTTTAATGATCAAATTTGTTTTGAGTATTTCTTTAAGTAAAAAGCCTGTTGGTCTTTTAGATCTGTTCGAGGTAAAACCTGACATAGAGTTGTATTATAATGAAACGGAATATGAGTGCGTTGTTTGGGGAGATCCTATAACCACCAATAATTTCAGTGAAGAACTCAGAAAAAATAATTCTGTTGAATATATTTTATATAATATACATGGGCATTTCTATTACATGTATCTGAACAAAATTTCAGGCGAACTTTATATCGGCAACTCTCTTTTCAGCATTCTTCCGGTTTATTATTTCAAAAATGATAATTCGATTGTCCTGTCTGAAAATGCTTTTTTTCTTGGCGACTACCTGGCACTTAATAAAATTAACAAAAAATTTATACTTGAGACATTACTTTTTAACTATCCTCTTTTTGATAACAGTGTTATTGATGGCGTAATACTTCTTCCTTCAAATTCATATATATTGATAAGCAACGGCAAAGTTTTGGTAAAAAAACATACTTTTATCGAGGATTTTTTTGAAGAAAAACCGCTTCCGTGGAAAAAATCGGCTGAAATGATGACCGATATTTTCATCGAAACAGTTGAAAAATATTTGCCCGACACACATTATGCATCATCGCTTACGGGCGGATTTGACGGGAGAACTCTTACTGCAGCCGGTTTGTATTATAAGAAAGATTTTTCGGTTTATTCATTTGGATCGAAAGATTCAAAGGATATTTCAATTGCTGAGAAACTTTCACGGCATGCGAATATTCCTTTTATTAAAATCATGCTTGATGAAGATTATATAAACAAAAGTAATATCGAATGTGGGGAGGAATTTATTATCAATTCCTCGGGGACAGCAACTTTTGCACGGGCACATTATCTTTTCGCAGCAAAGAAATTGTCGTCGGAGTTCAAGCATATTATAACAGGGAACTTTGGAAGTGAAATATTCCGTGCAGCTCATATTGCAGGTGTTGTTATTTCGAAAAATTTGTACAACATTTTCAATTCTGAAACACCTGAAAAAGCATTTGACCTGATTGAGACAAGCCCTGAATTCAATTGCCTTAATGAAGATTTACAGAAAAAGGAATGGGAATTGCTCAAAGAGGATATTCTAAAATTACCATGTTTCAATCGAACATATAATAATTTAACCCTAAACCAGAAATTTTATTTGTTTGTTTTTGAAGAATTATTCCGGAAATATTTTGGGGCAGAGATAGTAAATCAGTTTAAATGTCTGAAAAACAGAACGCCATTTCTGGACATTGAATTTTTAAAGGCGTTATTTAAAACTGAAATTGCAGGCATCTACTCTGAATTTTTTGAACATAACCCTTTCAAAAGGTACAAAGGGCAGGTTTTTTATACACATGTTATCAGAAAAGCATATCCTGATTTCGGAAAGATAATGACAGATAAAGACTACAAACCGGATGATCTTATAAACATATTTGGGAAATTCAACATTCTTGAAGGTTATCTAAAACAAAAAGTATTTAAGAAAGAGATTTGCCATGATCCATTTAGTGTGAACAATGCCTGGGAAGCAAATAAGGAATATTGGCTTAAAATACCTGCATCAAAAGAATTATTTAATTTAGGCAATAATAATTTATGTATTGATAAAGAAATTCTTTTCAGGATTTTAAGTTTATCGTATATAGCTGATAAGTTTTAACTTAAACAGGTATTTTAGTCTCGCGTGTTAAATGTAAATAGAGGTATAGCATAAAGACTTTAATTCTTTATTGCATAAAGAATCTTAATCGGCAAAGAAGTGAATAAAATTGGCTATCTGATACAAGATTTAATAAAAAATCAGAGAGTAATATATTTTCTGAAGGAATTTGAACAGTCATTGAAGCTTTCCCCTGACGAGCTTAAAGCATATCAATTTAGAAAACTTAAAAATCTTCTTGTTCATGCCGGCGATAAAGTAGAATTTTATAAAAAAAGATTTGCGGAATGTGGTTTTAATCCTGAAAAATTTACCTCATTCGATCAAATCAAAGAAATACCGGTTCTTACCAGGGAAGATTTACAGAAAAATTGTTCTACAATAATTGCACAAGGATATAAAACCAATAAGTTATATTTCGGCTCTTCAAGTGGTTCGACCGGACAACCTGTTTTTTATTACAAGGATAATATAGCTGAAAGTGCAGGTCAGGCTGCACATTTAACTGGATGGTCTTTATCAGGCTGGAAAATGAACTTAAAAGGATTGCATATATGGGGTAATCCTGATACTGTTAACAATGAGTGGAGCAGATTTTCCTCGAAATTAAAGGCAAAAATATTCAGGCATCATAAATTTCCTGCTTATAAGTTGACTGAGGGGTCTCAGTTTTTTGATTTATATCGGAAGATTAAGGCTAATAAATATGATTATTTAGATGGATATACAAATGCAATTTATCTTCTGGCCGTCCTCATGAAGGACAACAATCTTTCACTAGACCATAATATTAAATATGTATTTACAACGGCTGAGAATTTGCATGATTTTCAGAGGGATGTCATTAATGAAAAACTTGGACCCGTTTATGATGGTTACGGGTGCGGTGAAATAAATGGCATTGCTTATGAGTGTTCCGAATGTAGTTTTTATCATATTATTGACCCTCATGTTTTTGTTGAGTTTGGCTCGAAAACAGATAATTCAGGTTTATATGAACTATTGATTACCGATCTTGACAATTATGCATTCCCTTTAATCAGATATAAAAATGATGACCTTGGGATTCCTTCAAAAGACATTCAATCTGATTGTGTTTATAAGTTTTCGAAGTTAGAATCAATTGCCGGAAGAGAATCGGATATAATAAAATTTAAAGATGGAGGTGTATTATCAGTACCGAGCTTTTTTGGAAGTATGTTATTAAAAAAGGTTAAAGGAATTAAGCAATACCAGGTTGAATTAGTGGGGTCTGATTTGATAAATGTTAATCTTGTTAAATCAGAAATTTTTTCTAATGAAGATTTGATAATAATTCAAAATGCATTACGAACCTATCTTGAAAACAAAATCAGATATAATATAAACTTTGTAAATAAAATACAGCCAGATAAAAATGGGAAGATAAAACTGGTTGTTGATAAAACAAAACAAAAAAACCTACATTTAAATAAGTAAGTTTGTATCATTCTTGGAATTAGTAAATTGTCGGCTATAATAATCGGTTTCTTTATTAAATTTTTGCAATATTTAGTTTGTTCAAAGATCAATTCCTGAAAATGAAAATTCTTTTCATTTCGAGTGGAAGGAGCGGACATGTTGGTAGTGTGGTAAGAAATCAGGGAGAATCTTTGAAAAAATCAGGAATAGAGGTTGAATATTTTTTAATTAAGTCTGGTTTTTTGGGATATTTTATATCAATTTTCGAACTCAGGAAAATAATAAAAAAAAATAATTATGATCTCGCTCATGCTCACTATAGCCTTTGTGGCTTCGTGGCATCATTGGCAGGCTGTAAACCTCTGATTGTCTCATTGATGGGGTCGGATATTTATATGTCGAAAGCTCCTGGATTGATAACTAAATTTTTTTACAATTATAAATGGGATGCAGTGATTGTCAAAACTCAAAGGATGAAGGAACGGCTGAATTTGAAAGGAGCAAATGTAATTCCCAATGGAGTTGATATTTCAAGGTTCAAGACGATTCCCGTAATAGATGCAAAAAAATATCTGAATCTGAATGTGTCAAAAAAATATTTACTTTTTATATCATCACCTAACCGGCCTGAAAAAAACTTTCAACTTGCAAGAAAAGCCGTTGAATTACTGAACAGAAATGATATAGTATTATTGCCTGTCTATAATGTACCGAATTCAGAAATAGTTTACTATTTAAACTCTGCAGAAGCCTTAATCCTTACATCGAAATATGAAGGAAGTCCCAATGTCATTAAGGAGGCGATGGCATGTAATTGTCCAATTATTTCAACCGATGTAGGTGATGTAAGGTGGGTTATCGGGGAAACCGAGGGATGTTTTATTGCTTCCTTCGACCCTTATGATTTTGCGGAAAAAATAAAATTAGCTCTTGACTTTTCAGAAAAAGGGGGAAGAACAAATGGGAGGCAGAGAATTATTGAATTAGGATTGGATTCTGAAACCATTGCAAAAAAAATATTAGAAGTTTATAATAGATTAATGACCAATCATCTTTTGCAGTAATATAAAATCTGTGAGAATCTGTGAAAGATAAAATCTGTGCTATCTGTGGTTTCTTCTTTTTTAACCACGGATTCACACAGATTAGAAATAGATTACAGTATATTTTTAAACTCTAATAGGTTAATAAAAGAAAAAAGATATAAGGGGAAAATTTGATGATTAGGAAAATTTATATTTTAGGAGATCATGTACAGGCTCTTGGCCTTGTCAGAATGGCAAAAAAAATAAATCTTGAAGTTCATCTCTTTAATAATTCTTTTGCTTCGATTGCCAGATTTTCTAAATACTGCGACAGATTTCATAATTTTCATAATTATGAACATCTTTACGAAATGTTAATTGATACCAAAGAAGAAAAGCAAACATTACTTATAGCAACAAATGATTCATTGCTTGCATTTCTATCATCAAAATATTCACAACTTTCTGAATTATATTATCTTTCTATTCCATTTCCTTCAAATTTAGAGATATGTTATAATAAACGACTTACTTACAAAAAAGCAATGGAGCTTGATATACCAATTCCGGAAAGTTATTTTCCGGAATCATTTTCAGACATTAAAGACCTGGCTGATAAAATAGAATATCCATATATTTTAAAACCTTCAGTAATGCATGTTTTCCATCAAGTCACAGGGAGAAAAGTGTATTTCTGTAAAAATAAGAAGGACCTCTTTAAATTTTATACAATGATGTGTAATATTATTCCTTCTAATGAGGTAATTCTTCAAAAATTCATTGAGGGTGGAACGAATTCATTGTTTTCTTTTGGATCATTTGCTGCCAAAGGTGAAGTATATGGCTGTCTAAGTGCAAAAAGGATACGACAGCATCCGATGGATTTTGGAAACTCAACTTGTTTTGCATATACAGTTATTGACCAGGAATTTGAAAATCAGGCCAAAAAATTTTTAAAATCTATTAATTATTTCGGCATGTCGGAAATAGAATTTATGTTTGATAATAAAGATAATAGTTTTAAACTTTTAGAAATAAATCCCCGTGCATGGAAATGGCATTCTATTGCCAATAAATTAAATATAAATCTTTTAGAAATGATGGTTAATTTTTTAAATGGTAAAGATATTGAGTATAAATACAACAAAATGGCAGATATCGGATGGATTGAGCATATTACTGACATTTATGTTGCGTTTAAAGAGATAATTAAAGGTAAACTGACTATATCTGAATATTTAAAGACGATTAGAATGCCTAAAGAAAATGCAGTATGGTTATCTAATGATCCATTGCCTGCATTTATGTATATATTTCTATTACCGTATCTTTTCTTTATAAGAAAATAAGGATGTCAGAATTGTTGCTTTTTGCTGAAACATTGATTTGCAGTACTATATTTTATATATTTCTTTATAAAAAAACACATGTACAAAAGAGATATATTCTTATTGATAATTTATTAGTACTAATTCCTGTAACATTCATCTCGTTTTATTTTTATAAGAAAGAAATATTTTCCTATTATTTAATTGTTTTTTTAATAATACCATCTTTCGTTCTTATCTTTTCATTTCTATATATTATGATAAGATTTTGGCGCGTTCCTTTCAGAAAAGTAATAGCTTCGGAAAATGAACTTGTTTCACCGGCTGACGGTAAGGTTATTTATATAAGAGAATTGTCAAAAAATGTCATGCCGGTTTCAGTTAAAAATGGAATCAAAGCAACACTTGAAGAGTTTGCCGGCACTAACTTGCTGCAAAATCCATGCTGGCAGATTGGCATAAATATGACTCTTTTTGATGTACATAAAAATTGTGCTCCTGCAGGAGGAGAAATTTTGCTTACCAAACATATTGACGGAGAATTCTTATCCTTAAAGAATCCTTTAGCAATTATCAAAAATGAAAGAAATACAATAATAATATGTAACAAAAATGAGACAACCGGCATTGTTCAAACCGCCTCTCACCTTGTACGAAGGATTGACTGTTATATAAATCAGGGAGATAAGGTAAAGCAGGGCGACTGGATTGGAATGATAAGATTCGGATCACAGGTAGATGTTATTTTCCCCGGAAATTATATTCCTTCAGTAAGAATAGGAGAGCATATTTATGCCAAAAAAACAATACTGGCAAGGAAGTGAAAATATTAATTGATATTGGTCATCCTGCTCATGTGCATCTTTTTAAAAATTTTGCATGGGAGATGCAAAAAAAGGGCCATGAAATCCTGTTTACCTGCCGTGAAAAAGAATTTGAAAAACAACTGTTAAGTCATTACGGATTTAATTATATTTCTTTCGGCAAGAAATCTTCTTCAACGTTGGGGAAACTTCTCGGTCTTATTAAGTTCGATACAAGAGAATTTTTTTCAGGATTGAAGTTTAAACCGGATATTTTTTTAAGTCATGGATCATATATGGCGGCACATGCCGCTTTTTTATTGAATAAGCCTCATATATCACTTGAAGACACTTTTAATTTTGAACAGGTTTATTTGTACAAACCATTTACAAAGGCAATACTTACTTCTGATTATGATCATCCTCTTAAATCAAAAAAAGTAATCAGGTACAGCGGGTATCATGCACTTGCCTATCTTCATCCTAAAAGATTTAAACCAGACAAAGATTTATTAAAAGACCTTGGAATCAAAGAAGGCGATAAATATATAATAATGCGTTTTGTGTCCTGGAAAGCCAGTCACGATTTGGGTCATAAAGGGATTAGTTTTGAAAACAAAATTTTTGCTGTAAATGAGTTTTCAAAATATGCAAAAGTGTTTATTTCATCGGAATCTGCACTGCCGAAAGAATTAGAGGCATATAAACTGAATATTTTACCACACCGTATTCATGATATATTAGCTTTTGCCTCATTGTTTTTTGGTGAAAGCGCTACAATGGCTGAAGAAGCTGCTATGCTCGCAGTGCCATCAATTTATATTGATAATAGTAGTAGAATTTATACCAGACATCTTGAGAATGAATATCAATTGATTATTAATTTTTCAGAGTCAACTAATGACCTGGTAAATGCCGTTTCCCAGGGTGTGGAAATTTTAAAAAGTCCTGATATCAAAACTAAATATCTTTGTCGCCGTGACAAAATGTTATCAGAAAAAATTGATGTTACTGCTTTTCTCGAATGGTTTGTTGAAAACTGGCCGGATAGCTTCAGGGTTATGAAGGAGAATCCGGAGTACCAGTTGAGGTTTAAATGACAGGCGGTAGGCAAGAGGCGAGTAGTAAGCGATAAGCGATGAGCGATGGGAAGGTGAGTATAAAATGATTGATTGATTGGTTGATTGGGTGATTGATGAGTGAATTATGAATTTACGGTTGCGGTTATACAGATTTGTTTTCTGGGCGGGTTATGTGGCGGTGCTGATTGTTGCTTTTATTCCTGTTGCCGGGGAACTTAACAGAATAAAAATCGGTCCCGGGGCCTTCAAGATTCGGCTCGACTTTTTGTTGCATTTTGCTGCTTATTTTCTGATCTGCATGTATTACCTGGCGGGCATGAAATCGGGCCTCAGCCTGTTTTCTTCGAATCCTCTTAAGAAATTCGTTTTGCTTTTGTTGTTTTTGGCCGTAATTACAGAGGTTGTTCAGCTATGGGTGCCGCAGAGAGCTTTCAATGTGTTCGATATGGTAGCTAATTTAACCGGGGTGGCTGTGGGAGCGGGGGTGGTAGCAGGCAGAAGGCGGCAGGCGGTAGGCAGAGGACGAGTAGTGAGAGATGAGATTTGAGAAATGAGAGATGAGCGATGAGAGATGAGAAAGTGGAAATTTACAAAAGCTGAAGCAAAAGAACAAAAGGGCAGATTATGTAATCGGCCTTTTTTGTTTTTAGATGTAAAATGTACATCCAATTTATTTGATTTATTGAATAAAATATTCTAAATAGTCGTTCCTTAAAAAGTCAGTTTTTTCAATATTTTACCAAAATTAAGCAGTCGGTAAGTAAAAAATCCAGGATTTGATTTAAGACAAAAATAATAGATTCACGGATTTTCCGTAACATCTT
>JAGNKY010000008.1 GCA_017999895.1 Bacteroidales bacterium
CCACCTGAAATGTTAAGCATTTCGCGCATCAAAAGTAATTGAGCCGAGGAACTTATAAAACCTGTAAGAAAGAGATTTGCTTTTAAAAGTTTAGGCTGTAGCACCTTTTTGGTTAATTCACTATCGGTGACCGAAGGTCTGATTGTACCCTTAAATAAATCTTTAAAGTATCGAAGATGATTGAAAAGATGAATAAGTGCTACAAAAGAAAATGCAATTCCAGTTTCAACATGCCATTTTAGGAGGGAATCAAAAATAGGGTTTTTTAATTTATAGTTGACTCTCACTGCAAGAATAAGCCCCGAAGCAGCGGTGATAAGAAATGTAATTCCAAGAAGAATATTCCAGATTTTACGATTGTCGGATATACTGAAGAAGCCTTCTTTGGAGAAAAGATGACATATCAGGTATAAAATGGAAACAATAATACCTGTGCTTATTACATGGTACATTGCATACTATTTCTTTTCTTCAAGAACTACAGCTTCATAAATATATAATTCTGCATCTTTCCAGCCATTCCATCCCAACCCTGCTTTATCTCTTGAGGTATAGCCGAGGAATTCTTCAACTGTCCAATTGTTTTCTGTAGCAACCTGGGGCAGCATAGTACCCGATCTGAATCCTTTTTTGATATATATGCCGTGTTTTCCAAGCTCTATCTCGGAAATATCGTATATCCTTTTAAGCGGACCAATTACGGATATCTCTATTTCAACTTTATCGAATTCTTCTTTAGTTAGAGGCATAAATCGAGTATCCTCGAAGGCCGAAGCTATTGCCATTTGATTAACTACTTCATAAAGAGGGTCGGATGAGGGAAACCTTCCTATACATCCTCGTAACTGACCATTTATTTTTAGGGTTACAAAAGCACCCATGTTCTTTTTAAGTCCGGGTAAAATTTTAGAAGGATCAATAACTTGTTTCTTGTGATAATAGAGCATTGAGTAAATTGAGTTTCTCGCTATACTAAATAACTGATCGATTTCCTCTTTTGAAAAATTAACTTCGTTTGACTGGTTTTTATTAACCTGGTTTGATTTTGATATATCAGCCAGAGCAATTGCATGATAACCAACCACTTCGGTTTTATCACCATAAGGAGAATCTCCTGAGTTACAGTAACTTATTTTTTTAAATACAAGATTCGGGTCGTTATTCACAAGATAAAGTAAAACAAGTCCTGATGTCCATCCGCACATACTTGTAACAAGATTTGGGATACCTTTTAATAAATTTTTATTAAGAGTTTTGAGAAATTGTTCGGGATCTTTTGATAAAATAGCATCGGCCGTTAAATTATCAACTTCTTTAGCATCTTTATATGAAGGATAATGTGAGAAATCGCTGCTGATTATGAAAAGATTATCCGGAGTAAACCATGGTCTGAGAGCATTGGCTATTTCTTTAAGTGTATTTTTATTATCAGTTCCTATGACAATGGGGACAATTTGTTGAGGATTTTTAAAATAATACTGAATAAAAGGAACATGTACTTCAAGACAATGATCCTTAAGGTGTGCATTAACAGGAAAACGGAAAACAGAATTTTCTTTCCGGAGTTTTTCGGACAATTCTGTGTTAACTTTCATTTTACCCAGAGGGGTAATAAAATCGCCGGTGTAATAAACCGAAGCTCCTTCGAATGCCATAACGTGGCTTGAACCTATTAGGAAAATATTTAAAAATTTGCTGTCGGGAGGAATTGTTGAATAAGCCGAGGCAGCGGTTTTGCCTGAAAATACATAGCCCGCATGGGGTGCAATAATTGCCCTTACTTTTAAATTTTCAGGGTACTTGTCGCATGAGGCAAAGAGTTGTTTCAGGTCACTCATCAATTCTTCGCGTCCGGCAGAATAAAATCTGCCTGCAGCGACAGGTTCTCTGTCTACAGGTCGTCCCTGGGGGAAAATATCCATTGCAATAAATATTGAAAAAGTTATACAATAAACGACACGCATAATGCCGATTAAATTTTTTATAAAATTACAAGAAAAAAACAAGATTTGTTCTTAAAAAACTTCAAAATGAATGAGAGAAAGGACAATTTAAATAAGAACCATTGATTCCTTTATTATTCTTCCATTTTCGTCAGTACCGTATATTTTAATTCCAATGCTTACAGTAGCATCATTAATAATATCAACTACCGGACTTATAGCATCCTTAATATCTTCTGATTCCAGATTGTCGAATTCCTCTATATCAAAGTAAAGATGTATGTAAACAATATTGTCAGGATTATCCATCCGAGTCAAAGTCTTTACAATCTTTGCCAGCCAGATGGAAGAAGCGGTATTGAAGTATTCAAGATTGAGTCGAAGATTAGTAGTGGTGCATGGATTCTTAATATATTCTGTAACCCATTTGAAAATAGGCTCATATATTTCAGTGGCATTTTCAGGAATTGATCTTCCGGAGAGAATAAAGTCTCCTGTAATAGCATCAAAATCAACCTCCGGTGTTTTAGAAGTTTTTTCTATGTAAATATTTTTTAGTTCTTTCATTTCTTAAAAGCTATTGCATAATATTTTATTATTGCCGCAAATTCAAATTTAATCCAATTTATTATTATTAAGGATGCCTTCATCAAAAACTATAATGTAATTGTCAATTAATTTTATCAGTTTGCATAAAGAGAAAATAAAATTTGAATTATTAATTTGTCATTTTAAAAACGTGCAAAACGGCAACAATATTATAAAGTATTATATTTGCGCCAGAATTTAAGAATCCTTTATGGAACTCGTTCTCCGAAGTAAAATTGCAGAAGCAGTAAAAGTACTGTATGGAATTGTTATAGATGAAAATTCTATACAATTGCAGGAAACAAGGAAAGATTTTGATGGAGATTATACTTTTGTTGTCTTCCCATTTATTAAGTTTTCGAAAAACACACCTGAAAAAACTGCTGAGGATATCGGTAATTATCTTGTTGAAAACCTGCCTTTGATAGCCGGGTTTAATGTAGTAAAAGGTTTTCTTAATCTGGTTATTTCCGATGAATGGTGGGTTGAATTTTTCATGGAATTTTGCAACTCGGACGATATTTTTGCTTCATGCCGGGTAAAAACCCCTGAAACAATACTTGTTGAATACTCTTCACCAAATACAAACAAGCCATTACATCTTGGCCATATAAGAAATAATCTCCTCGGTTTCTCGCTTTCACGTATCTTATCGTCATGCGGTCATAAAGTCGTTAAAACCAATATAGTGAACGATCGGGGAATCCATATCTGTAAGTCGATGCTGGCATGGCTAAAATATGGGAACGGTGAAACTCCTGCAAGTTCAGGCATTAAAGGGGACCATCTTGTAGGTAAATACTATGTGATGTTTGAAAATGAATACAAAGCTCAGGTTGAAGCATTGAAAAAAGAAGGCATGGATGAAGAAACAGCACTGATGTCGGCTCCTATTATTATTGAGGCAAGAAATATGCTTGTGAAATGGGAGTCGGGTGACAAAGAAGTGATAAATGTCTGGAAAATGATGAACTCATGGGTATATGAGGGTTTTGATGAAACTTACAGGAAACTTGGAGTTGATTTTGATAAAATTTATTATGAGTCGGAAACGTATAAAGATGGGAAAGAACAGGTGCTAAAGGCTCTTGATAAAGGGATTTTTTACAGGAAAGAAGACGGTTCCGTATGGGCCAACCTTGAATCAGAAGGTCTCGATCATAAAGTGCTCATACGTTCCGATGGCACTACTGTATATATAACCCAGGATATAGGCACTGCTATTGCAAGATACAACGAATTTCACTTTGATAAGTGCATTTATGTTGTAGGAAATGAACAGAATTATCATTTTCTGGTGCTAAAAGCTATTCTTAAGAAAATGGGATTCAACTGGGCCGACGGTCTTATTCATTTCTCTTATGGAATGGTTGAGCTGCCGGAGGGAAAGATGAAATCGCGTGAAGGTACAGTGGTTGATGCCGATGATCTTATAGATGAAATGATTGAAACAGCCAGAGAACTTTCAGCAGAACTCGGAAAACTTGAAGAAATACCTGACAACGAGAAGGAAGAAATTTTTAGAAAAATTGGACTTGGAGCATTGAAATATTTTATTCTTAAAGTCGATCCCAAAAAAAATATGACATTTAATCCTGCCGAATCTGTCGATTTTAACGGTAACACAGGGCCTTTTATACAATATACTTATGCAAGAATAAGATCGGTCATGCGAAAAGCGTCCCAATTTAATTTAACATCTGATTCCGCTATGCTCAGGAATGTTAAACCTTGCCCAAAGGAAATAGCACTTATAAAACTTATCAAGAAATTCACAGCATCTGTAACTGAATCTGCTGAAACATATAATCCGGCAATAATAGCAAATTATTGCTATGAACTTGCAAAGGAATACAATCAATACTACCACGATTATTCAATTCTCGGAGAAAAGGATATTGTTGTGAGAAATTTACGTATGATGCTTTCGGATAAAATTTCTGCTGTGCTTTCGAAAGCAATGTGGCTTCTTGGAGTTGAAATGCCTGAAAGAATGTAACTTATTTATGTTAATGATACTATGTTTGAAAATTTAACTGACCGTCTGGAAAAATCGTTTAAAATCCTGAAGGGAGAGGGAAGAATTACAGAAATAAATGTAGCTGAGACACTTAAAGATGTTAGACGTGCTTTGCTTGATGCTGATGTGAATTTCAAACTTGCAAAACAGTTTACCGATACAGTCAAACAAAAAGCCCTTGGGCAACAAGTACTAAAGGCTGTGAATCCTTCACAGATGATGATAAAAATTGTCCACGATGAACTTGTTGAATTGATGGGTTCCGATAAATCCGATATAAACCTTCATGGGAATCCTGCAATAATCCTTATAACAGGTCTTCAGGGATCAGGTAAAACAACTTTTAGTGGTAAACTTGCAAAATGGGTCAAGACAAAGTACAACAAGAATCCTTTACTTGTTGCTTGCGATATCTACCGGCCGGCTGCCATAGAACAACTCAAAGTCGTTGGAACTCAGGTTGAAGTACCTGTATTTACAGGCGGGGAAGGAGAAAAACCTGTGACTATTGCCCTAAATTCTATAAAGGAGGCAAAGAAAATCGGATATGATGTGCTAATCATTGATACTGCAGGTCGTCTGGCTATAGATGAAGAAATGATGTCCGAACTTTCTGAGTTGCGAAAAGCGTTGAATCCCCATGAGATACTTTTTGTCGTTGACTCTATGACAGGACAAGATGCTGTCAACACTGCAAAAGAATTCAATGAGCGCCTCGACTTCAATGGAGTGGTACTTACAAAACTCGATGGCGATACCAGAGGTGGTGCTGCACTTTCAATAAAAGCTGTCGTGAACAAACCAATAAAATTCGTAAGCACTGGCGAAAAAATGGATGCAATTGATGTTTTTTATCCTCAGAGAATGGCTAACAGAATTCTGGGAATGGGCGATATAGTGACACTTGTCGAAAAAGCCCAGGAACAGTATGATGTTGAAGAAGCAAGGAAATTACAAAAAAAGATTGCAAAAGACCAGTTCGACTTTAATGATTTCATTTCTCAGATTCATCAGATAAAAAAAATGGGAAATATGAAAGAACTTGTTTCGATGATTCCTGGTGTGGGTAAAGCAGTGAAAGACCTCGATATTGACGATAATGCTTTTAAAAGTATCGAGGCTATTATCCAGAGCATGACACCTGAGGAAAGAAAGAACCCCAATATTATAAATGGTAGCCGACGCAAAAGAATCGCAGCAGGAAGCGGAACTACAGTACCGGAGGTTAATAAACTTCTCAGGCAATTTGACGACATGAGAAAAATGATGAAAACTATATCAAAAGGTAAGAACCCTGCCCGACTTCTTGGAAACAAATAAAACATATAGTTATGTACATTATTCTTGACGGGAAAAAAATTGCCGCTGAAATCAGGTGTGAAATTTCGGAAGAAGTAAAAAAAAGAAAAGAAAAAGGATTAAAAATTCCTCATCTTGCAGCTATTATGGTTGGAAACAATGAGTCGAGCGAAATTTACGTTAACAATAAATTAAAAGATTGCAAAGAAGTAGGCTTTAATTCAACTTTAATAAGGCTTAGTGAGACTGTGGAAGAAAAGGAACTTCTCCGCAGAGTGGATGAACTTAATAATAATAACGATGTTGATGGATTCATTGTTCAGCTTCCTCTTCCTCAACATATCTCTCAAACCAGAATTATTGAATCAATCGATCCGGCCAAAGACGTTGACGGATTTCATCCCGTAAATATAGGAAAGATGGTCCTTGGGCTTCCATGTTTGCTTCCTGCGACGCCATACGGGATAGTTGAGCTAATGAAAAGGTACGGAATAGAAACTACAGGTAAGAACTGTGTTATATTAGGAAGAAGTAATATCGTCGGCCGTCCGCTCAGTATCCTTCTGTCACAAAAGGGAATTGATGCAACTGTCACAGTTGTGCATAGCCGTTCACGCGATATACCATCAATTACCATTCAGGCCGACATACTTATCGCAGCACTTGGCTCACCCTTATTTGTGAAGGAAGAAATGGTTAAAGAAGGAGCAGTTGTGATTGATGTGGGAACAACAAAAATAAGTTCTTCAAAAACCCAATCGGGATGGAGACTCTGTGGTGATGTTGATTTTGAAAAAGTTGCCCCGAAATGTTCCTATATAACACCGGTACCTGGTGGCGTCGGACCAATGACACGTGTATCACTTCTGCGTAACACACTCTATGCTGCAGCTTCTCGTTATAGCGAAAAAGCTTAATTGCTTGTTGTTGAAGCTGCTAAAGAAAACCCTATGAAATAAAGATCAAAACCACCTTTTCCACCAGGACGATTGGAAGAAAATATAATTGCCTGATTCGAAAAATCTTGATGTGTTATAATAACTGGCCTGAATTCATCATAAGATGAATTTATAGGTGGACCAGGGTTAAAAGGAGAACTCCATTTACCATTTTTGAATACAGAATAATAAATATCATAACCCCCTAAACCATCAAGCCTGTCGGAGCAAAAAAACATGATGTTTTTATTTACAAATGGAGCTTTATCATTATAAATAGTGTTTATGCTGTCAGCTTTTTCCGAAGCCTCGAAATCTTGTCCTAAGAATATATCCGTGATCCCGGCCGTATCTCTTTTATGAACGTAAATGTCGTAATCACCCAACCTGTCAGAACAAAAATAAAGTGAATCGCCATTTGTATCAAAGGTAATATACGCATCATTGAAAGCAGTGTTGAATATTTTAACAGGGAAAGGACCTGAAACTAAAGGCGCTGTCGTGCTATACGATGGCAAATTCTTTACGTATAAAAGATCGAGGCTATTATCGGGTGTTTCCGAAGCAAACAATAAATATTCATATCCATCATTGGAACTAAAAAATCCATAAGGGCCAAAATCATTACCCAAACTGTTTGCCTTATTAATTATTGTACCATAATATAAGTCATTTGTTATTTCGCCTGTAATGGCAAAATTTCCGTTAGTCTGGTCAAAACTGAATGTTATTGAACCCTGAACAAAATCAAATGAACTACCATTGCTACCTCTGTTACTTGAAAAAATTAAAGGATAAGTGCTTCCCATGTAATATAAATGACTATTGTAATCATCATATTTGGAATTTATATTGATAAGATTATACAAGGAATCGGGGAATATACCCCTGGAAAATTTGACAGGATCCTTTTCTTTTTTACAGCCGCTACCTGAAACGATTAGCAGGATAAAAAATATAATAACTATTACTTCTGATTCTATGTTAAAATATTTCATAACATCAATTTAAATTTTAAATTTTTAAGGATAACAAATATATAAATATAAATAAAATTTAATAAAAAAACCGGGTTTTTAGGCCCGGTCTTCAAAAGTAGAATTTAGGTTAATTTTGGGTATATTGGGTATGAGAGTTTTTTACATATTTAAGATGATATTTTCATGTATTAGGTTGCGTATCATAATTAAAAAGTTAAATTTTTTTTAACAATTTTACATAATCATGATTTGATTCCTTATTGAGTTGTTAAAATGTTTATAAAAATTAAAAATGTTTATAAAAGACTTATCTGTATTATTTATACAGAAAAAATAATATTAATTTTGTTTCATATTATTTCTTTTTAAAATGGAAGAAGAAAAATATATGTATTCTCAAGAAGAAGAAATAAGTAAAGTTATCCAGCGTTTTGAGCGGATGAAAAGAAATAATGAAAATTATTTCTTCGATGTAATTGAGTTTGAAACTATAATTGATTACTATCTTGAGAAGGATAATCAGGCAAAAGCGCTTGAGGCAGCCTCAATCGCAAACAGACAGCACCCTAATTCTGTTCCGATACTTATTCGCAATGCAAAATTGCTTCTTGAAAGAGGAAGGACTGCCGAGGCTCTTCAGATACTTAAAAAGCTTGAAAATATTGAACCCGGGAACCATGAAATATTTGTAGCTGAAGGCACGGCTTTTGGAATGATAGGGGATATAAATAATGCAATAAGATGTTTCGACGAGGCACTGACAAAAGATTCCGACGATATTGAAAATATACTTTTCTCAATCACTTCTTCTCTTCAGAATCTTAATTACTATGAACAATTGATACCATATCTGAAACGTTTTGCTGAATTGGAACCTTTTTATGCTGAACATCTATATGACCTTGCTTATGCCTCCGAAAAAATTAACGACTATGAAAATAGCCTTAAATATTACCTGAAATATCTTGATGAAGAACCATTTTCAGATAACGCATGGCATAACCTTGGAATGGTTTATTGTAAACTTGAAAAATTTGATGAAGCTATTGAAGCTTATGAGTACGCACTTGCAATAAATCCTCAAAATAATTATGCACTTTTTAATAAAGGTGTAGTTCTGTCAGGCATGGAAAGATATCAGGAAGCAGTACCTATTTATCTCGAATACCTCAAAAGTACTCCTGAAAGTTTCGAAGCTATGACATATCTGGCAGAATGTTATACGAAAACTGGAAATATTTCCCTTGCCAAAAAGTATTTTTATGAAGCTGTGGAACTCTCGCCTGAGTTTTCCGATGCCTGGATAGGACTTGGAGTTATTGAGCTGAATGCAGGAAATTATGATAAAAGTCTGAATTATTTAAGGAAGGCGGTAGAATATGACCCGGATAATCCTGAAATATGGTACATGACAGGTAAGGTCTTCTGTCAGAAGAATAATAAAAAACATGCTATTAAATGCTTTCGGGAGTCACTTCGTCTCGATCCCTTCTTAAACCAGGCATGGTATGAAATAGGGAAAATAATAATTGAAGAACAACTCGTTTCTAAAACTCTTCCATTTTTCGAAAAAGCATACAAGATTATCGGTGATTTTCCCGGAATAAATTACCTTATCTCAGCATTATACCTTCGTTCGGGTGATAAGAAAGCAGCATTGTTCCATTTGAAAACGGCATTAGAGCTCGATAAGGAAATTTTCGAACAATTTGCAGAGTTTTTCCCAAAATTTCTGATAAATAGCAATATAAAAAAACTTTTAAGAAATAACAATCTGACTTAGAATCAGCATATGAAAAAAAAGCTCCCTTACTTGCCTGACAGGCCTGCAAAACCTCGTTCATACGGACTTACTATGGTGATGGAGAAAGGACTTAGTGTTAACGAAGCAGAAAACTTTATGTCGGTATGTAGCGAATATACCGATTATGTTAAACTTGGCTTCGGCACTTTTCTTATTACACCCGATTCTGAAAAAAAGATAAAGATCTATAAAAAAGCAGGAGTAATACCTTATCTTGGTGGTACGCTGTTTGAAGCTTTTATTATTCGTAACATGTTCGATGATTTTGTAAGTCTCGTTAAAGAAAACGAAATCAGTCTTGTTGAAATATCGGATGGTTCATATAATTTAGAACATTCGAAAAAACTTGATTATATCAATAAATTATCCCGGTTTGTTACTGTAATATCCGAAGTAGGATCGAAAAAGAAGGATGTGATTTATACTCCCGAACAGTGGGTTTCAATGATGAAGTCCGAACTTGAAGCAGGTTCGGTTAAAGTAATTGCAGAAGCACGTGAATCTGGAACTATAGGAATATACAACGATGACGGCTCAGTAAATAAATCGGTTGTGGATGCGATTTCAACCAATGTAAAACTTGAAAATGTGATCTGGGAAGCACCGATGAAATCACAACAAGTATGGTTTATTAAACACTTCGGCCAAAATGTAAATCTTGGAAATATTCCACCAAATGAAGTTATTCCTCTCGAAACATTGAGACTTGGTTTAAGAGGAGATACTTTTTTCCAGTTTCTCCCCGAAAACCTTAAAAAATAACTTTTAACTCATTAAAAATACATCATTTCTTGCATTCTGTTTTGCTATGAGACAATTCGGCCTGATAGGATATCCTTTGGTACACTCGTTTTCAGAAAATTATTTTCTCGAAAAATTCAGAAACGAATATATTAATGATGCTACTTATAAAAATTATCCCATTAAAAGTATTGATCAACTTCTCGATTTGATTAATGAAATCCCGAATTTACTGGGTTTAAATGTAACTATTCCATATAAGAAAGAAGTTATCAGATATCTCGATTTGATTGACAAAGAGGCTTTGGAAGTTGGCGCTGTTAATGTGATAAAAATTGTACGCCGGAATGATAAAATTTTATTAAAAGGTTTTAACTCTGATATATACGGCTTCAAAGAATCATTGAAACCGCTGATTGATAGTCATGTCAGGCAAGCAATTGTGCTCGGAACAGGCGGGGGTTCATCAGCAGTTGCGTACGTCCTTTCCTCGATGAGGATACCTGTAATTTTTGTATCCCGAAGCAATAAAGAAAACTGTATCACTTATAATGATATTACGGAAGAACTTGTTTCGTTGTCTCATCTTATTGTTAACGCGACTCCTCTTGGCATGTTCCCTGAAACAGACCAAAAACCTGAAATACCTTACCATGCTCTAACGTCTGATCATATTTTATATGACCTTATTTATAATCCTTCTGAAACTCTCTTTTTAAAAGAGGGAGAGAAAAGAGGATGCCGCACAATTAACGGGCTGGAAATGCTTAAACTTCAGGCTGAAAAATCGTGGCAGATATGGAACGATCCTTCAGTTTAAATAAAGATGTCTTCGGAATATTCAATATCGGTCAGAAATAATCCTTCTGCCGGAGCTGATTTTCCTGCACTACATCTATTGCGTGATTCTATTATTTTTTCAAATGCTTCAAGAGTTATTTTTCCTCTCCCTATTTCTATCATCGTCCCTACTATTGCTCTCACCATATTTCGAAGAAACCTGTCGGCTTTTATAGTGAAAACAATAAGGCTCTCTTCTTCATGCCATTGTGCTGAAAAAATCTTACAAATATTAGTTTTTGTATTTGAATGTAGCTTCGCAAAGCTGGTAAAGTCAGACTCTCGCATTAAAATATTACAGGCCTCATTCATTATTCTGATATCTATTTTATGCGGAAAATACCATGCAGTATCAGTTTTAAAAGGATCTTTTTTTATGGTAATAAAATAACTGTATGTTCTTGATATTGCACTGAACCTAGAATGTGCATCATCTTTGGCTTTCACTATACTATTTAATGCAATATCTCGCGGAAGATATCTGTTTATTTTATCCTGAATTTCTGCATTTTTATCCAAATTATTAAAATGGCTGTCAAAATGTCCGCAAAAATATGATGCATGTACCCCTGCATCGGTTCTGCAAGCTCCTGTCACAAAAATATTTTCTCTCAGTATATTTGAAAAAACTTTATTTATTATCCCCTGTACTGATATAGAGTTCTTCTGAATCTGCCACCCATGATAGGCAGAGCCTTTGAAGGATATAAATATGAAATATCTTGTACTCAAAAAAAATTTCTGCAAATATATAATTATTAAAATTGTATCTAATTTCGATAATTATGACTTTTTTTTGTTCTTAATATCTTTGTAAATCGATTTTAAAATATAAATTTACTGTCGCCAAAAAAGTATTCATTAACCTAATATTTTATACTATGACAGAACAAAAAAATACACAGGTAATCGGGATGGCCTTTATGGGAATGATTTTCTTCCTTTTTGGCTTCGTTACCACTTTTAACATTACACTTGCCGATAAGTTTAAGGCTGTTTTTGAGCTTTCGAATTTTCAGGCACAGCTTGTAAATGGGGCATTTTTTATCACATATTTCCTGCTGTCATTTGCTGCGGGGAGTATAATAAAGAGGATTGGATATAAAAGTGGAGTAATTCTTGGACTCATTTTGGTGGGAGTGGGGAGCTTTTTATTCTTTCCGGCTGCAAAAGCACTATCCTTTCCATTCTTCTTATTTGCCATTTTCGTCATGGCAGGTGGCGTTGTTTTTCTTCAGGTAGCAGCAAATCCTTATGTTACAGCTCTTGGGCCATCCGAAACCGCATCGGGACGATTGAACCTCACGCAGGCTCTTAATTCAATTGCAACGTATATTGCACCGATTATTGCTGGATTGTTTGTTTTCAAAACAGCTGCAGATGCAGCGCTAGATCAGGCTGGAACCGCAGAGTCATTGCCTACTACCCCTTTCCTCATTATTTCTATCGTAGTATTGGTAATTGCAATAGCCATTTATTTTCTAAAGCTCCCTGTTATCCCTACACAGGGTGAGGAAAGAAAAAGTGTATGGAAATATTCTCATGTCGTTTTAGGTGCAGTAGGTATATTCTGTTACGTGGGAGCAGAAGTCGGCACTGCCGCAATGCTTCAGCGCTATTTTCAGGAAGCGCTGAACATGCTTCAGTCGGAAGCCGCCATGATTATAGCACTATACTGGGGAGGTGCAATGGTGGGCAGGTTTTTTGGCTCCTTTATGCTTTCGAATGTTGAGAAATCAAAGAAATATCTGTATGCCCTTCTGGTTATCTTACTTGCTTTATTCGTCGGATGGTTTGTACGCCGTCAGATAACTGATGGACTTATTTTTGCAGGAATTGCAGTGGTAAATTATCTGGCAATGCAATTAGGAAAAGGTAAAGCTAACAAATCACTTGCAGTGTTCGGAATTATTGCCGCTCTTTTACTTGTTGTTGTTATGTTAGGCAGCGGTAATTTGATTCTATGGGTAGGATTGTCAGTAGGCTTCTTTAACTCAATTATGTTCCCGAATATTTTTGCTCTGGGAGTTGACGGACTGGACAAAGCAGAACTCAGCATGGCTTCCGGTTTGATTAATACACTTATAGTCGGCGGAGCCGTAATACCGGTTCTGATGGGACTCATCGCAGATGGCCTCGGCGTGAAGTTTGCATTTATACTTCCGATAATCTGTTACATGTATATTGTATTTTTCGCACTCGTTGGAAGTAAACATAAATAAAATTAATTATAACCTTTTCATCGGTTAAGTTTTCTTTTTAAAAACCACTTTTCCCTGTTTTATACAGGAAATGAGTGGTTTTTAAATGTCTATTGAAAATTATTTTAAAAATAAGTTTTATGCCTGCAAAAGAAATATTAATAAATAAAATCAACTACGGCAATAATGAAGTATTCCGCGAATTGTACGGTAATGATTCAAATGAATTGAAACGTCATGCCGCAAGATATATCCGGCTTCTGAATCAATTTGAAAATGTGTTTGGTAACGGTAGAGAAGTTGAGTTTTTTACTTCTCCCGGACGAACAGAAATAGGTGGAAATCATACAGATCATAATTGGGGTCGTGTTTTAGCAGGGGCGGTTAACCTTGATAATGTATCGGTGGCATCCAGGAATAATTCAAATATAATTCGAATACTTTCAGAAGGATATCCCAGATTCGAAGTAAATCTATCATCTCTTGAACCTGAGCCAAGTGAGAATTACACTTCTGCCGCCCTCGTAAGAGGAATATGTGCCCGATTTAAAGAACTTGGATATAATATTGGAGGTTTTGACGCCTGCATAGATGGAGGTGTACCTAAAGGCTCCGGATTAAGCTCTTCGGCTTCCTTTGAAGTTCTTATAGGTGCAGTTATTAACAAACTTTTCAATAATGGGAAGATTGACCCTATTGAAAATGCATTAGTAGGACAATATTCTGAAAATAATTTTTTCGGAAAACCTTGTGGATTAATGGATCAGACAGCATGTGCAATGGGCGGACTTATTACAATTGATTTCGAGAATCCATCAAAGCCTGTGGTTAAAAAAGTGAATTTTGATTTTACAACTACTGGATTTTCTCTGGTAATAACCGATACAGGAGGGACTCACGCTGACCTCAATGAAGAATATGCATCCATCCCGATTGATATGAAAGCTGTGGCTGCTGAAATGGGAGCTAAAGTCCTTCGCCAGACAACACTCGAGAGAGTGCTCGAAGCGGCCCCAAAAATACGTGAGAAAGTTGGTGACCGTGCAATCCTTCGGGCAATACATTTTTTTGGCGATAATCAACGAGTTGTTGACCAGGTAGCCGCCCTTGAAAGAAACGACTTTAAAGCATTTCTCAATATGGTTGTTGATTCAGGTTATAGTTCATTTATGTACAATCAGAATATATACCCTGTAAGCAATGTAAAAGAGCAAGGAGTATCTCTCGCCCTTGCACTTAGCGAACTTGTGCTGAAAGGGAAAGGTGCATGGCGTGTCCATGGAGGAGGATTTGCAGGCACAATACAGGCATTTGTACCTCAAAATATATTAGACAAATATGTAAGTATGCTTGAACATTTCTTTGGGAAGGGTTCCTGCCATAACCTTTTTATTAGGCACCAGGGAGCCGGTGTTGTGGAACTTTGAATAATGAGATTAATTAATAATTGTTGTTTTTACACTGCAAAACTATGAAGATAATAGATGAAGAATCATTTAAGACTGTATATTCAGATAAACCTGTTGTCCTACATACTCTGAAGAATAAAAACGGTCTTATAACGCAAATTACTAATTATGGAGCAATAATTGTAAGCTTATTTGTACCTGACCATAATGGAAAGATGGAAGATATTGTTCAGGGCTACGACACAGCCATGGAATATATAAAGGGCAACAGTCCTTATATGGGAGCTGTATGCGGCCGCTGTGCAAACCGGATAGCAGGCGGAAAATTTAAACTGGATGGAAAAGAATATTCCCTTGCTAAAAATAGTGGTCCTAATCACCTTCATGGCGGGATAATAGGCTTCAGCAAAGTAGTATGGAATGTAGTAAAAACATCTGTTTCTTCTGTATCACTTGAATATTTATCCGCCGATGGGGAAGAAGGCTATCCCGGAAACCTCACCGTATCAGTTAAATATACTCTAACTGATGATGATGAGCTAAGAATAGATTACTTTGCAATATCCGATAAAACAACAATTGTAAATCTTGCATCTCATTCTTATTTCAACCTGGCGGGTGAAGGCTCTGGAAATATTTATAATCAAGAATTAATGATTAATGGTGCTTTTTTTACACCGGTAGATGAAACTTCAATACCCACTGGTGAAATATTAAGTGTAAAAGGAACACCAATGGATTTTATAGCTCTTAGGAAAATTGGGTTATTTATAGATAATGACTATGAACAATTAAAATTTGGTGCCGGATACGACCATAACTGGGTTTTGAACCATCGCACTGGTGTTCTTGACCTTGCCGCTATCGCAAGAGATCCTGTTTCAGGAAGAATTATGGAAATTTATACCACACAACCCGGAGTTCAGTTTTATACCGCAAACTGGGTTGACAATGAAAGAGGAAAGGGAGGGAAAATATATGGTAAACGTTGGGCTTTTTGCCTTGAAACACAACATTTTCCAGATTCAATAAATAAGCCCCATTTTCCTTCTGTTATTCTAAATACGGGCGAAGAATATAAACATGTTGTTATTTATAAATTCAAAGTCGGTTAAAAAGTTTTTTACGGCAATTTTTAACCTTACCAAATACTAAACCAAATACTAAAAGATATGACGACAAATAAAAATAATTATCTCTTTCCTATGATTGTGATGGCCGCGCTTTTCTTTCTTCTTGGCTTTATCACAACGATGAATAATTCATTGATCAATTATCTGAAGGATGCTTTCCAACTTAATGAAGTGGAAAAGCAATTGCCCAATACATTCTTTTATGGGGCATACATTCTTTCAATTCCTGTAGGCTATCTGCTTAACCGTATCGGTTATAAGAATGGTGTAGTTACAGGTCTCGGGCTTATAAGCCTGGGTTTTTTCCTTTGCATTCCAGGTGTTACTCTTGGTTATTATGGTTTTTTAAGTGCAGTTTCAGTTTTTGCAATAGGTGTTGTTATATTGCAGGTAGCTGCAAATCCTTATGTGAATGCTCTTGGGGAACCCGAAACAGCTGCTAGTAGGCTTACTCTCACAAATGCTCTTAATTCACTGGCAACAGTAATTGCACCTATCTTTGTTTCAATGTTGATCGTATCATCAACTACAGGTGCTGCTGCTGATCCAAAAGCTGTGCAGGGTCCTTTTGCCGGTATAGGAATAGCCACTCTGATAATCGTAATTATAATGTTCTTTCTTCGATTGCCGGAAATAAAAGAAGGAGAGACGACCGGAGGTGAAGAAAAAAAATATAAATCAAATGCTTATAAATATCCGCACCTCTGGCTGGGATCACTCGCTATTTTCTTTTACATGGGAGTTGAAATTGGAATACCAAGTTTTTTTGCAGATTATTCGGCACGGCTTGGATTTGACTTTGATGGGGAGATGAGAACAAAATTGCTTGCCTACTACTGGGCAGGCCTTATGGTTGGCCGTATTGCCGGTATTTTTATATTACGCAAATTTACTGCAAGAGCAATATTAAGTTTCAATGCAGTTTTTGCTGCAGTAATGCTTCTTCTTTCATTAATTCTTGGGACGGCAGGAATGAGCCAGGTTGCTCTTGTACTGTTCCTTGGAACAGGTTTAATGCATTCTATAATGTGGCCTTGTATTTATAATCTTGCTCTTGAAGATCTTGGTCCACATTCTAAAGTCGGCTCCGGTGTAATCGCTACTTCTGTCATAGGTGCCGCCATTCTTCCTATAATAATGGGCAGCATTCAAAAAAGTATCGGCCTTATTGTTGCTTTATGCTGTATGTTTGTTTATTATGCTTATATTACTTTCTTTGCAGTTAAAGGCTCAAAAATCAGATGATTAAAGATTTATAGTGTTTCGAATTTTGTAATTAATATTTTCTCACTTGGATTTGAATGAATATTATAAGAAAAGGATTTGCAAGTGACAATAATTCAGGTGTTCATCCTGCTATCATTGATGAGATAATTGCAGCTAATAAAGGTCATGTTCTTTCTTATGGAGCTGATGTATATACTAGTCGAGCAGAAAGCATATTCAGAGAATATCTTGGTAATGATACCGAAGTATTTTTCGTGTTTAACGGCACCGGCGCAAATGTGATTGGAATCTCAGCAGTTACGCAATCATGGAATTCAATTCTTACAGCATCAACGTCTCATATTGTACAGGATGAGTGTGGTGCTATAGAGAGATTCGCAGGATGTAAAGTTTTAACTGTCGATACGCCCGATGGCAAACTGACACCCGATATGCTTGAACGGCACATGTATGGTTTTGGAGTGGAACATCATTCACAACCAAAGGTGATATCTATAACTCAGCCAACTGAAATGGGTACGGTATATAGGCCTGATGAAATTAAAGTAATAGCAGATTACGCCCATGAACATAATATGTTTATTCACATGGACGGAGCAAGGATTGCCAATGCATCTGTATCATTGGGCCTTCCATTCAAGACTTTTACTACTGATGCAGGAATAGATGTACTTTCATTCGGAGGAACAAAGAATGGCATGATGTTCGGCGATGCTGTTTGTTTTTTAAAACAGGGATTAACAGATGATTTTAAATACGTGAGAAAGCAGGGCATGCAGCTTGCGTCAAAAATGAGATTTATAGCTGCACAATATATTGCATGGTTCAGAAATAATCTCTGGTTTGAAATGGCAAAACATGCAAATGAGATGGCACAACTTCTTTTTAATGAAATTAAAGATATCAAAGGTGTTACTGTAACTCAGCCTGTGCAGGCAAATGGTGTTTTTGTTATTTTACCATCTGATATCGCATCAAGGTTACAGAAAGAATTTTTTTTCTATTCATGGGATGAAATGAAGTCGGAATATCGTTTGATGACGAGCTGGGATACTAATGAAGAGGATATTGTAAAATTTATTAAATTATTACGAAAAGAGGTGGATTGAAAATAAAAAAATTGAAAATAAAAAAAGGCTCATTTAGAGCCCTTTTTTATTTTATTTAATTTAAAGATTTTTATTGTAACACAAATTTAATAGGTAGGACGTACCATACGTTAACAGGTTTCCCACCTTGTTTACCTGGTTTCCATGGCGGAAGCATTTTAACGACTCTTATTGCTTCCTGGTCGAGAGATGGATCTACTCCTTTTAAAATTGAAACCTGGTCAATTGTTCCTTTATATGTTACACAAAATCTTACTGTAACAGTTCCCTGGATATTATTTTCTTTTGCGATTTCTGGATATTGTATATTAGAATAGATGAAATCCATCAATGCTTTTTCTCCGCCAGGGAATGAAGGCATTTCTTCAACAACCACGAATACTTCGGTTGGAGCTTCTTCTTCCTGTACTTCTTCCTGTACTTCTTCAATAACTTCTATGACTTCACCGATATCTTCATTTCTAACTTCAATTCTAGCTTCATCTACGGTCATAAGTTGCCTCACTTCTTCAGGCCTCACTGTGTCAACGACGACAGGGGCCACGTATTGAGAGACTTTAGTAACTTCCTCCGGGGGAGGAGGTGGGGGTGGAGGAGGAGGTTCAACCATATTTTCCGGTTGTTCAAGATTTTCAAGTTTAAGCTCAACTGTCCTTTCAACACGCTTTTTCTGACTCTCTGTGGCTTTCGCATTTATATAAGGGCCAACTATAGCAATGCTGGTGACAACGATGCCAATTATCATCCCTATAGTTAAATACTTAGGGTAATTTTTCCGCAGGAGATATGCACCGTATTCTTTATTCCTTTTTTCGAAGATTATTTCATCGAAATTAGGAGCTTCGATTTTTTCTTTTGCCATAATCCTGATAATTAATGGTTAATTATTTATTTCTGGTTCAGGAGTTATGCCGAGAGCCTTCTCAACCATCTGTTCTTCAATTGGGGCAATATCCACAATTGTATAACGAGCTATCCCTACAATGGACATTTCATCAAGAATGTCAACAAAGTTACCATAAGTAGATTTCTTATATGGTTTAATAAGCACTATTGGTCCTGTGTCATCTTCGTTTTTAAGTTGACGGATAGCAGCCTCAAGAGAATCACGTTTTATGTTAATCTTCCCTGCAATAACGTCTTTCTGGAATTGATCTATCTTTTTGAAAAGAGCTCTATTTCTTTCAAGAAGAAGCTGACGAATCCCATTTGGACCGAAGTCTGTAATCTGCAATGGAGGGGGATTTCTAGGGTCATCAACAGCTCCTGTATACCATAAAACTTTATTATCAGGGCCGAGTATGATATTCAAAGTGCGACTTTTTGCAATCTTTGGAGCTTCAGCTTTTTCCTTTTCGCTTTTGATCTTTTCAGGAAGAATTATTTCCATAATCTTAGGCTTACTAAAGGCTGTTGTAAGCATGAAGAAAGTAATCAGAAGACACATCAGATCAACCATTGGCGTCATATCAATGCGGACTACTTTCTTTTTGAGAGTCTTTTTTCCGCCTTTTTTTGGAGTTTCTTGTGCACCTATATCTGCCATTTCACTATTGTATTGTTTCTTCTTCTATTTTCACTGCTTCTAGATTAGTAACCAGATTAAACCTTTTGACATTTTTTTCCTGAAGTATATCAAGTACTTTTTTAACGATTGGATACTCAATTCCAGCATCTCCTTTTATACTTGCCTGTACATTAGGATTAACCTGTCGAGTACAAAGAACCCACGTTGCAAGCTGGTTATTAAGTGAGTCAATAGGGATTCCAGTTTGAAGTTGATCTTTTCTCGACTTATCGGTTGTATTCAAAAATTCTTTAATATTTTCGATAGGTACTCCTATTGAAGTTTGAAGCTTTCCAAAAGCTTTGAGCTCGTCAGGAGTAAATTCAATATTGTAATATTTACCTACCTCTGCAAGAATTTTTTCTCTAAATTTAAATAATGTATCAGGGCCATTGTCAACATTGAAAAAAATACGATTATCCTTTGATATAACAATGGTCATATTATTAAAATCAGGTATAGGTTTTTCTGCTACTGAATAAGGCGTATCAACAGGAGCCGGTTCGTTCTGTCTAAAGGTTGCTGTCAATATAAAAAATACAAGCAACAACGAAAACAGGTCAACCATCGGCGTCATGTCGATAAATGGTTGTTTTGTTGGTAGTTTAATTTTTGGCATTGTTGGTTTCTTTTTACTGTTTTTAAACCAAAAGATAAATCATTGATTTTAACTCTTAATTGATGCTGCAAAAGTTTGGGTCAGACTGAACCCTGCTTCATCAATTTTAAAGGTGAAATTATCAATCATGTTGGAAAAGTAGTTATATGCGAACAGTGAAAGAACAGAACCGGAAATACCAAATGCCGTGTTGACAAGAGCTTCTGAAATACCGGTTGCAAGACCGAGTGCATCAGGAGCACCTGACATGGCAAGAGCGGCAAATGCACGGATCATACCGAGAACTGTTCCGATAAGTCCAATAAGCACTGTGCCCGGAGCAAGCGTTGCAAAGAATACCATGTTACGACCAAGCATCGGTAACTCAAGTGCCGTAGCTTCTTCAAAAGCCTTCTGGATTGAAAGAATTTTCTGATCTTTCAAAAGAGTTTTGTCATTTTGAAGCTCACGGTAACGGATTAACCCTGCCTTCATAACATTTGCAAGTGAACCTCTCTGTCTGTCACATTCTTCAATGGCTTCCTCAATCTTATCCTCTTCCATAAGTTTTTGTAGCTTGCGGACAAAAACATTAAGTCTGCCTTTACCTTTAGCTCTTCTGAGAGTATACCATCTTTCAATTGCCATGATAATAACGACCATAACGCAGGTCATAAGCAGAGGGACAATAAAACCGCCTTTATAAATAATTCCGAGATAATTACCCTCAAGCGGAGTTCCTTTAGGATTACCTCCTTGAAAGTTTACCGGATCTCCCATTACATTATTATATAAATAAAGGGATACTAAAAAGGCAACTAGCACAACAATGGTTGCGAATGCACTTTGCAACACATCTTTAAATGAACTTCCTTGTTTACTCATTTTTTCTCTGTTTGTTTAGGTTAAGAATTTTTTAACTATAAATTTAATATGGTGCAAATATATACTATAATTGCTTAATATTCCAAATTGAATTATTAAATTTTTAATTATACCTGAAATTTTTTATTTGTTCTCTTTCTTATAAAATGTACACTGTGTTATGTAATAAAATTCAGCCACCATTGCTTTTATTTTTCAAGAATTATAGTCAGAGGTTTTAATGGCCTTGAAATAGGAATCTCCTTAGTCTGATAACCCGGTGCACTTATGATAAGTGCCTCCGATGCCTGTGGTATCTCAAATTTAAATTCACCCTTAGTATTTGTATATGTTTCAGCGGCTGTGTCCTTAATTCTGACTGAGGCGTTGACGATAGGTTCTCCTGTTGAACTTCTTACAACTCCTTTAAGCTCGTTGGGATTTATGCCCTTTTTAATTGACGTTTCATAATCCTGAACCCATTTAAGCGATGATTTTGCTACTTCATTTTCAGGATCATAAGCAAGGATTTTCTTATAATTTTCTCCTGCTCTTGAAAGGTACGGCAACTTACCCTCGAGTGTTTTTTCATTTATGGCCATTCTTATTTCAACCTGAGCAAGACCCATATAACCACGTGTTTTGTTTTCCATATTATTTGGATTGAATTCAATCATACGTGAATAATATTCTCTTGCCTTTGTAAAATCGTTATTCTCCAGATAATAATATGCCAGATAAGTGAAAGCTTCGATCATCTCTGATTCATTTTTCAATGAATCGGATGATGCTACTTGAATTACTTTTTCAAATTTCGGTTTTGCAAGTCCTTCTTTGGGGCTGGATTCCATTTTTGAATATGTCCTTGCAATATACAAATGTGCTGGCAGATAATCAGGTTGAATTCCAATGACAATATTGAAGATTGAATCGGCTGCTTTAAAATTTCCGCCTACATAATAGGCTCTGCCAACCTGCATATAATCATTTATATCTTTTCTTCCAAGAGAAATAAGTTTTGACCACATTTTTGCCGCATCTTCATATCGCCTGAAATTGTAATAGTTCAGTGCAATTTCATTAATCAGAGAAGCATCCTCAGGATCGTATGACAGAGCCTGATTATAAGCATCAAATGCTCTGTTTATCTCCTGTTCAGCCGAAGCTATCTGGTTATTAATTCTTGTAAGACGAGCATTTAAAGTGTCAACCGCAGGCTTAATTTTAGATTTTTCTGTAGCAGTTGCGGCTCGATTATATCTCGACTTTTCATTTTCAAGCTGAGACATTAGCTTATCTCTTTCGTTCAATAGATTAATATAATTCTGATTCTTTTTAAGCAATATTTTTGCCAAATAAACATAGTCTCTTTTGATTATAAGATCAGGTGAAACTGTTTGGAAAAGAGTTTCCATATATTTCAGTGCCCTCTCATAATCTGGATTCTTTTTTTCATAACATGAATAAGCAGCCAGACGATTAAGATAAGCTTTTGATTTGTCGACTTCAAATATTTCGTCAACATTCTTAATTACTTCATCATATTCGCCAGCATAATATAGCGAACGCACATAAGCAATTTTCGCAGGAATGTTGCCTTTGGTAAGCTCGAGATATTTTTCATAATATTTCTTAGCCATGTCATATTTTCGTGCCATTGAGTATACAGAGCCAAGTTCACGATAAGCAGGTGCAAAATTAGGGTCCAGTTCAATAGCTCTTTCAAAATATGGTATGGCCGCACCCAGATTTTTTGCCTTTACATATATACTTCCAATCTTCATTGCAGCAGTAGGTGAGCTAGGATCATAATCCTGCGCAAGATTATAGTTCTTTATTGCATTGGAACCATCGAGTACAAGATTGTAAATATCACCTGCAATAAGATATATATCTGGATTCTTGTAATCTATTTTAAGTGCTTCACGAATAAAAGGTAAGGCCTTGGCTGTATCGACTGTAAATTTCTCTGTAATATATGATTCGGCAAGTTTTGCAAGAGTGAAAGCATAATCTTTTGCCGGAGGAGTCATCTTTTTGATATTCTTATAAGGAAGAAGTAAACTTCTGGCTTTTGCCCTCATCTCATCTGCTGTCTTATAATCGTGGTTATAAAAAGCCACTTTGGCCAGTCCAACATAATTCAACGGTTCAGCTGGATTAACACTTACTCCCTTTTCGAATAGTGCTTTAGCTTCTCTGGTGTAAACTTGAAGAGAGTTTGATATTGTGTCAGAAAAATAATCGAGAAGCCAATTCTCACCAAAATAATAATAGTATTTCGCATTATTTGGTTCTTTTTCAATAAGCTGTTTGTATACTTCTGCAGCTTTATCGTATGCTTCACTTCTTGTGTATGAAAGAGCAGTATTAAGATCCTGCCCCTTCAATATGGAAACATTTGAAGAAACCAAAAATACTATAGAAGTAAATAAAAGTCCTGTTTTTAAAATTTTACGTTTCATCGTTTCTTTTTTATGAAGTTAATTAATTATTACTTAGTTAATATATGTAAATTTAAAAGTATTTTTAAAATATACTTTAAATTTATTATTTTATCTGAACAAGCCTGATTGGCATAGTTGCAGGTACAATACCTGACTTAAGTACGATTCTTTGACCTTGTTCAGCACATGCCCAGTTAATAAAGCCTGAACCAAGTCCGACATGAGTTTCTCTTTTTATCATATATATCTCTCTTGTAAAAGGATATGATTTAGTATAAATAAATCCTTGTTGAGGTCTGTAATATGAAGTTTCATCAATATATGGAACCGATATGGCGGCAACTTTTATTCGCTTGATAAAACTCCTGCTCAATGAATCGTCCTTATCACTTATCCAGCTTACACTTAAAATACCAATAGCATCTTTATTTTTTTCAACGAAATTTATTACTTCAGGATTCGAATTTACTGCAAAAAAAGTTTTTGGTAGAGGATCTTGATAATCAAATTTTTCTCTGAAATATCTTACATTCCCTGATTTTGCATTATCAAAAATAACTCTGATTTTTCCTAACTGCGATTTAGGATTAATCTGCTTCCAATCAGTAATTTTTCCTGTGAAAATATCGTGTACTTCATCATAGGAAAAAAGTGAATCAGGATTTTCTTTGTTAAGTACTAAAGCAATAGCATCGATTGCAAAAGTTGTTGTTTTTGCTATAACCAGAGTATCCCGCAAGTATTTTATCTGATCATCTGTTAGTTTTCTGCTTGTGACCATAACTTTTGCCGAATCATTCATGAAGTCATTAACAACATCCACCTCAGGTTTATATATGGGTGTTATTCTGGCATTGTTATAAAGACCTGTAAAAACATTTATTTCTGCATCTAACAAGGGCTTGAAAGAGTCGTCCACAAGTATCTTTATATCACCACTTGTTGGAGTATCAGTCGGAAATTCTATACCTCCCTTGTTAGTGCAGGAAAACATAAATATTACTGCAATAATCAATATCTTTTCTGCTCTAATCTCAGAGAAACGATTCATGAAAAAAATCCTGAATTTTGAATACAAAAAACGGCATGCAATTATAAAAAATTTTTGAATATCTTCTACTATTTCCATAGTAATAACTTTTTTTATTTTTAATAATGCTAATAATTCCAATGTCTATTATTGCAAAGAATATGCCAATAGTACCAATATTTGAGAAGGAAAAATTCCTTTAAATTAAATTTTACTTTCTTCTCTTCAAAAATGAATTAAGGGAAAAATGCCTCTTTTATCTTAAGATATGTCTTGTATCCTCTGTATAAACTGTAAAAAAGAAAAGAAAATCCAACAATTTTTCTTAGTACCGGATCAATATTATAAATATTTTTTGCCATTATCAGAAAAAGTCCTACGCCAATATAAAAAAAGGTCATAAATATCCCGAATATTGCACTTATCTGATCCATTAACTTTTTCTCATTCATAAAAAAAAATTTTGACGCCAAATAATAAAAAATCAATTTAAAATCAAAAATTTGTTATATTATTCATTGTTATATCTGAGTTATTTCTGAAGAGGAGGGAAGAATCTCCATAGCTTAAAAATCTGAAATCCCTTGATAAAGCATAATCATAAACCTTTTTCCAGTCGGGGCCAATCCATGCCGCTACTAGAAGTAGCAAAGTGCTTTCAGGCATATGGAAATTCGTTATCAGAATGTCTGGAATCATGAATCTATAAGCCGGAACAATTATCAGTCTGGTTGAAGCTCTTAATGTTGAAATTCCTTTTTTTGTCATCCAATCAAGCAAAACTTCAAGAGATTCAGATACTTTCAGATGTGAATCAGCAATATAAGGTTCCCATTGACTTACATATATATTTTTGTTACTATTATGATTTGCATGTTTATTATAATTCCTGCTTAGTTTTACTCCTGCCCAGTAAATACTTTCAAGAGCTCTCATTGAAGTTGTACCTACAGAAATAACAGGAGAGTGGTTATTTATTATTCTTAAAAGTCGTTCAATTGAACTTGCATCAACTGAGAAAAATTCCCTGTGCATTTCATGCTCGATGATATTTTTTTCTTTTACCGGTAAAAAAGTCCCCGCACTAACGTGAAGAGTTATGTCAATGTGTTCTATTGATTTATTTTTTACCTGTTCCAGTAATTTCGGTGTAAAATGTAAGCCTGCAGTTGGAGCTGCAACCGAACCTTCAATTTTTGAATAAACTGTCTGATACCTAAAATAATCTTCCGGTTCATCATCTCTTTTAATGTAGGGTGGTAGCGGGACATGACCTGCAAGCTCGATCACCTGGCCAAAAGTTAAATCATCCGGATCCCAACTGAATCTGATCCTCCATGCTTCTCCATCTTCTTTCCCAACTCTTTCTGCATAAAGATTAAACGTTTTATTGTCTGAAAGAAAATTTCTTCTGATAGTAATACCGTTTTTCCATTTCTTAAGATTGCCAATTATACATTTCCATTCAACAGTTTTTTTCGACCTTAATGATTTATAAAGATCAACAGGAGTTAATGGTTCAAGACATAATATCTCGATTTTACCGCCACTCTCTTTTTCAAAGAAAAACCTGGCCTTTATTACCTTTGAATTATTAAAGACGATGCAGCTATTCTCGGGTAAATACTCAAAGATATTTTTGAAAATGTTTTCTGATATTATACCATTATTATATATAAGCAGCTTTGACATATCTCTTTCCGGCAATGGATAGATAGCTATACGTTCTTGAGGCAGACTAAATGAGAATTCTTTCAGATCAGGAACCTTAATGTCTTTAAGAGAATTTGTAATAGAATTGTTCACTTTTTACTGTCAATATTTTTCTAATAAATCAAATAATACCACGATGAATTCTGAATACACTTTTTTATTATAGGCAATGTCGCCAAAAAATAAACTTGACTTTCCGTCATCAGCTTAATAATTGTTAAAATTTATTTCTTTGTTGTTCATCATCGATAACATCTCAACTCAGGCCACTTTGTAAAAAATTCATCATTCGGAGATATAAGCGTAATCACTGACAGTATGCAAATGAAAATTATAAAAACAGTTGCAAATTTACGAATTTTATTATTGTATTAACAATCGTTTAAATGTAGCATACTATTTGTAGTATAATTATCATTTGCTTTTTAGCATTTATTTTATTAATTTTGTAATACAGCTGACCGTTCCATCGTTCCGCCGTCTGGCGGAAAGGAAAGTCCGGGCAACACAGAGCACCATACTTCCTAACTGGAAGATATCCGTGAGGGTATAGAAGTGCAACAGAAAATAACCGTTCCCATGTACCTTGCCTGAAGGTAAGGAAAAGGGAATAAGGGTGAAAAGGTGAGGTAAGAGCTCACCGGTTCTGCTGGTGACAGCGGAAGCCGTGCACCTTATGGGTTGAAAGACCAAGTATACCGGCGATTGAGGGCTGCTCGTCCAATGCCGGGGGGTAGGTCGTACGACTCGGCCAGCAATGGCTGAGCAAGATAAATGATGGAAAAGGGCTAAAACTTCTTTTTAGAAAAAGAATCCTTACAGAACCCGGCTTACAGGTCGGCTGAAATAATCAGGAAGAGGCATTAAACACCTCTTCCTGATTTCATTTTTATTAAATAAGGTTAAAACGTTTTTTATGATTGGATTGTTTAATGTTTTTAAATAAAAGAGTTAACAGTATTCCTTATAGCTAATAATTTTAAAATAAGAGATTCCATATCTGACAGTTTAAGCATGTTTGAACCGTCAGAAAGTGCTTTTGCAGGTTCAGGATGAGTTTCAATAAAAACACCATCAGCTCCAACAGCTATTGCAGCCCTTCCAATAGTTTCAATCATTTCAGGAATGCCACCACTAACACCCTCAGGCTGATTTGGCTGCTGAAGAGAGTGAGTTAAATCAACTATTACAGGTAACCCTGTTTTTTTCATTATTGTAATATTTCTGAAGTCCACAACAAGGTCCTGATAACCGAATGTGTTCCCACGTTCGGTAAGCATTATGTTATTATTTCCGGCTTCGATTATTTTTTCAACTGCAAACTTCATTGCATAACCAGATAAAAATTGTCCCTTTTTAATATTTATCCATTTACCGGTTTTTGCAGCAGCAACGAGTAAATCGGTCTGCCTGCATAAAAAAGCAGGAATCTGTATTACGTCAACGAACTTTGCCGTAATATTTGCCTCATCCGGATTGTGAATGTCAGTTATAACCGGAACGGAAAACTTTTCTCTCACTTCGGCCAGCATCTCAAGGGCAGGTATATCTCCAATACCTGTAAAAGAATCAAATCTTGACCTGTTAGCTTTACGATAAGATGATTTGAAAATAAACGGTATCTTGTATTTGTCGGCAAGCTCACAAAGATGAGAAGCAGTTGTAAAAATTACTTCTCTGCTTTCAACCACGCAAGGACCTGCAATTAGCAGGAAATTGCCGGATTCATAATATTTTAGGCCCTGTATATTCAAAACTTGCCTGAAACAGGTAAATATAAAAAATTATTTAAAGAATCTTAAATTTATAAATCATATTTATAGTATTCTTTCCAGAGATTCGAAAGCCTTTTTCTGATATCATTCTCTCTCTGATTATTCCCAGGCTCATAAAATATGGTCTTTCTTATTTCCTCCGGCAGGAAATCATCCTGTATGAAATTTCCCTCATAGCTATGCGCATATTTATAATCTTTGCCATATCCAAGGTCTTTCATAAGTGATGTCGGGGCATTTCTTAGATGTAATGGCACAGGCAGATCTCCTGACTCTTTTACTTTACTCTGTGCATTTTCTATTGCCATATAAGATGAATTACTCTTTGGTGATGTAGCCAGATATATTGCCGCTTCGGAAAGAATTATCCGCGATTCGGGCCAGCCTATTACATTGACTGCTTCGAAACATGTTTGTGCCATTAATAATGCATTAGGATTGGCAAGGCCGATATCTTCTGCAGCAAGAACAACCATTCTTCTGGCAATAAACAGTGGATCCTCACCACCTTCCACCATTCTTGCCAGCCAGTATACTGCAGCATTTGGATCGCTGCCTCTTATGGACTTTATAAAAGCAGATATAATGTCATAATGCTGGTCGCCCGCGCGATCATACAAAGCCATTTTCTTTTGAACAATTTTTTGAACCTTTTCATTCGTTATAGTCATTTCTCCGGACTCATCTTTATCGGATTCAGATGCAACAACAAGTTCAAGAGCATTATACAGTTTTCTTGCATCACCTCCTGCAAACTTTAACAAAGCCTCATATTCTTTGACGAAGATATTATATTTGGAAAGGTATGTATCTTTCTTAAGAGCCCTTTCAATAAGTTTTAATAAATCTTCCTCACTTAGAGGATTCATAATATAAACCTGGCAGCGTGAAAGTAAAGGGGGAATAACTTCAAAAGAGGGATTTTCTGTGGTGGCTCCAATCAATGTAATAATTCCCTGTTCCACAGCGCTAAGAAGCGAATCCTGTTGTGATTTGTTAAACCTGTGTATCTCATCAATAAACAAAATAGGATTTGGCCTGTCAAAGAATTGCTGTTTTTTTGCTTTTTCTATTGTATCTCTCACATCTTTTACTCCTGAATGCACGGCACTTAGTTGGAAGTAAGGTCGTTTTAGTTTGTTTGCAATAATTTTTGCAATAGTTGTTTTGCCCGTCCCTGGAGGGCCCCATAAAATAAAAGATGGAATTTTACCGGAATCAATCGCTTTTCTAAGTATAGCGTCCGGACCTACAAGATGCTCCTGACCGACAAAATCATCGAGATCAAAAGGTCTCATCCTTTCTGCAAGAGGTTGGTTTGCAAGCATGTTATTATCTTTTGCGTAAAGTTAATAAAAAGGACGTCGACTTATTTTTATTGAACAATTGTATAAAATATTAATAATTTACATGTAATGCAACTTTTTTAAAGATTTATAAGTTATTCTATTATAATTAAGACAACATTATTTTATAAAACAACAACTTAATCTTATTAATTCATAAACTTCAGAAAAGACAAAAGACAAAAGGTAAAAGACAAAAGGTTCAAAACATTATGAAAAACAATAATAAAAATCAACTTAACAGAAAAAGATTGAAAAAAGTTTGCAATTGCCTGACTTTTATCTTTTTAATTTTTTATCTTCTGCATGAATGATGCAGGTTAAATACTTAATATTAAAAAAAGTTTAAAAAGTTTATCAAAAGCCCGATATAATTTTAAAAATAAAAAAAATAAAAAAAATAAATCCAATGTATTGATTGTTAATATATAACACTAATTATTCATATATAGTAATATAATGAAACATTTATTTTGAAAAACTTAAAAGTTAATATGTTAATTATTTTTTACTAAATTGGGGGAAATATATTTTGTATAAAAAAATAAATTAATATTTTTAACAGTTAAATTATATTGTTTTATTGATTGAAGCAGAAGTTTATAGTATTTGAATCTTTTCAAATATATTTTACAATATGAAAAAGCCTTTAATTATCGTAATTATTATTCTGGGTCTTATCTTGATATTACCGGCAATAAATTTTTTCCGCTGGGCTTTTCAGGAGAAAAAACCAATCAATATCATAATATTGGATAAAACCGTTCCAACATTGGAAAGAATAAACCATAAATCTCTTGTATGGGTACTTACAAATGGGAGATTTGTTAAAAGCAATGGTAATAGTTATTCATTCAGGAAAGACTATTATGGTTTTTTCCCTACACGACCGTTGCGCGAAAAGGGCTGGAAACAAAATAATCTTAGAATTACAGAAATCATGTCTATTGCCGACTCTATGGATGCCCTCTATTATACTGACACTTATGGCGTTTTTACGAATGATTGGTATAGGGGAATAAGTAAGAGCCGAAGGTCGAGAAAACTATATGGAGGACTTAATAACACTGATTATCTTTACCTGGTTGAAATGCAATTACGAAATAAGCTCTGTATTCTTGAATATAATACGTTTGATTATCCTACTGCCGATCTGGAAAGATATAAAACTAAAGAACGTCTTGGTATTGAGTTCGACGGATGGACAGGAAAATATTTCAGCTCGCTTGATACTGCGGCAAGAGAGAATAAAGATTTTCCTATATGGATGACCGCCATGTACCGCAGGCAATACTTTAAACCATGGACATTTACAAAACCAGGAATTGTTTTGTTAAACAACCAGAATATTATTGTGCTTGAAGAAGGTAAACAGCTTAAAAATTCTGTTCCTGTCATAATCACCGATTCAGTTTATAGTAAAAAATATGGAGTTGCACAAAGAGTAGGTTTTGAAGGCTGGTTTGATATTATACATCCAAAAGAGAATATAATTATATCAAAATATAAAATTGAAACTACTTCTGAAGGAGATTCCATACTTGCAGATTATAATTTATTAAACGAATTCCCTGCAGTAATTACAGATCCGAATAACCAGCGGACTTATTATTTTTGTGGTGATTTTACAGCTAATAAGATAAATTTCTGGACGTCCCGTTTGAATGGTCTACCAGGCAAAAAAGGAATATATTATTCCAATAAAGAAAATGACCCCAGAAGATTTTTCTGGCTTTATTATAAGCCTCTTGTAAAGGGGATTTTTACAAATTATTATAATGAAATAAAAAATCCCGGTAATTAATTGCTTCGGATTATAATTCATTCTTTTTCTTCAACGCATCATAAAGTATCTCGGCAGGATGCATTGCTTTCCTTCCGGTGCCTTCTTCAATATGATGCCTGCAGCTCGTGCCGGGCGCTGCTATTATCGTGTCAGATGAGGAATTGCGGACTTCCGGAAACAAAACAAGCTCTCCTATTTTATTGGAGAGTTCATAATGTTCCTTTTCATACCCAAATGCCCCTGCCATGCCGCAGCACCCTGATGGAATTTCTGTTACATTATAATTTAAAGGTATCGAAAGACTTTCTATAAGTGAATTTGACGATCCAATAGATTTTTGCTGGCAATGAGTATGAAGCAGAATATTTTTTTTCTCGGATGTAAAAAGTTCCCTCTTTATTTTTCCCATATTAAATTCCCTTGCAATAAACTCGTCAAGGAGATAGCAATATTTTGAAATTTTCCGCGCGCTTTCTCTCAAGTATTCACTTGCAAGTTCTGGATATTCATCTCTGAAACCAAGAAGAGCCGAAGGCTCAATACCGACTAGTAAAGTATCCTCGCAAATTATGTTTTCGAGTATTTTAATATTCTTATCTATATGCTTTCTTGCTTTCCTCAATAATCCCTTGGAAATAAAAGTCCTGGCGCTTACCGTGTTATTTACTGTAATAACCGTGTAGTTTAATGAAGTAAGAAGCTTTACTGCTTTTATTCCAGCTTCAGTATCATTCAAGTCGGTAAACTCATCAACAAAAAAACATACCTTGCCAGAAGGATTTACTGGATTAATCTTCTTAAGATTCCTTTTAAGCCATCGTCTTAGTGTGGTTTTATACAATAAAGGAATAGAACGCTGGGTTGCAAAATTAATACTACGCTTAATTAAATTGCTGGTAAATTTGTTTTTTACGAAATAATTGAAAATAGCAGGGAATGGTGTTCCAAGTCGAGTTAAGAACGGCATATATGCCACAACAAAAGTCCGCAGAGAAACTCCGTGACGGTCCTGCCAATGCTGAAGAAATTCAGATTTAAGCTTTGCAATATCAACATTTGAAGGACATTCCGATTTGCATCCTTTGCACGACAAACACAGATCGAGAATATCATATATCTCTTTATGATCCCATGGATCCGGACTATCCTGCCAAAGGAATTCTCTTATAATATTTGCTCTTGCTCTGGTAGTATTTTTTTCATCTCCTGTTGCTCTGTAACTTGGACACATCAATCCACCGAAGACCATTGACTTACGACAATCGGCCGATCCGTTACAATTTTCGGCAGCTCTTACTACCCCGTCGGTTGATGAAAAATCAAAATAGGTTTCAATATTAGGTGTCTCTTTTCCGGGTATATATCTTAAGAAAGTATTCATAGGCACAGTTTCAGTTATCTTACCCGGATTAAGTATATTCAAAGGATCCCAGCATTGTTTTATTTTTTTGAGAAGCTGATAATTATGTTCTCCTATCACTATAGGGATAAACTCACTTCTTAGCCTTCCGTCTCCGTGCTCTCCACTCATTGAACCTCTGTACTTTTTTACAAGTCGAGCAGTTTCAAATCCTATAGTACGGAATAGAGTCACATCCTCAGGATCTTTTAAATTGAGAACAGGCCTAAGGTGAAGTTCGCCGCTTCCAATATGGGCATGATAGACACATTCTTTACCAAACTTTTTCAGCATTTTTTCTATATCTTCCATATAATCAGGAAGAGATTCAACACTTATAGCTGTGTCTTCTATGAGGGAAACTGGTTTCGCATCGCCTTTCATATTAGATAATACTCCCAACCCTGCCTTGCGTAAATCCCAAACTCTTGAAATATCGTTGCCTTCAATAACAGGGAAATGGTAACCGTATCCCGATTTTTGCATATCATCTATCAGATTTTTAATGTCGGTGTTAAGCTGTTCTTTGCTTTCTCCCATAAATTCGACTATGAGAATTGCACCTGGATTCCCTTCAATGAAAAATCTATTTTTTTTCTGTGTTATATTATTTTTTGTAAGCTCAAGTATCCTATCATCCATCAATTCAACTGCCGACGGATTGTGTCTGAGAGCTACAAGATTCGCTTTGAATGCTTCGTTACGCTTTTTCAAATGAATGCAAATGAGAGCTTTGTTAGCCGGAGGTAAAGCAAGAAGATTGAGTTTTATTTCTGTAACTATTGCAAGCGTTCCTTCCGAACCAGTTATTAAATTCGAGAAATTAAACGACCTTTTGGAATCATTATCGAAAGCAGAAGTATCGAGCAGATAATCAATAGCATAACCAGTGTTTCTCCTTTTAACTGATTTGTCGGGATATTCTTCTTTAATACTTTTTTGATTGTCAGGGTCATCCAGAATTTCTTTGATATTTCTGTATAAGGCTCCTTCGAATGTATCCAGTTCACATTTTTTAAGGAAAACATCTTTCTCAACAGGACCGAAAATCACCTCGCTTCCGTCGGATAAAATAGTTTTCAGCTCGATAGTGTGATCTCTTGTTGAACCATATATAAGCGAATGTGACCCACAGGCATTGTTCCCAACCATTCCACCTATATTGCAACGATTTGAAGTCGATGTTTCCGGACCAAAAAACAATCCGTATTTTTTAAGGAATAAATTAAGTTCATCCAGTACGACTCCGGGTTGTACTTTCACCCATTTTTCATCAGGATTAACTTCGAGAATTTTATTCATGTGTCGTGAAACATCCATAATAATCCCTTTACCTACAACCTGTCCAGCAAGAGATGTCCCGCCTGCTCTCATTATTAAGGAAATTTTCTCTTCTCTGACAAATTTTAAGACTTGTTTTATATCTTCTGAATTTTTTGGCCATATAACACATAAAGGCATTTCTTTATATACAGATGCATCAGTTGCATACATGACACGCGTAATAAGATTATAATCAAGTTCGCCTTCAAGATTTTCCTTCAAATTGTCAATTTTTTTATATATGTCATTCATGTTTTAATATGTTGTAAAAACTAAATAGCCCGCTAAAATAAAAAATTCAGCTTTGAAAAAAGATATTTATTTTCTTGAAATTATAAAATGGAAAGTATTACATAATTAATTTCAATTATTCTTCGAAATAATGTATATATTCTTTGAAACCATACTCGTTGCAGAGTCCTCTAAATTCTTTAAGAAGGTCTTTATTGAAAGGCACGCCTTTGTCTTTTCTTTCAAGCCAGCGGTAGTATTCCTTTTCACCTGCGGTATAAATACGGTTTTGTCCCGGCATTTTGCGTGAAGCTCTCAGTTGTCTGAGAATATCGCCCGTTGTTTTTTTAAAGTTTCCAGGTTCAGTAAAAGCGTTTATGTTGATAGCAATAAAGAAATGTCCTATAGGAATTGGTACTTTTTTCCCGTCCTTATTACCCAAAAGCATCTTCATGAATGAGCCTTGTTGTAAAGCTGCTGAAAGAATTTCCACAACGGTAGCATATCCGTAGCCTTTATAACCGGCCGTCTCTTCTCCAATTCCTCCGAGTGGGGCGAGTGCAGCGCGGCCTTCATTAAGGTCTTTAAGAACCTCTTGCGGATCGGTTTTGCTTTCGCCGTTCTCATCGATAACAAGTCCTTTGGGCATTTGTTTTCCTTCGCGTGCCCACAGTTCTATTTTTCCTCTTTGTATTATTGAGGTTGCGCAGTCGATCAGAAACGGGAACGGTTCATCGCTTGGTATGCCAAAAGTAAGAGGATTTGTTCCCAGCATATTTTCAACGCCGAAAGTAGGAGCGATGGAAGGTCTTGCGTTGGTGCCTGTGACGCCTATCATATCCTCATGTACAGCCATAAGGGCATAATATCCTGCAATGCCGTAATGTGTAGAATTTCGTACGGCCGTCATGGCCATCCCATATTTACGGGCTTTCTCTATTGTGAGATTCATGGCTTTGTATGATATCACATGGCCCATACCGTTATGACCGTCGATCACAGTGGTGGTAGGTCCCTCTCTTACAATCTCCATGTTTGTTATTGGATTGAGTATTCCGTCTTTAATACGGTCGAGATAAATCGGCTTCAGCCGATTAACGCCATGGGAGTCAATTCCGAATTTATCGGCCTGCAGTAATACGTCTGTGACAATACGCGCATCCTCTTCAGGAATGCCGGCTTTCATAAGCAAACCGACCATTAATTTTTCAAGCACTTCAAATTGAATATATTTCTGTTCCATAATCAGATTTTTATTTTTAAAGAAAAGAAAAATATTTGTAAACAAAGAAAAAGGAATAAAAAGTGCAATAATAATCTTTTAATTTATTAACTTGCCAAGGCAATTTTTTTTTTGTATGCAGATTCCACAAACAAATACAGTAATAGAATTTGAATTTGTTGATAACTTATTTTTGCTGTTTGGTTGTGCACTCAAAGAATTCCAAAGCAAGAATAATGCTAAAGTGCAATTTTTAAATATTCCTCAAAATATTCCACCTGATGCTCCAAGAATTATTGTAACTTCACGTAATACAATAATCAACATAAGCCTAACGCGTATTGAAATAATAAGCAAAATCCCAAATCATATTGTTGAGGATATACCAACGACATTTCTTTTTACAAAGAAAAATATTAATGAAATTCTGTCACAGCTTTGGATTCCTGAGCTTAATTATAAATGGCTAGGTATAGTCGTTGCTCTTGAGTTCCCCAAAAACAAATCAGATGAAACAGCTCTACAATTAGCAATACCAGTTTTTGATAAACTTTTAAATATAGATAGGAAAAGTAGAGAGTTAGGTTCATTTGAAGTAAAATTTGGCTTTAAAGAGGGGAATTACTTTAAAAATTATAAGATTTCCTGCTTTGAAACTCGAGATATTAAGATCGATCAGACAAAACTATCATCAATACAAAAAGTTATTGACTTAGAAGAAATTAGTGCTATAACTAACGTTGGACTTAGGGTAATTTTTGATGTTAACAATAAAAAGAGCGAATCGATTAAAACCATTAATTTTGATTTTGATGAAATTATTGAAGTAGCAAAATATTCCATTATGAATATTACTTCTGAACTTAATTTTATAGATTTATTATGAGACAAACTAATATGACACTTTTAAGATCCGATATTGATGTTCCTAAAGTCGTACCTTTATTTGAAACCGATAACCCAATATCATTCTTTGGTTTGAACAATGTTGTTAATGCGATCCTTAACAATATAAGATTTGAGCAATTACTAAAAGAGTATATGGAAGCCGTGATATATTCTGAATATTTAAAACTTCTATCAGGGAGTGTGATAAAAGTAGATGATCCTTTTGATTCTATTTACATTGCAGATTTGTCTCCAGACAAAATTAACACTGAGACCATTAAAAGAATTGTTTCAATCGGAAAGAAGATTGAAGATCATTCCGAGCAAATTTTGTTTAATGACGGATTGGATGATTAGTTATATGTATTTAGAAAAACAAGACATTGACTATTCCCTTTTGCGTCAGGGCGACATACTTGAAGGAATTCAAATACTTGGAGCGATTAACTTAGGAGCAATTACTATCGGAACTAATATTAAAGGAGAAAAAATATCTTGGTCATATACAGCAAAACCTGTTTTTTCCCATGCAATCGTATTATCTCATTCTTGTGAGATTGATAAATCCAATAAAGTGAAATTAACGAGTATTATATTATCTCCAATAAGAGATTTAAACAATGCTTCACCTGAAGAGAAAATTGAAGAATTAAAAAGGAGCAATTATATAGATGAAAATACTGACTATAGCTATTTGAAATATTTTTATTTAGAACCACATGAATTATTACCTTTTAAAGGTGGAGCAGTTGCTGACCTGGCAAAATGCTTTAGTGTAAGAAAAAATTCATATGATATACTACTAAGCCACAAAATCCTTCAAATGAGTCCTGAAGCAGTTAGGTATCTTTCTTTTAAAACGGCTCTTTATTTTCACAGGGATAAATAATTCAGATTTTATTTGAACATTTCCTTATTTTAATAATTGTAGTAAGTAAAGCCTAAACAGCTTACCGTATCTTACCATGCAGGGAAAGAGGTTAAGAAAGGTTTGTTAAAAGAGTTGTTGAAACAAGCGGATATAAAAACGGACAAAAGATGAAAAAACCCAGGATCAATTTCACAGTGATAAAAGAGGATAGAGGATATAGTGCCGGTGCCTCAGTGGGAAATAATTTTATTACAACAGATGGAAATACTTTTGAGGAACTCAAAGCCAATATTCTGGAGGCTGTAAATCTTTCTTTTGAAGATAAGGGATTTTTATATGATATTGATGAAATTATTTTCACTTATGACCTCCAGAGCTTTTTTGATTTCTATAAAGTTATCAATGTAAAGGTGCTTTCCGAACGTATAGGAATGAATCAAAGCCTTTTGGCTCAATATATTAAAGGCCTGAAAACTCCTTCTCCCAAACAGACGAAGCGTATTCTTAAAGGAATCAGGCAGATAGGGAAAGAACTTTCCGAAGTTCGTTTATTGCCTAAGTAACAAACCTGATTTTCCTGCATTAAAGTACCTAATCAGGCCCGAAAAGATTCACCACGGAACACACTGGCTGACACGGATTTCATTTCAGAATCCTCTGTGCGAACCCGTGTAACCCATGGTGAATTATAAATCATTTTTTTGCAAACCTCGCACTTTTCCGATTTATCGGAATTTTGCACAATTTCTGGTTAAAGAGTATTAGATGGATCAAACTTTGTATCAGGATCCAATGGAAAAATTGGCCTGCGCAAACGTGTATATTTTAGTTTCTCGATCCGCATATCTCCTGCTCCAGGCGTAAGTAACATGATGTGACGTGGTGCGATAGGAGCCAGACCCGGATAAAGATATCCCATTTTTAACACAACAATTTTCTTTTGTAGCGGATTAATACCACATAATTCAAATTGAGACAAATCCCTGAATGTATAAGGTCCATCTGTAAGAACTGTTTCAATGCCATTTATTTGTATTACTGCCATTCTTGGCTGATGAACCAGCCTGACTACCTCTGCTTCTGCTTCAAGAGGCGGACCATAACGTTTTTCTATTGATGCGCCTATAGAAAGATGTATTCTAGTACCTGCTCCCGAATCGAAACAACGATTGGTTGCAGCCGCATCATTAATACAGGCAACCACAGCACTGTTTACTTTCCTTTCAAGAAGGTACCGCAGTACGATTGGAAGATCCCCCGGAGCACTTGCAGTTACATTATCACCGCTGTCCGTCAGGAAAACTGTTGATTCCTTTGCAGCGAGAGCTTTAGAAACACCTTCTTCAAGCTCGGCGGTTTCACAACCGTAATCGAACAGGTAACGGCTATCCCATATCTTTTTAGCCAAGAAGCTGGCAGCAGCCTTTGCAGCCTGTATTGATCTATCTGCTGTTATGGCGACTGACATGCCTGTGTCGGGAGCATCTGTCCATGCGCAACCGACAAACAAAGTCGCTGCAAGTATTCTTTCTTTATATCCGGTGATTCCTTCACGTTCAATACGTCGCGCTTCTTCTACCAGCGAACCGAAGGGTTCAGAAGTAGTCATTGCTTTCTCACCCTGAATTATCATCGGTATCTGAAGGACGTATGAAACCGGTTTAATTTTTCCGCTTAGAGTGTCGGACATAATCCTGCCGGCGAGTTCTGCAGTGGGTCCGCTGTCGGTGTGTGGAGCAGTTTTTAATCCGACCATTATATCCGCATACTGTCCCATTCGCAGAGGGATATTGCCATGGAGATCAAAAGTGCAGGCAATCGGCACTTTCGGGCCAATAAGGTCACGAATTTTACCGATAAGAACTGTTTCAGCATGTCCTATTCCTTCTGCATACATTGCACCGTGAAGACGCATGAAAACAGCATCAACAGGCATTACTTTACGTAATGAGTCCAGAATACGGTCCATTGCATCGCGACATGGAGCTTCTTCAATGAGCCCGCCTCCCAGTGGAGTAGCATTTATTCCTGTAACTATACGATAATCAAACCCCTTCCACGCATTCAATTTGGGATCTCCGGATTCAGAGAAACGAAATAATGTGGTTTTTAAAGGATGGAATGTGTTCGTTTCGTGCGAGAATCCGCCAATAAAGATCCGTTTCGAATCAAAATTTTCGATTAATCCTGATTTGAATGTAGGTTCCGAATTCGAGGAACCCGAAAGATTGTGGCTAAAAGCAATTGCTATTGCCGCACCTGTCTGTTGCAAGAACTTACGTCTTTTAATCATATTGTTCTCCCGGATTATATTATATCACTCAGAAAAAATTATTTTAATTATTGGAAAGATATTAAATTACTTCTTTATTTGATCATGCGACTTATTATTTTATTTGTTAATCAAAATTACAATAAGGAAATGTTAAAATCAAGTTTTTGGTCAGACGTTCACTTTGAAAGATAGTCTTTTACATTTATTTTCCTTTAGTACTTTAGTGATTTTATCACATTGTATTAATGGCAATTCTATTATTTTGATTAATATTGATGAAAGTAGTTGAATTATTAATATTGTTTAACAGATAAACTCGGGAATTATGGCAATTATCGGATCACACAACAGGTTTAATGAATTCAGAGATGAATTCTTAAAGGACACAGGGGCAAAGAATGTTGAGGAAAATATGGAATTATATGCCCAGTATGTCACAGCACGCTTTGCAGACCAGAATAATCGCTTATTGAATGAACTCAGAAATGAGATTCAGGAATTAGCCAGAGTACTTAAAAAGGTGTAAATCCGGGCATAATGACATTACATGTTATCATGCGTGGAAATTGTAACCTCTGAGTAATAAAGTCAGGGATTTTGTTTTATTTTTACAGTCTGATAAATTAATCCAATGGACTTCGAGAACAGGGCCGATTAACGCCAGTTAGTTCGATAAAATCCGCGCTTGAAAATCCACGTAAATCAGCGTTCTATTAAATCTATCTTTATCAAGCCAAAAAAGATTCACCACTGAATTCACGGATTTACACGGATTTTCATTTCTAAATCCTCCGTGCGAACCCGTGTAACCCGTGGTGAATTATAAATCATTTTTTTGCAAACCCCGCACTTTCCGATTTATCGGAATTTTGCACAATTCCTGGTTAAAATTCACAATTCAGACAGGCTACTATTTTCCAATGCAAAAGTTCTTAAAAATATTCTCGAGTATCTCATCAGTCGTTATTTCACCTGTTATCTCCCCGAGATAATGTATCGCCTGCCTTATATCTATTGCAATCAAATCTTCCGGGATGCCTGATTTTAAACCTTCCACCACCCGTCCAAGACTTTCGGAAACTTTCGTAAGCGCCTCATAATGTCTTATATTTGTTATTATTACATCCTCTGAGTTCAACCTTTCCTTCTCAATCGCTTCCCCGAGCTTTGTCTTCAATTCTTCAAGTCCAATCTTCTTTTTTGCCGATATAAACAGAAGAGTTTCATTTTTTTCGCATCGGATTTCTTTTCTCAGTTCCTTTCTGAAATCATCCGGTTTTGTGTCAATTTTATTTATCAATATTATCAGCTTTTTGTCCGACCCGCGGATCATATCGCGTAAATTATCAATTCGCCTGTTTATCATTTCCGGTGAGTCGGCTATTTCATCAACAAGAAGAATAACCCTTGCCTGCTCGATTTTCTCATGAGTTTTCTTAATACCCAGCGTCTCGAGGATGTCGGTTGTCTCGCGTAATCCTGCAGTATCTATAAATCTGTATTCCACACCGTCAATCACTATAGTATCTTCAATCACATCTCTTGTCGTGCCCGGTATTTCCGATACAATTGCCCTTTCTTCCATCAGAAGGGCATTTAGCAATGTTGACTTGCCTGAATTTGGTTTGCCCACAATAGCAACGGGCACTCCTTTTTTTATTGCATTTCCCAGACTGAATGAAGAAGCAAGCTTCTCCGACAACTTTTTTACTTTCTTAACAATCTTAAAAAGTTCGTTTCTATCGGCAAACTCGACATCTTCTTCCCCAAAATCGAGTTCCAGCTCGATAAGCGATACGAAATGAAGAAGTTCCTGCCTCAGATGAGCTATCTTTTCCGAAAATCCACCGCGCATCTGATTGATTGCAAGTTTATGCGATGCGCTGGAAGAAGAAGCCACTAAATCGGCCACTGCCTCAGCCTGCGATAAATCCATCTTTCCGTTCATAAAAGCACGCATCGTAAACTCGCCCGGACGAGCCGAAACAGCCCCGTTACGGATAAGCAATTCAATAATCCTTTTTATGATATATGATGAAGCATGGCATGATATCTCAACTGAATCCTCGCCGGTGTAGGAGTGAGGCTCACGGAAAATACTTACCAGAACATCATCAATTATTTCATTGCCGTCATACACCTCGCCATAAACAATGGAATATCCCAATTTACTCGACGGTATATTTTTTTTGTCTGCCGGCTGAAAAACCTTTTCGCATATCTCGAAGCTTCTTGGCCCACTCATTCTCACAACTGCAATTGCACCACCAAGAGCTGTTGCAGGGGCACAAATAGTTTCTTCTTTTCTTATCATTATAATTGTTACTATGAATGTAATTGTTACTACTAATACAAAATTATGAACTTAATTCGATCTCTTTATACAAAATTATGAACTTATGCTAACTTGAGAACAGGCTTCTTAAGTTATTTGTTCCATTTTCCTCCGATTTACTGGCAGCAAAGAGACATCCATGTAACATAATTTATCGAATATATGACGAGAATAAAGAAAGTGATTATGCCGGAGAAGAGAGTCCTTAATAATCCCAGCGATTAGATTAATTCTGGAATTAACATTGCGAATAGCTATTATGAGTCTTTTGCTTATACTTGTTTTTATATGGGTCATAATTCATGCGTATGTCTCCTATTATAATGTCTAAAAACCGACTAAATCAAAAACATATATATTTGCAAAAAAAAATAAACCATGAAGCTTCTTGAAGGAAAAACAGCTCTTGTAACCGGAGCATCCCGTGGAATAGGAAAAGCAATTGCTCTCCTGTTCGGACAGGAAGGTGCTGATATTGCAATTACCAACATAGCCGATGACGATGAATTCAAGACAGCGGTAAAGGAAATAGAATCCACTGGCATAAAATCTAAGGGTTATGTATTTAATGTTGCCAATTTTGCCGACTCTCAGAAATCTGTCGACGAAATAGTGAACGATTTCGGAAAAATTGATATTCTTGTCAATAACGCCGGAATAACACGCGACTCATTGCTTATGAGAATGACTGAGGAACAGTGGGATATGGTAATACAGGTTAATCTTAAGTCGGTCTTTAATCTTACAAAGGCTGTTATTATGCCGATGATTAAACAAAAAGGCGGTTCAATAATAAATATAAGTTCTGTTGTCGGTGTTTCCGGTAATGCCGGCCAGAGTAATTACTCAGCCTCAAAAGCCGGAATAATTGGATTTACAAAAAGTATTGCAAAAGAACTGGGCTCCCGTAATATTCGATGCAACGCTCTGGCCCCAGGCTTCATTATTACCGATATGACCAGTAATCTTCCTGATAATGTCAAAAAAGAGTGGATTGAAAAAATACCTCTTAATCGTGGCGGAACGCCATGGGATGTAGCTTCTGCAGCATTGTTTCTTGCATCGGATATGTCATCTTATATCACAGGTCAAGTAATAAATATTTGTGGTGGTATGCTAACATAAAATATTTTTTATTATCTTTACACCATCGCAGGACGCCTATCCTTTTAGCACGAGGAAATGCAGCGAGACATATTAATTCCACATAATCATTTTAAAAAGGCGTCCTGCTTTTTTTATTTCTTTTTGTTATTGTTATTTTTGTTATTTTCTAATACTATATGCAAAATACAATTTATATACTTCTAATGCTTATACCATTAGCTGGGTATATTACTGAAAGCTATCTTAGTTACCTTAATATGAAAATGTGGTCACCGGAAGTTCCATTACAGCTAAAAGGAATATGTGACGAAAAAGAATACCGTAAAATCCAGTTTTATAACCGTGACAGTAGCAAACTTTCATTTTGGTCGTCAACACTTAACATTATCCTTTTGCTTGTTATGATAGCTACGGGTGGTTTTGCATTATTAGACAGATTTGTAAGAATTATTACAGTACAACCTGTTTATATGTCACTATTTTTTTTCGGAATATTAGGTCTGGCACTAGACATTATTAATATGCCATTCAACTGGTATGATAATTTTGTCATCGAAAAAAAATATGGCTTAAATACCATGTCGTACAAGACTTTTATTAACGATCACTTGAAATCGTGGCTGCTGGCATTATTAATAGGTGCACCTGTTCTCGCCCTTATCACCTGGGTTTATTATAAAACAGGTAAGATGTTCTGGATTTATGCATGGATACTTATAACAATATTTACAATCTTTATAAATCTTTTCTATTCTGAGTTAATTGTGCCTCTTTTTAATAAACAAACTCCTCTTGAGTCGGGCTCTTTACGCGATAAAATTGAAAACTTTGCCAACAAAACAGGCTTTAAACTGAAAAATATTTATGTAATAGATGGCTCGAAACGAAGTACTAGAGCAAATGCATATTTTTCAGGTCTGGGGTCAAGGATAAGAATAGTATTATACGATACATTAATTAAAGAACTTACAGAAGAGGAAATAGTTGCGGTCCTTGCACATGAAATAGGACACTACAGAAAGAAACATGTTTTATGGAGTATTATAATATCAATAATTGTAACTGGACTTATGTTGTTTTTATTCTCATTTGTTGTTGACAATCCTCAATTTTCAAAAGCTCTAAGAGTTGAAGATGCAAATTTTCATATTGGTCTGGTTGTTTTCGGGATTCTTTATAGTCCGTTAGCACTTGTTATCGGACTATTTTCTAATTATATCTCGAGAAAAAGCGAATACGAAGCCGACAGGTTTGTAAAGGAAAATTATGACGGGAAGATACTTGCATCAGCACTTAAAAAGTTGTCGCTTAAAAATTTAGATAATATGGTTACGCATCCTTTATACGTATTCTTTCATTATTCCCATCCGCCACTATTAAACAGACTGGAAAGAGTGGAATAATTTTCTATATTTGAGCCTCACAAGCCTCCTTAGCTCAGTGGTAGAGCAGCTCACTCGTAATGAGCAGGTCGTGGGTTCAAGTCCCATGGGAGGCTCAAAGATATGTTCAATTATGGATTGCAGATTTTGCATTTTGCAAGAAAGAAGGAATTTTTATCGGGTTTAAAAGAAAAAGCATAATTTTTTTAATTTTGTTACGGAAACAATTCAAATTGCGGGAATAGCTCAGTTGGTAGTCCGCCATCCGGCGGATCCCAAGCTGAGGCCAATATATAAGCGGGAATAGCTCAGTTGGTAGTCCGCCATCCGGCGGATCCCAAGCTGAGGCCAATATATAAGCGGGAATAGCTCAGTTGGTAGAGCATCAGCTTCCCAAGCTGAGGGTCGCGGGTTCGAATCCCGTTTCCCGCTCTTACCCTCCGAAGCTTTCTTTGACCTCCGAATCTTTAGCGTTGGAAGTAGCGTAGGAAGTAGGTGAGGGAAGTATCAGCCGGAAATAGTAAAGAAATACTGGCAGAGTTAGAATTGGAGAGCGTTAAATTTTGGAGATTCTGAAATGTTTGACAACTATTTAGAAAATAAAACCTATTCCCCCACAAATATTACAATATAATACTTTTTTAATTTTAAAAACATTTTTCTCTGATATAATAAAATAGTAAGATGAATGCCCAGATAATAAATATTGGAGATGAGCTTCTTATAGGCCAGACTGTAAATACAAACGCTGCATATATTGGTGCCGAATTAAGCAAGATAGGTTTTGACATTTGTCAGATCACAATAATACCTGACAGGCGTGAAAATATTCTTAAAGCACTTTCCGAAGTAATAGGCAAATCGGATGTAGTATTAGTTACAGGTGGTCTTGGACCAACCAGCGATGATATTACAAAGCAGACTGTATGTGAGTTTTTTAATACTGTCCTGTTAACTAATATGGAAGTTCTGTCAATGATTGAAATTATGGCGCAGCGTCGAAATTTTCGGATGAATGAGAAACTCCGCAGTCAGGCCGACGTACCGGCATCATGCAAAGTCCTTATTAATTCAGCCGGCACAGCACCGGGAATGTGGTTTGAAAAAGAAGGCACGATTTTCGTATTTATGCCAGGTGTTCCCCTCGAGATGAAATATATAATGAATGAACATGTGATTCCGGAACTTAAGAGAAGATTCAGTTCAATGATTATAATACACAAAAATATAATGACTTATGGAACCTATGAAGCAAAACTAGCTGAATTACTTGAAGGGTTTGAAGCTGAGCTTCCGTCAAATATTAAACTTGCATATTTACCTTCATTTGGAGTAATAAAACTTCGTCTTACGGGATCAGGCAATGATAAATCAAAACTTGAAAAAGAGATAGAAGAACAGGTAAAAAAACTTTATAATATAATCCCTGAATACATTTATGGAGAAGATGAGGAACAACTCGAAGAGGTTGTAGGAAGATTATTAAAGAAAAAAGGTCATAAATTATGCACTGCGGAAAGTTGTACAGGAGGAAGAATTGCCCAGATGATTACAAGTGTTCCAGGTAGTTCAGCCTATTATAAAGGCTCGGTAATAGCTTATGATAATACTGTAAAAACGAATTTACTGAATGTAAATGAATCAACAATTGAAAACTTTGGAGCAGTAAGCTGTGAAACTGCTGAAGAAATGGCACGTGGGGTACTCGAGCTATTTGGATGCAATTTTGCCGTTGCAACTACAGGAATAGCCGGACCTGACGGAGGAACTACGGAAAAACCTGTTGGAACTGTATGGATTGCTGTGGCAACGCCTGAAAAAATAACTTCCGAGAAATTTCAGTTTACAAACGATAGAGTGACAAACATAACAAGATTTTCCCTTTCTGCCCTTAATTTATTACGCCTTAGAGTTATAAACAGCTGATAAGATCAAAACTTTGTTAAAAAATTATTTAATTATTTGTATAATAAAATAAAAATGATGAAATTTGCACTTCAATTATTCAAAACAAATTTTAAGTCAAAAAATTTATAAATAAAGGAGAATGGCACGTGTTTGTCAGATAACAGGCAAAAAGGCATTGAAAGGAAGTAATGTTTCCCATTCAAAGAGAAGAACGAATAGAAAATTTTATCCAAATCTTTTTGAGAAAAAATATTTTATTCCAGAGGAGAATAGATGGATTAAACTTAGAGTGTCGGCTGCAGGCATGCGTCTTATCGACAAAAAAGGAATTTCAGAAGCTCTGAAGGAGGCAAAAGAAAAAGGATTGGTACTTAAGATTAATAAATAAAAACATGTCTAAGAAATCTAAAGGGAACAGGCAACAGATCATTCTTGAATGTACTGAGCACAAAGAAAGTGGTTTACCAGGCACATCCAGGTATATAACTACTAAAAACAAAAAGAATACACCTGATCGTCTTGAGAGAAGGAAATATAATCCTATTCTTAAAAGACACACTATTCATAAAGAAATAAAATAATACTTAATTATGGCAAAGAAAGTTATTGCATCATTGAAGACCGGGGCGGGGAGAAACTTTACCAAGTGCATAAAAATGGTTAAGTCGGAAAAAACCGGTGCCTATATTTTTAAAGAGGCGATCGTTAATAACGATCACATCAAAGATTTCTTCAATAAGAATTAATTATTTATCTTAATATTTAGGAAAGCTTTCTTCCTTAAGAAGAGGGCTTTTTTTATCGTTTAAAATATCAGAATTGATTACTGAATGTCGTTATTAGGATTTTTTGATAAATCGGAAAAAGAAAATTTAAGAAAAGGACTTGAAAAAACCCGTGAAAGTTTCTTTACTAAAATTACAAGAGCGATTGTGGGAAAGTCAAGCATTGATGACGAGGTACTTGATAACCTCGAGGAAATTCTTGTTTCATCTGATGTGGGAGTTGAAACCACGCTGAGAATTATTGATCGGATTGAAAAAAGGGTTGCCAGAGAAAAATATCTGAATACTATTGAACTGAATAATATACTAAGAGAAGAAATTGCATCTCTTCTCGAAGAGAATAAAATAACACAAGCCTCCGACTTTATATCTCCGCTCCCAGCAAAACCTTATGTGATCCTTGTAGTAGGTGTTAATGGCTCAGGTAAAACAACTACAATAGGGAAACTTGCCTGGCATTATAAAAATGCTGGTAAGAAAGTTTTACTTGGGGCTGCCGATACATTTCGAGCCGCAGCCATCGAACAATTGACAATATGGGCTAATAGAGCCAATGTGCCAATTATAAAGCAGCAAATGGGCTCTGACCCTGCCTCAGTGGCATACGATACGCTTAAATCGGCAATTTCGTCAGGAATCGATGTCGTAATTATTGATACAGCTGGGCGACTTCATAATAAAATCAATCTAATGAACGAACTTGCCAAAATAAGACGAGTTCTTGAAAAACTCATGCCTGATGCACCACATGAAGTGCTGCTTGTATTGGATGGGTCAACCGGACAAAATGCGTTTGAACAGGCAAAACAATTCACTTCATTCACAGGAATTACAGCACTGGCAGTTACAAAATTAGATGGAACTGCAAAAGGAGGTGTGGTACTTGGAATCTCAGACCAGCTTAAAATACCCGTTAAATATATTGGTACTGGCGAAAAAATTGAAGATTTACAGATTTTTGACCGTCACGAATTTGTTGAATCCCTCTTCTCATGAGTTTTTTTGTTGTTCTTCCCGTTATTCATTATATATGGAATCAAAAAAAGTAAACGTTGTTACTATGGGTTGTCCAAAGAACATCGTCGATTCCGAAATTCTCCTTAAACAACTACAATCGGCCGGATACATTATTACTCACGATGATTATGAAACATCATCTGATATCGTTATTATCAATACTTGTGGTTTTATTAACGATGCAAAGGAAGAGAGCATCGATATGATTTTAAAATTTGCAGATGCAAAAAAAAGAGGACTGATTAGCAGGTTATATGTTATCGGTTGTCTATCACAGAAATATCCGAATGAATTGAAAAAAGAAATACCTGAAGTCGACCAGTTCTTCGGAGTAAACAGTATTAAACCCTTGTTAAGTGAGTTAGGAAGCAGGACTAAAGAAGATTTACTTATCGACCGCATCCTTACTGGTCCTGCCCATTATGCATATCTTAAAATATCTGATGGGTGTAATCGTTCCTGTGCATTCTGCTCCATTCCATGTATACGAGGTAAGCACATATCAAAAAGTATTGAGACTATTCTTCGGGAAGCATCTGTTCTTGAAAAAAAAGGGGTAAAAGAACTTATTCTTGTAGCTCAGGATTTAAACTATTATGGTATAGACATTTATAGAAAAAGAATGCTTGGTACACTTATAAAAAAGATTGCAGCGGAAAATTCTTTCGAATGGATAAGATTACAGTATCTATATCCAACCGGACTCTCTGAGTCACTTCTATATAACATTAAAGACAACAATAAAATATGCAAGTATATTGATATTCCTTTGCAACATATAACCGACAGGATGCTGAAAAAAATGAAACGAGGTTATTCAAAACGTTACGTTGAAAAACTTATTACCCGGATAAAGGAAATAATGCCCGATGCTGTGATACGCACAACGCTAATAACTGGACATCCAGGTGAAACAAGTGAAGATTTCATTGCTCTGAGAGATTTCGTAAAGGAGTTCCAGTTCGATCGCCTTGGGGTATTCAAATATTCACATGAAGAGGGGACTTATGCCGGAATTAACTATACTGATGATATACCGGATGAGGAAAAAGAAGCAAGAGCTTCAGAAATAATGGAAATACAACAGAAAATATCTTTGAAAAAGAATATGCTCAAAGTAGGCAGTACTTTCAAGGTGCTGATAGATAGGAATGAAGGAGGATATTTTATTGGCAGAACAGAATATGACAGCCCGGATGTAGATCAGGAAGTTTTGATTGAAGATAAATATGATTTACATCCGGGACTATTCTATAACATAAAAATAACTTCTGCTGCAGAATTCGATCTTTATGGAATACCTTATGAAATGTGGCCATCCAACTCCGGAGATTGATTAACTTTGTGAGGGTTCCACAAGTTTACTTTGTTCTTTCTTTTTATTCCGGATATTGATTTTTATCTCATTTTTTGCCTTGTTCAATCCAACATTTACATAATCTCCTTCAGTGAGTTTAGCCTTTATCATTACTTCAGCCATAGGATCTTCCAGATATTTTTGGATCGCTCTTTTCAAAGGCCTTGCACCAAAGTTTTCATCGAAGCCTTTTTCGGCAATAAAGTCTTTGGCAGCTTTGGAAATCCTGAGTTCATAACCCAGAGCCTTTACTCTTTCATAAAGACCTTTCAATTCAATATCAATAATTTTATCAATATCTTTTTTCTCAAGCGGATTGAAAATAACTATATCGTCAATTCTGTTGAGAAATTCAGGTGCAAATGTTTTCTGTAAAGCTTTCTGCAAAATACTCTTTGTTTGTTCATCCTTTGAGGCCTTTTTAGCAGCGGTATCAAAGCCGACTCCATGTCCAAATTCTGAAATCTGCCTCGTACCTATGTTGGAGGTCAGAATTACTATTGTATTCCTGAAATCAACACGTCTTCCAAGGCTATCGGTAAGCTGTCCTTCATCAAGTACCTGAAGGAGAATATGATAGACATCAGGATGTGCTTTCTCGATCTCATCCAGAAGTACGACTGAATAAGGTCTCCGTCTTACTTTTTCAGTAAGCTGGCCACCTTCTTCGTAACCTACATATCCTGGAGGTGCACCAACAAGTCGCGATACAGAGAATTTCTCCATATATTCGCTCATGTCAATTCTTATTAAATTTTCAGCAGAGTCAAACAGGAATTTTGCAAGCACTTTTGCAAGTTGAGTTTTTCCAACACCCGTTGGACCGAGGAATATAAAAGTACCTATTGGTTTATTTGGATCTTTAAGTCCGGCTCTGTTGCGTTGTATTGCCTTAACAACTTTGGCAATAGCTTCATCCTGGCCTACAATGCTTTGTTTCAATTCGTCAGCCATATTAAGAAGTCGATTGCCTTCAGTCTGTGCAATCCTCTGTACAGGTACTCCTGTCATCATGGCAACCACTTCTGCCACTTTATCTGCATCCACAATTTTTCTGTTAAGAGCAAGTTCTTTTTCCCATTTCTTTTTTTCCTGCTCGATAAGTTCAAGCAAATCTTTCTCCTTATCTCTGAAGCTGGCAGCTTTTTCAAAATTCTGATTCTTTACTGCAGCTGTTTTTTCTTTTTTTATTTCTTCAAGTTGTTTTTCAAGCTCAAGAATCCGTTCAGGGACAACGATATTTGATATATGAACCCGTGAGCCGGCTTCATCGAGTGCATCAATAGCTTTATCAGGAAGATACCTGTCGCTTATGTACCTGTTTGTAAGCTTGACACACGCCTCTATGGCTTCGTCAGTAAATGTAACATTGTGATGTTCTTCATATCGTTCTTTTATGTTGTGAAGGATATGAATTGTTTCCTCAATTGAGGTTGGTTCGACAAGTACCTTCTGGAATCTTCGTTCGAGGGCACCGTCTTTTTCAATATGCTCTCTATATTCATCCAGGGTTGTAGCGCCTATACATTGTATTTCACCTCTTGCCAGAGCCGGTTTGAGCATGTTTGCGGCATCGAGAGAACCTGTTGCACCACCGGCACCAACAATAGTATGAATTTCGTCGATGAATAGGATGATATTATCATTCTTCGATAATTCATTAAGAATTGCTTTCATCCTTTCTTCAAACTGGCCTCTGTACTTTGTCCCGGCCACTATTGACGCAAGGTCAAGAGCAACAACTCTTTTATTAAATAGCACTCTCGAAACATTCTTTTTTACAATTCTCAAAGCAAGACCTTCAGCAATGGCCGATTTTCCAACACCGGGTTCACCGATAAGTACCGGATTATTCTTTTTTCTGCGAGAAAGTATTTGTGCCAATCTTTCTATTTCTTTCTCTCTTCCCACAATAGGATCAAGCCTGCCTTCTTCTGCAGCTTTTGTAAGATCTATCCCAAAATTATCAAGTACTGGAGTTTCAGATGATGGCTTCCCCGATGACGATCCTGACTGGCCTCTTCCCGGAACTCCGTAACTCATACCCTCATCATCCTCATCTCTCGGAAAGTCAGCTTTTGCCTGAGGTTCTTCATTTTCAATATATCTCCTTACCGAATTATAATCGACATCCATCTCTGCAAGCAATCGGGTAACAAGTGCATTTTCGTCCTTCAAAATTGCAAGCAAAAGATGCTCTGACTCAATAGTCGAACTTTTAAGCGATTTAGCTTCAAGATAAACAAGTCTTAAAATCCTTTCAGTGCTTTTTAATAAAGGTATAGCTGTAATATCAGTAACCGGCGTAGAATTATCAACCCTTATACTTTTTTCAATGCTTCCCTTAAGCACAAGCAAATCAACGCCTGAATTTATAAGTATATTGGTAGCCAAGCTTTTACTATCTCTTAGTATTCCAAGAAAAAGATGTTCAGGACTTATATGATTATTACCTAATCTTATAGCTTCTTCTTTGCTATATGTCAATATGTCTTTAACTTTCTGTGAAAACTGTGAATCCATATTATTATCCTCTTTGTTTTTAAATTATTTTCTTTTATATTTAAATATATAAACCTGACACTTTGTCATTAATTATATAGGCTATTTAAAATATAGTTTTATTTTTTTAGTAATATATAATATGTCAATTTTTATGCCTTTTTTAAATGTAATGGTTGAAAATAAAAATCAATTCTTTTATTTCTCAAAAATAGTCAAATATTCACTATTTTGGCACTTTGATTTTATTAATAAAAACAGAATTTTATAATTTAATGATAAACAATATATAAAAATGGAAATGGAACGACTTTTAAAGGTAAATATTGAGGAAGAAATGAAGTCGGCCTACATTGATTATTCAATGTCCGTTATAGTTTCAAGGGCTTTACCCGATGTAAGAGATGGACTTAAACCTGTACATCGCAGAGTTCTTTATGGAATGTGGGAATTAGGATTGCTGGCTAACAGACCTTATAAAAAATCGGCAAGAATAGTGGGAGAGGTGCTTGGAAAATATCATCCACATGGTGATTCATCTGTATATGAAGCGATGGTGAGAATGGCTCAGGATTGGTCACTGAGATATCCATTGATTGACGGACAGGGAAACTTCGGGTCAATTGACGGTGACAGTCCTGCTGCTATGAGATATACTGAAGCCAGACTGCAAAAAATTGCTGAGGAGATGCTTGTTGATATTGAAAAAAACACAGTAGATTTTCAGCTTAATTTTGACGATTCTCTCCAGGAACCAATAGTATTGCCGTCAAAAATTCCCAACCTTCTTATAAATGGAGCTTCCGGTATAGCAGTAGGTATGGCTACAAACATGCCACCCCATAACTTATCAGAAATAGTCGACGCGATAATTGCCTTTATTGATAACAAAGATATTGCCACTGCAGAATTAATTAAATTTGTCAAAGGGCCTGACTTTCCTACAGGAGGAATTATTTATGGTGAACAGGGAATTAGAGATGCTTATGAGACGGGAAGAGGAAGAATTATTATAAGAGCAAGAACTGAAATCGAACATACTCATTCGGGAAGGGAATGTATCGTAGTAAACGAAATCCCATTCATGGTGAATAAGGCCGAGATGATAAAAAGAATTGCCGATTTGATTAATGAACATAAAATAGAGGGGATATCTTATATTAATGATGAATCCGATAGGAACGGCATGAGAATAGTAATAATATTGAAAAAAGATGCCGCCTCTGCTCAAGTTGTTCTAAACAATCTTTATAAATATACTCAATTACAGACAACATTTAATGTTAATAATATTGCTCTGGTTAAAGGACGGCCAAAGCTCCTTAATCTTAAGGAGCTTATTGAAAATTATGTAAAACACCGTCATGAAATAATAATCAGACGAACACGGTTTGAACTTGATCAGGCCGAAAAAAGAGCACATATTCTTGAAGGCCTTATAATTGCCAGCGATAATATCGACGAAGTGATTGCAATAATTAAAAGCTCCCAAAATCCTGATGAGGCAAGAGAAAGACTTATGGAAAGATTCTCACTTTCGGAAGCACAAGCAAGAGCAATTGTAGATATGCGTCTGAGGCAGCTTACCGGACTTGAACAAAGTAAATTAAGGGAAGAATATAATGAAACAATTAAACAAATAGACTATCTTAATAAAGTATTGGATAGCTATGAACTTCAGATGAAAATAATAAAGGATGAATTATTGGAAATCAAAGATAAATATGGTGATAAACGCCGTACAGAAATTATCCCAAATGCCGAAGAGTTTAATCCTGAAGACTTTTATTCCGATGAAGAAATGGTAATCACAATATCTCATCTCGGATATATAAAAAGAACCCCTCTTTCGGAATTCAGAAGACAAAACAGGGGAGGGACAGGCTCAAAAGGAAGTATAACCAGGGATGAAGATTTTGTAGAATATCTTTATATAGCCACAATGCATAATACAATGCTATTTTTTACAAAAAAAGGGAAATGCTATTGGCTCAAAGTGTATAATATTCCAGAAGGAACTAAAACATCGAAAGGAAGGGCAATTCAAAACCTTATCAATATTGAATCCGACGATTGTGTGAAAGCTTTCATCAATGTAAAAAATCTCGATAATGATAACTATATTAAAAACAATTTTATCATTCTGTGCACCACAAAAGGTATTTTAAAAAAGACATCGCTTGAATCCTATTCCAGACCAAGAATCAATGGCTTGAATGCAATTACAATAAGAGAAGGGGATGAACTTATTGAAGCACGACTGACAAACGGCAATCACGAAATAATGCTTGCAGTAAGATTCGGACGTGCAATAAGATTTCATGAGAGAAGCGTCAGACCTATGGGCAGAACAGCGTCAGGGGTCATCGGAATTAAATTGGCCTCGGAAACAGATGCTGTAATTGGAATGATTACAATTGAGGAAAAACAAAAAGATATACTGGTTGTTTCTGAGAAAGGCTATGGGAAACGAACCGGCATCGATAATTATAGAATTACAAACCGTGGAGGTAAAGGTGTTAAAACAATAAATATTACTGAAAAGACCGGTTACCTTGTCGCACTAAAAGATGTCACTGATAATGATGACCTTATGATAATTACCCAAGCCGGTAATATTGTAAGAATACCTGTTTCAGGTATAAGGCTTATGGGTAGAGCGACACAGGGAGTAAAGCTGATAAATCTGAAAGAGAATGACTCAATTGCCTCAGTAGCGTGTGTGGAGATAAATGAAGAAAGTGAAGAAAGTGAAGAAAGTGAAGAAAATAGGGAAGATGGAAATAATAGTTCTGAAGAAGGCAAACAAAAAGACAACGAAATTGGCAAAGAATTTGATAATTATTAAGTAAAGTTATAAATTTGGACAGATTTTTTTAAATTAAAAGTTTTACCATGAAAAAATTATTTAGTATAATTATTGCAATATCAATTACTTGTGGCGCTTTTGCCCAGATGGGAAAAGTAAACGCCGCTCTAAGTTATATTGACCAGGGAATGCTTGACAAAGCTAAAGAAGCACTTGACCAGGCACTGGTTAACGAAAAATCCAAAGATAATCCAAGAACTTGGGTTGCAAAAGGAAGGCTTGCACAAGAGGTTTTCAGAAGCGATAATCCAAAATTCAAATCATTTTATGAAGATCCATTGCAAGAAGCAGTTGCAGCCTATGAGAAAGCTCTTGAACTTGATACAAAAGGAAGTATTGAGAAACAATTAAAACTGAATAATACTTATGTTCAGTTGGGCAACGATTTTATTACACAAGGAGTTCAGAGATTTGAAGCTAGGGACTATGAAGGCGCTTTAAAATCATTTGAAAGTAATATTAAATTAGCTACCAGCGATCTTTATATCGGAGTAGTTGACACGGGTATATACTTTAATGCAGGACTTGCTGCATTTAATGCAAAACTTTATGATAAGGCAATTCAATATTTTCAGAAATGTGCCGACATGAAGTATGAAGGTCCAACACCTTATTTATTAATATATAATTGTTATAGGGAATTAAAGGATATGGCTAATGCTGAAGCCATACTTAAAAAGGCTGTTGAAACATTCCCTGATAACCAGGATGTTATGCTAAATCTCATTGATTTTTATATGACAAACGACAAAATCGATGAGGCTTTTTCGTATCTTAACATGGCTAAAGCTAAGAATCCAAATGATTACACGTTGTTCTGGGCTGAAGGTGTGCTTTACATGAAGCAGGAGAAATATGACGAAGCAATAGAGAGTCTTAAGAAATCAATCGAACTTAAAGGAGATGAATATAACACTCATTTTAATCTTGGGGTTTGTTATTACAATAAAGCTGTAGCTATGTTCCAGAAAGCAAACGAAATAATGGATGTAAATGCATATAACGCCGCAATTAATGAAGCAAATAAAGTATTTGTACAGGCAATACCGTATTTCGAAAAGGCTGCGACTATTAAAAAAGATGATCCCGATTCATTAAGAAATTTAAAAGAACTTTATTTCAGACTTAGAACTGTTTATCCTGAATATGAAGCAAAATATCAGGAAATAGTAAAGAAGCTTGAGAATATGTAAAAGAAATTTATTAATTATCTATAATTAAAGCGCAGTTGTTGAACAACTGCGCTTTTTTTAATAAAATTTTGAAAGGGTAGAATCTGTTAATTTAAAATTTATACTGAACTTAATTATAACAATGAGATAAATTAAGTTCCATTTAACATAATATTAATTATAGGAATATATAAAGAATTTTCATCCAGCTCTGCTGGTTAACATAAAATCAGTTCCGGGGCGAAATCACTGGAACGGTATCGGTTAACAAAATATTATTAAAATTGCATAATATAAACATGGACTATGTTGATCAAAAAATCAGTAATAGAATTCCTCGATAACCTTTCGTACAATAACAACAGAGAATGGTTCACGGCGAATAAAGAAAAATATTTTCAAGCCAGAACAAATTTTGAGGATTTTGTTCAGGCTCTAATTGACAGATTGGCTATGTATGAGCATCCATTACGTGGCCTTGAAGCAAAATCATGTATTTTCAGAATAAACCGTGATATAAGGTTTTCAAACGACAAATCGCCATATAAAACAAATTTTGGCGCCCTTATTATTAAAGGCGGCAGAAAAAATATGCACAGATATGCAGGCTATTATCTTCACATAGAACCATCTCAGAGTATGATTAGCGGTGGTGCTTATATGCCAGATATTCAATGGCTTACAGCTATAAGAGAAAGAATCGACCAGGAATCCGAAAACTTCGTTGAAATTATCGAAAATAAAAACTTTAAACAGTTCTTCGGAACAATTGAAGGCGAGAAACTTAAGAGTGCCCCAAAAGGTTATGACTTAAATCATCCCTATCTCGAACTTCTTAAATATAAAAGCTTTATGGCCGATCGTACTTTTACCGATAAGGAAGTAACAAGTCCGGCTTTTTTCGATACGGTATTCAATGGTTTCCTCGCAATGAAACCATTGAACGATTTCCTTAATAATTGTCTGGTTGACGAGTGACAATATTAATTTCTCATTCTTTTACTTCGTCAACATCAATTATTTCTGTTCCAAGTCGGGCCTTTAACTGCTGAAGGTCATGTTTCATTTTCGCCACAGTCTGCAAAAGCTGCTTCTCAGGAATAAACGGTTCAGGAAGTTCGCTGCTTATGTAATTTACAAAAGTCCATATTTCTTTTACTTCGCTAACATGAACCTCATAAGGGTTGTATAGTGGATTAAGTGAATAAAGAACAAGCTTGCCTCTTTCAGCAATTTTATTCTCTAGAATTTTAAACACTATGCCATCGTCGAGTGTAAATACTATATATGCTTTACCGCTGACAATATTATTCCAGTCCTGAAGAAATTCACCTGTAACCCATGAACCGTCAGGAATCGGAAGCATTGAATCACCTTTGAGCTGGAAAGTTCTGTATTTCCTGTTCTCCGAAAGAAAAGGAAGCGAGAATACTGGCAGTTCGCCAATATATTCAGGATCGGCATAACCCGTAGTGTAACCTGCTTTTGCCTTTTCATTTACAAGTTCAATGTTTTCCTTGTTCTTGCTGTTTACAGTGGTGGTAAGCACTCTCAGGTTGCTTCCCCTCACATAGGCATCATATCCGCGTTCAAGCTCACCAAGCTGACTCTCCGAAAGCTTCGAGAGGTCTATTTTCAGTAGAGTATCGATTGAAACATTGAAATAGCTCGAAAAAGATATCAGAGTTTCGATTCCGGGTTGCGCTATCCCATTCTCATAACCGCTCAGCGTGGAACGCTTAAGATTAAGGGCATAAGCCACTTCATCCTGGGTCCTGCCCTTCCTTTTTCTTAAAAATTTTATGTTCTCAGCAAAGTACATATCAAAAAAATGATTATATTATAGTCGTAAATTTTGATTATTTTCTAATCAAAAATAGAATATATTTTCGATATAAACAAACAATTGCAGAAAAAAAATGGATTATACCGGCAATATTGAAAGGTCTGTTCTTCATCTTGATCTCGATACTTTTTTTGTATCGGTTGAGAGGCTCAGGAACAGCAGGCTCTGTGGTAAGCCTGTTATAGTAGGAAGTCTGTCGGACCGCGGGGTGGTTGCAAGCTGCAGTTACGAGGCAAGAAAGTATGGAGTCGGTTCGGCTATGCCAATGAAACTGGCAAGGAACCTGTGCCCCGATGCAATAATAATACGTGGCGATATGGAACTTTACAGCAAATACTCCGATATGGTAACTGAGATAATTGCCGGAAAGGCTCCGCTGTATGAAAAAGCTTCTATTGACGAGCATTATATAGAACTTACAGGTATGGACAGGTTTTTCGGATGCAGCCTGTGGGCTCACGAACTTCGCAGATATATAATTAAGGAGACAGGCCTGCCTGTATCAATGGGGCTATCCGTTAACAAGACTGTTTCGAAGATAGCGGCAGGAGAAGCAAAACCCAACGGCGAAATGGAAGTTAAAAAAGAAACTGTACTCCCTTTCCTCGACCCGCTTTCGATAAATAAAATTCCAATGATAGGGCCAAAAACCTATTACTTGCTAAGGTCAATGGGAGTGTCAACAATACTTACCCTCAGAAGAATACCTCCCGAAATGCTCGAAAAGGTGATGGGTAAAAACGGTATCGATATATGGAAAAAAGCCAATGGCATCGACAATACTCCTGTTATAAACTATTCAGAACAGAAATCAATAAGTACAGAACATACTTTCGGAAGGGACACCACCGACATAGCGAGAATTAACCAATTACTCGTGAGTATGGTCGAGAAAACAGCATACGAGTTGAGAAAACAGGAAAAGCTGACGTCGTGCATAACGGTAAAAATAAGATATTCAAATTTCGACACCTATACTTTGCAAAAATGCATTCCGTACACGGCTTTCGATCATATACTGATAGATGCGGCCAAAGAGCTTTTTGCACGGCTCTACCGGCGCCGCATGCTCATCCGGCTCATTGGGGTGCGCCTGAGTAACCTGGTAAACGGGTTTCAACAGCTCGATATGTTCGACGATACCCCCGAGAAGGTAAACCTGTACCAGGCGATAGACAGGATAAGAAAGCGTTTCGGAAGCCATGCAGTACAAAGAGCCGCAGGGATTATAACAAAGCAGGAATAGGCACAGAGCACAGAGCACAGAGCACAGAGCACAGGGCACAGGCTTCACAAGCTATAGGAAAGTGAAGTCTTGGCTCATAGCACAAAGCAGGTAACGGGAAATAATGTATTTAAACTGTCATTCATATTACAGTTTGCGTTACGGCACTATGCCGGTGGAACAGCTTGTGGCGAAGGTTTCCGAATACGGCGTCGGTGCAGCCGCTCTTACCGATATCAATAACTCGACCGGAATATTTGAATTTGTAAAAGAATGCAGGGAGAACAACATAAAACCTCTTGCCGGCATAGAATTCCGGAACGGAAACGATTTCCTGTATATCGGCATTGCACAGAATAACAGCGGTTTCAAGGAGCTGAACGAGTTCCTTTCAAACCATAATGCAAACGGCACACCCATAGAGTTTCCTGCACCCCATTTCCTCAACGTGTATGTAATCTATACCTTCGACAGGATTCCCGACCGCAAACTGTACGACAACGAATACATAGGCGTCAGAAGGACTGAGGTAAACAAAATTTTCAACCTCCCTCCTGCCCTGCTACATGCTAAAACGGTGATTTTCAACACTGTAACCTTTTCCGAAAACAACGATTATTTTGTCCACCGCACTCTGCGCGCAATTGATAATAATATTCTGCTGAGCCACCTGAAACCCTGTCAGTGTGCATCCGAAAATGAATATTTCGTGGGGAAAGATGAGATAATAAAAGCATTCGGCATTTGTCCGGAAATAATAAGAAATACCGAAAAGCTTATAGACAACTGTAATTTTTCGCCTGATACTGAAAGCAATAAGAACAAGAAAGTATTTTCGGCCAGCCGTTACGACGATAAGCTTCTTCTTGAAAAACTTGCATGGGACGGTATGAAATACAGATATGGAACCGACAATGAAGAAGCAAAAAGGAGAATAAGGCATGAACTCGAAATAATAGACAAGCTCGGTTTCTCAGCCTATTTTCTCATAGCCTGGGATATCATAAGATATTCAATGTCGAGAAGCTTTTATCACGTGGGCAGAGGAAGCGGTGCCAATTCTATAGTTGCTTATTGTCTGAAAATCACCAATGTTGACCCTATTGATTTAAACCTTTACTTTGAAAGGTTCATCAACCCAAAAAGAAGCAGTCCGCCCGATTTTGACATAGATTATTCATGGAAAGAAAGAGATGAGGTTCTCGATTACATCTTTAAGCGATACGGTTACGGCCATACCGCACTCCTCGGTACAATAAACACATTCAGGGGAAAATCGATTGTAAGGGAACTTGGTAAGGTATATGGACTGCCGAAAGAAGAAATAGACAGTTTGATTAAGTATCCTTCTGCAGAAATAAACTGCAACGGGATAACCGATACAATATTTTCTACAGGACTTAAAATTGTTGACTTCCCGAACATAAGAAGTATCCATGCAGGAGGTGTGCTGATATCCGAAGAACCGATAACATGTTACACGGCTCTCGATATGCCTCCGAAAGGCTTCCCGACAACACAATGGGATATGTACACGGCCGAAGAAATCGGTTTCGAGAAACTTGATATCCTGAGCCAGAGAGGCTTAGGTCATATTCGCGATAGTGTCGAAATAATAAGGCGCAACAGGAATGTAGAAGTTGACGTGTTTGACGTTGAGAAGTTTAAAAATGACCATGGAGTAAAGGAATACCTGCGGAAGGGTGAAACAAAAGGCTGTTTTTATATTGAAAGTCCATCTATGCGTGGCCTTCTAAGGAAACTGGGTTGCGAAGATTATAAAACCCTTGTTGCGGCCAGCTCTGTCATTCGTCCCGGCGTTGCACGATCGGGCATGATGCGCGAGTATATATATCGCTTTCACAATCCCGGCAAGTTTGAATATATCCATCCGGTAATGAAAGAACAACTCGAAGAAACATTTGGTGTCATGGTTTATCAGGAAGATGTTCTCAAAGTATGCCATCATTTTGCCGGACTTGACCTTGCCGACGCCGACACCCTGCGGCGGGCAATGAGCGGGAAATACAGGTCGAAACAGGAGATGCAGCGCATAACCGGCAAATTCTTCTCGAACTGCCGGGAAAAAGGATATAGCGAGGAAATAATAAAAGAAGTATGGCGCCAGATAGAATCCTTTGCCGGCTATTCTTTCTCAAAATCCCATTCGGCTTCGTATGCCGTTGAGAGCCTTCAGAGTCTTTTTCTGAAAGCCCACTACCCTCTCGAATTCATGGTTGCAGTAATAAATAACTTTGGAGGCTTCTACCGGACATGGGTTTATGTGCATGAAGCAAAAAGATTTGGAGCCACAATTCATCTCCCATGTGTAAACATGAGCACTTACATGACAACTATTTATGGTACAGATATTTATCTGGGATTTATTCATGTTATGAATCTGGACGAAAAATTTGCCAGGTCAATTGAAGATGAGAGAAAACGAAGAGGAGTTTTCAACGATCTGGGTGATTTTATCAATAGGATTAATCCCGGACTCGAGCAGGTAATACTGCTCATACGTGTTGGAGCATTCGGGTTTACCGGGAAAGAAAAATCAGCACTTCTCTGGGAGGCTCACATGATGATAAATAAAAGCAAACCTGAACCAATGTGTCCGCTTTTCCCATCGCCTGTCAGGAAATTCAAACTGCCTGAATTCGATCAGGATCGTCTTATTGATGCTTACGACGAAATCGAACTGCTTGGTTTTCCGGTTACCCTTTCATGGTTCGACATGCTCGAAACATCATTCAGAGGCGAAATAATGGCGTCGGAGATGAATGCACATATCGGCAGAAAAGTAAGAATGGCCGGACAACTTGTCACCGTAAAGTATATAAAAACCGTTAAAAATGAATGGATGAATTTTGGCTGTTTTATTGATGCAAAAGGAAGTTTCTTCGACACCACCCATTTTCCGCAATCACTGAAAGATTATCCTTTCCGGGGAAGCGGAACATATCTTATTCTCGGAAAGGTTGTGGAAGAGTTCGGTTTCCCTTCGATCGAAGTTGAAAATCTTGCAAAACTCCCGGTCAGGCCTGATCCAAGATACCACTGCTCTCCTGCCTTACGGCTCTGAGTACTCCTTTAACCGATAATATTTTTTTTATAATACCCTGTAATACATTATTATTTGGAACCATTATTTGAAGTGTACCTTCAAACATTCCGTCTTCCATATTGTAATTAAAGTTCCGAAGTGTTACCTTATAGTCGGAAATGATATCAGTTATTCTGTTGACTATTCCGATTTCTTCGATTCCCGTTATTTTTATTGCCGCTCTGAATGCCGGCATATTCCTTGCCTGACTCCATCTGGCATTTATTACCCTGTAAGGATATTTTGTAATTAGATATTGGGCATTTGGACAAGTAAGTCTGTGTACTTTGATTCCTTCAGATATTGTAACGAAACCAAAAATTCTGTCGCCAAAAATCGGGTTACAGCATTTTGCAAGCTTATAGTCCAGACCTTCTACTTTTTCATCAATAATAAGATAATCGGCATAAACCGATTCTGTGTAGGTTGCCGGATTGTTTCCCTGAAGCAATTTGATTTCCCCGGTTGCTGAAGCTTCCTTTTCTTTTTCAGGTTGACGTGTAAGAATTTCTTTTATTTCGTGCAGGTCAATTTTTTTGTCGGTTATAAGACAATACAAATCCTGTGCTGTTCGGAGTTGATAATGTGACTGTAGTTTTTTTACCACTGCATCGCTATATGTGATTTTCCAATTCTTTAGCCGGCGTATAAGTATTTCTTTCCCTTCAGCAGCAGCCAGTGCTTTTTCTTCATTCAGTGCCTGTTTAATCTTATTTTTTGCCTTTGAAGTAACTACAAAAGAAAGCCAGTCCTGATTAGGTTTCTGATTTCGGGAAGTTAAAATTGAAACATGATCTCCGTTCTGAAGAACATGTCTTATTGTTACATTCTTACCGTTAACTTTTGCACCGACACATGTACAACCTATTTCCGAATGAATATCGAATGCAAAATCCAGAACTGTTGAGCCGGCCGGAAGCTGACGTAAGTCTCCTTTAGGTGTAAAGACAAATACTTCATCGGAATAGAGCCCTGGTTTTATTTGATCTATAAAAGAATCGTCTTTATCTGACGACTCCAGTATTTCACGCATCCTGGAAAGCCATCTGTCGATACCTGAATCCCCGTTTAATCCCTTGTATTTGTAGTGAGCCGCAAGTCCTTTTTCCGCTATCTCATCCATTCTTTTTGTTCTAATTTGAACTTCCACCCATTTACCGCCCGGACCTATAACCGTAGTATGCAATGATTCATACCCGTTAGATTTGGGAACAGAAATCCAGTCACGCAACCGACTCGGATTAGGTTGATAAAGATCTGTCACTATTGAATAAACCTGCCAGCAGTCCGATTTTTCGTTTTGAGGCTCGCTATCAACGATTATTCTTACTGCAAAAATATCATACACCTCTTCAAATTCCACTCCCTGTTTTCTCATTTTACTTAAAATAGAATGAATTGATTTGGTGCGACTTTTTATAGTGAACTTAAAGCCCTGCTTTAGCAACCTTTCTCTTATAGGTGCTGTAAATTCTCTTATCAGTTTGTTACGTGACGAAGCTGTTTGTTTTAATTTTTCATTAATAAAATTATATTGTTCAGGTTCGAGGTATTTAATTGAGAGATCCTCGAGTTCCGATTTAATATTATAAAGTCCAAGTCGGTGAGCAAGAGGGGCATAAAGAAAATATGTTTCAGATGCAAGAGATAGTTTCTCTTTTTCATTTGTGCTATCCAGGTTTCTCATTAAATCGAGCCGCTCAGCCAACCGGATAAGTATAACTCTTACATCTTCGGCAAGGCTTAACATAAGCTTGCGAAAACCTTCAGACTGATATGAAGTTTGTGCAGGCTCAATAACATTGATCTTTGCTAACCCTTCAAGAATCTTTAATGTGTTCTCCCCGAACTCTTGTGAAATTTCATCTTTCTTATGTTTAATAGAGTCCCAGGCATGATATAAAAGTGAACCTGTTATTGAGGAAATTCCCAGTCCTAAATCCTGAACCACTATAAGTGAAACATTAAGAGCGTGCAGTATTATAGAACTACCTATAGTGGTCGTCTTCCCTTCACAATTGCTAACAAGAATATCAATAGCTTTTCTTATTTTCGAAACATCCTCGGCAGGAATAAGCTTATTACATGTCAGTAATAGAGCTCTATACTTTGTATAAACTTGTTTCGACTGCATGCTGATAATTTTGTTATTAAAATAATATAAATCTGTCGAACGACAATACATAAATTAATAAAACTCCCTGACTGTACAAAGCCGGGGAGTTTTAAATAATACTATATAATACTATATGAACAATAACTATTACCGGAATGAGATTCCTATACCACCTGAAAATACATTATAATTTGCTTTTGTATAGTCAGCATGAATTGTCATAAAGGCAAGTTTTATCCTAAGGCCGATATTAAATCTCATTCCTGAAAAGTTTTTTATTTCAAGAGGTTCAATATCACTGCCTTTTAGCACGCCCGAATCATTATACTCGGCATGCGGGGTTCCTTCTGCAACAAGGACTGGTGTTGGAAAGTTACCTTCGAGTGCTACTTTCGTTTTGGTATTACTGTATCCTATTCCTCCATAAATATTCAAGACAGCAATGTTTGCCGATCCGAGAAGACCGAAATTCAAAGCTTTTACAGTAGATGATATATTCTGATCGTTGAATGAAGTTGAGATATTATATATAGAATAGTTTTGAGGTACTTCCGGGTCAGGCTGAAGGCTCACAGCAATGTCGCCATTCAATTTCGTATAGCCGCCAAATAAGGAAACATCGAGTGGAAGAAGTTTACTTCCCGGTAAATATTGGATGATACTGTGCATAATACCTACACCCCAGAGCCCTAAACTTCCGTTTTCCTTCATATTTATTTTTGGAATAAACCTGACTTTTATTTCTGTTCCAAAGGGCAGTCCTATTCCGGCCTGTAAAGTAGGTGCAGGTATATACCTCCAACCTGTTCCGGGTGGAAGAGAAAACGAAGCAAGTTCTATTCCGTTTTCTGTTTTGGTAAGTTTTGGTCCCTCTATATCGGGGCCTGAAATTGTTGGAGATGTTCCTGAGCCCTGTAATGTTTTCAGATTAAGGTCGGATACATTGAATGTCCCGGCAGATTTGGGAACAACTCCAATATTAATAGAAGTTGTAATGTCAAATCCACCTAATTTATGAGGTTTTGCAGTATTATACCAGCCACCATTAAGTCCGGCCCCAAAAGCATTAGCCCATGGACTTATATAAGCCTTGATAATTTTCATTCCATCCGATGCGCCTGCCCTTAAAAAATCAACATTGTCAATCTGGGCCATAGAAACACCTCCGGAAAGAACTAATAATACAAAATAAGTGTTAAATAGTTTAAATTTTATTTTGTTCATGCTTCGAAAATTTAGTCATTTTATTAAACAAAAATAAATAAAAATTCATTTTAAGAAAAAACAATAATACTTTAAGTGCGCAGGGGGAAATTATTATAGAATAAACATTATCGGTTTTGTGATCCAGCTGGGATTCGAACCCAGGGCCCCATCCTTAAAAGGGATGTGCTCTACCGCCTGAGCTACTGGATCCTATTTTTTGCGAGTGCAAATGTAGAATAAATTTAAAAAATAAATACAAAAAAGTAAAAATCTTTAAGAAATACCTCCTTGAAAAGGGTTAAATAACAATACTCACTATTATCTAAACCTATAAAAAAGTCGGCATGTACAATAATACCTCCATGGCAATTTACTTACTATAAGTTGGTTACTCTGGAAAAGAAACTGTATGAAATAAAATTCATTTAAAAGATTTTTTGTTTTGACAAAATCGGGATTTGTCGGTTTATTGACTCTTCGAGCGAAATTAATGTTTCCGTGCGCGTTATACCCGGAATTGTCTGGATATTATCTGTAAGAATCGTTCTCAGGTGTTCATTATCTCTTGCATATACTTTAATGAACAACGAATAGTTTCCAGTTGTATAGTGACATTCGATTATTTCAGGGATTTCCTTGAATTTTTTAATTGTATCTCTGTATTTTCCCGGATGATCCAGAAAAATACCTATAAACGCGCATGTTTTGAAGCCAACCATAGCAGGATCTACTTTAAATTCTGATCCTTTGATTACTCCTATTCTTATAAGGCGCTGGACACGCTGGTGAATTGCAGCGCCTGAGACGCCACATACCCTTGCAACTTCAAGGTAAGGAATTCTGGCATCCCTGGTTATTATATCCAGAATTTTCCGGTCAAGATCGTCAATTTGTAAATACTCTGTCATATTATATGTATTAGATAGAAATAGAAATTGTAAGGAATTAATAATTTTTAAATAAGCACGTTGAAAATATGAATTTTAAATTGAAACGACAAATAATTATTTACATCCAGGTATTGAAGTTTATAATTTATTAACAAATCTATTTTAATCATTTATTTTTAATCGATAATTAAATATATAGAGATTTGATATTAACAGATTACAAAAAAGTTTAAGTATTTATACATCCTATAAGTGAAGAATAATTATCAAGGTTATTTTCACTAAGGAATTGTTCGATTCCTGAAATAATTTTCAATGGAGTTTCAGGGTCAATGAACATAGCAGTGCCGACCTGTATTGCGGTTGCACCTGCCATTATAAATTCGAGTGCATCATTTGCGCTCATTATTCCTCCGATTCCAATGACTGGGATTTTTACAGCTTTAGACGCTTGCCATACCATTCGAAGTGCGACAGGTTTTATTGCCGGACCCGATAGTCCGCCAGTGTAACCTGGCAAAACAGGTTTCATAGTTCTTATATCAACAGCCATTCCAAGAAGAGTATTAATCAGTGAAATGGAGTCGGCTCCCTCATCTTCCGCTATTCTGGCAAATTCTTCTACAAACGTTACATTAGGAGATAATTTTACTATCAAAATTTTTGTATATACTTTTCTTACTTCTTTAATGACTTTTCTTGCAATTTCAGGATTTGTTCCGAAAAACATACCTCCCATTTTTACATTTGGACACGAGATATTAAGTTCGATGGCATTTATCTTGTCAAGTGCATTTATTCTTTCTGCAAGTGCAACATAATCCTCTATTGAGTTGCCGTTAATATTTACAATTACATTTGTTTTATATCTGGAAATTACAGGGTATATATTTTTTTCGAAGTAATCAATACCCTTATTTTGTAAGCCTACAGAATTCAGCATTCCAGAAGCGGTCTCTGCCATTCTTGGATATGGATTACCCTCTCTTGGCTCAAGCGTAGTACCTTTAATAATAATTCCTCCAAGAGCTTCGACAGGGATAAAATCTTCAAGTTCCATTCCATAACCGCATGTACCGGAGGCAGTTAGTACCATATTTTTAAAGTAAAGGTTTCCGATTTTAAAGCTCAGGTTTACCATAGCAGTTCACTTAAATTGAATACAGGTCCATCGGTACATGTACAGAGATTACCATGGATTGTCTTTTCCACACAACAGAGACAAATACCAATACCACATGCCATGAGGTTTTCAAGTGACACTTCACAATATATTTGATTGCATTTGGCATAATTTCCTACTGCTTTCATCATTAAAAGAGGGCCGCAACAATAAATTCTATCAAATTTTTTGCTCTTAAAAACAGGATGGTCAGTAACAATTCCTTTTATACCTTCCGAACCATCCTCAGTTGTGATAAATACATTTCCATAGCCGACCAGTTCATTTGATTCGATTATTCTATCTCTGTTTCTAAATCCGAGAACAATATCGATGGAAAAACCCTGACCGTAAAGATATTTAGCCAGGAAGAAAAGCGGGGCAACGCCTGTACCACCTCCCGCAATCAGAACCTTCTCGCCTGAGTTAGGCATAGAGAATGAATTTCCAAGAGGGTAAATTACATTAAGGTAATCGTTCTGGCTAAGTCGGGCCAGTGATTCTGTACCTCTGCCAACTTTTTGAATAAGAAGTTTGATAGTATTTTTATCATAATCAATATCGTGGACGGAAAAAGGACGTCGTAGAAAAGTTTCTTTACTGTTATCTATTCTGGCATGTACAAACTGACCTGGAAGAATAAGAGGCAAACGTTCGGCAGATAAAAGTTCCAGAATAAAAAAATCCTGATTTAATTCAATCTTTTCAATAATTTTTAACGACCTTATCAATTTTGTCATCAACTGACTGTTTAATGCAAATATAATCAATATGTTTAAGCGGTTGAAAAGTAATATATATTTTTAAAGTGTACAGTCTATTATTCTGAAAAATATTCGTCGAAAGTATTATCGTCATAGAATATAATTATACGATGTGCTGGCTTATTAATTTTTTTATTAGAAATATCGCGGTTTGAGTAGTCAATTTTTTTTGATTCATTTGTAGCATATTCCTTACTTTCACTTCTTACATTGAGGTTATTTTTTTCATTTATAACGTCTCTTTCCGAATTATATGAATTATTTCCATGAGAAAGATCGTTCGTTATTTTTTCTTTGTACATTTCTCCTTTGCCGAATAACAGCCATTCTGGTGATAAATTATTATACCTGGAAAGCATTTTTATCACGAAATCAAGACTCGGGTTATTGCGGCCTGACAAAATATGAGAAACGCTTGAAGGTTGAACTCCAATTTCAACTGCAAATTGAAAAGCCGTTTTATTTTCTTCTTTAAGAAATTCAAGTATTCTTTCTTTCATAATAAAATCTATGCAATTACAAATGTAAACATTTAAAATATTACATGTGTAATTATTTTATGTTTACAAATGTAATATTAATTGTAATATTAATATATATTATTACTTTTAAGATAAAATTTCTAATTATAATTAAACTATTTATTCTGGCAGTATCTATAAGTGATATAAAGATTAGAAAGAATCAATATTCAAATAATTTATTCTTATGTTATAGTGATCTTAATATTAATAAACAAATAAACAAATCAGTATTCAATGATTTATGTTTGATTTTACTTGATATTAGATATTATATTAATCTGGAAATAAATAAAATATATTCAATATCTAAAAATATCTAAGATTTTTTTCAAAAAAATGACATTTTTATTTATAGTAAACATTTATTTAAACTAATATAAATAACAGATATATAATATTATAAATAAACAAAATATTTTCTCAAAATTATATTTACGTTTGTGAAATAAAATAATTTAATACATGAATTTACAAATGTAAATTTTATGTATTTACAGTATACATATGTAAATTTTAAATTTTTTGTTATGAAAATATTATTATTTTATTATTATTGTTTTGATAAAATCGATTTTTTTCTTTACCGTAAAATTTAAAATTAATGACAAGAAAAAAATTTTCTTTTCCACTCCACTACCAGATTATCATTGCTATTATTGCCGGAGGCTTTTTCGGATATTTTGCTGATAATCTGACCATATACACTGACTGGGCAGGCGACATTTTTCTAAGAGCTCTTAATATGATTATTATTCCCTTAATTCTTTGCTCAATTACATCAGGCGTTGCAAGTGTAGGCAGCAGTGGAAATCTTGGCAGACTTGGACTAAAGACTATTGGATTTTATATTTTGTCAACACTTATTGCAATAATTACAGGTTTTGTGCTCGTATCGATAATTAAACCAGGCGTTGACGCAAAACTGGGCTTAACTCCAATAAATGGAAACATCGTATCCGCATCTGAAAATCTGGGGCAAACTATTATAAATATTGTGCCCGACAATATTTTTAAAGCTATGGCACAAGATCAAATGTTAGCAATAATATTTTTTTCAATTTTATTAGGATTCTTCATAACTAGAATAAGTGAAAAATATCGCGATTTGCTTACCGATTTTTTTAATGCAGGCTTTGAAGTCATTATGAAAATTACTCTTTTTATAATAAAATTTACTCCTATTGGTGTATTCAGTATTACAGCAAAGATAATCGCTCAGCAGATAGCTATGGGAAATCAGATTTCGGAGCTTATAAGCCGGTTAGGACTTTATTTCGTAACAGTTTTAGCAGGGTTGCTTATTCACGGTTTAATCACACTCCCTCTTTTTGTAAAATTTCTCGGAAAAGTAAGTCCTGTTAAACACCTCAAAAACATGGCAACACCTTTGTTAACGGCTTTTTCCACATCTTCTTCAAGTGCAACACTTCCTTTGACTATGGAAGCAGTGGAAAATAAAGACGGTGTATCAAATAAAATAGCAAGTTTTACATTACCGTTTGGAGCAACAATTAATATGAACGGAACGGCTTTGTACGAATGTGTTGCAGTAATTTTTATTGCTCAGGCTTATGGTATAGAACTTAGCTTTACACAGCAGATAGTAGTAATTTTTACTGCTTTGCTTGCTGCCACAGGCTCTGCAGGAATCCCAATGGCAGGCCTTGTTATGATGGCAGTGATACTTAAAGCTGTCGGACTTCCGCTCGAAGGTATTGGCCTTGTTCTGGCTGTTGACCGAATCATTGATATGTTCAGGACAACAATAAATGTATATGGAGATACATGTGCTGCGGTTATAATTGCAAAGTCAGAGGGAGAAGAATTGAAGATATAGTACTTGACAAGCAGAAAACTATAATTATATCGAATTATTACTTCAAGTTTTATTAATTGAAAATTTCAAAAAAAAAATCAGAAAATAAAACTTATCCTGATTTCGGGATTGCTATAAAGAGAATATTCTGAGTCTGTAACAGACCATAGAAAAATAATATTGACTGACGAGCGAGCTCCTATCTGCTGGCTTATGCCCCCTCCAGCAAGAGTTGCATATTCATAAAAGCGGTGCGAATGGGGTTCAGTAAGGTTACGCCTCCAAAATTCCGATTCAAGTGAAAGAATTTCTTCTTCAATATGCAAAAAGAGGCTTGTATGTATCCCCATTGGAATAATTTTGTCAAAATCACGTAGAAAAACAAACTGGGCATAGGTATTTAAGCCAAATATATCTGTTTTTTCATCAAGGAATTTATAATATCTGAAACTTGGACCGACGGCTACAGCAAGCCGTGGGAAAACCCATAGACCTATTACAGGCGACAACTCAATATCTGTGTATGTTCCGATTTGAAGTGAGAAATATCCCCCAAAAAATATGCGTTCCTTAATCGGCGGGCGCTCATCTTTCTCTTTTTGTGCATCGGCATAAGGTATATTCACTATAAATAAAAACAGAAATACTGTCAGTTTGTAATACTTTGTTTTAATTAAACTAAAAAAATCTTCCATTCTTTTGAAAATGTGTTTGTAACAAATGATTATTGCAATTTAACCAAAAAAAACAATATAAAAGCATTTATAGATATTCCTTTATCTCGATTTTTCCGTCGATGGCAAGTAGAGTATTTAATACAAGGGCTTGCATTTCATATTCACCGGGATAAACTGTAATTCCGGCAATAAATTCTGTACTTAATTTTATTTTTTCGATAAAAGAATTCTGAAAAGCCAATCCTCCGGTAAGAATTATAGCGTCAACTTCTCCTTTCAGCACAGTAGCCATACTCCCAATTTCTTTTGAAACCTGATATGCTTCTGCATCAATTACAAGTTGTGCAGTAATATCACCGCTGGAAGCTCTTTCACATATTTCTCTGAAGTCGTTTGTTCCCAAGTAGGCTATCATACCTCCCTTTCCGACCAGCATCGATTTAATTTCTTCATGTGTATATGTTCCGCTGAAGCACAATTCTGCAAGCTGGTTCGAAGGCAAACCTCCTGTCCTTTCAGGAGAAAAAGGTCCGTCGCCACTGAGTGCATTATTAACATCTATCACTTTCCCTTTCAAATGAGCGCCGACGCTAATACCACCACCCATGTGAGCAACGATAAGGTTTAAATCCTCATATTTTCTGTGGTTTTCAGATGCAAATAGTCTTGCTACAGATTTTTGGTTCAAAGCATGGAAAATGGACAGTCGAGGAATAGCAGAATGACCTGACAACCTTGCAACAGGCTGCAATTCATCTACTACTACCGGATCTACAATGAAACCAGGAATGCCTGAAAATTCAGATGTAATTTCATCTACAATTAGTGCACCAAGGTTGCTTGCATGTTCACCTATCGGGCTATTAATCAAATCATTCTTCATTGCATCATTAATTCTGTATACACCTGATTCAACCGGCTTCATTAGTCCGCCCCTGCCAACGATTGCCAAAATTGATGAAAAGTCTATATTCTGCCTTGTCAGTTCATTCATTATCATTTCTTTACGGAAATGGAGCTGATCTGTAATTTTATTAAATCTATTAAGTTCTGTAGAAGAATGCCTGATAATTTTTTCGAAAACTGGTTTTTCTTTGTCATATACTGATAGCTTTGTTGAAGTTGAACCTGGATTGATTGCAATTATCAGAGACTTATTCATTCCTTTTAAATTAAAAATATTTTCGTCTGATTATATATGATTGCGCAGGATGGAATAGAATTTTGGGTTACATCTTTTGTTGAATAGTCCGGCTATTGTTAAAGCAGAACATTGAGATATAAAATATTTTCGTCGTTTCGTTTCTCAGTAGAATTGTATTGAATGGTTTCATGGATATTTTTTACTTGCGGCCGATGCGAGAAGAATGCTGTCGTGTTTAGCCTGTTCGGAGTCGGATCTGGATGTCAGAACAATTGGTGCTGCTGCTCCAAGGATTACTGATGCAACTTTAGCCTTTGCGAAGAAGACAAGAGATTTATAAAGAACATTACCAACTTCTATATCGGGCATAAGCAACAGGTCGGTATCTCCGGCTACTTCACTTTTTATTCCTTTATGTATGGCACTGTTGATGCTAACAGCATTGTCGAAGGCAAGGGGACCGTCAATAATACATCCTTTTATTTGTTCTCTCTGGTTCATTTTCGAAAGAAGGGCTGCATCGAGAGTTGCTTCCATATTTTCGTTAACCATTTCTACAGCACCAAGTACAGCGACCTTAGGTAAGACCACTCCAAGTCTATGGAAGCAATCAACCGAATTATTTATAATGGAAATTTTTTCCTGTAGTTTTGGAGCTATATTCATTGCCACATCAGTAACTGCAAGCAGTTTATGATATGTTTCCACTTCGAATAAAGCAAAATGTGAAAATAATCTTCCTGTCCTTAGTCCCCATTCCTTATTAAGTACATATTTAAGTAGAGTCGAAGTGCCTACTTTCCCCTTCATAAGTACTTCAGCATCTTTATTGTGTACCATTTTTACAGCTAATTCAACAGCCTTTTCTATTACAGGTTCATGAATTACTGTAAACCCCGATATATCATAACCATTAGATCCTGCTAAATCTTGAATACTGTCTTTGTCGCCGATAAGAATTGGTATTATAAAACCTTCGGTATAAGCTTTCAGGACAGCTCCCAAAGAACCCTGATCGTGTGCCGGCGCAAGAACCAATTTTTTAACTGGCTCATTTGCAATAATATCTTTCAGATCTTCGAGCTTTTTAAGCATGTTTATTAGCCAGTATTCTTTCCCGTTGGTATTTTTTCAACTATAGTTTTGGTGTCCGAAGCAATAACAAACTCTTCGTCAGTAGTTACTGCCATTACCGTAACCTTTGATTCAGGCCGTGAAATAATAATATCTTTACCTCTAACACCATTGTTTATTTCGGAATCAAAAAGTATCCCGAGATATTCCATATTTGAGCAAATCATTTTCCGCATGTCAAAATCATTTTCTCCAATACCGCCCGTAAATATCAGAAGGTCAAGCCCGTTCATTGCGGCAGTATAAGATCCTATATATTTTTTAACTCGGTATGCAAACATCTTGAGAGCGAGTATTGCGCGGGGATTTCCTTCGGATGCTGAATTTTCTATGTCTCTCATATCGGAGGAGATTCCTGATATACCTGCGACACCACTTTTCCTGTTAATCAAGTTATTAATATCGGCAAGATTAAGATGTTCTTTATCTGCAAGATAAAGAAGTACACCCGGGTCAATATCACCTGTGCGAGTGCCCATAATCAAGCCATCTACAGGCGTAAATCCCATAGAAGTATCAATTGAAATACCATTTTTGATTGCTGTCATAGACGAGCCATTTCCAAGGTGGCATGTAATTATCTTAAGATCTTTTATGTTTTTTCCAAGAATATCAGCAGCTTTGCCTGCTACAAATTTATGGCTTGTTCCGTGGTATCCATATTTTCTTATGCGGTATTTCAAATAATATTCGTAAGGGATGGCATACGTAAATGCATAATCAGGCATTGTTTGATGGAATGAAGTGTCGAATACAGCAACTTGTGGAACATTAGGTATAAGTTTTTCAACGGAAAGTATTCCTTTCAGGTTTGCAGGATTATGAAGTGGTGCGAGTTCGCAATAGACTTCAATAGCTTTCTTCACATCCTCATTGATAAGCACACTTTTTTGAAATTTCTCTCCACCTTGAACCACTCTATGGCCGACAGCTGTAATTTCGTCTATATTTTTAATAACTCCATGTTCAGGGTTTATAAGAGCATCAATAACCATATGGATTCCAACTGTGTGGTCAGGAATATCGGTAATTATCCTTAATTGTTCTTTTCCTGCCGGCTTATGAGTCAGAATTCCATCGTTGAGGCCTATGCGTTCGACAATACCTTTTGCAATTACCTGATTGCCATTTGAAAAGTTAAAAACCTGATATTTGATTGAAGAACTTCCACAGTTAAGTACAAGGATTATCATTATTTAAAATTTATTTAAACAGAATTTATTTGCATAGCTTAATTGGCAGCCTGGTTAGCCGTTATAGCGATGATATCAACTATATCATTTACTGAACATCCTCTTGAAAGATCATTAACCGGAGATGCTATGCCCTGTAAAATTGGGCCGAGAGCTATTGCATGTGCAAGCCTTTCAGTTAATTTATAGGAGATATTCCCGGCATTCAAGTCAGGGAAAATTAAAACATTCGCTTTACCTGCAACCGGACTTCCAGGAGCTTTTTTTCGTCCTACTGATTCAACAAGAGCTGCATCACCCTGTAGTTCTCCGTCAATCATCAGTTCCGGAGCCATTTCCTTTGCAATGCGTGTGGCATTAACTACTTTGTCGACCATGGGGTGCGAGGCACTACCTTTGGTAGAAAAGCTTAACATTGCTATTCTTGGTTCGTATCCGCATAACTGCCTTGCAGATCGTGCCGAAGTAATTGCAATTTCAGCAAGTTCGCGTTCATTTGGATTAGGATTTACACCGCTATCAGCATAAAACAATACTCCATTTTCGCCAAAGTTTTTGTCGGGAAGAACAATTATAAACGCACCTGAAACTATAGATACCCCGGGAGCAGTTTTTATAAATTGTAAAGCAGGCCTTAGAACGTCACTTGTCGCATGATCGGCACCTGAAACTTCGCCATCAGCATCACCGTTCTTTATCATCATTACACCAAGATAAAGTGGATCTTCAATAAGTCTTGAAGCCTCTTCCCTTGTCAGCCCTTTATGCTTGCGCAGCTCAACCATCAAATTGATATAATGCTCTTTTTTCTCATGATTTTTGGGATCTACAATTGTAGCTTCCCTTAGATTCTTAAGTCCAAATTTTTCTGCATCTCTATGAATTTCGTCAGGATTACCTATTAGGATTATTGAAGCAATCTTTTCAGCAATGCAAATATCCGCTGCTTTAAGAGTTCTTTCTTCATATCCCTCAGGTAAGACGATTTTTTTATTGAGCTTTTTAGCGTTTAATTTGAGTCTATCAAGTAATTCCATTGTATGTCAGTATTTTATATCCATAAATTTTTTTCTAAAAGTACACAAAAAATAATTTATTATACAAATTCAAATATCATCATTTTAATAACATTCTGTTTCATGAAATATCAAATTAAGTAAAAGTTATTCATATATGACTTTCCTGAGAAATTTTTTTTCATAGATATTATGCGACTAAAAGATTTCTAATACTTGTAAAAGTTTAATACTAAACATGCTTAGCAAGGCTTATGCTTTCCCCCGAAAAAATGGTAGAAAGGAATTTGAGAATGTAAGTTAGTGGCTATAGAAAATGGAATAGATTTGATCTTAAAATACTTTTGTAATTTTAAAAATTTTATTAAACAATATTGATATTTAAAAATTACGCAAGCTTAGGATAATATGTTTTTAACCAAATCTTTGCGGAGCATTGTCGTTTTTAAATAATTATACTTATTTTTTGACTTCATATTTAATTTGTCTGTAATAGAAGATAGAGTTATTTTTGCTTATGCCTTCACAGAAGTATAAATCAAGCCTTCTTTTTACCGATGCTCTCAAGCTGAAGCGGCCTACCGCATTTAATGTGATGGTTAAACCTGCAGGTTCTGTTTGCAACCTGAATTGCACATATTGCTACTATCTCGAAAAAAAGAAATTATATCCCGGCCATAGCGATTTTAAAATGTCGGAACGACTTCTTGAAGAATTCACCCGTCAATATATTGAAGCAAACGATGTTCCTGTTGTGAATTTTACATGGCAGGGAGGCGAACCTACTCTTATGGGTCTTGACTTCTTCAGAAAGGCACTCGAACTTCAGAAGAAATATGCCGGAGGAAAAAGAATTGAAAATGCCTTCCAGACTAACGGCACAAGGCTTAACGACGACTGGTGTAAGTTTTTCAAAGACAACAATATACTTGTAGGTATCTCAATTGACGGTGAAGAACATAATCACGATCATTACCGTAAAACAATTTCAGGAGGTCCCACTTTTAAACAGGTAATGAAAGGCATAGAGTTGCTTGAGAAGCACAGGGTTGAATTTAATACATTGAGCGTGGTGAACGATTATAATGTTCATTTTGCTCTTGAGACTTACCGGTTTCTGAAGAAAATAGGCAGCGTTTTTATGCAGTTCCTGCCTGTTGTAGAACGGATTGGAATAAATATTTCTGATGACCGGCTAAAACTTGTATCAAATGAATATGGTGAAAAGGCACAAGTGGCAAAATGGTCGGTTAATGGAAGAGATTATGGCAGATTTCTGATTACTATTTTTGATGAGTGGGTACGCAATGATGTGGCAAAGTACTATGTACAGATATTCGATTCGACACTGGCCAACTGGGTTGGAGAGATGCCGGGAGTATGCATTTTTGCAGAGACCTGCGGTGATGCTCTTATAATGGAGCATAACGGCGATGTATTTTCATGCGACCATTATGTATATCCGGAAAATTACCTTGGTAACATTCTTGAAAAGCCTCTTATCGAGATGGTCAAATCACAGCAGCAGTTCGACTTCGGTATAAGGAAACGAAACAGCCTGCCGCGTCAATGTTTGCGATGTGAAGTATTATTTGCATGCACTGGTGAATGCCCTAAAAACAGAATTTCAGTAACTGATGATGGAGAATCTGGACTAAACTACCTGTGCGAGGGATACAAGATGTTCTACAGCCACGTGAAGCCTTATATGGAATTCATGGCAAATGAGTTGAAGAATAAAAGAGCTCCGGCAAATGTGATGCAATGGATTAGGAACAGGGAGAATCAGGTTATAAGAGTTGATTTGCCGGGCAGAAATGATCCCTGTCCGTGCGGAAGCGGCAAAAAGTATAAGAACTGCTGTGGTCGGTCAGGCCTTTTAAATGCTTGAATATAGCACAGAGCACAGGGCACAGGGCTCGGAGTAGAGCGATGAGTGATGAGTGATGAGTGTGATGATTTATTATTCTCCTTTTATGAGTAGAATTCTTACTCCCACAGAAACAGTGTGTATTATAGGAACATCTTCTTCAATAATTAGCATGGGGTTATACTCTGCTGTTAGATAAAGTTCGGAAAATTTTTCGAAAGGTAGTAATCTTATTCCCATAGGTATGTTAATGCTCATCCATTTACTGTCATCTTCCGATAAAAGATTTGCCCCTATCCCACCGCCTGCATAGAAATCTATGTTACGGGTATTAAATATTTTTGTAAGAACGTATGCCTGAGTAATTCCTTTGTCGCTATATGACCAGGGGGCCTGGCTATATGATTTTGGATTCACCCTGAATTCACCCCAGAGTTTATTAATCGGATTGGTTGAAAGAGAGAGAGTATTGCCGTCACTGTTGTAGCCGACTGCAAGCTGTCCGGAAACTGACAATGTTCCGGCAAATAGAAGAATAAATGTTAAGACATGAATATTTTTCATTTTTACTTTTTTATTGGTTAATAATAAAAATCCCGTTATTGTAAGTTCCAACATAGATATTATTATCAAAGTCTGTTTCGATTACTGTAATAAAATCTTCAGGCAGAATCCCTTCAGGTGAACCAGTCCACTTTTTCCCGTCATAGACATAAAGCATTGCTGGATTTTCAGCACTTCCTGCAAGCCAGCAAAAGCCTCGCCTGTCGGCTTTTATTATGTTGAAAAAGTAAGGTATAAGAAAACTGTCAATATCAATATTGTACCATTTATTATCCTCAAACTTGAACACTTTATTAGTTCTGAATGTGGAAGACAAACTAAAGTCCTCAACAAGGTATATTATTCCTGAAGGACTAACAGTAAAGTTAAATACCCAGTAAAATGTTCCATTTTCATCGCCGAGGCATTCCCATTTGTTACCTTTTATTCTGTAAATATTTGTATGGCCTACTTTCCCTGAGCTTGCAATATATATTGAACCGTCGTCTCCTATCTCAAGATCTTCAATAAGATTCTGGTTGAGAGGTGAATTATCGGGTGTGAGGAATTCAAACGTCTTTCCGTCATAAATTCCAAGTCCGCCCAGGTCGCTGGCGCAGCTTGTGAACCAGACTCTGCCATCGGGTGCAACCTCAACATGAGCAACATAATCCCGCGGCAGTCCTGAGTTTTCTTTATTGTACCATATAAAATCATTACCTCTTAGACGTCCGAGGCCTTTATTTGCCGAACCTATCCAGAGTGTTTTATCAGGCGATAATGAAAGGTCGAGTATATCGGTACCAGAGCAATATTCAGTAATATTATTTCCTGATATGCAATAGAGTTTATTTCCCGAACCTGCGTAAATGTTTCCTGATTTGTCAACTTCAATACACTTTATTTTTTTGCCTTCAAGAAGATGAGAACTTATATTAAAACTTATTTCGGCCGGATAGTTTTCAATAAAATCTTCTTTAGTGCACGAAACAGTAACAAAAATTGAAATAGACAAAATGTATAATGCTGGTTTCATGAGAAAAAACTATCCGGAACTTATTATAAGTTAAACAATATTATAGTAAAAGATAAATTTTTAAAACCTTACAAAGTTAACAATTTATAATTATTTTAAAGAAATTATTACTTAGAATCCAAAGCGACGCGAGCCGGGTACAGGATATTTTTTTGATACATCATCAAGTACCAGTACCCAGTCTATAGCTTCACCAGGATTGGGAGGAGTGAAACTAAGTTCACCTGTATTATCGAAAGTATTTATCATTGTTGATTTGCCGTTTCTTGGATTAAACCACCATGCTTTTATTTTAGAGCCCTTAATCACATCTGTTCTTACTTTAAAGGCACGTCCTATTGGGGCGTAAACCATTATGTAAGAACCATCAATGTCACGGGTTGCTACAAATCTATATCGTCCTGCGCCCGGTATAGATGTCGGCACAGGATTCGTCACTATAATTGAAGGGTCTGGTATCCTGGTCAGGAAAGGGCGTGACTCAATTAATTTTCTCCCGTATTGCATCTGTCCTGCCCCAGGCTGGTTCAATGCCTCATACCATGGCATCAGTGGAAAATTAACGGGTGTTTTTCCTTCCGACCACATCTGCCATACTGAATGATGGCCGTAAGTATGTCCGAATGCTCCATCAAACAGATCCCAGTAAAGGCAACGACGTACGTCGTATGCTATTGAATGTCCGTTATCTTTTGGTCTGAAACGTAATGGGTGATCTTCATATAATGGCTCACCATCAATAACGGGTTTGACAGGTATGCGATTGTAGTCTTTAAATATATTTCCAGTTGCTACTGGATCTTGATCAGTGTAGGTTCCTGCGTATTCAGGCTGATGTCCATTCTGACGCATATTAAAATCCAGCCATTCTTCATTATGAAGATACTCTGAGGATCCTGAACCGCCATTTGGATGAAACGTTATAAGATTTCGTCCACCGTCTCCTTTTCTAAGTCCTTTCGCCAATGATTCAAGAATTAAACGTTGCTCTTCAGTTTCAACTTTCCTGTCTCCTCCAAGAATCCATATAATACCCTTACTTCCATAGCGTTTTCCAAGCCATTCCCCATAAACAGCTGCATTTTCGGGGGTAAATAATACAGGCGTTCCATTCCAGTACCTACCCCATGTTGGAAGAAAACCTATATATAGACCCAGTTCATTTGCTTTGCTAACAATAAAGTCCACATGATCCCAGTAATCATTAGTTGGACCATCCATTACAGCAGGCCGGCCAGGATCGAGATCGATAAACGGAATATGACCGTACGGATTTGGCTCATTATGACCATCAAGTTCAGCAATTGCTACCGCCTGTATAACAGTAAAACCCTTTGCTGCACGGTCTTCGAGATAGCGAACTGCTTCCTCCCTGTTAAGTCTGTGGAACAACTCCCATGCAGTATCTCCAAGATAAAAAAATGGGGTACCATCCTCCTTGATAAGAAAATGTTTGTTGGAGCTTACTTCTAACCTCATTAATTTCTTATCTGTTTTTGAATCAGGTTGTATGCTTCCAGCTGTTAAAACCAGAATGCAAATAAAAATCAATAACTTATATTTTTCCATAATCTTTATTAATTTTACATTTAGTTGACATAACTGGAAGCGAAAAATCTTTTTTGATGCTTTGAAAATAATAAAATTCAATAAATTATTAAAAATTCAATTACTTTTTAGTTTATACGAGTAAAATAATACTATTAAAATGCATTTATTTAACCTTAAAGATTTTAAAGATGTTTAATTTTAAAACGTGTATGTATTTTCTGGTATCAGTAATACTTACAGTCACTTTGTCTGGTTGTGTAACCTCTAATAAAAAAGCGGTTGATTATGTCAATCCGTTTATCGGCACCGATTTTCATGGGCATACTTTTCCCGGGGCTGCTCTGCCGGCGGGTATGGTTCAATTAAGTCCGGATACTGATGTTCGCGGATGGGACTGGTGTTCCGGATATCATTACAGTGATAGTTCTGTTATGGGATTCAGTCATTTACACCGAAGCGGAATGGGTGCAGGTGACTGGGGAGATGTCCTTATTATGCCAACAACCGGCAAACTTCAAGTTGTTCCAGGTAATAAGATGAATCCTGATGAAGGGTATAGATCACGTTTTTCTCATAATGAAGAAAAGGCAATGCCTGGCTATTATTCGGTGACGCTGAAAGACTATGATATCAAGGCAGAATTAACTGTTACACCAAGAACCGGTTTCCATAGATATACTTTCCCGAAATCAGATTCATCTCATATTCTTATCGACCTCAAGCACGGCATTGGCGATTCTTGTACCGGAGCAATGGTGAAAATAGTGAATAACAACGAGATAGAGGGATATAGAACATCTATTGGATTTGTAAAGAAACAGGCCGTATATTTTTGTGCTCAGTTCGACAAACCTTTCAGTTCGTTCGGTACATGGAAAGGCGAAGAAATTAAACCGAATTCCCGGGAAGAATCAGGATATAATATCGGTGCATTTGTGGATTATTCAACATCGAAAAACGAACCGGTTCAAGTAAAAGTAGGCATATCATACACAAGTATAGACCAGGCACGGCTGAATTTGCAGAAAGAGAATCCCGACTGGCAGTTCGACCGTGTAAGGGAAAATGCATATCGTACATGGGGCAATGAGTTAAACAGGATTCTTGTTGAATTTAAAGCAGAAAATGATAAGGCCTATCAGGAGGATAAGCTGATCACATTCTATACCGCTCTATACCATTCACTGTTATTTCCTGCAATTTTCGGGGATGTTGACGGGAAATACGTTGGTCTGGACGATCAGGTTCATTCCTCAGAAGGTTTTACTTATCTGAGCGATTTTTCTCTGTGGGATACATTCAGAGCTGAGATGCCACTTCTGGCACTTATTAAACCTGAGATAAGCAAAGATGCAATACGGACGATGATAGCTCAGTACGAAGAGGGAGGATGGCTTCCGACTCCCCAGCAGTTTGGGAACTGTTACACAAATGATATGATAGGAGATCATCCTGTCGTTGTCATCCTCGATGCTTATATGAAAGGCATTCGCGATTTCGATGTCGAAAAGGCTTACGAAGCCGTAAGAAAAAATGCACTGGAAACCCCTTCGGGGCACAGGTCGAGAGGTCGCGTGGGCCTGAAGTATTACATACAATTCGGATATATACCATACGACAAAGAAAGACAATCGGTATCCCGGACGCTTGAATATGCTTATAACGACTGGTGTGTCGCACAACTGGCAAAAGCTCTTGGTAAAATGGATGACTATGAGCTATTCATGAAACGTGCTTCGAGTTACAAAAATGTTTTCGATCCTTCAATAGGTCTGGCACGGCCAAAAGACAGCACAGGCAAATGGCTCGAACCCTTTAATCCGACCTTCATCGGACAAGGCAGTGAACGTCATTACACCGAAGCAAATGCATGGCAATATACCTGGTTTGTTCCTCACGACATTGAAGGACTTATAAATCTCATGGGAGGAGCTGAAAAATTTGTAATGAAATTGGATACTCTGTTTACAATGAGCTCTGAAGTTCAGAGCACTGTATCGGATGTTACGGGAATGATCGGTCAATACGCACATGGGAATGAACCGTCGCATCACACGATATACCTTTATGACTATGCAGGAGCTCCATGGAAAACTCAGGAAATGGTGAGAAAGGTAATGGATAATTTATATTCCTCCAAACCTGATGGGTTATGTGGCAATGAAGATATGGGCCAAATGTCGGCATGGTTCATTTTCAGTGCAATGGGATTTTACCCTGTGACTCCCGGAAGCAATATCTATGCAACAGGAAGCCCCGTTTTTGATAAAGTAACAGTTCATCTCGATAAAGCATATCATAATGCCGATCAATTTATTATCGAATCAAGGAATAACTCGAAAGAAAATAAGTATGTACAATCCGTGACTATAAACGGAAAACCTCTCGAGAATCCCTGGTTCGACCATTCTGAAATAAGAAATGGTTGCACTATGATTTTTGAAATGGGAGCCGAACCGAACAGACAGTGGGGTAGTATTCGCTAAGGATAATTACAGATATTTATGTTACTTGAAAATGATTTAGTTGGTAATAAAAAGGGGGAAATAATATTTAGTTTAATTCAACAGCTGCTATGAAATTCAGTCTTCTTGAAGAAATAATTCAATCAATTAAAAATGTACGGATTGCTATTGTTGGCGACTTCTGCCTTGATGCATACTGGTTTATCAATGAATCGAAAAGTGAAATATCTGTCGAAACCGGCCTGCCTACCAGGCCTGTCGAAAAACAGGCATATTCTCCCGGCGGTGCAGGAAATGTTGCAAACAACCTTGCAGCAATGGAAGTAAAAGAAATACTCACATTCGGTGTTGTCGGAAACGACCCTTTCGGTTTTGAGTTGAAAAGAATTCTCAATGAAAAAAGCATAGATACACAAAACCTACTTGTTCAGGAAAAAAACTGGGCTACACATGTTTATATAAAACCACACCTGGAAGATAAGGAACAGAACCGAATAGACTTTGGCAACTTCAACAGGCTCTCCCGCAAAACAGCCGACAGGTTGATAGAGAACCTTATTAAATCTATGGATAATATCGACCTTGTAATTCTTAATCAGCAGGTTTATTCAGGCATCAATACCGAATATTTCAGAGAGAAATTAACCGAGGTTATCAAAAAATTTCCGGAAAAGATTTTTATTGCCGACAGCCGTCAGTACAGCGATTCATATCATGGAGCATATAGAAAAATGAACGATATCGAAGCCCTGCGGCTGTGCGGATACAAAAAGGAAACTGATGAACCTGTCTCTGTTTCTGAAGTGAAGAATGCAGCTAAAATACTTTACGGAAAATATGGCAAGCCGGTTTTCATTACCTGTGGAAGCAAAGGTTCGGTTGTTATTGATGAAAAAGGTATTTACGAAATTCCAGGTCTGCTCATCCTTTTGAAAATCGATACTGTAGGTGCAGGCGATAGCTACCTTGCAGGCGTGGCTTCCGCCCTGGCAGCACGATACCCTGTAAATATTGCGGCGGAACTGGGGAATTACGTGGCAGGTGTTACAATTCAGAAACTTTTTCAGACAGGAACAGCATCCCCCGAAGAAATCTTAAATATAGCCAAAGATCCTGATTTCATATATAATCCGGATCTGGCTGAAAATATAAGGATGGCAAAATATTATCAGGAATCTGAAATTGAGATAATCAATTCTCTACCAAAAAATAATAAAATTAAATATGCAATATTCGATAACGACGGAACAATATCAACCCTGAGAGAGGGATGGGAACTCATTATGGCGCCGATGATGGAAAAGGCAATCCTCGGCGACAAGTACTTTAGCGCGGATGAATCACTTTATAACAAGGTGAAAAAACGGGTCAGGGAGTTTATTGACCAGACTACGGGCATTCAGACACTTGCCCAGATGAAAATGCTCCTCTCAATTATCAGGGAATTCGGGGTTATTTCTGAAGATAAAATTCTCGATGAATTCAAATACAAAGAAATATATAACCGCGAGCTGATCAAAATGGTGAAGAAACGCGAAGAAAAACTCAAAAAAGGAGAGCTTGCGGTTGAAGATTTAACTATAAAAAACAGTTTATCGTTTTTGAAAATATTGTATGACAAAGGCATAAAACTTTATCTTACATCAGGTACTGATGTGCAGGATGTTATCAACGAAGCTGAGGTACTTGGCTATGCATATCTGTTTGAAGGTCGTATTTTCGGTGCAGTCGGAGATGTAAATCAGGAAGCCAAAAAGATTGTGCTTGACCGTATTCTTGATATGATCGGAGAAAAAGAAGCAGGAATGATTTTAACATTTGGGGATGGTCCGGTTGAAATAAGGGAAACACATAAGCGAAGCGGTATAACTGTCGGAGTGGCAAGCAACGAATTAAGGCGCTTCGGACTTAATGAGGTAAAACGCACCCGACTCATCAAGGCAGGTGCCGATTTTATTGTACCTGATTTTACTCAGGGTGAACAATTACTTAACCTTTTAAATATTACTTAAATGGGTTATCAGGAATTCGACAGGAGAAAACTTGTCATTAAGAAATTGTCGGAACGAAAAAATAAACTTTCGATTGAAAAGTGCCATATCGAACCTTCATGCAAGCCAACAGGATTGAATAAAGAAACAAAAGAACTGATATATCAGACAGCCTGTAAAATCAAAGAATCCAGGGATAAAGGGAAACCTGTAATTATTGCTTTCGGGGCTCATTTAATAAAAAACGGGCTTGCCCCTGTAATGATTGAACTGATGAAAAACAACTGGGTCACACATCTGGCCGGCAATGGAGCTGTAAGTATTCACGACTGGGAATTTGCGTATCTGGGTGAGACCAGCGAAGACGTCCGCGAGAATGTCGGAAAAGGACAATTCGGCATCTGGGATGAGACCGGAAAATACATAAACCTTGCACTCATCACAGGTGCATTTCCTGGACTGGGATATGGCGAAGCGGTTGGCAGGATGATTCTGAATGACGGACTTGAAATTCCTGAACCTGACCGCCTCGAAGACGAAGCACGAAAACTAATTGCTTCGGATTGCAATAAAGCTGCTGCGGCTATTGATCTCCTCGGAGTTATAAGAAGAGAAAATCTTAAACCGGGATTCATTAAAATACCTCACAGATGGAAAAAATATTCTGTACAATATGCAGCTTACGAACTGAATATTCCGTTTACCATTCATCCTATGATCGGCCATGATATAATTTACACTCACCCTTTCAATCACGGAAGCGCTTTGGGCCGGACAGCACTTACCGACTTTCTGCGTTATGTTCACAGTATAAGCAATATCAATGAAGGAGTTTACCTCTCAATTGGTTCGGCTATTATGTCGCCGATGATTTTTGAAAAAGCGCTCTCAATGGCACAAAACATTGCCATTCAACAAAATAATCACATTGATAATCATTTTATTGTTGTTGTGGATCTGGCTGAGAGTAACTGGAACTGGAAAGAAAACGGAGAACCACCTGTATCAGATCCGGCATATTACATGAGATATAATAAAACTTTCTCGAGGATGGGAGGCGAGATGTGTTATATAACGGCAGATAACAGGGATTTTTTACTCGAGTTATTTCATAATCTCGAACGGTAAACCTTTTAAGATTTCACTGCTGCAAATCTTTCAAAGAAAAAATAGTTCATAAGGGGAAAGTTACAGTTCGGATTAATGTTCATTCTTTTTGCCCGTTTTTTCTGTTTTTCTATAGATGAACCAGTATGCCAGAGGAATGAAGTAAAGGCTTACTATCGTACCCACCGACATTCCTCCGACAAGTGCAAGAGCCATAGGCCTTTGTAGCTCGGAGCCCATGCCTCCGCTTAAAAGCATAGGAAAAGTTGAAGCGAGAGCTGCAAATGCAACCATAATAATTGGTTTTAGTCTTCTTGCCCCCGCAGCATATATTGATTCGATCAGAGGTTTGCCTTCGCGCCGCAAATTATTTATTGTATCAACTTTAAGTATTGAGTCATTGATAATTACACCCGACATTACAATAAGCCCTATCATAGTGACGATGTTGATAGTTCCTCCAAAAATCTGAACGAAAAGAAGTGCCGCAGCGATATCTATCGGTAATTCGAGCATTACAATCAGAGGTTGCAGCAAGGATTCGAACTGTGCGGCGAGAATGAAATAAAGCAGCACAAATGAAATCAATAGAATAACGGCAAGTTCTCTGAATAGTTTCTGCCCTTCAATTAATCCTCCTCTGAACTGTAAATCTATCGAAGGGTCATCGGCCAGAAGAGACCTTATTTCAGAAGTCAGCTTACCGGGTAAATTCGTATTTACTACCATATTTACAGGCACATATTCACCATGCATTCCGCCGGTTATAGATTTATAATCGTGAATACGGCGGATATTTACAAGCTCTTTCAAAGGCACCATTTTGCCCGAAACGGTCGGAACGAATTCCGTAGCTATTATATCGCTGATAAATTTTTCCTTTCCAGCAAGTACAATCGGAAGTATTTCGCTCGATGTCCTTAATTCACTGATGTTATTGCGATTAAGTGCTGTTTTAAGAGTTGTATATACCGTTTCCGACTCAACGTCGTACATCAACAGTCGGTCGGGATCGAGCCTGAGCAGAATTTTGTCCTCGAAAGGTGGAATCGATATTTCGGTTTCAGGCCATTTTACCTTTAGCTTATCCGTTATATCCGTTATTTTTTCCACCGGCGGAACTCTTTTTTCCTTAAGCAGACTCACTTCGGTAATGAGAGGTACCTCCGTGGCCGCAAATATCTTTTCGAAAATATTCTGCTGCGGCGATATTTCAACAACGGCATCAGGGTAATTCCTGTGAATAAAATCAAGAACATTCTTTCTTATCTCAGGCACCTTATCATATCCTCTGGCTTTGATATAAATTTTCGACTGGGTATAAGACAAATCATAATCGCGGTTGAAAAGAAACTGTTGTTCGCCTATGAATGAATTTACCTGAAGAATCATATCATTCGAGGCATCCACAACCTGTTTTACTCTTGAGAGGTTTTCTCCTGTATCTATATTTTCGTTCCAGTCAATAGTAACAACCAGTTCATCCTGCCTAACAGCGGGAAACTTTTCTTTTTCCATCACAACAAAAAGCCATGCCATCAGAATTATGATCGAAAGGAAGACTGTCAGAACGACATTCCGATAGCGGAAGAAAAAATTCATAGTGCCTTCGTAACTCTGTTCTATTCCCTTGATGCTTATCTTTTTAACAAAACCGGTCAGAAATCCTTCTCCTTGTTTTTTATACAACAGATAATAGACAGTTGGCAGTAGTGTAATTCCTACAATCAATGAAACGCCCTGACCTATAACGATAGCAATAGCCTGGTCATAGAACAGTGCTCCTGAAATGCCGCTTAAGAATATCAAGGGGATAAAGACGGCACATGTCGTAAATACGGAAGTAATAAGAGGTGTAATTACCTCATTAGTGCCTTTGACACAGGCATTGAAAAGGTTCTCACCCCGATCGATCCACTGTGTGATGTTTTCAATAATAACAATCGAGTTATCTATCATCATTCCTATTCCAAGAATAAGTCCGGCGAGCGACACTATATTTACCGTTAATCCGGTTAAGTAAAAGAAGAGAAGACTTATTACAAGTGTGGCCGGAATGCTAACTCCGATGATAAGAGGTGATTTTGCATCTTTCAGGAAAAAAAACATTGCAATAAAGGCCAGCAGGGCACCCATCCACAGACTTTGTTTCAGGTTCGAAATAGAGTAATCGAGCAGGAGAGTCTGATCCTGAGATATTTCAAAATCCATCTGTGGATAATCTTTTCTGAATGTTTCGATCATTTCGGCCAGACTGTTTTTTAAGCTTTCCATTTTTGCCGATGATTCTTTTATAATAGCAAGTGCCACAGCTCTTTTGCCGTCGGAATAATATAAACCAGTAGGTCTTTCCTGTCTCAATCCTATTTTAGCAAAATCTTTAAGCTTTAAAAGCCTCTCCCCTGCTTTTATATATATATTCTTTACATCATCAGGCTCTTTGAGATATGAGCTGAATTCGAGATTAAGAAGGTATTTTCCGTCTTTAACAAGGATATTTCCTATGTTCATATTATTTATTTCCACAGCTCTGATGATATCCCCTTCATGGATGCCAAGGCTGAGCATACGGGCTTTATTGGGCTGTATATAAAGTTCTCTTTTTACCTGTCCGGTAATATCCGCCATAGCCACTTCAGGAAGCTGTTCGATTCTTCTTTTTATTATGGTTTCGGCAAACTCGCTCAGCTCGGCAAACTTTTCATCGCTTTCGAAGCCTTCAGCCATAGTAATATTGACAAAAAAGACCGGAATATCGGTAGCACTTGCTTTTATTATGCGCGGCCTTTCGAGGTCGCGTGGAAGATAGTTCATGGTAGCGTCTATTTTTTCATTTACCTCCATAAAGGCAAGATTAATATCAACGCCATATTTGAATGACAGTTTAAATAGTGCACTTCCATTACGCGATTCCGATTTGATGTCGGCTAATCCAGGAACCTGGATGAGGTTTAATCTCAAAGGGCTTACGATAGTATTTTCTATCTCCCGCGCACTCACATCGGGCCGTGAAACAGCCACTGTTATCTCGGGAATATCCACATCGGGCATGAGTGACACAGGCAGCCTGCCCGATGCAATAATACCGAGCATTATAGCCGAAAGAAAGGTCATTACGACTGCGACAGGATGTTTTATAAGAAAACTTACCATGTTATATTTTGTTATCTCATTAAAATGAATTGCTTATGAATAGCTTAATGCTCTCTGCTCTTTGCCTTTCTGCCCAGCATCAACGGCTGGTAAATAACTAATCCTATCATACTGAAAATCAATCCACCTATTGTTCCGGCAGCCAGATTAAACCAGAAAGTCTCATTCTTTCCTGAGAGAAGGAATGGTATAAGACCTACAATTGCCGAAAAAACTGTGAGGATAATCGGTATAATCTTACTGTTGAATGCCTTGAGATAAAGTCTTTTTTCGTCCATAGAAGGTTTCTTTCTTTTAAAAATATTATAATTGTTAAGTACATAAATTGAAGAATTGACTACAATGCCGCAAAGCATTATCATTGAAGCAAATACGCCTTCATCGGGATTAATATTAAATAAATAAAATGTAACAAATACACCTATTAGCGAGAATGGTATAAGGCTGATAACAATAAGGGGTTCTTTCAGCGATTCAAAAAGTATAGTGCATATTATCCAGATAATCAGAACAATTAGAAAAATAAGCAGGTAATTTGCACTTTTTCTGTTCCATGAAAAGGTATAACCGGAAATCTGTGCAGTATATCCTAAAGGAAGTGCAGCCTGAGTTTCCTTTACATTACGTTCGAGTATTATATTGTTCAGTTCATAATTGCCGATAAAGTCGTAAGTTACATAAATCACATACTGTTGATCTTCACGGCTTATCGTATTGTCGGAAACTTCAGTTGTTATAGTAGAAAAATCTTTCAGTCTGATATTTGTGCCATTTTGTATTGAAACAGGGGCATTCATGAAGCTCCATAAATCATGATTTTCAGCCTGTGCAGCTTTAAGCGTGGCTGGTGCGGCAAATCCGTTCATATATACATTTCCGAGCGGAATCGAACCTCTCGAATACCTGTAAGCACTCTGGTAAGCATATCTAATATCGGTATTCACGGCTGCAAGATAATTCCTGTCCATATTAAGGACGTTCCGATAGTTTTTTCTTCTGAGAAAGCGTTCGGAACTTCCCAGAAAATATACTTCTTTTATTCTTCCTTTTGCGCTCTCGATAAGCCTTTTTCTAAGGTCTTCACAATATCCGTACAGTTCGTCGTAATTGTAGCCTTTCATTGCTACTGCATAAGTTCCACGGATATAATCAGTGTAAACCTGGTTACTGAACGCCTTACCGACTCCGTAAACGTTTGCAGAGTAGCTTCCTATAGCATTCATATAATCTTCGATTTTAAATTTAAGAATGAAAGGAAAGATTGTAAATTCATGTTCGGGTTTAAAAGTTATGGAGAGAGTTGCGCTTTCGGAATCGTAAACCGTTGTGGTGAACATATCTATTTCATCATAAGCTGCAAGCATATTTTCGAGTCCTGTACATACATTGTTTATATCGTCAATTGTAAGTCCAGGTTCGCTGAGCTCGATGTTTACTGTGATTCTTGTTCGCTGAACTTCTTCCGAACTTCCATAATAGTAGAACCTGCTGTTTTTGACTTTTTCGCTGAACAACCGCAGAGTTCCGCCAAGAATTTTATTTACTGTAGGTTTTACATCCTTTACATATTTTTCATTTCCAAGGGTTTTATTATAGATTTTCTGGAAACGCGAAAGTTCTGTTTCCTCAATGGTGTTAGCACGTTTGGCCGGTAAAGAATCGGGCAAGTAAAATACCGGAAGGCCGAAGATCAGTATGGCAATAATGATAAACGGCACCCTGAAGCGGATAATGAAATCAATTGCATTACTGTATTTTTGAGTTAGTGCTACTATCTTTCTTTTTCTTCGTATGGTAGTGGTACTGGAAACAGGTGCAAGAGAGATTTTTTCCATCAGTGCAGGGATAAAAAAGAATGCTATTGCCAGTGAAACAGAAAGATTTATTATAACCACGGCAGCAAAGTCGGCAAGGGTGAGCTTAGAAGTTTCATCGAGAAAGAAGATCACAGCAAGTGCTCCTATTGTTGTAAGAGTAGCTGCCAGGATCGATAATCCAGCCTTTTTGTTCCCGTAATGGCGCAGATGGTCGGTCATTACTATGGTATTGCTTATTATCAGTCCGAATGAAACCGTTATGCCTGCCAGAGAATAAAGATGAATTTCGAGTCGGAAGATGAAATAAAAGATAAATGCTATTAAGATATTTGCGAAAAGACTTATGGCTATTATAAGTAAATATTTTGCATCCCTGCTTATTGCAAGAACAAAGAGAAGAAGAAGCACAACGGAGAGAATTGTTCTGAAAATATTTCTGGAAATTTCTTCCTTAATGAATTCGGTGTTATCTAGTGAGTTACGTATCGTATAGCCTGCAGGTAATTCATTTTTGATTTTTTCCATCTCTTTTTTCACGGCGTCGGCCACTTTAATAGTGTTTACATTTCGGCCGGCGCTGACATTAAGATTGACGGTATTCAGGCCGTTTATCCTGTAGAATCCTGAAGGCTTCTGGTCTTTGAGTTTTACGGTAGCCACATCGTTCAGGTGAATAATCCTTCCACCGGCTCCGGCAACGGGTATATTGTCCCATGTTATCGTGTCGTCAGAATTGCCTTCCAGAGTGATATAGGTTCTTCTGACGGAGCCGTCAGGGGTCATTTCGGCACCACCTCCGACTTCTCTCTCGAGCAAATAATTACGTATGGCAACATTTATCGAAGCAGGTTCTATGCCGGCAACTGCCAGTTTATCCATATCGTACATTATTTCCCATTCACGTGGGGAGGAACCGTAAATATCAACGCTGTAAACGCCTTCTATCAGCGCTATTGCCGGTTTTATAGTTTCCTCTGCGATTTCGGCAATATATGAAGGGCTGGCGTTACCGTTTATCTGATAGCTCAGTATGAGAGATCCGGCAGTATTTGCAGGCATATTAAGCCTTATGAGGGGATATGAAACTTTATCGGGCAGATGTTTAAAGGCTTCTTTTACAAGAGATGCTATCTCGAACCTTTTGGCCTGAAGATTTATGTTGCGGTCAAATTCCACTGTGATTGTGCCGGATCCGTTTCTTGTGGTGGACCTTATCTTTGAAACACCTGCCACTGTTGAAAGAACTCCTTCGAGTTTTGTTGTAACCTCCTGTTCCACCACGCGCATGGGTGCATCGGGCCATGTCCAGCTTAGGGTAAGAGAAGGAAGATAGCGGGTAGGATTAAGCTGGAATGAAAGTAAAGGTATCATTCCCGCCCCTGTTATGATGAGCACAACAAATATAATATTGACAGTAAAGGCAGAGAAGTAGCGATGCATGGATTTTCCGTTCAAAGTTCCTTCACGACGGTTTCGTGTGCAAGATTGACATTACCGCTTACGATAACGAGGTCGCCAGGTTCAAGTCCTTCTTTTATTGAAGCGCTGGTGCTGTTCTCGAATTCAACTGTCACATATTTCCATATAGCAAGGGAATCCTGCCGTACGAAAACGACATCTTTCCCCTGACGTATCACAAGTGCTTCTTTTGGTACAACAATACGGTTCGGAACAGGGCGTTTTATCAGGACTTTCACATTCATACCGTCAATCAGTCGCCTGTTGTTTTTGAAAACGGCACTTACCTTTACCATGCCGTTCTCATCGACCTGGGGGTTTATCTGCGTTATTTTTCCGGTAATATTTACACTATCGTTAACGAATGGGATGATGCTGACAGGCATTTCTTCAGAAAGAAGAACGTATTCCGATTCCGTAACAGGAAACTCAACCTCCATCATCTCGTCATTTACGATGGTGCAGAGGTTTTTATAGTTCTGGCTTGGGTTCCACCGGCGGGCATCGAGGCCTGCGACAACACCGGAAATAGGAGCTGTGATGCGTGTGTTTTTATAATTATATTCGGCCTGTGCAAGAGCAGTGATAGCTTCATCGAGGCCTGAGCGTATGCGGGCTATCTTTATTTTAGCAGGAGGAAGTCCAGTAGTGTCGGTTGCGGAAAAGTTAGTTAAGATGTCATCTTTGAAGTTTATTTCGGCTTTTTCGAGGTTTTGTTGTGCTCGGAGGAGTTGAGTTTTGTAATCAAAATCTTCGATAACTGCAAGGAGTTCTCCTTCGGAGACTTTCTGGCCGTTTTTTATATAAAGCTCGTTGATGATTCCGTTTATTCTGAAAGGCACGACAGCTTTTTCGGAAGAAACGATCTTGCCGTTGCTCAGGAGTTCATGATAGAAAGTGGTTTTTTCGGCTTTTACGGTTTTGACTATCACTGCTTCGGGGCGTGCGGAGCGGCGAGCCATCTCTTCGAGATTTTGGGATTTTTGAGGTTTGCACGAGCAGGCAAGAACAATAACTGTCAGAAACAGAGGATAAAGAACAATTTTCATTGCGACATTGAATAAATTTATAGTTAATAAACTATAAATTTAAATAAAATTTTTGAAAATGGGAATTTTTTTGACTAAAAAAGCAGTTAATTATTTTTTCAACTCTTATATTTTCTCCATTTCTCCTTGCCTTTTTCCTTTTTTTCCCCTTTCTCCTTTCTCCTTTCTCCTTTCTCCTTTCTCCTTTTTCCTTTTTCCTTTTTCCTTAAAATCTTTATCCCCTACGGGGAAAATAATCTTTTGTGTATTCCTTAAGCTATTGATGTTCTTCCCCTGACGGGGAAAGAAGGTAATTTATATTAATCCTTTGATTCAGATTTTATCTTTTTCCTTTTGTCTTTTGTCTTATAATCTTTATCCCCTGACGGGGAAAGAATGGTGAAAATAAGAATGGGTTAATTTTGTATTTGAGCTAACCGGAGGCTCTGCTCCCAATGTGCAGGACAGTTTTTCATAGAAGTAGTTTGTGCCGGCAACATATAATTTATTTTAGTCTGGCGAGAATCTCTGATTTTAACGGTTCAAGATGATTTCTAATAATTGCCCAAACCATTGATTGGTCTATTGAATCGTAAGTATGAATCAATCTGTTACGAAATCCGATTATCTGGCGAGCATTTTCCAGCGGATGTTCAGGGTTTATTTTATCGAATTTATTTACAGCTTCACCAAGAATCCCGAGTTGTCTTTCTACAGCGCTTTGAGTTTTTAAATCAGCAACATAAGTGTTAAAATCTTTAATATTGGAAGTGAATGATTCGATAAGCAGTATTGCCTGCAATATATCAGATAAATACTTTTTCTCTTGATCCGTCATAGATTAAAACTTTTGTTGAATCAATACTTTTTCTTAAAAAAGGATTACGAATAGAAGATTCTGTAAGAAGGTCAACTTTCCGTTTGAAGAATTCCTCGAATAAATCCCACAATGATAACAGTTTTTCTCCTCTATCTACAGGGTCATTTGATTCGATTTCCACAAGCAAATCAATATCGCTTTTTTCAGGGTCGAATTTTTCGGACACTGAAGATCCAAATGCGTATAAGTATTTTACATTATGAGATTTACACAATGACGCGAAATCACTTTGTCTTTTTGATATCTCTTCTTTAATTATCATAGTCCAAAGATAATATTTTTTCGGTAATCATTTTAATGTGTGAGTTTTGAATTGTTGCCAACTTAATAGTATTTTATATACAGTCTAAAGACAAGAAATTCATAAGCGGGCTTGATTCTGGTTCTTTCTATCGAGAACTCCGACTCTCTTCCTTTCTCCCATTCCTCTCTTTCTCCATTTGCCTCTGTGCCGGCAAATGCTTCTGCCTTGCTCCGCTCCTGCCTGCGTCAGACAGGGGCCGGAGAGAAAATAGTTAATTGTTTTTAATCGGCCTCAGATAATTTTGGGAGTAAGCTTCTGAATGAAGGCTTGCTGCGATGGCTTTTAGTAAGCAATACTGTCTGAGGAGTACGGTGAGCGTAAGCGAACCGCACGACGAGTTGTATTGCGTGGGCAAGCCGTAATGAGGAAGTCCCAAAATTATCTGAGGCCTTGAACTTTTTCCTTTTTCCTTTTTCCTTAAAATCTTTATCCCCTACGGGGAAAATAATTTTTTGTGCATTCCTTAAGCTATTGATGTTCTTCCCCTGAGGGGAAAGAAGGTAATTTATATTAATCCTTTGATTCAGCTTTTATCTTTTTCCTTTTGTCTTTTGTCTTATTTTCAATTGCTTGCAATCAGAAACTCCAACCCTATCGCTTTTTCCCATTCCCCCCTTATTTCCCTGTCTACGGAACAGGTTGTAATTTCTTAACAGGTTTGTGCATCATTGTATTTTCAATAATCTTTCCAATAGAATCAGGCGGGAGAGCAAAAGTAACATACGCGTGACTGCCGGAACCATCATCATACCATTCATTATATCCGTTAGGAAATGGAATAAACTTACCGCGCTTTGCTTCGAAATACGGATGAATCCCTTTCACTGCAATGAGCACCGCAGTCTCGTCCCAGCTCATTCGCCCATTACGGTCGGCCGGATCAAGAGGCAAGGCTATACGAAACACTTCCCTTACAGGACTTTGAGGATCGCCCAGTTCCACAAGTTTTTTACCTGTCTTTATTTTTTCACCTATTTCGAAACCCGTGAAAATAATTGGACGCGGGAACCTGCTGATTGCTTCGATTGAAGCCATACTGTCCATCATTATATTGAATTCACTTCCGGAAGGAAATTTGCCAGCCATAGCAACCCACTGTTTTACTTTTTGCTTTACCAGCTCTTCGCCGCTTAACTGGCTGATAGTGTCAGGTCGTGAAAGCAAAAGATTTCGTATATTGGTCAGGAACCCTACAGTCACTATTGTCACACTGGTATCAGGCTGAGCTGAAAGAATCCTGCGGTAAAGAGTTACAGCATCTTCGGCCATACCGGTCAAGTCAAGTGAATGAGTGTATTTGGCAACCAGAGAATCCGTCCAGTGCTGCGAACATCCAATTCTTACACTTCCTGGAGGTGGCGTGCCCACAGGAATATCTGGTCGACCAAAATATGTGTTGATTATCTCGATACATGGCCCGGTAAGCTCATACCGGTTACTTGCAATAGTGGCCAGAATATTAGCCAGGCCGCTGTCGGCGTATGCATGAAGCATGGCAAGTGCTCCTACATCATCGTAGTCGGGGCCAAGATCCGTATCGAATATAATTCTGACCGGAACAATTTCAGCTCTTTTCTGACACGAAGCAAAAACGATAAGCGCCAGAATGACCGGAAAAACAATAACTCTGTGTCGCATATTCAATGATTTTCTCTTTTTTAATATATAAACCTTTAACCTCTCTCCTAAAGCCTACTGCCTACCGCCTAGCGCCTTCTCCGGAAGAAACGACCGTGCCAGTTCCTCACTGTCGCCGTATTTCTCCATAATTTTCTCGAGCCGTTTGTGAAGATCTTTTTTCACTTCTGTATATGCCGGATCGTTATACACATTCTTCATTTCCATAGGATCTGACTGCAAATCGAACAGTTCCCATTCATCTATATCGTAATAGAAATGGATGAGCTTATATCTGTCTGTGCTTATCCCATAGTGACGTTTCACGCTGTGGACTGCAGGGTATTCGTAATAATGATAATAATGTTCTTTTCTCCAGTTTGCCGGTTTTTTCCCTTTGAGAATCGGCACCATTGTTGTTCCCTGCATATCGGATGGTATTTCAACGCCGGCCATATCGAGGATTGTTTCCGCAAAATCGAGGTTTGAAACAATATCTTTGCTTACAGATTCAGGTGTTGTCACACCCGGCCATGTTATCAACAGCGGAGTTCTGTACGACTCTTCGAACATGAACCGTTTGTCGAACCAGCCATGTTCTCCGAGATAGAAACCCTGGTCGGAAGCATATATGACAATTGTATTCTTATCGAGTCCTGTCTCTTTAAGGTAATCGAGTACCCTGCCCACGCTTTTATCAACTCCGGCAATGCATGCCAGATAGTCCTGCAGATAACGCTGATATTTGTATCTCACAAGGTCGTTGCCCTGAGGCGGGTTGGCATAGAATTTACGTATGATTGGGTTATATACCGAATCCCATGTAGCGACCTGTTCGGGTGTCATGCGGTTCAATCCTGAGGCTTTTCGTTTTGCAGGATCTTTGTAAAGTTTCAAATCCTCTTCCAGTCGCATAGTTTTTGCGATGGTCATGTCCTGAGTCTTTTCTGCCGTGCCTCTGTTCTCATAATTATCGAATAGTGTAGGAGGCTCAGGGAAGGTCACATCCTTATAAAGGCTCAGCTCTCCAGGACCCGGTTCCCATTCGCGGTGGGGTGCCTTGTGATGCATCATAAGCATAAAAGGCTTGCCGATTCCTTTATTTTCTGAAATCCATTGGATGCATTTATCGGTTATTATTTCCGTCACATATCCTTCCTCTCTATGTCTGCCGTCTTTATTGATAAAGTCAGGATTATAATAATTTCCCTGTCCGGGTAATATTTCCCAATGGTCAAATCCTGTTGGATTAGAGCCAAGGTGCCATTTGCCGATAATAGCCGTTGTATATCCTGCAGCCTGTAATAATTTCGGGAATGTCTGCTGGGATCCGTCGAATTGTTTTGCTTCGTTTGTCAGGAAGCCGTTTACATGGCTGTATTTGCCTGTAAGGATTACTGCGCGCGATGGCCCGGAGATCGAATTAGTCACGAGGCATCGGTCAAACCGCATGCCGTTCCTTGCAATACGGTCAATATTGGGAGTTGGAGCGTAATCGTTAAGCGGTCCACCGTAAGCACTTATAGCCTGCCACGCATGGTCGTCCGACATAATAAAAATTATGTTAGGACGTTCTGCCGGTTTATTCTGTGAACTGACGCAGGACATGGCACATGCAGAAAGGCCAAGTAGAATCGTTATTTTTTCAGACTGGTTCATTGAATGAATTGGTTAATAATTTAACATATTGTTAATTAAAATGCTCAGAGCATGGAGCATGGAGCACAGAGCACAGAGCATGGAGCACAGAGCATAGAGCATGGGGCGACGTGGTGAGTTGAAGAATTGTTTTATTGAAATCACAGCTATTGAATTTTTCATTACAAGAGAGATGTATCGGAGAGCTACTATATTCTGCCAGGCATCCGGCGGTTTGCTCCAGGTGTTTTTGTCAGGTCGTCGCCGAGGTCGGACCGTGCTCGCACAGCCAGTTCAAGAAGTTCTTTTACCTTTTCCGGATACCACTGTGAAACATCATACCATTCTCCAGGATCGCGACGAAGGTCATACAATTGAGGTTCAGTTATTTTTTCCGTTCCCGTTGGTCCAGGCCAGCCGTCGGATCCTGGTTTGTATCCGCGATAAGTCCTGCTATTGTGAGGCAGTACGAGTTTCCAGTAATCAATCTGAACTGCCTCAAGTGCATTTTGCTGATAATAATAAAGAAACTCATGCCTCGGTGATGCTTCTTTATCACCCAGCATAAGAGGTAGAATATTTACGCCGTCAATTTTTTCCCTGGGCAACGGTGCACCTGTTATAGCAGCCAGGGTCGGGAGGATATCTATTGAGGAAGCAAGTTTGTTGCATATTTCTCCTGCCGGTATAACGCCAGGCCATCTCATGATACATGCTACACGCTGTCCGCCTTCCCAGCTTGTCCCTTTACCTTCACGTAATCCACCGGTTGTGCCGGCATGATTTCCGAAATTAAGCCACGGACCGTTATCGCTTGTAAATATAACAAGAGTATTTTTTTCAAGCCCAGCTCGCTCGATGGTTTTCATTATTTCTCCAACCGACCAGTCAACTTCCATCATCACATCCCCGAACATTCCCTGTTTGCTTTTACCTTTGAATTTTTCAGAAACGCCCAGAGGTACATGCACCATTGAATGAGCCATATAAAGAAAGAATGGGCGATTTTTATTTTGCTCGATAAATTTTACAGCGCGTTGGGTATAGAGAGTTGTAAGTTTATCCTGGTCGTCCAGTGTAAGCACCTCCTCTACTTTTTCATTTCCTTCAATAAGGGGCAGAGGCGGATATTTCATTTTGTTGCTGGTTGTATCTTTCAGTCGAATTGGTACTCCATCGTAATCAACAGGCCACATGTCGTTCGAATAAGGCAGACCGAGATATTCATCGAATCCATGCTGAAGCGGCAGAAATTTTTTGTGATGTCCGAGGTGCCATTTTCCAATAATGCCGTTATAATAACCTTTTGTTTTAAGCATTTCGGCTATGGTTGTCTCTTCGGGGTTTATACCGATTTCAGCCCATGGCGCCAGTGCGCCAGCTATACCTATGCGGTTGGGATAGCAGCCGGTAAGAAGTCCGGCTCTTGACGCACTACTGACAGCCTGAGGGCAGTAAAACCAGGTGAACTGCATTCCCTGTCCGGCCAGTCGGTCAAGGTTCGGAGTCTCGTATTGATTGGCTCCTGTCCGGCCAATATCTCCGTAGCCCATATCATCCATAAGAATAATGATGATGTTTGGAGTCGAAGGAACATTTTTTACTGCCTGTTGTGCGGCAGAAGAAAAAACGGCCGTGACTGATGCCGCTCCAATACTGATGCAAGATTTATAACTTATCATATTCATTTTATTTTCTTGTTCCTTCCGATTCTTTTATTTTATTCAAAAGTTCTCTTAATTCATTTACCAGATCAGGATATTGTTCTGCAAGATTATTTCTTTCTCCGATATCATTTTTCAGGTTATAAAGCTGGGGCATTGGGTCATTTCCTGTTTCGGTATTAGTGTTTGCTGTGATTTTCGGACCCGGCCCGGGTTCTATATATTTCCAGTCGCCTTTGATTATTGTCAGCCGATTGTTATGTTCTACAAGCCATTCCCTCCCTTTTTTATCTTTTCCCAGCAGAGTATTAAGTTGATTAAAGCTGTCGGGTGCATCATTTCCTGCAAGATTTTGACCGGTTAATTCTGCAAAAGACCTTAGCAGGTCAACCTGACTGAAAAGAGCATCCGATAAACCTGGTTTTATCTTCCCTGTCCACTTTGCAATGAACATTACCCTTGTTCCTCCGTCAAAAAGGCTGTATTTTCCACCGCGGAGAGGCCCGGCAGGTTTATGATTGCCAAGGAGTTCGACAGCCATATCTTTGTAGCCATCATCAACAACCGGCCCGTTATCGCTCGTAATGATTATCAATGTCTTTTTATCAAGCTTCAGTCTGTCAATCGTATTGAGTATCTCTCCAACAGACCAGTCGAACTCGAGTATAACATCACCGCGGGGACCCATGCCGCTTTTACCTGCGAAGCGCGGATGAGGGACTCTGGGCACATGTACATCGTGGGTGGCAAAGTAGAGAAAGAATCGTTTATCTTTATTCTTCTCGATGAATTGTACAGCCTTTCCTGTCAAAACGTCGGCTATTTCTTCATCCACCCAGAGAGCGGATTTGCCGCCTGTCATATAGCCTATTCTGCTTATACCGTTAACAATAGTCATGTCGTGTCCGTGGCTGGGATGCATCTTAAGCAGTTCAGGATTTTCCTTTCCTGTAGGCCAGTCGCCTACTTTTTTCTGATAATCTACCTTAATAGGATCATTCGGATCGAGACCTACCACACGGCGGTTTTCGATATATACACATGGAACTCTGTCGCCGGTTGCAGGAATAATGAAGCAGTAGTCAAAACCTATGTCGGGCGGTCCGGGTGCGATGTCGCCGTTCCAGTCGGGTCCTCCGGCCGAACCAAGTCCGAGATGCCATTTACCGATAGCACCTGTCATATATCCCGCTTTTTTGAGCATGGAAGCAATTGTAGTGCGACCGGGTTCTATTATTGCAGAGGCATCACCGGGTAAAACACCGGTACCTTTTCTTCGCCAGGCATATTCACCCGTAAGAAGCGAATATCTTGAAGGAGTGCTTGTAGCTGAAGTACAATGTGCGTTTGTGAAAAGCAAGCCCTGTTTTGCGGCACGGTCAATATTGGGAGTGGAGATTCTTGTTGCCCCATAACAGCTTACGTCTCCATAACCCAGATCATCGGCATAGATGATAATAATATTTGGTTTAGTATCGGTTTGTCCGCTGAGAAGTGAAGAAATATTCACTGCGGCCAGGGCAAGAGTGCTTTTAACCAGAATACCTTTTTTCATTTCTGAGGAATTTAATATTTATATGTTTCCTTGAAGCTAGATAAAACAGGAAAAATCATTTTGTTATTTGTTCGAAAGTGAACTGGAATACATCCGAAGGAGTGTGAGCTTCTTTCATTATCTCTTCTATTTTATTTACTATTTCTGGATATTGCTCTGATATATCGGTTGTTTCAGAAAGGTCTTTCGAAAGATCGTAAAGTTCGATTTTACTCTGAGGATTTTTATCAATATTCAGTTTCACACCCTTCCAGTTTTGCATCCTCACTCCCATTTTCCCTCCCTGTTCATGAAATTCCCAGTACATATATTCATGTTCTTTCTGACCTTTTTTACCGAGAAGAACTGGAAGAAACGAAATGCCGTCAATATTATCGGGAGTCTTAACGCCGGTTATCTCAGCGAGTGTCGGCATTATATCCCAGAATGCAGATATATGATTGGTTGTTTGTCCGGCTTTTATTTTCCCGGGCCATTTAATAAGCATTGGCACACGTATTCCGCCTTCATACAAATCGCGTTTATACCCCCTTAGTGGTCCATTGCTGTCGAAGTAATCAGGATCTGCGCCTCCCTCCAGATGGGGACCGTTATCGGATGTGAAGAATATTATTGTTTTATTTGTAATATTAAGTTCATCGAGTTTTGCAAGTATCTCTCCAACATAATCGTCAAGTTGTGTTATCATTGCCGCAAAAGCTGCATGAGCTTCAGGCTGGGAGCCATAAGGTCCTTTTCTGAATGTCGGGCCGCTGTCGACTCCTTTGAATGATTTCTCAGGTAAGAATTTACCTCTGAATTTCGCCATATATTCCTCTTTAGCAAAGAGTTCTGCATGAGGAATGGTAGTCGTGTAGCAGAGAAAAAACGGTTTCTCTTTGTTATTTTCGATAAACTGAATTGCGGCTTTGTGAATCAGGTCGGCACTATAAGCGCCGGTTTTTCCGCTATCGTTCTCATGTAATATAATTTTCTCATGATTATACCAGAGATGGTCGGGATAATAGTTGTGTGCTAGTGTCTGGCAGTTATATCCGTAAAATACATCGAAACCCTGTTTGTTCGGGTCGCCTTCGGTATCGATATAACCAAGTCCCCATTTCCCGAATCCGCCTGTAACATAACCAGCCTCTTTTAGAAGTTCTGCTATTGTTATAGCATCTGCCTTTAAAGGCCAGTTTCCTTCAGGCTCCCAGCCTTTGTTTCCCCGAACAGGCGTATGACCTGTATGGAGGCCGGTCATTAACGCAGAACGTGAAGGCGCAGAAACAGTGCTCCCAGCATAATGTTGAGTAAACAAAATTCCTTCCGAGGCAAGCCTGTCAATGTCAGGAGTGTTAAATCGTTTCTGGCCGTAACAGCTCAGGTCTCCATAACCAAGGTCGTCGGCCAGGATAAAAATGATATTGGGAGGCGTCCTGTCCTTATTGACATTGCTTCCGCACGATACCAATGCAAGAGATGCACAAATTCCAACAGATAAATTAAGCTTCATAGTTTGATTATTAATATTATTTGATAACTGACCAGGTCAAGTTTAATTATTTTCTATGCCGCCAATTTCAGGCAATTATTATAATTCCAAATACCAGAAAAAGAATAAGCCAGAGGATTATATCCCACGCATAATCGTCATATTTCTCATTCATAGGAAGATCAATTGTATTGCCATAAAATTAAAATTAATTGAAGGAATATACAAAAAATGCTCTTACTTTTAAACAGAAATAAAGAGCAATTTTTATATTAAAGATATCTAATTTGCAATCAGCTAACTAATTATAACAGATTCATAATTATTGATTTTATATTTGTAAATTAAATAAGATATAAATATAATATATCAAATATTAAGGCTATTATTAAATAAAATTAAAATATAAATTTAATAAATTATTAAATTTATTAAATTGACTATTATCATATTTTTCGTTTTGAATTCCGGTTTTTCGTTTTAATGATATAGCTTAAAATGTAATTTTATAAATCATTGAAATTTGCGATTCAGTCACGCAAAATACTCTGACTAATAAATAGTTTTTTTAAATTTCAGGCTTCAGAAATAAAAAAATAATTCTTTATTAGATATATATAAACTATCAACAAAAATTAATTAAATGTTAACATAAATTTAATATGACCACAAAAAAAATTGATTTTATCTTACAGGAAGCTTCTGAAGGGAAAGCAATTTCAAAAGAAGATGCAGTATATTTGTTATCGCTAAATGAAAATTCGATGGAGGCTTCTTTGCTCAGGTCCAGAGCAAATGAAATTTCCAGAAGAAGATTTGGCAACAATGGCCTGCTCCTTGGGCAAATTGGTGTTGACATGGCTCCTTGCTCCGGTAATTGTTCTTTTTGTTTTTTTGCCGAATCACACACAAGTATTCAACCGGCAAAGTTGAGTTTAGAAGAAATTATAAACAGGTGCAATCGTTTTGCTATCGGAGGCGCTCAAGGAGTTTTTCTGATGACAATGCACCAATTTGGTTTTGAATGGTTCAGAGATTTATGTTTTAATATCAGGAAAGCAATTCCTGCGCACATGGAATTACTAGCCAATGTGGGCGATCTTGAGATAGAACAAATGAAAGAATTAAAAGCTGCCGGAATATCTGGCGCATATCATGTTTGCCGCATAAAAGAGGGTGAAGATTCTTGTATGTCGCCGGAAAAAAGAATGAAAACAATTGAAAATATCTTAGAGTCCGGGCTTGATTGGTACAATATGTGCGAACCAGTGGGGCCGGAACATACTCCACAGGAATTAGTGGACCAGATATGGATCGGAGTTGATATTCCTTGTACCCAACATGGAGTAATGCAAAGATTTCCTGTTGCCGGTTCACCTCTGTACCATTATGGCGAGGTTTCATTGCCCCGACTTGGACAGATTGTTGCCGTTGTTGTGTTAGCCACTTTGAACAATAAAGAAACAAAAAGCATTGCAGTAAACGTATCGAATCTGGTTGGACTGTTTAGTGGGGCCAATGCTTTTTTCCCTGAAGCCGGAGAACCAACTATGATTGAGACAATAAATAATAAGGAAGGGTTTACAACTGCTACCTGGCGAAACAGTAATGAAATTACTACATTGGATTGTAGAAGAATGTTTTTGCTTGCCGGTTTTTCCGGCTTAATGAACACAAAAGGGCATTATTGTATGCCTATCAGCGAGCATGTAGAAGAAGAATTAAACATTATTTCTAAATAAGCTTCGAGGTTTTTTGTTTTTTATTTATTTCAAAATCACTTAATAAACCTATTTTTTACCTTAATAGATATTAAAATTTTCAATCGGATAAGCTTGATTCATTTAATTGGCTGTTGATATATGTTTCGTCTTGAATTAACTGTTTTTCGTTATTATGTTATAAGGGATATGTCATTGTTGGATTTCATTGAAATTTGCATTCCTGAGATATTAAGAAGCAAATAATTATGTGACAAGTAAATAGTTTTTATTAAATTGCCGAACTCAATATTTCAATGGTAACAATTCATGAATAGGCTAACATTTAGATTAATCCCGGCATTATAAAAAATACATTATTAAAAACACACAAAGAATGAAAATAATTTTAAATTGCCCAAAACAGCATCTCCAGATTGCCCCTCCCGACTCCCCATGTTTGGCCTACACACATAGTATACAGGTATCTACACACATGGTATACAATATAAAAAGGTAAATTTATGGGAAAAAGTTATGCCTTTCGAAACACAAACTATCATGGGTCAAAGAACTGAGTTCTG
>JAGNKY010000009.1 GCA_017999895.1 Bacteroidales bacterium
TAAGAGAATCAAAAGAAAACAATACTTATGAAATATATTTTTGCAATCAATTAATAAGAACTATAACTTTATAAAAATGTATACCATGTCTATAGCCCCTTGTATACCAAGTCTATTGTCCATACATCCCCAAAGTGGGGAGGAAAAGCGAGGTACCAGAGAAATAAGTCCGCCAGCTGGCGGATTTAGGGGGCAAAAAAGGAAATGCCGATTAATTAAGAAAAACTATTATTATTTATTGATATTTAAAAGTCAGGCAAAATATTTACGTATGAAAAATGTAAAACAAATACGGGAAGAAAATCTTAACAAAAAGTGATAGACATACAAAGTAGTTGAATAAAGTGTTGCCGGAAAAAATATATAAAAATTTAATAACAGTATTTTTTGCATTAATTGCAGTAGTCGTACTGATATGGTGGTTTGCGGAGGACCATTATCCTGCAGAAATAGTTGAGCGGGTTCCTGGTATGGACAACAGGCCAAAGATAGAGCCACGGCCAGATAGTGTAGTTATAGGTGAGTTCTTTGACACCCTCAATCAATTCGATGAATATGCTTATGGTGAATGGCCCAGGTTCAGAGGAATGTATTTCGACAACATAAACCATGACACTGTTCCTCTTGCTGAATCGTGGGATTCGACAGGGCCTCCTGTTGTCTGGAAAAAAACTCTTGGCGAGGGTTATGCCGGGGCTTCGGTACATGACGGCAGAGTATATGTATTGGATTATGATGAGCGTCGTAAAGCAGACGTACTGAGATGTTTCTCATTGAAGTCGGGTATCGAAATATGGCGAAGATGGTATTATGTTGATTTGAAAAGGAATCACGGTTATTCGAGAACAATTCCTGCTGTAACTGATAAATATCTTGTGACTATAGGTCCGAGAGCGCATGTTATGTGTTTGGATCCGATTTCAGGAAATCTTTTCTGGACGCTCGACATTGAAAAAGAATTTGCAATTCCCGGCACTACTAAGGGAAGAATTGTTCCCGACTGGTATACAGGGCAGTGTCCGTTAATAGATAACGATATTGCAGTTATTTCAACCGGCGGTAAGGCATTAATGATAGGCATCGATTGCGCCACGGGAAAGGAATTATGGAGAACGCCAAATCCTGACACTCTCAGGATGTCGCACGGATCGATAATGCCAATGGTAATTCACGGAAAGAAAATGTATGTGTACAACGCTATCGGTGGCGTCTGCGGCGTATCAGCCGAGGACAACGACAGAGGCAGACTTCTCTGGACAACAAAAGAATGGAATCCTGCAACTTCAGTTGCATCTCCGTTACTGCTGAAAAATAATGAGATAGCTGTTTTCGGAAGTTACGGAGCAGGCGGCGCCAGATTAAAAATAAATTACGACGGTTCATCATTCACCGCATCGGTTGTGGAAATGCACAAAGCAATGGAGGGAGCATCGAGTGACCAGCACACTCCTATAATTACCGGCGACCTTATGTGGACGGTAATGCCCGAGAACGCAGGAGAATTAAAAAAACAACTGGTTTGCTATAATGTTTCCGATCTCCGAACACCTGTCTGGTCGAGTGGAAGGGAAAACAGGTACGGAAGAGGTCTTGGCCCTTATCTGATAAGCGGCGACAGGATGTTTCTCCTCGATGATGATGCAAATCTCCATATCTTTAAAATTGGAACAACAGGAGCATCATTGTTGTCTAAATATAAAATCATGGATGGCATTGAAGCCTGGGCTCCCATGGCTCTGGCGGGTGATTATCTCATACTCAGGGATTCAAGGAATATGGTTTGTCTTTATATCGGAAAAAAACAGTAAGAAATGAAAAAACAAAGATTGCTGGCATTATTCTCAATTCTCATAATACTGGCTTTTATAGTGTACATTATATATGATACAGCGCGAAAGCCGGCCGAATTTAAAGAAAATGCCGTCGAAGCCGAAAAGACTTCTCCTCCTGAACAATGGAAAGTTTTACAGGAAGTCTTCGTCGCACAGGGTTTAAAGGCTGTTGCTGTTTCGCCTGAGGGTAATATTTTCCTTGGCGGGGATTCATTCTTGTCTTGCTATGATAAAGATTTGAAAGAAATCTGGACTCAAAGCACTCCCGATAAAATAACTGCAATTACCGTATCGGGAGATACTGTTTTTGCAACTTCAGAAGAATTGATATTTCTTGTAAACACAGGTGGAAAACCTATAGGAGAATGGGGTCCTTATGATGAAAATTCCCTTTTTACATCTATATCGGCAAATAAGAATTATCTGGCAGTAGCCGACGCAGGAAACAAAATAGTGTATATTATGAAAAAAGACGGCGAGGTTATTTCAATTATTGGACATTCGGGTGAGAAACTGCTTATACCGAGCCCTTATTTCGATGTTTTCCTCACACCTGATAATACCCTGTTTCTCGCGCATACAGGTAATTTCAGAATTGAGAAAAGAAGCATCGAAGGTCAATTTCAATCTACATTCGGTAAATCAGGCACAGCTCCAGAAGATTTTTGCGGATGTTGCAACCCTGCTCATTTTACCGTTATACCGCAGGGATTTGTAACATCTGAAAAGGGAATGAACAGAATAAAAATAATGGGGCCTGAAGGTGGCTTTTTTGAGTATGTTTCTTCAAATAATAATTTTGTAGCTTCTGTTCCACTCGATGTTGCATCAATTGACGGAAACATCATTTATGGGGCAAATCCCGCAGATGGGAAGCTATATGTATTTATAAGAAAATAACTTTTACACAGGAACTGAATTTATTTATAGAACGATATAATTAAAACTTTTATGGACATAACACGGGCCGATTTTCTGAAAAAGTTTATTCGAGCTGTTCTTGCAACTTTACTTGTTGCGATTACGCTTTTATTAAGCTGGAGAACTGTTGTTGGAAACGAGTGCAATGGGTGTCAGTGGAAAGGCATTTGCAGAGGAGAATCCAATTGCAGTAAATTTTTAACAGATAAAAGATGAAAGGAGAAAAAAATAAATATCAGTCAAGACGCGATTTTGTAAAAAAGGCCGGGGAGATTATTTTAGCCGTTCCTGTTGTTGCCCTTCCTGTTGCACTCTTAAAAAAGACAACAGCATCGGGTTACGTGTGGCAGATCGATCCTTTCAAATGCACTGCATGTGGTAACTGTAAGACAAGCTGTGTTCTTACACCTTCAGCGTCAAAATGTATGCATGCATATACTTTATGCGGTTACTGTGATCTCTGCGGAGGATTTCTCAAGGAGGGGGCAAAGACAATAAGCACCGGCGCTGAAGTACAGATGTGCCCTACAGGCGCAATTGAAAGGAAATTCGTGGAAGAACCTTTCTTCGAGTATAATATCAATGAGGATTTGTGCGACGGTTGTGCAAAATGTGTAAAGGGATGCAAAGATTTCGGAAACGGTTCGCTTTATATGCAGATAAAACAGGATTTGTGCGTGAATTGCAACGACTGTTCAATAGCCAGAAATTGTCCGTCGAAGGCAGTCTCACGTGTTCCTGCTGAAAATCAATATATACCTAAAGACAAAGCGTAGCGGCAATAAAGAACTCATTAAATATAGATGAAGAAGAATTCACTCCCATATCTACTCTTAATAATAATGCTCTTATGGCATTCAGTATTGTTTGCCCAGGAGCGGTTTCCGCGTCCTGAATTCGAATCGGGATATGTTTACCCCGAAAATCAGATGCCGTTACAGAGATCGATTGTATGGGAATATATCGATGTTGGTGTTCTTATAGCAGCTCTTTCTTTAACAGCCTGGCTTGCCATAAAGAAACACTCACGGCAGGGCCTGGTATGGATGTCGGTTTTCTCTCTGGCTTATTTCGGATTCTTCAGAGAAGGTTGTATTTGTGCTGTCGGCTCTATTCAAAATGTTTCCCTTGCTCTGTTTAATAAGGATTACACAATTCCACTTACGGCTTTATTGTTCTTTATTATACCGCTTGTCTTTGCGCTTTTATTCGGAAGGGTGTTTTGTGCAGGAGTATGCCCTCTTGGAGCAATTCAGGAACTTACAGGATTAAAACCTGTCAAGCTTCCAAAGAGCATCGAGACTGCAATGTCTGCAGTGCCATTTATATATCTTGCTCTTGCAGTGCTGTTTTCTGCTACTCAAAGCACATTTTTGATTTGCAGGTACGATCCTTTTGTTGGAATATTTCGTCTGGATGCTCCATATACGATGATAATCTTCGGCATACTCTTATTAATTGCAGGGATTTTTATAAATCGTCCATATTGCAGATTCCTGTGTCCTTATGGCGTTATAATGAATATCTTCTCAAGGTTTGCCAGTAACCATTTAAGTATTACTCCTTCGGAGTGTACAAATTGTAGGCTATGCGAAGAAGATGCCTGCCCTTACAATGCAATCTTACCATCTAATACGGAATATCCTAAAGAACCTCCCGAACAATCAAGAAAGAGATTTATTTTATATTTTCTACTTATCCCGTTGTTTGCTGTTGCAGGAGGATTTTTATTTTATAATATGGCTCCAGGTTTGTCAAAAATTCACAGGGATGTACGTCTTGCCCAGGAAATAAGAATTGAGAATGAGAAAGGCATTGAAGCAGTATCAAAGGCTGCTATAGCATATAAAGAAACGGGGCAGACTGATGAAGAACTTTTTGCGAATGAAATAACAATAATCAACAGGTTCAAAAAAGCAGCTCCTTGGGCAGGTATATTCCTTGGAATGTCTTTCGGAATTAGTTTGCTTTCCTTAACGATGTCGAGGAAAAGAACAGAATATAAACCGAATCAGGGTAAATGTTACAGTTGTGGAAGATGCTTCAAATATTGCCCTGTTGAAGTCAAAAAAACGAATAAATGAGAAAATTAACAGAAAAAGAAATAGATATTCTTAAATCAATCAGTCATATATCAGGGATATTTACTATCATCGTGGCTTTAACTATGATATTCAGTTACATTCAGTTAAAGACAATCAATCCTTTAGATAATCCTGCCTTTCAATGGATTAAAGAACAATACGATAAAGATCCGGATAACGCATTGAAGGCTGAACAAGTAAGAGCCATTGACCTTATGGCACGTAAAGCGTATTTTTCTTCACGCAGGCAAGTTGAAACGGGCTCTTATTTATTGCTTGCAGGTGCTATTATTTTTATATTCTGCCAGTATTTGATTTCAGAAAATGAAAAAGTTACACCTTCAATTCCTGGTCCAAAACAGGATCAAACCATTGTTCAGGCAAGTAGCAGGAAATACCTTCTTTTGTCCGGTTCGATTTTGACTGCAGGAGCCATTATTATATCCTTCATTCTCAGAAATAACCTTCCCGATTTCAGTTCCACACGCATTGCGGCCGAAGAGAAAAAGAGCAGAGTAGTAAAGACCGATAAATCAGGCGAAGTACTGGAAACCGGCATACTTATGGAAGAATTCATACCTGATTCCATAAACTTCCCTTCTTTTAGAGGCCAGTACGGCCGCGGTATAGCCGGAGGCTCAGGTTATCCTTTAGAATGGAACACAGAAACCGGGGAAAATATAAAATGGAAAGTTCAAGTGCCAAAATATGGGAAAAGCTCCCCTGTAATATGGGGGAACAAAGTGTTTATTACAGGAGCAGAAGGTACTCAGTGTGAAGTATATTGTATTGATAAAATAAGCGGTAAGATATTATGGACTGCATCGGCTTCAGGAATACCTGGAGAACCTTCGGAACCACCGAAGATGGATGCCGAAGCAGGGCTCGCTACCCCGACTGCAGCTGTAAATAATGATGCGGTATGTGCCATTTTTGCAAATGGCAACCTGATTTGTCTCGACCACGATGGAAATAAAAAATGGGCTATTAACGTCGGACCACTTGAGAATGCTTATGGATATTCATGTTCTCTGATTATCTATGAAAATACCCTTATTGTTCAGCACGATTCCGATCAAAAGCTATCAATAATGGGATTTGACATAAGTACAGGCAAAGTTATATGGGAAACTCCAAGATCCGGAGATCCTGTCTGGTCTTCTCCTGTTATCGGTATTTTCAATAACAAACCACAGGTTATAATAAATGGGAATCCGGCAGTTACCGCCTTTGATCCATTTGACGGAAAAGAACTCTGGTCAGTCGATTGTCTGACAGGCGATGTAGCTCCATCTCTTGCCGTCAACAGTTCAATGGTATATGCCGAGACAGATTATCAGAAACTGGCGGCAATAAAAGCTGTACCAAATGCCAGAATTGTATGGGAAGACAATACATTTACTTCCGATGTATCAAGTCCTGTTGCAAATAATGAAATTCTCATTATAGCTACAGGATATGGTGATGTAGCATGTTATAATGCACAGAATGGAGATACTATCTGGACACATTATTTCATGGATCCGTTTTACGCTTCCCCTATAATCGCCGACGGTAAAATTTACCTTCTCGATCGCACCGGTACTATGCATATAATAAAAGCTTCAAAGAAATTTGAACTTATAGGAACATTATCCATAGGGGAACAGTCGGACTGTACTCCGGCATTTTCAGAAAAGAATATTTATATAAGAACAAGAAATAATCTCTATTGCATATCACAACAAAATTGAAGAAAGAAGAAATAAATATTAATATTGAATCCTGTAACTGTAAGCCGACAGATACCAGCGAAATTATTTCCGTCGTTGAAGAAGTTGTTGCAAACATAGGACGTGAAAAGGAAAAAGTTATTCCTATACTTCAGGAAGTACAGAGACGGCTTAATTATCTTCCTTCTGAAGCGCTAAAGCATATATGTGAAGTGAGTGATATAACTCCCGGACAGATTTCAGGAGTCTCAACATTCTATTCTCAATTCAGGCACATGCCCGTAGGTAAACATATCATCAAGATATGTTCCGGAACTGCTTGCCACGTAAAAGGATCACGACTTCTCTCTGAAGCTTTCCAGAGGGAGCTTAAAATAGGCCCTGACACGAGCACGTCGCCTGATAATATGTTTTCAATAGAAGAAGTGGCATGTCTTGGTTGCTGCACTCTTGCGCCCGTAGTTCAAATAGATGGTAAAACTTATGGTCATGTAAATCCCACTCAGGCGGGTGAAATAATAAAAAATTTTCTAGAATCACACGCACAGGAGTTTTCAATTAAAAAAGAGGGTATAGCAAATGAACCAGATGCAGAAGTCAGAATTGGCGTCGGTTCATGTTGTGTTGCAGGTGGCAGCAAGGAAGTTCTTTCCAGACTTATTGAAATAAAAGATAAATATGATCTAAATATAAGAATTAAACCTGTAGGTTGTGTCGGAGTTTGCAATCAGACACCTCTGCTCGAAATTGTTACAAAGGATGACACACATATACGCTATACCAGAGTAAACAAGGATCAAGTTGAGGAAATAATACTTAACCATGTTAAGCCGGTATCGTTAAATAAGAAGATTAAATATAAAATTAATGATCTGGTAGATACTTTTATGTCGGATAAAGTGCTTGAAAGCCCTGTAAATATCCCTGGGGAACAAAGAGAAAAATTTCTTAATAATTTTCTGCATCTACAAGTTCGTATAGCAACTCTCCATAGTGGAATACTTTCTCCCGACTCGTATGATGAATACGTTGCTCTGGGAGGCTTCGATGCGTTTAAGAGATGTATTCTTCTGCCCGATCATATAAAAATCATTGATACTATAACTGAAAGTGGATTAAGAGGTCGTGGAGGTGCCGGATTTCCTACTGGCAAAAAATGGGAAATATTTGAAGAGGCAAAAGATTTTCCAAAGTATATAGTTTGTAACGGTGACGAAGGTGATCCGGGAGCGTTTATGGACAGAATGCTGCTTGAATCGTTTCCCTTCAGGGTAATTGAAGGTATGATGATAGCAGCTTTAGCTACAGGCGCAAATGAAGGTATTTTTTATATAAGAGCTGAATACCCTCTTGCTGTTTCAAGAGTCAGAAATGCAATAGAAATATGCTATAATAAAGGTTTGCTCGGAAAAAATATTTTTCAGTCTGGTTTTTCATTAGATGTCAGGATATTTGAAGGTGCAGGAGCATTTGTATGTGGAGAAGAGACTGCTCTTATCGCTTCCCTGGAAGGTAAAAGAGGTACACCGCGTCTAAGGCCTCCTTACCCTGCCGTTAAAGGTTATAAAAACAAACCTACACTGGTAAATAATGTGGAGACATTTGCACTTGTGCCATGGATAATTAACAACGGAAGCAATACTTTCAGAAATATCGGCACAGAGAAAAGTAAAGGTACCAAGGTTTTTGCACTTGCAGGGAAAATTTCAAAAGGAGGCCTAATAGAAGTTCCAATGGGTATAACTATAAGGGAAATCGTAGAAAATATCGGAAATGGCGTGGGCGAAGGAAGAAAATTCAAAGCAGTTCAGATTGGCGGACCTTCTGGTGGTTGTATCCCTGAAACAATGTCCGACATACATGTTGATTATGAAGAGCTCACAAATTTGGGTGCAATGATGGGATCAGGTGGATTGGTTGTCTTAGATGATACCGACTGCATGGTGGATATTGCAAAATACTTTCTGACATTCACTCATAAACAGTTGTGCGGGAAATGTACTTTCTGCCGAGTCGGCACAAAAAGGATGCTCGATATCATCGAGCGATTAAGCGAAGGAAAAGCTTCAATTGCTGAAATTGACGAACTTGAAAAACTTTGTATTTTAGTCAAAAACGGAAGCTTGTGTGGACTTGGGAAAACTGCTCCAAACCCTGTTCTTACAGGACTAAGATATTTCAGGGATGAGTATGAAGCTCATACGAGAGGATATTGCCCTGCTAAGAAATGTAAAGATCTTATAAAATATGTGATAAATAATAATTGTATAGGTTGTACAAAGTGTTCTCAGGAGTGTCCTGTCTCTGCGATAGAATTTAAGCCATACGAGAAACATGAAATTAATCAGGAACTATGTACAAAGTGTGATAATTGCAGGGTTGTATGTCAATACGATGCCGTCGAAATTGTTAATGTAAATGATCAAACTGAAAATTGACAATATTGAAATAGAAGCTGAAGAAGGTCAGACTATTTTCGAAGCTGCCACCAGGGCGGGTATTCATATTCCCACGTTATGCCATAAAGAAGGTGTGGAATATTACTCTTCATGTATGGTATGTATTGTAAAAAATAATGTTTCAAATAGTTATATTCCTTCATGTTCAGCATTAGTCGAGAATGAAATGGAAATTAATACAACAGGGGAAGATGTAGTGGAAATGAGGAAAAAAGCTGTTGAACTTCTTCTTCTGGAACACAGAGCCGAGTGTGAAGCTCCATGCAGGCTTGTTTGTCCGGCTGGTTATAATATACCTCTGATGAACAGATTACTGATGTCTGGAGAATTTCAAAAGGCAATCGAACTTGCCAGAACCGAAATAACAACACCTGAAATAATGTGTGTTAACTGCAATAGCTATTGTGAAAATGCATGCAGGAGGAAAAAAATAGACAAGCCTGTTTCAATCCGTAACATTCAACTATTCATAGCACAGAGTATAAATAAATATGATCACCATCAGGATACGAATAATGCGAATAAACAGCCTGGCAAAGAAGCTTCAGCACAGAAGGGAATAAAAAATATCAATCCAGTAAGAAATCGTTTCAATTCGAGGATTGGAAAGCTCGGCGACAATGAATTAAAAGAATGGCTTAAGGAGTGCATCGGAAATGGGACAAGGATAAGGGAAATATCGGATTTCGAATCAGCAGCAACTGAAGCCGAAAACTGCATGCATTGCGACTGCAGGGCTTCAATAAATTGCAAATTGAGAGAAATTGCCGAAGAGTATTCATTGAAGGATCCTGCAGGGAAACTTATTAATGCCACAATCGAAAAAAAGATAAATTATAATACCGGCCTGGTTTTTGAATATGCAAAATGTATCAAATGTGGCTTGTGTGTAAGAGTTTGTGACGATAGTAAAGATGATCCTTCTCTTTGCTTTATAAGAAAAGGATTCATAACTCGAATATCTGAACCTTTGACGGAAAAGTTCGAAAATATTTTGAAAACTAAAGCAGATATTTGCATTGAAGTATGCCCTACTGGTGCTTTAAGAAAATTTAAATAATAAATTACAGGTGAAATATTTACACTTAATATCATTTTTTCTGCTTACAAGCGAATTATCCTTCGCTCAGGAGAATATTAATAACTGGCCTATTTTTCGTGGGAAAAGTGACCTTTCCGGAAGCACTACAATTGATTTCCCGGAATCAATTTCGATGATATGGAATATTTCGACAGGCGCCAGAACAAAATCCTCTCCGGTATATGCTGACGGCATCATTTATTTTGGGAACGACAATGGCAATATCTATGGTGTCGGTAATGACGGAAAAGTAAAATGGAAATATGAGGCAGGAAGTCCGGTAGAAGCGCCTCCTCTTGTGTATGGCGATAAAATATATGCAGGTACATCAGATGGTTCATTCCATGCCGTCAATAAATTAACAGGCAAACGCGAATGGTTATATACTACTGAAAACCAGATTGTAGGATCTGCTAATATCTGGTTCTCAAACAAGATAGCCGGAATAATTTTCGGAAGTTACGATTATTTTCTGCATTGCGTCGATCCTAACTCGGGTAAAATGTTATGGAAACTGGAAACGATGAATTATGTTAATGGTACACCTTCAGTTTCTTACAACAGGATAATCTTCGGAGGATGCGATGGAGTGATAAGAGTGGTGGATCCGAGAACCGGAACGGAAAGGAAAACTTATGAAACTGGTAATTATATTGCCGCTTCCCCCGCAGTTGTAAATGACAAAGCATACTTCGGCGATTATAACGGTAATTTTTACTGTCTGGATATTTCAGTCGGAAAAATTATGTGGACTATACCGGCGCAGGAGACTTCCGGCGCAATAGTTGGCATTCCTGCTGTTCTGGGTAATTATGTTATTATAGGCAACGAAGACAAATATTTATACTGTTATAGAGCGGATGATGGAAAACTGTTATGGAAATTCATGACAAACGGTCGTATCACAGGCTCGGCTGTTGTAACACCAACGAAAGTTATTTTTGGCAGTATGGATGGATATGTTTATATGCTTGAGCTTAAGAGTGGGAAAAAATTATGGAGTTTTAATGCAGGATCTCCTATAAGCAGTTCGCCAGCAATTACAAAAGACAAGTTTTATATTCTGGCAGAAAATGGCAGGTTACTGGTTTTTGGACAAAAAAAATGAAAATAGTTTATCTTGTAACGAGCTCCGGCGGCTCTTTTTATTGTACTAATTGTTATCGCGATATGCTTTTTTTTAAAGCGATAAAGAAATACGAAAATGCCGAAGTCGAAGCACTTCCTCTTTATTTGCCTCCTGAAAAAATTTATGTTGAAAACGGTTTCAGTACAGATGTTTTTTTTGGAGCAGTATCACTTTTTATAAGGGAGAAAATTCCGGCATTAGAAAAAATGCCAACATTTCTCGAAAAGATATTTGACTCTCCTCCCCTGCTTAATATTGCAGCAAAAAGCGCAAGTTCTACACGAACTTCTGGACTTGAAGAAATGACATTAAGCCTGATTGACAGCTCTTCGCGTAAACACATAAAAGAACTCGAAAACCTGGTTAAGTACCTTCGAGAGAGTGCAAAACCCGATATCATTCACCTTTCAAATTCTCTTATCATAGGACTGGCAAAACAAATTAAGGATTATCTCGATGTAAAAATAGTATGCTCGCTTCAAAATGAGGATGACTGGATTAACGAGATGAAGGAACCTTACCAGTCGAAAGCATGGAAAATGATTGGAAAAGAATCGGTTAATGTTGATGCTTTCATATCTCCAAGCAAATATTTCAGAGATTTTATTGTTTCGAAAACAGGAATCAGCAGCGACAAAATTAAAATTGTACCTACAGGAATCGAGCCTGAAACAGCAGTTATTCCTGCTGCGAAAAAAGCAGTTGAACCAGCAATAGGTTTTTTGTCGAGAGTAAGCTATAACAATGGATTTGACAAACTTGTCGATGCTTTCATTAAAATAAAAGATAGCGGAGATTTCGAAAATTTAAACCTTCACGTATGTGGCGGTTACACAGCGGATGATAAGCCGTTTATCAAGGAACAGATAAAAAAGATAAATGATAGCGGATTTAAAAATTCAGTGAGAATATTTCAGGAATTTCAGGGAAAAGGAAAAACGGAATTCCTCGAATCGGTTTGTCTTATAAGTGTGCCTGTGAGAAAACCGGATGCTTATGGCCTTTACGTGTTAGAAGCCAATGCCGCAGGAGTTCCTGTTGTTGAACCTTCTACAGGTTCTTTTCCTGAAATAATCGAAGCTACCGATGGTGGTATTCTTTATGAACCCGACACTGTAGATGCTCTGACAGAAAATATCCTAAATTTACTCAGGAATAGTGATATACTGAAGGAAACAGGCTTACGAGGCAGAAAGAACGTATTGACTAAACTCACAACCGTGCAAACGGCGAACGCGCTTATGCAGGTTTACTCCAATCTTTTGTAATGTCATACATATTAATTTCAAGATGCTAAAATTAATAAACATCAACAAGTCATACCCGCAAAGAGGTGTCGTTTTTGACGGCCTCTGCCTTGATGTAAGTGAAGGTGAGACTATTGCGGTTATGGGACCATCAGGTTCAGGCAAAACAACGCTTTTAAATATTATCGGACTACTTGATAAACCGGATTCCGGTGAAATTTTTTTCAGAGAAAGAATACTGAATAATTTTTCAAACGACGAGGCTGCCGAATACAGAAATAAATATACAGGGTTTATTTTTCAAGATCATCTTCTCCTGCCTTATCTTACAATCATTGATAATATTTTGTTACCGCTTTTTGCAGGTGAAGTTGACGATGAAAAATATAATGAAAAAAGAGGCTATGTCATAGAACTAATGCAAAAAACCGGGATAGACACTATTTCTGAAAAATATCCATTTCAAGTGTCAGGTGGAGAGGCTCAGAGGGCGGCTCTGGTAAGAGCTCTTATAAATAAGCCCGATTTATTACTGGCCGATGAACCAACTGGCTCGCTCGATGCCACCAATGCTGACATCCTCGGCGACTTGTTAAAGGAAATAAGCTCAATGGAAGGAACTACAGTAATTCTTGCCACCCATTCTGAAAAACTTGCAAAAAAGATGTCGGTTATTTACAAAATAGAAGAAGGAAAAGTCTCCAGAATATGAACTTTAATAAATGAAACCGAAGATAAATCTGGCTCTGAAGTCACTGGTCTATTATAAAAAACAGGCCTTACATCAGGCTGCAATTATACTTATTCTTACTGCAGTGATAACTGGTTCTCTACTTACCGGATATTCAGTTCGTGAAAGTTTAAAAAACTCAGCAATGAATAAGATCGGGAACACTGGCTTTATAATAAGTTCTGGATTAAGATATTTTAATGCTTCGATATCAGGGAAACTTGAAAGTATTACCGGAGTTGAATGTACTTCAATGCTTGAAATGGAAGGCACAGCGCAGAAATTTAACGAAAACGGAAACGGGAACCGAAGGCAAAATATTAAAATTTACGGCATTAATCACGATTTTTTCTATTTTCATAATTTACATGATAAATATATCGGGCTGGGCGAAGCCGCGGTAAATGAAAAATTTGCCAGAGCTCTAAATCTCTCGATAGGTGATGAAATCATACTAAATCATAAACTTATAGATGATCTCCCGTCGGGTTTCCCTTTTGCTCCTTCTTTAGGTGAAGTATCCACTCATGTATTTAAGATAAAATATATACTGTCGGAAAGGGAAACAGGGAATTTTTCTCTTGGTATCAGTCAGATCATTCCATGCAATGTATTTGTCGATATAACAGAACTAAGTCGCACTAAACGTGCCAACAAGATACTTATCGATTATAAAAGCAATCTGAATGAGGAGGAACTTACTGGTAAACTAAAGAGTATACTTATTCCGTCCGATGTTGGAATTAAAGTCAGAACAAATAAAGCTACAGGTCTGACCGAAATAACATCTTCAAGGATTTTTATTGATCAGTCTTTAATTGATGAAATCCGGCATGTTATTCCTGATGCTGTTCCTTTAATTACATATCTGGTGAACACGACACGGAAGGATGAAGCAGTTAATCCTTATTCATTTGCATCTGCAGTTGGGAAGGCAATATATAAGGACATTCCCGAAGGCAATAATATACTGATTAATAGCTGGCTGGCAGATGATATCGGGGCAAAGAAGGGCGACACATTGATTCTGAAATGGTATGATCCTGAAAGAATCAAAGAACTTGTTGAAAAAGAAGATAGTTTTTTTGTGTCGGGCGTTGTTAAAATTGAAGATATTTGGAACGATCCTGAACTTATGCCGGATTTTCCAGGTATAGCAGGAAAAAAGTCGTGTACTGCATGGGATGCCGGTGTGAGTATTAAAACCGAACTTATAAGAAAAAAAGATGAAGACTACTGGAATAAATATCAGGGTACACCAAAAATCTTTCTCAATTATGAAAAAGGTAAAGAAATTTGGGGTAGCAATTTTGGTCAGGCAACTGCTATCAGAATAGCTTCAGGAGCCGGGAAAAATGAAGTAATATATGCTCTTACAGGTAATATTAATCCCGGATGCCTTGGTTTTAAAGCAATCAATATCAGAAATGAAATGATGAAAGCGACAGCAGGAAGTGTTGACTTTGGCACACTGTTCCTTGCACTGGGATTTTTCATCATTGCGGCCTGTATTTTACTCCTCATACTTGCAATAAATTCATATCTCGAATTTCATAAGGAACATATATTTTCTCTCTTTGCTCTTGGTTTTAAAAATAAGAAGATAATTAATATCCTAACTACTGAACATTTCATTATTGGCTTAACCGGTGCTTTTACAGGAGCCTTCGCCGGGATGCTGTTTAACTTAATAATTATTAAAGCACTTAATACCGTTTGGCAAGGCGCCGTTAATGCTGATATGATTATTGCATATAACGGAGCAATGCCTATTTTTACAGGCTTTTTATCAACTTTAATCCTTTCATTATTAATTCAGTATAACAGGACGAAGAAGTTTTTGCTGAAAATGTCAGAAAAAGACGGCAGACAATTCCGACTTCCGTCGAAAAAAACAAAACTTACAACCGCTTTCTGTCTATTTTTCATAATTTCCGGTATTCTACTCTCAATTTTAAATATATTTATATCAACCGAACCTTCATTGATTATATCATATATATCAGGTACGTTCCTTTTTGCAGGTTTGATTTTACTTTTTTATGGTCTGGTAGTCTATTACAAACCTGATAATTCTTCATCCGGTTTCATTCGTAATCTTTCACGAAGTTATTATCACTTTTATCCTGCCAGAGCCGTCTTACCGGTTTTGCTCATTTCAGCAGGCTTATTTGCTTTAATTATTACAGGGGCCAACAGGCTTGAAATTACTGATAAGAGCACGTCAACAGCAGGTGGAACAGGTGGTTTCCTCATCTGGGCCGAAACCTCTACCCCTGTAAAAGAAAATCTGAATACTCCTGAGGGTAAAAAGAAATTTGGTCTTAATAATTTTCCAGCTAATGAAATGATATTTGTTCAGGCGAGAAAATTACAGGGCGATGATGCAAGTTGTCTTAATCTCAATCAAGTAAGTTCTCCTCCCCTTCTTGGCATAGATAATTCTTATCTGGCCGAAAACAAGGCATTCAGTTTTGCATCTTTACATCCTGAAGCCAATCCGTCGAATCCATGGGAAATGATCGAAAGGTCGCCTGGTAAAAACATCATTTACGGTTTTGCCGACCAGACCGTCCTTCAATGGGGACTTAAAAAAAGTGTTGGAGATACACTTATTTATTCAACTGAACAGGGAGAAAATTTATATATTATTATAGCAGGTGGATTAAAATCGTCTGTTTTCCAGGGATATATAATAACAGGCGAAAAATTCTTTAATGAATATTTTCCGTCGGCAACAGGCTATTCGGTTTTTCTTATTGCAGGCAATTCGGAACACATTGAAAATTATTTAAATATTTTAAATTCAAGATTCGAAGCGTATGGCATCAATGCCATGAGCACAAAAGAGAGGCTTTCCGCCTTTTTCGAAGTGACAAACACATATCTTTCAGTGTTTACTGTATTAGGCGCATTTGGGATGATAATGGGTATTGCTGGACTTGGTTTTGTTCTTCGTCAGAATTACAATTACAGAAGAAGGGATTTTGCCATGATGCTTGCTGTGGGATTTAAAGAAAAAAGAATCAAAAGAATGGTTATATCCGAGCAACTCATTTTTCTTCTCTCAGGTGTAATTACCGGCTTTATAGGTGCATTAACAGCAACGCTGCCATCTCTGAAGGAAGGTGTAGGTATGCCATGGATTTCAACTATAATAATAATTATAATTCTGGTTCTAACAGGCTTCTTTACTCTGAGTACTTCACTAAAAGGAATTAATAAAGAATCTCTTGTTACCGCACTGAGGAAAGAATAACGGAATTAAATTATTACTTCGGTCAGCCCAAGGTTTGGATTGATAATTTTTTTGGGCATAAGAGCATTTAAAGTAACAAGCGCAGTTCCTAGCGAAGTCCCATTACTTATATCTGAAACAAATATTTTTTTATCTGGAAATGAGCTTGCCACGAGTTTCATAAAAAGCGGATTTTTAACAAATCCTCCTGTAAAGATAATTTTTTCCGTCAAGTCTTTTTCTCCTATTACTCTATTTATGGCTTCAACAGTAAGGTCGGCAAGCTCTATCATAAGCTGATGATAAGCTTCAATAAAGTTATCGAACAGAAAGAGTTCCGATTCATCTCTCAATGTTCCGGGCTTACTATCAGGCACTGTGAATATCTTTTCCCCTTCAAATTTATCCGTTAGTCGGTTCAACAGTTTCATGTCGGGCCTTACAAGACGAAATGAGTTCTCGTGTATTCTGAAATATTGACTTAGTCTTTCGACCGACTCGTCGTGCATATGCCCGAGAAACAGACGGGATGATTTCACAGGTTTACTATTTATACTAAGATAACAAAGGCAATCCTGTTCAAGTTCTTCAGTTGTAAGCGGTTCATTATTAAAAGGATTCATACTTATACACCAGGTTCCTGTCGAAACGAGAATAAAATTACCGATATCAGGTTTAAAAAAAGGAGCGAGTGAAGCAGAACTATCATGCAACCCTGTACCAACTTTAATCTTTGTCTTTGAGATAACTGTATCAAAAAGTGTCGATACTGGCACAGGTTCAAGAACTTTCATATTTTCATCTTTTATCCATCTGTGATATGTCATTTTGTCAAAATTCCACATAGCTGTATGACAACCAATTGAAGTATGTTCCGAAACAGCCTTGCCTGTAAAAAGAAATGAAAAATATTGAGGGAAATGCAGGATATATTTGGTTTTAGAAAAGATTTCGGGTTTTTCCCTTTTAAGCCATAAAGCCTGAATACCGGAATTTAGCATACCAAGTGCAGGAGAAGCCGTGCAACGACAAAATTCATTTTTCCCGCCATATCTTTTATAAAGAGATTCCGGTATTGATTCGTCAACCGGTTTAAGGTAATTATAAATAGGTGAGAGCCTTTTCCCTCGACTGTCGATATAAGCCAGAGTTGCACCATAAGTTGCAAAGTTCACTGCAAGAGGGTTAAATTCGTTTGAGTGAATAAGCTCGCAAATTGACTTTTTAATCCATGACTCTATTAGATCAATATCGTCGCACTCAAATCCGTCTTCATCGGTTGTAACAGGAAATTTTTCTTCATACTCATGAATAAGATTAAGTGAAGTATCAAATAGAAGAAGCTTTTTGTTTGTCTTTCCAATATCAAAAATAGCAATTACAGGCTCTTTCATCACTTTAATCTAAAGTTTAACGTTTCAGTAACACATCTTTCTCATAATTCTGGATTTCCTTTATATATTCTTCACCTGTCGGTTTGCCGTTAATAAGACAGAAATAATCATATATTGCACCGAAAGGCTTTGTTTTCATGAGCTCGAGATATGCAAGCCGTTCGAAATTCTTTCCTTTGTTTTCAAACTCCACCAGCATACTTACAGGTTCCAGAAGTGCATACATAAAAGCAATCTGTGCCGACCGTGTACCTATAATATATGCGCCAGGGCGATTAAGGCTTGCGTCGAAGAAATCGAGTCCAATGTTCACTCTGTTTAAAGCTCTTGCTCTTATTGTTTCCTGAGCAATGAGCATAAGCTCGTCATTTATTGTAAGAACATGATCACTGTCCCATCTTACTCCACGAGTAAGATGAAGAAGTATTTCGTCTACATATAGCAAGATAGCTGATATTTTATCACCGATCTGCTCAGTGGGATGAAAATGACCGTTATCGAGTGTAATCATCTTGTTGTTTTTCACAGCATAACCAAGATAGAAATCATAAGAACCTACCACCATCGATTCGGATCCAATCCCAAAAAGCTTGCTTTCGATAGAATCTTTAAGATATTCTTTTGGATATTCGATCGAAAATATTTCATCAAGAGAATTTTTTAGAATTTTCCTCAATGTATATCTGTCAACAGAAGTATCCTTAGAACCATCCGGAATCCAGATATTGTGGACAGAGGGTATTCCGAGTTGCCTGCCCATTTCAGCGGCAATCTCACGGCATCGTTTAGTATGTTCTATCCAAAATCGGCGGATTTTCTCATTTTTACTCGAGAGTGTAAAACCTTCATCTGCATAAGGATGCGAAAAACAGGTACAGTTGAAATCGAGTCCGATTCCTCTCTCCTTTGCCCAGTCGATCCATCCCTGAAAATGCTTTTTCTCTATCTGGTCACGCTCAACTCGTTTACCACCGAACTCGCCATAAATTGAATGCAGATTCAACCTGAGTTTTCCGGGCAGAATTGACATAACTTTATCGAGATCCTTGCGCATCTGGTCAATATTTTTTGCTTTACCAGGAAAGTTGCCTGTTACCTGAAGACCTCCGCCTGCAAGCTCTGCATCGGGCTTCTCAAATCCACCAACATCATCAGCCTGCCAGCAATGAAGGCTTATTGGAATATTTTTCATTTGCTCCAGAACAGCATCGGTATCGACACCAAGTTCTGAATATTGCTCTTTTGCAATATTATACGTTTTTTCAATATCAGCTTTTTTCATAAAACTGTGCTTTTAAGTTCTTCATTTATTTAATATATGATAAAATAGCAATCAATACCGTTTATACATCAACCCCTCAATTTTATTTTATTTTCCAGATAAATGTTAATACTAAATTTTATTATTAACCACAGGATTCACGGAGCACACGGGTACTGCACAGAAATCAACTGGTTTAAAATCCGTGATTACCCGTGTTAGTCCGTGCCCCCGTGGTGAATAATTAATAATTTCTATACCCATCAAAAATACCAAATCAAATAAATCAGTACATAATAAATTACTCTTTGTTGTTATTTACTACAATAAGTCCCTTATAAGAAATATTTAATCAATAAAAAACTTCCCTCTGTATCGTGAAATTATCTTCAGCTATTCCATATAAAAAACCTGTTCTAGCGGAACGCTCACAGGCGAAAAATCGGGATTTGTCTCCATTAGGTCTGCCATATATCTCCACCATTTCTGCATAATTTCAGCATCACCAAGGTCCTGCGACGAACTTTCTCCTTTTTGTTCCTGATAAGCAAAAAGAATATTTGTTTCCTCATCAAAGAAAATAGAATAATTACATATTCCATTATCTTTCAGTATCTTAACAATTTCAGGCCATATTTCGCTATGCCGTTTTTTATATTCTTCTTTACATCCCGGAAGAAGTTTCATTTTGAAACCATATCTTTTTTTCATTATTAATTCATTAACCGAGTTTAACAATAAATGTTGAAAGTATAAGAATAATTATACCGGTTATAAGCACCACAATTGTTCTTCTGCTTACACCTTTCCATTCTTTAAGAAGTATGCCCCATATATTGCTTATTGCAATATTAAGAGCCATTAGTATACTCCATCCAAATATCGCCATTCCTTCAGGTAATTTGCTCGAGCCCATTCCGAAAAAATGGAATTGAAGGAACCATAACAAACCAGCAAGAAATGTGAAAAAAATATTGTTAAGGAAAACCCGTCCTGGCACGGAAAAATAATCGCGGTAGGTTTTATTCTTAATATTTAGATAAGCACAATATACCAGGTTAGTAATAAATCCGCCAAGAAGAATAAAAATGAGTGTGGGATTTTTTTGGAATAGTGGATTTGTTCCATGTTTAAGAGCAATTTCTTCGATAGGTTTACCTGCCTCGAAGCCGAAATTAAAGCAAGCACTCATAATACCTGAAAAAATTGCTATAATGATGCCCTTTTTCAATGCAAATTCTTTGACGGCAGCTTTTTTTTCCTCTTCCGACATCTCGGCACTTTTTAACGAGCCGGCATATCCTATTATAGCTATACCGACAACAGTTATAGTAACACCTATAACAGTAAGAATGCCGCCAGTTGTACTGAAGAGATTCTCTCCTGACACTATTGGAGGAATAAGAGTACCAAAAGCAGCACAAAGGCCAAGAGCTATGCTTTGCCCAAGTGCTATGCCGAGATAGCGTATGCTCAATCCGAAAGTAAGTCCACCAAAACCCCATAGTATGCCAAAAAAAATTGCCATCATCTTAGCTGATGATGGAGCTTCCCTTATTATGGGCATCAACTCACCTTGCGGGACGAAGATTAAAGCAAACAACCATGGAATAACAATCCATGCAAAAAAACCCTGGGCAATCCAATAAGATTCCCATGCCCATGATTTAACTTTTTTAAAGGGGACATAGAAGCTTGCTGCTCCTATGCTGCCAATCATAATCAGAAAAATACCAGCTATAGGATCCATTCCGAAATAAATTATTATTTTAAAACAAAATAAAAATAGATATTATTTTTGTTAATATAAGTTAATTATTTTTACCAAATTTGGTTAAAATTAATATTGAGAACAAAAAAATTAGTAATGACTTAATTAATATTCTGATGAAAAAGGCATTTTTATTTTTTACCATGTTCGTACTTTTAACAAATATGGTGATGACTGCCCAGGATCTTTCCATATTCGGTCTAACATGTGAACATAAAGAAAATCCTTTAGGCATTGATAACAGAAAGCCTCGTTTTTCATGGAAAATCTTATCTGCAGAAAAGAATACGATTCAGGTTGCTTATCAAATTCAAGTTTCTACTGATCAGCGATTTTCTTCAAAAAAGATAGTATGGCAAACAAACAAGGTCAATTCTGAAGAATCGCTTCTTATACCCTACGGTGGTTCCCCGCTCCTACCCTCACAGCGCTATTTCTGGCGCGTTAAAATATGGAGCAATACAGGTAAGGAATCGAAGTGGAGCGAAACTGCTTTTTTTGAAACAGGACTTATGGAACCTGAAGGATGGAAAGCAAAATGGATAGAGATGCCAGGCGATACACTCCGGTATTCACCTTCGCCTCATTTCAGGAAAGAATTTATCATTACAAAACCAATTGCAAAAGCTACTATATATGTAACTTCTCATGGATTCTATGAACTTCATCTCAATGGGAAAAAAGTAGGAAATCATGTACTTACTCCTGGCTGGACCTCTTACAATAAGAGGCTTCAATACCAGGTATATGATGTAACCGGACAGGTAATAAAAGGTAATAATGCAATTGGAGCAGTGCTTGGCGACGGATGGTACCGGGGCACCCTTGCCTGGGCAAATAACTGGGCTATATACGGAAAAACTCTCGGGCTGCTGATGCAAATGAAAATTACATATACCGATGGTACTGAGACCCTCATAATAACTGATGCAACATGGAAAGGAAATCAGGACGGTGCAATTAGAATGAACGATATATACAATGGCGAAACTTACGATGCACGGAAAAAGCTTACCGGCTGGGATATGCCCGGATATGATGAAAAAAATTGGATTCCAGTAAGAACGGCTGCTTACAAAATGGACAACCTGATTGCTTCAGAAAGCGTGCCTGTAAGGAAAATTCAGGAATTAAAACCAGTTAAAATATTCCGGACCCCAAAAGGAAGCCTCGTTGTAGATATGGGACAGAATATGGTCGGATGGGTAAGGCTTAGAGTAAAAGGTGAAAGAGGTACAGTTGTAACTCTTCGCCATGCCGAAGTTCTGGATAAATATGGTGAATTTTACACAGCCAATCTGAGGAGTGCCAAATGCCAGCTTACATATACTCTGGCCGGCTCGGGAGAGGAAGTGTATGAACCAAGATTTACGTTCATGGGCTTCCGATATGTGGAAGTAAATGGTTTCCCTGGCGAATTAACTCAGGAAAATATTACCGGTGTTGTTGTCCATTCAGATATGCCGGTTACTGGTAGCTTCGAATGCTCCAATCCTCTTTTAAACCAGTTACAACACAATATTCTATGGGGGCAGAAAGGTAATTTTCTCGATGTGCCCACAGATTGCCCTCAGAGAGATGAGAGACTCGGCTGGACAGGTGATGCACAGGTTTTCTGCCGTACTGCAGCATTCAATATGAATGTATCAACCTTTTTCACAAAATGGCTTAAAGATTTGGCAGCCGATCAAAAGCCGGGAGGGGAAGTACCTGATGTCATTCCCGATGTGCTCAATCCGCAGGATGCAAAAAGTGCAGTCCCTTCGGCCGCATGGGGCGATGCAGCCGTTATTATACCATGGACTATGTATCTTGTGTATGGTGACAAACAACTTCTTGAAACACAATACCCAAGCATGAAAGCATGGGTTGAATATATTCGTAAAAAGGCCGGAGACACTTATATCTGGAAAGGCGGAAGCAAATATGGCGACTGGCTGTTCTATCATCCACCGGTTAACAATCATACAGAATTTGACGGACACACTGAACATGACTTTATATCCACCGCTATGTTCGGTTATTCAGCAAAACTGTTGTCGCTGGCTGCAAAAGAGCTCGGGAAAAATGATGACGTAAAAATTTATAGCGATTTATTCAGTAAAATTAAGGAAGTATTTATACATGAATATGTAACACCTGCTGGACGCGTTGGAACATGTTCACAGACTTCTTATGTTCTGGCGCTTATGTTCGATCTTTTGCCTGAAAACCTAAGGAATAATGCTGTACAGTTTCTTGTTGATGATATAAAAAGCCGGAGAAACAGACTTTCAACAGGGTTTGTGGGCACTTCTTATTTATGCCATGTGTTGTCGGGTAGCGGAAATATTAACACAGCTTATGACCTTCTTCTGCAGGAGGCATATCCTTCATGGCTATATCCGGTTAAAATGGGCGCCACAACCATCTGGGAAAGATGGGATGGTATAAAGCCCGATAGCACATTTCAGGATCCTGGAATGAACTCTTTCAATCATTATGCTTATGGGGCAATAGGCGACTGGATGTACAGAGTATGTGCAGGGATAGAATCAGGGAGCCCCGGTTATAAACATATTATAATTCAACCTGCTCCAACTTCCCGACTCGATTATGCAAAGGCAACTTTTGAAAGCAGTTATGGAACAATCATATCGGGCTGGAAAAGAGAAAACGATTTGATTAAAATAGATATTAAAATTCCTGCAAATACTAAGGCAACAATATATCTTCCTGCTTTTGATATATCAAAAGTAACTGAAAACGGAAAGCCTCTGGAATCGGTAAAAGAATTTTCCAATATCGGAACCTCAGGTACAAAGATTTCATTGGAAACCGGCTCAGGCGAATATCACTTTGTAATAAGTCAATAATCCTTTGCCGGTTTAACATTTTACTTTGATCGGGAAAAATACTACGTTGAAATAATTTAAACGAGTGCTATATTGTTATCCTTAATGACGGCAGTCGTTACATTGTGATTCGGTAAAAACATCATAGGTTAAGCAGATATTCTGCGCTTTCTTTGAATGTATCAGGACCCATTTCCACAAAAACGTTCTTAACACCTGCAATCTCGAGAGCAGAAAAGAATTCTTTCCAGTCAACAACACCCTTACCTGCTGGAGCTTCTTTTTTGGTTTCTGCCGACCAGTCGGCAAGATGAGCTGAAATAAACCTTCCAGGATATTTTCTGAAATAGTCTGCAGCTTTATATCCGATGCTTATCACTGCAACCTGAAACTGCATTTTAATCACCTCAGGGTCAAAACTGTTCATAAGTTCATCATAGATGAGTTTTCCTTCGAGCCGTTGAAATTCGTTATTGTGATTATGGAATCCCATCTGAAGGCCTGCCTTTTTCACCTTTTCTCCTATAGAGTTGAGTTCGGTAGCAGCTTTATGCCAGTCAGCCAGTGTGGCTTCACGTGGCAGGCCAAAACTTGAAAGTACCATTTGATTCTGCCCTGAATCAATAGCAAATTTAATACGTTCATCAAGATTGTTTCTGAGCTCATCCATAACATAATGCGAACTTGGCCATATAAGTCCGGCGTCGTTGATAATCCTTTTCATCTCACGCGCAGAATATTTAACAAGAGGTCCAAATCCGGAGTTTGCATAACCCGGAGGTGAGCACATCTCGATACTGCGGTAACCCATATCCGCCATCATCTTTAACGTACCGGGAAAATCCTTCACCAGCATTTCCCTTATTGTCCATGCCTGAAAACCCAGAGGCATTTTAAGCAAACCGGTAGAATTAAAACTACTTAATTCCTTTAATATATTCGGAGCAATCAAAATTGTACCGAATCCTAAAGTACTTTTGCCCAAAAAGTCCCGTCTTGTAACTTTTTTCATAAATAAAAAATTAAAATTTTACCTACAAAATCAACTGTCGATATAAAATTACTAATTAAAAAATTGTTTTTAACTAAGAATTTTAACAAAAAAACATATTACTGGAAAATTTATAATACATATCGTAAATTGTATAACGCATTGATAGATAATATTTTAATAAATTTATTCAATATAGTGAAAATCAAATTGTTGAAAAAATTAACAACTTGTTAATATTTCTGGATATAAAATATAACATTGTATTTACAGAATATATATTTTCGTCGAAATTTTTAACAATAAAAACTAATTAAAAAGAAGAGATTTAAAAAGCAGTGAAACTCTTACAATGAACGCTAACAAGAACGAGGCAGGAGCCTTCCATGGAGAAGGCCGCCTCACGGGTTGCTCTTCAGATGAAGAGCCTGGCGCGAAAACCATGTTTTTTTCGCAATTTGAAACCCCAGATCAGTTAGTTAGCAACCGGAATGCGGACTTTATCAGCCGTTATTTCCCCCTGGCAACTGTCGATTTATGGAATGACTGGAGATGGCAACTCAGAAACTCAATAACGAGTTTAGAAGGTCTCCGGAAAATTATGCGTCTTTCAGAGAAAGAAATTATGGCTATAAATAATCTTAAAGGCCGTCTTCCTTTGAGGATTACTCCTTATTTTGCTTCCCTGATTTATGGCAGTGAACTATCAAATCCTTTGCGAAGGATTGTAGTTCCTGTTGTGGAAGAGCTTATTCAGCTTCCGCACGAGAGGCCTGATCCGCTTCATGAAGCATCGAGTTCACCGGTTAAAGGGATTGTCCACAGATATCCCGACAGAGTATTATTTACCGTCACTCAGGTTTGCTCCGCATACTGCAGGTATTGCACGCGATCGCATTCCGTAGGCAAACTGGATAAACTGGGGAAAAATGATTTCGAAAAAGCTTTCGATTATATACGTAGTAATAAAGAAGTTAGAGACGTTTTGATAAGTGGCGGCGATCCGCTTACAATGTCGGACGAAATGCTGGATTATATATTAAAGAATATAAGAAATATCCCAACTGTTGAAATAATTAGGATAGGGACACGCGTGCCTGTCGTATTACCACAGAGGATAACGGATAATCTTATTTCTATTCTCAAAAAATATCATCCGCTTTTTATAAGCCTGCATTTTACTCATCCCGATGAGATAACAAAAGAATGTGCAGATGCATGCAATAAACTGGCAGATGCGGGCTTCCCATTAGGAAGCCAGACCGTTCTTCTCAAAGGAATAAACGATAATGTCGAGGTTATGAAAAAACTGTTTCATAAACTTCTAATGATACGCGTTAGGCCTTATTATCTTTATCAATGCGATTTAATCCCGGGCTCCGGACATTTTCGTACATCTGTAAAAAAAGGTATCGAGATAATGAAAGACCTTAGAGGCTTTACCAGCGGATACGCAATACCGCAGTATGTCATCGATGCGCCTGGCGGAGGTGGAAAAATCCCTATCCTGCCAAACTATATAGTCGAACACAACAATAAAAAAATTGTTCTTCGCAACTATAAGGGTACTATTTGCGAATATCCTGAAATATAATTATTTATGAAAGTCGGTTTGACTTTTGACTTGCGATCGTGGTATCTCGATCGTGGGTTTTCTTTGGAAGATACTGCCGAGTTCGATCAGGAACAAACAATTAATGCAATACATGATGCGTTGCATGTGCTTAAATTGGAAACTGAAGAAATTGGGAATGTGTTTCAGCTTATTGAGGCGTTAGCATCAGGCAAAAAATGGGATATTGTTTTTAATATTGCAGAAGGACTTTATGGCGACGGGAGGGAATCGGTCGTTCCTGCAATACTCGACCAGTACAGGATACCTTATGTTTTCAGTGGCCCGGTCGTTCTGGGAGTTTCCCTTAATAAATACCTGTGCCGTCTGATTGTTTCTTCCGCTGGTGCTCCTGTAGCTCAAGGCATGCTGATTACTTCAATAAAAGACACAGAAAAATGCGATCTTCAATACCCGCTTTTCATCAAGCCGGTTTCTGAAGGCACAGGGAAAGGTATAACAGAAAAGAATATAATTAAAAATCCTTCAGAGCTAAAGGAAATTTCAGATTATCTTCTTAAAAGGTTTAACCAGGCCGTGCTTGTTGAAGAATATCTTCCCGGAAAGGAATTTACTGTGGGTATTATTGGTACCGGAGATGAAGCTGTCGCTATTGGAGGGATGGAAATAATATGTAATAATGATTTGCCATATTCACTCGAGTATAAGAAACATTATGAAGTAATGTGTAAATATTTACCTATGAATGAAAAATATGCAAAGGAATCTGAATCGGTTGCCCTGAAAGTATGGAAAGCCATTGGTGGAGTTGATGCAGGACGAGTTGATTTAAAAGTCGACAAAAACGGAAAGCTCTGTTTCATGGAAGTAAATCCTCTTGCAGGCCTTCATCCAATTGATTCGGATCTTGTAATACTTTCTCGATTTGCAGGAATTGAGTATAACGAACTAATTGAAAGAATTATCAAATCAGCATTCAAAAGATATAATCTTAAATTATGAAGTGTTGCATATTGTATAATCAACCCTCAGAAAATGCTCTTCCAGACGAGCTCGACATACTCGACCAGGTGGAATGGGTTGAAATCAACCTTAATAAAATGGGCATCAGTACATTCCGCAAAGGAATTACAAACAATTTTATAAATGAAATTTCATTACTGGCAAAAGATGAGTTTGATTTCGTGTTCAACCTTGTAGAATCAATAAACAATAAAGGAGAGCTTCTTTACTTCATACCGGCAGTTTTGAATATGTACGAATTGCCTTATACCGGTAATCCTCTTGAAGCGATGTTTCTGACAACAAGTAAATTACTTACAGCCAAAATACTAAAAAAGTCCGGAATACAAACTCCTGAAACATTCGATATATCTTCATATAATTATCTAAAACCCGGAGAAAAGTATATCATTAAACCTGTATGGGAGGATGGTTCACAGGGAATTACAGCGGAATCTGTATTTATTTATGGTCCGGAATATGAAAATAAAATTCTTGGACTAAAACAAACGCACTGGCTAGTACAGGAATTTATTGAAGGAAGAGAATTTAATGTCAGCATTCTTAGCGGGCAGGATTCTAAACCTGAAATATTACCTATTGCTGAGATGATGTTTATAGACTTTGGCCCGGACCGGCCTACTATCCTTGATTTTAAAGCAAAATGGATTGAAGGATGCTTTGAATATGAAAATACTATGCGTCAATTTCCAGGTGATAAACTTGATGAAGCGCTTAAAATGAAAATAGAAAATATAGCTTTCAGGTGCTGGGATATTTTTGGATTGAAAGGTTATGCAAGAGTTGATATAAGGGTTGACAAAAACAATAATCCTTTTGTGATCGAGATAAATGCAAATCCGTGCATTTCTCATAATGGAGGATTTGTTGCGGCCACTGAAGAAGCGGGTTATGAGTTCACGGAAGTTTTGAAACGCATCATTGATGATATAAATTATTGAAAATCATTTCATTTAATTTTAATCACACAAAAGCTTGTGCTAATACATTGTTGCAGTTAATTAGTCAAAAATAATTATCGGTTTATGTAATTAGCTGAAAAAAATGACTTTATTTCAGTAATTTACTCTTAACTTTATACTTTGCAAAAAGTATTGAAGCAAACTAAATCCGATAATAAATGAAAAAAATTCTGCTTTTTCTAGTTTTTACTGCGGCAAGTTTAGCTGTATTTTCACAGGTACCGCAGGGTTTTAACTATCAGGCAATTGCAAGAGATAATTCTGGTAATCCGATTGCAAATGCTACTTTATGGGTTCGTCTTTCCATTCTATCCGATACGACAGGTTTTTATCCTTCAGGTATAGGTACTTATATATGGGAAGAAAATCATCCAAACATAAAGACCAATTCATTTGGTATGTTCACCGTTGTTCTTGGAACAGGCACAAAAGTTCAGGGTCCGGCTACGTCGTTCAACGTAATAGATTGGACTCCAGGACCGTATTATGTCGGCACTAAAATTTCCCAGAACGGCGGAAGCACATGGAAAATTATGGGTGCGGCACAGCTATGGAGCGTGCCGTACTCCATGGTGTCGGCTAAAGCCGATGCGTTGAATGCGGGTGCAAAGGTAGTAAGTGATAATGATGCCACTGCCGATGCTCTTTTTGAAGTGAAAAGAAAAGACGGGCAAACGGTTTTTGCCGTTTACCCCGATGCTGTAAATATATATGTTCCGTCGGAGGGGAAAGGTGTTAAAGGCGGATTTGCTATTGGAGGGTTTGGAGAAAAAGCACCCTCGCAGGATTTTTTCCGCGTAACACCCGACAGCGTAAGGATATACATTGACAATTCAGGCAAAGGAGTCAAAGGAGGTTTTGCCATTGGCGGTTTCGATAATTCGAAGGGATTGGTTCAGGATCTTATGAGGGTGACTCCCGACAGCACCAGAATATATATTAACAACACTCCCGGCACTCCCGGCAAAGGAGCCAAAGGAGGTTTTGCCATCGGAGGTTTCGACAATTCGAAGGGGACAATGCTAAAAAATTATTATATGAATATCTCCGGTACAAACACGATTGATACTGTGATGGGTTCACCTCAGGTATTATGGTATCCCAACAGGAATGCTTTTCTGGCCGGCAATGTTCATATCGGTGCTGTAGACAGCGTCGGCAAGTATTCCACTGCTCTTGGTTACAGGTCGATAGCTATGGGAGATTATTCGCAGGCGTTCGGGTATAAAGCAAAAGCTTTCGGCAACTATTCAACGAGCATCGGTAAGAACTCGGTTGCTGGAGCTGCAGGTAAAACACCCGCCCCGAATGCTTTTGCTTTGGGTGACGGCGCCAGAGCAACCGGCTCCGATTCGTATGCATTCGGTTCCGGCGCCACTGCCACAGGGTATCGTTCCTTTGCTTTCGGTTCGGTAGGACTCGATGATTCCGGAAACCCGACTTCCACTCCTACTACAGCCAGCGAGCCCTATGCGGTAGCAATAGGCATGGGCGCTCAGGCCACGCAACAAGGCGCTATGGCTCTTGGAACAGGTTCGCAGGCTTCAGGTTCGAGCTCGGCCAGTTTCGGATATTATAGCACAGCGTCCGCTCCATATTCCATGGCACTCGGGTATAAGTCGAGTGCATCGGGCCAATATGCAGCAGCTCTCGGTTATGGTGCCTCTGCAACCGGAGAATTTTCAACTTCGATTGGTTATTATTCAAGAGCATTCGGTAACAAATCCACAGCAATAGGTGCCCAATATAATTATACAATTTACAGGTTAGTATTTAATAAGATTACGGGATCATATAATATTATCCCGATAACAATAAACAAATATAACATTGCCAATGGAGATTACTCTGTAGCTATTGGTAATGGCAACCAGTCAACAGACGGTGGAATTACTATGGGTTCCAATAACAACGCTACAGTTGTTGGAGCAACGGCTATAGGGCATTCAAATTCTGCCAATGCACAATACTCTTTTGCAGCAGGTGTAGGAGCAACAACTAACGGATATAATTCAGTGGCTATCGGTGAGAATGTAACTGCACAGTCTGCAAATAGTTTCGTAATAGGAGTTTATAATACTTTATCGGGATATTCAGATAAATGGCATGATGATGATCCTTTGTTCGTTATTGGGAACGGCGATGGTACAGATTCTAGACATGACGCATTTATTGTACATAAGAACGGTTATACTAAAATACAGGCACAAGATAGCACGTATGGTTTGTATGTTAATAATTTGAGTACAAATTATTCCGGCAATATTTTTGGAATTTATAGCAATCCAAAACAGAATAAAACTGAAGCTACGGGGACAGTTTACGGATTGTATACAAATGTTTCTAACTCGGGGAAAGGTACTACTTATGGATCTTATAATTACGTATCAAATAATTCATCAAATACTACTGCTCTTTATAGCGGATATTTCTATTCGTATAGTTATGGAAGTGGAACAAACTATGGATTAAGAAGTACTGCTTTGGGCTCTATCTCAAGTACCGGATCAATTTATAGCGGCTATTTCATCGGTAACCTTTCAGATACAAAATATCAGGGATTATATGCTGATAAAAGAACCGGAGGCTCAATAGATGTTGCAGAATATATATATGATACAAATGGCAATACAGAACCAGCAGACGTGGTTGTAGCTGATCCCAATAAAAAAGAAAGTGTAATTAAATCTTCAAAACCTTACCAGACTTCCGTAGTAGGAGTCATTTCGACTAAGCCACATTTAACTATAGGTATGGAATTAATTGCAGACGAAAAGACAGGAGAACCCCTTCCTGATGTAAAAGCTACCCGTTTGGCTTTAAGTGGACGTGTGCCTGTGAATGTAACGGGTGAAAACGGACCGATAAAGCCAGGTGATTATCTTACAACATCGTCCACACCGGGTTTTGCAATGAAATGGAGCCTCCTCGATGTCAATGAAGCAAAGGACTTTGAAGATCTAAAAAGAATACTTACTGAAAATGAAAGGCGCAGAGGCGCTATAATTGGTAAAGCAGTCGAGAGCTTCCCGGGTACAGGCACAGGAAAGATAATTATGCTTATCTCGCTTCAATGAAATAACTCAGGTGATTTTATAAAGCCGTCCTAACGGGGCGGCTTTTTTGCATTCCGGAATTTGATTTTTTTCATTTAGAAATTTCAGTCTGAATTTATCTTAACCTTATATTTGCCCCCTAAATCCGCCAGCTGGCGGACTTTTCACAACAGTACTTTATTGCTCCTACCCATTTGGGGAGATCGGGAGGGGCAAAAATATGGTATGCCAGAATGATCACTGGAAAATTATTTTCATTTTATTTGTGTTTTGATCATGGATGCTTCATTAAGAAATTTCAGTAAACGTGAAACGTTAAACGTGAAACGAATCATCATTTTTTATGGACGTAAAAATTGAAGAAAGCTGGAAAAGAAGACTGGCTGCTGAATTCGAAAAAGAGTATTTCATAGAACTTACGGAGTTCATCAGGGAAGAATACCGTACCAAAACTATCTATCCACCTGGAAGCTTGATTTTCAATGCCTTCAACCTTTGTCCTTTCGATAAAGTAAAAGCCGTAATTATCGGGCAGGATCCATATCACGGACCAGGTCAGGCACACGGTTTATGTTTCTCTGTCAGGGATGGAGTTCCTCTACCTCCCAGTCTGATAAATATTTTCAAGGAGATTGAATTAGACCTTGGAATTCCATTTCCGTCGTCGGGTAACCTCGAAAGGTGGGCCAGGCAGGGTGTGCTACTGCTTAATGCTATACTTACTGTAAGGGAAAATCAGGCTGGCTCGCATCAGGGTAGAGGATGGGAGCAATTTACCGATGCTGCGATAAGGATTCTTAACAATGAAAAAAACAATCTTGTCTTTTTTCTGTGGGGGGCATACGCCCAGAAAAAGGGAGAAAACATAGATAAAGCAAAACATCTGGTACTTGAATCGGTTCATCCTTCTCCCCTCTCAGCGGAACGTGGTTTCTTTGGAAACAGACATTTCAGTAAATGCAACAAATATCTTGCAGAAAATGGAATCGAACCAATAAAATGGTAAGATGAATCATTTTCATTTCAGAGGAGACTCCATAATAACATTATGGATTTTCAATTTCTTCAGAGTATCGTTCTCAATGAAAATCTCATAAGTAGCTTTCACCTGTCCCAGATATTGCATGTATGCGTATACAACTGTGTCGGTTTTATACATCTGTTCGTTTATAATTGCGGATATATTTGCTTTGGGATAAGCCACTTCAAACCGGTAATAATCGGTTGTCTGGCCTGAACCAAGTGTGCCAAAATTATAAGTTCCGCCGCCTGTCTCAACAGTAAGCTCATTCATTGTAACGTTTGAGAGATTTGTGACTCTTATATCGGTAGGACCCAAAGGCTCTTTTTCCGTCTTCTTGCAGGCAGTTATAAATAAAATTGCAATAAGAAAAATAACCAGTTTTTTCATACATTTATTATGTCAGGTACTTAATAAGTATGACCTGAAATATAATAAATTAGTTGCACTTGTTTATATTTTCTCCAGGCTATTCGATGTAACCCAGCCTTTATTGCCGTCGGGAAGTCTGATTTCGTACCAATTGCCAACGCTGTCGGTAACGGTTACTTTTGTACCCTCATGAATAAGGAAGAGATCTGTGCCGCTAATGTCTGGAGAGCTTTTGCCGTTTACCTGAGGGCTCACAATTATTGCTTTGCCGCTGTCGGTCACAAGTCGTTTGTTCCTCAAAGAAAAGGCCAGCGATGAGCCGCTTATTAAAAACATTACAATGGCACACCAGAAAGTAATGGCTTTGACTCGGTGAGCAGAACTGAACAGAAAAACCGAAAATAATGACAGAAATAAAACAAATGATATAATGCTTATAATAGCCCATGTATTGGAAGGAATAATAAGAGCTATGAAATTAAACCATGTAACAAAAAAGAGTTCCGGTACTTCCACAAATTTATCAACGACAAAGGTTCTGGCAACCTGAAGATTGTAGCTTATATCTTCATCTGCAGGCTTAAGCAGAAGAGCCCGTTCGTAAAAAAGTATAGCATGAGGTATATCATTCATCTTAAAAAAAGCATTTCCGATGTTATAATTCAGATTTGCCGATCTGAAACCTGAATTGTATATAGAAAGCCATATTTCGAGAGCTTCCTGATACTTCCCTGAAATATATAATTCGGTCCCTTGCTTGAATTTCTCATCGGGAAACTCAGTATTAACTGCGTATAAAATATTAACCGAAGTCAATAACAATAGAAGAAAAAACAGCTTTCTCATCTTGCTTATACTATCCTAGTTTGTTTTCTACACTCTTTATAATTCTTGTTGCTTCTTTAAACATCTCGGCAGCCTCGGTAGGTGGAGCAGCAGGAGCAAATCTTGCAAATTCGCACTTATCAATAAGGTTCTTTATTTGTTCAACCTGATTTTCGTCAAAACCTTTCTCTTTCAGCAATTCGATTATTTTTTCTCTGTTTATTTCAGCAAAAGGTATTGAAAGTTTATCACTTAAATAACTCCATAAAGCTTTATGAAGTTCTTCATAAAATTTTTCATTATCTCCCGATTTGAGATATTGTTCTGCAAATCTCAACCGTTTTTTAGCAATTTTCCCTGCTTTTCTGTTTCGTACTCTTGCAACGTCGGCATTTCTTCGAACGTGTTCGCGTCTTATTACCAGAACAAAGACGAAAAGAAGAAGAGCAACAAGATAGATATAAGGGAAAATCCGGCTTGTTGCAATGAATTTATCCGATTTAATCCATGTTCCGGGAACAGATTTTATGAATCTTATATCTTTCCCAAGGTATTTGACATCTTCCTTTGTTACGCCTCCGTACATTGTGACCTCTCCTGCTTTTTCCGTACCTTTAAGAGCATGGAACCTGAATTCGTTTGTTGAAACTCTTTCGTACTTCTTTGTTGAAAGGTTAAAATACGAATAAGTAATAGAAGGAATAATAAAATCTCCATGATGACGTGGAATCAGAACATATTCAAAAGTTTTCTGTCCTGTAGTTCCTGAAGGAGAATTTTTAAAATTATCTGTAATTTTTGGATCATATATTTCGATATCTGGTGAAAGCTTCAATACAGGCTTACTGGCAAATTTTATATTACCAGTTCCACTAATTGTTATTTTAAAATTAAGCGCATCATTGACGTTTACAGTATCTTTATCTAATGTTGCAGAAATTTTAACGTTTCCCACCACTCCGGAAAAATCCTCAGGTTTACCTTCTGGTAAAGGTTTTACTTTAATTTTTAAAGGTAGAGTAGCAAGGACACGAGGAGTATTGATAAATCTTGAAAAGAAATCGCCAAAAAAAGGATCCGGTTCACTCATTCTTTGTTGTACAAGTGCAGTTATCTGCACCGGTTCTATTGTTACTTCTCCTGTTATCTGAGGAAAGAGCAAAAATTGCTGAATTATTCCGGTGCCATATATTACCCCGTTAATATTTTCCCTTTGAAGGGCAGTAAGCGGAGGAGTTTCAATATCTTCTTTAATAAATCCTTTAAAATCCGGATATTTAACCTCTTCAAGACCGGCAAGGTCTGTTCTGCTAAATATTTTCAACGCTACTGTTAAAGGTTCTCCTACAAAGACTTCTGTTTTATTTGGGATAAGCCTTACATACAAATCGCCGCCTGTGGTTTGCAGGTTATCGACCGATTGATTTCCCTGAGGTTTTGTGGTTCCTGGTTGTATTTGTCTTGCAGCGGCGCTGCTAATAACTTCAATATAAATCGAATCGGAAATATATTCCTTATTCTTTATTTTTATTATTGCAGGTGGAATGACAAATTTACCTTCATTTATTGCCTGAAGGTAATAAGTGTAAGTATATGAGACTTCTCTCGAAATTTTTCCATTAATTATCTGAGTACTCGAGCTATAAGAGGTTTGTGGGCCCATAAGTACATAAAAACCGGTTATAGAGGGAGCAATAAATTCTCCTCCGGCAGCGTTTATGGTCCAGCTTATGGTGAACTGTTCACCCAGATTTACCACTTTTGGATAATCAGTTCTAATATAAATATCTTGTGCCGCTAACCGAAAGTGTACAATAAGAAGTACAATAAATATCCTGTATAATTTTCCCATATTTTAATTTACCAGTTAATTAATGTTTTCACTCTCTCTTCTGCCGCTTTTGCTTCTCTCACTTTTTCTTGAACTTTCCTTTCGTTATTGGAAAGCGCCTCGAGTATCCTTTCAGCATCTTCTTTTGAAATACCCTGTTGTTGCTGAGCTTGCTGGTTCTGTTGTTGATTCTCCTGTTGCTGTTGTTGATTTTGTTCCTTTTGTACTTGTTGATTATTATTTTCCCCTTTATTCTCGTTTTTGTCATTCATATCCTGATCGCCTTTCTGTTTATCCTGGTTTTGCTGTTGTTGCTGTTGTTGCTGTTGTTGTTTAAGTAAATCCTGGGCATAAGCAAGATTGTATTTAGCCTTCATATTTTGAGGATTAAGCCTGAGAGAATTTTTATATGCATCTATACTCTCAGCTATCTTATTGGCTTTCAACAAAGAATTACCAAGATTATAATAACTTTCTGATTTTTTAATCGCATTATTTTCAAGTTCAGAAGCTGCCATAAATTGTTTTGAAGCATCTTCAAATTTATTCTGCCGGTAAAGAGCGTCGCCCAGATTAAAAATAGCGCTTGTTGATGAATTATTTTTTTCGAGAGCTTTTCTATACAATATTTCCGATTCATTGAAATTGCCCTCATAATATTTCGAATTTCCCTGACGAAGATATTTGCGTTCACTCTGAGAGAATGCCTGAAAATTTATTAAAATAAGTACAATATATAAGATGAATATTTTGCGAAGCTTATTATATTTATTCAGTAGCATTATATCTTTAGTATAATATCTCATAATTGAATCATATTTTTATCTTAAAAAGTTTAAGTCGGGATAATTTCCGATTTCGTTTTTCCATTATCAAGAAATCAATTATTAACAAAATCAAGGCAAGGCCGGCAAAAATCTGGAATTGGTCATTATATTCCGTATAGATTTTCCCTTCGAGTTCCTGTTTCTTCATTTTTCTTATTTCTGAGAAAATCTGTTCCAGTCCGAGGTTTATTGAGGAGGCTCTTACATATTTTCCATTTGCGGCAAGAGCTATTTCTTTCAGTATATTCTCGTTAAGTTTCGAAATAACTATATTTCCCTGAGGGTCTTTCAGATAATCTCTTTTACCGTTAATGTTTATAGCGATTGGAGCACCTTCGGGTGATCCAATTCCTATCGTATGGATAACTATTCCCTGTTTTGCGGCTTCTTTCGCTACTTCAACAGGGTCATCTTCATGGTTTTCACCGTCAGTGATGATAATTATAGCCCGGCTCTTATTCTGACCCGGAGAAAACGATCGCATGGCAAGTGATATTGCCGAGCCTATTGCTGTTCCCTGTTTTGGAACCATTGACGGATTAATAGTTGATAAAAACATTTTTGCAGATATATAATCGGCAGTTATTGGCAGCTGCACATAAGCATCTCCGGCAAATACTATTAAACCTATTTTGTCGTTTTCGAGGCTTTCAATCATACGTGAAATTGCTTGTTTTGAGCGTTCAAGCCGATTTGGCTGAATATCTTCGGCAAGCATTGAATTACTGACATCGAGTGCAATAATTACTTCTACTCCTTCCCTTTTTACTTCTTCGATTTTTGAACCGAACTGAGGTCTTGCAAGAACTATTGAAATAAAAACCAGAGCCAAAATTTGTAAAATAAACTTAACCAGATGCCGGGTGGAAGAAAAATCAGGGATAAGTCTCAATACCACCGATATATTACCATATCTGGTCAATGCCCTTCTCCGTTTTGCATTGTTAACTATGAAGAGAACAATCAGAACAGGAACTGCAAGCAGCAAATAGAGAAACTGAGGGTTTGCGAATCTGAACAAATGCATAGGCACTTCCCTTTATGTAAGACTTTTTAAAATAGTGTTCCTTACAAAAATTTCAATCAGAAACAAAATAGCGGCAATCAGTGCAGGGAGGAAGAATTTTTCCTCCCTCATTCTATATTGCCGCACATCTATTTTTGATTTTTCCATCTTATCTATTTCATCATATATCTGAACTAGTTTTTCATTATCCGTTGCTCTAAAATATTTTCCGCCTGTCATATCGGCAATATTTTTAAGTACCTCCTCGTCAATTTCAACCTGCATATCCTGATACCTCATTCCGAAAGGTGTCATTACTGGATAAGGGGCCACTCCTCTTGTACCAACACCTATCGTATAAACTCTCACTCCAAAAGTTTTTGCAATCTCGGCAGCAGTAAGTGGGGCGATGATTCCTCTGTTATTAACTCCATCTGTAAGAAGAATCACAACTTTGCTTTTGCCAGGTGCGTCTTTAATTCTGTTTATTGCAGTTGCAAGTCCTTCTCCTATAGCAGTTCCATCTTCAATAATTCCGCTATGGATTTCTCTTAAAAGATTTATAAGAACAGCATGGTCGGTTGTCAGTGGGCATTGAGTAAAACTTTCGCCACTAAAAATTACAAGGCCAATTCTATCGTAAGGTCTGCCCGAAATAAATTCAATTGCGACATTTTTTGAGGCTTCAAGTCGGTCGGGTTTAAAATCGCGAGCAAGCATGCTCCCTGAAATATCAAGCGCGATAATTATATCTATTCCTTCAGTTGATACTTCCTGGTAAGTGTTTGTAGCCTGAGGCCGGGCAAGAGCAACAATCAACAATCCGACAGCTAATACTCTCAAAGTGAATAAAATATGACGAAGTATTACTCTGAAAGTTACAGGGTGATTTTCAAAAGGGGAAATAGAAGAAACTCTGAGTGCAGCAGTTGATTTTCTATATCTTAAAATGTAAAGTAATATCATTAATGGCAGGAGGGCCAGTAAGTATAAAAATCCTGGAGATGCAAATACAATACCTCTCATTCGTTTATTTCCTCTTTTGATGAATCAGTTTTTTCTTTTTCTGTTTCAGGAGTCTGCTCCGTAACCATAGTTGATTTAATATAATCCCATGCATAGTCGAAAAGAAGTTCATTCTCGCTCGGTTCAGGCTTATATTTTGCAAATTTTACCAGATCCCCTTCAGTAAGAATTTTTCTTAGTTTAATATAATTTTCATCCTCGCTCACTCCTGCCAATAATAATGCCTGAAGTGTTTCGGATGTTGTCATTTCCAGGGCCGGCACTGAATACCTGTTCATAAGATATTGTCTAATTATTTCTGTTAGCCTGGCATAGTATTTTTTAATTTCTCCTTTTTCCCATAGTTTTTCCGATTTTAGTTTTTCAAGTTCCCTGAAAGCAATTATATGTGCTGGTTCGGAAGGTCTAATGACTTGCATAGAGGGTTCTTCCTTTTTCCGGTGTTTTATTATCTTTATTATTACCCATATAAGTAACCCTATAAATAATGCAAGGAGAATCCATGGGATAACCTCTCCTGCTGTAACAGGGACGCGTGCAGGGTCGACTATATCGAAAATTGCAGAAGTTGTATCCGGAGGGGTTATTTTAACCCTCATTACCTGAAGCCAGGCGTAATCAGAATAAAACCTGCGGATGCCCGAGCCGGTCTTTAACTCGGCATAAACAGGTGGAACCTGATAGAATCCTGAATCGAATGAGGTTACTAAATATTCGTGCTTTATCCTTATATAATTATCGTTTAAAATGGATGAATCAATAACTGGACCTTTAAGTATCTCAATTTGTTTAATTAAAGTGTCTTTAAATATAGGTAAAGTAAGAGGTAAATCCTTTGGTTTATCAAACGTTATTATATATCTGACATGGTCGCCAATATATATTTTGGTCGAGTCAAAAGAGGCCTTTACTCTCACATCCTGTGGTAACGTATAAGAAGATAAAATAAAAATCAAAAAAAACGATAATATAAAACGCCTCATTTATTGTCTTTTTTTAAAAAATCTTATCAAGGGCTGAACATAATCCTCGCCTGTAGAAATCCATGCCGAATCAACTCCAGCTTTTCGAAATACGTTCTGAATTGTTTTGGTATGACTCTCCCACCATTTGGAATATTCCTCACGTACCTTTTTCAATGAAGTGTCAACCCATTTTTCCAATCCTGTTTCCGGATCACAAACTCTTACTAAACCTAAATCAGATATCATTTTTTCTGCAGGGTCAAATATTTTGAGGGCTGCTATATCGTGTTTATTTGCCGCTATTCGTAATGATTCATCGAAATCGGGAGCTATAAAATCTGAAATAATGAATGCTGTACATCTTTTCTTTATGGCATTTGTCAGGTAACGTAGAGGTTCATTAAGATTAGTATTTTTGTTTTCAGGTTCAAAATCGAGGAGTTCTCTGATGATTCTTAAAATGTGTTTACTCCCTTTCTGTGGCCTTATAATTTTTTCAACTTTATTGGAAAAGAGAATAACTCCTGTCTTGTCGTTATTTAGGATAGCAGAAAATGAAAGCACTGCGGCAATTTCGGTCATTACCTCTCTTTTGAAACCAGTTGTGGTGCCGAACATACCCGAGCCGCTAACGTCAACGAGAAGCATAACTGTCAATTCCCTTTCCTCCTCGTAAACTTTCACGTAAGGATGGTTGAACCGGGCTGTTACATTCCAGTCTATGTTTCTGATATCATCGCCATATTGATATTCACGAACTTCGCTGAAGGCAATACCTCTGCCTTTGAATGCACTATGATACTGACCGGCAAAAATATGTTTGCTGAGTCCACGGGCCTTAATCTCTATTCTTCTTACCTTTTTAAGAAGTTCAATAGTTTCCACAATAATCTATTATATTTTTGGTTTGACATTGATACTGATATTCAATGTCCATTCTTCGTCTTTAAGTTCAACCGAGTATTTTTGTCCGTTCCTTTCATCTTCCCACTGGTTATTTCCAATCGGTTTGTATTTTGAGTTAAGTTCGGCTATTTTATTATCTTTAAGGTTTTTATCACATAATAGTCTGATACTTCTGCAAACCGAATCGGCTGATAAAAAGAAAAATAGCGTTTGTGTCTGACCTCTGTCGGTATATTTCAGATATCTGAAAGTATTGTTGAAGGTCAAACCCTGAAGAACCATATCTTTTTGGTTCACTTTCATATAATTTCTCACTTCTCTTTCGTGATATCCGATAAGATTAGGCTGCCCCTTTGCCGGGAAAAAAACAATCAGGCAACCAGTAATAATTATAATAAAAGCTTTTATTGATTTAATTTTCATATTCTAAGGAACTTCTATTGTATTAAGGATTTCGGTGATAATATGATCCTGATTGATATTTTCAGCTTCGGCCTCATAAGTAAGTCCTATTCTGTGACGCATTACATCGGCACATACTGCTCTTATATCTTCAGGAATTACATAGCCCCTACGCTGGATAAAAGCATAAGCTTTGGATGCAAGTGCAAGGTATATTGAAGCTCTGGGGGATGCTCCGTAAGAGATCATGCCTGAAAACTTCGCAAGGTTGAATTTTTCCGGCTCGCGTGTAGCAAAAACAATATTAAGAATATAATCTTCGATTTTTTCATCCATATATACTTCTCTGACAATATTTCTGGCATTAAGGATATCGGAAGTTTTTATTACAGTATCTGTTTTAGGAAATTCCTTTGCAATATTTTCGCGTAATATACTTTTTTCCTCGCTCATAGTTGGATAACCAATGAGTACTTTCAGCATGAACCTGTCGACCTGTGCTTCCGGAAGCGGGTAAGTACCTTCCTGCTCGATAGGGTTCTGTGTGGCCAGAACAAGAAAAGGCTCATCAAGTTTAAAAGTATATTCACCAATTGTAACCTGTCTTTCCTGCATTGCTTCAAGAAGGGCGCTCTGAACTTTCGCAGGCGACCTGTTTATTTCATCAGCAAGTATGAAATTGGCAAAAATCGGTCCCTTCCTTACTGTAAATTCTTCCGTTTTCTGGCTATAAATCATTGTACCTGTCAAATCGGCAGGCAAAAGATCAGGAGTAAACTGTATCCTGCTGAATTTGGCTTCGATTATCGAAGCCAATGTTCTAATTGCCAGTGTTTTTGCGAGTCCTGGTACACCTTCAAGAAGAATATGTCCATTAGACAGTAACCCAATAAGCAAACTTTCAATAAGGTGTTTCTGCCCAATTATTACTTTGCTCATTTCCATCTTTATTAAATCGACAAAGGCACTTTCTTCCCTGATCTTTTCATTAAGAATTTTAATATCGGCGGTCTGTTCCATATTTATTTTTTAAAAGCTGCAAAAGTAAATAAATAATTATTTGTTATTAAAAAACCAGAAAGACAAAAAAATAACACAAATCTGAAAAGTCATGTTAATATGTGTTAAAATATTGTTAAATGAAGTAGAAGATTTTTACTTGTTAAATAAAACAACCTGATTAAAAGGATACCAGGGGAAATTAGCTCTGTAACCGCTTTTGAAAGCCAAAATCATTATAGCAGGAACAAGTGCAATATTTGTATATCCGGTAAAAACAAGAGCAATCAGAATAGAAATAATTGAAAGCCAAAAAACAATTTTGAACCATATAATTCCATTTTTGTTCAGAGCAAGCGATAAAAGGCATAGTAATATAAACGGATTGCACCATATTATATTCAGATTCAACTTTGTTTGTTCGTGGTCGGTGATGAAGTTGAAAAATATCATCAAAATAGATAGAATCGTGAAAATTGCAAATAAAGCTATATCTAAATAATAGATAAACAATGTATTCTGAAATTTTACACTAACAAGAAGTATTAAAACGAAAATTACAATCAAGATTAACATTGGAGAAGAGTAAAATGGTGGTTTTTGTTGCATTGATTCAAATTCAAAAATTGTCTCTATATTCTGGAGTAATGGTATCATTTTTCTGTTACGGTTAATTACAACTTGTGAAAGGTTTCTTTGCAAGTCGAGAGGTAGAAACATTTGATCGCGAAATGTTGCTTTTTTATCTGCAGGAAGGCCAAGTAAAAAATCTATACCAAGTTTCAGCCATGGATAATTACGATGGTATTCCGATAGTTTTTGTCTGAAAGTAGGGATTTCGTTATTCTCATATGGTGGATAGATAAGCTTTCCGTTATATATTTTTTCAAATAGGTCGCGTATTCTTGTAGAGCAATTGTCGTAGAAAAAATCGTACAGGTAAAAAATATTTTCAGGTTTTAAATTTTCTTCAAGAAGAGCCATCAAGTACTTTAAATCTTCCGATTCCATGTTTACCTTCTGCGAATAAACTGATCTTTTATCAATTAGATATTCTTCCAGAAAAACATTATAGGGATAAACACCGAGCATATATCTTAATTTGCCGCTTGCAAATTTCCACACAAAATTTTTCGTGTTGAAATCGAAAACTCCCCAATTATAAACAACATCAATACCTGCCGAGGGAATAGCTACTCTGATAGCGCTGTGCCCATATAACGAGTAGGTTTCAGTGCCAGGAGAGCATGTTATAAGGTAAACCGATGTATCGTTTACTACCTGACTTCTAAGATTAACCAGACATGTAAATATAAGTAGAGCTGAAAGTATAAATCTGAATTTCATCGTTTTACAGTTATAAGTATAATTTTATTTCCTGCAAATCATATATTTTGCCTGAAATATTCATAAAATAAACCATATATTCGCTGTATGTAAACGTAAGCTTTTTTCTCAACAATAAAAATATTGAAATGCAACTATAAAAGCATTTTAAATTGATTTTTTTTCATGGCAGGTTTCGACATCCTTTACAGTCTTAAATTATTGCCCGGTATAATCATCGGACTAACAGTGCACGAGTTCAGTCATGCCTTTATAGCGCAGAGATGCGGTGATAACACTTCTGCGGAACAGGGCAGAGTAACTCTTAACCCGCTGAAGCATATAGATCTTCTTGGATTTTTGATGCTTTTCATAGCCGGTTTTGGCTGGGCAAAACCTGTGCAGTTCAATGAAATGAACTTGCGGAATCCAAAAATTGATGTTTTGAAAATTGCCGTTGCCGGCCCTCTTTCAAATGCCATAACTGCAATGTTACTTTCGGTCATTTTTGTCGTTTTTAAATTTTCATTTGGCATTGCGGGTGAGCTCATTATTTATGCTATATTCATTAATTGGGGTTTGTTTATTTTTAACCTTATTCCTATTCCTCCCCTCGATGGTTCTCATCTCCTTTTTCAATGGTTCAAAAAATATCCGGAAGTATATAATGCAATATATAAATATGGTACAATAGCACTTTTTATTCTTCTGATTTTAGCTATTGGCTCAAATAAAAACCTTTTGCCAATTGGGTCGCTTATTGAATTTATTTCCAAAGGATTCCTCAAAGTTTTGGGATATTATTTATAAATTTGAATTTTGTTGTTATTCATTTCTAACAAAATTAAGATTAATGGTTAAAAAGAACTTACTGTCAGTTTTTATGTTATTTTTAATAATGTTGTCTGTCTGTTCCCGGGCTTTTCCTCAAGAAGACAAGTACACTAAATTAAGGAAAGAGATGGTGAACAAACAAATTGTTGCCAACGGCATAAGGAATCCACAGATAATAAAGGCGATGCTTAAAGTTCCAAGGCATTTGTTTGTACCTGAAGAGTTAATTGACAGAGCGTATGATGATACGCCTTTGCCGATAGGTTATAATCAGACTATTTCTCAGCCTTTTATTGTGGCGTATATGACCGAGCTTTCGAAGCCCTCAAAAAATAAAAAAGCACTTGAAATTGGGACAGGTTCAGGATATCAGGCCGCGGTCCTTGCTGAACTAGTTGACAGTGTATATACTATTGAGATCATCCCTGAACTGGCAAAAGAAGCTGCTGAAAGGCTATCTCGTCTCGGATACAGAAATGTCGTTGTACGCACCGGCGACGGTTACAACGGCTGGAAAGAACATTCGCCATACGATATTATTTTAGTTACCGCTGCAGGTGATCATATACCTCAGCCCCTTCTCGACCAACTTTCAGAAAATGGCAGGCTGATAATGCCTGTCGGCTCACCCTCATCGGCTCAATATCTATATCTTGCTGTAAAAAAGAATGGTAAGATTGAACGTACAAGACTTGCGATGGTAAGGTTTGTACCACTATTGAGAAGCAAATGATTTAAAATATTGAGTAATTCCTTTATTGCTGGATACTCGTTAAAGATAGCGAATTTATTTATTGTGATTCCGGAGCGATTCGAACGCTCGACCCACAGCTTAGAAGGCTGTTGCTCTATCCAACTGAGCTACGGAACCCTTGTTCGGCTTTCAAAATTAATTCTTTTTTCAGATTCTGCAAGATTAATAATATTCTGTGAGGCCTCTAAAAATGTGGTAAAGAATTGATTATTAATTATACTCGTGGTATAAATCAGGTTAAGTTTAACGATTAAGGTAATTATTATTCTCTTCTATTGTTTGTTCAATAACCTTCTTTGTAAAATCATTAAGAAGTGAAACGGCTTTCTGAGGTTGTTTCTTATAAATCGGAAGATAGTCTTTTTCGATACGGCCAGCCATTTTTGAAAATTCCTGCTCAAGGTTTTCTTTTATTTTTTTCCTTGTCGGGTACCGTTCTCTGAAATTTTCATCAATGTATTCAGTTACAGCAACAAAGTTCCACCAGGCCATAGGTTTAGCCCTGTCATAAATAGATTGGTCGCGTTTAAAGTGTAATTCATACGCTTTTTCCGGAATATCCATACTAATATTTGGTGGGAATTCGGTAACACCAAAATATATAGGCATATAAGGATTTACACAACATCTTCTTGGAGCCACCCATATTCGGCCTCCTATATCAAACGGCATGTTCTGCCTTAATTCCGCTATAAATGAAAGTTGCTGATGAGATGCACAGATATTCTGTACCTTATTGTTGTGTGGATTTCCTTTTAAATAGTTTATAGAATCATCCAGATCGGTTCCTTCATAATGATTTGAAAGAAATTCCTGGATGTCTTTCATTGTCAATTTTCGCGCCGGAGCAAAACTGAACGGGAATTCATCTTCTATACTATATTCCCTGCCTGAAAGAAGTTTTGTTGCAATCCACATTCTACCAATATTGGATATATTTCGAAAGTTTCTTTCGTCAGAATAAACCTTAGCAAAATTAAATTTCCCATCCGTTGACTTATTATACCATCCTCGCCTGGTTGCATAACTAATAAGGTCTTTCGAGTAAAGGAAGTTTTCTGTATCGGAAGTATCAATTTCAGTTATTGTATAATAATTAGGTATAAATGCTACATGATTATCAGGAACACGTTTTGCGATCCAGTTTTTTCCCCTTACCACAGCAAAAACCCAGGCTTCATTTTTGTCAGCAATAGTATATGTACGACCCGAGCCACTATATCCCCATTTCTCAACAAGATATCCTGCAAGTTCTACTCCGGTTCTAGCTGATAAAGCTCTTTCGGCAACAAGTCTTCTTAGTTCATAGCCTATACCACCATCGGTTATTTCTCCGTACAGTTCCCTTGAAGGGCATGCATTTGAAGTAATCAGGACTCCATTCTCATTAACATAAACATCAGCAAAATCCTGGCCAGGCATTTCAAACCACAAACATGCAAAGGAATGAGATACTTGAGGTTCTGACGCTCCCTCTTTGAATCTTACAATTTCTCCTTTATGGTTATCTTTCCCGGGAATCTTATAGAAGTTTATTATTTGATTTCCTCCATCATCTTCATTGTGACCTATAATAACACATCCTGCTGCACTGGCATTCTTCCCTATTATCAGTGTTGAACAGTTATTCCCGTTACCAATTTGTGCAGATAGAAAAAAAGAGTAAAAAATTAAAAATGAAAAGCAAAATGCTCTCTTCATATCTTTCTATTTTATTAATAAGAATACCAATATAATGATTTTTTACTCTTTAATAATAAGAAAAACATCAAGTAACTATGAATTGTGCCCTGTAAGCTTTTGGAGAGATTCCAAAAATTTTTTTAAACTGTTTATTGAAATTCGATATACTTTCGAAACCACATTCTTTTGCGATAATCTTTATAGTCTCAGATGTTTCGCGTAGGAGATAACTTGCCCTGTTCATTCTTATCTGATTAACGTAATTAATGAAACCCGTTCCAGTATATTTCTTGAAATATTTTCCGAATGAAAATGGTTTCATTTCAGCGACTCTGCTTATTTCCTCAAGAGTTATAGGATGTGAAAAATTTTCACGGATATAATTAAGAACATCTGTCATTCTCTTATTATTCATTCCATTATTTTCAATCTTATAATTCTCCGTGCATAATTCTCTCCTCTTTTCAGAATATGATAATATTTTGAGAATATTAAAAAAATCGATGATTTTATCAATACCGAAGTGCAAAATCATGCAATTAAGATATTCCTCGGCGTTTTTAGCATCCTGAGTTGAAAAACACACACCTCTTTCGGCTTCATCAAATAGTTCACGCACTTTTGTCATTTCGTATTGAGCAATCAGTTCGCTGCCTAAAAAACTCAGAGGAAAATGCACAATAATACCATGATTTTCAGGCAGGGTATTACTTGCTTTATAATAATTCCAGCAATGTGGTATATTCCCTGCAATTAAAACCATATCGTATTCATCAAAAAGTTCCACATTATCCCCGATAACTCTGGTACCATTGCATTTAAGGTTCAGATATATCTCAAATTCAGGATGATAATGCCATAAGCCTCCTTTATCGTTGACATATTCAGCAATCACGCCTTCGTTGCCTACTTTGTGAACTTCCTCTTTCTCCGGGATATAGGTTCTCATTTTATTCTTTACATACTTATCAAATTTATAAAATATTTTTCAGAAAAAGAGTCTGTATAATATTAAAAAATGAATTCATCAATAATTAAAAAAAAGTTAAAAAAGTTGTTTTATAAAAAATTTTATTTATATTTGATGTTAGAAAAGAGGAAAAAAAGGGATAAGATGTGAGATTCAACAGGATTGTATTGCAGACATTGACTTTCACATTTTAGGACCGATGATATAGCGCCAGCTTATCGAGGTACCTTCCTTTTATCAGACAGTAGACACGGGGACTATCTCAAAAGCCCGCTCCCTATACACACTTATCCCCTCCTCTTTTTTATTTTACACCTTTGATTCGATTTTAATAATTAATTTTTCAAAATAATAGTTTCTACATTATATTGAATAAAATCATTCCAGATCGGCCTATACTATACTGATGAAATCAATAATTATTTATTTTATGACCAGGTTTAAAAACAGTTTATATTTACTTCTTTACGAGAAAAATCCACATTAATGTTTTTTTCGAAAGTACATTAGTATAAAATGAAGACATACATCAAACGAAGAGAAAAGAATAAAGAGCTTGTTGTTTTGTATGGAGGATGGGGCGTCGACGAAAATTTACTCGTCCCTTTATGTACAGATGATCATGATTTTATTCTTTTTTACGATTATTCTTCCGATGAGGCCCTTCTTTTACCCGAAATTAAAACTTATTCAAAAATAATATTGATAGGCTGGTCTTTTGGCGTGTGGACAGCCGGATATATGCTACAGAGGACTTTTATAAAACCCGATATTAAAATTGCAGTGGGCGGAATACCTAATCCTGTTGATAAGAAATATGGCTTACCTTTGAGTTTTTTTGAAAAAAAGCTGAATTCACTTACCGAAAAAGATATTAATAAATATTATTACAGAATGTTTGGAAATAAGAATTATTACTGCGACAATAAAGAGAGAATACCGCATAGAACATTAAAATCAATGGTTGATGAATTACGGTGGCTTTATAACAGAATGGCGGAATATTCGGAACAGGATTTTAAATGGGATTATGCCGTTATTCCGGAAAAGGACAGAATTTTTCCTGCAAAATCACAATTGAAATACTGGAAAAATCATTCTGAAACAAAGACAATAGTTTTACCAATGCAACATTATATTTTCCAAAACTGGTCAAATTATTCCGATTTCATAAATTTTATAACAGATAAATAAAATAATCACGAAGCAATAACTTTTAATTCACAAAATGATTATAAGTCTTTTATAAGTACATTTGCTTTAGATTTCTCTATATGCTTTTCAAATTCTTCGAGAATTGACCTAACTTTTTCGAATTCTTTGTTTGTTGCCAGATATTTCTGTTCCACACCTTTTTTCTCAAGATTAGAGAGTACATAATTTATTGTGATTAGGTCGATATTTACCGCAGGCTGATAAAGCCTCTCCTTACTTTCGTCTTTAAGAACGGCTGACACAAGTCCGGCAGTATTAAGGTCTTGAACAATATCATTTACAAGACGTACAGGTATTTTAAGTTCGCTCGATAATGCCTCTGCGCTCAGAGGTGGCAATCCTTCTGCAAAATTTTTAACGAGCTTACTCATAATCATAAGAGTGAGAGCTTTTTTATGAAAGTAACTTATATTAAGGGCTTCCTTTTCAAATTCATATCTTGTAAAATTCTGGTTTGCATAAGATAACTCAGCCCCTAATAAAACAATAATCCAGCTCATTTGTAGCCAGACAAGAAATAAAGGTATTGCAGCAAAGCTACCGTATATTGCGTTAAGTTTTGTAATGCCAAACTGGAGGTCAATGTATAGCCATTGAACAAACTGAAGAAAGGAACCTGCCAGAATTCCTGCAATCAAAGCTGACTTAAATTGTACCCTTGTATTTGGCATTACAATATAAAGAACGGTCAGTATCAGCCATGTAATTATAAAAGGCAGAAGCTTCACAAGAAAAGATACTAAGGGCTTTAGTTCTTCAAGAATAGCAGAGTTTGCCATAAACTCCGTAAGTTTAGTGTTGATAAAAACCGTTATGCTTCCTGAAAGAACAATAAAAACCGGAGCAATAAGCATTATAGTCAGATAATCGGTAAACTTTCTATACCATTGACGGGAAACTCTTATTTCCCATATATCATTAAATGAACTTTCAATATGGTCAAGAAGTGACATGACAGACCAGAAGAGTATAACAACGCCAATACCTGCAATATATCCTCCTCTGGTTGCATTCAGTGCATTTCTTGCGTTTGTGATAAGCCAATCAAGTACTTCACGCTGTGCCTGAAAATTTTTTATCAATTGCTCCTCGAGGCTCTGCTCAAGACCAAATCCTTTTGCAATAGCAAATGCAATAGCAGCTATAGGAACAACCGACATCATTGAATAAAAAGTCAGTGCCGAGGCCATCAACTGTACTTTATTATTGACAAAGCCTTTTGCAGCAACAAATACAATTCTCAATTGCTTTATAAGTATTACCTTATGTTTCGAAAATTCCGAAAGGGGTGTGTGCCAGATAAGATTATTTATATCTTTCAGCTTTTTGAAAAACCATGAAATAGGATTTTCCATAAAAAGGTTTCGAATGCTTTACTATGATTCAAAGATAATAAATTACTGAAATGAAATTTTGTTGTAACTTTAAAGTCGGATTTAAATTATGAATATCAAAATTCTTGAATTTATTGATGGCGCCCGTAACGCTACAGGACTTACGGTTGTTATAGATGTGTTCAGAGCTTTCTCAGTCTCGTGCTATGCTTTTAATCAGGGTGCTTCACGTATCATCGTAACAAACAGTGTGGATGAGGCTTTCAGGCTTAAATCGTTATATAATGATGCACTCCTTTCAGGTGAAAGGGATGAAAGAAAAATACCTGGATTTGATTTCGGAAACAGCCCAACGGAAATAGTTTTAAATGATTTATCGGGGAAAACTATTATTCAAACTACTACTGCCGGAACGAACGGACTTCTCAACGCTGTAAATGCCGATATATTATTGGCGGGAAGCTTTGTAAATGCTGAAGCAATTGCAAAATATATAAAAAAAATCAACCCTAAAACTGTTTCCCTTGTAGCAATGGGATATAGAGCAAATCAAACTGCGGATGAAGACATTCTTTGTGCACAATATATTGTCGACAGAATTAAGGGTGGTAGAAAAGATTTCAGTAATAAAATTCAACAATTGAGAAAAACATCAGGTAAGCGTTTTTTTGCTCCTGAAAATCTTGAGTTCTCCCCTCCTTCCGATTTTTTCTATTGTACTATGACAGATAAGTTCGATTTTATACTTAAGGCCGAAAAAAGAGATGATGGGAATATTGAACTTATAAAAACTGAAATATAAAGAATTTTATAACGTACGACAATCAAATTTTATTAAAGAAATCAAAATACCGGCAAAATATTTTTCCGCTCGTGAATAGCTCTGTAAACACAAAACATACTTATCTTGTAAAGACTGAATAGCCACAGTGAAACTTTAGGAGAGTCGAGTCTCTTTTCCATTCTTTCTCGATAATGGATAAAAATCCATGAAAAAATACCAGTTAGCCTTAAAAATTTGAGTTTATTATAAAGTTTCAGGAGTTTCACCGACTGTGCGAATGTTTTCTTATCGGTTACTTTATCATAGAGGAGGCTGAGATTTTCAATGCCGAGCCTGGTTTTGTTAAGGAACTCTCTGTTCGATTCAAGCCCTTCATGAAGCAGTCCGTTATTAATATGAAATACTTCTATCCCTGCTTTTTTTAATTGATAGCCCAGTAATGTATCTTCATGACCGTATTGTTTGATCTCCTCATTAAACCGTATCTTAGTTATTACAACCTTTTCAATCATGAAATTAAATGTCGAAAAGTAAGTATGAGGTTTTTTATTTCTCTCAGAAGCCTTCTTTTGTTCTCTATGCCTTCCGTAAGTCCACCTGAGTATTAAATCAGGATTTTCTGGAGGTATATTCCGATATAAAATGCCGCCGCAGATCACTCTGTACTTACCTACATAAGGAAGCCATTTTTTAAGATATGCTTCACTTGTGCCGGCAGGTATCATAGCATCAGCGTCTATAAACAAAAGATAATCACCGGCTGCTACCTGTGCAAGTCTGTTTCTGATTGCTGCTCGCCCAATATTTTTTTCCGAAACAATTAACTTTACCCTGTCACATTCAAGTTTACGATATTTTTCATTGAAATCAGCCGATGAGCCGTCATCGCCTATAATAATTTCACAATATTCCGGCACTTTTATAATCCCATCCTTCATACTGTGTACCAGGGCAACTATATCGTAATTATTTACAGGAATAAGTATCGAAATCATAATCCCTTCATTCCCCGAATATACTTGTCCAAATGTAATATTTATTTCTTAATAATCAATTTTAACCTTTTGGCAAAGAAATTGCATTAACTATTTTTGCTTTGAAAAGAAATCAGGTAAAATGCGATCTTTAATAACTTATTTTCTTATCATATTCAGCATAGAGGTAGGTTGCCAGGTTAACAAGGGATATGAAATAGCCTTGAAAATAGACGGACTGGCTGATTCCACTCTATATCTCGCCTATCATTTTGGCGACAAACAATATATTAAGGATTCAATAAGACTCGACAAATCTGGTGCAGCGGTTATAAAAGGTAATGAGCCACTTCCCCAGGGTATTTATATGATTGTACTTCCAGGGAAGAAATATTTTGAGATACTTATTTCAGATGATCAGAATTTTGAAGTTACATGTTCATATCCCGATTACTTTAATTCTCTGAAATTCAAAGGTTCGGAGGAAAATTCAGCTTTTCTTGATTATCAGAGAAATTGGATAAAACTGCAGGCGAAAGCTTCTGAATTGAGTGAAAGATACAAGAAAAACAAGAATAATCCTGATTCATTGAAAATCCTTGGCGAAGCCAGAATTAAACAGGAAACTCAAATGAAAAATTTTCTTCGCGAAGTTGCTGAACGATATGAGGGCACTCTTCTTGCCATGCTTGTAAAAGCAATTATACCGGTTGAAATTCCTCCTTTCAACATACCTGAGGGAACCAGAAACCCTGATTCTGTAAGATATCTTTTAACATACCTGTACAATAAAGACCATTATTTTGATAATATTGATTTTAATGACGAAAGGATTCTGAGGACTCCTATTTTTCATTCAAAACTCAACGATTTCTTCAGTAATGTGGTTATACAATTAGCCGATTCGATTAATAAAGAAATTGATAGAATAATTGCGCTTTCATCAAATAATTACAAGATTTTCCAGTATGTATCGGTTTATCTCTTCAACCATTTCCGCGAAAGCGAGATAATGGGACATGATGCTATAATTGTAAAACTTGCCGACGAGATATATCTGTCGGGTAAGGCTGACTGGACCACTCAGGAGTGGAGAGATAATCTGAAAAAAGAGGTTGATAGAATCCGTCCGAATCTTATCGGAGTAAAAGCACACGACCTTGTAATGAATACTTTCAATAATGTTTTCGTTTCACTTTATGATATAAAAAAAGATTTTACTATTCTGGTCTTCTGGGAGCCTGACTGTGGTCATTGCCAGCAGGCAATTCCAATCCTTAGAGATTATTACGAAAAGAACAAGGACAAAGGAATTGAAGTTTTTGCCGTATGCACGCAGCCTGATAGAGAAAAATGGGAAAAATATATTCAGGAAAACAGACTAACATGGATTAATGGCTGGGATCCACAACGAATAACCAGATATGATTATTATTATAATATAACCTCCACACCTTTAATATATATTCTCGACAGGGAGAAAAAGATTATAGCAAAAAAACTGCCTGTTGAATCAATAGAGTCATTCATAGATGACTACCGGAAAAATAACAGATAATTACAATCAGCCAATCCGGTTTGAGCGATAATTGGTCTTGAGCCATCTTATTGTTTCATAAATCGTTCTGAATTTTTCGGGTAATTTATCATAGTTTCGGCATGTCCAGTAATATCCGGACTCGTCTTTTTCAACCTCAATCTTTATGACCGAATTGTTGCTCGTGCTTCTAAATCCCACTCTTTGTACCGCTTTTTCGGTCAATAGTTTGCCATCCCCTTTCCCTGAAATATAAACCTCTCCTATAAAATCCTTCCTGAAAGAAACTCTCGCATTCTTTTTATCAAAAAAAACATGTGGATTACTAAACAATTTCTCGATATCACCCCTCAGTACAAGATCTTCAGGTGCTCCGTCACAAAATGTCTCCTGTGATAACATCCAGATTCTGTCACATTCGTTCATTGCCGCCTGTATATCGTGAGTTGAAAAAAGTATTGATTTATTATTTTCATCTGCAAGTTTCCTCAATAAATGAATTATTTCATATTTATGGTTTATATCGAGAAATGCAGTAGGTTCATCAAGTAAAATAAGATGAGTATCCTGAGCAACAACCCGTCCTATCATAGCTCTTTGCCTTTCGCCATCAGATAATTCATTGATAAACCTTCCGGCGATATTGATAAGTCCGGTCTGCTCAATAGCAACAGATACTTTTTCATGGTCTTCTGCCGTCATATTTCCGGTCCATGAGGTATAAGGGTACCTCCCCATTCCAACCAGTTCAATAACTCTCATATTTTCGACTCTTACCTGTTCGGTTGATACATAACCTATTACATGAGCGAGTTCATTAAGTTTGAACTCTTCAATATTTTTATCTTCAATATAAATTGTACCTTCAAGAGGTTTTAATAAACCGGCAATAGTTTTCAACAGTGTGCTCTTCCCTGTTCCGTTTCGGCCTATTATTGCAATAAGTTCTCCTTCATTGGCCGAAACAGTAATGGAAGGAAGCAATGGATTGAATATCTTTCCTCCGTAACCGATTAAAAGTGATTCGATTTTAAATACACAGTTTGTAGTTGAATTTTTCATATAGTTTCCTGATATTTCCTGTCTCGTAGGATAATCCAGATAACTACCGGTATTCCAATGAGTGAAGTAACGGCATTAAGCGGAAGGACTTTATCGGAGCCTGGAAGTTGAGATACAAGGTCGCTGAAAAGCAAAACTGCACTGCCGATAAGCATAGTGGCAGGAATAAGTTTTCTATGGTCGGATGTTTTGAGTAAAATTCTTGCGATATGAGGAACGGCTATTCCAATAAAACCTATAGGCCCACAAAAAGCAGTGACTGTTCCGGCGAGCAAACTGGTAGAGGTAAATATCAATGCCCTTGCTGCCTTTAAATTCAATCCAAGTGTATGTGCATACTTTTCCCCGAGAAGAAGGAGATTGAGCATTTTAACAGATATAAAACTCAAGAGCAATCCTGCGATAATACAGATAGCCATAACAAAGAGCTGATCTGATGTAACATTGCCCAGGTTTCCCATAGTCCAGATGACATAGGACTTCAGCATTGTTTCGTGACTGAAATACTGCATAATGCTGACTATGGCGGAAATACCGGAGGATAACATAATCCCGATGATAAGGACAGTCAGTATATCCTTAATTCTTACTGCAATATATAAGATAATGATAAGAACCAGTCCGGCACCAATCCATGAAGCTGCAGCGATGAGCCAGGGACCGAGTGACTTTACAGTTGATGGTTCCAGCCATGATGAAAATCCCAATATTACAAAAGCAACGCCCAGACTTGCACCTGCGCTAATGCCCAATACATAAGGCCCTGCCATAGGATTACGAAAAACAGTCTGCATCTGCAGTCCGCTTACCGATAAGGCTGCTCCAACAAGAATGGCAGTAAAAGCCTTTGGAATCCTGAACTTTACAATTATTGTGTTGATATTTGAATTATCATTCGCGAAAAGGCTATTTAATATGTCATGAAATGGGATTGTAACTGAACCGAAAATAATATCCAGAACGAACATCAATGCGGTTAGAAAAAACAAAAAGAAAAAAATTCTACTTTTTCGTTTTTGAATACTATTATTTGTTTTTCTCTTCTGTAATCCTGTTATTTCCATTACTCGAGTTTCTTGTAATAGAAGAGTTCATACCCTTCGAAAAGTTCGGGATGAATTATAGAGGCAATATCTTTAAGTATTATATGAGGCTTTATTGTGCCGCTCTCCCAATAGTCATTTCCTCCGCCCTGAGAAATTCTTTTGTTGTTGTTATATACATTCCCTTTTATTACAGGTGGCAGGAAAGCAAAACGCCTGTCGATTGCAAAAATCTGACTCAAGCTTGAAGCGTCTCCTGTATTGAGCCAGTATTCTGCATGTTCAGCTTTTACAAATACATTTTCTATGCCCATTGGAACAGCATAGTTTGCTGTCAGTTCTTTCCATATATAATTGCCTCCGGCATCATCAATCAGATTGCTTAAATATGAGTTGCCCGGGGTTATATACCATACGTTTTGCCATGGTAAACCGAGCATTACTTCAGGTTTTGAATCAATCTTCTTATCAATATATAATTTTAATTTATTGTATTCCGATTCAATACTGTTGAAGATAGAATCGGCTTTATCCTGCAAGCAAAATAAAGCACCGAACATTTTTATCCATTCTGCTCTGCCGAGAGGTGTTTCTTCGAGATAATCGGCATTGAAAAGCACCTTTATTCCAAACTCCCTTAGCTTGCTGGAGTACCCTGCAGTTTCACCACTTACGCCATAGGCAATTACCAGATCAGGCGCAATATTAATAATACGTTCTTTATCTAGATTTTCTTCGTAACCTACATCCTGGATAAGACCATTGGAAACCATCTTTCTTATTTCGTTGTCATAGATAAAATTTGTACCTGACACACCTTTAATTGCACCGGCGACTCCAAGAGCAGATATCATCGGAATATATGTCGTTGACATCAAAATAAGCTTTTTTACAGGTACATTAATAATCATCGAAGAATCTTCGACATCAGGCTTCTTCCCTCTGTTTCTTACAAGATAATATTCAAATCTTGTCTCAGTAGTTTTCTGCCAGGGATTAATTACACTCAGTTTCGAATAATCTTCCGATTCTTCAATATTAAGATGTGACGCATATTTTATTCTGTTATGATAATTATCCTGCTCTTTATTTTTCGGAGTACTCCCGATATTACATGCACCTGTTAAAATGGAAATAAATATTAAGCAAAAATATGGAATTGATTTTCTCATTGTGTTTCTATTCACTTATGTGTTATTGTTTATTTTATTAAGTCAGTTTATAATTAATATTTTGTTCATTCTACTTTAAAACACATTGCACCCGGGATAATGCCAACTCTGACAGAATCAATAATTTCTCCATTCCTTCCTGCCATAAGCAAATATCCTCTCTGCTGATAATCAACTGCATTAGTAATATATAAACGGCCGTCGGACGGACCCGCATTAATTTTATAATACGTTCTTCCGGAATCTTTGATTAATGGTTCAGAAGGAAGTTGTAATGACATAACAGGCAATTCCCATACGTATTTTGCAATATAATATAAGGTATCGCCCGAACTGTTTATGCAAAGCGAATAAGGGTATAATTTATTCGAATCGAATTTGAAAATCTTTTCAATTCTTCGAGTTGAAGTATTAATCATATCGATCTCAGGATAATATTCCCCGGTATATCCGCCTGAACAGAGTACCCATAATTTCCCGTTCTTATCAAATGCCATACTTTCAGGTTCCTGACCTACTTTAATTGAATCAATAACAGAATCATTAAGTGTATTTATTACAATTATTTCATTCCCTCCCGACCAGCATGAAACAAATGCCAGATTATCTTTCATCAGTATTGCCTCAGAGCTTCGCCTTATTTCAATTTGTCCTGAAACTGAATAACTTTCTGTATTTATGACATACAACTTTGTAGAATATAGGCTTGACACATAAGCTTTAGTGTCATTTATTACAAGCATCTGCCGGGGCGAATTCAGATTGGTAATCGAACCGACCGATTTCATCGAATTGATTTCGACCACTTCAATCTTCCCTGAATTGTTTACCACAATGAAACCTTTTTTTCCTGAAATTACCATTGAATTTGGAACATCACCCAGAGGGCGTCCGTTGACTCTGGAAAAGACATCATCATAGACTTTACGGGAATCGAAAGAATAAAAAGAAACGGAGCCGTTTCCGGCCATAAAGTTACCCTCGTTAACAATAAAAATTCCTTCTCCGCCAGGGAAAGCCGTATCCATAGTATCGTCAGAAGGAGTGCAGGAAATAATACACAATAAAAGACAAAATAAGATGTCAATAATTGAATAAGTTTTCATGATTTTTGTTTCTTTAAAAGTTGATTAAATTACTATAATGATATGCCTTTTCATTTTGTTATACGGTATTCTATCGAAAATAAATATGTTCTTCCGGGCATCGGATAAAATTCGATTAGCTGATATCTTGTATTCGTGAAATTTTCTATCCTGAATGTCAGTTTCAGTCTGTTGAATCCTTTTGTAAGATTTACTCCTGTTTCGGTATTTATTAAACAATAGCCATTTAGAAAGGAGCTGTTATCGGTAGTTGTATAGCGGCGCCCTGTGACGTTAGAATTAATTGCCGCATAAAATACTGAATACTTAAGTTTTGCCGTTCCACCTGCCTGAAGCCGTGGTACATATATCAACTGGCGACCAGAAATTTCAGAAGAACCGGATTTATATACTGAGGCAGTAAGAGCCAGCTGGCCTGATAAATCATATCTCAATCTGCCTGAGCTTCCCCAGAACATTATATTGGCATCAACACCGTTAATATTTACTGACTGTATGTTTACCGGCGACCAGTAGCTGAATTCACCCGGAAGCCATTGAATCATATTCCTTATTCTTGAAGTATGAAGAGACAATTCTGACTCGATCTTATTGCCGGGTGCAATATCAATATCTATTCCGAAGTTTAGTTCGCCTGAATAACAATATTCGTTATCGATATCCGGATTACCGCCTGGATTCCAGTACATATCATTAAGAGTAGGAAGCCTTGAATTTCGCGCAAAATTAATTTTAAGCCATTTTTTCTGCTTTCCGTAAAATGTATAATCCAGAGCAGCCGAAAAATCAGGTACCAGTAATTCATTGTCAGGCAAAATTTCCTTAATAATTAAAGTAGCGCCTAAATCATCGAATAATTTTTTCCGTGCTATGCCGCTGACAGTAAAGACATTTCTTGTTTTTCCCCCGTCATAATTGACGCTATTGACAATGCTTAACTCTTCCGTTACCGATATTTTTAAGCGAGATGCCCCTTTAAGAGGTAGTTCATCCGATGCTTTCACTATAAAAACTGATGAACGGTTATCCGATTTTATAGAAGCTTTCTCATTAATATAATCCAAATGATCGTACAATATTCCGGATGAAAAATCGAGAATTGACTTTTTGCCTGATCTTGTATGATTTATAGCAAGTCGAAGTGATTCATCATTTTGCCTTTCACCACTATTTTCTGATGTAATAAGAATATTCGAAGGCAGGTTACGGTTTGACGACTGAAGCCATAATGCAACGGATGTATTTGTTTTTTCACCACGGAAATATAATTCCTGCATTATTGCCTTTAGCGATGTTTCGGAATTATGTCTATGTTCAACAACTGGTTCAGCATCGCTTACATCATTAATGTATTTGAAATTATTGTCGGCGGTCTCTAAAAATGCTCTTGTTACAGACTTAAATTTTGATGTTCCTGCCGATGCTTTCAATCGTTCCGACAACAATCCGTAACTGCCGGCATTCCCTGTCAGGGAAAAATCGTATTTGTTATTCCAGTCGGGCTTCGTATTTATATTGATAAGTCCTCCGAAAGTCCCGTTTCCCTTGATGATCGAAGCATTTCCGTATTCAATTGATAGTTCATCAATAAATCCTGCCGGGATAAGTGAAAAATCAGACTGCCCGAGCATTGGCGAAGAAAGATTTAGCCCATTCCATAATACCTGAGAATGAACTGCAGTGGTGCCTCTCAATGATATTGAAGAGAGGCCTCCGGGTGAGTAGTTTTTTAAATAAACAGGAATTGTTTCGGATAGAATCTCTGAAAGAGTGGATACTTTTTTCTCACTTAATGCTGCAGAATCAACTTCATATTTCCGATAACCGCTGTTTATGCTTCCGGGATAATTCCCGTGCACCACTATTTCATTGATTATTATTGTATCGGTAAACAGTGAATGTTGTGCATAAAGAGTTGAAGAGATAGCACAAAACGATAATATTAACGACACATGGAATCTCATTTCGTTTGGGTTTCAGGAAAATCTTTGATGTTGCCACTTCGGAGCATGCAGGAAAAGAATTTCACATTCATAAGATTAGAGTTAAGATTAAACAATAATTTAAATCTCATCAATATTCTTAACTGACAGGAGAATAAAGTTTTTTGAATCATAAATGATTCTCTGCTTTTCTTCCCGAAAGCTTAGAATTATTGAATATATATGGCAGGTCTTCTGACTTATCCCGATTTTTGAAGCCTTCCCATCGGCCAGTGGGCGGACAGTGGCAGGTTATCAAAAACCATGGTCGAAATGCTGACCGGGTATCACAGCAGCGGGTACTGTTACGGATTCACACCGTATTCCCTCTTGATTGCATTTAAAAGTTATGCAATACACCATACATTTGCAAATATAATTATTTTACAGGCGGTAAGGTGGAAAATAAAGATTAAATTTATAAACAACTGTTAATAATATGATAATGAATAAATTATTCATATCACATATTGGATTCAATCACAAATTAAAATCTAAAAGAAGGGAGTTCTGATTACTTAAGAATTTAAGCACAAGGAACTATAAGGAACCGCAAGATTTTCTTATGATAAGGGAAGGGCTCAAGTTTACCTGTCGTCTATATTTTCCTTTTCCTGAGTTTTTTACTTCCGACCATATCATATTCGATGCTTTAAGAGCCAGGCCAGGCAGAGGTCTTCTTAGTGCTGTTATTGAAGGGTGCAGAAATTCAAAGCCAGGGCCGTCTTCAAAAGAGATAAGTGCAATGTCGTGAGGAATTCTTAATTTCTTTTTTTCAAGTGCTGCCATAAGCGGGAAAACAAGCTCTGAGTTCATAACAACCAATACCTGGATACTTAATGGAGGGCGGAGATATTTTTCCATAAACTGAATATCAATTTCTTCGCCAGCAGCTGGCTCACGAATAATTTCGAGAGACTGTTTTTTATCGTTAGTCGTAAGTTTGTTAAGTGAGTCAATAAGTTCTTTGATAATTTTTTCCTGCGACTTATAGCTTTTTTTACCTGCAATGACCAGTACATTTTTGTAACCAAGATTATTGACATGGCCGGTTATCATTTCCACGCCTGCTGAGAGGTCGGTTGCCACTGTATTAAGGCGGTATTTATCGGTTGTCTTTTCAAGTAATACAAAAGGGAAGTCCTCATCTTTAAGAGTTCTGATTGTCTTATCATCGGCTGCATCGCCTACAAGAATTAATCCGCTAAAAAATTTTCTGAAAGCATTTATGAAACGATTAAATCGTTGATCATCTGGATCTCTCGATATAACAGTAAATCCTATACCTATGCTTTCGAAGGCTTTTTCAAGATATGGTGTCAGTTCATAAATAAAATATTCATGAAGAGACGGAACAACCATACCTATAATACCTGGCAATGGCTCAATTATTTGAGGAGCTTTTTTCTCTTCACCGGTATCGAAATAACCCATTTGCCTTGCAAGAGCAAGAACCCTTTCCTGGGTCTCCTTTTTTATGCCATGTTGATCAGCCTTATTATTCAGAACTAATGAAACAAGAGTACATGAAACCCCGAGTTTTTCTGCTAAATCTTTGTTTCTAACCTTTTTACCCATTAATTATTTAATTTATTAATTCTTAAATTTAGAAATATTTTTTTCAGAAATCATACATTTTTTTTAAAAATTAACTTTTTTTGATTTTTAGGTTGATAAAGCTATGGCTATAAATAATAAATAAAAGTAAAAATTAGGAAAGTGAGAGATAATAAATTTATCTTTTATATTGTTTAACTCTTTGTGCCTTAGCAGCTTCGTCAAGCCGTTGCTGCCATTTAGATTTTTTTATAGGTTTCTTTTTACTCTCTTCTACTTTAGCAATTATAGCTTCAGCATTTACAAACTTTTTCGATATCAGGTTCTGAATATATGTCAGAATATTTGTAAGGAAGAAATAATAAGTCAGAGCTGCTGAAAAATTATTAAGGAAAACCATAAACATCAGAGGCATCATATACATCATGAACTTCATTCCTGGCTGACTTTGTCCGGATGTTGAATCTGATATTTTCATAGTCAGTATTGTGGAGGCAGTCATGAGCAAAGTGAAAAGGCTTACATGATCTCCATAAATCGGGATTTTAAAAGGAAGATCTAATATCGAATCGTATGAGGAAAGATCTTTTGCCCAGAGAAATGCCTGTTGCCTGAGTTCTATTGAAGTCGGGAAAAACCTGAGCATTGCAAAAAGTATAGGGAACTGGAGCAATGTAGGAAGACAGCCGCCAAGTGGATTTATTCCTGCCCTTTTGTATAGTTCCATAGTGGCCTGTTGCTTTTTCATCGCATCTTCCTTGTTAGGATACTTCCTTGATATCTCATCAACTAATGGTTTTAAGGCCTGCATTTTTGCTTGCGATTGGAAAGACTTATACGAAAGAGGGAAAAGAATTATTTTTATAATTATTGTCAGAATAAGAATAATGATACCATAGTTTCCGATATATTTATTAAGCCAGTTGAAAATTGGAATTATAAGAAACTGATTTATCCATCTAACAATATTTTTTCCTAGCGTAACAAGCTGCTCAAGTTGCATGCCTTCTTTTTTGAGAGTTGAAAAATGGTTTGGACCCAGGTAAAATTTCATATTTATCGACTGGGTATTTACTGGATTAAAAGGGATTCCAATTTCAGCCGTAAAATATTTTATGTATTTTGGAGAGGAAATAGTTCGTCTCTGAGAAAGATGGGCATTCTGAAAAAAATCCTCTGCAATTAGCACGCATGAAAAAAACTGATCTTTAAAAGCTATCCAGCTAAGTCGTGTTGTAATATCAGCTTCTTCAGATTCTTTTGTTGATCTTTCTTTGAATCCGTCAACATCATCCTGATAATATTTAAATTTAATAGTTGTATATGATTCTTCGTTTGATCTCACTTTTTCTTTCTGTGGAGCATACATTTTCCAGTCGAGAGTAATTGTACTCTGATTCCTGGCAATGAGATCCGAAATCCCGACAAAATTTACTTTGAAATCAACAGTATATTTGCCGGGTTCAAGTGTATAGATATACTCTATATATTTGCTGCTATCGGCATAAAGTCTGAGAGAAACAGTATCAGGATTATCTGTAACCGTGATATGCTTTTCGTCAGAAACCGGCACAAAAAAGAGATCATTAGTTTGTACAGGCTTATTATCGGCTGTAAAGAAGTTCAGGCTGAAAACTGTCGAATCTCCGTCGAACAAAATAAGTGGTCCGGAATTATAATCCTTATACTGTTTAAGTTTAGCTGAATATATTCGTCCACCTTTCAATGATATTTTTAATTCGACCAGGTCATTTTCAAGAATTATAAAATCGTTTTGTCCTTCAGCTTTACTGGAAAATATACCGTACTTATTAATATTTTCCAATTTGCCAGTATCAGAAATTATTTCAGTTTGTATAGCAGGAGTAACGGCTTGTTTTGTAGTATCTTTTTCAGCCGCAGGTTGTGAAATTTCAAGAAACTGATTAAGTTCATTGAGTTTAAGAACAACATCAGGCTGGTTTGGTTTAATGTTCAATGCATTCATATATTCAATTCTGGCTTTTTCATAATTACCGGCTTTATAAAGTGAATCAGCCAGAACTACTTTTGACTCATAAATTTTATTTAAGCGGTAATTATTATAAATGCCAAAACCAATAAAGATTGCGAATATTAGTAATAGCCCCGTAATTGTGTTTTTGTCCATAATTTAATTACTATCATTTTTCTCCTTATTGTATTCTATACAGGCTCTTATGAAATCGACGAAAAGAGGATGAGGCTTAACAACAGTACTGCTGTATTCTGGATGGAACTGAACTCCTGTAAACCATCTATGTGAAGGAAGTTCCATAATCTCTATAAGATTTGATTCCGGGTTTATGCCGGCAGGGATCATTCCTTTTTTTACAAAGTCATCAAGATATTTGTTATTGAACTCATACCTGTGTCTATGTCGTTCAATAATTTCCTTTGTGCCATAAATTCTGTAAGCCCGTGAGTTGGGGTCGAGTATGCATTTATATCCACCCAGCCTCATTGTCCCGCCCATATAAGTTATATTTTTCTGTTCTTCCATCAAATCTATTACCGGATATTTTGTTTTATGGTCAATTTCGGTAGTATGTGCATCTGAAAAGCCGAGTACATTTCTTGCAAATTCAATAACTGCGCATTGCATCCCAAGACAGATTCCGAAAAGAGGTATATTATTTTCCCTGGCATATTTTGCTGTTATAATTTTGCCTTCAATTCCACGTGAGCCAAAGCCAGGAGCAACAAGAATTCCATCAAGATCTTTAAGGATTTCGGTAACATTTGTTTCATCAATACTCTCTGATGAAATAAGTTTTGTATTAACACGGCACTTGTTAGCCGAACCGCCATGGACAAACGACTCAGATATAGATTTATATGCGTCGTGAAGTTCTACGTATTTTCCAACAAGGCCTATATTAACATTATATTCCGGATTTTTAATTCTTTCAAGAAATTCATGCCATTCTTTCAAATCAGGCTCCTGGCCAGGAGATAGATCTAACTTACGAAGGACCGTCTGGTCGAGATTTTCCTGAAGCATTCGCATTGGCACTTCATAAATAGTTGAAACATCAACTGATTCAACAACAGCATATTCTTCGACATTACAGAAAAGTGCAACTTTCTTTTTAATATCTTCTGAAAGAGACTTTTCTGTTCGCAAAACGAGAACGTCAGGTTGAATTCCTGCTTCGAGCAGAGCCTTAACCGAATGTTGTGTGGGTTTTGTTTTTTGCTCTCCTGAAGCTGATAAATAGGGAACAAGTGTAAGATGAATGACAATGCAGTTTTTCTGTCCGAGTTCCCATTTCATCTGACGAACTGCCTCAATATATGGGAGTGATTCTATATCACCTACTGTTCCTCCGATTTCAGTAATCACGATATCAAATTTTTTTCCCAGAGTTACAAGTTTTATCCTTCGTTTTATTTCATCTGTGATATGAGGAATAACCTGAACCGTCTTTCCCAGATAATCTCCTCTGCGTTCTTTATTTATAACGGTCTGATATACTTGTCCGGTTGTCACGTTATTTGCCTGGCTTGTAGGGATATTCAGGAATCTCTCATAATGGCCAAGGTCGAGGTCTGTTTCGGCTCCATCGAGCGTCACATAGCATTCACCATGTTCATATGGATTAAGAGTTCCGGAATCTACGTTTATATACGGATCGAGTTTCTGAATAGTAACTGAATATCCGCGAGCCTGGAGTAGTTTCGCCATAGAAGCCGAAATTATTCCCTTCCCAAGTGAAGAGGCTACACCTCCTGTTACAAATACGTATTTTACTTCAGCCAATTTTGTAAATATTAGTAATTATCTGTAGTCGAGTTATAATTATTCTTCATTACTCATCTGGTCAATTAATTTCACTTTCTCTTCCAGCGTTTTTATAGTCTTTTTGGCATTTTTGATTTTTTCTTCCACTTCTTTTATCATAGTTTCCGCATTCGGTGATTTTGCAAAAAAGCCTATATTATTTTCCCACAGGACAATATCATTTTCAAGCTGTTTTATTTTCGAAATAAATTTTTCTCTTTCATTGCTAATTTTTCGAAACGACCTTGCATTTGATTTCATCGTTTCGAGTTTTGTCCGGTATTTCAGAATACTTCTGTCTTCATCTCCAATTTTAAGCTTATCAAATTGTTTATTCAATGCATTACGGTAACGGTTATTAATTTCCTCTTTACGGTTAAAAGGAACAAAACCTATGTCAGTCCATTTTTTCTGAATTTCTTTAAGGCGCTTAAATGCTTCCTGCACATCGTTTCCGGCTTCAAAAGATTCAAGCTGTGCAATAAGTTCCTCTTTGGCTTTTAGGTTATTCTCATACGAGTTATCAAGGCTTGCAAAATATTCCGCTTTTCTGGTAAAGAAATTGTCACAAGCTTTTCTAAACCTTTTCCATATTTTTTCTGAATATTTTCTTGGTACCGGACCTATTTCTTTCCACTCTTTCTGAAGTTTTATAAATGCTTCTGTAGTTGCTTTCCAGTCGGTACTTTCCTGCATTGCTTCAGCCTGAATACATAGTTCTGTTTTCCGCTGAAGATTATTCATTTGAATTTCCTTATTATCGGCATAAAAGCTCCTTTTCTTTTCAAAGAATTCATCGCATGCTTCCCTGAAACGCTGATATATTTTATTGTTTTGCTTTTTAGGTGCAAACCCAATAGTTCTCCACATCTTTTGTAAATCGACAACTATTCGGGCTTTTTCCTCAAAATCTTTAAAAGTTTTAATTTCTTCCTTGTTAATCTCCTCAATTTTTTCGCAGAGAGCTATTTTTGATTCAAGATTTTTTCTTTGTTCTTCTTTCTGTTTTTCAAAATATTGATGATGTTGTTGATTTATTGTGTTGGTAATTTCACGGAATCTCTCCCATATTTCGTTTTTCGATTCATGAGGTACCGGGCCTATTTCCCGCCAGGCATTATGATAATCTTGCAATTTGCGGAAAGCAACGACCGGATTTGGTTCAAGCATCAATTCTTCAGCTTTCTCGCAAAGTCTTACTTTTGCTTCAAGATTTTTTTTAAGGTCGAGATCGCGGAGTTCTTTGTTTATTTTGATATAATCGTAGAAAATCTCAACTGCATGGTGGTAATTTTCCCATAGCTCTTTGAGCTCATTCTGTGGAACGATTCCGACCGAATGCCATTCATCTTGAAGTGTCCTGAATTCCTGAAATGTTTTATTTATAGACTCTTCTCTGTTTACCAGATCTTTTATTTTGTCAATTATTTCATATTTTTTTCTTAGATTCTCGAGTTTTTCAGCTTCCTGAATTTTCCCGAAATCAGTCTTCTTTGATTTATATTTCTCCAGAAGCTCTTTCAATCGCTGTTCGAGAGGATCAACATAAATTCTGTAATCTTCAATTTTTCCACCACCTTCGAGAAATTTCTTCTTTCTCTCTTCGGCTTCCTGTTTAATTTTCTTATTGAACAGACCTTTAATACGTTCAACATCATCCTTTATTTCATTTGGAGGTCTGTCTTCAACTATTAACTCAAGAGTTTCAATAAGTTCGGATTTCGAATATCCAGAATAGTCAACAGGAGGAAGTTCTATATCTTCAACATTTTCAATTAAATCAAATTCCTGAATATTTATTACATCTGAAACAGGAATGATTTTTGATACGTCGAAGTCTTCATTTTCACTCTTAAGTTTTTCGTTCTCCGGTTTTTGATTCGTTTCCTGTTCGGCTTCCGGCCCTGATGGAAACTCTTGACTTTCCTCATCGGACAACTGCTGCACAGATTCATTTATCTGCATAGAAGGAATTTCAGTATTTTCGCCAGCATCAACTGACGCTGCGAATTGTTCATTATGAACAGAATCATTCGGATCTTTTTCAATCATTTTAATCCCATTTTCAACAAAATAACATTAAAAACTCCATTAATGTCTCTCTGGAATTTTTAGGGTACGAAATTATTGATTATTTAATTAAACTCAAAGTATTAATATAAATAATGACATGTAAGTTCCAAAATCGGGAAAATAATATTCCTCATTCAAAATAATGTAAGAGTGAGAAAGACTATTCCAAATTTTTTAATATAAACAAAATGTCGTTACCTTTGAAAGGAGTATCATTATTTATAGAAAGAATGGAAAATCAGTTTTATTTAATTTTGGCAATTGGTATTCTTGCAGTTTTCGTTGTTCGTAAAGCAAAGAAACAGCATGCAGGCCACAAAGAAAATATAAGTAAAAAAGAAGATGATTACTATGAACCTTATTCAAATAAGTAAGTTCAATATTATCTTTTATTCCTCGAAATAAAATATCTGAAAGGATAAATCATTTTTTCAAGAAGGCTTCTGTCGTCTGTAATTATTTCAGCCACTCCTGTCATATTTTGTGTGAATTCAAGATTCCTGTTATAAAGTGTAGTGAGTCCATTTTCAAGTTCAATTTCAATAAGATATGAATCTCCAGCAGGAACCAGCGATTTTGAATGTACTCTCCCTCTCAGCATTCCGTATTCCATATATGGATATCCTGAAAGCTTAATATGTACAATTTGCCCTTCTTTTACCTTTCCTGATTTATGCATTTTAAGATTTACCTTTCCAATATATTTTCCGGGATTTTCAGGTACAACTGATAAAACAGGTTCTTCTTTTTTTACAAGCTGATTCTCCGACCAGTATTTGGAAAATGTCACAATACCGTCAACAGGTGAAACAAGTAGATAATTATTTTCCCATATACTAAGAGCGGCTTTTAGATTTTTAAAAGCTTCTCTAACCGAATTAAGAAGATTTTTATATTCTTCAGCCCGTTTTATGGAATATTCGTCAATCAATTCTCTTCTTGTCGCAATTTCAATATTTCCGGAAGAAATATCAACACGAACATTCTGCAGTTCTATCTGTTGCATTATCAAGGCCTGTCTGGATTTCTCAAGTTCAGCCGTAGGTATGGTTTTTCCAGCATTAAGAGCAGAGTCGCGTCTGAACTTGTTAAGTTCAAGAAAATAATTCTCAACGTACAATTTTTCTTTTACCTGTAATCGCGATAAATACGTTTCGAGTTCTTTAATTTCTCTGTTAACAGCTTTTATCTTGGCTCCGTAATAGTCGTTCGACACAAAGTTGAGGAGGTCGGAGAGTGCTTTATGAAAAGTTTCATAACTGGCCTGAAGCTCTCCCAATCCTGAAAGATCCGGAACCGAACTAAGGGCGAAGCTCTCACGGTATATATTGAATGTATCTATAAATATTTTCAATTTTATTATCTCGTCGAACGAAGCAGGGTTTTCCATAACTGCCAGAATTTGTCCTGCTTTTATCTGTTCTTTATCGGATACCATAAGCAGCATTATGCGCCCTGTTGTTTTAGACATGACCGCTACAGGGGGATTTTCAGTTGTTATTTCAACCGGTGAGGCCACAACATCCGGATATTTTACCAGCCATGAGAAAATAAAGAAAAGAGCAAACAGGATAAAAAGAACTGTTGTGCCCCATCTTAAAATCCTGGGCGGTGGAGTGCCCATTATTTCCTCGACAGGCTCGGAATATTTGATTTCGTGTTTTGCCCGATTCGTATTTTTTCCGGTTTCAGTTTCCAAGTTCAAGCTGGTTTTTTATTAAACTATAATATGCACCCTCTTTTTTAATCAGTTCTTCATGAGTTCCGGATTCAGTAATATGCCCGTTATCAAGAACGACAATATTATCGGCATCGCGAACAGTACTGAGCCTGTGAGCAACTACTATAACAGTTTTGCCTTTATAGAAACTTTTCATATTGCCGACGATAACTTTTTCCGTATTGGCATCGAGTGAATTCGTCGCCTCGTCGAGAATAATGATTTCAGGATTTTTATAAACTACTCTGGCAATTAACAAGCGTTGCTTCTGGCCTTCACTCAATCCATGGCCGTTCATACCTACCTTCGTATTATAACCAAGTGGAAGCGATTCTATAAAACTTCTTATGTTTGCCATTTCAGCCGCTGCATAAAGCCTTTCCTCATCAATTTCCTCTACCCCGGGGGCTATATTGGCAGCAATTGTATCAGCAAATATATAACCATCCTGCATAACAACTCCCACTTTTTTACGCCAGGTCTTTAAACTTATATTCTCCAGTCTTGTATCGCCTACAATAATTTCGCCTGTAACAGGCTTATAGAAGCCAAGTATCATTTTAAGAAGCGTTGTTTTTCCGCTTCCGCTCGTTCCAACAATGGCTGTTACATTATTTTCCTTTATAACCAGGTCGATATCCCTGAGCACAAAAGGTGACCTTGGACCTTCATACTGGAAAGAAAGATTATTTATAAAAATATCCTTGTGCTCAGGTATTTTCTTTACTTTGGCCTCAGGCGCTGCTTCTTCTTCATCCATTGAATGAACCTCTGAAAGCCTGTCGAGACTTATTTTTGCATCCTGAGATACTCTGAAAAAATATATAAGCTGATTAACTGGAACGTTGAGCTGACCGATAATAAATTGGACTGCCAGCATCATACCAAGAGTCATCTGACCTTTTATGACTGACATTGCTGATACAAGCGTTATCAGAATATTTGTTATTTCGTTTATAAGAGTTGCTCCGGCACTCTGGTATTGAAGAAGGCTCAATCCCTTGATTCTGATACGAAAAAGAATTGCCTGCAAATTTTCCCACTCCCACCGTCTATGTAATTCACTTTGTGTAAGCTTTATTTCCTGCATGCCGTTTACAATCTGGATAAGTTTATTATTTGTTGCCGACATTTGATGAAACCGCTGGTAGTCAAGAATTGCTCTTCGTTTCATGAAAAGTGATACCCACAAAATATATAAGGCGGTACCGGCCAGGAAAATTGCAAGAATTTTAAAATTAAAAATCGCAAGTACTATACCGAATATAATAATATTGAAAAACGAGAAAATAATGTTTAGTGAGGCAGATGTCAGAAATTCTTCAATTCTGTTATTATCGTCAATTCTCTGAAGTATATCACCGGTCAGTTTTGTATCGAAATATGATATCGGCAATGCCATAAGTTTCTGAAGAAAACCTGAAATAATAGCTACATTAATACGTGTACCGATATGAAGCAGAAGCCAGCTTCGTATATATTCCACAGAAAAACGACCTGCAACAAGTGCAAGTTGAGCAAAGAGTATTAGATAAATGAATCCTATATCATTGTTATTGATTCCAATGTCAATAACCGCCTGAGTCAGAAATGGAATAACAAGCTGTATAAGACTGCCAAGGAATAATCCTATGACAAGCTGGTATATATATTTTTTATAAAGTTTGAAGTATTTCCACAGGAATTTGAAACCACCTTTAGGCTTTTCGTCTTCTCCTGTAGAATAAAGGGCGGGAGTAGGCTCCATGATAAGAACAAGACCTACCGGCTCACCGCCAATAACCGTGCCCGCCCAGTTTTTTTTAAATTCATCGTGAGAATAACGTATAAGTCCAAGACCAGGATCGGCAACCCAGATATATTTTTCGGATGTCTTGTAAACAACTACAAAATGTTTTTGTTTCCAGTGAACGATACATGGAAGAGGCACGTTTAACAGAAAAGTATTGAAAGGTATCTTTACACCTATTGTCCTGAATCCAAGCGAATCAGCAGCTTCAGATAACCCCAGAAAGGAGACTCCTTCCCTTGTTATATAACACCTTTTACGCAGGTTTTCAAGCGAGAAATTCTTTCCGTAATATCCTGCTATCATTTTAAGACAGGCAGGTCCACAGTCCATCGCATCTGGTTGCCGTACAAAGGGGAATGACATAACTGTTTTTCATCTCTTTATCTCTCGTAAAGATATTTAATTTTAAAAAAGAGCATAGATTTTCCCTTTAAAAACAAATATTTTAAATACATTTACCTCTGTCCCTTCAGTATTGGCTGTCATATTTGAGCTATTGATTTGTTGCGATATATTTCCCTTCTATAAAGGGAAATATTATATTTGTCGATATACAATAACATCTGACTGAGGTTGTTAAAAAAATTATCAGATAATGACATAATTGAGGGAATTCGTCGACAGGACGAAAAAGCTCTCAATTATTTGTATAACAACTATTACAGGATGGTTAAAGAACATGTGCTCAGTTACAGCGGAACAAATGATGATGTAGCAGATGTTTTTCAGGAAGCTATCATTTCATTATATCAGAAAATCTGTGAAGATGATTTCAAACTCACAACCGACTTGAAAGGATACTTTTTCACCTTAGCCAGAAATATATGGGGGCACCAGTTAAGACGGGTGATAAAAAAAGAAAGTCTCGATTTTGATCTGGCGGACGAAAATGATGAAGATAATTTATCCGATCCTATTTTTATGAAAATTGTAACCAGGGCTTTTAACAAACTTAAACCCGATTGCCAGGAGATATTGAAACTGTATTATGATGGTTTATCTTTTGAAGAGATTGCCGTTAAAATGAATTTCAGAAATGAGAATTATTCAAGAAGAAAAAAATACCTGTGCAAGGAAGCTATTGTTGAACTAATTAAATCTGATCCAGAATATATTGAATATCAACGCTTTTTGAAATGAAAATATAGTACTGCTAACGCTGCAATAATTATCAAAAGCATAATGCTTAAATAAACAGGAATATATAACGGTTTATAGTCGCCATAAATAACCAGATTCACCCAAAAATAAGGAAGGGAATGCTGCATATCAGCCTGTTCGAGGTAATTCAGTCGAGCTTTCCGAAGAGCATTGCTTTTATTCATTCCTGCCTTAATATTTTTATAGAACGATTTCATCATCTCTGCTCCTGATCTGTCATCAACTTCCCATAAAGACATTACTACTGATTTGCTCCCTGAAAGAAGAAAACTTCTTGCAAAGCTCAATACACCTTCCCCTGCATACATTGTGCCTGAACCTGTATAACAAGAACTGAGTACAACCATTTTAGCATCGAGCGGAACGCCATATACCTCATATTGCCTTAAATAAATATTGTTCACCGAATCAGCCGAGCCTGAAAAAATCATTCCTGAATTAACCGGAGAATTTTCATCAATAATTGTATGCATCGCAAGATGTATAATATCATATTTCCCGGCCTCATTTATATAGGATTGCTTTGTAGCCTCTGTCCCGCTGAATAGCTTACCATGAACTGTTCTTGCAACATAGTCGGCTTCCTCCCCTGCATACTTCAAAGGTAAAAGGATTTGCCTTGGAAAATCACTTTCCTGCCTGGCAATATTTATTGAATCAATATACAGAGGCGATTCATATACAGGCGCAAAAACAAGTGCATTATTGAAAAGAGAAGGTTTCCCATTACCTGACTCTGAAAGCAATGTTGCTGAATAGGTATAGGAAATGTCATAATTGTTCATTAAAAACGGAAGCCTGTTATGATAAAGACTTGTATCTCTGTTATTGGCGGTTAAAAATGCCTCGAACGGAATGAAGGATAGCTCTTTATCGGGTGAAATTATTAATCTGTTTGAAATAAAATATTTCTTTACTGGCTCGATAAGAGATAAATACAATTTGTATCCTTTCTCCTGAAAGAGCCTGAAATCTTCCCGTGCATCTCTTTCGGCGTCGGGCTTCGAAAGCATATTACGGAAAAATATTATGTCAGAGAATAAACCGCTATCGGCAGGCACTGTAGTAATAACATTGTTCTTACTGTTTACAACAATTATATATAATATTGTATCGGCTGATACATAACTTATGAAATTTGTCTTTTTGCCTGCAATTGCGGGGAGCAATTTATATGAAATGACTTTCGTGTTATATTTCAGTCTGTAATAATCCGGATAATTCTTTTCGAATACACTGATAAGCGAATCTCTTTTCGAAGTGGCATTGATAAGTTCTTCATTCCATATCTTCAGGTTTTCCCTGTCAGGTTCATTTTTACAGTTTTCCTGATTTATTCTTGCTTCGAAGTATCCTATTCTGATGCTCAATTCCTTTTCGAGGTCTGCAAGAGCCGGAGGTACATAGGCTCTAAGCCCCTTGTTTTCGCGTATTGATGCAAGAAGACAGGCCGCTTTGCTTTTTTCTGAATATTCAAAAACTTTTTCGAAACACTCTTTGTTACCTGTTTTTTCATAAAAGCGTTTAAAACTCTCTATAGCAAACAAATAAGCATCTCTGTAACGTTCGCCTAGCAAAATTCGACTTTCCTCCTCTCCTGCCCTAAGCCTGATCTTTTCCAGAATATTGACCATAAGCTCAGCAGTTACAGCAGAACCATACAGCGCCTGAAAATCATCATTAACCTCTGAAAGCTCCAGCAAAGCCAGATATTTTGCACTTAGAATATCCATTGTTGTTTTATCATTCTTTAAATATGAAATATCCGGATTCGAAATATAATCTTGCGGAGCCTTAAGACCTGCATTCCTGTAAAGAATCGAAGCTGTGGAATCAAGCGCTTCCTGCAATTTACCATTATCAATAAGAGAATAAATATAACCAAGGGTGACGCTGTTATGCAGATTGACATTCCATGGATGCTGTTGCAGATAATTATAACACGACTTATAAATCTGAAAAGGCTTTTCCTTGTCCAGTTTATTTTCTCTAAGATATTCGGCATAATTCACCAGCAGTTCAATGTATTCTCTCGAATTCTCAGTAAAATGTCTTTTAAAGCTGTTCAGAGCGTCTTCCAGTATTTTAAGTCCTTTCTCTTTATCTCCGATCCTTCCAAGTACAAAGGCGTAATTTTTTATAAGTTCTTGTGATGCCAAATTATAAACACCTGAAGACATGTTATAACCCTTTTCAAAAAACTCTGTGCATCTTCGGTAATCTTTGAGATAGAAGTAAGAAGTTGCTATGTTGTTAATAAGGTTCAATTGTTTGTCGTCGAAAGGCAGACTTGTTTCATATATATCGAGCGCCTTCAGTAAATTTGTTATTGCCTTTCTATATTCCAGAATATTAGCAAGGGCAACACCTTTATTCTGATAAAGTAAAGCAATATCTGCAGGATCAGGACTAAAGTTTATTCGTTTTACCAGCAACAATGTTTTGTCAAATATTTCTATTGCCCCTTCATAGTCACGGATATTTATTTTTTCTATTCCTAAAGAAATATAAACTGGAATCAGTTCAGGAGAATTTTCACCGTAAATTGTTGTTTCTATTTGAAGTGACTTTGTGAAATAATCGTTCGATTTAAGATGATCTCCAATCTTATTTGAAGCATATCCTGCAAAATTAAGAACACGAACTTTTAAATAGTCATCATGATATTTATCAAGTAAATTTAAAGCAATATTAAAATATAATAATGAAGCTATTTCTCTTCGGGTATTTGCCAATGATGCACCTGTAAAATAGTATGCTTTTGCCAGCAGAAGTGTGTCGGTAATACGGTGTGAATTCAAAAATATTATCAAACTATCGGAGAAAAATCTTATTCTATTTAAATCATTTTTACTAAAAGCCTCTTCAAACCTGTCGCATATAACCTTAAGTTCCGAATTTTGATTTGTTTCAATTGTATCCGATATGTTATCGGAAGGCAGAAGGCGACAGGCAGAAGGCGACAGACAGAGGGCAGATGGATTATGGGTAATGGTGGAATGTGTTGGGCGGAAGCCGGCAGGTATCAGGTAATAGTTGGTAGGAATTGAGCATATTCCTATAGATTCAGCATATACTGCAAAAGTAAACAGATACAGGGACATTGTAAAATATCTGATAAAAGTATTCACGCTCTATGAATATTTCATACAGATATAAAGATATAAAACATATTGCGATGAAGTAAGAAAATATACCATTTATAATAATTTATTATTGTTTTTATATATATTTGATTTTTAATATGTTAAAAAATATTTACATTTTTTAACATTTTTTTGTGTCACAAAATGCTTTGTTGTGGTATGTATAGTTGTAAAACAATTACCCGTAAAAGTATTTATTAACATTAAAAAGAAACAAGCTATGAAAAACAAGGAACTTAAAAAAGATTTCGTTTTTTATGAAATGTTCGAACTGACAGCAGAAGAAATGAGAACAATCCGTGGTGGAGATTTTATTGGTGGCCCAGGTGATCCTACAAATCCGCCGACAGATCCACCTAAACCGAAACTATAATATTATTTATTAAAAGTAGAAGTTTTTTGAAATAGTTGCACGTAGAGTACATTTAGGAAAATGTATTATAAAAGTCCTGTTTCATAGGCATGCAGGAGGATGAAGGGGTTTTGTTCAGGATTAAAGGAAATATGAAATTGCTTTAATTTGAATAAAAGCCTCTTTTCTCTGCAAACTAAACTATGTAATAGGAATGAGAGAATTTAGTCCGGTAAAGTCCGTAAAATGAGGAATTAAATTTATTTTAATTTTACCGGAATGAAAATGTAAAGACTGTCAGATATGATGGGATGAGAATATTTTAATAATAATTCTCTATATGCTTATATAAAATTTTATAATATTAGTGTATTAGAGAGCTGTAAAAGTGCATGTAAAAGTGCATTAGAGACTTATAAATATATTAAATATATATATAATGTAGGTTTGATATTTTGTTAATTGCTATTGTTGATTATTATCGATAAAGGTGTTTACGGATAAACTGCAATTTGTTTTTGTTAGAGAAAATAAAAAATTAAGATATACTTAAATGATATACTTAAATTAAAAAGTAATAAAAGTAATAAATAACAAAATGAAATCAATCGATTATTCCTATTTTATCGAAAGGTATCTGTCCGGAGAGATGACCCGGCAGGAGAAGACCTGGTTCGAGAAAGAACTCAATGGCAATGAATTTCTCCAGAAAGAGGTTGCCGTCAGGAGAAAAACCGATGATGCTCTTAGGAGGCATGATATTATTGAACTGCGCAATAAACTGGCCAGAATAGAAATTGCCAGACAGGAAAATGAAGCCGTTAAACTGAGCCATAAAAAAACAGCCTTCCGATCTGCTGCTATAATAGCAGGTTTAATAGTTGTCGGAAGCTTATTTTTATTGAATAACAAAAACTCATCACGCGATTCGCTTTATAATGACTATTTCACTGTTTACAACATTGGAAGCCTTGAACGTAGTATTGTTGCCATGACCGATAATATCGGCAAATTATATAAAGATGCGCTGGTACTTTATAATGAAAATAATTTCGAAGGTGCGTCGGCAATTTTAAGTGAATATCTTAAAAACAGGCCTGACCACATGGAAGCCTATATGGTTTACGGTGTGTCGGAGATGAAAAACAACAGGTTCGACGAAGCGGAGAAGGCGTTTTCAACAGTTATCAACGATGGTAATAATTATTACCTTGATAATGCAAGATGGTACCGTGCTTTATGTTACATCAAAACCGGGCAGACCGATGCAGCAAAAAATGAACTTCTTTCAATCAAAAACTCAGAAAATTCATTCAGTAAAAAAGCTTCGGCTATCCTTAAAAAATTAAAATAAATATACACAGTACAGTAAAGAATGAAAGGGAGAAAGGGAGAAAAGGAGAAAAGGAGAAAAGGAGAATATAATGAGTTATCGTGAGATTTTGGAAAATGGTGAATTAGAGAAACCGGAAAACAAGTGTAATAATTCCGGATTAGTTAAGATAAAAAGTATGTTCGATTGCCCCAGAATATTATCAGGAATGTCGCATGAAATGCGAACCCACATGAATTCCATAGTGGCATTTTCTTTCCTGATGAATAGTGGTAATTTCAGTGATGAAGAAAAAAAAGAATTCAGTAATCACATATTAAGTTCCTGTGACCAGCTAATGTTTCTTTTTGATAATTTCTTCGATTCGGCAATAATTGATACGGGTAATTCAAAAGCCGAACCGACAACTTGTAGTCTGGACAGCCTTGTAAATGAACTTATGACTGAACTCAGGGCTGTCCATAACCGACAGGGCAATGATGAACTGGCTCTTATTTTTGAAAGTCAGCCTAATTGTAGCGATGATATTTATATTGATGCGAACAGAGTAAAAAGAGTTTTGCGAAACTTGTTTGTTAATGCTTTAAACAATACAAAGTCAGGATATATTAAAATTGGCTACAGGCTTTCAAATGGAATCATTACCTTTTATGTACTCGATTCCGGAAACTCCTTTTTAAAGAATGCCGAATTGCTTAATTCTGAGAACTTAAATGAAGCTATGGGAAAATATGACGATATTGCCGCAATAATTTATCTTACAGTTTCAAAGAAAATTGTAAATATTATGGGCGGCAAAATGTGGATTGTAAGCAATGAAGTATCCGGGTCGGGCTTATATTTCAGTATTCCATCTAAAAAAGCAGATTCTCCTTCCGTTCTGATTAACAAGTACAATAACAAAAGAATTATAATTTGATCTAAGAACCAGTCATATAATTGTCTGCAACAATAAAAATAAGCGGTTAGAAAAAAATGAGACCTTTAGTAGGTCTCATTTTTATTTCTTCCCATCGCCAGTTACTCTCACTTCAGTTCTTCTGTTTAAACTGCGTCCCTCGGCGGTGAGATTATCTGCAACCGGCAATGAAGCACCATAGCCTCTATATGAAAGCCTTTCCTTCATTATTCCCATACTTTCAAGAAAATCAACAACTGATTTTGCTCTTTTTTCTGAGAGAGTCTGGTTATATTCCTTTGTTCCTATTGAATCAGTATAACCTCCTATTTCCACAGTTACTAAAGGATTATCAACAAGAAGCTTATATAATTTCTTTAACTCAATAATTGATTCCGGTTTTAACTCCCATGAGTCAAAATCAAAAAAAACATTGGAAAGCAGAATTGATTCACCCGTTTTAATTGGTGTAAGAATTACATGTTTGATATATGGATGGGAAACTGTATGAATTTCCTCGAGCATAAAGTTATCAGAGTAGAACATATATCCTGGCTTGTTCACATTAAGGCCGTAATTTGCTCCTGCAGGAAGGCATAAAAGGAAATTTCCGTCTATACCTGTTGTACCATTGGAAAGAATAATGCCATTTTTAAGATTTACAAGTTCATAATCTGCCGATAGCCGCTTTCCTGTTTCTTTATCCAGTACGGTACCCTTGAAGTAAGAAACAGGTTTTGGCCTAACTTTGTCATACAAATCAAAACAAAAAATATCTTTCCCCATTTTGTCGTCTCTTATGGTAGAAAAGTAGCCTTTCGCTCCGGATGCATCAATAATCAGTCCAAGTTCATCATTGTATGTATTTATCGGATATCCTAAATTTACAGGTTGAGTCCATGTAGTATCGTCATTCATTACCGAAAAGAAAATGTCATGTCCTCCCATTCCTATATGTCCGTTTGATGAAAAATAAAGTGTCTTTCCGTCGAAGTGGATAAAAGGAGACATCTCATCATCCCGTGTATTTATTATTTTCCCCGGGTTTTTAGGAATTCCCCATTTGCCATCCGGAGTCATAACCGAATACCACAGATCCATTCCGCCTTCGCCTCCGGGGCGATTACTTGCAAAGAAAAGCATTTTCCCATTTGAGCTGATTGACGGCTGTGCTTCCCAGTAATTACTGTTAACCGGCACACCTACGTTTACAGGTTGTGACCATTTCTTACCGTCGAACGACGAATAATAAATATCACATCTGCCAAGTCCTCCTGGCCTGTCGCACGCAGTAAAATAAATTCCGGTACCGTCAGAAGTTACACTTTGGGCACCTTCATTTTGTGGAGTATTAAGAGGGGAACCAGCATTGAATGCCTTGCTCCATTGGCCATCTCGCTGAATACTAATATAAAAATCCTCCTGATTTCTTATATTTGATTTCCCTGGCGTTCTTTCCTGCCGGGTAAACATTAACATATAACCGTCAACAGTAATAGAAGGCCAATATTCATCATTTGTGGTATTGACTGAATCACCGAGATTGACAGGATTAAATGGTACCGGTTGTTTTATCGCTTCCAGCGCAAACTCACAATCGCCGATACTTTTTACTGCAAAAGATCTGTTAGTTTCATTTTCCGGCTTAAGTTCAAGATAAACTTTAAAATGAGATAAGGCTTTATCATATTGTCCGGAATATAATTCAACTCTTGCAAGATCAAAAAAAATAGACTTAGAGAAAAGCGAATCTATCTTTACAGCTTCGCGATAATATTTTGATGATTCGCTGTATCTTCTGGTCTTAAACATCAATTCCCCGAGAAGAGCGTAAGCTTCATAAAACTCTTTGTCATAGTTTATAGCATCCTTTAAATATTTTTCGGCACTTTCAAAATAGAGGAAATCATACTGCCGTTTCCCCGTGATGTATGCATTCAAGGCTCTGTTTGAGTTTGTATGATAACGCTGTTGCCCCGACAACAGGCTTGCAGTAAATAAAAGAACTGCAGTTAATAATATTTTATTAACTTTTACCACTTTAGGGAATATTCATAAACTTATGAGTTTGTAAGGAAATTCTCCATGAAGTATTTTTCTTTACATAATCTACAATTATTGGTGTTATTGTTTTGAATTTACTCCATTCCGGTTGAAGGTACAATATACAATCACTATTTACCTTACTGCGGCATATCTCAGCCCATTTAAAATCGTCTTCATTCTCAATAATTACCTTCAGTTCGTTTGCAATGTTGCAAATTATTTTGAGCGGTGGCCTGTTTTTCTTTGGGCTGAGGCAAATCCAGTCCCATATACCGCTTATTCCATAAACCCCTGATGTTTCGAGAAATGTCATTATATTATTATCTTTCAGGCTTCTGCATAGATTATCAAGGTTCCACATAAGAGGTTCGCCACCAGTTACTACTACAGAATTCGTGCCGGAATAAAGAACGTTCTTTACTATATTATCAACCGAAGTCAGAGGGTGAATATCAGGGTTCCATGTATAAGGCGAATCGCACCAATGGCACCCTGTGTCACAGCCGCCCAGCCTGATAAAATATGCAGGTTTACCGGTATGGTAACCTTCGCCCTGAATCGAATAGAATTCTTCAACCAGAGGAAGCATATTGCTATCTGCCTTATTTGTTTTTTCTTCGGCACGCGACATTCTGTACGATATTGATTTTTATTTAAGTCGTAAAAGTTCCCTAAATGAAGGGAAGAAATCTGTATTGTCAATTATACCTGTGAATTTTTCGGCGCCTGGTCCGTACGAAAAAACCGGTACCATCACAGCGTTATGATTTCCGGTTGCATATACTCCGTTTAATGATTTCTTTTTCAAATCTCCACCTACAAGTGCCAGCCCTCCTGTTTCATGATCGGCAGTAACCACAACCAGAGTATTTCGTGTTTTTTCAGCAAAATCATAAGCTACTGAAATTGCAACATTGAGATCGAGAACTTCCGACACATTCCATTCAAGATTCCTTTCATGGCCAGCAAAATCTATCTGTGACCCTTCGACCATAAGAACGAATCCCTTTTTGTTTTTGCTCAATGTTTCAATTGCTTTGGCTGTCATCTCGGCGAGCATTCCGAATCGTCCCTCAGTTGATTTTGCCATGTGAACCGTATCGAGAAGACCTGCAATCCGTAAAGAATTAGATTTTTTAAGTTCGTCGAGTGTATATACAACGTCATAACCGTTGGCACGCAACTGTGCGGTAAGATCTTTCCCATCTTTTCGTTTATTGAAATGATCTGAACCGCCGCCGATAAAAACGTCAATTTTGCCATTCATAAAATCAAGTGCAATATCTTCATAATTGCCGCGCCCTGAGTTTTTAGCTATAAATGAAGCGGGAGTAGCATGCGTAATCGCACTTGTACTCACAAGCCCTGTAGAAAGTCCATTCTTTTTCGCAACTTCCATAATGGAAGCAACAGCTACAGAATCAGGCCCCATGCCTAACATGCCATTTCTTGTCTTCACTCCACAAGCAATTGCAGTTCCTGCTGCTGCCGAATCAGTGACATAATGGTCGAATGAGGAAGTAGTGCAATAACCTGCATACTTAAAAAGTTTTAAAACAGAAGTATTATCACTGCGAACTATTCCTGCTGAAACCTGTGCAGGCCCCATACCATCTCCGATAAACAGTATGACATTTACCGGCCGTTTTTTGAATTTAACCGATTGTGCATTAAGTACTGACTCTGATGAAAATACTAAAATGCTCAATAAAGCGAAACAGAATAAAAACTTGTTTTTCATTTTACTTCATTTAATGATAAATTTTTTATCTATATGTAATTTAATTTGTTACTCTTTACAATTTAAATACTAATGTTTCATAAAAATTAAAAAAAATCTCCCTGTAATTATAATCATTGAATTTTTTTAAAGTATTTTTTAAGAATACAATAATAGTTAATTTACCGGTAAAATTAATTTCACTTTTAGCAATATGATAAAAACGGGCTTGCAGGTTTTTCTTGAAAAATTTCCGGCTGAATTCAAAGGCAAGAGGGCTGGCATTTTATGTCATGCCCCGAGTATAACTCCGGATTTCAATCACATAACCGATATTTTCGGTACTGGCAATTACTGTAGAATGAGCGCAATTTTTGGTCCACAACATGGATTATTTGGACAAACCCAGGATAACATGATTGAATGGGAAGGTTATCCTCATCCTGTTTATGGAGTTCCAGTTTTCAGTTTATATGGGAAAGTGAGAAGGCCTGAAGATAATATGCTCAGACTTATTGATTTTCTAATAGCAGATATGCAGGATGTCGGGGCACGTTTATATACGTATATATGGACATTAAAGAACTGCATGGAAGCATGTGCTGAAAAAAATATACCTATTGTCGTCTTAGACAGACCTAATCCGATAGCTGCAATTGATTTTGATGGCCCATTGCTCAGAGAAGATCATTTTACTTTTGTTGGAGGTGCATCCATACCTTTATGCCACAGAATGACAATCGGCGAAATTGCTTTATGGGTAAAAGAAAAATATATTAAAAAATGTGATCTTAGAATAATAAGAATGGAGGGATGGAAACGTTCAATGATGTATAATGAAACAGGGCTTCCATGGGTTCTACCCTCTCCTAATATGCCAACACTTAACACCGCTATCGTTTATCCTGGAATGGTACTTTTTGAAGCTATGAATATATCTGAAGGGAGAGGCACAACAATACCCTTTGAACTTTTCGGCGCTCCATTCATTGAGCCATATAAATTGTTGAATCACCTAAAGAATAAAAAAATACCCGGTTGCACCTTCAGAATACATTGCTTCATACCTGCATTCAATAAATATTCAGGTATCTGGTGCAATGGTTTGCAAATTCATGTTACTGACATTAAGAAATTTAGTCCGGTATTGACGGCAATTGAAATAATTGATTCAATATTAAAAATTTCCGGCAGAGAGAATGTACAATTCAAAAATCCGCCTTATGAGTATGAAGAGAAACTGATGCCTTTTGATATTCTTGCAGGCGATCCGCTGGTTAGGGAAGCACTATTGAAAGGTACTTCCCCTTCAGTTGAAAAGGAAAGATGGATTTCCCAAACAGTCGGCTTTAGAGAGGAATTCAGAGATCTGGCATTATATGACGATTGATTGTAATTTTCGTATGCACTTTCTTTAAAAGAGGAATCAGATAAAAGTAAAAACCGATTAGTTATTCAAAAAGTCCTTCGTCGCGTAGGAGAAGCAATATTGCTGACTGAGGAACAATAATATATTTTTCATTGTTGAATTCTATTTCTATAGCCTGACTTTGTAAATAAATAGCCTGATCTCCGATTTTAGTCTGAAGCGGTATATATTTAGGTTCATCAGATTTATTTTTCCATGGTTCATCGTCAACAACAGAAGGTATTGGATAACCAGGGCCAACTTTCAGAACATAACCTACCTGAACTTTCTCATTTTCAGTAACGCCAGGCGGAAGGAAAAGTCCGGTTTGCGTTTTCGACTGCGGCATCTTCGGCTTAATAAGTATCCTGTCGCCTATAACTATCAGTTTCTGAAGATCTTTATCATCAAGATTTAAAACCATGATATCAAAAAATATTATGCAAAATTATCAATTTTTCAGACAGCCAGTTCATTTAAAGTTGGATAATATTGATAATTTTGAGTGTTAGAAATTAGAATTGGATAAAACAGATATATATTTTACTGTCAGTGGGGTCTCTTCTGGAATATTTAAAGATCGCGGAAGTAAGTTTATTGGTTTTGCTCAGCCAGTGTCAACACATGAGGAAGCGAAAAAAATAATTGAAAATTACAGAATTAAGTATCATGATGCCCGACATCACTGTTATGCATATATAATAGGCCCAGAAGGAAATAACTACAGGCAGTATGATGACAACGAACCTTCAGGGACTGCAGGCAAACCTATACTTGGACAAATAAGGTTGAAAAAGCTAACTAATACTATTATTGTAGTAATAAGGTATTTTGGAGGCACTTTATTAGGAACCAGAGGCTTGATCAATGCTTACCGTAATGCAGCTTCGGAAGCACTAAACAATGCCAATATAATTAAGTGTTATATATACAATTATTATTCGATAATATTCCCATGGTCAACGCTTAACTCTGTAATGAAAATACTCAAAGATTCAAATGCTTTGATTCAAAATCAAGAATATGGAGAGGAATGTATGATTATTGCCGGAATAAGATTAAGCTTATGTGAACATACTGTGGCTAAATTATCGGAACATGACAATATATTAATCGCTCCTGTTAATGGGCAAGAAAAACCATAAAAAAGTTTTTAAAAATTATCAACATCATAATCAATATCAAACAAATGATAGTTAACTTTATAGTGGCAGGTTCACAAGCATAATATTAATGTCAATTTAATGAAAAACAAAAGCTTAGTATCAATAGATGATCTTTCCACAGAAGATATTCTGAGAATTCTCGACCTTGCCGAGGAATTTGAAAAGGAACCTGAGAGCAGGATTCTTGAAGGTAAGGTAATAGCAACCCTTTTTTTTGAACCTTCAACAAGAACGCGTTTGAGTTTTGAGAGCGCCGTAAACAGACTTGGTGGAAGAATATTAGGTTTTACCGAGTCATCAAGTACCAGTATATCAAAAGGAGAATCGCTTAATGATACAATAAAAACCGTTAGTAATTATTGCGACCTCATTATTATGCGCCATTCTCTGGAAGGAAGTGCCAGGTTTGCAAGTGAGATTTCAAAAGTACCTGTTATAAATGCCGGAGATGGAGCCAACCAGCATCCCACTCAAACCCTGCTCGACCTTTATTCGATACGTAAAACACAGGGTACTCTGGATAATCTGAACATCTTCCTTGTAGGTGATCTTAAATACGGCAGAACCGTACACTCTCTTCTTATGGCAATGGCAAGATGGAAAACAACATTCAATTTTATTTCACCTGCAGAGCTCAAAATTCCTGATGAATATAAATTATATCTCGACAATTTAGGCTTAAAATACTATGAGCATACAGATTTTACCGACATCATTTCAAAAGCGGATATAATTTATATGACAAGAGTTCAACGTGAAAGATTTTCCGATCCTATTGAATATGAAAAAGTTAAGAATGTTTATATACTTAAGAACTCGATGCTCCTGAATACAAAGCCTAACCTTAAAATCCTCCATCCTCTACCTCGTGTAAACGAAATAAATATTGATGTTGACAGTGATCCGAAAGCTTATTATTTTGAACAGACACTCAACGGAGTTTATGTCAGACAAGCAATTTTGTGTTTAATTTTAGGTTTAAAGTAATTTTAAAAGCCATGAAAGAACCAAAACAATTAAGCGTAAGCGCTATTGAAAATGGCACTGTGATTGATCATATACCGTCAAAAACACTTTTTAAGGTTATCCAGATTTTGGGACTTGACCATATTGAAAATCAAATCACATTTGGAACAAATCTCGAAAGTAAAAAGCTTGGAAAGAAGGCAATCATCAAAATATCAAACAAATTTTTCGAAGATGAAGATATTAATAGGATAGCTCTTGTTGCACCTGAGGCTAAACTAAATATTATCCGCGATTATGAAGTAGTCGAAAAGAAAGTGGTGGAAGTGCCGGACATAATTACAGGAATTGCAAAATGTGTGAATCCCAAATGCATAACCAATCATGAAAATGTAAAAACCCGCTTCAAGGTCATTTCGAAAAAGAATGTCGCTTTAAAATGTGCTTACTGCGAAAAAATTACTTCTCAGGAAAACCTCCAGATAATCTAATATACAGATATAAAGTACGTTTTAGGTTTTACATTTCACGTTTCACGGTTGGCGTTTGGTAATTTCGATTAAAGGTTGCCATTTACATCTTTGTTTCACTCTCTCCCCTGACCTTTCACTTCTCTCCTCTCCCTTCTCAGCCTTTTGCCTTTTACCTTTTACCTTAGTCTCTCATACGACTTTATAAGCTTTTCATCATGCTTTATTCCCTTAAGAGCCAGACATGCCAGAATAATCAAAACAGGCGGGATAAACATTTTGAATCCTGGAATAAGCGTTATCCCTTCAATTTTTAATATGCTGAGGGTAATATATGCCTCAATCACTGTGATGACCAGAGCAAAAAAAGCTACCATAGTTGTTAACTTGAATTGTAGCTTCCTCTTTTTGAATAAAAAGATTGCAGTTAATGAAAAAACAATTGAAGCAATTAACAAAATAAGAAAGATATTGAGCAAGAAATCAACCTTGAAATCTATTCCAGTCAGTCCCAATATTCCGGTTAATTTAACCATTATTACCTGACTATCAGGTCCCGAAAAATTTATAACCGGGCCGGTCAATAAAACAAACGATAGTATAGATATTATTATAATATAAATAGTTTGAATACGCTGAATCATAAAAACATATTTTTACACCAAACTTAAGAACAGTAAAGTTAAACTCTTTTCCCAAGAAGAAAATATTTGTTCTATAAAATTAATTCTATCTTTTTAGGATTATTTAACAAATTAAGCTAATAAGTTATTATTCTTAAAAGATTAAATCCAATAATTTTGCAAAATTCCGAAGCGGATAATTAATATAATCCGCTGAAGTTTTTTAATAATATAATTTATAATTAATTAGCTAATTATGTTCTTATGAATAAGGGTTTACGAACAACTATAATTTTTATAATTATAGTTCTTGCCGCCGCATTAATATTTTATCCAAAATTAAAGCCGTTTGTTAAGTCAAAACTGAGTAAACGATCAAAAGAAGCAATACCGGTCAGACTACAGCAACAGCCGTTAACTGTAAGTGGTTTAATCCTATCTCCTGAGCAAATGAGCGAACTGGTCAAGAGCATAGGTACTCTTCATCCGGATGAAGAAGTAGATTTATCGTTCGAAACATCCGGGAAAATTGTTAATATTAATTTTCAGGAAGGTACGAGAGTTAAGAAAGGTGATCTACTGGCAAAAATAAATGACCGGCCGCTGCAGGCACAACTTGAAAAACTTCTTGCACAGAAAAAATTTGCCGAACAAAAAGAATTTCGGCAAAGGAATTTACTTGACAAGGATGCAATAAGCCAGGAAAACTACGACCAGATTCAAACAGAAGTACAGGCATTACAGGCCGATATCAATCTTATTACAGCAAGGATTTCCGAGACAGAACTCAGGGCTCCTTTTGATGGAATAATAGGACTTAGATATATCAGCGAGGGAGCTTATGCAACACCTTCAACCAAAATAGCCAGACTGGTGAAAATTAGCCCAATAAAAATTGAATTCTCAATTCCAGAAAGATATGAAAAGGAAATAAAAATAGGATACCCGATAAAATTCAGCATAGACGGTGTAAACAGCGAATTCAATGCTTCAGTGTATGCTATAGATCCTAAAATCGAATTAAATACAAGAACTTTAGTTCTAAGAGCTCTTTATCCCAACAGATATGAGGAACTTAAGCCTGGAAGATATGCAGGTATTACGCTCACTCTCTCACAAATAAAAAATGCTGTTGCAATACCAACCGAGGCTCTGATTGCCGAGATTGAAGGCGAAAAAGTATTTGTTAACCGATCCGGAAGAGCACAGTCAATTAAGGTTGAAACAGGCTTGAGAACCGAATCAAAAATTCAGATTAAAAGCGGATTGAAATTCGGTGACACTCTTCTTATTACCGGTATTCTTCAGCTAAGGCAGGGCCTTCCTTTACGTTTCGATACAATTTATACCAGTAAATAGCCGTAATTGATAAATCATGAGTCTGTCATCATTAAGTATAGAAAGACCTGTTCTCATAACAGTAGTTGCTATCGTTATCGTATTGTTTGGCTTTGTGGGTTTAACTTTCCTCGGAGTCAGGGAATTTCCCAGTGTTGACCCTGCAGTTATTTCCGTCAGTACTTCATATCCCGGCGCCAATTCTGATGTTATCGAAACCCAGATAACCGAACCTCTTGAACAGTCTATTAACGGAATACCTGGTATACGAACAATTACAAGTGTAAGCCGTCAGGGAAACAGCAGGATAACCGTTGAGTTTGAACTTTCGGTAGATCTCGAAACCGCTGCAAATGATGTTCGCGATAAAGTATCACAGGCAATGAGGTATCTTCCTCGCGACTGTGATCCTCCCATTGTTACTAAAGCTGATGCCGATGCGAGCCCGATCATAATGCTAACGATAGAAAGCGACAAGCGTTCTCTTCTGGAGCTCAGTGAATATGCTGATCTTACATTCAAGGAACAGCTTCAAACTATTTCCGGGGTAAGCGCTGTACAAATCATGGGTGAAAAAAGATATGCGATGCGACTTTATCTCGATCCGGTAAAACTTGCCGGTTATCAGATTACTCCGATGGATGTGAGAAATGCCGTTTCAAGAGAAAATGTCGAATTACCGGCAGGAAGCATTGAGGGAAACACCATAGAACTTACTATAAGAGCCCTTGGACTTATGACCACACAAAAGGAATTCAATGATTTGATAATCAAACAATCAGGAGATCTTATAGTCAGATTCAGAGATATAGGAAGGGCCGAGCTCGGTCCGGAAAATATCCGGAGTATTCTTAAAAGGGATGGAGTTCCGATGGTAGGAGTTCAAATAATCCCTCAGCCAGGCTCTAATCATATTGATATTGTTGACAATGTAAAGAACAGACTTGAGTTCATTAAAAAGGATTTACCCGAAGATATAAAGGTCAAAACAGGATTTGACAACACTGATTATATCAGGTCTTCGATTAAAGAAGTCGAAGACACTATTTTTATAGCTTTTGCGCTCGTTGTCTTTATTATATTTTTCTTTCTAAGAAACTGGAGGGCAACTCTTATCCCAATACTTGTTATACCAGTTTCACTGATCGGTTCCTTTTTCATAATGTATATTGCCGGATATTCAATAAATGTACTTACCCTCCTTGCACTTGTGCTTGCAATAGGTATTGTAGTTGACGATGCTATTGTTGTGATGGAAAACATCTATGTAAAAATAGAAAACGGAATGGCACCTGTTGAAGCCGGGCTCAAAGGGTCGAAGGAGATATTTTTTGCAATAATAGCCACAACAATTACTTTGATTTCCGTATTCTTTCCAATAGTTTTCCTTTCCGGCATAACAGGAAGACTTTTCAGGGAATTTGCTATTGTGATGGCCGGAACAGTAGCAATATCGGCATTACTTGCATTAACTCTCACACCAATGGTGTCAACAAAATTGCTCAGGCATGAAAAATCTGAAAACTGGTTTTACCGGAAAACCGATAAATTCTTTATTAGTCTCAATGCCAGTTATAAACGTTGGCTCGATACTTTTCTTAGAAATAGATATTACGCAATAGTAATAATATGTGTAGCTCTCGGACTTGTCTTCCTTCTTTTCAAGAGTATCCCGTCAGAGATGGCCCCACTTGAAGACAGGTCGCAGATTATTGTAAACACAACTGCTGTTGAAGGTGCCACATACGAGTTTATGCTTAGTTATGTCGAGGATCTGGCAAAAATTATTGAACAGAAAGTACCTGAAAGAAGCGGCTACACTATGAACGTAATGGGAGGAAGCATGGGAAACATAAGGATTAACCTGGTAAAACCAAAAGAGAGAAAACGCTCACAACAGGAAATAGCCGAGATGTTGTCGGCGGAATTCAGACATAAAACCAAAGCACGAGCAGCAGTTGTCCAGCAATCAACGTTTGGTGGTCGTAGAACAAGTCAGCCAGTACAATATGTTATACAGGCAATGAATATAGAAAAGCTACGTGAAGTTCTGCCTGAATTCATGGCAAAAGTTATGGATAATCCAATTTTTCAGATGGCCGATGTGAACCTAAAATTCACCAAGCCTGAATTAAGGCTTCATATTGACCGTGATAAGGCAACAATACTGGGTGTTTCTACCCAAACTATCGGACAAACACTGCAACTTGCCCTAAGCGGACAGCGTTACGGCTATTTCTTTATGAATAGGAAACAATATCAGATACTTGGAGACCTTGCCAGAAGTGACCGTAATGATCCACTGGATCTTAAATCACTTTACGTTAGAAATAATTATGGCGACATGATACAGATGGACAATCTCGTGACATTAACCGAAGAGACTGCGCCACCACAACTTTACAGATACAACAGATTCGTCTCAGCAACAATATCGGCCGGCCTAGCAAAAGGTAAAACTATCAGCCAGGGAATTGCCGAAATGGATAAAATTGCAGACGAAGTTCTGGATGAAACCTTCAGAACAGCCCTTGCTGGCGACTCAAAAGACTTCATGGAAAGCTCCTCGAGCCTTTCCTTTACTTTCGCCTTTGCTCTGATTCTTATATTCCTCGTCCTTGCGGCACAGTTTGAAAGTTTCAGAGACCCTATTATAGTGATGATGACCGTCCCCCTTGCAGTTACCGGTGCACTGATATTCATGTGGTATTTCAACATAACTATGAATATTTTCAGTGAAATAGGAATCATTATGCTTATCGGACTTGTGTCGAAAAATGGTATCCTGCTCGTTGAATTTGCAAATCAGAGAAAAAGGGCAGGTATGTCAAAATTCGATGCAATAAAATATTCTGCTGCGGCTCGTTTCAGACCCATACTTATGACAAGCCTTGCAACAATTTTCGCTATTATGCCTCTTGCTCTCGGCCTCGGAGAAGGTGCACAAAGCCGCGTTGCGATGGGTACCGCAGTTGTTGGCGGCATGATTTTTTCAACTTTCCTGACCCTCTTCGTAGTGCCTGCAATATATACATTCATATCAACCGAATCAAAAAAAGCTGATAATGAAACAAACAAAAAAACTGATTAACTTTCTTATAACAGGCGTAATTTGCTTCCAAAGTATAACGGCTCAGACAATTTACAGTTTGACCGACTGCCTGAAAATCGGACTTGAAAATAATTTCTCTCTTCAGATTTCCAGAAACAATCAGAGTATTTCGTCAAACAATTACACGCCGGGTAATGCCGGCTATCTTCCTTATCTGAATCTTGGCGGAAGATACAGCGGCACTTATAACGATATTACCCAGGACATGAAAGACGGATCTTCGAACATTACAAAAGGAGCAACATCTGCCTCGGCAAGTGCTTCTGCAACACTGGGAATGACAATATTCAACGGATTCAACGTGAAAATGACATACAAGAAACTTGGAGAACTGAAAAAAATAGGAGAACTTAATACGCAAGCTGCTATAGAAGACTATATTGCAAAAGTCGCTTCGACATATTACAACTATATTCAGCAATTGAGGCTTGCCGATAATCTCAGCTATGCGGTGGAACTATCGAGGGAAAGACTAAGAATAGACGAGGAACGTTATCTTCTCGGAGCAGGTTCTAAACTTCAGGTATTACAGTCGAGAGTTTACGTTAACTCCGATAGCTCGAAACTGTCGAAACAATACGAAACTGTGAGATCGGTACAGATAAGTCTTAACGAATTGCTCGCTGTTGAAGATCCTGGTATGAGTTTTATCCTGGAAGATAGCTCAATTATAGTTAATCGCGGTCTGATATATGAAAATCTACTCTCCGAAACACTGACCTCAAATACAAGTTTGCTAATTGCTTCCAAAAATAAGCTCATTTCGGAATATGATTACAAAATAATAATGTCGAAAAGATATCCTTACCTCGACGCATCGGCTGGTTATAGCTATACCCTGAGTGAAAGCTCTCAGGCATCGTATAAATCACAGACCACTGACGGGTTTAATTATGGATTAACGGTCGGCTTTAATCTTTTCGATGGATTTGATGTAAAGAGGCAATTAAGAAACGCAACTCTTGATATGAAAAACAAAGAGTTGAGATATTCGGAAGTAGAGCAAACGGTAAAGGCGTATCTCCTGAGAATATATTATGGTTACAGCAATAATTTGATGTTAATGAAACTGGAGAGACAGAACCTCGAGACTGCTGCAGAAAACCTTTCAATAGCAATGGAGCGATACAGGCTGGGCGAACTCTCAGGGCTCGACTTCCGTGAAGTTCAAAAAAGCCTCCTCGACGCCCGGGAAAAACTTCTGTCGGTTGAATATCAGGCAAAACTTGCAGAAATTTCCCTGCTTCAGATATCGGGGAATATTATGGAATATTATAAATGATCTTACAATATCGGTTATCCAAAATAGATCGAATTTTAACATGGACTTTTTGTCATAATAATTTTTCGTGTATATTTGAGCATTGATATCAAAAACTACTTTTCAATGTCTGAAGAAACAAAACCGGCAACTGTAAAAGATGACGAAATAGACCTTGTGGATCTGTTTAATCGTATGGGCAGGGCAACACGCAAAGGATTCAAATCACTTGGAAGGGCTTTTCTCTATTGTTTTTTCTTCTTGATTAAAAACTGGTTCTGGCTCGGACTTAGTCTGGCCCTCGGGGTTGCAGGTTCATATTTTCTTAAATATTCTTCCGAAAAACTTTATAATTCCGATATAACTTTAAGGAGTAATGTTATCGAAAATGCCGACATAATTGACTACGTCAATAAACTTCACACTTTCTGCAAGGAAAGAAACATGGTTGAACTGGCTTCAGCGCTTTCGGTTGACAGCAGCAAAGTAAGATATATTAAAGATATTCAGGCATTCTGGGTTATAGATCTGGGAAATGATAATATTCCCGATTATGTTGATTTTAAAAACTCACATAACCCAAGAGATACTATAAATGTTCGAATGCCCGATAGATTTGTCGTCAGAGTAAAGACAAGTATTCCTCAGGAACTTGGAGAGATCAGGAACGGCATAATATCGTTCATTGAAAAGAATCAGCTTTTCCAGCAGCAGAATCAGCTCAGACTGGAACAGCAAAGAACGCTTCTTTCGCGCATTGATTATGAAATCGAGCAGCTCGACAGCCTGCAAAAAGTAAAGTATTTCGAAGAATCGCGGAGGCTGATGCCAAAAGAAGGAGGCCAGATGATATTTCTTCAGGAATACAAAACCCAGCTTCTACACGACGATATTTTCAATATGTACACAAGAAGGCAGGATGTGGAAAAACAACTGACAATTTATTCAAGCCTCATAACTGTACTCAATGATTTCACCCCTCCTGCAAAACCGGTCAACAGAGCTCTATATTACGGAAAGGTTCTTATTCCATTACTATTTTGTATGGCCATAATCATTATTCTGATCGTTGATAACAGAGAGAGACTTAAAAAAATATACAGAAAATATTAAAAAGAAAGGGAGCTGCAAGGCTCCCTTTCGTATATTAACGGCTAATAATTTCTTTACATTAAAAATTAATTCAAATATTCAATTCTCAGGAATATTCATTTGATGATCTTTTAGGAAATAATCTTTTTGTTCCGTTGCCGGTTGAAAAGTCAGAAAACAATAAAATATCATAAAAAACATTATACCCCATTGTCTGTTAAACATTGATTCAAAAAACAAATTAATTACTACAATAAGAACAAAATATACAGCAAGTCGGGGAAACTTAATCTGTTTTTTATGAATGACAGGTGTAAACAACATCCATAAAAGAACAAAAAGACCTGCGATTCCCAATGTTATTTGTGTTTCAATATACTGATTGTGTGCATTATAATGCAGTTCGGCTTCTGTTGTAAAACCATTCTTTAAATATTCTTCATCCAATTTGTCCTCAACCTTTGCCATTCCATATCCTGTTAAGGGCTTTTCTTTGATTAGCTGGAAGGCAGAATACCAGACTCTTGTCCTTACATCAAGATTTTTCCACTCTGTTTCAATGTTCTCCAGGCTTGAAATTGTTGATTTTATAAAACGATTCACTTTACTAATTCTTGTAACGGCAAACAAAAAGGAAATTAAAATAAACGCAGTTGCTATAAAAATCGCCAACCTGTTTTTCTTAATCCGCATGAGTAATCCTGTAATTAATGTTAAAATAACAATGAACCATGCCAGAAGGCCTGCTCTCGACCCAAGGAAAAAAATCAAAGATGAAAAAATTATGAATAATACAGGAATTAAAATTTTTGAAGCTTTTTTTACCGGCCTCATAATAAGAATCAGTACCATTGCCCATAAAGCTTTCATCGAAAGATATGTAGGATGCTCAAATATTGACAAGTATGAATAAAAAAGCCTGTGACTCTGGCTCTTTTTAACTTCTTCTATTCCCAGTTGCTTGACCATTGGAATTAAATCGGCAAGAGCTCTGGCAAAAAGATATAATGATATAATTGCAATTCCGGAAACAAAAGAAAATATTATAATCCTGTTATATAAATTAGGCAACTGTTTATAAAAAAAAGGAAAAATGAATAATGGCATGAGCAGAAACATCAGTCTGGTTTCAATGAGTTTCAATGAGCCTGAACCAATTATCACGCTTACGAATTGCATTAAAAAGAAAATAACCGGAGGCAGAACTAAATACCACCGGTTGATAAAAGCTTTAAAAATAGATTTGAATTCCAGTATCCACCATAAAAATCCTGTTGCAATCAATGCTCCTATTGGATATAATGACCAGGATCTCTTAAATGATATAAGGAAAAGCGCTGCAGAAAGAAAAACGAGACTTATTACATTCAGATATTTTCTGTATGGATTATCAACACTTTTATTTATCTGGCCTGAATCCGGACTAATCATTCTTAGTAAGTAAATGTATTAATATTTCATATTCCAGGTTTCTCTTCTTATTATTTGAACATTCCATCAGTTAAAATTATTGATTGTATTAACAATATACTCAATATCTTCCGGAGTATGAAAGAATGAAATTGGGAGGCTTAGTGTAGTTCTGTGAATTTCTTCGGAAATTGGATATTTCTTATTTAAGAATATACTCGACAGTGCTTTTTGATGATGTGGCGGAACCGGATAATGAATTTCTGTTTTTATTCCTTTTTCAAGAAGATAATTTCTGAGTTCATCTCTTCGTGGATGGCGGATATTGAATATATGGTAAACATCATAGTAATCCGGATGCAATATCGGAAGAATGAAACTCTTCTGTATTCCTTCGAGATAGATTTTTGCAAGTTTTCGTTTATGAGAATTTATTTTATCGAGATGCTTCAGCTTAATCCTGAGAAAAGAGGCCTGAATTTCATCAAGTCTCGAATTGAAGCCTACGCACTCATTATAGTACTTCTTTTCGGAACCATAATTACGTAACATTCTTATCTTCTTATAGTATTTCTCATTATTTGTTACAATAGCTCCTCCGTCTCCAAGGCATCCCAGATTTTTAGTAGGATAGAAACTAAAAGCAGCCAGGTCTCCAAAGTTGCCGGTCTTTTTTCCTTTGTACTCAGCTCCATGCGATTGTGCACAATCCTCTATAAGAAACAGATTCCTTTTCCTGCATATTTCGATTATCGGGTCCATATCACACGGTTTTCCATACAGATGGACGACTATAACTGCCCTCGTATTAGGAGTAATCAATTCTTCAATCTTGCCGGGATCTATGTTGTATGTCAAAATATCAGGCTCGGCCAGTACTGGTTTATGCCCGCTGTGTAGAATTGATAGAATGGTAGCGATATAAGTATTCGAGGGTACAATAATTTCAGAACCCTTTGGAAGGTCCAGAGTATGAAGAGAAATAGTCAAAGCATCGAGGCCTGATGCCACGCCAACGCAATACTGAGCATTATTGTATGCAGCAAATTCTTTTTCGAACTCGCTAACATTATTGCCCAGAACGAACCATCCTGAATTAACTACCTCTTCGAACGCCCGAGTATATTCTTTAATAAATGGCTGGTTGGCTTTAAAAAGATTTTCGTATTCTATCATAATAGAAATTTTTAGCTCAATTCCTATTTTTTTCTTTATAATCTTCTATCATTCTTCGTATTCCTTCTTTAGATGTGATTTCGGGAGTATAACCAAGCGCTTCTTTTGTTTTTTCATTGTTAAAATTCATAGAATAAAAAAGACTTTCTACGTAATTCGGAGCAAAATAATCAATAATCCTGAGAAAGATTCCCGGCAGCTTGAACATAATTATTTTTTTTCCGAAGTTTTTTGCAAGGTGATAAACAAGTTCAGTAGTAGAGAGAGCTCCTTCATCTTTAACAACAAACGTACCCGATGCTTTCAACTCGATTATCCGGTCAATAAATCCAACAAGATTCTCCGTATAAATAAAGTTTCTTCTATTGTTGATTTTACCAAAAGGCAGGATTGGGCAACATTCAATCAGCCGGAGAAGTTTTTTTATATTCCCTTTTACTCCATCACCATAGACCACAGGGCAACGAAGAACCGATACGGTGAAATCTTTGTTTTCCAGTTTTCTTAGTCCGATCTCAGCTTCATATTTACTTTTACCGTATGCATCTGCCGGCTTACATTCATCAGTTTCATCCCTGAGTATCGGTTTGCTGTCAGACGAACCATAAACTTTAAGCGTGCTTAAGAAAACGAACTGCTTCACTCCTGCTTTTGCAGCAAGTTCAGCAACTTTCAAACACAAATCCCTGTTTATTTCAAAATACTGATTTTCTGGCATTCTTTTCGACTGATGAACAATTGCTGCAAGATGTAATACAACATCATATTTACTGAAGTCTATTGCCTCAGGTTTATTTTCAATCAAGGATATTTCATCAATATAGTATTTGTAAGACGAAAACCTTTTGAAGTTTGTTCCAATGAAACTGCTTTTACCGATAATCAGAATTCGAGGCATAAAAATTACTATAAGACTATATTTTTATTTATTTCCGAAAAACTCAAATACCTTATAAAAATATTTTGAATAGATTTTAAAATAGTTTGTTTTCACCCCGTTTTCCCTGCATGCTCTGGCAATCTCCTTGTTAATAATAATATTACTGAAAAAAGATTTGTTGCTCTTACCGCCGGTTCTCATTGTAACAAACGGCAATTCTAAATATCTGTACGTGATTTTATGAATCAACAGGAAACGGAGCAATAGATCAAAGTCTGAACCAATCCTGTAATCCTCTTTATACAATCCATATTTTTCATAGCATTTTCTCTTAACGTAAAAAGCTGGATGTGCCGGCATTATACCATATTTAAATTTTTCGGGGGTAAAGCCTGCTGATGAATAATATCTGACAATTTTATCAAAATTATCAGGCCTGACAAAAATAACATCGCCGATAACGGAATCGGTTCCATATCTGTCGAATTCATCAGCAATTCTACGGATTACATGTTCATTATATAAAAAATCATCTGAATTGAGAATTCCTATAACATCCCCTGAAGCAAGTTTTATACCTTTGTTCAATGCATTGTACATTCCGGAATCAGGCTCAGAAATAAATTTATCGATTCTGTCCGAATATGAATTTACCAGTTCGACGGTACCATCGCATGAATTACCGTCAATTATAATATATTCGATATCACGATAAGTCTGTTTAAGAACAGATTCGATTGTATCCCTTATCGTTTTAACACTGTTATGACAAACTGTTATTATCGAAATTTTCATCCTTAATTTTTCTCTTCCTGATTTTTAATGTAGATATACGTTATCCCCATTTTTATTGAGTGCCGTAGGCACGGCCTGTTTAAAAATTCTGACACAAACCGCGTTGTTTAATATGAGAGAAAAGGAGATGGATAATGGATGATTGGATGATTGGATGATTGGATGATTGGATGATTGAATGATTGAATGATTGAATGATTGAATGATTGAATTGCGGTAATATAAAAGATTCTTATATTTATTAATGGCACGCGGATAACGCGGATTTTTACGGATTTACGCTGATCCGTGAGAATCTGTCGAATCCGTGTCATCGGTGTTCTATCCGGAAATAATTTAATTCACCACGGGAAGTACGGGTTAACACGGATTTTCCCCGTGCCAATCCGTGAACTCCGTGGTAAAAAATAAAAACATTTTAACCGCAAATTTCGCAGCTTTACAGTCCGCCGCTACGCGGCTCTCAAATTTAAATGTGCATTCTTAGCTACAAACAGACCGCTGCTACGCAGCTTTAAATCTATAGAAGCTATAACGCTGTATTCCTGAATAATATTAAAACAGTAATTTGTCACGTAGTTTTAAAGGAACACAGTTATAAAATGTTGTTCTTCCTGAACTCCATAGGAGCGCACTGTTTGTAGTAGAGATGTTATTCCCATATCATATTGAGTGCCGTAGGCACGGCCTGTTTAAAAATTCTGACACAAACCGCGTGGTTTAATATGAGAGAAAAGGAGATGGATAATGGATAATGGATAATGGATAATGGATAATGGATAATGGATAATGGATAATGGATAATGGATAATGGATAATGGATAATGAATAATTGATGATGTGATGATTGGATGATTGAATGATTGAATGATTGAATGATTGAATTGCGGGAATATAAGAGATTCTTATATTTATTAATGGCACGCGGATAACGCGGATTTTACGGATGTACGCTGATCCGTGAGAATCTGTCGAATCCGTGTCATCGGTGTTCTATCCGGAAATAATTCAATTCACCACGGGAAGCACCTGTTAACACGGATTTCCTCCGTGCCAACCCGTGAACTCCATGGTAAAAAATAAAAAACATTTTAACCGCAAATTTCGCAGCTTTACAGTCCGCCTCTACACTATTTAAACCACAATATTTTCATTCATTATAAAACTCATAATATAATGATATGCTTTCTTTATTCGGCTGTCATTATGAGTTATGCTGATAAATTTTGTATTATCGAGGTTAAAAGATTCTATTTCTTTTATATAATCCCTGTAAATATTCCGGAGAACTCCCTTTATTGAACAGAAATAATAAATAGTATTTCCATTCCATACATTTTCCGATATCTTCTTTAAGGAGGAAAAATGATAAATAATCAAAGGTTTACCATTTACAAAATAGCTTCCATTTCTTATTGTAAATCTATAATTTACTATATTCCATGGAGCGACATCCACACCAATATTCTCAATAACCTTAATTTCATTGTATCGATCAGTCCATCCATCAAGGAAAATCTGATCGTAGAAAATTTTGAAGGGATAATCAGGTTTCCCCGGGTACCAGCTATCGCAATCATTTTTCCAGTCGTTCAAACATTTTATTCCCTCTTCCGACCTGCGGAAAATATTAACACCTACATTATAATGGCCATAATTCTTCGATAAAAGTTTAAACAGAGGATGAAACCTGTGCGAACAGATTGCAATTGATGCCTCTCCCATTTCATCATAAAGACAATCGAGAGAGTTGAAAACATATACGTCTGCATCCAGGTAAAGCAATAAATTAACCTCAGGATAATTCTGCATTATATACAAACATAAATTTGGCGTTGCAGAGAAGTAATACTGTTTTTTGTCGCTGTAACGGTCGGGAGATATATTGAAGTAAGAATTATATGATGAAGGCGATATTATAACAAGATTTTCATATTCAAGACTTTGCAGATAATCATAAGTCTCATTATCCAGCGCAAGAACATAAAAGATAAAAGAATTATGAAACCGGCCTATTGATTTATACAGAGCTAAGCCTCTGGGTAAAAAGTTCTTATCGAAATAAGTGCAGATATATTTATTTTCGGAATCTTCGTTCATTTATTCACGAACAATTTATTTTTCAGGGTATTCCTGAAAAATATAATCTTTTTCATCGAATTTCTCCGATGCAATAACCATTAAGATGGCATCAGGAGAAAAATCGTACATTTTATGCCAGTCACGAGGTTCAAGAACAAGACACAATGAAGGTTTATCGAGATGAAACTCCTGTTTCTTCACTCCGTCATTATTGAAGACTTTACATTCACCTTTAATGCATATAGCAGCCTGAACAGTCTTATGGTGCCTGTGACCGCCTCTTACAGAGTTATCTACATTATAAATATAAAATATTCTCCTTATTTTGAAAGGCAAAACATCTTCTATCACTGTGAGATTGCCTCTATTGTCTATAAATGTTTTTAAATCAATCAAATATGCCATTTTGTTATTTTCTTTGTAATTCCTTTTCCAATATATCAATAATTAACCTGCATCTTGCTTCTGTAGTGTGAGTTTCTAAAGTTCTTTTTTGTCCGGCTTTTGCAATTTTTTCTCTCTCGGTATCATTTTCGAGTAGCCATTTAGCTTTTTCTATACAATCATCAATATTGTCGTAAGTTACAACTTCCTTTCCAGATCTAAACAGTTCATTCATATTGGCTTTATTATCGGTAAGAAGACAACTCCCGACGCCGGTTGCTTCAAACAGCCTCATATTTCCGGCAAAATTACCTGCAATTTCGCCATGAACATTCAGGGTAATTTTAGAATCTCTCAAAACCTGCAGCATTTCTTTGCCAAAGACCGGAGGATAAAGAGTTCTTTTAAGTTTTGGGGAATATCGCGGAATTTCACTTAATCCAAAATCTTTATAATTCTTGAAAAAAGGAATTTTCCCGAGGCTCTTATCAAGGTGCAACCATATCAATATCCGATAAATATTGTAAAAAAAACGTTTGGCTATTAATTTATATGAGTTATCCAGATTTCCATATATTTTAATGTCAATGTTTTCTTCCAATAATCTTTCGATAAGTTTCAGCCTGTAGTTATGATAGTTTCCTCCCAGGAAAAGAGAACCTGAAAATACCAGATTATTAATCTTCTTTTTTTGTGTGGTTCCAATTTTTTCGAGGTATTCAGGATTAAAAGCATGATAAACAAGGTAGGACTTGATGTTATTCTTTTCGAAGTATTCTTTTAGTCCTGGTGTACATGTCAAGACGAAATCGAGATTTTTGAAATTCTCAATAATCTTTGAGTTTAATGGAGCGCAATGATAAGCAATTATTAGCTTAATTTCCGGTATTGATTTCCGGATATTTTCTATCCATTTTTTTTCGGTCAGTCCGGGGCATTCCAACCATAGCACATCGGGACGAATTCTGTTTATCTGCTCTTTTATAAGAGAATCTGAATTTGCATATTTTACTTTGTTTTCTTTAGTCCATTGCTTCTGCAGGATCCATGCATTCGGGATTATACAGTAAGTCCCGATTCCCAGTTTATTGAACGTCTTAGTATATGATGCAACCGGTTCCGATGTATCATCGAGCAGATGATTATATTGTTCCTGAAATGAAAAGTTTTTAACAATCCGGTTTTTTGTATAATACTGTTTTAGATACTGATTATATAATGTACTTATTATTAATAGTTTAAGATTCATAATAATTATACTTGTATAAAGTTACAGGGTTATTTGAAATTAACTGTCAAGTTCCCTGCTTTAATTTGCCCCCTATATCCGCCAACTTTTATTTGCCCCCTAAATCCCCCAAATGGGGGACTTATTCTGTTATACCTTGCTGCTCCTCCCCATTTGGGGAGTGTATGGACAATAGACTTGGTATACAAGGGGCTATAGACATGGTATACATTTTTATAAAGTTATAGTTCTTATTAATTGATTGCAAAAATATATTTCATAAGTATTGTTTTCTTTTGA
>JAGNKY010000001.1 GCA_017999895.1 Bacteroidales bacterium
TGGGCTCATCAAGAAAGAGAACTGATGGCTCTCTGATAAGTTCCAATGCAATATTAAGTCTTTTTCTTTCTCCTCCGCTTATGACATTTTTAAGAGGCGATCCTACTTTAAGATTCCTTTTTTCCCACAAACCAAGAGTTGAAAGAGTTTGTTCCGTAATTTTTTTAATTTCTTCAGAACTTTTACTTCCGAAACATTGGCGTGCGGCAAAAAAAAGATTTTCAAAAACTGTTAGATCATCTATAAGCAGGTCGTACTGAGGAACAAAACCAATCACTCCTTCAATTTCGTGTCGTTTTTTATTAATGTCGAACCCGTTGATTTTTATACTTCCCGATGTCGGTTTAAGTATTCCGCTCATAAGATTTATTAACGTGGTTTTGCCCGTTCCGCTAGCGCCAAGAATGCCTACAAGATTTCCTCCCTGAAGTGAAAAACTTACATTATTTACAGCTGTTACTCCATCGCTGAACTTATAGGTAAGGTTATCAACCTTGATGTTGATTTTATATTTAATCTCTTCTGATAAAAAGATATAATTAATATCGCTGTAAAAAATGGGCTGTGATTGATGGCTTTTTATTGAGCTTCCGTTTGCAAATGTATAGATTCTTCCTGACAGGGCTGGAAGACCATTTAAATAAAGCTGGCCAGTTGAAAAATATTTGAAAAAATAAAGATTTACACTGGGCACTCTGAGAAAAATTAACAAAGTATCGCCATAGCTCGGTAAAGGTCTTTTAAAGAATTTGTTTTGCCCCTCTCCTGGTTTTATGAAAAGTATTTTGGGATTCACCAATCCTTCAGGAGAGTTATTCCTTACAAATTGTTCAATTGCAATAACTTCATCACGACTAATTTTAAATACTTCGGTAACTGTAATAATAATATTCATTCTCTGGGGTGTAAACTGACCGGAAGTATTCAAAAGCTCATACAACCAAACTACTACAACTACTTTTTGCTGTTGTTTGAGGCTTTTATTTATTTTTTTGCATATTCGGAGTATCTTTATGGAATCGTATACTGTAGGGGTGGAGTATTGTTCTGGCGTCATTTTGCCTACGGGGCCTGCAAAAGTATCGAATAATGCCATGAATTTCTCAACCGATTCACTTGTAAGCCTTTTGGAAAGAAAATTATAGACGTATTCTCTTTCATCTGAAAGAGTTCCATAATCCTGCTTTACAATCATAGCAAATAATTCCATCAGGGCTTTAAGGATCTCCTCACTCATTTATTGAGCCGATTTATCTTTTAAAATATTTTTCTCACAGTTACTTGCACTTACACCTAAATTCCTTTGTAATGTTTTTTATCTTGTTGCCACCCATTTAATAGATTCTTTTCCGGTATTTGCGGTTCCTTCAATAGTATTACCTTTAATCGTTCCTTTATAAAATGTTTTACCAGCATAAAAGGAAATTTCATTGCCACGTATTTTACCACCCGTGATTACTTCTTTCTTGTTTTTTGAAATAATCTCTCCCGATACCATCTGGAAATTTTGATTGAAGACAATTTCACCATCAGACTGAAGTTTCCATCTTCCCTCTACTTTTGCAGGAACGATCCATAGGTAAGCAGTATTCCATGCGGATTCGTCTTCAACTACAGCGGTGTCGTCAGGTATCCACTCTCCCATAGTGAAAGTATTTGAAACAATCCTCGTTCCAGGCTTCATATCAAGCAGTTTTGGTCTGAGACGAAGATTGATATCAGGAAGAAGGAACATTGTTATAACTGTTGCTTTTGAAAAATCATATTCAAAAAGGTCTCCGTTGACAAATTCAACCTTGTCTTTAACACCTTCTTTTGCTGCGTTTTTATAAGAAAGCTCTACCATATTGGGATTATATTCGACGCCGATAGCTTTCACACCTCTTTTTGCAGCAGTAATCACGGTTCTTCCGTCACCGGAACCAAGATCAACCAGTATATCCCCTGGTTTTACGTTTGCAAGATCCAGCATTTTCTCAACCAGGCTCTGCGGTGTGGGAACCCATACGACATCCTTGCCCTCTTGCCCAACTTCCGGCTGAAATTCTTTGTTATTACGTTTATTCTCCTGTGAAATGAGTTGAGTTGAAATTAGAAAGAGAGAAACCGAGACAACTGATAGCCGTTGTAAATAAGAAATATTTTTTTTCATAGTTAATTTATTTTTATTTTGTTTATTAATAAAGCATTAATCTAATTTTCAAATGGAAATAAATTTTATGACATTTAAGAATTTGTAGGTCATATTCTCTATTTGTTTACCTTTATCAAAAAGTCAAAAATAATATAATTTGTTAAGTAATATTCAACTTAAATTTTAAAATAAAAATTAAAAAATATTAAATTATATTCAGTTTTAAAATCTTAAACATATTTTGTATTAATCAATAATCTTACGAAATTTGCATCTCGATTAAAAAATTAAAAAATGAATTTTAAACGCCGTGAGTTCCTTAAACTTGGCGGTATTACTTTAGCAGGTTCTATTATGATTCCACCATTTTTAAAATCATGTAAAGGATCGGTACTTTCGGGAAATAGTGAAAGTTACATGAATCATTTTGAAGTGACACTGAATCAGCTTCAGGAAGTTATATCCGCCGCAATGGGGAAGGGGGCCGATTATGCAGACCTCTTTTTCGAACATACACTTGAAAATTATGCCAGTCTCGAGGACCGGAAAGTAAATCGGGCTTATTCAAATATCAATTTCGGAGTGGGCATCAGAGTACTTAAAGGAGAACAAACCGGCTATGCTTTTTCAGAGGACCTTAAGCAGGAAGCAATGCTTAATGCTGCAAAAACCGCTGCCAATATAGCCGACAGTTCAGGCAAGGTTAATCGTGTAAACGTATCGGAATATATAGCTCCAAATTATTATCCGGTTAAAAAAGCATGGGAGGAAACTTCTGTAAGAGATAAAGTGCCTTATTTACAAAAGATAAATGACCGAATTTTTGAACTCGATAGCCATGTTATTAAAGTGAATGCAACAATAGGCGATACCACTTCTTACATACTTTTTTACAATTCTGAAGGGAAACTAACATGGGATTACCGGCCACTCGTATTTATGTATGTAACATGTATTATGGAGAAAGACGGAAGAATCGAAAACTATACTTCTTCCAGGTCGGCTCGCCAAGGTTCGGAATTCCTTACAGAGGACCTTATTGAAAAACTGGCAACAGAAGCAGTAAATAAAACTCTGATTCTTTTTGATGCTGTAAAACCCAAGGCAGGTGAAATGGAAGTTGTGATGAGTGCAGGTGAATCGGGTATTCTCCTTCATGAAGCGATTGGTCACGCTTTTGAAGCCGACTTTAACAGAAAAAAAACCTCAATCTTTTCGGATAAGATGGGACAAAAGGTGGCCGAATCATTCATCAGTATTTATGACGACGGTACTCTTATTGCAAATAGAGGCTCTTTAAATGTTGACGACGAAGGTAACCCCACAGAAAGAACTCCCCTTGTAAAAGACGGCATTCTTACAAGTTATTTACACGACAGGATAAGCGCGAATTATTATAATGTGAAGCCAACAGGTAACGGCCGCAGACAGGATTTCAGAAATGTTCCGATACCAAGAATGAGGTGCACAACAATGGAAAATGGTCCACATACGAAGGAAGAAATTATAGCCAGCGTTAAAAACGGTATTTATGTTGACACTTTCAGCAACGGCCAGGTAAACATCGGCGCCGGTGATTTTACCTTCTTTGTAAAATCGGGCAATCTTATTGAGAATGGTAAATTAACAAGTCCTATCAAGGATATCAATATCATTGGAAACGGACCACAGGCTCTTTCTGATATTGTTATGGCAGCAAACGATTCCAAACTGTCCGATTCTACATGGACATGCGGCAAGGACGGACAAGGCGTTCCTGTTTCTATGGGACTGCCAACTGTTAAAATCAGAAAACTCACAGTCGGCGGAATGAATACCTGAATTTTAAAAGTTTTTAATATGAATACGAAAGAAAAATATACACTTGCCGAAGAAGTTATTGCCTTTGCCTTAAGAAATGGCGCACAGCAGGTTTCGGTTGCAATAGAAGATAGTAGAGGTAACGACATAGAAATCCGTAACCGGCAAATAGATCGCCTTACCGAATCTAATAGAAACGGACTCACCTTAAGGCTCTTCGTTGACAAAAGATATTCTGTCCATTCAACAAACAGACTCAAAAAAGATGAGCTTTTTAAATTCACAGAAGAAGCTATTGCAGCAACCCGGTTTCTTGCAGAAGATGAATACCGTTCTCTGCCTGAACCCGATCTGTACTATAAAGGTGGTGGATCAGACCTTTGTATTTTTGACACTTTACTTGAATCGATCGAAGCAAAAGAAAAAATTAATCTTGCTTTCCAGATACATGATGAAGCATGGGGGAAAGATGAAAGTATAATTTCTGTAAGTTCTTTTTATTCCGATTCAATAAGTAGCGGAGTAATGGTTACGAGCAATGGTTTCAAGGGTGACATCGCTCGTACCGATATATCTATTTATGCAACCGTATCAGTAAAAGATGAACAAAGCCGACCTTCTGACTACTGGTTCGAAAGCGGACTCTTTTTCGATAAACTCGAAAAAACAGGCATAGGACAAAAAGCACTTGAAAGAACTCTCAGAAAAAGAGGAGCAAGAAAAATAAAATCCGGAAAGTATCCCATGATACTCGAAAACAGAATTGCAACAAGTCTGCTTAGCCCCATATTCACTGCCCTTAACGGCTACAACATTTATCAGAAACAATCTTTTCTCGCAGGTAAAGCCGGCAAACAGGTTACTTCAGATATATTTATGATTGATGACGATCCTACACTTAAATCGGAACCAGGTTCCAGACTTTTCGATGAGGAAGGACTTGCTGCTGTCAAAAGACCGGTTATCGAGAATGGAATATTGCGAAATTATTATATTGACACATATTATGGCAGGAAACTTGGGATGAAGCCTACATCAGGCAGTACGTCAAATATAATTTTTAAAGGAGGAGATAAAAACCTTACAGCACTGATATCCTCCCTTAAAAAGGGAATACTTGTAACAGGTTTCAACGGCGGAAATTGTAATGGCTCGACAGGCGACTTTTCCTATGGGATAGAAGGCTTTTATGTAGAAGGAGGCAAGATAATCCATCCTATTAATGAAATGAATATTACAGGTAATATGAATGACCTGTGGTTTAGACTTACTGAAATGGGTAACGATTTCATGAAAGGAACTTCCGTAAAAGTGCCATCTTTGCTGATAGATGATGTTGACTTCAGCGGAATGTGATAAAGGCAAGTTGCAAACCCTACCTCTGGTTTTATTTTAATATTTATATCAAGATAATATGAAACATGAAATTTTTTTATTGTCTCTTTTATTACTTCTTTTTTCCTGTACAGGGAAAGAAGTCACTTCAGAAAAAACAACTTCTAAAGTGACATCTTTCAACCCTGAAAAAAGAATAGTCAATGTTTACACTACGGCTAAGGATACAAACCTCAGGTTGACGATGACAGACACTTTGAGCTTTAAGAAGCTTGAAACTACTTCTGAAAGACAGATATACGTCTTTCTGGATCCTTCAAAAACCGATCAGACACTTATCGGTATAGGGGGTGCACTTACTGACGCCGCAGCAGAAACATTTGCTAAACTGCCACCCGATAAACAGGAAGAGGTTTTACAGGCATATTATAGTGTTGATAAAGGTATAGGATATACACTTGCAAGAACGAATATCAATAGTTGCGATTTTTCAAGCTCCAGTTATACGTATATAGAAGAGGGTGATAAGGAGCTTAAGACATTCGATATAAAACCTGACAGGCAGTTTAAGATTCCACTCATAAAAAAAGCAATGAACACTGCAGGCGGGCATCTAACTCTTTTTGCAAGTCCGTGGAGCCCTCCGGCTTTTATGAAAGACAATAACAATATGCTTCATGGCGGCAAGCTGAAACCAGAATATTACGGATCATGGGCTCTTTATTTCACGAGATTCATTAAAAGTTATGCAAACGAAGGCATACCTGTGTGGGGCATAACCATCCAGAACGAACCAATGGCAACACAGACGTGGGAATCGTGTATTTATTTTGCAGAGGATGAGAGAGATTTTTTGAAAAACTATCTTGGCCCGACTATGAAAAATGAAGGACTTAAAGATGTCAAAATAATGGTATGGGATCACAACCGTGACCTTATTATTCAAAGGGCTCAAACAATATTCAATGATCCTGAAGCGGCAAAATATGCATGGGGAACGGCATTCCACTGGTATGAGGACTGGTCGGGAGGGGAACAAATGTATCAGAATGTTGAATACGTTCACCGTTTCTGGCCCGATAAGCACTTATTATTCACCGAGGGAACTCCGGCAAGTTTTAACCCTGAAAGATATAATTCATGGAGCCTCGGCGAAGAGTATGGAAAATCAATGATTCACGATTTCAATTCAGGGACAGAAGGATGGACTGACTGGAATATACTGCTCGATGAGCAGGGCGGGCCGAATCACGTGGGTAATTATTGCTTTGCGCCGGTTCATGCCGACACAAGGACAGGAGACCTTATATATACTAATTCATACTATTATATCGGCCATTTTTCGAAGTTCATAAGACCCGGAGCAATAAGAATTCTTTCCGCATCGAGCCGGAGTATGCTTCTGACAACCGCATTTATGAACAGTGACGGCAAAATTGCCGTTATCGTAATGAATCCGACCGAAAGGAAAGCAATTTATAACATGTGTGTTGGCTCTTATTATACTGAACTGGAAACCCTGCCCCATTCAATTCAGACGCTGGTTTTCTGATACAAAGCGAGTCTGCCTCAGGAAAAGATATTAATAAGTAACGTACGACGACCCGCATTCAACAAAATGTACGGGTATGTCTTTTATAAAACCTCTTAACCATTCTGCGGCATACTCCATTCCTCCCTCCTCCGAAGGAATATGCCCAAGGAAAATAATTGCTTTGTTCTTGCCCTGAAGCACTGCATCACGAACGTATTCGTAGGTCTCCCATTGAGAAACTTCGCCTGCAATTACAACGTCGGTTTCAGGATCCCTTAGCATGGCAAAATGTACTGCGCTGCCCGGCGCACCTGCCGAGAAGGTAATATTCGATACTTTCATGGCCGGATTACCAATAACCTGCAAAGCATTTTGAGGGAATACCTTTTTTAAATGCTTAACTAGTCCATCGAGGGTTGTTTCAGGTATAATAAACTTATTGTCGGTTCCGCTTACAAGGTATTTATCTAATTGAAGTTTTCTGGCCATACCAAAGTCGATGCCGTCGGGTTTCATACTGTGAATGTAGTCGTGGAATCTCCAGATAACAAGCTTATGGCAATCAATACATCTTTTCTTTTCGAGGAAAACAGAATCATCTTTAAACTGCGCTGTTTCATCACGATGATTATAAAAAACCGGTTCATGAGTGATAATCAAATTGCAACCCAATTCCACAGCTTTTTTAAGTACATTCATTGTGGCAAACATACAGGTAACTATTCCGGTTACCTCAGTTTGAGAATCGCCTGCTTTAAAAACATCAACAGTATTTGGGATAGGTTTACTGCCGGTTTGCTTAATTATAGTCTCAACAATCGAAGCTGCAGTAGCTTTGTCTGATTTCTGCCCTGAGGCAATCGGGATAGCCTGCAGAAAAGCAATAGAGAAAAAAATAACTATTCTGAGTTTCATGTTCAAAAAATTTAATTAGCCTTCTAATTGATAAAAACTGTACTTTCAAATTTATGAAAACAATTCATACAAAAAGCAAAGTGTGTATAAACCTGCCTGCGCTGAAATATAACTCATAAGGATGTTCATGGCCAAATGGCGAAAAATAAGGGAGAAAGTTATAGTTTGTCGGTGCTCTTTATTCCTTTATAGCACCAGGTCCGCCGACAACAGGTATTTTTATTGATGTACCATCGAGGTCAACGGTAAGCTTTGTTCCCGGGTCAGGCCATAAGGTAAACTCCCTGTCGGTTGAGAATATCATAAGCCCTATTTGTTTTCCGGCAGGGATAATCTGGTCGTCAGGTTCAAGTTCGAAGGTCATCTCGTAAAACCGGCCCGGAACAAGCGATTTGCTTTCGGTCAACGATTTATAATTCTGGAGGTCTGCCCAGCCCCGTGTGATGATATTATCGGTTAATTTCGCACTTCTCGAATTATTCCACGGCAGAATAATCAGCCAAACCGACAGGTTTACTGCAGGTTTACTGCTTGCCGCTCTGATTTTTATTTCAGACACGCCCGAGATATGTAAAGGTTCTTTAATCGGTCTTGTAGCATAAAGTAGCCTGTTGTCGGCCCATTCTGCCTGGGCAAGTGTGCTGCCGCTAAAAGAAAAATTGTCAGTAAGCGTTTCACTGCCCTGTCCTGAATGTTTTTCAGTCACAAGTCCTCCTGATTTTACACCTCCTGAAGTAAGGAAAAACTCCACGAGTTTTGCATCGGGATTGGGATAATCTGGATAGGGTGTTGGTTTGAGCCTGTCGTCATTCTCCCGTACAATCCAGGCCCGCGGTTCGTTCTCCACTCCATTCGGAACGCCCCATAGATACCTCGTAAACCATTTATTCATCATCTGAAACGGCGGCTCACCACCATGGCCTCCCTGATGATAATAAATCTGAAGCGGGACTCCTGTTTGTTTAAGCACTTTGATAAACCTATAGCTATGTTCAGGAACGACATTCCAGTCGTTAAATGCATGCGACATAAGTACTGCGGCTTTAAATGAATTCATATAATTCATAAGGTCGCGTTCTGCCCAGAAGTTGTTATAATCGCCTGTTACCCGGTCTATTCCACGTCCTATTATGCCGTCTCTGTAAACAGAGTCGCACCATTCGCATCGTTCAGGATTAGAATGTATAAATTCATAGAGGACATCAGCATCTTCGCCAAGATAACCACCGGGACTTCTTACAAGGCCATTTGAGCGGTAGTAATGATAATACGATGTGTTTGGAGCAACAGGTATTATTGCTTCGAGTCCTTCCACTCCTGTTGTTGCAGCCGCAAAAGCGAGTGTGCCGTTATATGATGTGCCTGTCATACCAACTTTACCGGTAGTCCAGTAGGCCTTTACTTCCTCATCGCCGTCGGGTGTTGTATAGCCTTTTGCCCTGCCATTAAGCCAGTCAATGACGGCTTTAGGTGCCAGAGCCTCTATTCTTGTACCCACTGTCGGGCATCCCTGCGACAGGCCTGTACCCGGTGCTGAGGAATGTACCACAATAAAACCATAAGGCACCCAGGTAGCTGTGAGTGACGTTGAAATAACCGGCCGCTTTATCTTTCTTTCTACCAGAGGCATGTGATTTCGGGGAGGAGGAACAGTGTTCAACTCATGCCTAACATTCCAGAAATATTGTTTCTCGGTGCTGCCTGTTCCGGCATAGTACGGGCTCGACTCATAAATAACCGGCAATTTGATACTGTCGGTTTCAGTTTGTTTTGGACGGGTAACATCAACATGCATCCTGTCATGCCGACCATCTCCGTCGGTATCGAATTCAGTCTCAACCCACAGGTCATGCTGTATCCACTCTTTAGGATTTTCAAATTCGGGAATTTTCTGTGCTTCGCCGTTAACTATAACAGGCACAACGATTTTTGAGCTATGCGATTGAACACGAGGCCCAGAGTCTTGTGCAGGTGACAGAACATCGGCCTGACACAGGAATAATACGAGAACAATATTGATAACTGATAATACAGATTTCTTCATATCAGGCAATCAGTTTTGAGTGATAATCCTGGTTTTTACAGGCTTGAGTCCTTCGCAGGTTACTTCAACACTGATTTCTCCTTTCGTTTTAGTTGAGCCTACGATTATCATGGCTTTGCCGTTGAATAATTCGAATGTAGGCGACTTGAATGAATCCAGGCCTCTTGGATTGCCGTTATCCACGCCTGCAAACTTTCCTGCGCCCGATACTTTTATTTCAAATTTATTATTTGCCATAGGGCAAAGATTTCCATCTTTATCGAGTGCTTCGACAAGTATAAATGAGAGATCGCAGCCATCGGCTTTTATTGTGGTCCTATCGGGTGTAAGCCTTAGCTGATACATACTGCCTGCGGTTTTGATAACCGCTTCACCTATTTTTTCACCTTCTTTGTAAGCAACAGCTTTAAGTTCTCCCGGCTCGTAGATTACATCTTTCCACATAAGTCTGAAGCGTTCAACGGAATTTTCCGATCTGGGTTTTTTGCACATTTTCCCAAGAGACTTACCGTTTAAAAATAATTCGGCACAGTCGCCGTTTGTATAAACGAATACCGGCACTTGTTGTCCCTTCATATTTTCCCAGTTCCAGTGCGGTAAAATATGCACGGTATTGACATCCTGTCGCCAGTAGCTTCTGTAGAGATAATATCTGTCTTTTTGTATGCCGGCAAGGTCAACAATACCGAAATAGCTGCTTCTCGAAGCATCGGCGTTTGTAAGCCCGTTCATTCTTGCCCACATATTACTGTAGGGTGTTGGCTCGCCGAGATAATCAAAGCCTGTCCATACAAATTCTCCGGCTATATAAGGCTCTTCCTGTTGCCACATGAAATCATCGTCGGGTATTTCTGCCCATTGTGGAGCGTTGAGGTCGTATGAGCTTACCTGCATTGATTTTGTAAAGTCAGTCTTTTTTTCAGGAAGCGGTAGCTCATAAAATCCTCTCGTGCTTACTGTTGAGGCCGATTCAGTTATTATTACGGCCTTATTGGGTTCTATTTGCCTTGCAAGTTTGTAACGGCGTCCGTAGTTCCAGGAATGCACATCGTAATAATCGAAATGGCGGAGAGCGGCACTTGCTTCGTCGTTACAGACAAGAGTTACCGGACGTGTGGGATCGTACTTACGAACATAATTCACCATTGTATGGAGACGATGAAATCCATTGTTGATATTTCGTTGAACATCGCCTATTTCATTGCCTACACTCCAGATAAAAATGCACGGGTGATTCCGGTCGCGTACAACGAAGTTTCTTATGTTTCGTTGTGCAAAGTTTTCGAAATCTGTCGTATCGGTTATGTCGGCCTTAGCATCATATTTGTCAAAAGCTTCGTCGAAGAGCAGAAGTCCCATCCGGTCGCACAGTTCCGGCAGTTCAGGTGCAGGCACATTATGGCTTGAGCGTATTGCGTTCACTCCCATCTCTTTCATTATTTCGAGCTGACGTTCGAGAGCCCGTGTGTTTACTGCCGAGCCGAGGGCGCCAAGGTCGTGATGCATGCATACTCCTTTGAGCTGAACACGCCTGTCGTTGAGATAGAAACCGTTGTCGGCTGTAAAACGAATGTCTCTCACTCCGAAAGTCGAGGTATAATTGTCAACCTGTTTGTCTTTGTTAATGATAAATGTTTCGACACTATACAGATAAGGGTCTTCGATATCCCAGCGCCTCGGAGCGGTAAGGGTTATAGTGGTTTCGATGATTCTGTTTTTGCCGGCATTTATCTTTCCCTTTGCTTCCTTTTCGGCCACAGTATTGCCTGCCTGATTCTTGATGATATGTTTAACAACCACTTCCTCATTGGAATCTCCAGAGTTATTTACTGTTGTGGCAATCCTTACGTCGGCGTAATTGGGTTTGATTATCGGAGTGGTAATATATGTTCCCCAGATGTCAATATGGATGGGGTTGACTGCAATGATTTTTACATTACGGTATATTCCGGCGCCGGGGTACCAGCGGCTGTCGTGTTTACGTGTATCGGCGTGAACTGCGACGATATTCTCGCTTCCCGGCTTCACAAAACGTGTGATGTTAAGATAGAAAGAGTTGTATCCGTAGTCCCAGCTTCCTGCAGTTTGGCCGTTGACGTAAACTGTAGGAAAGGCCATCACACCGTCGAAAAGCATGTAAATTTGTCTGCCCGACCATGAAGCCGGTATATTGATTTTAATCCTGTACCAGCCTTCACCTCTCCATGGAAGTTTGCCCGTATTGCCGTCACCGTCCTTTATGAAAGGACCTTCTATAGCCCAGTCGTGCGGGACAACCACATTTTGCCATCCGGAGTCATTGAATGAAGGCATCTGAGCGTCGGATATTTCACCTTTGGCAAATTTCCAGCCTTCACGTAGTTCGAGGGTTATTCTTTCCTGTGCCGAAATATTCTCCAAAAAGAATAACAGGAAACCGAAAGTTATTGAAAGAATGCTCTTTTTCATTGCTGTAAATATTAACTGAAATTTATATCAAATATATGAATTATGTAATCTTTAAAACACTCAATTTTGTTCTCAGCAAATCATGGTATTTCTCTATCATTTCTTTTAACAGGAAACTTGCATCAATATATTCCTTCAATCGTGGAATTGCTGATGAAATGGTTCCCAGAACTTTGTCAATACTTTTTGAAGTTAATTCACATCGTTCCATTCCAAAATAGTCAACAAGAATTTTATGTATTAAAGGTAAATAGCGATTTGGAGAGTATTAAGTAAAATTTATTTTGAAGTCAATATATTGAACAATTATACACTCAAAGTAATGGTGGATTATGCCCCTGCGTCAGAAAGCAGGAGATAAGATTGAAATTGTCATAGAAGTAAAAGCAAATTCCGATGAGGGTTTCGACAGAACAACTCTTGATGCAAAAGTAAAGGAAACCTTACACCAGACCGGCGCGGAAATAGAAAAATGGGACGAGAAATAGAGTTGTTATTATTTATTAAAGGCAGGATTTTTAAAATTATTTTATTACTATTCTCTGGTTTCCTTATCAATATTACTCAGCATTTTTTTAAAATCTGATGTATTTATTAGAGGTAAGAAATAATCCTCGTATGAAGTACCTGCGGTGTAAGAAGCAAGAATTCCTCTTGCTGTTGAGTAAGTTACACTTAGTAAAGTAATCAAAAAGTCATCAGGGATATTCACATGGCCTTTTTCGTCCTTAATCAACACTTTCTCATAACCGATAAGCTTGAATTCACATTGAATCGTCGATCCAAACAATTTCAGAGGTTCAGTGCCTTCAGTTCGGTAGAAATAATCAATTCCTAATTTAATTGAAAGAATACCTGTTGTATTATAGTTAAATTCTATCTGAAAATTTCTTCGAATTCCAATTTTATCAATTTTTCTTACGATTATAGGAAATGCATCCCAAATTTAGCATTTTATAAATTACTTCTCATACTTATTGATTTTAAATCCTGAACTTAGTCATTGAATTCATTTGAGTTTTTCGCTATGTTTGAAGAAAAATTTATATGATAAATGAAATTAGAATTTCGGAACTCGATCCTGAAAAATTCATCGCTGAAAAAGTCAGGGAGATAAAGGAAACTGTTGGCAACGGAACTGCAATAAATGCTCTTTCGGGCGGAGTTGATTCGTCGGTTGTAACAATGCTAGGTCACAAGGCTCTGGGAAGCAGGTTAAGGAGCGTTTTCATTCAGAACGGCCTTATGAGGGAAGGCGAGCCCGAGTCGGTTGTGGAGACGTTTGGAAAACTTGGCGTCCCAGTTGAAATTATTGATGCCAGGAAGGAATTTCTCGATGCCCTGAAGGGGATTACTGATCCTGAAAAGAAGAGGGAAGCAATAACTCAAACTTTTTATAAAAAGGTTTTCGGCCGTATAGTAAGGGAAAGCGGAGCAAAGTTTCTTCTTCAGGGAACGATTCTTACCGATGTTGACGAAACCGTTGCAGGCATAAAACGTCAGCATAATGTTTTTGCACAGCTCGGCATTGACCCTGAGGAAGCGTTCGGATACCAGATCATCGAGCCCATTATACAGCTTCGTAAAGACGGGGTAAGGATGGTCGGTAAAGCACTTGGTCTGCCTGAGGAAATTTTCAACCGCATACCTTTCCCTGGTCCTGCTCTGGCTGCCCGTATTATAGGCGAGGTAACGGAAGAAAAGCTCGAAATTGTAAGAAAAGCCACTCGTATTGTTGAAAATCTCCTCAAGGGAACCGGAGCGTTTCAATATATGGCAATATTACACGGCGACCGGGTAACTGGGATACGGAACGGAAAACGTGATTTCGGGATGCAGATAGAAGTGCGCTGCTGGGATAGTACCGATGCCCGAACTGCAAAACCAACCCGTCTGACATTTGACGTTCTCGAAAAAGTGGCTTCGTCACTTTTGGACGAAGTTCCTGGAGTTGTTTCAGTTACGTATAACATAGCCCCTAAACCCCCTTCAACAATTGAAGCAGTTTAAGGCGGTTCAGATTGAAAATATTAAAAATATTATTAAAAAAAATTAAAATTTTCAATCTCAATTTATAATTTTGCCGGAAAATTCAAAGAATAATTTTCTGATGCCAAAATATTCTTATGATAAAGATAAAATAAAAATTCTTTTGCTCGAGGGTATTCATGAAAATGCCGTAAAGCTGTTTACTGAAAATGGTTATACCAATATTGAATATTACAAGGAAGCTTTGACCGGCGCTGAGCTGGAAAAGAAACTTCAGGAAACTTACATAATTGGTATCAGAAGCCGTACTGAGCTACGAAGAGATATTCTTCATAAAGCACCCAAGCTGTTTGCAATAGGATGTTTCAGCATCGGAACCAATCAGGTTGACCTTTACGATGCAAAAATGCTCGGAATTCCGGTTTTCAATGCTCCTTTTTCCAACACTCGTTCTGTAGCTGAGCTTGTCATTGCCGAATGTATAATGCTGTTACGGGGTGTCCCTGAAAAGAATGCTCTGGCACACAAAGGTGTCTGGATGAAATCTATGGGCGATGCCGTGGAAGTACGGGGCAAAACGCTCGGAATAGTCGGTTATGGGCATATCGGCTCTCAGGTGTCTATTCTTGCCGAGAGCATGGGAATGAATGTCATTTATTACGACATAGTGAAGAAACTAAGTCTTGGGAATGCAAAACCGGTTTCTTCTCTTGAAGAGCTTCTTAAAAACTCTGATGTAGTAACTCTTCATGTGCCTTCGACGCCACTGACAAAGAACATGATTTCTGAAAAAGAAATTGCAATGATGAAAAAGGGTTCCTGCCTGATAAACACTTCTCGTGGCGATGTTGTGGATTATAAGGCAGTTGCCGATGCATTGAAGTCAAAGTACCTTGGCGGCGCTGCTGCCGACGTGTTTCTTAAGGAGCCGTCCTCTAATGTTGAACCGTTCGAAAATGAACTCCAGCAATTCGATAATGTTATTCTTACTCCGCATATAGGGGGTAATACACGAGAAGCACAGGCTAACATAGGGCTTGAGGTCGCCGAAAAACTTGTGAAATACAGCGATACAGGCTCTACAATCGGGGCAGTTAATTTTGTTGAAATATCGCTTCAGCCAAACTGTTCAAAACAAAGGTTCTTGCATATTCATAAAAATGTTCCGGGAGTGATGCAGGAAATAAACCATTTCTTTTCTTCAAGACACATAAATATTTCCTCACAATATCTTCAAACCGACGCTGATATAGGTTATGTGATAATGGAAACCGAAAGCGAACTCGATCCGTTGGTAATAAACGACCTGAAAAAAATACCAAATACGATACGTGTTAGAATGATATATTAAATAATGCATTCCTGGATATTTTCGAAAAGAGGTCAGGAAGAAGTTAATAGTGTCACAGTTAGGAAAAATACTCATAGTTACTGGTGTTATTCTTGTAATTGCAGGACTTATAATATATTTTGCCGCCGACAAATTGAGCTGGCTTGGACGGTTACCGGGCGATATTCGCATTGAAAAGGGGAACGTAAGGTTTTATTTCCCGATAACCACTATGATTATTCTAAGTATTATATTATCACTGATTTTATGGATTATAAGAAAATTATTTTAAAATGTGAATAAGCCCAATAAAAGTGATAACATCTTTTTCTTCGAAGCATCAAGACTTTACTTCAATCTAAATAAAAAGGATGCCTATTAAGGCATCCTTCCCTTGTTAACTACTAACCCTAACCAATTAACCTGAAAACAAATTACATAACATGCAATATCAGATATTTTATTTTTGCTTTATGGGAGCCATTGCATTTCTCTCTTCGAGCCATTTCTTCTGTTCAGGAGTAAGTACTTTCAAAACATTGTCCCGGTAATTCTTTCTCATCTTTTCTGCTTTCTTCTGGTTTTCTTCGCGGAAAGCTTTCATCTCTTTCCGAAAATTCTCTGTTAGTTTGTCAATTTCTTGCTTTTGTTTTTCGGTAAGGTCTGGAATCCTTTCAATAGCTGGTCTTTCATTCCATCCTGGTCTCCTGGTCGGAGGGGGCATCATGAATCCATATCCACGGAAACCAAAAAATTCAGGACCATAAAATGGCGGTGGAACAAATCCTCTGCCTGGTCCATAACCGTAAAAATGCCAGGCACCCATATAACCGGGGAAGTAACCCCATGCACCTCCTCTATAACCTCTGCCTCTGAATCGGGCTGTGTCATTTTGCATCATTCCTGGAGCTCGCCTCATCTGCATATTCATGTCCGACCTCTTCATTCTGATTGAGTCATCCATCCGTCCAATTCCCCTCTGGCCATAAAGGGTTGGAATACCTGCTGTCAGAACTATTCCTGCAATCATTATTTTCAAAATATGTTTCATGGCTTTAAAATTTCATATTGTTCATCTAATTTGTTTTTTAATTAGACATTTACCGAAATGAAAAAATTCCAGACTTAGCCGTAATTAACATATCGTTAACATTGACAAATGATAAAATGCAAACTGAAGTAAAGTTATGTAGAAAACAGGCTGGAGTACATTTATTATGTTTACAATTTTAAACTTGATTCAATATTTTATAACCACGGATTTACAAGGGAATTAGATTTATCCGTGTTAGCACGATGAGCCATAAAAAGTTTCTTTTCAGTATTTTTACTGGAGTCTGGTAAAAAGTTTTCAGCCCGTATTAATATTTCTTTTTATAATAATCTCTCATATTAAGGAAAATTGAAATAGCGAGAGCACAAATAAAAACAGCCAGAGTTGCGGTATCAACAAGTCTGGTGTTAAAATTTAATCCTGTAATTCGGTCGGCGAGGTATTTGATATATGAGTTGGGCAAATTTGTTTTTCCCAGTTTCTCTAGCACCCTGAAATGCCAGTCAGTAAAAGGGCAGTAGCCTGGAACTCCGACAATCATTCCTAGAAAAAGCCAGGAAGAACCTGTAAGAATGAGTGTTATAAGGTTTAATACCCTTGTTTTCTTCCATGCCCAGCCTATAATATTGAAAATTGTCAGGGATGTATGGAATGCCACAAAGAAAATATCAAGCAGGGAATATATCATTCCTTTTAATTCACAACATAAGATATTTTTCCCTTATGGAGGCTTCTTGAATCTTATCTAACTTGTGCCGAAAAATATTATTTCATTTCAGATTGCTCTGAAGAAATAATAGTTTATTTTTTCGATTTCAGCCATTGATGGATAAGGGTAGAATAAAATATCGTCTTTTGCGCCGACATAAAAACCGGTCTCTATTGTGCGGTAAAGGAGAGCCCCTGTATAGATTCTCTGAACTGTTTTCATCTGCTTCTTTTCTTCAGTTTTTATTATTTCGAGGCAGTCGCGCAAATGAGATATGGAACCGTATGGCAGATGTTCAGCAGAGCCCTCAAGAGGGTCAATTGCAAGTTCCCCGAGTTTAAGATCTACGAAGAACAACTTGGGGACATATATAGGTTGAGAGCCGTCGGTTAAAACCTTAAGGAATTCGTGAGGAGGCAGGTTACTGGCTATTTGTGGATTGACAGGACATAATTCCTGATATAAAAACATGTTTTTCCCTACATATTTATTCTTATCGTAAGGAGCTTGTTTAAGAGGAAGGACGTAACCAGTATCAGTTGTAAGATAAAGATCCTTCAAAGCTGTAAGCGGTATAGACTCCAGTACCCGGTAAATTGAAAGGTACACGGAACTTTTTGGTGAGCCGTCTTCTTTGGGAACGCACTTCCTGTTGAGGTAATCAAGATTAATGAGCGGCTTAACTTGCTCAAAATCAACCTCAAAAAATATTATCTGGCTTTTATTAGATTTCTTTGTTCCTGTAGCCATATAACAGCCGAAATCTTCCGGAGGAAGCATTGAACCAATCAATGCCTCCGGTGCAGTTGTGAGGTAAATGTATTTTTTCATAGCCTGCTGGTTTAGAAACTTTTATTTATATAACCCTTTTATATAGTAAAGTTAATCAAATATAATAAATTACTGAACCAAAATCAAATTTTCGAATAACGTTAAGAGAAATGAATTATATTTTATTTAAAAGTTAACAGGAATGTTTAAAAAATAATTCAGATTTATTGATTAATTTTGATAATATTTAATTTGATTATTTATCAATTATTTGATTAACAAAACATTTAACCATGAAAAAAACGAATAAAATTAAACGTCGTGAATTTTTGGGATCGGCCGCTGCCGCATCCCTCGCATTCACAATTGTACCGCGCACGGTGCTTGGAGGACGTGGTTATGTAGCTGCATCCGACAAAATCACACTTGGTTACGTTGGCTGCGGCACGCAGGGTTTGAGGGAAATGGCTCCGTTGCTCACTCATCCTTCTATACAGATTGTTGCGGTATGTGATCCTAATAAATACACTACCAATTATGTCGACTGGTCTATGAACAGTGTTCGCGACACTATCAGACAGACACTCAAAGAACCAAACTGGGGTGAAAATATTAAAGGTATTCCTGGTGGCAGGGATATCGGACAGGAATTTGTGCAAAAGTACTATGCAAAGGTTAGAAACGTAGCAAACTATAAAGGATGTTCGTCATATAATGACTTTCGTGAGATGCTTGATAAGGAGAAGGATCTGAATGCAATAAAGATAATGACGCCCGACCATCTTCATGCAGCTGTGGCAGTTGCCTCTATGAACAAAGGTAAGCACGTTGTGACACACAAACCTGTTGCAAACAGAATAAAGGAATGGAGAGTAACTTATGATACAGCCAGAAAAACCGGTTTAAGTACACACCTGCTTGCATGGAGTCGCCAACCCGGGTGCACAGTTATCAAAAAGATGATTGACGACGGTATGATAGGTACTCTTAAAGAGATACATAACTGGTCGAATCGTCCGGTTTGGCCTCAATGGCAGGAAAATCCGACCGATACTCAGCCAATACCGGCCGGGTTCGACTGGCAGTTATGGCTTGGTCCTGTACCTGACCGGCCTTATCATCCTAATTATACTCACGCCGTTTTCCGTGGCTGGTACGATTTTGGAGCAGGGAGTATTGCCGATATGGGTCATTACAGTCTCTTCCCGCTTTTCCTGACACTGGGGATAAATACGCCGGCTCTCAGCGCCGAAGCTTATGGTACGACTACTTGTGGTTTCAAGGAAAATGTTGCAGTTAGCATAATCAATGATGTGGCATTTCCGCTATCATGCATGATAAAGTTTAAATTTGGCGCACAAAAGTCTCTTCCGCCTTTTGACCTTTTCTGGTACGATGGTGGTATGCGGCCATTTGTTCCGGAGGAACTCTCAGCACAAGGGAAATCTCTTTCACGTGAGGGGATGATGATTGTGGGCGATAGAGGTAAAATCGTAGCAGGGTTCCGTGGTGAAGCCCCTGTGTTACTGCCCGAAAGCAGAATGAAGGAATTTGTTCCTCCTACAAAGGAGCCTGAAGGCCCGTCAGGGAATGACGTATGGATAGATGCTTTCAAAAACAATATACAATCGCCGGGAAGCTTCCTTTATTGCGGACCTGTAACAGAAACGATACTCTTAGGTGCTGTCGCACTCAGGGCAAGAAAGAAGGTCGAGTATAATTCGGAACTAATGAAAATAACCAACGACGAAGCTGCAAATAAATTCCTTACACGCGAGTACAGAAAAGGCTGGGAAATGTAAAAATTACAGTTTTATTTATTTTTATTATTTCATTGAAAAAATTCAATTTTTTTTAAATGAAACTTACAGATTTGATGGATTAGAATGAATTGTAATAACCTTCATTATTATTCTTTATAAGATTTAAAGCACTGCCTGCTTTAAACCATTCAATCTGAGTTTCATTGTAAGAATGGTTTACATATATTTCATCCATGCTGCCATCATCATGATGGAGTATTAGCTTTATTTGTTTCCCGGGAGAGAACTCATTTAGTCCGACGATATCAATTCTGTCTTTTTCAAGAATTTTGTCATAATCATTCTTATCTGAAAAAGTCAAGGCAAGCACTCCCTGCTTTTTCAGATTTGTTTCATGAATACGAGCAAATGATTTCGCGAGGATAGCTTTTACATTCAAATATCTTGGTTCCATAGCCGCATGTTCTCTTGATGAACCCTCGCCGAAATTTTCCTCGCCCACAACTATTGAAGCCTTGCCAGATGACCTGTAAAATTTTGCAACATTGGGTACAGGCTCATATTTTCCTGTAATCTGATTTAGCACAAGGCCAGGTTGATTGGTGAAAAAGTTTATTGCGCCGATCATGTAATTATTCGAGATATTTTCGAGGTGACCTCTGTATTTAAGCCAGGGTCCGGCCATTGAGATGTGGTCAGTTGTACATTTTCCTCTGGCTTTTATCAATAAATGTAAGTCTGTAAAATCTTTTCCGTCCCATTCCGGAAATGGAGATAAAAACTGAAGCCTGTCTGAAGAAGGGTTGATTATTATAGAAATATCAGTTTTATTTTTTGAGTTCTTTTGTAGTCCTTCTTTCTTGTTAAGGAATCCTTGCGGAGGCAAAACAAATCCTGAAGGTTCATTAAGTTTAACTTTTTCACCTTTTGAATTGGTCAAATAATCCGTTAAAGGATTAAATGTCAAATCGCCGGCTATTGTAAGGGCTGTAACAATTTCTGGAGAAGCGACAAAAGCATGTGTATTGGGATTACCATCGTTGCGTTTTGCAAAATTTCTGTTAAAAGAATGAATAATAGTATTCACATGATTTTTATTTGAAGATTTACGTTCCCATTGCCCTATGCAAGGGCCACATGCATTTGCAAATATTTTTCCTCCTATTTCCTTAAAAGTTGACAGAAAACCATCTCGTTCTGCTATTGACCGTATCTCTTCAGATCCTGGTGTTACTACAAATTCGCCTTTTGGGGTTAGATTTTTTGACAACGCGTCTTTTGCAACCGAAGCAGCTTTTGAAATATCTTCATAAGAAGAATTGGTGCATGAACCAATCAGACCGGTTTCGATTTTAACAGGCCAGCCGTTTTTTTTGGCTGTCTCTTTCATTTCTGAAATGGGTGTCGCAAAATCAGGAGTAAAAGGTCCATTGATATAAGGCTCAAGCTCGGAGAGATTTATCTCAAAAACCTTGTCGAAATATTTTTCAGGGCTTACATATACCTCCATATCGCCTGTAAGGTGTTCGCTTATTTTTTCAGCCAGATGTGCAACTTCCTTACGGCCTGTTGCGACAAGATAATCCGACATAGACTTATCGAATCCGAAAACTGAGCATGTGGCTCCTACCTCAGCTCCCATATTGCAAATTGTTGCTTTGCCAGTACACGAGATTGATTTTGCTCCCTCGCCGAAATATTCAATAATATATCCTGTTCCTCCACTAACTGTAAGCATCCCTGCCAGTTTTAATATAACATCTTTTGGCGATGTCCATCCTTTAAGTCGGCCTGTAAGTATAATACCTATAAGTTTTGGGAATTTAAGTTCCCATCCCATTCCCGACATCACATCAACAGCATCGGCACCTCCAACCCCGATGCCTATCATTCCAAGGCCGCCTGAATTTACCGTATGCGAATCGGTCCCTATCATCATCCCTCCGGGGAAAGCGTAATTTTCTAAAACTACCTGATGTATTATTCCTGAACCGGGCCTCCAGAAGTCGAAATCATATTTATCGCAAATAGAACTCAAAAAGTCATATACTTCTTTGTTGACTATCAGAGCCGACTTCAGGTCGGTTTCAGCTCCTTCTTTAGCCATAATAAGATGGTCGCAGTGTACGGAAACAGGAACAGCCGAATTTGCTTTCCCTGCTGTAATAAACTGTAATAGAGCCATCTGGGCAGTTGCATCCTGCATAGCAATCCTGTCAGGCGTAAATTCAGCGTAATCTTCTCCTCCTCTATATGGTAAAATGAAATTTCCCTGAAATAAATGACTGTAAAGAATCTTCTCACTTAAAGTTAAAGGTTTATTAATAACTTTTTTAATATTTGAGATTCTGTCGGGCAATTTTTCATAGAATGATTTTATTATTTCAAAATCAAGAACCATATTCTTACTTATTAGTTATATTATTGTTATTATATCTGTTTAATTATTTTAATTAAAAGGCTGGGATATGTAATTTTTAATTTCTATTCTATTGTTTTATTTTTAATAATTTTTGTTTCATAGTCAAATAATAGATAATTTGTATTTCGGGATATAATTTTCAGCCATTATCATTTATGACAAATTTTGCTGGGCCTGCGTTTCCCGTATTTTGAAGAAGTTCGAAAAGGAGATCGTATTTCTTCTTCGCGCGACCTGGTGTGTTGCGTCCGTCATAACCTTGATCTATCGGGACGAAAGTGGAGATAAGGGGAATCGAACCCCTGACCTCGTGACTGCCAGTCACGCGCTCTAGCCATCTGAGCTATATCCCCAGTAAAGCAGCGTAAATGTATAAAAAATAAAAAACAAAAGCCTGATATTATTTTATTAACTTTGCACCTCTGTAACAAAATCCTTGTTTGTTAGTTAAGAATTATTGGCAGATTTGGAGATACGGCACTAATTTTGTGAGGAAAATTGAACATTTTAAAAAAGAGATTTATTTTGAAAATGGCCAAGGGAAAAGAAATAATGAATTTTAATGATATTGTTTTTGAAAAAAGAAATAAGGAATATGGTGCTTATGTTTTACGGAAAAAGTATAACTCTATTTTGATAAAATCAACAATTATTACAATATTAATAGTTTCATCCATAATAATTATACCATATATACGAAATATAAAAAAACCTTATACAATTGGTGAAAGTTCGGGAAGGAAGTTTGTTTACATAAATATGGAGAATATGCAACCTCCACCAGAAGAAATTTACGTTCCGCCTGTTACACCACCGCCCCCAGCACCTGAAGCCACGCAAAATATTGTAAAATATGTAGCTCCGGTAATAATTGATACTGTTAAGGAAAATGAGTTTACTTTGCCCCCGATCGAAGAAGTTAAACTTATGGAAGAGACTACTTCCGAAACATTTTCAGCCTCTTTTGGTACAGGAGATGATGAATTATTCGGTGAAGGAAGCGGGAGTGGAGGCAATAAGGCTTATGATTATTTCATCCTTGAAGTGCCACCGAAATTTATGGGTGGCGACATTGAAAAATTTAGAGAATGGCTCAGAAAAAGAGTTGTTTATCCTAAAGAAGCACAGGAAAAAGGTATCAGTGGAAAAGTTTATCTGACTTTTATAGTTGAACCCGACGGAACAGTCAGTAACGTCAAAGTTGTTAAAGGCGTAGACAAAATACTTGATGAGGTGGCAAAAAAGGCAATTGAAGAGTCTCCCCCATGGACTCCCGGCTTTCAAAGAGGAAAACCGGTGAGAGTCAGATTTTCAATTTTTTTGAATTTCGAACTTTAATTTACAGTCTGATAAATATTTCTATTTTTATATTCAAAATTTAATTAATTTTATTATCTATATAGATATTCTATTTAATGAAAAGACTTATACCGGTAATTTTAATTGTTGTATTTGTCACTTCAGGCTGCGGATCTTCAAAAAAGCAAATGCAGAAAGGAAACTATGGCAATGCCGTAGAACTGGCAGTGAGGCAATTACGTAAAAATCCTGATGATGCAAAACAGAGAACTATTCTGGAAAATTCTTATAAAATAGCTAATGAGCAAGATATTGAAAGAATAAGATTTCTAAAAACAGAAGGTAAGCCAGATAACTGGGATGAGATTTATATTATCTATAAACGACTTTATGACAGACAGGCGCTTGTTAGAACAGTTCCGGACTTAAATGTGCCATACGTTGATTATATGCAGGAAATGATAGAAGCAAAACGTAAGGCTGCTGATTATTATTATGCTCATGGTATAGAGCTAATGAAACACCAGATGAAAGAATCGTATCGTCAGGCTTATGGCGAATTTATCAGGGCAAAGGAATATGTTGGCGATTATGAGAATATAGATAATAAAATAGCTGAAGCAAAATACATGGGAATGAGCCGAGTTCTTGTTTCAGTACAAAACAAGTCGGTCATCAGGTTCCCAAAAGAATTCGAAGAAGATCTTCTTGAACTTAATTTACCTGCATTGAATTCCGAGTGGGTTGAATATTATACGGAAGTACTTAATCCTGATATTCAGTTTGATTACTTTATAAATGTTAATATTTTAAGTGTGATTGTTGGTCCAGATCAAACAGTTCAGAGGGATTCGGTAATTAAAAAGGAAATTGAAGACGGCTTTACTTACGTTCTGGATAAAAAAGGAAATGTGATGAAGGATTCACTCGGCAATGACATAAAGATGCCGAAATATAAAACTGTTCAGTGTGCACTTATTGAAACGGTTCAGCAGAAAATATGTCGCATAGAAGGTGATGTAGAGTTGATTCAGGCCAATCCCGGCAAAGTTTTGAAAAAGGATCCGATAGGAGCGCAGTCAACTTTTGAACACGTTTCAGCTCGTGCACTTGGTGACATTAATGCACTATCGTCCGAGCAAGTCGAAAGAACAAAGTCTCAACCATTACCTTTTCCAGGCGATGTGGAAATGGTGATGCGATGTTCGGAATCTCTTAAAATGGCTATAAGGGGAGCTATAACAAATAGCCGGAGGTTGATAATATAAAACATTTTAATTTTTAAACTTGGGAGATTAAGTGTATCAGGGAAGGGAATGATCAGTACTGAAAGCAGAACCGAAAGAGCGGTACTTATAGGGGTGATATACCCGGGACAGAGTGAAGCCGAAGTAAACGATTATCTTGAAGAGTTAAGTTTTCTGGCCTACACAGCCGGCGCAGTAACATTAAAAACATTCATACAGAGAATTGATTCACCCAATCCACATTCTTTTATAGGCTCGGGGAAAATAGAAGAGATCGCTGATTTTGTTTCGGGTAATTCAGTTGATATTGCAATATTCGACGACGACCTTTCTCCCAGTCAGCTCAGGAATATTGAAAAGTCTTTCGGATGCCGTGTGCTCGACCGAACAAACCTGATACTCGATATCTTTGCAGGCAGGGCACGTACATCTTATGCACGCGCTCAGGTTGAACTTGCTCAATATCAATATATCCTTCCACGTCTTGCAGGTATGTGGTCACATCTCGAAAAACAAAGAGGAGGCATCGGACTGAGAGGCCCGGGAGAAACTGAAATCGAAACCGACCGCCGTAGAATCCGAACAAAGATATCTAATCTGAAGGAACAGTTGAAAAAAATCGACATGCAGATGTCTGTTCAACGGAAAAACAGGTCGCGTCTTGTAAGAGTTGCATTAGTTGGATATACAAATGTCGGCAAATCAACAATTATGAACCTTCTTAGTAAATCTGATGTATTTGCTGAAGATAAACTCTTTGCCACACTCGATACAACAGTGCGCAAGGTAGTTATAAACAATATCCCATTTCTTCTTTCCGATACAGTGGGTTTTATAAGGAAGCTGCCCCATCATCTTGTGGAATCGTTTAAGTCAACCCTCGATGAAGTAAGAGAATCGGATATTTTATTACATGTTGTCGATATTTCACACCCAGGCTTCGAGGAACAGATAAAAGTGGTGGAAAATACACTTAATGAGATGAATATCAAAAACAAAATAAACATCCTTATCTTCAATAAAACCGATGCATTTACATATACAAGAAAAGATGATGATGACCTTACTCCAATGACAAAAGAAAATTTTTCCCTCGAAGAACTTAAAAAGACATGGATGGCAAATAATAATGATGGAAAAATAGTATTCATCTCGGCAAAAACAAAGGATAACATTGAGGAACTAAAGAATCTTTTATACGAGGAGGTGAAAAAAATCCACATATCCAGATATCCATATAATATTTTCTATTCTGATAATAACTCCTTCTTATGAGCTTTTATACATTTAATACTTACAATATATTTAATCCTATATTCATTTAAGAATATGAACTATTTTATGTATAGTACTATTTAGCAGTACGTTATATAGTATATCAATCACTAATAAATATACGTTTTATTAAATCTGATTCATTTACCAGAATTTACTATTTTAGCCTGCTCGAGAAGATATTTAATAAATCATAATAAATTTTTAATAAACTTTATGAAACGAAAGAATAAAATATTCCGTGCTTTTATCGAGGCATTTTTTATTTCTCTACTACTTATTTTCACCGATTATAGCGTTGCTGCACAAACAAAAAACGAGTGGCCATGTTTCCATGGTCTTGACCGAAAGAATAAGTCAACCGAAACAGGACTGGCACGTCAGTGGCCTGCCAATGGTCCAAAGTTGCTCCTAACTATTTCAGGGCTGGGAGAAGGATATAGTTCTGTATCTGTTGCAGATGGAATGCTCTTTACAGCAGGTTCTGTGAATAAACAACCTTTTGTGTATGCATTCGATCTGCAGGGGAAACTTATCTGGAAAAAACCTGTCGGCAGTGCGTGGTCAACTACTGCTTCATGGGCTCGTTCATATACTGGACCAAGGAGTACCCCGACTTATGATAATGGGGTAATTTATTTTCTTGGTGAAATGGGAATGCTTGTTGCACTTGAATCAAAGACAGGTAAAGAAATCTGGCACAAGGATCTTATGGATGAATTCAGTGCTCCTGTACCTGAATACGGTTATGCCGAATCGGTCATGATAGAAGGGGATCATCTCTATGTGAGACCTGCAGGGAAAAAAGGTCATCAAGTCTGCCTTAATAAGAAGACGGGAGAGCTTATATGGGCAAACACAGAGATTCCAGGTGCAGAAGGATATACTTCACCGGTAACGGGTAAAATCGGCGATTACCATCAGGTAACAGGCGCAAGTGCTATATGTTATTACGGTGTGGATACGCAAACTGGAAGACTGTTGTGGAAAGTAGATGTTGTTAACCAGCAGAAGTGTAATATTGGCGATGCTGTCCTTTTTGACAATTATGTGTTCATTTCAAGTGGCTACACAAAGGGGAGTATGTTATATAAACTTAATGTTTCGGGGAAGGAAATCAAACCGGAAAAAATATGGGAATCTCCACTGATGGACAATCATCATGGTGGTGTCATTTTGCATGAAGGTTTTGTATATGGCTCAGGCAGCAATGGGAGCAGGGGTTGGCATTGCCTTGATGTAATGACAGGCAAGCAAAGATGGAGAGCCACAAACGATGAGGGATGCATTACTTATGCCGACGGTATGCTTTACACTCTGGAACAAAGAGGTACTCTGAGGCTTGTGAGGGCCACACCCGATAAATATGAAGTTTTTGGCGAATTTAAGCTACCCTCAGGCGGCAACAGTATGTACTGGGCACATCCGGTTATATGCGGGAAGCGCCTCTATATAAGACATGCAGATAAAATATTCGTATATGATATCAGCAGGCAATAGTTTTTAGTTTTTTACTGTTATTTGATTTTATTTTTTCCTTTTTAAGGGACTTTGTAAAAAGAAATCCAAACAGATAATAAATACTTTTGTAAATTTTTTGCAAGGGCAATCGACACATTAATACAGACTATTTTTCAACATATACTCAGCAATCTGGATTGCGTTGGTGGCAGCACCCTTTCTTATGTTATCGGCTACAATCCAAATATTAAGACATTTTTCCCGTGAAAAATCTCTCCTCAGTCTGCCCACAAAAACCTCATCACGGTTATGTGCAAGTATCGGCATAGGATATTTATGTTCAGCAGGATTATCATATAGAAGCAACCCGGGGAATTCCTCTATAAGTTTTCTCACTTCATCAAGGTCATATTCCCTTTCGAATTCAACATTCACGGCCTCTGAATGACCACCGATAACAGGTATCCTTACAACGGTGGCAGTAATCTGGATGGTTTCGTCTTCCAGTATCTTCCTTGTTTCGTCAACAAGTTTTTGTTCTTCGGTTGTATATCCTGACGGCAGGAATTTTCCACCAAAAGGAAAACAGTTTAAATCAATAGGGTGGGGATACGCCATTTCTCCTTTTATGCCTCGCCGTTCATTTTCGAGTTGTTTAACAGCTTTTACCCCCGTCCCGGTAACCGACTGATATGTGGCAATAACCAGTCTTTTTATTTTATAGACTTTATGTAGCGGTGCAAGTGCCATAACCAGCTGTATAGTAGAGCAGTTAGGATTTGCAATTATCCTGTCGCCTTTCTTTATGACATGGCTGTTTATCTCCGGAACAACCAGAGGTATGTTCTCTTCCATTCTCCATGCAGATGAGTTGTCTATTACTACCGTTCCGTTCTTTGCAAACACAGGAGCCCATTCTTTTGAAACGTCAACACCGGCAGAGAAAATCGCAAAAACAGGTTTAGACTCAACTGCTTCACTAACACTTACTACTTTTACAGGCTTTCCCTTGAAAATTATCTCCTTTCCGATCGATTTTTCCGAAGCTGAGGGTATGAGTTCAGAAACAGGGAAGTTCCTCGCCTCAAGCAGTTCGACCATTACCCGGCCTACCATGCCCGTTGCTCCTACAACTGCAATTTTCATTTTTACTTTTTAAAAACTATTTAAAAATTAACGATATTTACTTTGTTGAAAAACGTGTCAAAAGTAGCTTTTTTTTCAAATCGTCTCGCTGTATGAAAAAAGTTGTTTTTATTCTCTCATTTGTGCCATTTATTTTGTCGGGCCAGATAAATGAGAATTTCGAAGACGGAACACTAAAAAACTGGATTCAAAGCACAAACGGAAGCTGGGAAGCTGATAGCTTGAACCCCTTGTCAGGTAAATACTCTTTACATCATTCGCGTGATAATCCGGAAGCAGGTGTTGATATGGTGTCATTTTCGCTGAAGAACCTACGTTCCGAAATGGATAGTATAAAATGGTCATTTATGGTGCGCCATGGCTACAATCCTTCCTCATCGAATAACTGGAGTTTTTTCCTTTTGGCTGACCGACGGATAAGTGAAATGCTGCCGGGGACAACTTTAAATGGTTATGCAATTGGTGTAAATATGTCAGGTTATGACGATACGTTAAGGTTATGGAAAATAAAAAACGGCAATGTTTCGCCTTTCATTTCAACGGGAGTAAACTGGGAAAAAGATATCGGAACAAAAAAAGCTGCCATTACTGAAATCGTCCGGACGCTTGAAGGTGATTGGCATATTTCAGTTACGTTGAATGATGGAACAAAATTCAATTCCTGCACCGGAACAGATATAGAAATTTGTAACCCTGAATGGTGCGGGATTTATTTTAAATACACTGCCACCTGTGACAGATTATTATGGTTCGACAACCTTGTTATAGAAGGTCCGTTTATTTCTGACACCGTTCCTCCTGCTGTATCAGGTTGTGAAGTGAAAGGAAGAAACATTGTTGAAATCAGTGTTGAGGAGGAAGTCCTTCCTGATTTCATGGACAAGGCAAATTTTCTTTTGAACAATATTATTTCACCTCTTTGTGATGCCGTCGTCACCGGCCGTAACACATTCAGACTAATATTCGATGAAGGGTTTATAAATAAGCAAATAAATGAATTAAAAATCAATATTATATGCGATCGGGATTCAAACTGTACAGAAAATGTTTTATTAAAGTTCGTACCTGTATGGGCTGAAACAGGAGATGTTGTTATTTCGGAAATAATGGCTGATCCGTCGCCTCCGGTTGCACTTCCTGAGAAAGAATATATCGAAATAACATCAAGATGTGAGTTCCCTCTTTCTCTTAAAGGATGGTCAATAATCTCCGGAAGCCAGAAATATCTGTTCCCCGATATTACAATAAATAAGGGCGAACAGTATATTTTATGTCATGTTTCGGATACCGCAGTTTTTTCAAAATACGGGAAAACCTGTGGTTTCAAATCATTTCCTGCTCTCACAGATGCCGGCAAGTGTCTGGTAATCTGCGACAGCAGCGGCACCATGATACATGGTGTGGAATATTTTTCGTCGTGGTATGGTGATAATCTGAAATCGGAAGGAGGATGGTCGCTCGAAATGATTGATACCGATTATCCTTTTTATTACGATGGCAACTGGAAAGCTTCGGTATCCGTTAAAGGCGGAACGCCAGATAAGCCTAACTCCGTAAATGCCGCCAATCCCGACCGTTCCTTCGAAGGAATTTTAAATGTATTTCCGGACGATTCACTGAGTCTGAGAGTTCTTTTTTCTGAGCCGGTATATAATGTCGAAATTTTAAAAGAGGAAATTAGAATTAACGACCGGATTGTAAATTCAGTAAAGTCATTTGAACCTTTGCGCAGGGAATGGGTTTTCAAGGTTGATGAATACTTTAAGAGAGGCAAGAGTTATAAGCTAATACTTCCCGCTGGTTTAACTGACTTTGCAGGAAACAGGGCGCAAAGGAGTTCGATGGAGTTTGGCCTTCCCGAAACGCCGGAAGCAGGTGATATCGTTTTCAATGAGCTTCTTTTCAACCCTTTGCCTGGTGATGCCGATTATATCGAATTATACAATGTTTCGGGAAAAATAATAGATGCTTCTAAAATTTCTGTTGCTTCGAAAAGTTTTGAAAACGGCAAAATTTCTTCCGCCCTTGCTGTTTCTGCCATTAGCCGCTGCTTTTTGCCTGGAATGTACTATGTAATCACTGAAAACAAACCTGCCGTTATATCGAGATATTTTTCCTCATGCAGCGACAATATTTTCAGAGTTTCACAGATGCCTTCCATGCCCGATGATAAAGGTCATTTAATCTTGTTTAATCGTGCGCTCGAGATACTGGATGAGGTGCAATACAGCGAGAAGCAACATTTGCCTTTTCTCTCCGGCAGGGAAGGGATAGCACTGGAAAAGATAAACCCTGGAGCTCTGTCGTCATTATCCGGAAACTGGCACACTGCCTCAGAAGCATCGGGGTGGGGCACACCAGGGGCAAAGAATTCGATGTTTTCGGAAATTACAGCCGGTGAAGGAAATATTTCACTTTCATCTACAAGGTTGTCGCCCAACAGCGACGGAAATGAAGATTTACTGCTTATTTATTTCAAGTTACCAGGTAACGGAAACGTAACGAATATTACGATTTTCGACGAGACGGGAAATTCTGTCAGAAAGCTCGCAGTAAATTTCTTTATAGGCAATGAGGCCACAGTTGTCTGGGATGGAACGTCTGATGACGGCTCGCTGGTGCAAAGGGGAATCTATATTATTTACATTTCGGTTTTTGACGAGCATGGTAAAACTGAAAGATGGAAAAAGGTTTGTACAGTTTTGAGATAGAATTTTATTAACCACAGATAGCACAGATTTTTTCACAGATTTCAATAGATTTTTTGTGTTAATCCGCTGCTTAATCGTGTGAGTCCACGGTTTAAAAAAGTAACCTTGTTTTTCATTACAACTTCTCTCTTTTCAGGGAATTCTGATTTATTTTTCTGTTTTTTCTGATGTAATCAATGACCTGCTTGTTAAACTTTTCTTTCTCATTATATAGAAAATCTATCTTTATTGGAATATAATAAAAGATAGACTTCATATTATCAGGTACTATATTACCGATTTCCCTGAATCGTACTGCATCTTTTTCAGTAGTAATAATTAATTTGTTTCCCGAAGGAAGTGAATTGAGGGCAGTGTTTATTTTAGCTATATCTTTTTCAGTATATCTGTGATGATCAGGGAATTTCAAAAGTCTTATTTCTTTTTTTGTTTGTTTTATGTGTTCAACAAGAGGAGCAGGATCCGCTATTCCGGTTACAAGAAGAATACCCGATAAAGTTTTTTCGTCTAAAATATTTATATTTTTGGTTGTGTGAGCCTTATCTGCAAAAACCGGTTCAGGTGAACCGTAAACAATTGTGGTGAAATACATATTCTGGAAAGGTGCTTTTTTTATGCTTTTCATCACTAATCTTCTTTGAAGCGGGGATAAATCGGGAGAGCATTTTGTTACTATTATTATATCGGCCCTGTACATATTGTTAATATTTTCTCTCAATTCACCGTAAGGTAGAAGGTGGTCATATATCATAAGTCGGTTATAGTCGGTAAGGAGAATTTTAAGTCCGGCTTCGATTTTTCTATGCTGGAATCCATCATCGAGGATAATCACATCTGTTTCAGGTTTTTCCTGCAATATCCTATTTACGCCTCTGACTCTATTACTATCGAGAGCAACGGTGATGTCGGGATGCCTCGAGTAAATTTGAAAAGGTTCGTCACCTATTTCAGTTGAATCAGATTGAGGGCTGGCAATAAGAAATCCTTTTGTAAGTCTTTTATATCCTCTACTTAAAATTGCCACATTGAAATCATCTTTCAGAATGTCAATCAAATATTCGCAATGGGGGGTTTTACCTGTTCCTCCAACGGTAATATTTCCGACACAAATAATTGGCGTTTGAAATTTTACGCTCTTCAGTATGCCTGTGTTATAAAGAAAATTTCGGATTCCGGTAATGATACCGTAAATTAGTGATAGAGGATAGAGCAGTATGTTTTTCTTTTCTGCCAAATTCAGCGTATTTCGATAAAATAAGGAAGCCGCGCCTGTATTCCCGACAGTGACGGGAGTTCATTTAAATATTCGATATACTTTGCTGCATCGCCTGATTTTCGTGCAGTCAGTTTCATTCTGATATTACCTGTCAGACTTTCGAGAAGTTTTTCATAGGGTGAAACGGCAATCGGATATTCCTTCAAGGAATAATCTTTCAAACCAGCAAGACTGGCTGCCTCTTCGATAGATTTTTCGAGACCGCCGAATTCGTCCACGAGACCGATTTTTAATGCGGCAGATCCGTCCCATACGCGACCTTCAGCAATTTCATTAACTTTTTCGATGCTTATTTTTCTACCTTCCGACACTTTTGTAACGAAGTCGGAATATGTTTTTTCTATGCTTTTCTGCATAACTTCCTTTTCGTATGGAGACATGCTTCTGTAAATAGATGGGAAGTCGGATAGTTTGTTGGTATTAACCGTTTCGGTATTGATTCCCAGTTTATTTTTAAGCAATTTGCCGGCATTTGGAATGAGCCCGAAAACCCCTATCGAACCGGTTATTGTAACAGGGCTTGCAAGGATTTTGGAGCCGGGGGCGGATATATAATAACCTCCCGATGCGGCATAGTTTCCCATAGAGATAATAACAGGTTTTGTTCCGGAGGCAAGCATAATCTCACGCCAGATGATATCCGATGCAATAGCATTGCCGCCTGGAGAGTTAACCCTCAATACAATTGCTTTTATAGTGGAGTCTTTTCTGATTTCTCTTATAAGATCGGCGTAACGGTTTCCTCCGATATTTAATTCGTCGCCTTTTCCCATCACAATATTTCCTTCGGCATAAATAAGTGCAATTTTGTTTTTCGAATATGTCTTTTTAACTGTTTCGGGCACACGGCTGTATTTTGTCATCGTCACAAGTCCTATTTTATCTTTTGTCGAAAGTCCTGAAAGAATTTTTATTGTATCTATTAGCTGGTCGCGGAAGATAAGGCCGTCAATCAGACCATTTTGCAAGGCTCCCTCGGGATTTGTTGCAGTAAGCTGGTCGGCTATATTGTTAAGTTTTTTTGGAGAAATATTCCTTGCTTCTGAAATACTGTTGATTGCATGATTCCATATAGCTCCAACATAAGCCTGAATCTGTTCTCTGTTTTCGTTGCTCAGCCGGTCGAGCATGAAGGGTTCTGCGGCGCCCTTAAATTTTCCATGGCGAATTACCTGAACTTCGATGCCGAGCTTTTCGAGAGCCTGTTTGTAAAACATCACTTCACCGCTTAGCCCTTTGAAATCCATCATTGCGCCGGGGTTCAGAAATATTCTGTCGGCCGAAGTCGAGAGGAAATAACCTTCCTGAGTAAGGACGTAATCGGCATAAGCAAGCACAAATTTCCCGCTTTTGCGGAATTCTTTCAGAGAGTTACGTATTTCATCAGATGTTGCCCAACCCGGTGAAGAAAGCCCGTTTTCAATCAGAATCCCAGTAATTTTTGGATCGGCCGAGGCTTTCCTGATGTTCTTCAGAATTTCATTCAGACCGGGTGTAGGTGAGAAAGTCATGTTTATAATATCGAACGCAGCCCATGGATTGGGATTGCCATGATCAGGTATCGGCACACCTGCGTTAAGGATAAGTATATTTTTATTGCTCAGGGTAACCGGTTTTTCACCTGTGGCGACTAATGCACCAAGGCTTCCGATCATAATAAGAAATAACAGTATTAAAACAATTATTATACCTGTAATTGTTGCAAGGACGTAAGTAAGAAACTTTTTCATCTGTAAAAAAATTTATCGAAGTTATTGAGGTTAAATATAGAAACAATCGGGCAGAAAAAATATATTACTTTGTAATACTATGGAAGAGCTTATATATCTTGGCATTGGTTCGAACCTCGGCGACCGGATGAACAATATAAGGGAAGCGGTTAGGATGATTGAAAGCTTTACCGGGCCTGTAATATCCGCATCGCATGTTTATGAGACTTCGCCGTGGGGTTTTGATTCCGACCGTGATTTTCTGAACTGTGTGATATGTGTTGTATCAATGCATGAACCTTTTACTTTTTTCGAAAAAGTCCGGTCAGTGGAATCTTCAATCAGAAAAGTGAATAAGTGTAACGGATACACTAATAGGGAACTTGATATTGACATATTGTTCTACGGTGATAGAATAATAAATACGGCTAAATATGTAATTCCTCATCCTTTACTGCATAGAAGGAAGTTTGTGCTTGTTCCTCTTTGTGAGATAGCTCCTGATTTTGTACATCCGGTTCTGGGGAAAACGGTCAGAATGCTCCTTGAAGAATGTACCGATAACGGGAAAGTTGAATTGTTCGGGAGTTATTAAGGGTACTAGCTTAGTGTTTTGTCAAAGGAAACCGTTATCGGCAAAGCTGTAATAATTATTTTCTGAGATTATCAGGTGGTCGATGAGTTGTATATCGAGAAAGTTTCCTGCTTCTTTGATTTTAATGGTAATATTTGTATCGGAATCGCTCGGGCTGAGGTTTCCTGAAGGGTGGTTATGGCAGAGTATTATTCCTGACGATAGGTATTCGATTGCTTTTTTCATGACGATTCTTATGTCGGTGATAGTTCCACTTATGCCTCCCTGGCTTAGTTTCATTCTGTGTATCACCCGGTTCGATCTGTTTAGAAACAGTATCCAGAACTCCTCATGTTGAAGGTCGGTTAGAAGTGGGCTGATGAGGTCGAATGCATCTCTCGAGCATTTGATACTTGCCATGGAAGGTATTTCGGACAGTTTTCGTCTGCGTCCCAGTTCGAGGGCGGCGGCAATGGTAACTGCTCTTGCAGTGCCGATGCCTCGTATTTTTGTAATATCCTGAATGCTGAGTTTGCCGAGGCTGTTGAGGTTATTGCCTGCAAGAGCAAGAAGTTCGCGGCCAAGGTCAACAGCCGATTTGTCTTTTGTGCCCGAGCTGATTAAGATACCGAGAAGTTCAGCATCGCTAAGGGTGGAAGGGCCCTTCATGTAAAGTTTTTCCCTGGGTCGGTCTTCGAGAGCCCAGTCGGTTATTTTTAACGACATGCAGCGAGATGTTTAATCTTTCTTTCAAATGTATGGATTTTTTTGATTCGATTCAAATAAAAAAAGCCGTCATTTCCGACGGCTTTCATATAATAATAAATGTGTTATTATCTATGTCAGGCTGTTTACGTGTTTTGTAATTGAGGATTTAAGGTTGGCGGCTTTATTCTGATGGATAATTTTCTTTTTAGCAAGCCGGTCAATTGTGCTTGTCACTTTTGGCAGCATTGCGACGGCTTCTTCTTTGTTACGAGTAGCACGTATTTTCTTTACAGCGTTACGCATTGCGCGTGAGTCAGCGCGGTTTGCCTTTTTCCGTATCACATTCTGCCTAATCCTTTTTTCTGCCGATTTATGGTTTGCCATTGTTTATTATTTTACTATTACTGTATTATCTTTTTATAAATGTTACTTAATTGATTTATTCTTTTAATTTTCCGGTGCAAAAATAAGAATATTATTTTATTGTGCAATTTTCGCATAGCTAAAATTCAGGATATATTTTATTGCTTTTGGATAGCACAAGTAAACACTCGTAATCGAGATATACCGATGACCTACAAATGTAATGAAGCAAGGAGCTTCGGACTTCAACCAATATATTCATATATTCAGGTTGAGCCTAAGAAGTCAGCGGATTCGAATGACAGGCAAATTCTTCAGTTTCTTAATTACATGGTTTATAGATTGCGCCGGTGGCAAAATCTACAATTGCACTGGGCCAAAACAGTAATATGTCAGCAACCAGTGCTCCAACTCTTATTTGTCGGGCCGGTTGTCCTGAAGGTGGCTTTGTTCTTTGACAATTACTAACTGTTCCGCCGAATATTGTTGCACATGAACTTAATGAGGCTGCAATCAGGATGACTGCTGTGATTTGTAATAATGATTTTTTCATTTTGGTAAGGTTTACTACTTAACAAATATAAAAGAATGTAATCAATTAACAAATAAATAATTGATTTTTAAAAACTTTTTCGGCGAAAAGTTTAAATATAAATGAATCATATAGTTTTAATCCATAAAGAAATCTCCAATTAATTTTTTGTTCCATTTTCAATTATTTTTTATGCAACGCACAGAAAAACCGTTCTTCTTACTACTATTAAATTCTATAAAAACTTCGCTATAATCGTGATGTAACAAAATAACATAAGGTGTTCTGTAGTTTTCGTGTAAAGATTTAGACCATAATATACCTACCTCTCCAATCCAAATGTAACTCCCGTCCTCACTGCATCTTAAACCAGCTGGACGAGCAGAAAAACCGGTTTCATTGGTTGCACCATAATTAGGGCTTCCCCAAAATTTTGTGTCTTTCAATTTAACTCCTGCATCATTTACTCCACCCAGATAATTAATCAATGTTTCCCACTCTTCCTTTGTAGGCACATGCCATCCGACAGGACATAACAATCCGGTATTAACTACATACCAGTTATATAAAGCACCATAATTCTCTTTGTATTTTTCAGGACTATTGTCATACCAGCAATATGCGGCCGACGTCATTGATGCCCATTTTTCATCGTCAGTAACAAGGGGTATGGATACCCCGTTGTTATACTTTGTCGTCTTCAAATTTTCTTTAAGCCACACCTGAGTGCCAATAACCACTGTGTTATAATGATTACCGTCACCGTCAACCGGTAAACCATTCTCTTTTTCACATCCTGCAAAAAACAGGATTACTGAAACAACCAGGGGTATAACCGGAATTATAACTGATTTTTTCATAGTTTTGATATTTAAATAGTTAAATTATTCAAATTATGTTTTTTCACATTTATATTTTCCACGCTTCGTCCTTAAATTAGGGTTTGGTGAAAAAGTCATTTAACTTTTGATAACATATATTCATTTTGCTGCCAGAAAAAATATCATAAACAAAAAAAAATGATGAAAGAACCTCTTTTAAAAACGAGAACAAAAATTCTTTGCCAAACCTTATCAGGTTCATCACAAAGAATATGGTTGCGATCCAACTTTCGGAAGTTTTTAACGTTCTTGCCCTTACTTTATTAAGATTATAGCCATTTTTCCCCTGTCCAAATTTACCCTCCACCTGGTTTCTCATCCCTTGTTCTATTTTCTGCTTTCTTTCAGGTACTGAGTTTGACTCCCGGACGACGGCCTTCCAAGTGGTTTACCGGAATATCTGATTCCCAGCTCTTTGAGCCATTGCCTGTTCTCACGTGTGCCATATATTTTATCCGTGATTACAACTTCCGGGTAACAACCATTTAGTCTCTTGTATGCTTCAACCTGTTTCTTTAAATCAGTTCCCTCATTGTAAGCTTCCCAGCTTAGTGTGTTGATCCTTGCATAACCATTCTGTATACTTACTCCCAGCTTTGCACCAAATTCTACCTGTGCTTTATCCTTCCCTCGTACAATGGGCCTTACATAAGGCTGGTAAATATTGACTATGCGATTGTCAATACTATGAGTGTGTTCTTTATACATCTGATCCTGCTGTTCGTATATATGTTGTATCACCCAGTATATTCTCTGATCCCTGTGCTCAAGAGGAAAACTCATGCCTTCTGCAGTATCCAATAAATTATCGATGGTTTTCAGGTTACGCCTGAGGTATCTCAGCTGTTGTCCTATCCCTTTGCGTATTTCTTTTTTGCTCTTGTTTTTCTTCTTTGATAGATTCAGATATTGTTTCCTGGCTAAACGCCTGGAGGTACGCGGTTTATCTTTAATGTCCAGCTTCTTACACAACTCATCAATTAACCTTTCACTCTCTTCCCTGCTTTGCGAAAGAAGACCAAAATCGGTCGGATAGGCTATCATCTGATCTGCAACAGTGGCATCCATTATCAACTTTCCTTTGTTCTTTACAGGTTCTTCTTCAGTTGCTCTTCCCTTTAATTCTTCATTCTCTTTTATGTCGACTTCTTCATCACAACTATTTAACTTATTCATAACCACATCATTGCCAAAGTCATTAAGATCCTTCTTTGCAGCTTCTTCTTTCTTCTCTGACCTTAGTATGATCTGACGGGTCATAGCATCAAACTTATCTGCTCCCAACCGGTAACGTAACGTCGTGAAAAGAGACCTATCAAAAATATCTTCGTAAGTATACTCTTTTAAACCAAGAAAATACTGCATATACATATTCTCCCGGATAGTTTCTATTGTCTCCCTGTCGTCAAGTTTCAACTTATGCTTTATTATCATGGCCCCTATAACTACCCTTGCGTCTATGGCCGGCGCTCCCATATCTGAACTCATAGAACAATAGTAAATGCTTGCAAGAGCATCCCATGGTATTGATTCTCCAAGCTTTACTCACCTGTTGTTCCTGTCAAGCCTAACCTGGAAAGGCGTCTTAAATTCCTCGATGCTCATCTGATTTTGTGAAGTATATCTGATCATAACTGCATGGTTTTTCTTATATAAAAAGAAGAAAATATGCAGATATTGATCAAAAATAATCCGTCTTTTATTAACAATTAATTGTTTATAACTTATTCACCAAACCCTAAATTAACAAATAAATAATTGATTTATTAAAACTTTTTCGGCGAAAAGTTTAAATATAAATGAATCATATAGTTTTAATCTATAAAGAAGTCTCCAATGTATATGTTGTTTTTACTTTTCTTATCTGGGATGTTTTTTCAGGTATACAATCTTTAGAACCGGATTATCGTCTTGTTTCAGATTGTTTGTAAAAGTTTTAAGATTTTCTTTCATTTCAGGATTGATAGCTATTGATTTATCCAGAAATTCCGGAGAATGCTTTTCTTTAAAGCTGTAAGCATCCTCGCTGGTTATCCATATATCACCTTTGCGGTTAGTATAATCAGGAAAATAATTTTCACCTCCATCAAGGTCATTAATAAACCCTCGATTATTCGGATCTTCTATCATTGATTCGACCGTTCCGGTAATCTTATCATATTCAAATATAATGGACTCATTACCTTTTAAAACCCTGAAATAGGTCTTATCATAAGTTTCGAGTACAAATGACCAGATTGAAGGTTTATCCGAAGGTTCAGCCTGAAAGAAAAATAGTTCTTTAATGCTTTTTTTATGAGGTATGTTCCCCCAGTCTATTATGTATCCTTTAGTTATTGAATTTGAGTCTATTTCATATATGGTATCACCTGCCGGTTTGAGAACGATGCGGTTATCAAAGAATGTAATTGAAGGAGCCATTGATATAATGTTTCCGATATCCGAATCTGAAATGTCGGCATTTTTCAATGGATGTTCGATTAACTTAATTGGATTTCCATCCAGATCAAAGAGTCCGGCCGAACAATTTATAAAATTAGATATGTAGTCTTTCATAATTGAACCGATATAATAAAATGTACATAAGAAGACCGAATCGGATAGATTCCGGAAATCGTATAAAGTTCTGGAAACAGGGAAATCTCTGGTCTCAATATAGTTGCCATTTGTCTCGAATATCAAATAGCTGTCCATAGCACTTTTGAAAATAATTAATCTGTCGTCATCGGGTGTTGTTGTAAATAGACTTCCACGCAGATATTCTTTTGGCCCTCTTCCTATACTGCCGAAAGAATTCTGGAACTTACCTGTAAGGCTAAATCTCAAAACAATTCCTTCATTACTGGATATTAAATATATGTTATTATCAGTTATTTGAATTTTACTTACATTGCCAATCAGCTTTTGCTTATCCTTTGAGAGGACTACATACTGGATACTATCTGCAATTTCACTCAGTGTGATACGGGAAGCATTGTTAAAGCCCTGTCTCATATCAATTGTATGTGGATAAGGTTTTACTTCATCCATACTTTCATTTCTATCAGGATTATTTCTTAAGCAGCTTTCTGTAGCGAAAATAAAAAAAGAGATTGTAAATAAGACGGTTAGGGTCTTCAACGGATTTGTTAATTTCATTTTTTCATTTTATAACAGTGCGATTTAAACAGAATTTTAAAGTTATTAAGATTATTTCAACTTATTTGCAAGATTGTATGCTATTACATAATTTATACATTCAACTCAGGCAAAACGTTATTTTCGTATAAACTATTTTATCTTAACCAATATCAGAACCGGGTTGTCGGTCTCTTTGAGGTTTTCGGCCAGCTTTTCGAGCTCTTTTTTCTTTTGAGGGTATTTTGGAGTGGAGTTCTTAAAATCTTCAGAGCTCACCCATGTTTTGAGCTTAAGAGCATCAATCCATGAAACAAGCGTATTATCATCCCATATTGTCTTTGACCAGAAAACCGGTCCGCCATCCAGATCGTTAATTAAGTCTTTTTCCGGATCAAAAAGTGCTCTAAAGTTGTCCTTTTTTGAGCCGATAAATGAGAGACCTTCACCTCGACCATTACGAGGGATTACAAATTCATAATAGATATAATCGGCAAATTCGAATAAATTCATTGGGTGCAGAAAATTCTGCATAATAAATTCGGCCGTAGCCTCTGTTCTTATTTCCGGTGTAATGCGTAGCTTTCCTGCATCAATGGTTAAATGTGGTTTAAAATCTTTGTCTTCGAAAACATAAATTGTATCACAGTAAATTTCTTTCTTAAAGAGTTGATTGTTAAATCTATAAAATAGATTTTCACCTAAAAAAGCGACATTTGGGATAGTTCTTTTCCATGGGTATTTATTTGGGAAATTCTTGATAATATTTCCGGCAGTATCGAGCAGAATAAAGCTGTTTTCAATAGTTCCCATTGGATTACTATAGTAAATAAGTATTCCATCGTCTGTTAACCTGAAGTTAACTGCACCTGCCTGAGGACTTTTGAATGTTCTGACAAGTTCACCGTTTTTTGAAAAAACCAGAAATTTCTGTTGCCAGCCATCGGCAAGATAAACAGATTCACTTTTTGGATCAACATCCACGTCGTGCGCAAGAGTAAATTCATTCGGCCCTCTGCCTATAGTACCTATTTTTGTGACAAAAGAACCGTCATGCCGGAACATATTTATATTTGTAGAATAATGTGTTAAGAAGAAACTTTTGCTTCTTATTATATTACGGATCCCTGGTATTACACTTTGTCCGGTAGTTTCCAGAGGGATGTATTGAATATCTGTAGCACCTAAATCGGACAGCTTCAGGGTGGCCGGTTCAGGTAACTCTTTCAAATCGAAAGTTATAATCCTGTTCTCAGTCTTTGTTTTTGAATTTTTACAGCTCGTCGGAACTGCAATTAGAAGCAGGACCGTTAAAAAGAATTGCAAAAATGTTTTCATTGTTTTGTTTATTAATCATTTGTATGTCATTATATTAACGACACAAGTCGTTAAAAATCAAACTTCATTCTGGTTAAAACTTTATATTAAGTTATATCAAATATACGACTATTTAATTAGATAAACAACTAATTATTTAATATTTTTTATGTTGATTATGCTTTACTTAATTGTATCTCTACTGCGAGAGGGAGTGGAAAAAACAGAGAAATTATTCAAAGTAAAAGATAAAAGGCACAGGATAAAAGGAATTATAACAGGGCTTCCGCCTTTGCATAGCTTTGGCGGATAAACTTCTCGTCCTTACTCCGAAATTTCGTTGCTCCGTCAGGGCTCGAACCTGAACTTTTCTGATCCAGAGTCAGACGTGTTGCCAATTACACCACGGAGCATCTTTCTGGCTGCAAATATAAAAATTCTTTCCTTAACTGGCAGCATAGTGTTATACTTTGCTCACTTTTGTCCATGTATCCTTGAGTGGTACTGTCCGGTTAAAAATTAGTGTAGAGTCTGTGGAATCGGGATCAACACAGAAATATCCGACTCGCTGGAACTGGAACTTATCGAGTGGACGTGCTCTTTTAAGAGACGGCTCAACTTTACAATTATTTAGTATTTTCAACGAATCGGGATTTAAGAACTCCCTGAAGTCATGGCCCTTTTGTCCTGCTGGATCCTCATGATTAAAGAGTCGGTCGTATAGCCTGATTTCTGCGTCAACTGCATGGCTGACAGGAACCCAGTGAATAGTTGTTTTTACTTTCCGGCCTGATGAATGCCCTCCGCTTCGTGAGTCGGGATCGTAAGTGCAATAAATTTCTTCAATCATTCCGGATGATTCATTGGTTTTAAAACCTTCGCATTTGATGATATAAGCGCCCTTCAACCTCACTTCATTTCCTGGATATAGTCTGAAGTACCCTTTAGTAGGAGTAATCATAAAATCATCTCTCTCAATATAAAGTTCTCTTTCGAATGGAATTTTTCTGCTGCCCATCCTTTCATCTTCAGGATTGTTTTCGATTTCTATTTCCTCTGTAAAATATTCGGGGTAATTTGTTATTATGACTTTTACAGGATTCAGCACTCCAAATACTCTTGGAACTCTCAGATTAAGGTCGTCCCTGACTGCATGTTCAAGCAGTGAAATATCATTTACTGCTTCAAATTTTGTATATCCTATAAGGTCAATAAATTTTCTGATTGCTTCTGGTGTATAACCCCGTCTACGTAAGCCGCAAAGTGTTGGCATTCGCGGGTCATCCCAACCGGTTACTCGGCCTTCCTGAACAAGTTCCAGTAGCATTCTTTTACTCATAACAGTATAAGTTAAGTTAAGTCTGTTGAATTCAATTTGCCTTGGCCGGTAATCTCCTGTCTTGAGTTGATCAATAAACCAGTCGTAAAGAGGCCTATGTACTTCAAACTCAAGTGTGCAAAGAGAGTGAGTAACGCCTTCAAAATAATCGCACTGCCCGTGGGCAAAATCATATGTAGGGTAAACAAACCATTTTGTTCCTGTACGGTGATGAGGAGTTTTAAGTATCCTGTACATAATTGGATCGCGCATGTGCATATTAGGAGAAGACATGTCTATTTTTGCCCTTAGTACACGGCTTCCTTCTTCGAACTCGCCTTTCTTCATCCTTTCGAAAAGGTCAAGATTCTCCTGAATCGGGCGGTTACGATAAGGGCTCTCAATTCCAGGCCTGGTAGGTGTACCTCGTTGTTCCGATATTACCTCGGCAGACTGATCATCAACGTATGCAAGCCTTCTTTTTATAAGATCAATAGCGAACTCATACAACTTGCCAAAATAATCTGAAGCATAATATTCCCTATCCTCCCAGTCAAATCCCAGCCATCTGATATCTTCCTTAATGGAATCAACATACTCCACATCTTCTTTTTCAGGGTTTGTGTCGTCGAACCTGAGATTGCATTTTCCACCATATTTAAGAGCCAAACCGAAGTCGAGGCAAATTGCCTTTGCATGACCTATATGTAAATATCCGTTTGGTTCCGGAGGAAACCGGGTTATGATCTTGCCTCCGTTCTTTCCCTCTTTCAGATCGTCAATTATTATTTGCTCAATGAAATTTACAGGCGGCTTCTTATCTCCTGTCCCATCCGATGTTGCTCCGTTCATCCTTAAGTATTTAAAAAGTACAAAATTAGAAAAATTTGAGTTTATAAGATATTTAATTAAACTCTGTTACTGACTTTGTCTTTTCTGTCATAGAAACCATAGAAACCTTCTTGACCTTTCTTCATCATATTTTGTATGGCAAGACCGCACAACGTTTTCGCAGTGTATATTTTAGACAACTAAATTAATTTTATAATATGACTTTCGAAGTAAATGGTTATTTTTAATTTTCAGTTTAACCAATAAAAATTTATTTGAACCTGATATTTTGAATATCTTTAAAAGATTTACACGAACGAAAAATTATATCGATATATATGATTGATATTCAATATATAAATATATACTGGTAGATATATTATGGGACTAATTCAGCTAGAAGGTATGGAGTTTTACTCCTTTCATGGCCATTACCCTGAGGAGCAGATAGTAGGAAGCAGGTTTGTAGTTGACCTGACTATTGAAACAGATATGAGTAAACCGTCGGAAAGCGATAATCTGAGCGATGCTATTGATTACCAGAGAGCATATGAAATTGTAAGAGCAGAGATGGAAAAGAAATCATATCTGCTTGAGAATATTGCAGGTCGGATAATAAAAGCTCTCTGTGCTGAAATAAAAGGAATAGAAAGCATCACAGTTAAAGTTTCAAAGCTCAATCCGCCTGTTGGCGGCAAGACAAGTTCTGTAAGTATTATTATGAGCCATAAGAACGATCATGCTGCTTAGCTCATATATCGAAATTTAAAATCGAGTCACTATTTTTACCGTTACAAAAAATTCAAATATGCAAATAAATCTGAAAGAAATAGTTGCTGCTTTTATGGTGCTTTTTGCCATAATTGACATTCCCGGGTCTATCCCAATTATTCTGGACATTAAGTCCAAAACCGGGGAAATTGAGCCACTCAAAGCCACACTTGTGGCATCGGCAATATTTTTGGCTTTCCTGTTTATTGGCAGTCCTCTTCTGGAGATATTCGGTATTGATGTATTCTCCTTTGCAATTGCCGGTTCATTTATAATTTTTCTGATAGGTATGGAAATGGTTCTTGGGATTGAGATTTTCAAATATCATACGGCTGGTGGCGGATCTATTGTCCCGATTGCATTTCCACTTATAGCAGGTGCAGGATCTATAACAACCATACTTTCTATTAAGGCTGAATATCAAACAATAAATATTCTCATTGCCTTGATCCTGAATATGATAATAGTTTATCTGGTTCTGAGGCTCACATATCAATTCGAAAAGTTATTAGGTCAGGGCGGGCTTCTAATACTGAAGAAGTTCTTTGGAGTAATTCTACTTTCCATTGCAATAAAGCTTTTCATTACCAATACCGGAATAGTTCTTCCTAATGCAAGATAAGATTACTATATATGCCGATGGAGCGGCCAGAGGGAATCCGGGCCCTGGAGGATATGGCACCATAATAATTTATGGCCCTCACCGAAAAGAACTTTCTGCCGGTTACAGGCTTACAACAAATAACAGAATGGAGCTCATGGCTGTGATTGCAGGACTTGAAGCGCTCAAAAAAACCGGATGTGACGTTGTGATTTATACCGATTCAAAATATGTTGCAGATGCTGTTGGGAAAGGCTGGCTTTTTTCGTGGGAATCGAAACAGTTTAGAAAAAAGAAAAACAGCGATTTGTGGATAAGATTTCTTAAAGCATTCAGGCAACACAATGTAGATATAGTATGGATAAAAGGTCATAATGACAACCCCGAGAATGAAAGATGTGACCGACTTGCGGTTGAGGCATCAATGGGACCTGTTTTATTCGACGATCCAGGCTATAAACCTGAAGATAATGACGTCCTGCAGTTTTAAATCAGTTAGATAAGCGGAATATATTTTTAATATAATAATTTCTCTTACAGACCTGAAAGGGAACGTGGCATTCTCCCGTTAATGCTTATGAATTATTAAATACCTGATTGATAAGTAATATTATTATTTTCAGGCTCCTTTATAAACAGGTTGTTTCCATGGTTCGGGCGGTTCATATTTACTCATGGACGCCCATCTGATCCCGCGTTTCTGGATTTCCAATGCCTGAGGCACATTGAAATCGGCAGCAACGTGTCCAAGTGAAGAATAAAATACTCGACCGTTACCATACATTTTTTTCCATACAACAGGAACGACTGTTCCACCTATCCATGAAGCGTATTTGTCGCTGAATGTTGTTGTTGCAAGAACTTTTACATTTGGATCAACATGTACGTAGTATTGTTCAGAGTGCATGTCGAAGTCGGTTAATCCTGCAGTTACTGGATCTTTTCTGTCAATAATATTTACTCTATAATCGATTACTCCTCCGGGGTGTGCAACCCATTGCCCTCCGACCATAAACTGATATTCGGTATTATTACGGAATGAATCTCCGAGCCCACCGTGCCAGCCGGCAATTCCAACGCCGTTTTTCACGGCATCGAGTAGAGACTTCTCCTGAGCAGAGGAAATCTGGCCCATTGTCCATGCCTGAATTATTAGATCGAGATTATTCAGGTCGATTTTAATATATGCGTCGAGAGTATCCGACACTATTACCTGTGCCCCTTCTGATTCCATCCAGGGCACAAAAATATCTCTGCATTTATCGGGCTCATGTCCCATCCATCCGCCCCATACGAAAAGAACCTTTTTACCCTTAAGCACTGATGGAGTATTTTTTGTCTGCATGGAACCATAAAGCCCGGGGGCAGCGGCTGCAACAGCAGTAAGTACCGCTCCCTTACGTATAAATGAACGTCGTGTAATCATGATAAATCTCTTTTATGCTAATATAGTACAAATAAACAAACTCGAAAAACAATTTAAAAATTTATGGTTAAAATATAGAAAGATATTTGACACTTCAGATCTTTCAAATGTTGAAATGAAGAAAAGTGAGATAAGATGGAAATAAGTTTTCCTTTTTATGTACCTGTGTTATCAAAGATAGTTCTGCCGAAGGAATAGTTTAGGCAGGGATTCAGGTGGCAAATAAACTATATGCTTAATTATAAGCTTTTATAAAGAACAACAGTTAATCATAAACTTTAATTAATTTTGAAAAGATTAAGTCGTAGATTAATTTTAAAGTGATGCGGATAAATATTTCTTTCAGGCCGAATAGGTGAGAAAAATGATTTTCAATTTAATATGATTTATTTGTTTTATGATATTTAAGTAATATGATCTGTGTAGTTTTACTTGTATAAATTTTTATTGAGGATGAAATTTTCTCTCATACCCGGGCATACCGAATTAATCGGCAAGCTTATCAGGTCGGTGCAGGAAGAGCGGGTAAGCCATGCTCAACTTTTTACCGGGCCTGAAGGGTGTGCAAGTTTGGCTGTTGCACTTGCATACGCACAATTCATAGGATGTGAGAACCGTCAGCCTGCTGATTCGTGCGGAATATGCAAATCTTGTATCAAACACGAAAAGATGATTCATCCCGACATTCATTATGTCTATCCTGTCTTGAAAAAGAAGAACAGTACCGATGAGCCGGTGAGCGACGATTACATAAGCCAATGGAGGGAATTCATAATCAGTTCGCCATTCAGAAGTGTCAGCGAATGGTTTGATGAAATAGGGTCGGGAGAAAAGGCCCAGGGAATGATTTATTCTGCCGAATCGTCTGAGATAATAAGAAAACTCAGTCTCAAGCCTTATGAGTCGGATTTCAAGATTATGATAATATGGCTTCCGGAAAGAATGAATCAGACGTCGGCAAACAAACTCCTGAAGATAATAGAAGAACCTCCGGAAAAAACTATATTCCTTCTGGTAAGCGATGAACCCGACAAGATTATTCCGACGATACTCTCGAGATGTCAGGTTATAAAAGTTCCGGCTTTCAGCCACGACGAAATAAAAAACCATCTTAGGAGCATTTTTGGCGCCACGGATGCTCAAGCTGATGAGATAGCCAGACTTTCCCGAGGAAATATTCTTAAGGCTGAAGAGCTGTTCAGAAACGATGAAACACAGAAACAGAATCTCGAAAAATTCATTTCTCTTATGCGAAACGCATGGAAGAGGGATGTGATAGCTTTAATTGCATGGTCGGAGGAAAGATCTTCCGAAGGAAGAGAATCACAAAAAAAGTTTCTCGACTACTCTTTGCGCCTTCTACGGGAAAATCTGATGTTAACCCTTGGACAGAAACAAAATGAACTTGTATATCTCGCACGGGATGAGGCTATGTTTTCAGAGAAATTTCATCCTTTTATAAATACTTCCAATATTTTTGAACTTTCCGGTGAATTCGGTCAGGCAATATCAAATATTGAAGCGAATGGATATGCAAAACTTGTTTTTCTTGATCTTGCTCTAAAAGTCTCCAGATTGATTCGCTAACGAAAGGTATATTTTTTGCAATTGCTATATTGTAGTAATTCACTAATTTTGTCTTCCCGTAAAAAGCAAAATAATAAAACATGACAGATAACGATGAAACAACTCTGAAAGAGGGTGAAGAGCAGAAAATACCTGAAATAAGATATTGCCCGTTTTATAACAAACTCGAATCATTTGACTGGCTTAAGAAACTTCCACCGGAAGTTCTGGATAATGAAATAGTGGAAGTTAGTTTTAAGAATACTCGTAAAGGTTTTTATCATAACATAAACAACTTGCGCCTTCAATCGGGCGATATTGTTGCAGTTGAAGCAACGCCCGGCCACGATATCGGAAGGGTTTCGCTTACAGGTCCCCTTGTAATTGAAAAGATGAAGAGATTCAGGATCATACCCTCGGTTGATGAGATGAAAAAAGTTTACCGCAAGGCAAAAGCTGTTGATTTACAGAAATGGGAGGAGGCGCGACAACTTGAAATACCCACTATGTTGAAAGCCAGGAAAATTTCCGAAAGCCTTGGACTAAACATGAAAATAAGCGATGTTGAATATCAAGGGGATAAGACCAAAGCTATATTTTATTATATAGCAGATGAACGTGTTGATTTCCGGCAGCTTATTAAGGTGCTTGCCGAAGAATTCAAAGTAAGAATTGAGATGAGGCAGATTGGTGCAAGGCAGGAAGCCGGACGTATAGGAGGGATTGGTTCGTGCGGCAGAGAATTCTGTTGCTCACTTTTTATAACAAATTTTACATCGGTGGTAACAATGCACGCAAAATCTCAGGAACTTCCGCTGAACCTCCAGAAACTCGCCGGACAGTGTGGAAAATTAAAATGCTGCCTTACTTATGAATTCGATTGTTATGTGGATGCACAGAAAAACTTTCCCTCACAAGATATTCCACTTGAACTTACCGACCGGACTCTCCACTATCAAAAAATGGATATTCATAAAGGCATTTACTGGTATTCAGAAGAGGCCAATTCTAATTTAAATATGGTTTCCGTCCCTGTTGAAAGAGTAAGGGAGATACAGGAGCTTAATCAGAAAGGTATTAAACCTGAATTCATTCTTGATTTAAAGAAAGAAGAAGAGTTTGTACCTGCCGACTTGCTTGAGAACGACAGTATAAGCCGTTTCGATAAATCTCTTCCTGATAGTGAGGGTCAGAACAAGCGAAGCCAGAGTAACCGGAGGAAAAAGGGAAGGAATAATAATAATGAAAGAAAAAAAGGTTAAATATTTTTTTGTTGCTGCCGGATTATTTTTATTTATATACTCATGCGACAGGGATTTGGTTTATACCGATTCATTCATTATTCCATCGGCCACATGGTCGCTTGAAACAGCCGCTTCTTTTAATCCATTAATAACCGACACAACTTCGCTAAATGATATAATGATAACTATCAGAACAGGTTCGGAATACCCGTTCAGGAATATCTGGCTTTTTGTCACCACTACTTCACCATCGGGAAAAATGATAACCGATACACTTGAATATATGTTGTCGGATGTGAAGGGCAAACGTTATGGCAGAGGATTCGGTAGTATAAAGGAAGTCAATCTTAAATTTCGGGAAGGAGTATATTTTCCTGAAGTCGGGATATATAAATTTAAAATCCGACACGGTATGAGGGCCGAAAATCTTAAAGGAGTTTACGATATAGGACTTAGAATCAGAAGAGTAGGCGCTAAGCCTTAATAAAAGATTAATATTTGTGGGAAAGAATAAGCTTGCAAGATGGGCAGAAATTAAGACATTTAAAAATGTAATAGAACCTGATACCAGGGATGTTAAAGATAAATTTTACAATCTGAGAGGTTCCTGGAAGGAGAAATATTTTGGAAATTATAATCCTATAATACTCGAGCTCGGTTGTGGTAAAGGTGAATATACCACGGGAATGGCTGCAATGATACCGGAAAAGAATTTTATCGGAGTAGATATAAAAGGAGCCAGAATATGGAGGGGTGCTAAAACAGCTATTGAAAACAATTTATCCAATGTGCTTTTCATTCGAACCAGAATTGAATTCATAAACTCTTTCTTTGAAGAAGACGAGATTGATGAAATTTGGCTCACATTTCCCGATCCTCATGAAAAGAGGAGGAACACACTACATAGACTTACCAGCCCTCTATTCCTTAATAAATACAGAATATTTCTGAAAAACAATGGAATAGTTCATCTTAAAACCGATAACAATATATTGTACAATTATACCTTGAATATTGCAATCGAAAATAATCTCGAAATACTTGCTTCGACGGCTGACCTTTATAATTCCGGCATTGTTGATGATATCCTTGGGATACGGACATTCTATGAAGCTAAGTTTATGAACGAAGAGAAAAAGATTTGCTATCTTTCATTCCGCCTTAAGAAAGAAAAAGAAATAGTATATGAGTAATTATGAAAAGGATGGCTTTTTCGAGAGAGTTTACGATGTGGTGCGTCTCATCCCGTATGGAAGAGTAACATCATACGGATCTATTGCAAGGTATTTAGGAATAGGTCGCTCGGCCCGAATGGTTGGATGGGCTTTGAAGGTATCTCACTCATCCGAAAGTTATGTGCCTGCTCATCGCGTGGTAAACTGTAATGGATTGTTGACCGGGAAACATCATTTTGACACTCCATCCTTGATGCAACAGCTACTTGAAAATGAAGGCATTAAGATTGAGAACGATCGTGTAATCAATTTCAGGGAAAAATTCTGGGATCCTTCAGTTGAGCTTGAAAAAAGTTAGGAATTTTGCCATTACTCTGAAAATAATTAAACTTGCATCTTATTTAGAATTAATTCAAATAAAAATAATATTGCATTCTGGAGTGAATATTTTTCCATTCTTCGTTTTAAGAGAAAAAGATACTTAATGGAATAATAAATATTAATTGGAAATAAGAGCGAATTTTATTAAATTTATATTTTATGACAGAAAAGGAACAACTTAAGGAACGTATAACCATTGTGCTTAACAAAATAAGGCCATTTCTTCAATCGGACGGCGGCGATATTGATCTTGTTGAAATAACGGATGATAATACGATAAAGGTAAAACTTCAGGGTGCCTGCCATGGATGCCCTTTCAGTATTCAAACTCTTAAAGCAGGAGTTGAGCAGGCAATAATAAGGGAAGTGCCGGAGATTAAAAGAGTTATTGCAGTAGACTGAAAGTCGAGATTTCTTTTAACTAAATTTGATATACTATATAACTATAACGGGAGTTAATAGTTATAAAATATTTTTATTGAAGGGAGTCAAATATTCATACCCGGGTATATTGATAACAACAATATTTATTGTTGTAATGGGGTGTTCCGTTGAAAAAAATACCGGTACAACCAGGTTTTATCATAGTCTAACATCGAAATACAATATTTATTTCAATGGTAATGAAAGTTTTAAGGCGGGAGCAGAAAAAGTAGTTAAAGCATATAAAGACGATTACTCAGAACTTCTGCGGGTGTTTGAGTACAGTGATCCTTCGACTGTAAGCGTTTCTCTGGCCGACATGGAAAAGGCAATACAAAAAGCCTCAAAAATCATATCACTTAAATCGATAACGGCAAAACCTGAAATTGACAGAAAGAAGAGTCTTACGGAAGAGGAGGAGGAGTTTCTTAATCGCAAGGAATATAACGACTGGGTTGAAAAAAGCTATCTGCTGATGGGGAAGGCGAGAGTATATAAACATGATTATGAACTGGCAAAGCTGACCTTGAGTTATAACATTTCCAATGCTTATGATCCGGAAGTGAAGGCTGAGGCATCTATATGGCTTGCCCAGGTTTATGCTGAAACAGGTAATTATAATGAATCCCAGAGAATATTGACCGAGCTGGAATTAACAAAGAGATTTCCCAAAAATCTGCTCGCTCTTTACTATGCAACTTTTACTGATCTTTATATTAAACAGAAACGTTATGATAAGGCTGCCGAAAGTCTTGAAGAAGGACTTAAATATGTTTCGGGTAAAAGAAATAAATGCCGCTACACTTTTCTTCTTGCGCAGCTTTATGAAAAGAACGGCGACAAAATGAAAGCTGCCGCTTACTATAGAAAGATAATTAGTATGAATCCTCCTTATGAAATGGAGTTCAATGCAAGAATAAGTCTGGCAGGTGTATTTAACACAGAAAAGGATAATCCGGTAGCCGTAAGAAAGGAACTGGAAAAGATGATTAAAAATCCTAAAAACAAAGAATATCTCGATCAGATTTATTATGCTCTTGCCGGACTTTTGGAGAAAGAAGGGAATTATGAGGAGGCAATAAACTATTATAAAAAATCGGCGGCATTAAGTACTTCGAATAAAAATCAGAAGGGAAAATCTTTTCTTGCTCTGGCCGATTATTATTTTGCAATTCCCGATTATGTCAATGCTGGCAAATATTACGACAGTGCGGTTTATTTTCTCGATGAAAGATATGCTGATCTTCAATCTTTAAAATTTAAATCATCGAGTCTTAATAAGCTTTTGACACAGCTTTCAATCATACAGAGAGAAGACAGTCTTCAACGTGTTGCAGCAATGAATTCGTCGGAAAGAAATATTCTTATTGCTTCTATAATTGAAGATGTACGTAAAAGTGAAGCAGAAGCACAGGCATCAGGGCAGAGCGGTTCCGACAGGTATAATCTTGGACAATACTATGAAAACGAAAGACGTTTTCAGAGTAATATCGAACAGGAAGGTAAATGGTATTTTTATAATCAGGCAGCACTCACTTTTGGCAGAACAGAGTTTCGGAGAAGATGGGGAGAACGCAAACTTGAAGACAACTGGCGGAGGTCAAATAAAGCAAGAGTTTCACCGGCTGAACAGATTGTGGCAGAGAATTTAAACGGCAATGGAAACTTAAAAATTAAAGATTCGTCATACGTGGCCGATAATAAAAAACCGGAATATTACATGCGTGATCTGCCTCTTAATGATTCGCTTATCAAAATTTCAAATGAAAGAATCGCATCTGCGCTTCTTGAAGCCGGAAGAATATACCGTGAAAGTTTTTCGGATAATAAAAAAGCGATCGAGGCATTTGAAACGGTAATTAATCGGTTTCCCGGCAGCAGATTTGAACCCGAAGCTTTATATAATATTTATAATATTTATAAAGACTCAAATACTCAGTTGGCGGAAGTATATCGTCAAAGGCTTGTTGAAAAATATCCTGATAGTGAGTTTGCCAGGATAATTTCTGATCCGATGTATTATAAACGGAAAGCTGAGGAAGCAAGGCAGGCCGAGAACCTTTATCAGGAAGCTTATAATGCCTATTCATCGGGCGATTTTATCAGAGCTGAGGCTTTATGTAATAATGGCCTTTCGAGATATGCCGGTCATGAACTTGCTCCTAAATTTCAACTTCTTAAAAGTTATTCCATTGCACAAACTGCCGACGTAAAAATATTTAAGGATGAACTTGCGAAAGTTATAAAATTATGGCCTGGCACGGAGGAAGCACAAAGAGCATCTGAGCTTATTGCATTCCTTAATCAGGAAATCCCTGAGTTAAAAATCGAGGAAGATAAACAAACGGCAAAGGAAATTTATTTTGACGATAAGAGCTCCCCTCATTTATTTGTGCTGGTAATAATGGACCGGTCATTTAATATTAATCAGGCAACTTTTGATATCATAAGTTATAATATTGATAAATACACCAACAGAAATTTCCGCACATCGGGTGAACTGGTTGACAACAGGTATATAATGATTTCAGTTTCTGGTTTCAAAGACCTGAATGAGGCTATGGACTATTATCAGGCATTTAATATAGAAAAAGAAGTGCGTAATCCTTCAGGTTCAAAAATGTTTACATTTATTATTGGATTAAAAAATTTTGAAGTGCTCATGAAGGACAAAGATCCCGAAAAGTACAGAGTGTTTTTTATTGAAAATTATCTTCCAGGAGAAGGAAAAATTAATCCTGAAAAGAAATGAAAAAGCTCAGGATTCTATGGACGGATGATGAGATTGAGAATTTACGACCCCACATATATTTTCTTTTGGAGAGAGGGTATGAAGTCGAGACTTGTTCAAACGGGAATGATGCAGTCGAACTAATCAAGAAGAATGCTTACGACCTGTTGCTTCTCGATGAACACATGCCCGGGCTAAGCGGCATTGAGACTTTAAAGCTCATAAAGGAAATACGTCCGGAAATACCTGTTGTTATGGTAACCAAAAGCGAAGAGGAAACTCTTATGGATGCCGCTATCGGTTCTGAAATAGCAGATTTTTTAATTAAACCCGTGAAACCGAATCAGGTACTACTTGTTCTCAAAAAAAACCTGGAACAGAAAAGGCTTGTCACGGAAAAAACAACAACGGATTACACCCAGGAGTTTATTAAAATATCCTCAATGATTAGTTCTGCATCTACGCCAAACGACTGGATAGATATTTACAGGAAAATAGTTTACTGGGAAATTGAACTTGATAGGCTGGCCGACACAAGCTTATATGATATACTTCAGAATCAGGAATATGATGCGAATAATTCTTTTTGTCGGTTTGTAACGAAAAATTATCTTTCATGGCTCACGCCGGGAAATCCAGACAGGCCTTTAATGTCGCATCAGCTCATGCAGAAAACTATTTTCCCTCTTCTCTCCATTTCAGAACCGTTATTTTTTATTCTTATAGACAACATGCGGCTCGATCAGTGGAAGACCCTTCAGAGCGAGCTTTCAGGTCTATACAGGATAACGGATGAATCGGCTTATTTCAGTATACTGCCAACTTCAACACAATTTAGCCGTAATGCAATCTTTTCTGGTCTTATGCCACTATCAATTGAGAAAACGATGCCTGGAATGTGGACTCCTGATTTTATTGAGAATGAAGGCAAGAATGAATTCGAGGATGAATTTTTACGCCGGCAGGTAGCCCGATATGTTCCTGAGATAAAATGGTCATATAATAAGGTAAACAATGGGCAGGAAGGTAAAAAGCTAAATGAGCGACTTGAGTCGCTGTTAAAAAATAATCTAAATGTAATTGTTTACAATTTTGTGGATATATTATCGCATGCCCGGACGGAAATGAATCTAATACGTGATCTTGCTGCTGACGAACGCGCTTTTCGCAGTCTTACAAAGTCGTGGTTCATTCATTCATCTCTGTTTGAACTTTTAAAAGCAATAGCGTCGGTTAAGGTAAAAGTAGTAATAACCACCGATCATGGTTCAATAAGAGTAAGCAATCCCTTAAAAGTAGTTGGTGACAGAGAATCATCTCCCAGTCTGAGGTATAAAACGGGTCGCAGCCTCGATTACGACCCCGGGAAGGTTTTTGAAATAAAAAATCCTGAAAAAGCTTTACTTCCCGCAACCAATTTAACCTCAAGATATATATTTGCGCTTAACAGAGATTATCTGGTATATCATAATAATTTTAACTATTTTGCCAGCTATTACAAAGATACTTTTCAACATGGAGGTATTTCTATGCAGGAAATGATACTTCCGCTAGCATTTCTCGAACCGGTATTATGACACATGAGGGAAGTTTGAAAATAATCATCGAAAAAGAAGAACATCTGCCTCAGGTAGCTAAAGATATACTTGCTCTGGCAGGTGGCAAAAAATTGTTTGCGTTCAGCGGCCCCCTTGGCGCAGGAAAAACGACTATCATTAAGGCTATTTGTAATTATCTGGGTGCAAGGGATATTGTAACAAGTCCTTCATTCACAATTGTTAATGAATATAAAACATTGTCCAATGAGTCTCTTTTTCATATTGATCTTTTCAGGATTAAGAGTATTAATGAGGCTTTCGATTTTGGAATTGAAGAGTATATTTTCAGCAATAATTATTGTTTCATAGAATGGCCAGAGCTAATTGAAGATATTCTACCGGACGACACTGTGAAAATAAAAATTACGGTAGATGACGAAGGGCGGCGCATTCTCGAATTTGAATAACAGTATTTTATACTGGTAACTTTTTGTTTGACTTTTTTGTGTAAGTTTGGATTATCAACATCTCAGGCTATGGAAGAACAAAACAACACCAACCAGAAACAAATGGACAAAGCGTCATTTATGCCTCAGGAGAAACAGGTTGAAACAATGTTCAGGCACAGGCGCATTTCAATAGGCATCCCATGCGACAAAAGCGACGATGAAAAAAGGGTGTCATTGACTCCTGAAGCTGTAGGATTGCTTGTTGAAAACGGTAATGAAGTGGTTATTCAGAAGGGTGCAGGGCTTGGGGCAAATTATACCGACAACGACTATAGTGAATTTGGTGCAGTGATTACCGAGTCGCCTGCCAGAGTTTATAGTTCGGATGTAGTTATTAAAGTTGCTCCGTTTGCCGAATTTGAAACAGATTATCTCAAAGGAAATCAGACTATTTTGTCATACCTTAATATATTGAAGCTTACTGAAGAAACTCTCGGCAAACTGATCAGAAAAAAGGTGACTGCAATAGCGTTCGAAAAAATAAGGGATTCAAACGGAGTTTGTCCTGTTGTGGAATCGATGAGTGAGATTTGTGGAATAACTTCCATATTGATTGCCTCGGAATACCTCAGTAACCATCACGGAGGGAAGGGAGTGATGCTTGGCGGAATAACAGGCGTTACACCTACACAGGTAGTAATTGTCGGTGCTAATACTGCCGGCGAATATGCTGCAAGAGCAGCTATTGGTCTGGGTTCGGAAGTGATGATCTTCGATGATTCGCTGCATCGTCTGAGGAGGTTTCAAAACATGCTCGGTCAGCGTCTTAAAACTTCAACTTTTCATCCCCAGGTACTTGCCAAGGCACTTCGCTCGGCTGATGTGCTTATCGGTGCCATGGAGCTTGAAGACTTGAAACCCTGGTATTACATCTCCGAGGAAATGATTAAACTGATGAAAAAACGTTCGGTGATTATTGATCTCAGTATTGACAGGGGAGGCTGCATCGAAACCACCGAATGTCGTCCGCTTAAAGATCCTGTATATGAAAAACATGGAGTAATACATTTCTCGGCATGGAATCTTCCATCCAGGATGGCACGCACAGCTACTATAGCTCTTTCGAATATTTTTGCACCGCTGCTCCAGAATATTGCAGATGCAGGCAGTACAACCCAGCTTTTGAAGAGTGATGCCGGTCTGCGTAACGGAGCATATCTTTATAACGGCATTCTCACAAACGAAACCCTAGGACATAAATTCGGGATACTTTCGAAAAATCTCGATCTTCTCCTGACTGCATTTTAATCAGAAGCTGAATGTGATACTTAGCTCATTTCCTTCATTAATGATAACAGCACGCCCTCCTATCATCAGTGCTCTGTTATCCTCTAAATGACCTGCAGGGCAGTCGAAAAAAACCGGATATTTATACTCCTTAACTATATCTGAAACAGTTTCTACGGTCGTTTTGCCCCAGGGTATTTTACCGTCAACCATCTCAGTAAGTCCTCCGACAAGCAGTGCAGAAAGGTTTTTGAGCTTTCCGGCTAGTTTCAGTGAAGTAAGCATGCGATCAATATTGTAATATTGCTCTCCGGTGTCTTCGATAAAAAGTATTTTTCCTCTTGTATCCGGCTCGGCTCTTGTGCCCATAAGGCTGTAAATGAGCGACAGGTTGCCACCTATAAGCTCTCCTTCGGCATAAGAACCTTTTATTGATCTTCCTTCCCACGACCAGGAAAGACTACTGTCAAATAGTGCCTGCCTTAGAGTGGAGAATGATTGTGAGCTTTTAGATGAATCGCCGTAATGCAAAGGCATTTCGGCATGAAGAGAAGTAATGTTGCAAATATTGTTCAGCCACGCATGAAGGACGGTAATGTCGCTATATCCAATAAACCATTTAGGAGTTCGTTTAAGAGTTGAAAAACCGATTCTGTCAATTATCCTCAGGATTCCATAACCACCTCTCGAACAGAAAACAGCTTTTATATTCTTATCATCAATTGCTTCCTGCAGATCGGCAAGTCGTTCTTCGTCCGTGCCTGCAAATGGACCGTTTTGTTTTAACACATTGCGCCCTACTCTGACATTCAGCCCCCAGCCTGTAAGAAATTTTACGGCATTATCTATCTTCCCGACATCAATGGCAAAAGAAGGCGAAACTAACATTACTTCGTCACCGGGTCGAAGAGGAGGAGGTATTATCTTCTTTCGTGACATAAAACGATTTATATGTAAAAATAAACTGTTCCGGACTGTTGTGCAACTTTTAAATGAATTTATACTATATGTGCCTGAAAGTTTAAAAAGTCGCAGGTTCACACCTTCCCAAAAGTGTTATATTTGCAAAATTTATATATTCTTAAATAACATACAATGAAGAAATTCAAAAGATATCTGGTTACTTCCGCACTGCCTTATGCCAATGGTCCCATTCATATAGGTCACCTGGCCGGAGTATATGTTCCTTCGGATATCTATACGAGGTACCTCAGGCTAAAGGGTGAGGATGTGATTTCGGTTTGCGGTTCGGATGAGCATGGTGTACCTATTACACTTAAAGCACGTAAAGAGGGTATAACTCCCAAGCAGGTAGTTGATAAGTATCATGAACTCAATAAGAAGGCATTTGAAGAATTCGGAATAGCTTTTGACATTTACTCGCGCACAACAAATAAAATTCATTATGAAACAGCTTCAGAATTTTTTCTGAACCTTTATAATAAAGGCGTGTTCATTGAGAAAACCTCGCTTCAGTATTATGACAATGAAGCAGGCTGTTTTCTTGCCGACCGGTATATTGTCGGGACATGTCCTAATTGTCATTATGAAAATGCTTATGGCGATCAGTGCGAAAAATGCGGCACTTCTCTCAGTCCGTCGGATCTTATTAATCCGCATTCCACTATAAGCGGCAGTGAACCTGTGCTTAAAGAAACGCGTCACTGGTACCTGCCTCTCGATAAGTATGAATCCTGGCTCAGGAAGTGGATTCTTGAAGAGCATAAAGAATGGAAACCAAATGTCTATGGTCAGTGCAAATCATGGCTCGACCAGGGTCTTCAGCCCAGAGCCGTTAGCCGCGACCTCGACTGGGGAATACCTGTTCCTCTGGAAGGGGCCGAAGGCAAGGTGCTTTACGTATGGTTCGATGCACCCATAGGCTATATATCGGCTACTAAAGAACTTACACCTGAGTGGGAAAAATACTGGAAAGATCCTGAAACACGACTTGTACATTTCATAGGAAAAGACAATATAGTTTTTCACTGCATCATCTTCCCGGTAATGCTCAAGGCAGAAGGTTCATTCATTTTGCCAGATAATGTACCTGCCAACGAGTTTCTAAATCTCGAAAACGACAAAATATCAACGTCTCGTAACTGGGCTGTATGGCTCCATGAATATCTCGAAGAATTTCCGGGAAAGCAGGATGTTCTGCGTTATACTCTATGTGCAAATGCACCTGAAACGAAAGATAATGATTTTACATGGAAAGATTTTCAGGCGCGCAATAACAATGAACTGGTGGCAATACTTGGTAATTTTGTCAACCGTACGCTGGTTCTTACAGATAAACATTTTTCAGGTGTGGTGCCAGAGCGAGGTACTCTGAATGAATATGACGAAAAAGTTCGGAAAGATATTAAAAGATTGTGCAAAGCAACAGGTACAGGGATAGAGAATTTCAGGTTCAGGGAGGCACTTAAAGAAGCAATGAATCTTGCAAGGCTCGGGAATAAATACCTTGCTGACACCGAGCCATGGAAGCTGATTGAATCGGATATTGAAAGAGTGAAGACAATATTGAACATCTCGCTGCAGATAACCGGCAACCTGAGTATCATTCTTGAACCGTTCCTGCCGTTTTCGATGAAGAAACTCAGGGAATGGCTGAACTTTGAAAAGGCTTCATGGAATGACTCGGGAAATACCTCGTTGTTCCCTGCAGGCCACAAGGTTAACAGGGGCGGACTTATGTTCGAGAAAATCGAAGATGAGATAATAAACCGGCAGATTGAAAAACTGATGCGTTCAAAAAAAGAAAATGTACAGGAACAGCAGAAATTCGTAAAGATTAAAGATCCTGTTTCCTATGAGGAGTTTTCGAAAATCGATTTGCGGACTGCCACGGTGCTTGAAGCTGAAAAAGTGCCGAAAACAACGAAACTTCTCAAACTGAAAATTGACTGCGGAACTGACATCAGAACAATCGTATCGGGTATTGCAGAGTATTACAGACCTGAAGATCTTATCGGGAAGCAAATCATTATAGTTGCGAATCTTGAACCCAGGGTAATAAAAGGTATCGAGTCGAAAGGGATGATTTTAATGGTTGAGGAGGGCGATGGGAAGCTTGTACTTGTTTCGCCCGTAGAGAAGAGTGGTAACGGTAGTGCTGTAAAATAAGCAATTTTTATTTTTATTTAACCCTGTAAACCCATGCATCAGGGTACTTTAAGGAAATGTCGTCCTTTTTTGAAAGAGCCTCTGAAAGAGTACTGCATTTTACTGCACTTACCCTGAAAAAGCCGTTCGGAGCTTTAATCATCTCAGGGGCGTAGCCTTCTGCGGAAAGCTTTTTAATAAGTGTAAGGGCATTTGATTCTGATTTGAAGCTGCCCGCTATTATTCCGTATTCTTCCTGAACCGATGCCTGAACACTTTGCAAAGTCGTTACCGGTTCACGAGCGGGTTGTAATGAAATGACGTCGGAAGAATTTTCTTTTGCAGTATTAATGGATTCAGGAGTATCGCCTTTTTCCGATGTAATGTTTTTTCCCGCGCTGTCGGGTGAAGTTTTGACAAGTGGATTAAGGCTGGTTACCTGCACCCTGGTTTTGAAAATATCAGTAAAAAGTGGTAACGCAGCGAGGGCTCCGGCAAGCGGTATAATAACGGCGGCACGCCAGAGGTATTTCTGAAATTTAGAATTTCCCGAAGTTTCTTTATGTAATTCTTTCCGCACTCTTTTCCTTACATCAAAATCTTCGAGGAGAGGAAATTGAAATGAAGTGAGTCCGTAAGAATTCAGGTCAAAATTGACATACTTATCGGGCTCGAACTGCACATTGCCCTCGCTGTTATTGACAAAAGTACCGATGCCGTCGAAGACAACTTTTTCTCCTCTGGATAGTTGCTTTTTAATTCCTGCTACAAAATCCTCTACAATATATCTGGCATGGTTATAATCTGTTCCTTCCAGTGCTGAAATCCTGTCTATAAGAAGTCCGTCGTTATGGTTGAGGTTACGGTTGAACGATATAAGTTTAACAGGCGGATGGAGTGTATTGTTTAACTTATCAATGCGGGCGGGGGAGTAATTGCCGATAAAGCCTCCGAATCCCGGTAGTATTACACAATCGTGGCTGAAAAGCAACTCCTTTATTACGGCTGATACATCCATCCCGGTTAATAATGTTGTTTTATACAAAAATAAGAAATTTTTACGTGTAATTGCTTGATGTTTGTATATTATTTTATTTGTTGAATATTAGGCAAATAAAAATGACGGTTTTTCTGGATATTTCCGGTGAAAGATTTGGTTATGTTTAAATATCAAAGTTTTAAACATATCGCCAACCATATAGATAATTGATATTGTCGAGACGTTCGAGATTGTCATATTGAAAATCTTCTTTCAAACCCGGGTATTTATTGTTTTGCCTCCAGACAAGATTGCCTGTGGAGAGATTAAAGTTATAAGAAAAATTCAGAATTGAGCCTGAAACGCAGATAGCCATTTTCTATTTTTCGCATTAGGATACCCGGACAAATCAAAAATAACTTCGTTCCCCGTCAGGGGAATAACATCAATAGCTTAACGAATACGCAACATATTATTATTCCCCGTCAGGGGATAAATATTTCCTGAAGAAGTGAAGCCATGATTAATATTGCTCCGAAACCTTCCTGCCAGGTGAACCTACCGGTAACAAGATGATTTTTATTTATCCATAGCGACGAGCTTCGTTTTACATGATACATAAGATCCGATGGCGACTGATTTGGGCTCATGCTTACAAAAATATGCACATGGTCGGGCATACCGTTAATTCTGTAAAGTTTATGGCCTTGCTGCTCTATGATTCCGGCTGTATATTTATAAAGATCTGCTTTCCAATCGTCTTTTATTAAGCATTGCCGGTCGTGTACCGCAAAAATGTAATGAATGTACAATTGTGTATATGTATTAGCCATAATTTTATTTATTAATGTCCTACGGACAAATGTAGAAAAATTCAATAATGCTCCGGCTATGGAATTATAAGCCCTGACGGGCTAAATATTTCATTTTTCTTTTGCTGACTTTATCAGGAGGGCTCTTGCTGAAAATAATTATTAGTTTGTTGTATGCCATATCGAGAGTCGTATTACAGCTTACATAAATGTTGTAGAGCATTTTTAAGTAAGTTGCATTATTTTTTTTAATTATTCCTTGAATTTACGCATAATTATATTATTATTAATACTAAGCGCTATACTTATTCTTCTATTTCTTCAAATAAGAACCATTCTCCTTCATAAAAGTATAGAATAACAAAGGCTGAAATCGAAGAAATAAATATAGGTAATGACCCACTTCTGTAGTCTGAAAACTTCTCAATAGGTCCGTTGATTGCTTCATTAGTAACATTTACAAAATCAGATAAGTATTTATTAACTGCCCCATAATGTAAATACATACCTTTTAATCCAATTTCTTTATTAATTATATTTTGAATTATATAATGAGATTCGTTTTTATGTTTAGTAGCGAAAATTAAAACATAATCGTAAAAATTAATCAGGTCGTTAACATTTTCTTGTTCTTTTTTTTGATAAAACTTGTTTGGTTTTCTGCATAGGAATAAAACGCTTTGTTTTTCTCCTGATATCAAGATATCAAACACGCATGAAGCTCCGTAGCTTCCATAAGGATTAATTATTGGATATCGATCTCCATAAACAAATTCGTAACCAACCGATTTTGCTAAACTATCTAATTCCAAAAATACGTCATTATTAATATTAAAATTTTGAGAATTTGCTTTGCAAGACATTGAAAATAAACATAAAATAAAAGGAATTAATTTTTTCATTATCAAATAATTTTAAAATTATTATATTTATCACTTTAAGCTTAATATTAAGTTGCTACGGAATTCTTGGTAATTGTAAATGATAGTGCCAGTCACTATAATGCCAGGGCATTGCGTTTGGATCGAAAATAAATTTAGTACTATTAATAACTATCGGTCTTACAAAATCTAGTGGTATGTAATGTCCGTTATTGTATATTATTCTTAAATCTACAGCAAGTCCTAAAATATGTGCTTTCCCCGAAGTCGGTATCAGACTGTTATCAGTTGAAGAATATACTTTTCCATCAGGTCCTACATATCTATCTCCTCCAGTTACCATAAACTGAAATTCTTCTGTTCCCATCACATCAACAAGCCCTTCATATAATTGCTTAACATTACTTCTGACCTTATTATTTTTGAGAACGTAATTATCTGGATTTAATTCTCTATCACCTGATCTAATGGAATATGATATGCCTTGCTGTAAATGATTTAATCCTGCAGTTATTAATCCAGTAGCAGCTCCTTGCCAGAAATTACCACCTGTCAACTCAGTACCAATACCTCCTGCCAATCCAGAAAAGGCATAATTTCCTAAGTTACTACTTGCAAAGCTTCCACCATACATCATGAAGGCAGAACCTCCTAAAGAACCTAACCCTCCAGAAACAAAACCTGACATGAAATCTCCTCCAGAAAACTCTGATATAATCCCATTAGCAAAACCATGAGTACAAGCTCTCGCAAATTCCCCACTTATACCGTTGCTTCCTACAGCTCCAAAAGCGTTGCCAATTCCAGCTGTAACAGCCCCCGATATTGCACCAATTCCGACTGACTTACCAAACTGTCCCCAATTCCAATTATTAAATCCCCCATCACTGAAGGCAACATTTGCTGTATAACCAGCACCCCCAATAACCGCACCCCAACAAGCAGCATCCAAAAATGGTCCGATTACAGGTAAAAACAATGAAAAAACAAATTCTCCACTCGGATCCGTGTAAGCGAGCGGATTATTCAAACAATACCCATACCTGTTAAAACTCTGAGTGAAATCAGGTGACTGAACATAATTATCGGGACTGAGGAATTGTCCAATTAGAGGATCGTAAACCCTGCCATTCATATTGATTGAATTGAACCATGGCAGGTGCTCGTGGCCTGTATACCCTCGGCCGGCAATAAACAATGATGGCTCTGAACCCGGAGTGTAATTCTCCCATGTGGCAGGATTACGCATACGGCCCCATGAATCATAACTGTACTCTGCAACAACACTGTTATTCGTGGCATCAACTACATGGGTGATACTGCCCAGATGATCGCGCAGCAGATAGTAGTAAACAGGATTGCCTCCGTTTGTTTTAATTGCAACCGCTGGCGCTGTATATTCATCTCCGCCAATGAAGGTATATTCCTTCGTCACTCCACCTGACGTCTCTTTTATATAACTCTCCGACGGATACCATCGTGTTAATATTGTTCCGCCGTTCTGCTGTAACTCCATTTTTGTCCTTTCATTATCGGAATTATAAATGAAAGTAGCGCTATAGACGTCCTCCGATATTGTGTTTATGCTTTCAAATGAGTTATAAGTGATTGTCTGGTCAGATTCAGGTGTTAATCCGGTTGAAGGATCGATTCCGCTAACTGCATACGGCTTGCCTGGGGTGTCGTAAACCAGCGTTCCCACATCACTCTTGTATGTTATACTGCCCTTGTCGCTGTTGTATGCCATATCGAGAGTCATATTACCACCCATATAAACGTTGTCGAGACGGTCGAGATTGTCATATTGAAAATCTTCTTTCAAACCCGGGTATTTATTGTTTTGCCTCCAGACAAGATTGCCTGTGGAGAGATTAAAGTTATAAGAAAAATTCTGAATTGAGCCTGAAATGCAAATATCCATTTTCTATTTTTCGCATTAGGATACCCGGACAAATCAAAAATAATTTTGTCAATTTATACTTTCGTTTGCACTCAGATAACAAAAACTGTAGAAATGTATTGTATTGACAAAAATGCCTTTGTTCCCCGTCAGGGGAATAACATCAATAGCTTAACGAATACGCAACATATTATTATTCCCCGTCAGGGGATAAATATTTCCTGAAGAAGTGAATCTATGATTAATTTTGCCGTAATTAATATATGGATTTAAAAACGAATCTTTCATCATAATCAATCTCATATTCTTTCAGGTATCCCTTATATTCATCGATAAAATTCATTCCCCGGTGATGAATTTCCTGTTCATCAATATATTTTATTAAATTCGATATCTGCGATTTCCCATACGTAAATGCTCCGAAACCTTCCTGCCAGGTGAACCTACCGGTAACAAGATGATTTTTATTTATCCATAGCGACGAGCTTCTTTTTACATGATACATAAGGTCCGATGGCGACTGATTTGGGCTCATGCTTACAAAAATATGCACATGGTCGGGCATACCGTTAATTCTGTAAAGTTTATGTCCTTGCTGCTCTATGATTCCGGCTGTATATTTATAAAGATCTGCTTTCCAATCGTCTTTTATTAAGCATTGCCGGTCGTGTACGGCAAAAATGTAATGAATGTACAATTGTGTATATGTATTAGCCATAATTTTATTTATTAATGTCCTACGGAAAAATGTAGAAAAATTCGATAATGCTCCGGCTATGGAATTATAAGCCCTGACGGGCTAAATATTTCATTTTGCTTTTGCTGACTTTATCAGGAGGGCTCTTGCTGAAAATAATTATTAGTTTGTTGTATGCCATATCGAGAGTCGTATTGCCGCCCATATAAACGTTATAGAGACGGTCGAGATTGTCGTATTGAAAATCTTCTTTCAAACCCGGGTATTTATTGTTTTGCCTCCAGATAAGATTGCCTGTGGAGGGATTAAAGTTATAAGAAAAATTCTGAATTGAACATGTAACTATACTCCATTTTAATTTTCGATTTTTTAAAATAAGTATATATCTAAATATATAGATATATATATATTATTAAATATTGTAAATGGATTAACTTTCTCAATCTTTATTAAGAAAAAACATAATCATGGGATTATTGACATTACTTGTTTCTATATTTGGATGTAATTATCCTATATTCACATTCATTAAACGATAAGGAAATGAAAGAAATTCAGATGGTCGACCTCCGCTCGCAGTATCAGCGTCTGAAACCTGAAATTGATGAAGCAATAAACTCCGTTCTTTTATCCGGGATATTTGTAAAGGGACCTGACATAAAGAAATTTGAAGAGGAACTTGCACGATACCTTTCAGTTAGTCATGTTATTTCATGCGGCAACGGCACCGATGCTTTGCAGATTGCAATGATGTCGCTCGGCCTTAAACCTGGCGATGAAATAATAACCCCTTCCTTTACTTTTATTGCCACAGTCGAGGCTGCAGCCCTGCTCGGACTTAAGCCTGTGTTTGCAGAAGTTGATGAAGGCACTTTCAATATTTCTCCGGAAAGCATAAGGAAAGCAATCACTCCGGCAACAAAAGCCATAATTCCCGTACATCTTTTCGGACAGTGTGCACAAATGGATGAGATAATAAAAATAGCGGAAGAAAATGGTCTTTATGTCATCGAGGATGCTGCACAGGCTGCCGGTGCAGAATATATCTTCAGAAACGGAGCAAAAAAAATGGCAGGCACTATCGGAAAAATCGGAATAACTTCATTTTTCCCTTCCAAGAATCTTTCATGCTGTGGTGACGGCGGAGCACTCTTTACTGACGATGAAAATCTCGCATCAATAATAAGAAGCATAGCAAACCATGGCATGAAGGTAAGATATTATTACGAACGTATAGGAGTCAACTCGAGACTCGATACTCTTCAGGCAGCCATTCTAAGCGTTAAACTGAAATACCTCAACGGTTTCAACGAATCAAGAAGAAAAGTTGCGGATGCTTATGATGAAGCTCTGTCGAAATGTCGTGACATCGTTATCCCGGCAAGGACGAAATATTCGACACATATTTTTCATCAGTACACAATCAGGGTTCTTAACAGAAAACGCGACAAGCTGAAAGAATACCTGCAGTCGCTTAAAATTCCTTCTATGATATATTACCCTGTGCCGATTCATCTCCAGAAAGCATATCAGTATCTGGGTTATTCAAAAGGTGATTTTCCGGTAACTGAACGATTATGCGACGAAGTCCTTTCTCTGCCTATTTGTCCTGAGCTCGACAGGGAACAAACAGATTATATTATTTCGTCGGTTTTAAAATTCTTCGATTAATATTTATTATTATGGAAAAGGAATATTTCGCACACGAAACAGCCGTAATAGACGATGGCTGTATAATAGGCAAAGGGACCAGAATATGGCATTTCAGCCATATAATGACAGGCTGTGAAATAGGCGAGGGGTGCAGCCTCGGGCAAAATGTAGTGGTATCTCCAGGAGTGAAGCTCGGTAAGAATGTAAAAGTGCAGAATAATGTCTCTATTTATACCGGCGTTATCTGTGAGGATGATGTTTTTCTGGGGCCTTCGATGGTCTTTACAAATATTATCAATCCAAGAAGCGCAATAGTAAGAAGGGACAAATATATGAGCACTATTGTAGAGAAAGGGGCAACAATAGGTGCAAATGCTACAATTATATGCGGTCACCGTATTGGCCGATATGCTTTTATAGGGGCAGGAGCCGTTGTGACCAGAGAGGTGAAACCATACGCACTGGTTGTCGGTAATCCTGCCCGTCAAACAGGGTGGATGAGCGAGTACGGCCATAGGCTCTCATTCGACGCCGACGGCATTGCAGTTTGTCCAGAAAGCGGCGAAAAGTACAGACTCGAAAACGGCAATGTTTCTAAAATTATTTATTAGTTTTACGGGCTGTAATAAGCCTTATATAAATGGTAAACAATGGTGAACATAATCCGAAAAATTTTGGTCTTATAGGTGTTGCTGGTTATATAGCTGTCCGCCACCTTAAAGCTATAAAAGACACAGGCAATATTCTTCTTGCCAGTCTCGACAAATTCGATAGCGTTGGCATTCTCGACAGTTATTTTCCTAACAGTGATTTTTTTGTGGAGTTCGAACGTTTTGACCGCCATTTCGAAAAGCTTAAACGGTCAGGAACATTTATTGATTATGTAAGTATCTGTTCTCCAAACTATCTTCACGATTCACATATCCGGTTTGCTCTCAGACATAAAGCAAATGCCATCTGTGAAAAACCTGTAGTGCTTAATCCATGGAATATTGATGCCCTCGAGGAAATCGAGAAAGAAACCGGCAAGAGAGTCTTTACCATTCTCCAGTTACGTCTTCATCCACGAATCACCGACTTAAGAAACAGAATCCTTAACGGACCGAAAAATAAAAAGTACGATATTGACCTTACCTATATAACAAGTCGAGGTAACTGGTATTTTTTTTCATGGAAAGGCGATGTGCATAAATCAGGCGGGGTAGCTACAAACATAGGTGTTCATTTCTTCGATATGCTCGGGTGGATATTCGGAAAAGTCATAAACAGTACAGTTCATCTTTCATTGAACAATAAGGCGGCAGGATTCCTCGAGCTTGAAAATGCAAGAATCAGATGGTTCCTCAGCCTCGATATTGACGATATCCCTGCGGAAATTCGGGCAAAGGGGAAACGAACATTCAGGTCAATAACTGTTGATGGCGAAGAGATCGAATTCAGCGAAGGCTTTACCGAGCTTCACACTATGATGTACAAAGAAATTTTGAATGGAAACGGATTCGGACTCGAGGATAGCCGCAAATCAATTGAAATCGTTTATGATATACGCAATGCAACACCTGCAGGCATAAAAGGTGATTATCATCCAATGTTGAAAAATGTTTTATAAGTATATGATATATAATAGATTAATAAATAAAGAAACAGGTTTATCGGTTATCGGGTTAGGATATGTCGGGCTTCCTATTGCCCTTGCATTTGCCAAGAAACTAAAAGTTATAGGTTTCGATATAAAACAAAATCGTATCGAGCTAATGAAACAGGGTATTGACCCTGCCGGCGAACTTTCTCATGAAGAGTTTAATGGTTCCAATATTACTTTCACAGACAACCCTGATGACCTCAAAAACGCATCATTCCATATAATTGCAGTACCAACTCCTATTGACCGACATAATCTTCCGGATCTCGGGCCGCTGAAAAAGGCAACCGAAACAGTAGGACGTATACTCAAAAAAGGAGATTATGTAGTTTATGAATCAACTGTTTATCCGGGTTGCACTGAAGAGGATTGTGTCCCAATTCTTGAACGATTCTCAGGATTGAAATATCGCGATGATTTTAAAGTGGGCTTTTCACCTGAAAGAATCAATCCGGGAGATAAAAATCATACTCTTAAGAAGATTGTTAAAATAACAAGCGGATGTGATGCAGAATCGGCTGAAGAAATTGCAAAAACATACGAGCTTATTATTGATGCTGGAGTATATAGGGCAGGCTCGATAAAAGTTGCAGAATCGGCTAAAATAATCGAAAACACTCAACGAGATATTAACATTGCTTTTATGAATGAACTTTCGATTATATTCAACAGGATGGGCATTAATACTTATGAGGTTCTCGAAGCAGCCGGCACAAAGTGGAATTTCCTCAATTTCCAGCCGGGCCTTGTAGGTGGGCATTGCATAGGGGTCGATCCTTACTATCTCTCTTACAAAGCCAAAGAGCTTGGATACCATCCACAGATGATCGATTCCGGAAGATTTGTCAACGACAGTATGGGGAGGTATGTTGGGAAGCAGACTATAAAAAAGATTATTTCAACCGAAAAAAACCCGCGCGATGCAAAGATACTTGTGATGGGGATTACTTTCAAAGAAAATGTTACCGATATCAGGAATTCCAAAGTGGTTGATATGATAGATGAAATGGCTGATTTCGGTGCCACAGTCGAAGTTATTGATCCGGGAGCCGACCCGATTGAAATCAAACAGGAATATGGGCTCGATTTGAAAAAAGAACCATCCGGACCTTATGATGCTGTGGTAGTTGCAGTAAACCATAAAGAATATGTTAACCTTGATGAAGACTATTTTTCATCTCTCCTCGTGCCTGGTGGGGTGTTGGTAGATGTTAAGGGAATTTATAGGGGTAAGATAAAAAACTTAAATTACTGGAGCCTTTAGAATGAAACCTAAAGTACTTGTAACAGGAGGAACAGGATATATCGGTTCACATACTGCAGTTGAACTGATTGAAAAAGGATTTGAAGTTGTTTCAATTGACAATCTCTATAATTCGGAAGCATGGATAAACGACCGGATAGGAATGATTACGGGTATAACACCTATTCTTGAAGTATTCGACCTTTGCGACAGGGGCAGACTCGATGATTTTTTCTCAAGGCATACCGATATAAAAGCAGTAATTCATTTTGCGGCTTTCAAGGCAGTAAGCGAGTCGGTCAGGAAACCACTTGAATACTACCGGAACAATATCCTTTCAACTATCAACCTGCTGGAAATGATGCGAAAACATGGTGTCGCTCCGTTGGTTTTCTCATCGTCATGTACTGTTTACGGGCAGCCCGATGTTCTGCCGGTTACCGAAGACGCACCAATCAAACCTGCTACATCGCCTTATGGCAATACGAAAAAGATATGTGAGGACATAATAAGAGATACTGTTTTTGCCGACGGAATAACATCTATCTCTTTAAGATATTTTAATCCGATAGGCGCTCATCCGTCAGCCCTGATAGGAGAACTTCCACGTGGAGTCCCGGAAAATCTGGTGCCTTTTATTACACAAACTGCAATAGGCCTGAGAGATGAACTTAAAGTCTTTGGGAACGACTATAATACTCCCGATGGCTCGTGCATAAGAGATTACATTTATATTATGGATCTTGCACAAGCTCATGTGAAAGCTCTGGAAAGGCTTCTCGAAGGCAAAAACAAAAATAAATACGAGGCATTCAACGTCGGAACCGGCAAAGGTGTTTCAGTTTTTGAAATCATTCAATCATTCGAAAGAGTTTCGGGTATCAAGCTCAAATATAAGATAACAGGGCGCAGGCCTGGTGATATAGAAAAGATATGGGCTGATCCTTCATTAGCAAACAGGGAACTTGGCTGGAAAGCTTTATATTCTCTCGATGATGCTTTAAAATCAGCATGGGAATGGGAAAAAAATTTAAGGAAAATGAAATGAAAAAAAGCAGAGTCATCCTGATCACAGGTGGTGCAGGATTTATCGGTTCTCATGTGGTGAGACATTTTGTGCTCGAATACCCTGAATATACGGTTGTTAATGTGGATAAACTAACGTATGCCGGAAACCTTGAAAACCTTACTGACATTGAAAACTTAACAAACTACAGATTTGAAAAAGCAGATATTACCGATAAAAAGACAATAAATGAACTTTTCAGGCAGTATGGCTTTGATGGTGTTATTCATCTTGCTGCCGAATCACATGTTGACAGATCAATTGAAAATCCCGACGATTTTGTTATGACAAATGTTATCGGTACGGTTAATCTTCTTAATGCTGCGCTTTCATTATGGTCGGAAAATTTTGACGGAAAGCTTTTTTATCATGTATCCACCGATGAGGTTTACGGCTCACTTGAAAAGGAAGGGCAGTTCACAGAAGAATCACCTTATAAACCAAAGAGCCCCTATTCGGCTTCAAAAGCAAGTTCGGATCATTTTGTCAGAGCATATTTCAATACTTACAGGATACCTGTTGTTATTTCGAACTGTTCAAACAATTATGGTCCAAACCAGTTTCCTGAAAAACTTATTCCCCTTTTAATTAACAATATCAAAAACAATAAACCTCTGCCTGTTTACGGTAAAGGGGAAAATATACGCGACTGGCTTTATGTTGAAGATCATGTAAAAGCAATAGACCTTATATTTCATCATGGCAGGCCAGGCGAAACTTATAATATCGGCGGAAACAATGAATGGAAAAACATAGAACTGGTTAGGTTACTATGCCGTATTATGGATAGAAAACTCGGCAGATCTCCCGGAACATCGGAGAAACTTATAACATTTGTAAAAGACAGACCCGGGCACGACCTCCGATATGCAATTGACTCTTCGAAGCTTCGCAAAGAACTTGGATGGGAACCTGCAACCGGGTTTGAAGAAGGGCTTGAAAAAACTATAGACTGGTATCTCTCCAATACAAAATGGCTCGAAAATGTTCTATCAGGGGAATACGAGAAGTATTATGAAAGAATGTATTTGAACAGATGATGTAGTTAGTTTATTCCTTCAGGCTGCTTCAATAATTTTCAACATTGTATATTTTTAAGAACTTGTTTTATTTCTCTGGCAAGTGAAATATCGTTCTGAAATTCTTCATTTATCAGTCTGACAAAAGAGTTCGAATCGAAATTTCCTCTTACATGTTCATAATCGGCCATTTTTTCTTCTTCACCAAAATCTGCTCCGAAACCTGTCATGGAGCAATGCGAAAATTCTTTTCGTGCATCATCGAGCTTCTTTTCGTAAATATCGGTTGCACTTTCCTGCCACTTCTCTATAAATTTGATTATGTCGGTAACATTAAATGAACTTATATTTTTCTGAATCAATTTTTCAAGTTGCCATGCCAGCCACGACCATTCCCATTCATCATAGCCTTCTGCGAATGTAGATATATAATCAGAAATATCTTGCAACGATTCGAACCTGTCTGATTCTATATTATTCAATAGCTCCTCAACCTTACTTCGTGGAACAATCAGCCCTGAAAGGTCAATCCATTCTTCCTGCCCTGTTGAGCCGACAGGTGTAAGAAGTCGTATCAGGTCTTCGTTGCTTTCAATGAGTTTTCCTGCAAGTCTTTTCAGGATTTTCCCTCCTATATAACTATAAATTCCGGAATTGTACAGAGTTATTCCGTTTTCAACAGACGATCGGCTTATCTTAGCATTTTCAATACAATATTCTTCGTCCGGACAGCCATTATTTTTTATTTCTTCCAGAATGGATTTTCCTTTAATCATTCGGTTAACAGTAAAAGGAGTAAAAGGATGGAAGTTCAGGGAATCAATGTTTTTTCCATTTTTTCTTCTGTCGCGTTGAGGCCATTTGAGTGAATCCCTGGCAATTCCTACATTTCGCAAGTTTATAGCAGGATAAATTATGCTTTCACCTTTTTTTTCGACTACATAAGAAAAAGGGAACATTGAAGTATTGATATTCTTCATGTGATGTCCTGCCACCAGGCTGAATGGCCCAATATGTGATGGCCAGAGTAGGTATGAGTCGCTGGCAGTCTTTGTACCGCGTTCAATTATCCCTTGATGAACCGGTCCCAGCTTGTACATGTGATTACTCTGGTTTGAGCCGCTTCCTGCATTCATAAAAGAAAATATTCCTGCAATAAGTAGCGTGGATTTATGATGAGTGACTGTATAAGGGCCTGCAAACACCGAGAATACTTCGCCGTGATATCCCTGGCAGTTCGCAAAAAAAAGAGAATCATGTGCCGAAAAGTGTTTTGCCAGGATACATCCCTGACCAATAAAGCATCTCTCGACCATTGCCGATTCAGAGATAACCGAATTGGAACAAACAATGAAATGATCCATTATTATCCCAGGGCCAAGAAAGACAGGAGCAGATGAATTACTGTTAACAGATCCTTCATTAAGGCTAAGAGCTCCCTCTAAGTGTGCAAATGGGCCGATTTTTACATTTCGTATGTGGCCGCAATTGAAAATCTTTGTTCCCTCACCTATATAACCTGTATCAGATTTAATTGAAGAAGAATATTCCTCTACGAGGTCGTTTATTTTATCAATAACCGTTTTACGATGTCGGTAAAGTGTATAAATATAGGCAAGATGGGACGAAAGTCTGTCCCATATCTTCACGCTTCTACCTCCTGTCTCATTCATCACTGCCACTTCTGTACCGTTGCCGAAGGTAGAAATACCTTCCAGATGAATTCTTCCGCAATTTCGTATTACAACGTTATCAGCTATATTGTAATTTGCGATATAATCATGAATATTGTAAATGGAAGCATTGTCTCCGATAGTGCAATTATGAATTACTGCATTTGAGATTCCGGATATAATCGTTACTCCTGAATCGTCAAGATAATTCTTTTCAAACAGTCCCATTTTTACTTTGCCTGAAAACTGTACATTCCTGCATCGCGAAGGATTGAAGCCCTCTTTGGCCTCTATACTATTCCATTCAGAAGCCGTGCATCCGTTGTTTATGAGTATTTCTACTTCTTTCTTGGTTAATGGCCTGTATTTCATTGTATTTATGAATGAAAATAATTATTCAAGATATAAACTTCATTTGTTAATACTCCGGAATTCGATTCTTTTTAAGGTATTTATAATTTATGTTTTAGCATGTAGAAAGTAAATGTAAGCTACAATCCCGTACATAAAATGTGACTTATTAAAAATTTAAACAAAAATAGCTTATAAAATTAATACTATTAATAACGGGTGTAGGTAATTTCAAATTTTACAGGGGAGAAATTATTGTTTGCTTTAAGGATTATATTTCTGTATTCTACATCGCTAAGAGAGAGTGTCAGCTCAGGTTCAGGGATTTTGCCTTCCAGATAATATTGTGTAAACGATGCTATATTGAAAGTAAACTTGAGTGTTGTTGTATTCAAAGAGCCGTTATAGAATTTAGTACTCATATAGTAATCCGGAACTATGTATGTATAACCTTCGGAGTTTTTATATACAAGGAAGATAAATGAGGGTATTGATGAACTCTGGTAAATATCGCCGTCAATATAAACAGGTATTGTAATTCTTGCTTTATTAACCGACACCGGCATAGAATCGCGAAAAGATGAAAGTCCCGGGAATCTTATTTTTGTATAAACTCCATAAAATGATTGTAAATAGCTCAGAGTATCTTTATATCCGTCGTTTATATGTTTAATTCTTTTTTCAGGTTGGGCAGTGCTAAAATCGTGATAGTATCTGTTATATCTTACACTATTGTTGTTTATTATGAAGCTATAAGAAAGGTTTGAAGTTAAAGCGGTATGGTAAAATACTGTGATTACAAAAGGTATATAATAGCTATCGCGGTCGAACGAAAGAATTAGAAGCCTGGGGCCGCCGCTGATAATTCCTTTGCCTTCCTGACTAATACTTTCACTTACTGTAACATAAATACCTTTGAAAAAACTACGGAAATCATTTTCAATGTTTCCCTGAATGAGTCTCGTAGTATCACGAGTAAGATATTCTCCCAAAGAAGCAGGAAGATTAATTATAAGGTCTTGAATCGTATCTTTCTCAATAACCGGAAGAGGATAAGTGCCGAGGTCATTTATAATATGAGGATCCCTTGTGGAATAATAAATTGAATCGGAACTAAGCTTCTCAGATATTTCATAAAGGCTTATTGTCTGATCAATACCTATTTGGCCTTTAGCCCCTTCAATATGGATATAGAGTTGCACAGAATCAACTGTAAATGAAACTCCACCGCTTGGCCATTTCTCAGTAAGCCTCAGTTGGGCAACAAAATCGGATGATACACTGCCGAAATATGGGTCATAAAGCCCTCCAAGATAAGAATACGTTTTATTCATAGCAGGTACACTGTCGCGATATTCAGTAAAAGATTCAACATTTATGGTATCGGTAGAAGATATTTTAAAAAAATCACTATCGGGCAATAACTCGATACCTGCTATAATTGCTTTTTCACTGCAGGAACTTAATGAAATTAAAAATATGAATATTATTCCGGAAATAAAGTAATTAAAAAATTTACAGCTGGTACGATGGCTGAAATTTTGTGTCTCCTGATAAAAGTTTGTCATAAAATTCATTATAGGCATCAATGTAAACTGATTCATCCTGATAGCCAAGCACAGGTTTGCCTGATGCTTCGATATATTTCATTAGCTCAGGGTTTATATTTTCACTGCCGATAATAATTCCGTCGGAATTTCTGATAGCAAGTCGTGAAATATTGATATAGTCGGGTTTCTTGATCAATTTAAGATTTTCGCTGTTAATTCCGTCATACCGGAGTTTATCGGCAAACGTTGTTCTAAACGGAGTTTTAAACTCATTATTATAGACTGAATAGATAATTTTATAATTACTGAACAGCGGGTCATCATGATAGATATCCCTGAGATAAACAGGTACAAGTGCTGTCATCCATCCGTGGCAATGAACAATATCAGGCGCCCATCTTAATTTCTTAACTGTCTCTATAACTCCGCGTGCGAAAAACAGTGCTCGTTCATCATTATCCTCGAACTCTTTGCCTGTATTATCAGCGACAACGAATTTACGCTGGAAATAATCTTCATTGTCTATGAAATAAACTTGCATTCTGGCCGATTGTATTGAGGCCACTTTTATAATCAAAGGATGGTCGGTATCGTCTATAATAAGATTCATCCCGGAAAGTCGTATTACTTCATGAAGCTGATTTCGCCTTTCGTTGATACAACCATACCTTGGCATAAATGTCCTTATCTCCTTCCCTCTTTCCTGAATGCCTTGCGGAAGATATCTGCCAATTTTGGATATTTTTGTTTCAGCTAAATATGGAGTAATCTCCTGTGAAATGAACAATACCTTCTTGTTTTCCATCTAACTTGCCCCGATAATTCACTTCTTTTTGAATTGCAAAGTTAGCAAAAAATTATTGAAAATAAGTATTTTTATTATACTTTGATTCTGGTAAGCTTATTTTTGTATGAGAAAATAAGCTTCGTTTTTGTTTCCCTTGTAGAGATTATTAATATTGTTGTTAAATAAAATTATCTTCGAATAAAAATAATCGACGGATTATGAAAGTATATTCTACTGTAAAGGAGTTACAGGAATGCCTCGATGAAAGAAAAGCCAGACCAATTGGATTTGTTCCCACAATGGGGGCGCTTCATAAAGGTCATATTTCCCTTATTGAAGCATCATTGAAGGAATGCCCTGTAACAGTTGTAAGCATATTTGTTAATCCGACTCAGTTTAATGACAGACAAGATCTCGAGAATTATCCACGTATGCCTGAAAATGACAGAGCTCTTCTTTCAAAAATACTCAGGGAAGAAGATATAGTATTTATTCCTTCTGAAAAAGAAATTTACCCGGGGGATGAAAGAGAAGTAGTGTTTGAATTTAGAAATCTCGACAAGGTGATGGAGGGCGTTCATAGGCCAGATCATTTCAAGGGAGTCGTGCAGGTTGTAAGCAGGTTGTTCGACATTGTTAATCCCGATCTTGCATTTTTCGGTCAAAAGGATTTTCAGCAACTGACAATTATCAAAGAACTTGTTCGGCAGCAGGGGAGGAATATAAAAGTTATTTCATGTCCTATTGTCAGGGAAGCTGACGGTCTGGCCATGAGTAGCCGCAACCTTTTAATCGAGCCTTCAATACGGGATAAGGCAGGGATTATTTATAAAACTCTTTCTGAGGCTGCCTTAATGATAAACACTCATGAAATCAGTGAAATAAAGGACTATGTAAATAAGTGTATAAACAACACTAATAATTTCGAACTTGAATATTTCGAAATTGCAGACGATACAGAACTGAAGCTTGTTGAAACACGAAGTGAAATGGAGCCTGGTAAAAGATATTTCGGATGTATTGCTGTACGCGCTGGTAAAATAAGGCTTATAGATAATATAGAATTCAATTGTCCGATTTCAAAAGGTTAATTAACTTTGTTGCGGAATTATAAATAAATATGAGATATGCTAATAGAGATTGTTAAATCTAAAATCCATAATGTTTCCGTCACGGAGGCAAATCTCAATTATATAGGCAGTATAACGATTGATGAGGAGCTTATGGATGCTGCCGGAATCATCGAGAATGAAAAGGTACAGGTTGTCAATATTAATAACGGGGAACGTCTTGATACTTATGTTATAAAAGGTGAAAGAGGATCGGGCAGTATTTGTCTTAATGGCGCTGCAGCAAGAAAGTTTGCCGTGGGCGACGTTGTTATTATTATTTCTTATGCTGCTATGAGCCCGGAGGAAGCAAAAACTTTTAAGCCTAAAATTCTTTTCCCCGACACTGCTACTAATAAACTTATATAAGATTGAATCTTAAAAGAAGCTTAACCCAGGCACTAAAATTTATTGCTTTTCTCATTGCGGGAATTGCTCTGCTCTGGCTTGCTTTCAGAAAGGTAAACTTTTCGGAACTTATTATCAGGCTCTCAGAAGCCCGATATGAATGGCTGATTCTTTCAATAATCTTTGCATCTCTTGCTTATGTAAGCAGAGCCAGGAGATGGGTGCTTCTTGTTAATCCTCTGGGATATAAACCTGGATTCCGTAATACCTTTTATGCCATAATGATCGGATATCTTGCAAATATTGCTTTACCCCGTTTAGGAGAGGTAATCCGTTGTATTGCACTGGGCAGAAAAGAAAAAATCCCCGCAAGCCAGCTTTTTGGAACTGTTGTTATAGAGAGAACAGTTGATGTCATTTCATGCCTTTTGATTATGATTGTCATGTTATTAGTAAAGGGAAGCATGCTTGGCTCTTTTCTTATGGAAAATGTTTATAATCCACTGCGTGAAAAAATAATATTGTTGTTTGGTTCAACCCTGGTTTTCTGGATTGCCCTGCTCGTTCTTATGTTTGTGTCACTTTATCTGATTTACCGGTTTAGAAATAACCTTAAAAAAATAAGATTTTTCGATAAGCTTTTTAATGTTTTGAAGGGTATTTTCACAGGATTGAAAACTATAATGACATTGGAAAGAAAGAAGGAATTTCTTTTTCATACATTATTTATATGGACTAATTATGCGATAATGACATGGGTAGTATTTTTTTCACTAAAAAGCACATCGAGTCTGGATTTCGCCGATGGGATTTTCATTCTTATATTAGGTAGTATTTCGACTTTGGTACCTGTACAGGGTGGCATAGGAGCTTTTCATTTTATTATTTCACGTGGCCTAAATGTAATTTATGGTATCAGTCTCGAAGACGGACTTGCGTATGCGGTACTTTCCCATGAATCGCAGCTTATTTTTAGTGCTATTCTCGGATTTATTGCGTTTTACGCTCTTGTTAAAAAAGACAAAATCAAACTAACCCGGTATGACTAAGAGTAAGACAATGTGGGTTTGCCAGAATTGCGGCGCCGAATCGGTTAAATGGCTTGGGCGATGCCCGGCCTGCGGTGAGTGGAACACTTATCAAGAAGAGGTAACCCTTCTTCAAACTCGTGGGGAAGCATTTTCGGGTGAATTTCATGAAAAAAGAAAACCCGAGCTACTCTCTTCCATATCTTCTTATGAAAGACCGAGGTATAAGAGTGGAATCGGTGAACTCGATAGAATTCTTGGCGGCGGTTTAGTACCGGGTTCACTTGTACTGCTTGGAGGAGAGCCGGGCGTGGGTAAGTCAACTCTTGCTCTTCATCTGGCTCTCGCTACACCCGGCAGGAAGATACTCTATGTATCGGGTGAGGAAAGCGGGGAACAGATAAGTCTGAGGGCAAAAAGATTGGGTAAGAGCAACCCTGAATGTTATGTGCTCTGTGAAACGGAACTTGAAAACATTACGGCCTACTCCGAACAAATCAAACCCGAAATAGTTATAATTGACTCTATTCAGACTGTAAGCACCACTTTGCTCGAATCACCTGCCGGTTCAGTTTCACAGGTGAGGGAGTGTGCGGCAAGGCTCCTTAAATATTCTAAGCTTACAGGCGTACCTGTGATATTGATAGGACATATAACAAAAGACGGAACCCTTGCCGGCCCAAGAGTACTTGAGCATATTGTTGATGTTGTTCTCTACTTCGAAGGGGATAATAATTATATGTACCGGATTTTACGTCCGGTAAAAAACAGGTTCGGCTCAACTTCTGAAATCGGAATTTTTGAGATGACTGAAAGTGGCCTGAAAGAAGTGGTCAATCCGTCGGAAATGTTTATTAATACGCATGATGAAGCGCTTAGCGGTGTTGCCATTGCAGCAACTGTAGAGGGCATTAGACCGTTCATGATTGAAACTCAGGCTCTGGTAAGCAGTGCTGTTTATGGTACCCCGCAGAGAAGTTCAACAGGGTTTGACATCAGAAGGCTTAATATGCTTCTCGCCATACTCGAAAAGAGGGCGGGCTTCAAACTCGGCATGAAGGACGTCTTTCTCAACATTGCCGGCGGCATAAAGGTTTCGGATCCTGCAATAGACCTTTCCGTGATAAGTTCTATTCTATCTTCGAACCTCGATGTGCCTATAAGTAAAAATATCTGCTTTGCCGGCGAAGCTGGCCTTTCCGGTGAGATAAGGCCGGTATCGGTTATTGAACAGCGAATAAAGGAAGCTGCAAAAATGGGATTTGAAAGTATTGTAATTTCAAATTATCAGAAGATAAATTCTTTAAGAAATATACAAATAAAAATAGTTAAAGCAGGGAAGGTTGAACAGCTTGTAAAGTATCTTTTCGCCTGATAATCAATACCGTTCAATATAGTTAGATCTTCGTACTGCGTTTCTTTTTGCCTTCTCACAGTCGAGTTCCATAAAAAAGTCTGCCGGTTTTTCAAATACATCTGCTTCCATTATTCCGAACTCCGGATCGGCATAGAGTTTCTTCAGAAATAGTGCCATAATAGGCATAGCGATTCTGGCACCCTGACCTTCTCCGATTGTTTCGAAATGAATACTTTGATCTTCCCATCCGCTCCATACTCCACCAACCAGGTTAGGCAACACTCCCATATACCAGCCGTTTCCATGGTTCTGGGTAGTACCTGTCTTGCCTCCCATCTGGTTCTTAAAGCCGTATGTTACCCGCATACCTATTGCTGTGCCCTGATTAACAACGCCCTGTAATAGATCAAGCATCAGATAGGCCTGTTCTTCGGTAATAACTTCCTCTACCTTTGTATTGAAACGCGAAATAACATTGCCGTTTTTATCTTCGATACGGGTCACATACAGCGGCCTTGTATAGACACCTTTATTTGCAAATGTTCCGTATGCGGCTGTCATCTCTTCAAGCGAAATATCGGAAGTGCCCAGGAAAATTGAATATACAGGATCAATGTAGCTTCTTATACCCATGCGGTGCATCAGATCAACCACAGCTTGTGGAGTGAACTGAGTCATCAGCCAGGCTGAGATGTAATTTTCTGATTTTGCAAGTCCCCATTTTAGTGTAACCATTTTACCGTGATATTCTTTTGGGCCTGAGCTTTTTGGCCTATAGATTGAATCGTTCACCAGGAAGGTTCGCGGGATATTTTCCACCTCGTAGCATGGTGAATAACCATCCTGGATTGCAAGAGTATATAAAAAAGGTTTTATAGTGCTTCCTACCTGTCTTTTCTGTTCGGTAACGGCATCATATTTGAAATATTTGAAATTAGGTCCTCCTACATAAGCTTTTACATACCCGGTATGTGGATCCATAGCCATTAAGGATGAGCGCATGAAATGTTTATAATATCTTATTGAATCGAGAGGAGTCATCATTGTGTCTCTTTCCCCCTTCCAGGAAAAAACTTTCATACGAACTGGAGTATTAAATGCAAGCATTATTGAATCCATAGGAATTTTTCGACGCGACATTTCCCTGTATCTATCGGTTCTCCTCACGGCCATCATCATAATTTCCTCAACTTGTTTTTTTGTGAGATCGTCTGAAAATGGGGGATTTTTGAAAGTTTTTGCAAGTTTGTTGAATGCAGGCTGTATATTCTGCGAAAGATGTTCAGTCATAGCTTCTTCGGCATACTTCTGCATTTTTGAATTTATAGTTGTATATATCTTCAGGCCATCCTTATAGAGATTATAGTTTGAGCCGTCGGGTTTTTTATTTTTTCGGCACCATCCATAGAGAGGATTGTTTTCCCATTGCCACACTGCCTCATTGTATTGATCTTCATAAGAGAAAAATCTTGGATCAGGCTCAAACTTTATCATGGTAGTACGGATAAATTCTCTCAGATAGGTAGCAAGCCCCGATGTATGGTCTTCCTGCTGGAAATCTGTAACAAGCGGAAGCTGGATTACCGAATCGGCCACTTGTTGTGTGATATATCCATATTTGGCCATTTGTGTCAGAACAATATTCCTTCTTTTTACCATTCTCAGCGAGTCCCTTAGCGGATTGTAGAGAGTCGAGTTTTTTAGCATACCCACAAGAGTAGCTGCCTGCTGGAGGTTCAGTGAATCGGGTGTTGTATTGAAATATACATGTGCTGCCGATCTTATCCCTTTGGCATTGTATATAAAATCGTATTTGTTGAGATACATTGTAATAATTTCCTCTTTGGTATAGCTTTTTTCGAGCTTTACTGCCGTTTGCCATTCCTTTAGCTTTGTTATGCCAAGCTTTATCATTTTTTTTACGGAAGAGGTTTTTGCAGTGTCTCTCGGGTAAAGAAGCTTTGCAAGTTGTTGTGTTATTGTACTTCCGCCGCCAGTATTCTGACCAAGCAATATTGTTCGGACAGCGGCTCTTCCCACACCACGTATATCGATTCCGGAATGCCTGAAAAACCGTATATCTTCTGTTGCAATCAGTGCATTTATAACATTTGGGGAAATCTCGTCATATTCGACCCATGAAAGGTTTTCTTTTTCTGCATAAAATTTTCCAAGTAGTATTCCGTCTTCAGAATATACTTCGGATGCAAGGCTGTTCTCAGGGTTTTCAAGTTCCTCGAAAGTGGGCATTGGCCCAAATTTTCCTGCTGAAATAAGAATAAACAGTATGGCCAAAACAACAAACGGGAATGCAAATATTCCCCAGAACCATAATAAATATTTTTTATAAACGTTTTGGCTGTTCATATATACATATAATTTGCGTGCAAAATTAATAATAAACAAAGAATCTTTAAAGTTTATTTTGAAGTTTGGCGTCTAATTGATTTACTTTGTCGCATTTTATAAATGTGAAAAATCTTGAACCATGATTGAAAATCTGGTTATAGTTGAATCGCCTGCAAAAGCCAGGACTATTGAGAAGTTCCTCGGCAAAAATTTCCGGGTTGTATCAAGTTATGGGCATATTCGAGACCTTGCAAAAAAGAACCTTGGCATTGATATTCCAGCCGGTTTTATACCAAATTACGAAATTCCTGAAGAAAAGCAGAAAGTGGTGAACGAGCTAAGAAAGGCAAGTTCCGAAGCAAAGTCGGTATGGATTGCATCGGATGAAGATCGGGAGGGTGAAGCTATTGCATGGCATTTGATTGAAGTGCTAAATCTTGATCCGGCGAAAACAAAAAGAATAGTATTTCATGAAATAACCAAGACAGCGATAGAAGAGGCAATTAAATCGCCACGTACGGTTGATATGAACCTTGTAAATGCCCAACAAGCGAGGAGAATACTTGATCGTCTTGTCGGTTTTGAAATATCACCGGTTTTATGGAAGAAAGTGCAGCCAGCACTTTCGGCAGGAAGAGTGCAGTCGGTAGCAGTACGACTCATTGTAGAAAGGGAAAAGGAAATTATCGGGTTTAAACCTGAATCTTCATTCAGGATAACCGCTCTTTTCAGAACAACGCCCGAAAAGACGGATTCCGGACTTATAAAGGCTGAAGCCACCGGAAAATATTCCGATGAAAAGCAAGCACTTCAGTTTCTCGAACTATGCAAAGCTGCCGAATTCACGGTTCAAAATATTTCTGTCAAACCCGGGACACACTCCCCTCCAGCACCATTCACAACTTCAACTTTACAGCAGGAAGCTTACCGTAAACTTGGTTTTTCAGTGGCACAGACGATGGCTATTGCCCAGAAGCTCTATGAAGAGGGTAAGATAACATATATGCGAACCGATTCCACAAACCTGTCGAATCTTGCACTTTCAAAAGCACGGGAAGTTATCATTTCAGAATACGGTGAGAAATACTCAAAAACACGACAGTTTAAAACGACAATTAAAGGAGCACAGGAAGCTCATGAGGCTATACGACCGGCATATCTCGACCAAAAAACTATTTCCGGAACACAAGCTGAGAAGAAACTTTATGAACTTATCTGGAAGCGTACTATCGCATCTCAAATGTCAGATGCCAAAGTTGAAAGGACCACAGTTTCAATCGGTATGAATAATTCCAATGCAGGATTTACAGCAACAGGCGAGACAATTCTTTTTGACGGTTTTTTGAAACTTTATAGCGAATCAGTAGATACGGAAAGCGGTGAAGAGGAGAAAACTCTGTTTCCGCCTCTTAGACAAGGAATGCGACTTTATTATGAAAGAATAATTGCATCAGAAAAATATACTTCGCCACCGCCACGATATACTGAAGCAAGCCTTGTAAAAAAATTAGAAGAAATGGGCATAGGTAGGCCCTCGACTTATGCACCAATAATTTCCACAATACAGGCAAGAGGTTATGTCGCCAGAGAGGATAGACCGGGAGAAAAAAGAAAAATTTCAGTTCTTGAGCTTTCCGACGGAAAAGTGTCAAAATCTTCAAAAATAGAAATGGCAGGGAAAGAAAAATCAAAACTTTTCCCAAGAGATATTGGGATGATAGTAAATGATTTTCTGATGGAAAACTTTTCAGGGATAGTGGATTATAATTTTACGGCCGAAGTTGAAGAGCAGTTTGACAAGATCGCATCAGGTCAGTTGCTATGGAATAAAATGCTTGAAAATTTTTATGATTCCTTTCACATAGCGGTGAAGGAAAGTCTTGAAAAGAAAAACAGAAAGAAATTTTCCCGCGTACTTGGAACTCATCCGGTGTCAGGTAAAACTATTTCGGTTAAAATGGGAAGATATGGACCGGTCGCACAAGTCGGAGATCCGGAAAAAGGTGAAAAACCTCAATTTGCAAGTCTGCAGAAAAATCAGCTAATCGAATCAATAACACTCGAAGAGGCAATACGGCTGTTTGATCTGCCTCGAAGCCTCGGAGAAATTGAAGGAGATGAAGTTATAGTCAATACAGGTAAATTTGGTCCGTATATTAAGTATAAAAATAAATTCTATTCACTCAAGAAAAATATTGATGACCCCTACAACATAAGCCTGGAAAGAGCTGCAGAACTAATAAAAGAGAAGGAGAGCCTGGAAAAGCAAAAAGTTATCAAAACATTAGGGGATATAAAGGTCCTTAATGGAAGATACGGGCCTTACATAAGCTATAATGGACAGAATTATAAGATTCCAAAAGGGACCAACCCATCGGAAATCACCAGAGAAGAGTGTATGAAAATCATTGAAAAAAAATCCAAAGCCGGCAGGAAATGATTGATATAAATGACTATTTCGATTCGGTAAGCATTGAAAAACCGGGATATGAATATCTTTCCCCAGCAGCCGCTTTCTCACATAACCTTGAAATACATACCGATAACAATGCAATAACTTTCCCGGGTAACTATAACATTGCAATAATCGGAGTCCCTGAAGAAAGAAATTCTCCCAACGTTGGATGTGAAAGGGGACCCGAAACTATACGGCAACGACTTTATATGTTGTCGCGAGTGCCGGGCAAAACAAAAATTGCTGACTTTGGAAATATGAAGAGAGGGAAAAGCTTCGACGATACTATTGCCGGACTTTGCGATATTCTCTGTTTACTGGCAAATGAAAATATTATCTCTGTAATCATCGGCGGCAGCAGTGCTCTTACTCTTGCAATCGATAAGTTTTTTGCAGTTAAGACTCAGCCTTATACGCTTGCAACTATTGATTCAAGAATTGATTTTCATCCGGGCGGTGGAGGAAATGATTCATTCAGTTACCTGAATAACATTATTTATAGCGACAAAAGTTATGTAAATCACTTTGTAAATATAGGATATCAAACGTATTTAAATGATCCTCAGACTATTAATTGGCTTCAAAAACGAAAATCAGATCTTATGAGGGTCGGAGATGTTAGAGGATATATAAGTTTAACAGAACCTCTTCTGAGAGATTCGAATGCTGCATTGATTGACATAGCTTCTGTAAGACAGGCAGATGCGCCTGGAACTCTGTTCCCTTCGCCAAATGGTTTTTATGGGGAAGAGATATGTTTACTTGCTCGATATGCAGGAATATCAGAAAGTGTTAGGGTCTTCGGTATTTTTGAAGTCAATCCTGCCGTTGACAGAGGTTTTCAAACATCTGATATTGCAGCACAGATAATATGGTTTTTCCTTGAAGGATTTGGCCAGCGCCAATATGAATCGGCAATGCTCGACGATCAATCAACAGGCCGTTTTACACGTTATCATGTTCAGATTTCGGGTATTGACGAGGAACTGATTTTTGTAAAAAGCAATATCACGGAGAGGTGGTGGATGGAAATTAATAACGGACCGGGACAGGTAAAACATATTGCATGCTCGCATGAAGATTATCTTTTAGCAAACAGGAGTGAGGTGCCGGACCGGTGGATTAAGGCTATATCCAGAATGAACAGATAATATTTATTTTAGGATAATTTACCGTCAGTATAATATCCTTTGTCACTGAATCTGCATACAATTATCAAAATATATCTAATAATTATTAAATAAATAATTAAATATTTGTATGATTTAAGGATTTTTCTTTATTTTTACTGCATTGTTATTATTAATTATTGCCGGAACTTGTAATAGAAATGAAGAAACTAAATATGCTGTTTCTTGTTATATTTATTCTGACTCCAAATCTCAAAGGTCAGCAAGATCCTGTTTCAAGCCAGTATATGTTTAATGTATTTTATTTTAATCCAGGTTTTGCAGGTATTTCCGGCATGGTATGTGCAACGGCAATTTCGCGTCAACAATGGGTCGGATTCAAGGGTGCACCTTCCACCAATCTTTTCAGTGTTAATAAACCTCTCAGGCTGTTTGGTACAGAAGGCGGGATTGGTTTAATAGTCGATAATGACAAGACAGGCTTTGATTCCGATATAAAGATTTCCGGTTCATATTCATATCATTTTAGTATAGGGGCAGGGAAATTAGGTGCAGGGATAATGTTAGGGGTGATTAATAAATCACTGAATCCGACATGGCAGATACCTTCTAGTGATGTGCATACACCGGTTTCAGGTGATCCTCTTATTCCTGAAAATAAAGAGAGCCATGTTGCTTTTGATGCCGGACTGGGGTTTTTTTATACAACTGATAAATTTTATGGAAGTTTATCGGTAACACATTTAAATCAGGCGGAATTTAAATTTACAAAAGGTCATCCTTATCTGAGCCGTCATTATTATGCTCTGGCAGGATATAATATGCAATTGGGTAATCCGGCTTTTGAACTCCTGCCTTCAGTTTTTGTTTTCAGCGACGGGCGTGTTGTACAATTTACTGTAAATTCACTTGTGAGATACAATAAAAAAGTATGGGGTGGCGTTTCATACAGAGCCGGTGATGCTCTTTCAGGCATTGTTGGAATAGAACTCTATAACGGAATTCGAATTGGTTACTCTTACGATTTCATACTTTCGGATATCCGCAAGAGTTCGAGTGGTTCTCATGAATTTATGGTAAATTATTGTTTTGATATAAATTTGGGTAAAAGCCCTAAAAAATATAAAAGTATTAGATTTTTATGATTATTTAATAAAAAATTACTTACTTGCATATTAAATCAAATGTTTATTATGAAAAAGGCAATTTTTTTCAGTCTGGTTTTAATTCTATTGTTAAATAGTTGTGGCACATCGGATACCGGTGAACTGACCGGAGTTATGGGAAGGAAAAAATTTTTTGAGCCTGAGCCTTACCAGATGGCTTTCGTTCCGGCAGGCAGTTTCGTTATGGGCCCCAGCGATGAGGATGCTGTTCATGCATTGAACTCACTTTCAAAAACAGTAACAGTTGAAGCATTCTGGATGGACCAGACGGAAGTAACAAATAATAAATATCGTCAGTTTGTCAATTATGTTCGCGATTCGATTCTCAGAACAAAGCTGGGTGAAGCAGGTATCGAAGGCCGCGAGTATTATATGACTGATAAAGAAGGCAATATAATTGAGCCAAAAGTTCTAAACTGGAGCGAGAAAATTGACTTACGTGATGAGCAAACCGCTGAAATAATTGAAGAGATGTATTATCCACCGCAGGAAAGATTCAACGGGAGAAAAGAAATTGATACAAGAAAACTTAATTATTCTTATTACTGGGTTGATTATAAACAAGCAGCAAGAGTTCCTTATGTTCAGGATTATAAGGCAGGAACCGGTAAATATATCGGTGAAGCATATAACCTTGAAGGAGTAAGTTCTCCAGTTAATGACCGTTCAGCATTTATCATTTCCGACATTGTCAATGTTTACCCCGACACGCTTTGCTGGATAAGGGATTTTACATATTCGCTTAACGATCCTCAGACTTCGATATATTTCTGGCATCCTTCGTTCGACGATTATCCTGTTGTTGGAGTTTCTTGGGTACAGGCACGGGCTTTCAGTGTATGGAGGACGGATTATATGAATACTGCTCTAAGGAAAAATGGTATTCCAGATGTTCAGGCCTATCGTCTTCCCACTGAAACTGAATGGGAATATGCTGCAAGAGGAGGACTTGATCTTTCAATGTATCCGTGGGGTGGTCCTTATACGCGAAATTATAAGGGATGTTTTTTAGCCAACTTCAAACCCTTAAGAGGCAATTATATTGATGACGGTTCTGTTTATACAGCTAAAGTTGGATCCTATGAACCCAATGAGTATGGACTTTATGACATGTCGGGCAACGTTGCCGAATGGACATCAACAGCATATCAACCTGTTGAATATATTTTCACACACGATCTTAATCCTAATTACGAATATAATGCTAAACCACAGGATCCACCTGTAATGAAACGTAAAGTAATCCGAGGAGGTTCGTGGAAAGATATTGCATATTTCCTTCAGACAAGTTCGAGAGATTACGAATATCAGGATTCCACGAAACCTTACATAGGATTTCGTAATGTCAGATCTTATATCGGAGTAAAATAATTTATTTAAATAATATTTTAAAACATAAATATATGAGTCTTGCAGAATTAGTACAAAGTAGTGGATGGAAGAATTTGATTGCAAAACTTTACGGTTTTGGAGCTTCCATAGTTATTATAGGCGCTCTTTTTAAAATACAGCACTGGCCTATGGCAGGAACCATGCTTACAGTTGGGCTCTGCACCGAATCAATAATCTTCTTTTTTTCAGCATTTGAACCATTGCATGAAGAAGTAGATTGGTCTCTCGTTTACCCTGAACTTGCCGGAATAACAGAGGAAGGGGAAGAGCAGCTTCCTGCAAGCGGAAAATATCGCGATCCTTATTTCCAGAGACTTGGAGCAGCTGCAGGAGGAGGTGCAGGGTCGGCCGCCCTTGCAAAATTTGACGAGATGCTTGAAAAGTCGGAAATAACTCCTGAACTTTTCCGGAATCTCGGTGCAGGCTTAAAGAAAATAAGTGAAGCTACTGCTAATATGAATGCAATGGTGGATGTTTCGTCAGCCTCCGAAAAATATCTAGAAACAATCAAATTGGCCGATGAATCTCTTAGTAAACTTAATGAATCATATCAGGCCACCACAAAGATTATAAATGAAACCGGATTAAATTACAAAAGCATTTCAGATACATTGTCGATCATTGAAATGGGAGGCAAATCTTACCAGGAACAGATTGATGCTCTCAATAAAAATCTGTCTGCTTTGAATGCAGCTTATGAACTTCAGCTGAAAGGTGCAAATAATTATGTTAAAGAATCTGAATCACTTTACAAAGAACTTCAGAGCCTGGTAGAAGACCTGGCCCATTCGGCAAGTGATACTAAAAAATACCGCGAACAGATTGCAAAACTTAACGAAAACCTTTCAGAATTGAATAATGTTTACGGTAATATGCTGGCTGCGATAAAGTAAACCTGTAATCCATGTTCATTAATTAATTCAAATTATTTGAAAAATGGCTCAAGAGAAGCTTTCTCCACGGCAAAAGATGATCGGACTTATGTACTTGGTACTGACTGCTATGCTTGCCCTGAACGTATCAAAGGAAGCCGTGGAAGCGTTTAAAAATATTGACAAAGGCCTTTCCCAAACTCTTGCAAATTATTCGGCAAAAAACAACATGATTTATGAAACCTTCGACAGAGTTGCGGCACAAAATCCGGCAAAGGCAGGACCAGCAAGAGATAAAGCTTATGAAGTGAAGCAAAGATCGGATGAGTTATTCGATTATCTTCAAGACCTTAAAATTGAAATAATAAAAACAGCTGAAGGAGACGACACTCCGGCTGTGAACGGCAGAGAAATAATAATTGAGGAGGTTAAAAAAATTGATCAGATAGATGTCCCTTCTCAAATACTAATCGGAGCCCATGAAAATGGAAAAGCAAATGACCTGAAAGCAATGATTAATTCATATCGAGATGATATGATAACATTGTTGAACGGGAGAAGTGTCTCAATTGAGGAATCTCTCAGAAGCATATTCAATACTGACGACGTTATTAACAAAGAAGGAGAAAAAGAGAGGTGGGAAAACTATACTTTCCAGATGTTACCTCTGGTTGCTACCGTCACACTACTTTCCAAAATGCAGGTTGATGTACGAAATGCCGAGACAGACCTACTTAATTTCCTTTATGAACAAATTGATGCTCGCTCATACAAATTCAATAAAATATTTGCAACTGTAAAACCGGCTTCAACTTATGTTATGCAGGGCAATGATTATATGGCTGAGGTTTTTCTTACAGCTATCGATACTACCCAGGTGCCTACAATTACAGTTGGAGAATACAGGTCTACTGTAAATGCTGATGGGACAGTGAAATATGAAATGGTAGGTGATTATATAACTCTTCCTGTTGATCAGGCAGGCAGAGGAGTATATAAGGTAAAAGCTTCTACTATAGGTCCTAAAACATGGGGTGGCCTGATTACACTGAAAGCACCTGACGGAACAATAGTTTCATATCCTTTCAAAGAAGAATACTCGGTGGGCGCTCCTAACGTAGTAATTTCACCAACTGCAATGAATGTGCTTTATGCCGGTATCGAGAATCCGATTGATATATCAGTACCTGGCGTTGGCTCTGATAAAATAAGGGCAGCTATGAGAAACGGAACTATTCAGAAAGGTAAAGTTAAAAATACAAAAGGCGAAAACTTCCCGGGCGAATGGAAGGCTATGCCTGCTAATGAGTCTGTCGGACAAACAGCACAAATAATTGTATCGGCAGAAATCAGCGGTAAATTACAGCCTTTTCAACCAATGGAATTCAGAATAAAAGCAATACCAAAACCTGTTGCAATGTTCGCTGGAAAAACCGGAAGTGCATCTGTAAACAAGAGCGAACTTGAAGCCCAACAAGCATTGTTTGCCGTACTTGAAGGCTTTGATTTCGACCTGAGATATAATATTACCGAATTCAGAGTATCAACAACCGAAAAAGGATTCGATATATCCAGAGATAGTAAAAGCAACCTTTTGACAGCTGACCAAAAGGCACTTATAAAAGGACTCACCAGAGGCAGAAAGTTAATCATTGAAAATATAAAAGCAATGGGACCCGATAGAAGGCCACAGGACCTTGCACCTATAATTATTACTGTTAATTAGAAAATATATATCGACAATGAAGAGAAAAATATTTTACGGAATTATTCTTTTAATGTTAGGCACAATTGTCAATGCCCAGACATTTAAAGATATTTACCAGAAGTCCATTCCAGACAATCAGAAAATAAACTATCCATACCTTAGAGAAGCGGACGTTTTTTGGTCCAAATTCATTTACAGAATAATAGACCTGCGTGAAAAAATCAACCAGCCGCTTTATTATCCTACCAAAAATATGCCCGACGGAAGAAAAAACTTTATGGGTATTTTACTCGAAGAAATAAAGGCGGGTCGACTTAATGCTTATGATTATAACCTTGTTGTTGATACATTACCTATCAGTCTTACTTATGCCGATGTTGAAGCAAAACTAGGCGCTAAACTTGTCACTACCCAGATTCAGGACGTCAACACCCAAATTCTAAAAGATACAGTTATTCAGCAACAAGCAAATCCAGCCGATGTAAAACAACTCCTTCTTTATGAACAATGGTTCTTCGATAAGAAGCATTCGAAACTCGATGTAAGAATAATAGGTATCTGTCCTATCTATATTTATTTCGACCCAGCAACACAACGTACAGTGCGTAATCCTACTTTCTGGGTAAGATATGATGAAGTAAGAGACCTGCTTGCTAAAAAGGAAGTATTCAATGCATTTAACGATTCACAAAGAATTTCTTATGATGATCTTTTTATGCTAAGAAAATTCGGTAGTTACATATATGGCGAATCTAATGTATTCGACGACAGATCAATAGTCGAATATGCTACAGGGAAAGATGCTATGTTCGAAGCAGAACGAATTAAAAAGGAAATATCTAATTTTGAACACGATTTGTGGGAATATTAGAATAAATTGACAGAATAAAAAAGGAAGGGGCAATTAAGCCCCTTCCTTTTTTATTTTAATTTACTTTTAAGTCTAAAGATATTTTTCACCTGTCTTCTTCTTAACATCCTCGAAGTAATATTTAATATTCTGTTCATCTTTTTTCTTAACTATCATAAGAATATCACCTGAGTCGACAATAATATAGTCTTCAAGCCCTTCTAATACAGCTATTTTCCCTGGAGTGATATTGACGATATTACAAAATGTGTTATAAGTAAACAATTCACCGCTAATAACTACATTTCCGGAACTATCTGCTGCAGAATGTTCATAAAGAGAGCCCCAGGTACCAAGATCCGACCATCCTATATCTGTATATATAACATATACGTTGTCGGCTTTCTCCATTATACCGTAATCAATTGAAATATTTTTAAATGAAATATATGTTCGTGATATAAAAGACTCTTCTTCTTCGGTGCCGAGCAAATCCTTTCCTTCCTCAAAAGCCATATATATGTCGGGCAAATACTTTGAAAAAGCTTCGAGTATTGAATTGAGATTCCAAAAAAATATTCCTGAGTTCCAGTAAAAGTCGCCACTTTCAAGAAACACTTTCGCCAGCTCAATATTAGGTTTTTCAGTAAATGTCTTAACTTTAAACAGTTTATCATATCCTGGCATAGGCTTTTTGCGGTTTGCCTGGATATATCCGTAACCTGTTTCAGGTCTGTCGGGTTTAATACCGAGAGTTAGAAGAGCATTATGATTTGCAACAAATTCAAAAGCTCTGTTAATGACATTACAGAATTCATCCTCTTTAGAAATAAGATGATCGGAAGGTGTTACTGCAATTACAGCATCAGGGTTTTCTTTCCTTATTCTGAAAACGCCATAAGCTATGCATGGGGCCGTATTTCGTCTCAGGGGTTCGGCTAATACTCTATCCGGACTAATACCAAGCTGTTCGATTGCTATTTCCTTATGTTCGACATTTGTAACCACAAAAATATTTTCTTCAGGACATACTTTTTTAAAGCGTCTATAAGTCTCCTGAATAAGAGTCTCTCCCCTTCCGAGAATATCGAGATACTGTTTGGGCTTTTGTTTCCGGCTTAAAGGCCAGAAACGGCTGCCAATGCCACCAGCCATAATTATTACGTATCGATTTTTCATTATTCGATTGATTTTTTATTCACATTATTGCAAATATAAGAACAATTTATACAGCGATATACTTTTATGATATTGATCGGGTGGATAAGGCAATTATTTGTAATTTTATGCGCTGGGAAAAAAACGAAATGTTCAAATTTCTTGAAAGCTTAGGACGCTATTTCCTTCTACTTGGAAAGGTATTTTCAAAACCTGAGAAGGCATCGGTTTATTATAAACAGACTATTAAAGAATTGATTTTTCTTGGGATCAATTCAATAGGAATAACTGTGATTATTTCATTTTTTATGGGTGCCGCAATTACACTTCAGACGGCTTACAATACTGAAAATCCTATTTATCCTGCATACCTTATAGGTTTGGGATGTCGCGATTCAATAATACTTGAATTTTCCTCCACAATTGTAGCACTTATTCTCGCAGGAAAGGTAGGCTCAAATATTGCATCTGAAATAGGTACAATGAGAGTTACAGAACAAATAGATGCTCTTGAGATTATGGGAGTAAACTCTGCTTCATATTTAATACTTCCAAAAATGATAGCAACTCTTATTTTTAATCCTTTCCTCACACTGATTAGTATTATTGTAGGAATAGCTGGAGGATGGTTTATAGGAACTCAGGTCATAGGAGTAATAACTTCCGAACAGTTTATATACGGAATACAATATGCATTTATACCTTATTATATAACTTATTCACTTATTAAAACCGTGGTCTTCGCTTTCCTGATTACAAGCATTTCAGCTTACCAGGGATATTTTGTAAAAGGAGGATCACTTGAAGTTGGGCAGGCCGCAACAAAGTCAGTTGTATATAGTAGCGTGTTTATTCTAATATTCAATGTTATACTCACCCAATTGTTACTTTCATGATTATAGTAAAAAATATAAGTAAATCATTTAATGGCAGGAAAGTGCTTTCAGATATCAATGTAACGTTTGAAACAGGTATCACAAATTTAATTATAGGTCAAAGCGGATCAGGTAAAACGGTGTTGCTAAAATCAATTGTAGGCCTTCATGATATTGACAGCGGCGAAGTATGGTTTGATAACGTATTGTTTAACAAACTCGAATTTAAACAAAAGAAAGAAATAAGGAAACAAATGGGAATGCTTTTTCAGGGCAGTGCACTTTTCGACTCGATTACTGTTGAACAAAACGTCAGATTTCCTCTTGATATGTTCACAAACATGACCATGAAGGAAAAAACCAGAAGGGTAAATTTTTGTCTTGAGCGTGTAAATATCATTAATGCGAACGATTTGTACCCTGCCGAACTTTCTGGAGGAATGAAAAAAAGAGTGGCAATAGCGCGCGCTATTGCACTTAATCCAAAATACCTGCTTTGTGATGAACCTAACTCGGGCCTCGATCCGATTACCGCAAATCGTATTGATAAACTGATAAAAGAAATTACAGAGGAATATTCAATGACTACAATAATCAATACTCATGATATGAACTCTGTTATGGAAATAGGTGAAAAAGTCATCTTCATAAGCGACGGGATAAAATACTGGGAAGGAAATAAAGATCAAATACTGAGTTCAGATTGCAAATTGCTTAATGACTTTGTTTTTGCCAATGTGCTGGCAAAAAAGCTTATAAATAAATAAACCTATTTTCCTTTGATTTCCTTCTTTTCTTTCTTTTCTTCCTCGTAATCTATATATTCACCAAGATCTTTGAATGATTCTTTTTTGTTAAACATATTTTTATCGTAATGGAAAGGTTTTTCCCACGGTGATGCTTTCTTTTCTGGACTGGTTCTTGCCAGTGTTCTTAGAATCAATAAAATAAGAATTAAAATCAAAATAAGCCTAATCATAACTCTTTTCCTTAAAACATTCAAATAATTATCATTGGTTTGTCAGTTTTCTTTTTAATATTATTTCCAAGTACAAGGTTAAGCCCAAATCTTATATTTAAAGTGTTCCAGTTAGAAGGTAGTGGTATTTCATTATCCTCCGATATTATTTTATTCCATGTGAGAGGGATGCGATCGGTAATAACGTAAAATTGAAATATTCCTGCCCTTAATGCCAGACCTGCGCCAAGGTTATCGAATCTGTGATTTGCAGCAGTGTATGCCAGAGTGGTTGACAAAGCATTACCAAGGTTGAGGTTTGCCGAAATAGTAAAGGATTCACGCACATGTCCGGTTTCAAAATGAGTACGTGACAAAAGACCTACACCAAATTTTTTTATAATATTATAGCTTGCACCTATAGCTATCTCGGGAGAGAGAAATGTATTAAACGGCTCTTTATCATTTGAAACTATAAAAGAGTTTTTAAGGGAGTCGAGCATTTCATCAGCAAGTTCATCGAAAGTTTTTGTTCCATTCACGACGTCCTTTATATTGAAGCCGCTGAATGAAAATGTACTTTCTGCCTTAAGGTTTGTTATCCTGTCGTGCCATCTTATAAAACCAAGATCAGTAATTGAAGCGGATATACTCAAATTTTGTGTAAAATTATAAACTGCTCCAATATCAATTCCGAAACCTCTATTTTTTGTATTAAGGAAAAACTTCGTAGATTTTAAAATATCATCATTAACGACAACAGAGTCGGGATAATTATCCTCATCTAAATAGAAATCTACCGGTCCGCTTATATTAGCCGTCAGATCGGCGTTGATTGCATGAGCATAATCATCGCCCACAGTAAGTTTAAGATTTCTATTGTCAAAAGAAAAACCAGCAATGCCAAATAAAAGCTTTGCTTTTGCCCCAATTCTCAGATTTTTTCCAAACATTTTAGAAAATCCAATGCCGGCTTCTCTGAAATATGTAAGGCCAGCATCAAGATTTTTTAAGTCGAGACTTTTACCAACATAGTTTTCATTGCCAGCCAGACAGATTCTGATAAGGTCTTCAGGCAGAGAAATGTCGGCTTCGGCTCTTTCATTTATATCCAGAAAGATATACATATCCTTTCCTGCATTGAATCCAAGGCCAAATAATTGAACATTTATTTTGCCGTCAAGAAAATTGTTTTGCTTAATCTTATCGAGAAAGTCATTAATGTCGTAATCGGGATGAAGAAATGTAACTATAGAATCGGCTCTTCCTGGAATTAAAATATCCGACAGATTAAAAAAATTATTATTTATGTTGGCGTTTATTCCTGTTATACCAATCCCCAGATAGAACGAGTTTGTTGGTCGCAATGCCGGGTTAAACAGGTGATTCTGGGGTAAGTTCATGTAATACAGTGCCTCGCCTGTCTGCCCGAAAAGTGACGCTGATAAGAAGGTCAGGAAGAAGAAAAAAGAAAGTTTAGCCCGTTTGTTCATATATCAGTAATAAATATTTTCAAAATATAATGTTTGGTTTAAATAAAACTGTGGCTTTACATGAGATCCTATAATCGGAATAAAATTTCACCTCTTTTTTATCATTTCCACCTGAAGTTATAAGTGTGAACAGGAAAATGATATTGTCTGCATCCGATGATGCTTCAAAAAAGTCCTTATTAAAGTCAATGTTTGTAACAGTTTCAGCAGGTTTGATAACTTTTCCTGAAGCGTCAACCTGCGCCGGCTTAATAATATCCGAAGCGTCAATGGTCTTAAGGTGTTTTTGAGCAATTGAGTCATATAACACTAATTTGAGAGAAGCGCCAAGGGGGAAACCATTTGATACAGTGATTCTTAACCTCAACAAATCAATGTTTTCCGCCTTTAAAGGATTATCATCGTCGTCTTCTTCGTCACTTTTAAGGAAATTATCAACGGTGTCGGCAAGCTGTAAGTTGTTTATCCAGAACTCCACCGGGATTTCTATTTCGAGCGAAGCAAGAAATCTGCTGTTGCCAAAAACATAATTATTTCGTCCTCCTGAAAGGCCGGCAGGATTCATCTGGCTGGAACCTGAAAAAGTTATTTCAACCGGAGGCAAAGAAACCAGATCGGGAAGATTTGAATTAGTCTTATCAATTTTAAAAGAAGAGGATATATCGCGTGAAGTATAAACCGGATAATCTATTACAAATGGATCGAAGTCAAGGTCAACGGTTTTATTATCTCTTTTTCCTTTCGCATTAAGCGTAACCTTTACCGGAATTCCGAATGAATTGGAATAGTTAATTTTGATGGAAGGATTGGAAATATGAAACTCACCAGTTATTTTTTCCAGTATATCTTCAATATCAGTTTTCATTGTATCCGGCTCAATGTCTTCCTGCAACTGTCCGAAATATCCCTTCAGATAGTCAATTTCCGGATTGGGCATTCTGATGGAAACGGAAATATTATCGGCGCTGTTATAATTGACCATACTGCCATCCGAACTTACTTTTATTCCATACTCTATCGGAATTCGATTAAAGGGCTTATTGACATCGGAGCTTAAATCAATTTCGGTGTTACTGATATTAATTAGTTTACTAACGCTTCTTCCTGATGGGATGTCGATAATTTCCGAAACCGGACTGCCTGAACGGTTTGAAGTAGGAAGTGTTATGGATATGGAAGTTGAAAGATTTGTTCTTGATATAACGCTATATCTCAATATTCCGGATTTTATTTTACCACGTTCAATTTCGATATCATCATCCGGTTTCAGCTCAATTGTATTTTTATTGTCCGTAGAGGTTAAAATTAGTGTTGGGGGAATCATCAATCGACCCGACCGTGCCTTTAACTCATAACCATGAATCTTAAACTCGACTGTCTGGTCCAAATCAACTTTCACGTTTGTAGCTCCAGGGCTTCCTGTAAAAAATACTGCAGCTACAATAGAATTTTTCACAGTTCTATCAGCCAGGCTTACTGAAACAGTTTTGGTTTCTTCCGGATTTACCGACGGTATAGTTATTTCAGGCACTATTTCGGTATGTCCGGTACTGTTATAAAGATGAATCTTAATATCATTCAGTGGAGCGGTCAGGTTATTTTTCACGCTTATTTCGAGATAGCCCGATGCAAACAAAACATTCTCGAAATCTGAAATTGTTCCAAAGGTTATTTCTCCAATGCTTGTTCCCGTAAATGACGGGAAATCGTGGATGTTGCCGTCATCGAGTGAACGAAAAGTTTCCCTAAATGGGGAGCTAAAGTGCTGACTTATAACGTCTAATGTAACCGTTGCTGTGCTTTGGAAATCGTTTATTTTAATTTCCCCGAATACGTAATCTTCGTCGAAAGAAGCTATATCCGAGAAGTCGTATAGATCTTCGAGTTTAAGGTTGAATAATGAATCTTCTTTAAAGAAAATTCTCATAAAATTATCATTGTCGTATTTGACGGTGTCGCTTGGTTTAACAATATCAGCAAGTGTAATATCGCTGTTTATTGCAGGTAAAACTAAAGTCGGAGAAAGTTTTATATCATCTGAAAGCTTATCGAGGTTATACGTCTCTTTGATGCAGCCGTGAACAAAAAATAAAGTCACGACTATAAAAATTAAATCAATTTTCCTTATCATTTGATTAATTATTACCTTCTATATTTAACTTATAGTTGTAAAGAAAATTATCATTCCCACCCACAATCAAATGGAACCCTCCTTTATCTGACAATTTCCCGATAGAAAATTTTGAATATCCACGTACAGGGAATCCTTTCATATCGTTACCTCTTTTATCTACAAGAAAAATTTGTTTTGTAATGGTGTTATAAATTCCTATTTTTCTGTCAACTGAAGAAAATGTAAAATTTATTGGTCCGATTAAATTTTCATTCCCAAAATCACGAACGAACAATTCAGTATTATCGTGGTCGTAAAGATATAATTTGCTTTTATCAATAAAAATAAATTCACCATATCCGTCGCCATCTATGTCAAAAAAATCAAATGTATGGTCAAAGCTAAAGTGGTTCAGGGTTATTTTTTTAACTTTACCGTCGAAAGAGACAAACTGGACTGTTCCGTCGGGAGCCGAAAAAACCAGAGAGGTTTCCACGCCTTTATCGAGTCTCATCTCCGAACCTCTTGCACATATTACAGGCTCTGTTGTTTTAAACCTGACATTTCCGGTTCTGTCGAGAAAATAAACAGAATTTTCATCGGCCACAACAATATAATCTTTACCTGAAACCCTGAAGAATTTTATTTCTGTTCGAACGGGAGTATTGGTTTTAAAAGGTTTCCACCCTTTAACCACGCGACCATATTTATCATAAGCATATATAATTCTGTCTTCGCCGGGGATGAATATTCTGTAATCGTGGTTGTTTTCATAATCGAAGACCGAAGCAGGGCCTGCTGCAGTTACTCGAAGCTTAACAGGATATTTTTCAACATAATTGCCATTTCTGTCAATTAGATAAAGATATTCCCTGCCCGAAAAAAATAACTGGTTCTTTCCATTAGCATAGAAGTCGATCATATAGATGTTACCATTTACCCTTTCGCTCAAAGGTATTTTCCAGAGCACTCTACCTGCGGCGTTTATAAGGTAGAGATTATTCCGGTCGTCCTGAACGACAATTTCGGTAGCTCCTGTATTATGATTTACAAAAAAGAACGGTTTACCGGTGACAGACCCTTCAAGTTTTGTCTCCCATTCTGTTTCTGCCTCGTCTATGACATTTTCAGTATATCTTAATGACAAAGTAATATAAACCATCCCATTACTTGGGGAGAGCTGACATCCTATACATCTTATCTTTTTAAGAATATTTAAATTATCCTTCACTAATGAAAAGATAGAATCGTTAAGGTGGGCTGAGAATAGGTCGAGGTTAGTGTGCGGTATAAAATAAAAGAAGTAGCTCGATTTACTTGGCAGAGTTGATTCGAATTCGCTGAAATAATCGTCGTTCGAGAGAGTGCGATTGAGAATATTGCTATAAAGAAATTTTTCGACTGCTTCATAGCTATCTCCTGTTACCATAAAATTATCACTGAAAGCGAGAAGTGAATCTTTACCGCAAAATATTGAATTGACTGAAAAAATATTTCCGGTATTCATGAAGGGTATTGTAAGAACAGGGATTTTTGTTTGTTCGTCGGGCTGGAAATACTTTACATAATTTTTTTCTTTTAGGTTATTATCTTTCAACAATAAATTGAATTTATCATAGATTGTTTTTTCAGCTGCATCTCTGTTATTCAGTTTAAAAATAACAATGTTGCCTTTTTTGTTTTCCGGCTGGTTCAGTTCAATTGCTGCTCTTGAGATTTCTTTATCTATATATGGCAGGAGCGAGGAAGCCATATTTGATTCCATACTGTTCAGCAATCTTTTTGCAATTTCTTTTTCTGAAAAAATAACTGTCTCGAATAAAGAAACCCCTGCAGGCAATGTCTTATAAGTATTAAGGGTATCAGCAAAACCTGACTTATATTTATATAAAAGATCGGTACTGTCAGTACTTTCAGCAAATCCCTCAAGTATGTATCCGTTCTCGTTTACAAGAATATCTAATTCAGCGCATTCTGCGAGTTTTGTAAATATTTCGGGAAAATGCAAATCCTTATCTCGGGTAATCCACGAAACAAGTTTTTCTGTGTTTTTGAATATTATAAAGAATTTGTGTTCCTTTTTCCCTGAGGCTGGAATTATCCTCGATAGGCCAGGCATCATCCTGATATCTGTAGACAATTTTTTTTGTTTTATTGATTTTTCGATAAGTTCTTTGGAGAAGCCTGACATAATTAAACCTGGAACATAACATATATAAAGTGTATCATTTACACTTTTTAAAACAGGGTAGACTTTAAGAATTTCAGGTTTCCCTTTTTCCTTAGAAATGTTTACATCTGGAAGGGTTTTTAATAGTGATTCAATATTGTGTAAGTGGAAATTTTCCGGAACAGTTATGGCAAGGAGTGAGGAAAGTATATCTTTTCTGGTATAGTGAAAGGAAATTATTGCCTTACGTCCCTGTAAAAATTCAGTCACTTCATTTTTGTTCATAAAAGCTTGAAGTAATTTGAATTTTTCATCAAAAATATTTAGTCCTTTAATGCTAATTACATCATTGAATAAACCGTTATTTTCAGAGACAGAATTAAGGAATACAGGGAGGCTTTCTGTTTCAATAAAAAAAAGCGCATCTTCAGGGATAACTTTATAAGGATCTGTAAGAATATTTTGTCTGCTTTGTTGAATATATATAAGCAGGACGAATATTCCTGTAATAAGAATCAAAAGAACCGAAATAATCTTTCTATTCAATTTTAATAAGAATCCAGTAATTCAATGTATCAAATATAATTTGTTTAATTCATAATAATGAAAATGTTTTTTGCGATTTTTCATATTTTGCAGTTACTGTAAAATTGAAATAATCCATTAAAAGTTTTAAAGGAATTTAGGATAAATAAATTTGAGTGTGTCGTTTATTGTAAATAATTCAATTTGAATTAATAATATATTGTACAAATCAAAAAAATTAATCGTATTTGAATAATTTCAGGTAGTTTATGATAATGAATATTTTAAAATAGCAACAGCTATTAATTTATATAAAGTATTTGGCATATATTTTGATATTTATATATTGACAGGCAATATTCATCATATACTTGAATTCAGGGCAGCCAGGTAGAGAGCCTGGCTTTTTTTTAACCAGATTCTATTCTAAATTGTCGCTTATTAATAGCGAAGTAGTCTGATGGAATCGGAAGGAATCATTTTTATCTTAGGGGCAAAGTTTTATCATTTCTAATTAATCTAATTTTGTAAATGAACGATGAATTCACGTCGAATAAGTTTTGAATATTAAAGAGTTGAGGAATGGATATAAATTTAATAATCATATTAATTCTTATTGGCATATTTACCGGTATAGTAACCGGACTTACAGGTGCATCGGGTGTGATGGTAGTCGTGCCTTTTCTTAATATTTTATTGGATTATTCAATTTATGAAGCTATTGGGACAAGTTTACTGGTAAATATTATATCTCCTTTAGCAATATCTTATATTTATTACAAGCATGGGAATATAGATTTGAAATCAGGAATATGGATAGCCATAGGGTCTATTATCGGTGCACAGGTCGGGACAATTTTTGCCTCTGGCATTCCTGAAGTAGGCTTAGGAGGAGGATTTGGTATTTTTATGGCTATTATGGGTATAGTTATCTGGAAAAAAGGGATAAATAATGAATCTATAGCAAAGGTCTCAAAGAAAATTGTAAAGTTTGAAACCAGAAGTCAAATAATAGTTACTTGTCTTATTCTTGGTTTTCTGGTTGGCATTATGACAGGAATTTTTGGTGCTGGTGGAGGAGGTATGATATTGCTGATTCTGATTTTTATTCTGAATTTTCCTATTCATTTAGCAATCGGAACGTCGGCTCTTTTAATGGTAATTACATCATGTTCGGGTACAATTGCTTATGCCTTGCGAGGCAATATACAACTGATCCCCGGATTAATCATGGGGATTACTTCTGCGGCCAGTGGAGTGGGTAGTGCTGTATTTGCAAATAGAGTCAATGAACAGATTCTTGGCAAGGCCGTAGGAATAATATTTATGATACTTGGGTTAGCAATGACTGTTTTACATTTTAGTTAGCTTGTCAATCTCGATAATCTAATAGTTAATAACTTAGTGGCAATTATTATTCAAACATGATTGGTTTACCCTGATCAATTATTTTCTATCACAAAATGGTCTTAATATTTCATAATTAATAAGCTATCCTTTTGACTTATTACCTGTTACGAATTCCAATAAGAAGAATTAATCAGTATTCTATGTGGAAGTCTTTATATCCTACTGCAGGATAAACGCTCACCTGAACCGACCTGACAATACCCGGTCCATTATTACACCACTGAACAAATTTGTCGAGTTTATCTTTGGGACCCTCAGCTTCAATATAAACACTTCCATCAGGCATATTTTTCACAAGGCCAGTAATTCCAAGGGACCTGGCTTCTTTTACTGTAAAATATCTGAATCCGACACCCTGAACTCTGCCGCGAACTTCAATTTTGTATAGGACTTTTTCTTCCATGCAGAATATTATATCCAGATCAAAGTTTTTCAAAAATAAAAATATAAAATCTTTCTTAACATTAATAAGCCTTTGAATAGCATATATATCATTTAATACTTTTAAATCTGTTTGTCAAATGGATTAGTTTAACTTTTAATAATAGTTTTCTTTTTTAAAGAGGTTGCTTGGGATTAAACAATGAAAAATCAACAGTATCTAATAAAGTTACCGGTAATAATCGATTCTAACGATAAAATATTTAGCATTAATTTTTTTAAAAAGGATTGTAAATTATGTTATGGAAGGAATAAAAACGACTGTTTAAATGTCAGTTAATAAAAATAATAATAATAATAATTAATTATGTTCAGAATATTTTCGTTTTTTGCATTGATGCTGATGATAGTTCATACATCGCTTGGCCAGAGTATAAGTGGGAATCCATCACTCGATGAAAGAGTTAAAAAATTTTTAAGCGATAATAAGTACAAATGGCGGGATATGAATATTACTGAAGTTGATGGACAACTTTTATATGACATAATTATAAAGAACAATTATAAAAATGCACTTGAAATTGGCACTTCCACCGGTCATTCAGGCATCTGGATTGCCTGGGCTTTAAGTAAAACAGGAGGTAAGCTAATTACAATTGAAATTGACGAAGAACGTCACCGTGAGGCTGTTGAAAATTTCAAGAAGGCAGGGCTTTCCGACTTTATCGATGCAAGGCTTGGCGACGCCCATCAGCTTGTAAAAGAACTTAAAGGCCCGTTTGATTTCGTTTTCAGCGATGCCGACAAAGAGTGGTATAAAAATTATTTTATCGATATTGACCCGAAACTTAAAGTTGGAGGTTGCTTCACAGCTCATAATGTTTATGATTATGGTTCGGGCAGAGGATTTAGAGGGGGATATAGAAGCGGGCAACAGGAATTTCTGGAGTATGTAAAAAGCCTGCCGAATTATGAAACTACTGTGAACAACCAGGGCGGAGGCGTTTCAATAAGCTATAAGAAAAGTAATAAATAGCTATTATGCTTAATGTCTTAATTTAAATAAATATCAGGTTATATTATTCCCAGTTTTGTTTTTATAGCCTGAGGAATGGCATTTTTATGAACCATAATAAAGATAGTTTTAGCTCTTACATAACTTTCCGACATGTTTAGGTAACCGCCCAGGCTATTTCTTTCGGTTCCCCATGAGTTTTTCGTTTTATAGTATTTTGTTCCATTCTGGTCCTTTACCATCCCGGTAATATGCATCATGTGATCATCGGTGGTAGTGAAGTTCTCATATCCTTTTTGCCTTAATTCCTGAGTTATTTTCATTTCAGGTACAGGTCCGGTGAATATAGCAGGATCGCCCTGACGGCCACTCAATGCTGCTCTTTCTAATTCCTGCCTGCCGGTATTAGAAATATTTTCATTTTCGTTAGTTGCAGGCATAACGGCAATTCCCCTTGAATGGGAAAATCCAGCTTCAGTAACGTCACCATCCCATGCAACAGTATACCCGTTATTAAGTGAAAAATCCATTATCTGAATAAGTTCGTCGAGCGTGACATTATAAAACTGTGCCATACGCCAGTTGTCAGGAACTTCAATAACGCCCTTTGTATAGAAAGGAAAATGGGTGAAAGATGTTATTTCCACATAGTCGGACGGATTAATTCCAAGACTTTTAGCGAACGACTTAGAAGTATAATTTGCACTTTTATATGTAAATGTTTGGGGTAATTTTCCCAGGTAAGTATCGAGTATGGAACTCACGATTTCGAAGTATTGAGGACTTTCGCTCTTTCTATGAACCGGAACTTCTGCAACAGCATTGATGAACTCGTTGAGCTCGCTATGGTTGTGAGTTGGAGAGCCATAATTAAGGCCTGGATAAATTTCATCGGGGACGATACCTTCACGGTCGAAGACAATCATAAAATCGTGGGCAAGGCTTCCTTCTCCAAGGTTTCCCTTACCCTGCCTTAGATAGTTATCCCTTAGCCTGTCATTATAGTTGTATCTTACAATAAACATTTCGGAAAGATCGTACTCACCTTTGCCCATACGTATAAGTTCCGATTCTACAAAGGATGTTGTGGCAAAACACCAGCATGTTCCGGTATTTGCCTGGTTTTTGACTGATGTGGCCTTTAAATCAACGATAGTTGTAAAATTATATCCCTCAATGACTTGCTGTGATTTCTGTAGAGAGGTTGTCTTAACAGGTTGCGCAACGGCTGAAATTATTGTGGGTAATAATGTTAAAGAAACAAAAAGTCTTGTTCTCATTTTTGAAAAAAATTTTTAAAGCATTAAAGATAATAAAATAGTTTATAATGGCATATCTATAACACGGATTACCTGAGTGTGGGATAAAATGCATCTTCGATATGTTCGACAGTGAATGAATTGCCATCGGAAATCACGGTAATGATATCAAAGCGACACTCCTTATCAAGGTTATAAATTTTAAGATAGCTTTCGGCTGCATAGATAATCATTTTCTGTTTTTGGGTTGTAACAGCATCGCGGGGATGAAGATAATAGTCGTCTTTTCTTGTTTTCACTTCGACGAAAACAATATACTTCTCATTTTCGGCAATAATGTCAATTTCTTTTTGCCCCGATTTCCAGTTACGGTTGAGAATTTTATAACCTTTATCGATTAGATGTTTTTCAGCGATGCCCTCTCCGGCAGGGCCAATGTGGTTAATATCGGTCATGACAGTTCAAATTTCAATTATTTTGTTTTTGATAGCATAAAGTATAAGGCTTGCGGTATTTTTTGAATTAGTTTTTGCAAGCAGGTTTGCACGGTGTTTATCAACGGTTCGCTTGCTAATGAAAAGTGTATCGGCTATCTCCTGATTCGAAAGCCCCTCGCAGATTTTTAAGAGTATTTCTTTTTCTCTTTTCGAGAGCCTTGCGGCTTTTGTTTCCGTTTCACGATGTTTTATTTTTTGAATAACATTATGAAGTAATTCCTGAGAAAAATAACTTCCTCCTTTGTACACAGTATTTATTGCTTCATGCACTTCTGATATATCAGAGTTTTTAAGCAGAAACCCATGGGCACCGGCATCAGTCATCTTGTAATAATATTCTTCTTCTCCGTACATTGATAGGGCAATAATATTCAGGTCGGGTTTTATTTTTAAGGCTTGTTTTGTCGCCTCAATACCATCGAGTTCTGGCATATTGATATCCATCAGTACTATGTCTGGATCAGTTTTTGAAATTATATTTAGAAATTCCTGTCCATTCGATGCTTCACCGATAATTTCGTATTCAGGGTTTGCTTCAAGAAGAAGTCTTAGTCCGTTCCGAAAAAGCTGATGGTCGTCAACGATAATTATTTTTATCCTGTTCATAACGTAAGGTAAATCAGACCATTACTCTAATAAGCGCATTTGTACCTTTCCCTTTGCTGCTTTCGATAATGAAAATACCGTCAACGGTCTTCACTCTCGTTTCGATGTTTGAGAGCCCCATACCTTTGCATTCCTCAGTTCCCAGAATTGATGTATCAAATCCTCTCCCATTATCGGAATATTGTAAAGTTACAAATTTATCGTGTTTGGTCAGTTCCAGCTCCGCTTTCGAAGCGCCAGAATGGATGATTGAGTTGTTAATAAGTTCACATGCAGCCCGGTAAATCACCACTTCTTTATCATTTTCAAGCCTGAGCCCTTCCATATTTGTATGATAATCTATTTCAAGGGCTTTTGACTGGTTTACTTTGCTAACAAAAGCACCTATCGCACTCGACAACCCGAAATTAGTAAGTATATGTGGACTCAGATTGTTTGAAATCTCCTTTATAGTGTTTATTGCTTCATTTACAATATGGTTAGTATTCTGAAGGATTTCACTTGCTGAAGGGTCTTTTATACTGTTAGTAAGTGCGGAGAGCGACATCTTTACAGTTGAGAGAAGAGGGCCAAGCCCGTCGTGAAGCTCTTTAGCAAATCGTTTTCTTTCGTTTTCCTCTGTATTGATAATTGCATTTAGAACTCTTCTCTCGGTTTTAAGTCTGTCAATATCTGCTTTTTTGAGAGAGTAAAAAATTTCTCTTATCAAAATCACTCCAACAATTATCATGAAGGAAATTAATACATCCATCCACATGTCAATCATCTCCCACGAGTATGACGGAGTACCCAGCAAAAACTCATATAACTGGATTAGCTTTCGGACCCCCATAAAAACGAATGCGAGAGAAAGAAGAATCCATGAAAGCCTGTATTTTGTCAGCTTAACGAATCGCAGAGCTATTATTGCAGCAAGTATCTGCAGTACAATTGAGATAATAAGGGCGATAAGCCTTACCATATTAATATATATATGAATAATACAATGCAAAAGTAACAGTTATTTATTGTCCTTGCAGTTTCAGGAGCATGAACTTTAATTCAAGTAAAACACTTTTGTAAATAATTAGAATATTTTCTTTTATTACATTTGCCAATAACGTAAGAATGTTTTCATGACTGTTTTATATTCTCTTACCATTAAGATATATGTTTTTGCCATTCACCTTGCCTCTTTATTCAATTCAAAAGCCCGGCAATGGGTGAAAGGAAGGAAGGGATGGCAAGAGAAGCTAAAAACAGGAACGGAAGGATGTGACCATACAATCTGGGTTCACTGCGCCTCCCTTGGAGAATTCGAGCAAGGGCGCCCTCTCATGGAGATGATTAAAGAAAAAGTTCCTGACTCTTATATCCTCCTTACTTTTTTCTCTCCTTCGGGTTATGAACTAAGGAAAAACTGGTCCGGAGCCGATTATATCTGTTATCTACCAGCCGACACTCGACGAAACGCAAAACTATTCGTCGAAACAGTAAAACCTGAAAAAGTAATTTTTATAAAATATGAATTCTGGTATAATTATATCAATGAATTAAATCTCGGGAATATATCGCTCTACCTTGTTTCCGGTATTTTCAGGAAAAACCAGCATTTTTTCAAATGGTACGGAAGATTTTTTCTGTCGATGCTTCAAAAATTCACTCATATTTTTGTTCAGGATGATTGTTCAGCACAAATCCTGAATAATGTTGGAATCAATAACGTGACCGTTGCTGGAGATACGAGGTTCGACAGAGTGATGAAAATTGCAGGTTCAGCCCATCAGATACCAGTTATAGAGGAATTTGCAGGAAATGAAAAAGTGCTGATTGCAGGAAGTAGCTGGAGAAAGGATGAAGAATTAATTGTAAAATATATTAATACTTCACCTGGACGAATGAAATGGATTTTTGCTCCACATGAGATAAGCGAAACCAATATTCTGAGAATAGAAGGCTCTTTAAAAACCAGTAGCGTACGCTATTCAAAGTTTTCTCCTGAAAAGGCAGTATCGAGGGTATTAATAATAGACAATATTGGTATGCTTTCTTCGGCATATAGATATGCTTATATTGCAGAAATAGGAGGGGGTTTCAGTAAGGGCATACATAATATTATTGAGGCTGCTTGCTGGGGTGTCCCAACACTTTTCGGGCCGAATCATAAAAAATTTCGCGAAGCGATTGAACTTATCGAAGCCGGAGGGTCTTTTTGTTTCAGGAACTATAATGAACTAAGCAATATAATTGACAAGTTGTTATCCGATACCAGTTTTCGCAGCAACGCGTCGATAGCAGCCAGAAATTATGTTATGAACAATACCGGTGCGACTGAGAAAATTTTTAGAAGTATTATGATGAATGAGGCCGGTTAATAATTTTTGCTTCAATACTGATATTTTTATAAATCATTTAAAATTTTTCAGTCGGACTATCAGATAAATTCTATAATAACAAATAAATATAACTAAAAGGGTACGAATTGTTCCAGGAAAGATATATTATTAAATCGATCTTTAATTTTTTAGAGAATCATAGTCGCAAATTTTGGAAGGAACAGATGATATATCCAAGATAAGCATCGCAAAGGGGCTATATTCCGGCATTCCAGGCCGGTTGATAAAATGTTTATAATCACTTTTTTTAAAGCTTGTTTAAAGGTTCTTTCTTGCATAATTTAGCATTTATCTGGCATGTTAAACAAGTAGCAGTTTAACTTAATAATGTTCAGTAAATAAAATTAAAATTTATTTTAAGATATGGGAGATTTATTTTTTCATGAACCGGAAGTTTCGGAAGAAAAAGATGCTGTAAAAGCGACAGAAATTATGTCCGAAAATAGAAAAAATGATAACGAAAATACAAACCATGGCATTACTTTTGTCAATAAAAGTGAAGAATTTACAGAAAAAAATTCTATATTAACAGAAAAAGATAAGGTGAGAAAGGAGGAAGGTGACAGAGTGAAAGTAAAAACTGAGACTAAAAGTGAAAGCAGAACTGTTTATTCTCATGAAGAGGTCTTTGAAGCGAGTTGTCGTTATTTCAAAGGAGATGAGCTTGCAGCAAGAGTATGGACGAATAAATATGCCCTGAAAGATTCATTTGGTAATCTGTATGAGAAGACTCCAGACGATATGCACCAAAGGCTGGCCAGGGAAATTCACAAAATAGAAATGAAATACCCTAATCCTCTTTCGGAAGAGCTTATTTATGATTTGCTTAAGGAATTCAAATATATTATTCCCCAGGGTGGTTCTATGACTGGCATAGGCAATGATTTTCAGATTGCTTCTCTTTCTAACTGCTTTGTGATTGGTAACGAAGGCCTATCCGACTCGTATGGAGGAATAATGAAGATTGACGAAGAGCAGGTACAGTTGATGAAGCGAAGAGGTGGCGTTGGACACGACCTTTCACATATCCGACCTAAAGGGACGCCGGTTCTAAATAGTGCTCTTACATCTACAGGTGTTGTTCCTTTCATGGAAAGATACTCCAATTCTACAAGGGAAGTAGCGCAAGACGGACGCCGTGGCGCGCTCATGCTTTCTATTTCGATTAAACATCCAGATTCTTCAAGCTTTATTGATGCAAAACTGGAATCGGGTAAGGTGACAGGTGCCAATGTGTCAGTTAAAATCACTGATGAATTCATGCAGGCAGTTGAACAAAAGAAAAAATTTCGGCAACAATATCCGGTAGATTCGGATAATCCTACATTTGTTAAAGATATTGATGCGGTGGAGTTATGGAATAAGATAATACATAATGCCTGGAAATCTGCCGAGCCTGGAGTTCTGTTCTGGGATACCATCTTACGGGAAAGCGTACCCGATTGTTATGCTGACCTTGGTTTTAGAACCGTTTCAACCAATCCATGCGGAGAAATACCACTTTGCCCTTATGATAGCTGTCGTCTACTCGCAATAAATCTCTATAGTTATGTGAAAAATCCATTTACAGATAAAGCAAGGTTTGATTTCGAACTTTTTAAAGAACATGTAGGCCTGGCTCAGCGTATAATGGATGATATTATTGACCTTGAGATTGAAAAAATTGACATGATACTCAACAAAATAGAATCCGACCCCGAGCCCGAAGAACTTAAACGCGTTGAAAAGAATCTCTGGAAGAAAATTAGAGAAAAAAGCAGTGCTGTAAGAAGGATGGGTATAGGAACAACCGGAGAAGGTGATATGTTGGCTGCAATGGGTCTTAGATATGGAAGCGCCGACGCCGTTGATTTTTCAGTGGAAGTACATAAAACTCTTGCTATCGAAGCTTACAAAGCCTCGACATACCTTGCGATGGAACGTGGCGCATTCAGCATTTATGACCCTGAACGCGAAAAAAATAATCCATTTATTCTTAGGCTGAAAGAAGCTGATCCGGTTCTTTATAGTAATATGGTCAAATATGGCAGACGTAATATAGCACTTCTTACTATTGCACCAACAGGAACAACAAGCCTTATGACACAAACAACTTCGGGAATTGAACCTGTTTTCTCACTTTTCTATAAAAGAAGACGCAAAGTGAATCCGAACGACAAAAACGTCAAGGTTACTTTCAAGGATGAAGTAGGAGATTGCTGGGAAGAATATAACGTTTTTCATCACAAATTCGTTGAATGGCTGAAAATAAATAATTATGATCCTGATAAAGTAACAAGAATGGCAAATGAAGAATTAGATGCCATTGTTGCCAAGTCACCTTATTACAAGTCAATTGCCAGCGATGTTAACTGGGTTGCAAAAGTGAAGATGCAGGGTGCTATTCAAAAGTGGGTGGATCATTCAATAAGTGTTACGATTAATCTTCCGGCAGATGTTAAGGAGGAACTTGTAAGTGAACTCTATTTTACTGCATGGAAATCGGGATGTAAAGGTGTTACAGTATATCGCGAAGGCTCACGTAACGGCGTCCTTCTTAATGCGACCAACGAACAGGAAACAATTGTGGAAAGACCAAAACGTCCTAAGGTACTCGACTGCGACATCATAAGATTCAACAACAATGAGGAAAAATGGATTGCTTTCGTCGGGCTCAAAGACGGCAAACCTTATGAGATATTTACAGGTATGGCCGATGAGGAGATGTTTCCTATACCGAAAACAATAGTAAAAGGAAAGATTATCAAGAACAAGGATGAAGAAGGTAATACCCGATATGATTTTCAATACACTGATAAATACGGATATAAAAATACACTTGGAGGTCTTTCACACATGTTTAAACCAGAGTTCTGGAATTATGCAAAACTAATTTCCGGTGTGTTAAGATATGGCATGCCGATACCCGATGTCGTGAATCTCATACAATCGTTAAAGCTCGATAGCGATTCGATTAACAACTGGAAAAATGGCGTTGAGAGGGCACTGAAAAGATATATACCTGATGGTACCAGAGCCAAGGGTAAGTGCGGTGAATGCGGTTCGGATAACCTTGTTTATCAGGAGGGCTGTCTTATCTGTAAAAACTGTGGGTCGTCAAAATGTGGCGATGCATGAAAATAACATTCAGATTTTCAAAATTCCGAATTCCTTTCCAGTTTCTTTAAAAGCATATATAGCTTTATCAATATGTTGGCGTGTATGTGCGGCTGAAAGCTGAACTCGTATACGAGCTTGATTTTTTGGTACAACAGGATAATAAAATCCTGTCACATAAATACCCTTCTCAAGAAGCCGAGAAGCAAAATCCTGCGACAGTTTTGCGTCGTAAAGCATTATTGCGCAGATAGCCGAACGGGTTGGTTTAATTACAAAACCGGCCTTTGTCATCATAGAGTAAAAATATTCGGCATTGGCATGAAGCCTTTCCTGAAGTTCATTTGTTTTGGATATAATATCAAACATCTTTATTCCGGCCGCCGTAATAAGCGGTGGGATTGAATTTGAAAATAGATATGGTCGCGACCTTTGCCTGAGCATTTCGATTATTTCCTTTCTGCCTGTTGTAAAGCCTCCAATAGCACCTCCAAATGCCTTTCCGAGTGTGCCTGTAATTATTTCCACTTTGCCTTTAAGATTAAATAATTCGGTCACTCCTCTTCCTGTCCTTCCTACAACACCCGCTGAGTGCGACTCATCAACCATTATCATGGCATCATATCTTTCGGCGAGCTCGTAAATACTATCCAGAGGGGCGACATTGCCGTCCATTGAAAAAACGCCGTCGGTAACAATCAGTCTAAAACGTTGAGACTGCGCCAGATTAAGCTGTTTTTCCAGATCGTTCATATCAGCATTTTCATAACGATAACGCTGAGCCTTGCATAATCTTATGCCGTCAATAATCGAAGCATGATTCAATGCATCTGAAATTATGGCATCTTCTGATGAAAAGAGGGGTTCGAACAAACCGCCATTAGCATCGAAACAAGCCGCATACAATATTGTATCCTCGGTGCCGAAAAATGATGCTATCTTTTTTTCAAGTTCCTTATGAAGGTCGGTCGTACCACATATAAACCTAACCGACGACATGCCATAACCATGGCTGTCGAGCGCAGCTTTTGCAGCCTTTATAAGTTCAGTATTGTTCGACAGGCCAAGATAATTGTTTGAACAGAAATTAAGAACTTTCTGTCCTGTATTTAGTTCTATTTCAGCCCCTTGAGGTGAAACAATAATCCTCTCATTCTTATAAAGGCCTGATTCTATGATCTCGTTGAGCTGATCATCAAGATATTTCTGAAATCCGGAGTACATTTTTTATTTTTTAAAAGTGAACACTATAATCTATTTTTAGAAGTTTTTTAATTATTAAAAAACTTGCTAAGGGCATAACGAACAAGTGTAAGAACGCAAGTAATTGAAAAGATAAATTAATTCAGTCCCAGTTCAATATTACCTTTCCACAATTGCCTTCTTCCATTATGTCGAATCCTTTCTGAAAGTTGTCAATATGAAAACGATGCGTAATTACGGGATTGAGGTTGATACCTCCGATTATCATCATTTCCATTTTATACCAGGTTTCCCATATTTCTCTGCCATAGATTCCTTTTAGAGTTATTGCTTTGAATATAATATCATTCCATGGCACCTTGCATTCAGATGGCAATATTCCAAGCAATGCGATGCTTGAGCCATTATACATATTCTTAATCATTTCATTGAAAGCCGACGGAGACCCCGACATTTCAAATCCGACATCAAATCCTCTCATTCCAAGTTTTTTAACTGCATCCGAAATCTTTTCGCCCTTCGAAGGGTTCAAAGTAAGAGTAGCGCCCATTTTATTTGCAATGTTAAGACGGTAATCATTCAAATCGCTTGCAACGATAAACCTTGCCCCTGAATATCTGGCAATTGCAATAGCCATATTTCCTATTGGTCCGGCTCCTGTTACAATTACATCTTCGCCGAGTAGTGGAAAAGAGAGCGCAGTATGAGTTGCATTGCCAAAGGGGTCCATTATAGCGGCCCATTCATCCGGAATTCTGTTGTCGAGAGGTACAACATTCGAAGAGGGTATTTTAACATATTCAGCAAAGGCTCCATCTATATTTACACCTATTCCTAACGTGTTTTCACAAACATGTTCTTTACCCCTCCTGCAATTTCGGCAATGCCCGCAAGCAATATGACCTTCTCCGGTCACCCTGTCGCCGACTTTGAAATTTTTCACACCTGCGCCGGTTTTTTCAATATAACCCATATATTCATGGCCAATCACCAGCGGGACTTTTATAGTACTCTGCGCCCATTCGTTCCACTCATAGATATGCAAATCTGTTCCGCATATAGCAGACTTAACAACTTTAATTATCACATCGTTAAGTCCAGGTTCCGGAATTGGGACTTCCTTCAACCATATACCTTTTTCAGGCTTTACCTTAACCAGAGCTTTCATTTTTTTCATACGAATTCGCCTTCTTTAAAAGAAATTTTCATTTCATTTATACTGATTTAAAAATCCTAATTTAGAATTTTTAAATCATAGTTGTGATGATTTTTGTTATTCTAATACATATTAGCTTCTTTCCGTATCTTTGCATGAATAAACAGAACTGACCGCATATTATTATGGTAAGAGTAAGATTTGCCCCAAGCCCGACAGGCCCGCTACATATAGGGGGAGTGAGGACAGCTTTGTATAACTATCTTTTTGCCCGCAAACAAAACGGCACTTATATTTTGCGTATTGAGGATACTGATCAGACTCGATATGTAGAAGGGGCGGAAGAGTATATAATAGAAGCTCTCGACTGGTGCGGAATAAAGTTTGACGAGGGTGTTAGGGAAGGTGGAAATTACGGTCCATACAGACAAAGTGAGAGGAAGGGTATTTACCTGCAATATGCGGAATTACTGGTGGAAAAGGGCGATGCCTATTACGCATTCGATACTCGTGAAGAACTTGAAAGATTACGTAGGGAATACGAGACGAAAAAAAAGACATTCACCTATAACGGATTTGTAAGAAACCAATTGAAGAATTCACTCTCTCTTCCTGAGCATGACTGGAAAGAGATGCTCAACAGAGGTGAACCTTATGTGATAAGATATAGAATGCCTCTTGACGAGGAGATATCTTTCGATGATATTATTAGAGGCCATATTGCTGTAAATTCTTCTACTCTTGATGATAAAGTCCTTTTCAAATCGGACGGTATGCCTACTTATCACCTGGCAAACATTGTAGATGACCATCTGATGGAAATTACTCATGTAATACGGGGGGAAGAATGGTTGCCTTCAATGCCGCTTCATGTAATGCTTTACAGATCGTTTCAATGGGCACTTCCCTTTTTTGCACATTTACCTCTCATTCTTAAACCCGACGGTAAGGGCAAGTTGAGTAAACGCGACGGAGATAAAATGGGATTTCCAGTTTACCCCATCTATTGGCCTTATGGTGAGACTGCACGTGGCTTCAGGGAAGAAGGATATTATCCCGAAGCATTTGTTAACATGCTGGCGCTACTTGGCTGGAATCCGGGAACAGATAAGGAAATCTTCAGCATGGAAGAACTTATAAATGAATTTTCACTTGAAAAGATAAACAAATCCGGATCTCGTTTTGATCCTGTTAAGGCCAGATGGTTCAATCACGTTTATCTTCAGAAAAGAAGCACTAATCAGATTGCGCTGGAATTCAGCGAGATATTAAAAGCCAGAGGCTATTATTGCAATATTAAGAAACTTGAGATTCTTGTTGATCTTGTGAGAGAGAGAATAAGTTTTGTAAAAGAGATGTGGGATGAAACGAGTTTCTTCTTTGAAGCGCCCACAATATATGACGATAAAGCTGTTAACAAATGGTGGAAAGAAGATTCTCCTAAATTGTTAAATGAAATTGCGGATATCTTAAACGGGATTAGCGATTTCAGTAAGGAGTTTATCGAGCATACTATTCGCGACTGGATTGCCCGAAAAGGTTATGATAATGGATTGGTAATGCATTCGTTGAGAATCGTGCTTGTGGGTGAATTAAAAGGTCCGGGAATATTCGATATTATAAGCTGGTTAGGGAAAGAAGAGACACTACGCCGAATAAAGAGAGGAATAGAAACAATAGGAAAGTAGCACATGAACCTCCCGGGCTTGAACGATTTTATTGATATCCATAATCATGGAGCAGTTCCGGCAGCCGGGATTTTTCAGGTTGAAAATATTAATGCTAATCAACCGAAAGAACCGGATAATACACACGGTCTTGCATATACAGTAGGCATCCATCCATGGTATCTTACCGAAGAAAATTTTCAGGAGCAAATAGAGAAAGTAATTATTGATTCAAACCATGAAAATGTTATTGCACTGGGTGAGGCCGGATTTGATAAAATTAAAGGTCCTTCTATTGATTTTCAACGTGAAGCCTTCGTAAGACAGATAGTTTTATCCGAAGAAACAGGTAAACCACTATATATTCATTGCGTACGGGCATGGGAAGAACTGATTTCCGTTCGGAAAAACTTTAAGCCGAAATTGCCCTGGCTGGTACATGGGTTCAGAGGTAAATCAGAACTTGCCCTTCAACTTATATCAAAAGGAATTTATCTTTCTTTCTGGTGCGACTTCATTATAAGACCTGAAGCGGAACATCTTATTAAATCCGTTCCCCCAGAGAATTTTTTTCTTGAAACTGACGGATGTGAAATTGAAATAGTCACAATATATAATAAGGTATCGGAAGCGCTTGGGGTTACAGTCGAAGAGCTTAAAAGACAAATATATTCAAATTACATGACTTTTTTCGGAATCTGATGGAGGAATGGTATTCGAGGACAGAACAATGCATAGGTGCCGAACGTTTTGCGAGGTTAAAATCATCCAATGTGCTTGTGGCTGGTATGGGAGGGGTGGGAGCTTATGCAGCTGAAATGCTTTGCAGGGCAGGCATAGGGAAAATGACAATTGTAGATGGTGATATAATTCATCCATCCAATCGTAACAGACAACTTCTTGCCCTTATAAGTACAGAGGGAAAACCCAAAGTACTTATAATGGAGGAGCGGTTAAAGGATATAAATCCGGATATTGAAATAACAGCATTAGATGAGTTCATAAGAGATGAAAGGATGATAGAAATTCTATCCGAACCATTCGATTATATTGTTGATGCAATTGACACTTTATCGCCGAAGGTATTTCTTATTTATCACAGCCTCAGGAGGAATTATCGTATTGTTAGTTCAATGGGAGCAGGAGGTAAATTTGATCCTCTTAAAATAAGAGTTGACGATATATCACAAACTTATGGCTGCAGTCTGGCACGAATGCTACGTAAAAAACTACACCGACTTGGAGTTGACGAAGGTTTCAGGGCAGTCTATTCACCGGAAAGGGTGGATAAGAGCCGGATAATAGAATCCTCAGAAGAAAAAAACAAAGCTTCTATAGTAGGATCTATCTCATATATGCCTGCTGCTTTCGGCATTGTATGCGCATCAGTTGTCATAAGGGATTTAGCCGGCATTGAAATATAAAATATTTACAGGCTCATTTTAGTTTATATATTAATATTTACTCAATCATCATATTGCAACCTCGGGCTTCACTGTGATCATATCTGCCTGTAACTTCGAATAAGCCGCCATCATGAATTTTGCCGATGTCTCCTGTTGCAATAAATGCACATGAATTTATATTGGCAAGGTCAATGATATTTATTGCTCCTGATTTTCCAGGCTCCGAAGTTACCGCGAGAGGATCATTAATTTCACGTACAAGTACCTTCATCCATGGTGGACATCTGAAAAGGCCTCTATCATGCGACCATGCCTGGCTAAGAAGCTCGGTCATACCATATTCTGAATGAACTTTAGAAACACCAAAACTGTTTTTTAACATTGTATGCAGCTCTTCACGTGTTATTTCTTTTCTCAGGCCTTTCATGCCCCCTGTCTCTACAATGATCAATCCTGTAAGATCGCCTGGTTTTTTTTCTGCGAAATCAATAAGTGTATAACTTACACCTATTAACATTGCCTTTCTACCCTTTTTAAGGGAACTTTTGAGTAAACTTGTCAGATATTTATAATCATCCGAAAAAAAGCCACTCTTTTTATCGGCTCCACATTCGATCAGTTTATCAACCATGTATGAAAGGGAACTATGAGGCCGTTCGGTAAAAGAAGGCAGGAGGCCTGCAATAAGATAATTTTCCGGTTCGCCATAGAAAAACCTGAATCCTCTTAATAATGACTCGTCGTAAATAGACAGATCAGCTATATAATGCCTGCTCTTTTTCATAGAGGTTGTTCCCGAGCTTTCGAAGAATGTTTTTGCTTCGGTGAAACCGGTTAGAATGATATGGTTTCTAAAAAACTCAATCGGCAGAAAAGGGATATTTTCAATCCTTTTCACTTCTGCCGGCTTAACTCCGAGCCTGTTTATGAACTCTTTGTAAATTGAATTATCAGAAGCCTGATAATGGAAGAGGTCGAGAGCTATTGCTTCGAATTCTTCAGGACTTTTTATATTGAATATCTTATTGTTGTAATCCGGCTTCATTTACCGGGGAAGCTTTTTGTTCCGTCGGGCTGGAAAACCCATTCAAAGGTACACTCAGCATAAGGATCGAGCATATAGTCTCTTTTTTCGAGGACAGTGTCTATAATTCTCAGCTTGGCGTATTTCTGGTCGCTTGTCCGGTATAGCCATATCTGGTTTATCTTTACTGAATCTCCAATTTCAGTCCATTGAGGTTCTGTGAAACTTATTAGTGAATCGAATGCTGTTTTAGCTTCCTCTGTGTCTTTATATTGACCGTATCTGAAAAAGGAATTCTTGAAATTATTTGTAACAAAATAAAGCTTTATCGCATTAAAAGTTACATCGTAATCAGAAAGAACGCTTATTACGTCGAGCTGATTATTCACATCCGGAATAGTCCTGCCTGTGGGAACATGAAAACCGATAAGATAATAAGTAGGATCTGTACCTGCTCTTTTATTATTTATTGTCACTATTCCGGAATAAACCGGTTCAGGTTCTTTTTTGCAGCCTGTAATTGCGAGTACAAGAATCAGTATAAATATAAACTCATGTTTCACTTTCTTATCTGGACCTTTATTCTCCTCTTATTGCCGTTATTCCGGGGAGTTTTTTACCCTCCATATATTCGAGCATTGCGCCGCCACCTGTTGAAACAAAACTCATTTTGTCGGCCAGATTGAATTTATTTACTGCTGCAACTGAATCTCCGCCTCCAACAAGGCTGTAGGCACCCTTTCCGGTTGCCGAGGCAATGGCTTTTGCTATGGCTACCGTGCCTGCTGAAAACTTCTCCATTTCGAATACTCCCATAGGGCCGTTCCAGAGAATTGTTTTTGAGTTTTCAATGACTTTTGAAAAGATTTCAATAGTCTTTTCGCCAATATCCAGGCCCATCCATCCATCTGGAATATCGTCAATGGGAGTTAAAATTGTTTGTGTGTCATTATCAAATTTGTCGGCATTTACACTATCAACAGGCAAGTATATGTTTACGCCTTTTTCTTTTGCTTTTTCGAGAATACTAAGGGCAAGGTCGAGCTTGTCTTCCTCGCAAAGCGATTTTCCTATTTTCCCACCCTTTGCTTTTACGAAAGTGTAGGCCATACCGCCACCAATAAGCAAATTATCAACTTTATTAAGAAGGTTTTCTATAAGAAGAATTTTGTCCGACACTTTGGCCCCACCCATTATTGCAGTAAAAGGTTTCTGTGGATTATGAAGAACTTTATCCAGAGCAGCCAGTTCGCTATTTATGAGGAAACCAAACATTTTTTTATCGGGCGGAAAGAAATCGGCTATGACCGCTGTTGTAGCATGAGCCCTATGAGCCGTACCAAATGCGTCATTTACATAAACATCGGCATAGCTGGCAAGCCTTTTGGCCATCTCTTTCTGTTTTGCTTTAAGTTCGGCTTTTGCAGCTTTCTTTTCTTCTTCGGTTGCTGTTTCAGGCAGTATCGGTTTGCCTTCTTCTTCAGGATAAAAACGAACATTTTCAAGAAGAAGAACTTCTCCAGGTTTAAGTTCGGCCGCCATCTTTGCTGCTTCCTCACTCAGGCAATCATCGGCGAATTTAACCTTTATGCCTAAATACTTTTCAAGCACAGGTATAACAGGTTTAAGGGAATATTTTTCCTGTCTTCCTTCAGGCCTGCCGAGATGAGACATAAGAATGCACGAACCGCCGTCACCGATAATCTTCTTTATCGTCGGCAAAGCACCACGTATCCTTGTATCATCTGTTACAACAAAAGTCTTTTTGTCGAGAGGAACATTGAAATCAACTCTCACAATGGCTTTTAAACCCTTGAAATTAAAATCCTGAATCATTTTCATAGAACATACTCTTTTTTATAAACTTTATTTGTGCAAACCTACTTATTTTTTAACAATATTAAGGTAGTAAAAGTATAAAAATACAACTGTATAGTCAATTTTTTGATTTTTAAAATTCGGTCTTCGCTTTATTTGTCAATCCTGATATTAATTTTTATTTACTAGTGTCAGTTAAATAATTTTTAATAATAGTCAATAGTAATTTAGAATAGTTCTAAATAAAAAATTTACTGCATCAAATAAATATTACTATCCGTCTTTAGTGTAAAAAATTCATCTAAAAATGAAAAGAATTTTAATTGTTGTTTTGTTTTCAATACTTATTACAAATTTTCTCGATGCCCAGGATTTTAATACGGATAAAAAGAAACAATATAAAGCAGTCCAAATTAATATTGCACCTGTTATTGATGGAGTTCTGGATGAGGATGTGTGGAATGAAGGTATCTGGATGAACGATTTCATTCAGTACGAACCGTATAACGGCCGACAGGCAACTCAGAGAACCGAATTCAAAATTCTTTTTGATAAGGATAATCTTTATGTTGGAATAAAAGCTTATGATACCAGTCCAGACAGTATTGTGAACCGTTTGACTCGCAGAGATCAGGTTGACGGTGACATGGTTGGTATTATTATTGACAGCTATCATGATTTGCGCACAGGTTTCCTTTTCGGCGTAAGTTCTGCAGGCGTGAAAAATGATGAATTATTTTCGAACGACGGACAAAATGAGGATTCTTCGTGGAACGCAAACTGGTGGGCAAAAACTTCCTTGAACAATGAAGGATGGGTTGCAGAAATGAAAATTCCATTCAGCCAGCTCAGGTTCGAGAAAAATTCAGGTGATGTATGGGGCCTACAGGTTATAAGAACTATTTACCGGAACAACGAAACAGATTTCTGGCAACATATCGCGAAAGATGCGCCTGGTTTAATTCATCTGATAGGTGAGATGACCGGTCTGGAAAATATACAGCCGAAAAAAATATTGGATGTTACCCCTTATGGAGTTGCCAGAGCTGAAACCTTTAAGGCGGAACCCGCCAATCCTTTCCTGTCGAAAGGCAAAAAATATATGCTCAATGGCGGTATAGATGCCAAGATAGGTGTTACAAACAATATGACTATGGATTTGACCATCAATCCCGATTTCGGACAGGTTGAGGCCGACCCTTCGGAAGTTAATTTGACGGCATACGAAACCTTCTTTGAGGAAAAACGTCCATTCTTTATTGAAGGAAATAACATTACGAATTTCGGACTTGGCATCGGCGATGGAGGGCTTGGGAATGATAATCTTTTCTATTCAAGGAGGGTAGGCAGAAGGCCGCAGGGATACCCCTCGCTTCAGGAAGGCTGGAGTGCGGATGTTCCAACGGCAACTACTATTCTTGGCGCAGCAAAGATGACAGGCAAAACACAGAAAGGCCTTTCAGTCGGATTCATCGAAGCAATTACTTCAGAAGAAAAAGCAGAAATTGATACAGCGGGCGGATCCAGAATATTCGAACCAGTCGAACCTTTTACAAACTATTTTGTCGGACGTGTACAGAAAGATATCAATGAAGGAAATACCATAATAGGAGGGATTTTTACAAGTACAAACAGGCAACTTGATGGTAACCTGGCTTCTTTTATGCATAAGAATGCTTTCACCGGAGGAATTGATTTTACACAATATTTTAAAAAGAAAAGCTGGATGTTGAATATAAATACAGCTTTAAGCAATGTATCGGGCACAAAGGAGGCCATCGACCTCACCCAAAGATCGTCTGCACGCTATTTTCAACGTCCCGACAACAATTATGTAAATTATGATACAAGCCGGACTTCTCTCTTGGGTTCTGGTGGGAGGATGCAGGTCATGAAACTCAGTGGCCACTGGAATTTCATGCTGGCTACAATTTGGAAGTCCCCTGGCTTCGAGATAAACGATATCGGATATATGCGGGAAGCTGACCAGATTGCTACAGTTTTATGGACAGGGTATAACCAATGGGAACCTAAAGGAATTTATCTGAGATACAATGTCAACGGCGACATTTATTTTGTTAACAATTTCGGCGGCAACTGGTTAGGGAAAGGGCTCGAATTTAATGGTAACATAACATTCAAAAATTTCTGGAGGATATGGGGTGGCGGCAATGTGAGTACAACCCAGCTATCAACCAGCATACTCAGGGGTGGCCCAATGATGAAGCTGCCAGGCGAATTTAACAGTTATATTGGATTTTCAACCGATAGCAGGAAAAAGGTTGAATTTGAGTTGTATACAAATAAATCGGCAGGTTTTGAAAAGAACTATTCCAACTGGAATATAGGATTTGATCTTTCTGCAAAACCAACAAATTATCTCAGGTTATCTTTTAATCCGGGATATAATAAATCTTTCACCGATCTTCAATATATAACCGAAACTAATTACAATTCTCAGAAAAGGTATATTTTTGGATATATAAGCCGGAATACATTTAATGCATCAATCAGAGTAAATGTTAACCTGAGCCCCGATCTTACACTTCAGTACTGGGGACAGCCCTTTATTGCCACAGGGAAATACAGCAAGTATAAATATATTACTGATCCTATGGCTGATGATTATAAAGAGAGATTCCATATTTATACTGACGATCAGATAAGTTATGATTCAGGGAATTTCAATATTGACGAGAACATGGACGGCACAACAGATTATGGTTTTGAAAAACGCGATTTCAATGTTCAGGAGTTCCTTTCGAACCTTGTCGTCAGATGGGAATTCAATCCTGGTTCCTCTGTTTATCTTGTCTGGAGTCAGTCAAGAAATAGTTTCAATGATTCCGGTCAGATGGATTTTTTTGATGACATGGGCGACCTGTTCAACGGGAAAGACAATAAACCACATAATGTTTTTCTTGTCAAATTCAGTTACAGGTTTGGGTTGAGATAAGCATCACATGGTTTTATCATTAAAATATTGTTTTATCTGATAAAGCCCTAAACATCGAGACATTACTATAATTCAATAAGGTCAAGATTCGAAAATCAGTTTGAAGCTTTAATCACTTTTATTAATTTAGCTTTCAAAGTAAATTTAGGTGCGTAAAAGAGTAAGATTAATAGCAAAGGATATTATTAACGATTCGTTTCCCGTGCTGAAGGAGAAACGAATTTTTTATCTGATTATGTGGTTCAGATTTTTTGGACTTTGTGTGTGGATCCCTCCATTTGTAAGAATAATTGTAATAAGTACACGTATAAAAAAATTGAACGACAGCGCCATGAGAGGCATTATAGCACATGAGCTGTGTCACCAGGAGAAATATCTCAAAATGAGCCCGTGGCAATATATACGTTTTGCAGCAAAATACCTGTTTTTTAAAAAGGCCAGGATGCTTGAAGAGAAGGATATCGACAGACTGACGATAGAAAAAGGCTATGGGAGAGAACTTTATGAGCTTTCTTTGATATCACGTGCTGATTTGCGGCATAAAAACATTATTGATAACTACATGACTCCTGAGGATATAAAGGACTATGCCATAAAAACAGGAAAATGGTGAATCGGAAGAAAAAATAAAATAAAATTTATTGTAAATACATAAAATTTTTAAATATCGTGGTTTTTATTTTTTCATAGTATAATTGCAATAAGGGAATATTATAAAAAATATAAATTTGTAACAGGTAAACAACTAAAAATACAGGATATGAAAAAAAGAGTCGTTCTTTATTTTTTGCCGGTTTTTTTAAGTTATTTGTTTATTAATCCGGCATGGACACAACCAGTAAACACACTTACTCAGAAAGAAAAGGAAGAGGGCTGGATGTTACTTTTCAATGGAAAGGATTTTACTGGCTGGCGTCAATACAATGGAACAAGTATGCCTCCTAACTGGAAAATTGAGGATAATGCCATGAAAGTATTTACAGCTGAGGGAAAGAAACCGGGTCAGGGTTCAGGAGGAGATATCATTTATGCTGCGAAAAAATTCAGGGATTTCGAATTATCGATCGATTGGAAGGCAGACAAAATGGCTAATTCAGGTATTTTTTATTATGTAAGGGAAGAACCAGGGCAGCAGATATATTCCTCGGCACCTGAAGTGCAGATACTCGATAATGATAATGCTACAGACAACAAGATTGCAAGTCACCTTGCAGGGTCGCTTTACGACGTGCTTCCGGCTGATCCAAAAACCGTAAAACCTGCAGGTCAGTGGAATAATATTGTTATCAGAGCTAAGGACGGTAAGGTAACACATATTCAGAATGGTGTAAAAGTGGTTGAATATGAGTTGTGGACTCCAAAATGGGACGAAATGGTGAAGAACAGTAAGTTCAAAGATTTTCCGGGATTTCAGAAGGGTATTTCGAGGGAAGGCTATATAGGTCTTCAGGACCATGGATATACTGTATGGTTCAGGAATATTAAGATAAGGGAGTTGTAGAAAATAAATATTTTCTCAACCACAGAAAATGCAAATAAAGAACGCTAAGGGCGCAAAGTAATACAATGATTACTTTGCGCCCTTAATTTAATGATATTTGAGACTTTAAATCTGGGATTAAATCAGTGCGTCGACCACATCTTCAAGCAACTTTTTTGTGCCTTCGACAGGATCTCCACCTGCTTCATATTCAACGGAAATATATCCTTTATATTTATGATCATTAAGTATTTTAACGCACCGGGCTATATCCACATCAGGGAAGCGCGTCCATCTTTTGGCATGAACCATTGAAGTGGCTTTAGGAATCAGGATGTCGAGTCCGTTATACAGCATGTATTCATGTTCCCAGTTGCAGAAATCCGGTGAAGCTTCACAGAAAGGATTATTGACTTCATTGATAATGATAATAATATTTACAGGATTAGCTGCTAGGCCCCAGTGGTTTTCAATTGTAATTTTCACCCCGGTTTTTCCGGCATAATCTGCAAGTTCTTTGAACGATTCTATGGCATTTCTTAGATAAGGCACAATTTCCTCATTACGCGGGTAGCCATCTTTTATTATAGAAGCAGGAATAATCTGAGGTCCTCCTGTGTTTACACGCATTGATATTGCTCCGATTTGTTTTGCCGCATCAAGCCAGATTTTTGCTACACGTATTCCTTCTTTTCTTAGATCATCATTAAGGTCGGCAAGATTTCGAGGTGCATTATTTGATATATGAGCTGCTGTTACTCCGGCGGAAACCATATTATTTACAAGCCGGTCGAGGTAACGTTTCGACGATAATGTAGAAGGGTCGAATTCGCCAATACGCACCTGAGTTTCAGTTTTAATCTGTGTGAACATCGAATCATCTGTCACATCGCCAAAAAGAGATGACCAGAGATCCATTTTCTTAACGCCTGGATATGTATCTCTGGTAAATGCTGGAAAATCGAGAAGAGTGATTTCACCGTATTTTTCTTTTAGCTGTAGTATTTCAGGACGTTCAGGCCTTTGAGAATATGTTCTTCTTTTGAATAATTGATTTACAGCATAGCTGTTTGATGCCATTTGTTTCAGCTTTTCATCTCTTGTGCGAGTGCGCTGCTTCTTTTCGCTGCTATTTATATCCTTGATGGTAAAACCCATCGAAGCAGCACCAAGTGTACCGATGCTTATTGTTTTAAGGAAATCGCGTCTGGGCTGAATAAGCGATTTTTTTGATTTGTTGTAATTCGTTTTCATGATTTCTTAAGTATGGTTAATTATGAAATTTGTATTCGATATTAAAAAGCCTGTGTATTATCACTGATATTTTCGAATTATTTTTGTAACTTAAAAGACAATGACTTTTTTAATTAATTCAGAGATTATCTGTAAAAATTATTCCAGAGAAATTTCTGCCACAACAGGCCAATGGTCGGAAATGAAAACATTTCCTTGTTTTCTTACGACGGTTTTAATACTGTTAACTTTCATTCCATTTCGTACAAAGATATAGTCTATTCTGTTTCCTCGCGATGCATCTGACCATCCATTCGAAGAGCCTGTTGGACCTTCAGGAGCACTTTGAGAGATTTTATATGAATCGACTAAAAGGGGATTGCCTTTTCCTGCTCCAGTAAGTATATAATAAGCCCTACTGTCGGGCCTCATATTGAAATCGCCGGTAATTATGAATTTTTCGTTTCCTGCTATTTTTTTCACCTGGTCAAGAAGTAATGCGGCACTCATTACTCTTGCTGAATCGGAGTCGTGAGCAAAATGAGTATTGAAATAATATAGTGTCTTTCCGGTTTTTATTTCCTTAAGCTCGACCCATGTTACAATTCTTGGCAGATTTGCGCCCCATCCTTTACTTCCAGGTATATCGGGTGTTTCGGAAAGCCAGAAAGTATTGCTTCTTATCATTTTAAATCTTTTATCATTGAAAAACAGAGGGTTCATTTCTCCTTTTCTTTTACCGTCATCCCGACCAACTCCGATTGATGACCATCCTTCCATAGCTGAATCAATAGCTGTATACTGATGCCATAGTGCCTCCTGAAGTCCAAAAAGGTCAGGTTTCTCTTCTTTTAAGAACTCGATTACCAGATTCTTTCTGTTAGTCCAGGCATTTATACCATCGTTTGCGTTATCGTAACGTATGTTAAAAGTAATAACCTTAATAGTTTCATTAGTTTTGTTTCCTGCGCATATTAAGAAGGCAAGAATAAATATTGCAGAAAAAAGAATTTTATTGAGCCTCATTCAAGTCTTATATTTCTTCAAATATAAATACAAATATTTCTTTTTGTATAAGTTTTAAATAAAAGTATGGCAATTTTCTAAAAGGGTTTAAATAGAGTACAAATTCTTATCTATTTTTTTCCAAATTTATGTTTTGCAAATTGATCTTTTTCTTTGGATTTAACCTTGATTTGGCAGGCCTGATGAAAGTAATTATTGATATATTTGAAGAATTAAAAATTATTGACAAAGCTGATAATAAGTAGTTTCTGTAATTATTTATGCCTGATATAATTAAGCTGTTACCTGATTCTGTAGCAAATCAGATAGCTGCAGGCGAAGTAATCCAGAGGCCAGCGTCGGTGGTTAAAGAACTGATGGAAAACTCAGTAGATGCCGGAGCAAGCGATGTTAAAGTGATTATAAAAGATGCCGGCCGCACACTGATACAGGTTGTGGATGACGGTACAGGTATGTCTGAAACTGATGCCAGGCTTGCCTTTGAAAGACATTCTACATCTAAGATATCCTGTGCCGAGGATTTATTTTCTATCACAACAAAAGGATTCAGAGGCGAGGCTCTTGCTTCTATAGCGGCAGTATCAATGGTGGAGCTCAGAACAAGGCGAAAGGAAGATGAAACCGGTACTATGATTGTAATTAGTGGTTCCAAAGTAGAAAAGCAGGAATTGTGCATTTGCCCTCCAGGAGCTAATTTTTTAGTAAAAAGTCTATTTTTCAACACTCCGGCAAGAAGAAAATTCCTTAAATCGGATAATACTGAACTGAGGAATATAATCAATGAATTTCAAAAAGTTGCACTTTCAAATCCAGCTATCAAATTTTCTCTTTACCATAACGATTCTGAAATTTATCTTCTTCCCTCCGGTAATATTAAACAGAGGATTTCAGGGATATTCGGCAAAAATATTAGTCAGGAGCTTTTGAATATTGAAGCAGACACAACACTCGCAAAAATTGCAGGTTTTATAGGCAAACCCGAGTCGGCAAAAAAAACTTCCGGTGGTCAATTCTTTTTTGCAAACGGCCGTTTCATAAGGCATCCTTATCTGCACAAAGCTGTTATGGAAGGTTATCAAAAAATTCTTCCTCCCGATTCCATCCCATCCTATTTTATTTTCATCGATGTCGATCCTTCGAAAATTGATGTGAATATACATCCAACAAAAACAGAAGTGAAATTTGAAGACGAAAGGGCTATATGGCAGATATTGCTTGCTGCAGTGAGAGAAACTCTCGGCAGGTTTAATATCATACCATCGATAGACTTCGGCAGCGATTCTTATGTGGATATTCCTTTGAAGGCTAATGATGGACGCATTCCCGCTCCTCCGGAAATAAAAATAGACACTAAATATGACCCTTTCACCGGAGACAACAGGATATCGAAAAGAGAACTTATTGAAAGATTTGAAAAAGGAAGAATTTCAAACTGGGAAAAACTTTACCCTGACCAGATTAGAAATGATATTAAAAAACGAAATGAAGGGACGACGGAAGAAATAACATTACAAAGACGATTCATCCAGATAAAGGGCAGGTATATTGTATGTCCGGTTAAATCGGGTCTGATGTTAATTGACCAGAAGAGAGCACACGAAAGAATTCTTTATGAACAGTTTATTCGGGATCTCGATCAGCAAGTAATCCCAGGACAAAAGAGTATTTTTCCTGAAACATTTGATATGGATGCAGACGATTATTATCTGTTGAAAGAAATAGAGAATGAGCTAAGGTTACTTGGTTATGATTTTGAGGACAAAGGTAATTACAGTGTCATAATAAAAAGCTATCCTGTAATTACAGAGGCTCTATCAGCAGTTGATTTTCTTAGGTCATTACTGGGAACATTCAGAAGCCTTCAGACCGACATTTCAGGGGATATGAAAGAAAAAGTTGCAGAGGCTATGGCAAAAAGTGCTTCAATTCCTTATGGAACAAATATGTCAGCAGAAGAGATGGAACAACTCATTGATAAATTATTTGCATGCCACTCGCCCAATTATTCTCCGTCAGGGAAGCCGATTATAAGTATAATAACTATAGATGAAATTGATAAAAGATTCAAATAATCAAAATGTTTCTGCACTGGTTTGAAATGATTGATTAATTTTGCCGCAAATCTTTTAAAGATTAAATTTTAATGAACGGCTATAATAGAAGTTTTTTCGGGATGCCACCGGCAGTGAAGAACATCATTTATATAAATATATTGATGCTTCTTGCCAACTATGCTTCTATGGCCATTTTCAATGTGGATTTGAATAGAATTCTCGGAATCTATTTTCCTGCATCGGATCTGTTCAGGCCTATACAAATTTTAACCCACATGTTTATGCATGGCGGTATATGGCATCTTTTTTTCAATATGCTTGCATTATATATGTTCGGCCAAATTCTTGAACAGGTGTGGGGTTCGAAAAGATTTCTTATTTATTATTTCGTTTCAGGATTAGGTGCTATGGCCACTCATTTTTTAGTTATGGCAATTCAATACCGTCAGGTAATGAATTATATCACACCTGAACAATTGCAGGAAGTTCTTGATAATGGTTATACTTATACCTTGCAGCTTAAAGCATATACTGATCCTGTAATGAGAAAGCTGCAATATATTCTTTACACTCCTACTGTCGGAGCATCTGGAGCTATTTATGGTGTTTTGCTTGCTTTTGGAATGCTTTTCCCTAATACGCCGCTTTTACTTCTGTTTCCACCAATACCTATCAGAGCAAAATATTTTGTTTTACTCTACGGAGGTTTGGAGCTTTATCTTGCAATCACTCAGCCTGGAAGCTCAGTAGCTCATGCAGCACATCTGGGAGGCATGATTTTTGGCTTTATCCTAATCAAAATCTGGAAAAAAACCACAAAAACTTTTTACTGATGAGTTGGTGGAACAAAATTAAGTTGTATTTGAATCGTAGCTCCAACCTTACAAAATTAATAATAGCCAATATAGTAGTTTTTTTGATTATTACTATTGCAGGGATATTTGGATATCTTCTTGTAAATCCTGTCATCTCTGATAGTTTTATCAGGTTTTTTTCAATGCCTTCTTCCTTCAACACTTTTCTAAAAAAGCCATGGACCCTGATTACTTATATGTTTACCCACAAAGATTTTCTTCATATTGCCGTTAACCTGTTATGGTTGTACTGGTTTGGAAAGATATTTCTTGAATTTCTCGATCAGAAAAAACTTGTGTCAGTTTATTTTATTGGAGGTGTTACAGGAGCTTTGATGTATATAGTTTCTTATAATATCTTTCCAGTGTTCAGAGAATTTTCCGGAACATCTGTTCCTCTTCTTGGTGCCAGTGCATCTGTTATGGCAATAGTTGTGGCAATTGCTACATACGTCCCTAACTATCAGGTGCTGCTATTCCCTTTCGGCAGATTTAAAATCAAATATATTGCTTTAGTAATTTTTATTCTGACTTCCATAGCTGATTTTTCTGCGAACTCGGGTGGTAAACTTGCTCACATAGGAGGGGCACTTTACGGCTATATATATGCAATTAGTTATCGTAATGGTAAAGATCTCGGGAAATGGTTTAACAGATTGATAGATAATATAGTAACTATTTTAAAGCCTCGTAAAAAGCTTAAAGTATCTTATAATTATAAAAGAAGAATAAGCGACGACTATGAATATAACAGCAGGAAAGCTGAACGTCAGGCAAGAATCAATGAGATACTCGATAAAATATCAAAAGGAGGCTATGACAGCCTTACTAAGGAGGAAAAAGATTTTCTGTTCAGCGAAAGCCAGAAAAAGAATTAACTTTGAAATAATTTAAGCTGATTTCAGCATTATAAGAGTGGGAAAACTTATTCATAAGATATTTTTGGGAATAAACATCATTTTTGCTCTATCCCTATTAATATCTTATCTTGCTGTATATGTAAGTCCCGAAGATTTTATTCTTCCGGCCTTTTTTGGTCTTGCATATCCCTACCTTATGATTATCAATATAATTTTTGTTGTTATATGGGCAGTAAGGCTGAGGCCGGAGGCATTTATTTCGATAGGAATTATTTTACTAGGTTTCAATCACTTTTCAGATTATATACAGCTTTTTAAGACAAAGCAGAGCACTCAGGGAAATATCCTTGTTATGAGCTACAATATAAGGCTTTTTAACTATTACAAAGGGAACGGGAAGGAAAATACGGAAAACGAAATACTATCTCTTGTTAGATTACAACAACCAGATATTTTATGCCTGCAGGAATTTTTTATTAACGGCGATGCTAAGAAAAAGGATGATGAAATAAAGAAAAAACTGGGTAGCGATTATAATTCACATATAAAGCTTATTGGGAGCGGTAAGAATAAATCTTACGGAATTGCAACATATACAAAATACAAAATTGCCAGCAAGGGAGAAATATCTTTTCCCGGTTCTTCGAGTCTTTCAATTTTTACCGACATTATTGTTGAGAGTGATACTTTCAGAATTTTCAATAGTCAATTGCAGTCTTTCAGGCTTAAAAAAACAGAAAGATCGTTTTTCGAAGAGCTTTTTGAAAAGGAAGATAAACAAAAAATAAGAGAGATATTGACTCTTTCGAAAAGTCTCAGGAAAGGGTTTGCAGAGAGGTCTTTTCAGGCCAGGACGTTAAAGGATTATATTATAAGCTCACCTTACCCGGTGATTGTAATCGGCGACTTTAATGATACACCTATATCATACACTTATAGAAAAATACGTAAGGGTCTGAAAGATTCGTTTGTTGTTTCAGGGTACGGGGCAGGTTTTACTTATCGGGGGAATTATCCTCCGAACAGGATTGATTATATTCTATATGATGATACTTTAGAAAGCACAAAATTTGAAATATTGAAAGTTAAGTACTCAGATCATTATCCTGTAATGGCATGGTTTAGAAAGGCCGATTGAATGGTAATCTGTCGAGTTCCACGTTACCTCCTGAAAGTATAAGACCCGATTTTTTACCGATTATTAAATCTGGATTTTCTTTTATTACTGCAAGCGTTACAGCGGATGATGGTTCAATGATTATTTTCATTCTTTCCCAAATAAGTCTCATACATTCGACAATTGATTTTTCTGAAACAGTATAAATCCAATCGACATATTTTCTTATAATGGTGAAAGTGAGTTCGCTTAATGAAGTAAGAAGTCCGTCAGCTAAAGTATTAGGTGATAATGAAGGATGTAATGTTCCGGTTGTAAATGATTTGAAAGCATCATTAGCATTTTTGGGTTCTGCTCCGTACACTTTGATATCAGGTTTTAATCCTTTTACTGCTGTAGCTGTTCCGCTAAGGAGTCCGCCTCCTCCAACAGGGGTAATAATTATATCAAGGTCGGGTATTTGTTCAAGAAACTCAACAGACGCAGTTCCCTGACCGCAAATCACATTGAAGTTATTGTAGGGGTGAATAAGTATTGTGCCATTTTTTTCGATAATTTCTGAAGTGGTTTGTTCGCGTGCTTTTTGTGTTGGCTCACATAAAACAATTTCAGCACCATATTCTTTTACTGCATTTTTTTTGACGTCGGCAGCGTTCGCCGGCATAACTGCGAATGATTTGATTCCGAAGGTTGAAGCAGCGAGGGCTAATGCTGCTGCATGGTTACCTGACGAATGTGTGATGACACCCTGTTTTTTTTCTTTGTCATTCAATTGCAGCACGGCATTTGTGGCTCCTCTGAATTTAAAAGATCCTGTTTTCTGGAAATTTTCGCATTTAAAAAATAATTCTCCGCCGAAAATATTATTTAACTGTTTCGAGGTCATTACTGGAGTCGTATGGATAAAAGGCCTAATCCTTTTATGTGCCTGCATAATATCAGATAATTCTGGTAATAGCATATTTGTTTGATTAAAATTTATCAAATATAAAAAGAGTGCCTGGAAAAGTATTATTATTTCCGGCACTCTTTTATTATGGAAACACTATGGAGTTCAGAAGATTTTAAAAGCCACTGTCAGGCCGGTCATTACAACCGATACCATTGACATAAGTTTAATAAGGATATTAAGCGATGGGCCCGAAGTATCTTTGAACGGATCACCTACGGTATCACCAACAATGGCAGCTTTATGCGGTTCACTCTTTTTGCCGCCGAAGTTGCCTTTTTCGATGAATTTTTTTGCATTGTCCCATGCGCCTCCGGCATTATTAAGCATACATGCAAGAGTAAAGCCTGCGGTCATACCGCCTGCCAGAAGGCCAACCACACCTGGAACGCCAAAAAAGATTCCTATCACAACAGGAACAATGATTGCCAATAGAGCAGGTACTACCATTTCGCGCTGGGCTCCGCGTGTCGATATTTCTACACATGTCGTATATTCAGGTTTTCCAGTTCCTTCCATAATGCCGGGTATTTCGCGGAATTGTCTTCTAACCTCATCTACCATTTTACTTGCTGCACGTCCGACCGCTTTCATAGAGAGAGAGCAGAAAACAAATGCCATCATAGAACCAATAAATGCACCGCCGAGGAGCAGAGGATTAAAGATTGAAAGATTATACGCAGCTACAAAATCACTTACACCTGCATGAGCAATATCAACTGCTCTCTGTCCTTGCTGGACAACTGCAGGTACATGGCTTTTATAAAAAAGAATATCCCCGATTTGTTTGAAGCCTTCAGGAGCGCTGTCGGCAAGTCTTCCAATCCACATTTTAACCTCTTCGATATAAGCAGCAAGTAGTGAGAGAGCAGTAAGAGCTGCCGAGCCGATCGCAAAGCCTTTGCCTGTTGCCGCTGTAGTATTTCCGAGAGCATCAAGTGCATCGGTTCTTTCCCTCACTTCTTTCGGAAGATGGGACATCTCAGCATTGCCTCCTGCGTTATCGGCTATAGGCCCAAAAGCATCAGTTGCAAGTGTTATACTAAGAGTTGATAGCATTCCCACTGCTGCAAAGCCGATTCCGTAAACTCCTTGTGAAAAATCAGTAAAGCCGCCTGCAAAGCCGAAAGCTGCAATTATACCAAGTACTATAGTAATTACTGGAACCCATGTCGAAAACATTCCCACAGAGATTCCTTCAATAATTACAGTAGCAGGGCCTTGCTGTGCCTGTTGTGCGATTCCCCGGGTAGGTTTATACTCGTCGGAAGTAAAATATTCTGTTGCCTGGCCTATGATAACGCCAGCCACAAGTCCGGAAACAACTGAACCGAATACTCCCCATGTTATCCAGCCGGCGGCTGCCATAATTGCCATGGCTACAAGAATAAGTACTGAACTACCACCGGTTCCCAGAAGCAGAGCGCGAAGAAGGTTGCGTTGGGTTGCCGATTCTTTGGCGCGCACCATGTATATGCCTGCAATAGAGAGCAATATTCCGATTGCAGAAACTATCATAGGAGCTATTATTGCTTTTACCTGACCTTGGGCTGTAAGGGCAGGTAATGCCGCACCAAGTGCAGCAGTTGACAAAATCGAGCCTGCATACGATTCATAAAGGTCGGCACCCATACCAGCAACATCACCTACATTATCACCTACATTATCGGCAATTGTGGCAGGATTACGCGGATCATCTTCAGGGATGCCGGCTTCAACTTTGCCTACAAGGTCGGCACCTACATCTGCAGCTTTAGTGAAGATACCGCCTCCAACACGTGCAAACAATGCCTGAGTCGATGCGCCCATACCGAATGTAAGCATAGTAGCTGTAATCTCAATCATTTTCTGATGTTCGCTCGTCCCGGGGTAAACAAAAGTAAGGCCGAGAAATTGAAGTCCGTTTTGCATATTGTCCGGCGTGAATACGGCAAAGTTCAGAATCAGAAACCACAGAGCAATGTCGAGAAGTCCGAATCCTACAACTACAAGACCCATAACGGCGCCGCTTCGAAGAGCTACCTGAAGAGCTTTATTGAGTGATGAGGATGCCGCCCATGCAGTACGGGCTGAAGCATTAGTGGCCGTCTTCATCCCGAGATAACCGCAAAGTCCGGAAAAAAAACCTCCAGTAAGGAATGCTACCGGCACAAACGGGTTCTGTATGCCCATATAGGCCAGAACAAGAAGCAAGATCACAAGAACAGCAAATACTTTTGCAACCACAGTATACTGGCGCTTCAAGTATGCCATAGCACCTTCTCTTACATACTGCGCTATCTCTTTCATCCTGTCGTTTCCTTCTTCTCTGGTCATCATACTTTTATAAAAAATCCAGGCAAAAATCAACGCTAGGACAGAAGAAACAGGTACAATCCAGAATAAACTACTTATCATACGGTTTAAATTTTAATGTTTTTATAATACTAATTTGTTCACCTAATAGAATTTTTTGAATTTCTGCAAAACTAATCAGATTTTTTTTCTATCGCTATTTTTTGAAAATTTAACATTTGTTTTATTTGTTTTTGTATTTATCCTTAATTTATCCTTATCCAACTAATTTTAAAAAATTGAAATATTCGACTTTTAATTCATATTTTTGCACGCATTATATACGAATCTACATTATATGAAACATATAAACAAGATCAAGATAGGTATCCTGGGATATGGCAACCTGGGAAAGGGAGTTGAGCTTTCGATTAAACAAAATCCCGATATTGAACCGATTGCAATATTTACAAGAAGGTCCCCATCGGAACTGGTCTGTAAATTTCCTGTATTTCATATATCAAAAATAAAAGATTTTATAGGCAAAATCGACGTAATGATTCTTTGTGGAGGTTCTTCAACTGACCTGCCAGAGCAGGGACCTGAGATATCAAAATATTTCAATACTGTTGACAGTTTTGATACACATGCAAATATTCCGGAATACTTCGAAAAGGTCAATCGTTCTTCAAGAGAAAATAAGACATTAAGTCTTATATCTGCAGGTTGGGACCCGGGTTTATTTTCGCTTATAAGGCTTCTTGGTCAGGCCGTTCTTCCTGAGGGAGAAACTTATACTTTCTGGGGGAAAGGAGTAAGCCAGGGTCATTCAGACGCACTCAGACGAGTCCCTGGAGTTAAAAATGGCATTCAATATACTGTTCCTGACGAAAATCTGCTGGAAAAAGTTCGATCGGGTAGCAATCCAAAACTTAAATCATCGGATATGCATACACGTGTTTGTTATGTAGTTCCTGAAAAGGGGGCAGATCTAACTGAGATTGAAACGAGAATAAAGACTATGCCACACTATTTTAAAGATTTTAATACAATAGTAAATTTCATTTCAGAAGAAGAGCTAAAAAACAAACATTCAGGAATGCCTCACGGCGGAACAGTCATACGTACAGGTTCGACAGCTTCATCACTTAAGCATCGAATTGAATTTAGCGTAACTCTTCAAAGTAATCCTGAGTTTACTGCTAATGTTATGGTTGCATATGCAAGAGCGGTTGCACGACTAAGTAAGGAGGGTCGTTTTGGGGCTCTGACAATTTTTGATATTCCATTTGGATATCTTTCACCAGAATCTCCTGAAGAGCTGAGAAAAAAACTTTTGTAGAATATTTTAAAAAAATTATGAGTTTGGTAAATATAGATTTGAAAGAAAAACTTGTAGAAGAAAGAGTTTTCCTAAAGGAAAGCCAGCCTGCAAAAGGAAAAGATATTGAGATAAAAAAGTCTATATTAGTGAGGCATCATAAGAATACAATATTTCTAAATAATTTAAGTTTTTCTAAATAGTCAATTTCTGAGAAGAGACATTATTAATTTAATTTATTAAAGAGGCCTTTATGGTAAAAATCTCTGCAGTAATCATAGCCTATAACGAAGAAGATTTCATTGAAAGATGTCTTGAATCAATTGATGGTATAGCCGACGAAATTATTGTTGTTGATTCATTTTCAACTGATTCAACACCTGAGAAATGTAAGAAATACAACGTCCGTTTTTTTCAGCATGCATTTGAAGGTTACGCTGAACAGAAAAATTATGCCACTTCACTTGCAAGTTATCCTCACGTCCTCTCCCTTGATGCTGACGAAGCCCTGAGCGAGGAATTAAAAAAATCAATACTAGAGGTAAAGGAGAATTTTAAATACGACGGCTACTTATTTAATCGCAGAAATAATTACTGTGGCAAATGGATGAAACATTCAAGACTTTATCCTGACAGGCAATTAAGATTATTTGATATGAGAAAAGGTAAATGGGAAGGGCCTAATCCGCATGACAGTTTCAAACTTGCTTCCGGATACAGAGTTGTAAGGCTTAAGGGAGACATTTATCACTGGTATTATAAATCTATCCAGGAGCATGTTGATAAACTAAACAGATTCTCGACTATTGCGGCTGAAGAATATTTCAAAGAGGGTAAAAAAGCAGGAGTTTACACTGGATATTTGCACAGGGTATGGAATTTTTTCAGATCTTATATTTTATCTGCAGGTTTTCTTGATGGATATCTTGGATATCTCTATTGCTCAATTTCCGCATACGGTAGTTTTCTTAAATATTCCAAATTAAGAAGACTTGGGATGCTCAATAAAAAGTAATGGCGTGAAATTTCAGGAACATGATATTTCAAATGCCCTTAAAACACTTAAAAGAGGGGGAGTATTGCTTTATCCTACTGATACTGTATGGGGCCTTGGATGCGATGCTGAAAATGCATCGGCAATTGAAAAAATTTTCATGATTAAAAAAAGACATGAAAGTAAAAGTATGATTATTCTGGTAAACAGCATAGAGATGCTTTCTGAATATGTGAGCGGAATCCCTTCTAATGCAATTGATATAATCAAACATACGAGGCGACCTGTGACAATTGTTTATAACAATGTCCGTAAATTTCCGGCCGGTTTGTTATCAAAAGACGGGAGCATCGGAATAAGAGTTACCCGAGATGAGTTTTGCAGAGAACTAATAAGGAAATTTGGGAATCCTATTGTTTCAACTTCGGCTAACATAAGTGGTAGGCCAACACCGGCAAATTTTTTTGAAATTGAGGAGGAAATTATACGTTCGGCCGATTATGTTGCTGAATATCGCAGGGAAGAATTTAAAAAGCATAAACCTTCACGCATTATTAAGGTTGAAACTGACGGCTCAATTACAGTTATCCGGGATTAGGGAATCAAAATCATCGCTTATGATATTATAAATTTAGCTCCGAAATACCGTCGGGAAGGTTCATTTTTAATGTCTTGTTTTTATGATCAGCTTCAATTATCAAATCCTTATGAAACGGTATAAGAAAATTCAAGCCGTCTTCTTTTCTGACCTCAAGAAGAATATTGCCGTGAAAATCGGCAACATTTACAACAGTACCCGAAATGTTTTCATTTTCCGAAATTATTGTATATCCTTTAAGGTCAAACACAGAAATAGCATTATTTTTTTTCTGTGATGTCAAAGGGAAAAAAACATTGCAACCTGTAAAATCTTTCAGGCGATCCGCCCTGTCGTAACCTTCAAGCTTTACAATAATTGTTCTCTCTCCTTGAATTTCAAGAGATTCAATAAAAAAAGGCACTTTTTTTCCTTCGATTTCAATAAATAGTAATCCCCTGTTGTTTAAATTTTCATTTACAGGATCAATAGTTGATATAACCGCTCTTCCGCTCGCTCCATGGATTTTTTCTATCCTTCCGGGCAGAAAATATTTTTCCATAATTAAAAACCGGTTATGCGGTATAAAGGTATTTAATTTGGTTAAGTTTTTATTCTTCGGGAGCTGTTTCGGCTGCTTTTGCTTCGATCCCCGGTTCTTGTATTCCAGGTTCTTCCTGGGAATTTGTTTCAGAATCAGAAACAGCCTTAGCAGATGCCTCGGCATTTTTCTTTGCTATTTCGGCCGCTCGTTTTTCACTGATTTTCCTTTCGGCTTCGAGGCGTTTTTTGGTAACCTCATCCAAATCTTTTTCAATCATTTGTTTTTTGGCTTCGATCTTTTCCTCCTTCAGCTTCATCCATTCATTGAAACGCCTTTCGGCTTCAGCCTCGTCAAAAGCACCTTTTTTCACTCCTTCGAGCAGGTGTTTTCTAATAAGGACTCCTTTATAAGATAGAATAGCTCTGCATGTTTCAGTAGGTTGTGCACCCTTTTGCAACCAATCCAATGCCTTATCCGAATCTATTTCAATAGTGGCTGGATCAGTAAGAGGATTGTAAGTCCCGATTTTTTCAATAAATCTGCCATCTCGTGGCGATCTGCTATCTGCTACCACTATGTGGTAATAAGCCTGCTTTTTGCGGCCTTTCCTGGCCAATCTGATTTTAACTGCCATTAATTTTTTGTAAATTAATCAATCTACTTTATAAAATTTTGGCTGCAAATATATAATAAAAAATCTAATTTCATTAGTCCGGAGTCATTTGTGATTTAAGCATTGGATTTACTTCCAGTTCCCTTGCCGGAATTGGAAAAACCAGCATCGTGTCATTATATGTCCATGTTCCAACATTTTCTTTCAGTCTTTTAATATCATGAATACGATGCCCTTCAAATGCGAGTTCGAGTCTTCTTTCAAGGATGATATCATTAAGTGTTACTGAACTGGCAGGTGTCAGACCTGCTCTTGTATGAATCGTATTGTAGTCGTCGAGCGGCGTTGCTCCCACATAAGGTGCTCCCAGCCTTATATTGCTTTCGGCTCTGATAAGATACATTTCGGCAAGCCGGATAAGGTTTACACGACCGTAAAGATTATTCCATTTACCACATCGCATTGCCCCGTTGCCTGAGAAAAAGAGGTCTTTTCTTCTGTCGCCTGCAGGATAAAGACTAAGATGGCTATCGAGAATTTCGATATCACCGTAATTGCCTCCGAACTCAGGAATAGAAAAAAATATGGTCATTGAATTGTAGCTCTCAGGAGGCATTATTTGTGTGGCAAAGATATCTTCAGAAGTGTTGTAATACTGATTAAAAACGTCAGCATAATCTGTAAGAAGGGTGTACCTGTTTGAAGAAATTACTTCATTGGCAGTTTTCCTGGCATTATCGTAATCTCCTTTCTGAAGATAAACTCTTGCAAGTAGTGCATTGGCTGATCCTCTGGATGCAAATACGCCATTTTCTTCGGGAAGTTTTGCCGCTGCAGCTTTAAGGTCAGTAATGACCTGAATATAAACCTGTTCAACGCTATTACGTAATACATAACTTGTTTTGTCTATTCCTCTTGAAGGTTTAAGTACAATAGGGACTCCCGGCTGATTGTTTATGATTCCTGCCTCATAAGGCATACCGAAGAACCTCACAAGGTCGAAATACATGAGTGCTCTGAGAAACAAAGCTTCTCCTTCAACACGGTCGCGATCGTCATTCTTTACAACTGCAAGTGCGCTCAGAATATTATTACATGTATTTATTACCTCATAGCTATCGACCCATTGTGCAAGAACATCAGAATTAGTGGCACTAATTGTTTTGTAAAAAATCTGACGTGGCTCATCGGATGTTCCTGTCCATAATATCTCACCGTTACCTCCAAGAAGTTCGGCATTGCGGAGAAGATTACCACCATAAATTCCAGGATTATCAAACAATGAATAAGCACCTATAAGAACGCTTTTTATATTTTCATCGGAACCAAGTGCAGTGTTCTCGCTTACGTTTTGAGAAGGCTCCAGTTCGAGTAATTTATCACATGCTGTTACAAGTAAAAGGGGAACGGATAAGATTGTTAAATGTATATATTTTCTCATACAGCTTATTTTTGAAGACTAAAAACTAATGTTTATACCAAAAACCACCGATCTTGGCTGAGGCGCAGAATAAAAATCACAGCCTGAATATATATTGTTTACAAGGAAGTCGGCAGAGACCTCCGGATCCCATCCTTCATATTGTGTAAATGTAAGAAGGTTCTGTCCCTCGAAAAATATTTTCAGTCTGCTTAAATTTATCTTATTTGTCAGCATTTGTGGGAATTCATAACTCAGGGTAACATTTCGAAGCTTTAAATATGAACCGTCTGAGAGGTATCTGCTGCTACGACTCTGGTTTCCGTTATCCCAGGCAAACCGAGCTTGCGGCACCATTGTCACGTCACCTGTATTTTTCCAGCTTTTGAGCTGAGACTTAAGCTGGTTGTCGTACCATACACCGTTTGAAGCCATCCACTGGTCGCCGATAAGATGAATTTTATTTCCTGCCACACCCTGGAAAGTAAATTCAAATTCAACTCCTTTGTATCCAAAAGTATTTGTGATTGCTCCAATATAATCTGGATTTGGATTGCCTAGAAAAACAAAATTAACATCATCAAACACATTGGTAGTTTCATCCGGATTAACTATGTTTCCGTTTGCATCCCGCTCATTTATATACCATAATGCATCGCCATTATAATAATCAACGCCGGCATATTCGGCTCCATAGAAAATACCTATTGGATAACCTTTTTTTACAACATTCATATAGCGGATTCCTCCGTTATCAATAATATCCTGGCCTCCAATGTCCAGTACTTTGTTTTTGTTTACAGAAAAGTTAAGGCTTGTGTTCCATGTAATATTTCCTGAAAGATTGTTCGAAGTAAGTAAAATTTCGAAACCCTTGTTCTGAATTGAACCGGCATTTTGCATTTGAACAGAAAAGCCCGATGTTGCAGGAATTTGAACCGGAAGCAGAATCCCGTTTGATTTTTTATGATAAACATCTATCTCGCCGTAGATTTTATTCCCGTACAATCCGAAATCTATGCCAGCATCAAATTGTTTTGTTGTTTCCCATTTAAAGTCGGGATTTTGAATTTGACCGGGTATAAGGCCTGAAATACCGTTATAACTTCCAGCGTCGTAAAGACCCATGTGGCCGAAGTCCGAAATGTCGGCATTACCGGTTACACCATAGCTGCTTCTTACCTTAAGGAAATTTATAACCGGCACGCCGGCGAAAAAATCTTCTTTCGAAACAATCCATCCAATCGATGCTGCAGGAAAGAATCCATACTGGTTATTTATCCCAAATCGTGATGAACCATCAACTCGGCATGTAAGTGTTAACAAGTATTTTGCATTATAAACGAGATTGACTCTCGAGAAATAAGAGAGAAAATTGTATTTAGTGAGAGTTGAAGATGCTCCGGAAATATAATTAGCACTTGCGAGTGTCTTAAGGGCGTCGACAGGGAATTCCTGGCCTTCGGCATATAATGTTTCCGATGTAACATATTGGTATTCAGTTCCAAGAATGCCGCTTACGCCTAAATTACCAAAGATGTTTGTATAGTCGAGATAAGATCTTCCCGTTATGTTCTGGTTTTGGCCGGAGTTAGCAAATCCATATCCGTTTACGCCTGTTCCCGCATCGGTCTTTTCTCCGTAACGTGCATTTTCTTTCAGGTTGTAAAGATCGAAGCCAAGTTCGTTTTTCCATTTCATACCGTTGAAAAGATTGAAATTAAGATAACCATTTACAAGCGACCGGTACTCTGTTATTTTTACCGTTGCATATTCGACGTCGAGAAGACTGTTGTAATAAGCAGTAACTGGTCTGTTGTAAAGTTCACCGTATTCATCACGGGGGGGAGTGATAGGCGACAGAGCGACAAGCTGTAATGGATTCGAATAAAAGTTATCGGACGGAACCTGATTTATTGCCGTACGGCTTAATGCCAAAGAGAAGCCAACATGGGTAAATTTGTTTGCTTTATTTTCAATATTTAATCGGCCGGATGCTTTTTCTATTCCGTTCGATACAAGGATGCCTTCCTGGCTGTTGAATGAGCCGCCAGCATAAAATCTTAGTTTTTCATTGCCTCCTTGTGCTGATAAATCGGCAGAATAAATCGTGCCTCTCCTGAATGCCAGATCCTGCCAGTCAGTATCAACCTTTGAACCAAGGTAATTTCCATTTTTGTCTGTTATTGCAGCCCAGCCTGAAAAATTCTTTAGTTTTGTTTCGATGTAATTCTCCCAGAAACTTATCGTTCCAGGTGAATAACCGTATACCTTATCTTCCTGAAGGTCGCCATTTACTGCAGCTTCTCTCAAATATGAAATGTATTCATCGGCATTCATAAATTCCCTGCGATGGGAAGGGTCGCTGAAACCTGACTTAAATGAGAAATTAATTTTTGTATCGCCGCTGAATCCTTTCTTCGTATTGATTATTACCACGCCATTAGCGCCTCTCGAGCCATAAATTGCCGAGGAAGCTGCATCTTTAAGAATTTCGACCGATTCCACGTCGTTGAAGTTTATAGAAGCAAGCGGATTAATTGCGGCACCCGACAAGTTCAGTGCATCCATGGTAACGGGAATCCCGTCAACAATAAATAATGGCTGGCTGGTCGCATAAATAGAAGAGGTTCCTCTTATCCGAACTCTGGAAAAAGCCGTTGACTTGCCGTTAACCGCCTCGATGAAAACACCTGCGCTTTTACCCTGTAATGCAAGTTCTATTGTGGGGACCGGTTTATTCATCAGTTTTTCGCCATCAACTTTTGAAATACTACTGGTGACGTACGACTTATTCTGTGAACCGTAACCGACAATGATATCTTCGTCAAGCCCTGATTCATCAGGTTCGAGAGACGTAAAAGTTTGATTGTCTTTTGCTCCGGTTGCAACTCCTGTAATTGGCTTTTGTTGGGCAGTCATTTGCAACGCCAGTCCGGAAAAAACAAATAAAAAGAAAAGAATTCTTTGCATAAAAATTTAATTATTGTATATAATAACTTATCCTTAAATACTTCTAAATGTTAACTTCGCAGATGTCCTTATGAAAAATTAATCTGATGTAAATGTAATAAATTAAAATTTCTTATTTTTCCCTATTTTTGTCTTTAAAGGTTAATTATTTTTTCATTCGGATGGCACCATTTACTCATTTGCATCTTCACACACAATATTCTATCCTCGATGGAGCCTCGTCAATAACTACAATCGTTGATAGGGCAAAATCGCTCGGGATGGAAGCTCTGGCTATTACAGATCATGGGAATATGTTTGGAGCAAAGGAGTTTCATAATTATGCAACAAAAAAAGGTATAAAACCGATTATTGGGTGCGAAATCTATGTTGCAAAGGGACGAATGGAAGATAAAACGGGAAAAGAAGACCGTAGCGGCGACCATTTGATATTACTTGCAAAAAACCTGAAAGGATATCATAATCTTATAAAGCTCATATCTGCAGCGTGGACAAAAGGCTTTTATTATAAACCAAGGATTGACAAAACAATATTGGCTCAGTACAGCGAGGGGCTTATTGCTAGCTCGGCATGTATTGCTGGCGAAATCCAGAATGAGATTCTTAGTGGGAATTTACATGCCGCAGAAGATGCTTTAATAAGTTATCTCGATATTTTCGGCAAAGACTTTTACCTCGAGATACAGCGTCATGAGACCAATGACCCCAGTGCTGACCTTAATACTTTTCCACTTCAACAGAAGGTGATAGAGGTTTTTAAAGAATTATCCAGAAAATACGGTGTAAAAATAATTGCCACAAATGACGTTCATTTTGTTAACAAAGAAGATGCCGATGCCCATGAGAGACTTATATGTATAAATACGGCAACCGACCTTGACGATCCTAACCGATTAAGGTACACTAAAGAGGAATATCTTAAGAATGAGGAGGAAATGAGGCGTATTTTCAGCGATATTCCTGAAGCGATTGATAATATTGGAGATATTGTTGAAAGTGTCGAGAAATATGTTCTTGACCACGATCCTATAATGCCTGAATTCAAAATTCCATCCGAATTCTCCTCTGATAGTGAATATCTCCGTTTTCTTACCATGAAAGGTGCAGAGGAAAGATGGGGCACTCTGACTGACGAACAGAAAGAGAGAATAGATTTTGAGCTCGAAACCATAAACAGAATGGGGTTCCCTTCTTATTTCCTTATAGTACAGGATTTTCTCAGGGCTGCCCGTGAAATGGGTGTTGCTGTAGGGCCTGGAAGGGGTTCGGCAGCCGGCTCAGCAGTTGCATATTGCCTCAGGATTACAGATATAGATCCAATTAAATACGGCCTTCTGTTCGAAAGATTTCTTAATCCAGACAGAATATCAATGCCCGATATAGACATTGATTTCGATGAGGACGGGAGAGAAGATGTTTTAAGATACGTGGTAAAGAAATATGGTCATGACAGGGTTGCACATATAATAACTTTCGGTACAATGGGAGCCAAAATGGCGATAAGGGATGTTGCAAGAGTTCAGAAACTACCCTTGTCCGAAGCTGACCGTCTGGCAAAGATGGTTCCGGAACGACCGGGTATTACCCTTGCCGATGCCTATACTGAGGTTCCCGAACTGGCCAGAGAAAGAGAATCTCAAAATAAGCTGATCACACAGACACTTGCTTTCGCAGAAGCACTTGAAGGCTCTATACGTCAGACGGGCGTACATGCTTGCGGCGTTATTATAAGCAAAGATCCTCTAGATGATTATATTCCACTAAGTACAGCAAAAGACACTGATCTTTTCGTTACACAATACGAAGGTAATCATGTCGAATCAATAGGCCTGCTTAAAATGGATTTCCTCGGCCTTAAAACACTTTCAATTATAAGAGATGCTGTTGAAAACGTAAAAAAAAGACAGGGGATTAATATTGATGCAGAAAATCTGCCACTTGACGATAAAAAAACTTTCGAATTGTTCAGTGACGGTGATACAACAGGGGTTTTTCAATTTGAATCGGCAGGTATGAAAAAATACCTCCGCGAGCTAAAGCCAAACAGGTTTGAAGACCTTGTTGCAATGAATGCTTTGTATAGACCCGGGCCGATGGAATATATCCCCGAATTTATCAAAAGAAAGCAAGGACAATCAAGAATAGAATACCCTCTCGCCGAAATGGAAAAATATCTGGCCGATACTTACGGTATCACTGTTTACCAGGAACAGGTTATGCTTCTCTCACAGGAACTTGCAGGATTCACTAAGGGAGAAGCCGACTTGCTGAGAAAGGCAATGGGCAAAAAGAAAAAGTCGCTGATGGACGAAATGAAGGTCAGATTTTTTGAGGGATGTAAGAAAAAAGGTTATAGCGAAGATATTGTAAATAAAATATGGAGCGACTGGGAGCACTTTGCACAATATGCTTTCAATAAATCGCATTCAACATGCTATGCCCTTATTGCTTTCCAGACTGGTTACCTTAAAGCTCACTATCCTGCAGAATATATGGCGGCAGTGCTTAGCCGTAACATAAGCGATATTAAAAAAATTACAACTTTTATTGACGAAACCAGGAGAATGGGCATTGAAGTTCTTGGGCCTGATGTCAATGAAAGTAACGTCAAATTTACAGTCAACAAAGACGGCAATATCCGTTTTGGACTTGGGGCTATAAAAGGAGTTGGTGAAAATGCAGTTATACAGTTGATTGAAGAGAGAGACAAAAATGGAGCTTATAAAGACATATTTGACTTCGTAAGCCGGGTTAATCTTAATTCTCTTAATAGAAAAAACCTTGAAGCCCTTGCTCTGTCCGGAGCATTCGATTGTTTCCATGATATCTCACGCGAACAATATTTTGCTACTGATGCAAAAGGGGTAAATTTTCTTGATAACCTTATAAAATATGGTAATAACGTAAAAACATTAAAAAATACAAATAAGAATACTCTTTTCGGTGAGGATAACGGTTTCAGTATGAAAAAGCCTGAACCACCAGAATGCCCAGAATGGCAAAAACTGGAAAAACTAAACAAGGAAAAAGAAGTTATCGGAATTTATCTTTCCTCTCATCCTCTCGACGATTTCAGGCTTGAATTAGAAACATTCACAACAGCAACTCTATCTGAATTAAAAAACCTGAGAGATTTTACCGACAGAGACGTTACAATAGCTGGTATGGTAACGGAAACAAAGAGTGGAATCGGCAAAAACGGTAAGCCTTATAATACATTCATGTTACAGGATTATACCGATTCTTATAAATTTGCGGTCTTTGACAAAGATTGTGTCGAATTCAGTAAATTTTTTGTTACAGGATATTTTTTGCTTGTAAAGGGCAGAGCTCAGAAAAGAAGAATGAATGACAATGAGCTTGAGTTTAAAATTAAAAATATCAACCTTTTGTCAAGCGTAAGAGATGAATTAATAAAGAGTGTTACTATTAAGGTGAAAGCTGCCGATATAACCAATGAACTTATAAATCAGCTCTCACAACTCATTAAAACAAATCCTGGTGAAACAGAACTCAGATTTCTGTTTATGGATGCGGAAAGCAAAATTTCACTCCCGATGTTTTCGAGAAATATCAGGGTTAGATTGAATAATGACTTTGTTGCTTTTCTTGATGATCATCCTTCCCTTGAATATAAAGTTAATTGATTATATTTGGAAGCTAAATTTTAATATTTTACATTATAATATTTATATAAATGGCATTAGAAGTTAGTGATTCGAATTTTGACGAGGTCGTTCTGAAATCGGATAAACCTGTTATAGTGGATTTCTGGGCCGAGTGGTGTGGCCCTTGCAGGGCTATAGCACCGATAATCGAAGAGATATCTAAAGAATATAATGGGAAAGTGCTGGTTGCAAAATGTAATGTTGATAATAATCCACAGATAGCGGTTAGGTATGGTATCAGGAATATACCTACCGTTTTCTTTTTTAAGAACGGCGTTATAGCTGACAAACAGGTTGGTGCCGTACCTAAAAATGTATTTATTTCAAAGCTTCTTCCTTTGCTTTGAAATTTTCAGTTTGCCCTTGTACAGATTACTTATTTATATTCAAAAACAGTAAGCCGCAAAATAGGGATGATGAAAAAGTAGCCGATGCTATGCTTGAATATAATAGGGAAAATTAATGGATTAATCCGTAAGTGTTGAACACTTAGGGATAGGAAATATCAAGGAAGCGTTGAATATATCAGGGAATAATCCTCATTCCGATAAAAAGAATATCATCAATTTGTGGAAGATCTCCTTTCCAGTCCATTATTTCCTTTTCGAGCCTTTCTTTCTGTTCGTTTACAGGCATATTATAAATTTCTGAAATTAATTTTTTGATATTACCTACCTTGTATTTTTTGCCTTCAGGAGAACCGAATTGATCGGCATATCCGTCGGAAAACATATATATCATATCATAGGGCTGAATATCGACATTAACATTTGTAAACCTCTTATTCTGTTCCAGACTTGTCATACCTATTGAGAATCTATCGGCTTTATAAACAATTACTTCACCTTTCCTGACAAGATAAAGAGGGTTATATGCTCCGGCAAATTCAAGTGTGAAATTCTTTCGATTATATGCAATTAGAGAAATATCCATGCCGTCATTAATACCTTTTTCCTGACTTTGAATGATTGACTTCATTACTTCAATATTAAGCTGGTCGAGTATTTCGGAAGGGCGAATGAGACCATACTCTCTGACTACTTTGTTAAGCGAATTATGTCCTATGATTGACATGAATGCGCCCGGAACGCCGTGTCCTGTACAATCGACAGCAGCAAGAAGTCTGATACTATCGTGCTCATACATCCAGTAGAAATCGCCGCTTACAATATCTTTTGGAAGAAACAGTACAAATGTTTCTTCAAATGTGTCTTCACGAGGCAGCATTGCTCTTTGAATACGTTCGGCATATCGGATACTTGCGGTTATATCACGGTTTTTTTCTTCAATGATGGCATTTTTCTGTACAAGTTCGGCAGTTCTCTCTGCAACTTTTGCTTCAAGAATTTTCTTTTCCCGGATAAGATTACGCTCCCTTATTTTTACATAGGCTATTACAGCGATAACTATCAGAATTGTTATTGTAATAATAAACCAGGGCGACAGATAGAATGGAGGCGTAATTACAAATGAATATTCAACCGGCGTTTTGCTCCAGAGTCCGGTGCTGTTACAAGCTTTAACCATAAAGGTGTAATGGCCTGGAGGAAGGCCTGAATATATTGCAAGAGTCTGGTCGGTCACAGGCCTCCAGTCGGGATCAGCGCCTTTAAGCATGATCCTGTATTTTACTGATTTCGGATCAATAAGGCTGATGCTGTAATAGTAAAAGTTTATTGATTTTTCCCTATAATTTAGTTTAAGGTCGGCTTTCATTTCACGAGGCTGGTAATTTACCTCTATGCCTGTGATAAATGCCTTCGGCGGTTCCGGATCGGGTGGCAATTTTGAAGGGTCGTGCATGATAACGCCATTGGTTGTTCCGAACCATAGACGGCCTTGAGTATCTTTGAATGAAGCATTATTGAGAGCCTCGATTCCGGTGAAACCGCTGTATTTTGTATATGATGAAATTATTCCGGTTTCCAGATTAATTCTGTTCAGGCCCATATTTGTCCCTACGTATAAGAACTTGTCGCCGGAAGGCTGGATGAATTTAATATTTCCTGAAAGGAGTCCTTCTTTCTCTGAAAGAATATAGGCGACCGTGTCATTTTTGAGTGCCATTAGGCCATTGACAGTTCCCACCCATATAGTACCATCGTTTGTTTCTCCGATTGCCTGAGGGACAATTCCCTCACCTATATTTACAATATTGAATTTGTCAGAATTCGGTATAAGTCGCGACAGCCCGCTTTTCATTTCCGAACCTACCCAAATTGTTCCTTTACTGTCGCAGAATACAGATTTTATGATATTACCTGCCAACCCTTTTACTTGTGTAAATACTGTGCCAGCTTTTTTCGAAGAATTCCATACAGCAAGTCCATCATTCGTTCCAATCCAGATATTATGTTTATTATCAGTTGCAAGTGCGGTTACTACACGATCAACAGGAAGCATTTTATTTACTTCAAGATCTAAATTGAATTTACCGGTATTCAGGTCAAACCTGTAAATTCCATATCCCTGTGTTCCAATCCACATATCCGGACCCTCGCCTGCGATAATGAATCTAACAAGGTTGCCTATCATTTTTGTGGCTTCGTTAAAAACTATGACCTGTTCATTGGCCGTTTTATCAGGATTGAAAACAGAAATTCCGTTGTTTGTGCCGAACCAGTACCTGCCTGACTTATCGCATGCGATAGCCCATACTTTATTGTCTGGAAGGAATTCCTGTGTGTTATATGTAATAAAATGATCTCCTTTATAAATACTAAGTCCATCGTAATGATCGGCAATAAGCATATTTTTTTCTTTATCTTCAAAGAGGGCATGTATGTTCAGTGCATCCAGACCATTTTTCTTGTTATAGACAATTATATCATTGTCGCGGAAGACTGTAATGCCGCCTCCCCATGTTCCGACCCATACGTTTCCTCTGTAGTCCTCAGTGAAGCAAGTAATGAACATGCGCGACAGTCCGTTAAGGATATCATAAATTTTCATTTTTCCAGTGGCGGCATCTTGTATATATAATCCACCGTTATGAAGTCCATACCAGTAATTGCCTTTAGAATCCTGGAACATTGCCACAACATTGAAGTATGTTGTAAGACCTTGTGGGGAATAAGTTTCAAAGAAGTCTTTTTTCGGGTTGTACTTTTTTATAAATGCGTCGGTAATGCAGAAAAGATTTCCATTTCTGTCAACATACGTATTAAAAATCTGGTCGCTAAGTCCTTCTTTTCCGGCATAATGTTTACCTTTGAGTAAGGTGTCGCCTGTTGAAGGAAAAGGAATTCTGAATGCACCGTTTGCAGAAGTAGTAAACCACAATTCTTTTCCTATTTGGAAAATAGTGGTTATATCGCTGTTAGCCTTCAGGGAATCGAATTCTGCTCTTCTGAATTTCGCCCCGTCGAAATAACTTACTCCGCCGTTCAGATGTCCGAACCATAGCCGTCCAAGCGAGTCCTGATAGATGCTTTTTACTCCTCCAGCTGCAAGGCCATGTATGCTGCTATAGTTTTCGAATTTATTTCCATCGAACCTTGTGGCACCGCTTTCAGTGCCAAGCCAGATAAAATCGTTTTTATCCTGTATTATTGAATATACTTTCGATGAGCCAAGTCCATTTTCAACATTATATTTATCAAAGAAAAATTTCTGAGCACCGGAATTAGCGGAAAAAATAAATATTATCAGTGAACTCAGGACAATTATCCTGCCACTCCTTTTACTGAAAGGGGGGGAAATTATATTCATTTGTAATTATTTGGCAATAAAGAAGAAAGTACCGTCTTCATCACGCAGCCCGGTTATTTTTCCGAATTTAGGTTTTTGCTGATTATTTTTCTCAACGGCTTTTGTAACGTTTATTACGATTTCTTCTATCGGGAGGCATGATTTAGGGTTATTTGCCAGTGTATTGGCAAATGTTCGGGTGAACTGTGAATCGTCAACAGCCAGTTCATAACCTGCCGATGAGAAAACCTGTGCCGATTTCATCTGGGTTGCAGTATAATCATCACAGCTCCTGATTTTTAAATCGGAACGCATTGCCTGATAAAAGCTTGGACCTGATTCGCATGCATCTGTTACTACAAGAGTATGGGTGAGATAATTCACATAGGTTTCCATCGATGCCCTGAGTGTGTTGAGATTAAAATAGGTAAATTCGTCGTCGCGCTTTGCGTCTACAGGAATCCAGTAACCTACGTCGTTGATAAATTTCCCGTGTCCGGAATACCAGATAAGCAGTGACTTGACCTGATTGCTTTTTATAAGGTCGCGAAGTTCTATTGAAAAGAATTTTTCCATCTCGGCCTTTGTAAGGTCCTTCTTATAAATAATCTGATGAATCTGATAATTGGCAAGAGCTCTTGTCATCATATTTATGTCTTTCACCGGACCATCGAGAGGTGCAAAGGAAGTGTATTTCGAGTTCTCGATAAATACCACCCAGGTTTTCCCCATCGGGTTTGATGAGGAAAGCATAGATCCTTCCCTGTTGAGTCTGAATTCTGCCTCTTTCACATTACCATAAATGTCCTCTGCAATAACAGTTATCTTATTCTTATTAAGAATGTCAATTGTGGCTGTAAAAGAGGGATTGAGATCGTTAATGGCATAACCTGCAGTTACTCCTTCAATGAAAATTGATTTGATTTTGCTTTCATCTGTAATTTTACCTTCGATAGTAAGCCTTGGTGAGTTATTTTCGAGATAAATCTGGCCGTCGTCAGATGTGTAAGGCACAATGATGGATATTTCAGGTGGATTAATCTCAGTTCTTACAAGGTCAAATTCAAGTGTTCTCTGGTTATTATATTCATCACGTGCAGAAATGGTTATTTTATTGGTGTCGGAAACATCAACTGTAGCTATAAACTCGCTTATATCATTTTTCTTTTCTCCGAACACGACTTTCTGATTATTGATAAGTAGTTCGTCTATTTTACTTTTCTCCTTTATGTTGCCTGATATTGTAATGCGTGTTGCATTTCCTTTTATTTCCATTTTATTATTGGAGGTTATAACAGGCGACACGATATTAATTTCAGGTGGCACATTTTCCCTGTTGAGTTCGTAAAGTCTGGCCTGTGCATCTTTGAGCATTTTTCTTGCTCTGACATCGAATTCCGAGAGGGCAGTGATTTTGTTGTAATCTTCTATTGCTTTTTCATAGTTCATCATGCCCTCGTAAGATTTTGCACGTGCAAAATATGCCTCAGGGTCATCGGGTTTAAGAGAGATGTATTTCGAAAAATCGGCAATAGCATTCATGTGCTGATTGAACTCCTGGTAATATGTGCCTCTTATAAAATAATAATTTGGGTTCTCCGGATCAATAAGAATAGTTTTTGAAATATCGTTTATAGCATTAGGATAATCGAGATTGGTTTTATAGATCCTGCTTCTTATTATATATGCATCGGCATTTCTTGGATTGTCAGCAAGCACTATGTTAATTTGGTCAAGGGCTTCTTGTTGCCTGTTATTTCTCAAATAAAGATCGGCCAGTTCAATACGCGGTTCAGGATAGTTTTTATCTTTTGCAATAGCTTTTTTTAATTCTTTTTCAGCCAGTGCTGAATTATTTAGTTTAACATAGATTTTACCACGATAATAGTAATTCTGCGCATTTTCTTTAATAATCAGAGCTGTATCTGAAGCTTTTAATGCCTGATCATATAATTCAAGTCCCAGAAGTGTAACTACTTTTTCAGGATAAAGGGTTTTATTCATTTTGTCCAGCGATTTGGCCCGGTTCAGATAATTAAGAGCCTCGTCATATTTGCCGAGTTTATTGCAAACTCTCCCTGCGCTTATAAGAGTTTTAACATCTTTTGGTTTGAAAACCAGGGCTTTCTCAAAATCTGCAAAAGCTTCATTAAGTTTTCCGGCCATTTCATAAGCATTACCGCGTGCCACGTAATAATTGCTGTTTGAAGGTTCAGCATTAATAGCATTGGTGAACTGAACTATTGCATCATCATATTTCATACCAGCCATAAATTGGTTTCCGGCTTTATAAAATTTTTTTCCGCTCTGTCCAAATGAAACGGATATTGCCAGAAGTGACAACATTACTGATATAACAACTCTCCTTTTCATACCTGTATCTTCTTAAATATTTTCTATTTGAATAAATTCAAATTTAACGATAATATTGTTTATTATGTATTTTTAAAATGAGTTTTTATTTAAGATCAATTTAAGTTCGCTCGAGCTGAATCTAAACCTTCCAGTTTCAACTCCTTCTATAAATGGAGCTTTTACTCCTTTGTGAAACATTTTGAAGCCCTTGAATATTCTTGCCTCATCCCACAGGCCGAATGAGATAAAGTGTTCAAGGACTTTTGCTCCCCCTTCAATAAGAAGCGATTGTTTCTCTTTTTGATAAAGAACCTCACATATTTTTTCAGCAGCTATATCATTATTTCTCATAACTATCTGTTCTGCGTTTTCAGGCAAGGCATCTCTATTATATTTATACGTAAAAACCAGGCTTTTTGTTTCATATTCAGATAGATAATTTCCGATATTACATGAGCCGCTTAGTATTATTTTTAGAGGATCATGGCCTTTCCAATACCTTACATTTAGTTTCGGGGCGTCTTTTCTGATTGTTTCTCCGCCTACAAGTATTGCCTCTTCTGCTGCTCTCCATTTGTGCACGGCAACTCTTTCGGAAAGTCCGGTTATCCAATTAGGCCCGAGAGAGGCATCATCGGGCCGTTCGATATCCATAAATCCATCTGCGCTTTCCGCCCATTTCAGAGTGATATAAGGCCTTCTTTTTTCATGATATGTAAAGAATCTCCTGTTGATTCTTCTACAATCGTTTTCCAGAACACCTGAAACCACTTCACATCCTGCCTCGCGCAGTCTGGCTATACCCTGGCCCGACACTTTATCGCTTGTATCGGTTGTGCCTATAACGACACGCGGAATACCCGAAGAAATTATTAAATCTGTACACGGAGCTGTTTTTCCGAAATGAGGACAAGGTTCAAGTGATATATAAAGTGTAGCTTCTTTTAAAACAGATTTGTCCTGTACCGAATTTATTGCAATCACCTCCGCATGGGGCTTGCCGGCTTCGTGATGAAATCCCTCGCCTGCAATTATATCGTTCCATACTATAACCGCTCCTGCCATGGGATTGGGATATGTGTTACCCTCTGCCTTTAATGCCAGATCGATACACCTTTGCATATATATCTTGTCTCTTTCTTCTTCCATAAACACTAAATTAGTAATTTTGGAGTATGCATATTCAAATTAATACAATAAGCGATCTAAAAAAATATCTTCTTTTAAGGCTTGAAAATCTTTATTCTGAAGCCGAAATCGCTGTAATTGCCGAAATTATTATTAAGACACTTTTTAATCTGAACAGGTTGCAACAGATTCAAAATCCTGATTACGAAATTCCTTTGACGAAAAAGGCTCAAGTAGAGCAGATATGTAATGATCTTGTAGCCGGAAAACCGGTACAATATGTCACAGGCGAAACAATTTTTTATAACTGTATAATAAAATTGAACAGTCACACTTTTATTCCCCGTCAGGAGACAGAAGAGCTGGTTGACCTGATAGTAAAAGAAAACCTTAACTTTAAAGGAAAGATTCTTGATATAGGCACAGGGCCGGGTTCGATAGCTATAGCGTTGGCTGCAAACATGCCTGAAGCTGAAGTACATGCTATTGATATATCTTATGAAGCCCTTGAAATGGCAAGAGAAAATGCAAACCTGAATAATGTGAAAGTAAAATTTTTTCTGGCTGATATACTTAATCCTTCATGGGATTTGCCTGAATTTTATGATATTGTCGTAAGTAATCCTCCCTATATCCCTGAAAGTGAAAAAAAGATTATGCATATCAATATAACAAACTACGAGCCGGCTAAAGCATTATTCGTTCCTGACAATGATCCTCTTATTTTTTATAGATCGATATTGAGAAAGAATCATTTGTTCATGGCGTCGGGAAGTAAAATATACTTCGAGATTCACGAAAAAATGGGAGAGAAAATAAAATTTCTTATGGCCGGTTCAGATATAAGAGATATCAGATTAATCAAAGACATCAACGATAAGGACAGGATTATAACAGGAATTTTTTATGGATGAGGAAAATAAATTGCACGATGCTCTTAAAAAAGCAATGGCACTTTGTGCACGAAGTGAATTATGTCGGCGCGATGTTGAGGCGAAGCTTGAGAAATGGGGTATTGATACTTCAGGGAGGTCGAAGATAATTGAGCTGCTTACACGCGACAGATTCATTGATGAGAAAAGATATTCTTCATCATTTGCAAGGGATAAATTCAGGCAGAACAAATGGGGCCGGGTAAAGATTGCAGCAATGCTCAGGATGAAAGGAATTGATGAAGAGACTATAACAGATGCTCTTTCAGGTATTGATGAAGAGGAATATCGGACGACATTCAGAAAGTTAATGGAAAAGCGCAGAAAGACATTGAAGGCAAGTAATGATTTTGAGCTTAGAGGAAAGCTTATGAAATTTGCAGCTTCGAAGGGATTCGAAGCTAAATTGATTTATGAAATGTTCGGTGAGGATGAATAATTTTGAGTCCAGGTAGCCGGCTCAAAACAGATAAGTTATGAAAGGTAAAAATGAAAGTAAAAACATAAAACATGAGCCTGTAATATCATAAATAATGAGTTGTTTACGAATACTTTCTGCGACAAGGTAATAATATGAAAACACAACACGGAAAAACAACTGACCGAGAAAAAAAAGGAATATTCTTATTCCGTTAGGATTCCAGTCATAAGCTTCTGTAATTCTACCTTTTATAATGAGTGAAAAGCTATGAGAGAGGCCACATGATAAACAGGGCTCTCCAGTAAGTTCTTCATGAATGCAGGTAAAAGGATAATTATTCTTTGCCGGAGAGAAAAGAGCAAAATAAACAAATATAATAAGAATAATAACTGCCAGAGATGCATTTACAGTTATATAGGTTTCTTTACGGAATAAAGTAAGAAATTGTTCGGTAAAGCTCATTTCTCCGGCAATGAGTCAGTTTTTGTCTTATCTGTTTTTTCAAGTTCCTCGAGCTGTTTAAGCTTAATTTCCTTATTATCTGTACCGGTCTGTATCTCCACAACTTCTCCGTTACTTTCGATTCGGATATTCACTTTAGATTCCTCGAGGTCTTTAACAACTTCATCGTGAATATCTTTTATTGTTTCCCTTATCTCACGTGGAAGTTTATCAGTATGTCTGACGAGTCTGGTTGTTACAAAAATCTGTGAGAAAGAGATCAAAAAAGCCACGATGCCTATCACAAGGCTTGAAATCAGCAATGTCAGAGGCGAATTATCACGCGATGCCTGCGTCAGGCCTATAACAGCGAGTACTATTGTAATTATTCCGGGAATTATTGCAATAATACCCACACATGGTATTACTGCAAGCACAAAAGTGATTATTCCTGTGATAAGTGCTGCTGTTCCAATCGCATGGGCTGAAGTTTTTTTAGTTTCTTCCATAACAAAAGATTTTTTATTCTTTTACTTTCAGGATATCAAGAATATCCTGTTCTAAAGACGTTCGTGGATTCTCAATGATGCGTCCGGCTTCAACATTTTTTATATAAAAGATAAATGTAGGAACTCGTTCAATCTGAAGTGTATCATAACCGTCAACAGGTGCGAATTTGTTATGGTCAACTCCGATAAAGGTTACTTTCTCCAAAGGGAAGTTTATTGCAGTTAAAATTTTCATGAATCTTGGCACTTCTCTATGGCTATCGCTGCACCATGTTCCCATTATAACTTTTATTGAAACGTCATTGAGATCGAGGTTAAGAAGTTTGCCAATTACATTTTCATCATACTGATAATTATCGAATTCCGGTACAAACCATAAAGAATGTGGTTTTATCGAAAGTTGTTGAGGCATAAAATATCCAATTAACCATGTTTCAGGGGCAGAAAAATTTATTTTTTCCTGAGCATTTACGTCAAGTGTAGCTATTAAGAAGCCTTGTGATAAAAGGATAAAAATAAGAGATGTAACGACTTTATTTTTCATTATATTATTGTTCTTTTCCGGCAAACTTCATAAGGTATGCTTTAATGAAACCGTCAATTTCACCATCGAGGACAGCCTGGACGTTTCCGGTTTCATAGCCTGTTCTGAGATCTTTTACCAGTTTATAAGGATGAATTACATAAGATCTGATTTGTGATCCCCATTCTATCTTTTTCTTCTGCCCTTCTATCTTTTCTTTTTCTTCCTGTCGTTTTCTCAGTTCGATCTCATAAAGTTGCGATTTCAGTATGCGCAGTGCATTTTCTTTATTTATTAACTGGGAGCGTGATTCCTGGTTTTCTATAACTATTCCGGTGGGGTGGTGACGGAGCCGTACAGCTGTTTCGACCTTATTCACGTTTTGTCCGCCTGCCCCGCTCGATCTATATGTTTCCCATGTTATATCTGCATGGTTAATTGTGATTTCAATATTATCGTCCACCAGGGGAGTGACAAACACCGAAGCGAAGGTAGTCTGTCTCTTACCCTGTGCATTAAATGGGGAAATTCTTACAAGACGATGAACTCCGTTTTCGCTTTTCAGATAACCATAGGCTTTTTCGCCGTCTATTTCAATTGTTGCCGATTTTAATCCCACTTCATCTCCTGGCTGGAAGTCGTGTTGTTTTACTTTATATCCGTTTCTTTCGGCCCAGCGAACGTACATTCTCAGCAGCATTGAAGCCCAGTCATTGCTTTCCGTTCCACCGGCTCCGGCATTGATTTTAAGGATTGCGCCCATCTGGTCTTCCTCTTTTCTCAACATGTTTTTGAGTTCGAGACTTTCAATAAGAGTAAGGCATTTATTATACTGATTCTCTATCTCTTTTTCAGAAGCCTCACCTTCTTCGAAAAATTCCATGAGCACTAAAAGATCGTCATAAAGTGTTGAAATTTTTTCTATTTCAATGACCCAGAATTTAAGATCAGAAATTTTTTTAAGTATTGATTCTGCTTTTTTAGGTTCGCTCCAGAAGTCAGGTTTACGGGTTTCGTTTTCTAGTTTTGCAATTTCTCCTGATTTTCCTTCTACGTCAAAGATACCTCCTTAACGCATCTCGGCGTTGGGAGAGAGAATTTATCTGGTCGGTTGTAATCATTTAAATACTGATTTTAATTACAATGTGCAAAGATAATGATTTAATAAATACCTGTTTTATATTAAGTGTATAACAAATATTACACGATTATAAAAGAGTCAAAGTAGTATGGGCAGTGTTTAGTGTAAGGACTTAATACTCAATTTAGGTTTATTTTTTCAATATCGAACAGGGCTAATATTAAATCATTAAATCTGCCGGTTTTTTCAAATATTTCCTTGAGAATGTTGAAACAATGAAAACAGCCGCCCGCTCTTTTGATATTAATAAGCTTTCATTAGCCGGATTTATAATAACACTTGGAGTGGTGTATGGTGATCTTGGCACCAGGCCGCTTTATGTTATGAAAGCTATCGTTTCAGGCGGTAGTGGAAATTTTAACGAATTGCTTGTTTACGGAAGATAAATAAAGAACAGGTATATCACTTTCTCAAACCTCGATGATTATATTGAGATGTTTAAAGATTTATGTAAAAAAATTCTGTTCCCCTTACTGCCACTAATCTTGTATATATTATCAAGGCAAACCGACCCGATCAGGTTGAATCGAAAGTAATTTATTCAATATTCGGAAATCAACCTAAAAAAGCCAAAACATATTGGCTGCTTCATGTTGACAGGCGAAATAACACTTGAAAGTGGTTACGAATCTTTAAGAAAACATAAGATTCCGGCAGATTTCAAATTTGTTTTTATTGACAGAATGATGCCCCAGGATAATTAATCACATTTTTATAGTAATCTTTTTTAATTTTTCTTTTATTTACACATATTTTCTGTCCAATGCTTAAACCTTACCTTTATCGTAATCTTAAGGAAGCGGGATGCGACGAGGCGGGAAGAGGATGCCTTGCCGGGCCCGTGGTGGCTGCAGCAGTTATTTTCCCCAAAAATTACAGAAACAATCTTATCAATGATTCGAAGAAACTGACTTCGAAAACAAGAGAAAAGCTAAGAAATGAGATTATTTCTTCGGCCATTGCATGGAGCGTTGCTTTTGTAGATAATCGTGAGATTGACGCTTTGAATATTCTCAGAGCTACAATTAAAGCGATGCATTTAGCTCTTGACGGCTTAAGTGTAAAGCCGGAATTTATTTTAATAGACGGCAACAAGTTTTTTCCGTACAGGGGTATTGGTTATAAAACGATCGTTCGCGGCGATTCATTATTTCTCTCGATAGCTGCCGCATCTATCCTTGCAAAAACTTTTCGTGACGATTACATGATAAAAATACATAATGAATATTCTGTTTATGACTGGGACAAAAACAAGGGATATTCAACAGCTTTGCATCGTGAAGCAATCAAAAGTTACGGTATCTCACCTTATCACAGAAAGTCATTCACTCTTTTTGAAAGTCAGATGAAAATTGATTTTTAGTTAGATTCTTATTTTTTAAAAGTATATTTGAATTGTTTAAAATCAACATTTTTAAAATCATGAAAAAATATTTATTTATCCTTGTCGTACTTATCACGAGTATAAATTTAGGAATTCGTGCCGATGAAGGCATGTGGCTTCTGCCGCTTATCGAGAAACTAAATATGGGTAAGATGACAGAACTTGGATTAAAGCTTTCAGCGGAAGATATTTACAGTATAAACAGGGCAAGTCTGAAAGATGCCGTGGTTATTTTTGGCGGCGGCTGCACCGCTGAAATTGTGTCACCACAGGGTCTTCTTCTTACAAATCATCATTGCGGTTATGACCAGATTCAGGAGCACAGCTCTGTAGAAAACGATTATCTGAAAGACGGCTTCTGGGCTATGTCGAAAGAAGAGGAGCTGCCAAATCCCGGATTATCAGTGACATTTCTTATCCGTATTGAAGATGTGACAAAACAGGTGCTTGCTGCAGTAAAAGACGGCATGAATGAAACTGAAAGGAATAATGCCATAAACGAAGTAAGGCTCGCAATCCAGAAAAAGGCAATGGAAGGAACATGGTATAATGCCATTGTTTCGAATTTTTACAACGGCAATCAATTTTATCTTTTTGTGTATGAAAGGTATAATGATGTTAGACTTGTTGGGGCACCGCCATCGTCAATAGGCAAGTTCGGGCACGACACCGACAACTGGGAATGGCCGCGTCATACAGGGGATTTCAGTGTGTTCAGAGTTTATACTTCGCCCGACGGAAGGCCGGCACCTTATTCAAAGAATAATATCCCTCTTAAACCAAGGTATTACCTGCCCGTTTCGATTAAAGAGCTAAACAAGGGTGATTTTGCAATGGTATTAGGATACCCCGGCCGTACGCTACGATATTATACATCATACGAAGTGGACGAATTGATTAAAATAACTCATCCAAACAGGATTAAAATAAGAGGCATACGCCAGGAGATACTGATGGCCGATATGAAGGCAGATGAAAAGGTGAACATACAATATGCTTCAAAATATTCAAACTCATCAAATTACTGGAAGTATTCGATCGGCCAGAAAGCCGGACTCGAGAAACTAAATGTGAAGGCCAAAAAAGAAGAAATAGAAAACCAGTATAACCAGTGGGTTAACGAAAATCCGGAAAGGAAGGCAAAATACGGTGAGGCACTTAATCTAATCAGGAATGCAATAGAGAAAAGAGCCGAATATGTTAATGCACAGCAATATATAAGTGAATGCTTTATGCAAGGCTGTGAGATATTGGAATTGGGTCAGATTGCTTCCGCTCTTATCAGTGTTATTAATTCGGGTGAACAGAACAGGCTTACAGAACTTATATCTAATCTTAAAGACAATATTTCCCCATTATTTTATAAAGATTATAATCCTCCGACCGACATGAAATCTGTAAAAGCAATGATGAAACTTTATCGTGAAGATGTTCCTGCAAAGTTTCATCCCGATTTCTATGTAAATATCGTTGATAAAAAATTTAAAGGCGATATTGACAGGTTTGTTGATTACATGTTCGCAAAGTCGGTTTTTTCAGACGAAAGTAAATTTCTTGCGTTTCTTGAAAAGCCCAGTATCAAAGTACTTGAAAGGGATCCGGTTTATATCGTTTCAAATTCTATTAATAAAATAGCGAGTGAAGTAAGTAATGCATTGAGGCAATACGATACGGATCTTTCAAAGGGACGTAGGCTATGGATGGCCGCACTGATGGAGATGATGCCGGATAAAACACAGTACCCTGATGCAAATTCAACGATGAGGTTAACATACGGTTCAGTTCTTGATTATGACCCAAGGGATGCTGTTACCTATAAATATTATACAACTCTAAAGGGTGTTGTAGAGAAATACAAGCCAGGCGATTATGAGTTTGATGCACCACAAAGACTCTTAGACCTTTATGACAGGAAAGAATTTGGGAGATATGGCTCATCTAAAGGTTATATGCCGGTATGCTTCACGACAAACAATGACATTACGGGAGGCAACTCCGGCAGTCCGGTGATAAACGCTTATGGTGAGCTTATAGGCCTTGCTTTCGATGGCAATTGGGAGGCCATGAGTGGAGATGTGGCTTATGAGCCTGATTTACAAAGAACAATTGCTGTTGATATAAGATACGTTCTGTGGATTATGGATGTCTATGCCGGCGCAAGACATCTTGTAGATGAAATGACAGTTGTGAAGTGATATACATTAAAATATTTATTAAATTTGCAATTTGAAATTCCGGTCGGTTGACCGAGTGGCGAGGTAGCGGTCTGCAAAACCGTTTACGGCGGTTCGACTCCGCCACCGACCTCAAGGTAATTGATATTCAGACTTTACCGGAAACGACAATGGTTTTTATTTTTAATTGCGTCGTATTCATATTTTTAAATTTCTATAAATTTATTTTGTCAGCTTCAAGGAAATAGATAAATTGCCGCCTGTTTTTTAATATTTATTTGTCATGGTACATTATAAAGAATTAGGATTAGTAAACTCACGTGAATTATTCGAGAAGGCCATAAAAGGAGGTTATGCCGTTCCGGCATTTAATTTCAACAACCTTGAACAATTGCAGGCTATTGTTTCTGCTTGCGTTGAGACCAGATCGCCAGTTATTTTGCAGGTATCGAAAGGTGCAAGAAAATACGCCAACCAGACTCTTCTATTATATCTTGCAAAAGGGGCTGTTGAATATGCGCAAGAACTTGGTTATCCAATACCTATTGTATTGCATCTCGACCATGGCGACTCTTTCGAATTGTGTAAATCATGCATCGAAACTGGATTTTCCTCAGTGATGATTGATGGTTCACATTTTCCTTATGAGGAAAATATACGGGTTACAAAAGAGGTTGTTGATTTTGCGCACAAGTATGATGTAACGGTTGAAGGCGAACTAGGAGTGCTTGCTGGTATTGAGGAAGAAGTATCAGCTGAACGTTCATCATATACCAGACCGGAAGAAGTGGAAGACTTCGTAAAAAGAACTGGCGTTGATTCTCTTGCAATATCTATAGGTACATCACATGGTGCTTATAAATTCAAGGTAAAACCAGGGCAACAGCCTCCTCCACTCAGGTTCGACATTCTTGAGGAAGTTGAAAGACGGATACCGGGCTTCCCTATAGTTCTACATGGGGCATCATCAGTGCCAAAAGAGATCGTAGATGAAATAAACAGGTATGGCGGAAAGCTTGAAAACACTGCAGGAGTACCGGAAGATCAACTTCGCAGGGCAGCATCATCAGCCGTGTGCAAGATTAACATAGATTCTGACGGAAGACTTGCCATGACTGCCGCTGTGCGAAAAGTGCTATATGAAAAACCCGAGGAGTTCGACCCGCGAAACTATCTTGGCCCCGCCCGCGACAAACTCAGAGAACTTTATAAACATAAGGTTGTAAACGTGCTTGGAAGTGCCGGAAAGGCATAACAGACAGTTATACAATCAAATAAAACTTTAATCGTAATTTTAACCGGCATACGAACACGATACCGTAGGCCGATTAATATTTTATTTTTTCCCAATTCAGAAAGAACTTTATAATTAAACCGTACATACTACCATAGGCTCGATCCTTACCTCCCATCTACCGTTCCATTTGTCTCTTCTTCTGCCCCTCTCCCTTTCCCCGCATTAGCCTTTTCTCATCTTATCCAATCGGTACTTTCCATGTAGCTATAATTCCCTGGTTAAGCGAGCTAAGATGTGAGAATATAAAATTTATGAAAATCAAGTAGTATATGACAGGATATAATAGAATTATAGTAATTTTGATAGGGCTATATAGAATTAATGAAAAATTACGACTTATATAGTGATCAGGAACTGGTGAAAGAAATCAAGGCAGGAAACATGCTTGCTTTTGATGCCCTTTATAAGAAATATTGTATAAGTCTTTACAAATTCGTTTTTTCAATTATTAAATCGGCAGAAGAGGCTGAAAATATTATCCAGGACGTATTTCTTAACTTATGGTTAAACAGAAATAACATTCAGAAAGAAGCATTGGTTAAATACTATATCTTCACAATTGCTTATAATTCAACTATATCAGTAATTAGGAAGAAAATAAAAGAGTCTCAGTTTATTGAAGAATTAAAAAATCTTCAGATTCATACACAGGAGTCTGTAGAATCCGAAATTGAATATAACGAGATGAATGAAAAGCTCAATGAAATAATCAATACGTTACCTGAACGGCAAAAAGAGGTTTACCTGCTTCACAAGGCTGAAGGTTTAAAATATTCTGAAATAGCCGACAGGTTGAATATTTCAGTTAATACTGTAGAGAACCACATGTCGAAGGCACTTAAGGCAATACGTGAGAAGCTGGGAAATTATTGATTTCTTGTCATTTTGTTGGTATTTATCACTTTTTAATTTTAAATTGCTTACATTCTAATCAAATGGAATCACTTCCCTGAATGTAGATGGCTGCTCTTAAATTCTCATGAACTCACCCCCGACCCCTCTCTAATACTTAGAGAGGGGAGTAAGACCTTTGCCCGAGGGTACAGATTGAAGGGGGATAATACTTTCTAATTCTTAGAGAGGTAAGTAAGACACCGGGTATGCTAATAAAATATTTTAAATAAATCTCTATTCTAAGTAGTGGCAGGAATAGTTTTCTGCGTCTTATTATATGAAATCAAATAAAATTGAGGTCAAACTATTTTAAAATAAATAAGAACAACAAACAGGTTAGGTTTGGGTTAGTGAGGTTCAGGTAAAAAGCACTTCCGGACAAAAGGCAGTGCTTTTTATAATATTAAGTTTATGACAAGGGAACTAATTGAAAAGTATTTAAGCAATAACTGCAGTGACGAGGAACTGAATCTTGTTCTGGATTGGTTCAATAAATCAGCACACCTTGCAGAAAGTAAAAAGTTATTATATAGTGTGTGGGAGGATATTCAGAAACAAGAGCCCAATGCAGACGAAGATTTCGATTCTATTCTGGGCAAAATCCATCATGAAATAAATATCATTCAATCGAAAAAAATTGTAGAGAAATCAGGATACGACTTAATAAGGTATAACAGGAGAAAATATATTATAAACGTCATAAGGAATATTGCAGCTATACTTCTTTTGCCCGTACTTGGGGTGTGGATATACTTTAATGTAAAATATTATTCTTCTATGTCTGAACAGGCAACAGCCAATCTTGCTTATAATGAAGTTTTTTCATCTGTTGATGCGATAACAAAAATTACTTTGCCTGATGGTTCGAATGTATGGCTTAACCATAACAGTTCTCTTCGTTTCCCAGCTACATTTCAGGGGAAATCAAGGGATGTTGAGCTCAAAGGTGAGGGTTATTTTGAGGTTGCTCACAACTCTGATGTGCCTTTTGTTGTCAATGCCGGAGAGCTTAAGATAGCGGCTCTCGGAACTAAATTTAATGTAATGGCATACCCTGGAGAAAATCACATTGAAACTTCATTGATTGAAGGTATTGTTGAAATTAAAAAACCAGGTGAAGGCAAAAGAGATATAACTATTTCAAAGCTGAAGCCAAATGATCTGGCGATTTACAACAGAGAAAATTCAGAAATTGCTACAAAAACAGTAACAGACGAAAGGTATTTTTCATGGAAAGACGGAAAGCTGATTTTCACTGCCGAGCCGATGGAAGAGGTTGTTAGAAAACTCGGCAGATGGTTTAATGTTGATATAATAATAAAAGATTATGAATTGAACGATTTGTTATTGACTGCCACTTTTGTTAACGAAACACTTCCACAGGTTATGGAATTATTATCTATCGTTCTTCCGGTGAATTACACTATAACTGAGAGAGAAAAAAATTATGATGGAACTTTTTCACGGAGAAAAGTTATTTTGAGCTATCGTCGCTTTTAATCAGAAATAATTAAAAATAAATGCCTATGAAACAAAACCGGAATTAAAAAGACGGGACAGTGTTGCCCCACTATCCCGTCAGACTAAGTACATGTTTTTGTAAAAACCATTAGTAATCTTAATCCAATCAAATTTATGAAAAAATTATTAAGTTATTATGAAAAGAGCCACTTAAAATTCTTTTCAAAAAAAACAATCAGAGTTATGAAGCTATCGTCTTTCTTATTGATACTGACTGTTTTTCAGCTCTGGGCTACGGAAACGTATTCCCAGTTGACGAAACTCTCCTTACATCTTGAGAATACAAAAATAGCTGATGCATTAAAAGAAATTGAAGACCAGAGTGAGTTTTATTTTCTTTACAGTCCAAAGCTCATTGATGTTGAAAAGAAGGTCAATATTGTTGCCGAACAGGAAACGATAAAGGATATTTTGACAGACGTTTTCGGCGAAGATGTAAAGTTTGCTGTGCATGACAGGCAGATTATACTTATGCCCAGTGATAAATCTGAAATTATTGATAAGTTACTTCAACAGAATGTAGTTACCGGTAAAGTTACCGACAGTCAGACCGGGGAACCCATGGCCGGAGTTAATGTTGTTGTTAAAGGAACGACTACAGGCACGATGACCGATGCATCGGGAAATTATTCGCTAAGCGTGCCTGACAGGAATGTGACACTTGTGTTTTCGTTTATAGGATATACTACTCAGGAGATACCGCTGGAAGGAAGATCGAGTTTAGATGTTTCGCTTGTTAGTGAGACTATAGGACTGGAGGAGGTTGTGGTGATAGGATATGGTTCGGCTATTAAACGAAATGTGGCAAGTGCAACAGCAGCATTGAAAAGCGATGAAATAGTCGGATTGGCCACAACTGATCCCCGTCAGGTTATTCAAGGTAAAATTGCAGGGGTTCAGGTAACAAATAACAGTGGTGATCCTGGATCGGGCGCGAGAATCGTGATAAGAGGTATGGGCTCTTTCTCAAACACAGATCCTCTTTATGTTATTGATGGCATTCAGGGAGGCGATATCAATTCAGTTGCACCTCAGGATATTGAAAGCATAACTGTTCTGAAGGATGCTTCAACAACAGCAATTTATGGCTCTGCTGCTGCAAATGGAGTTGTTCTTGTAACAACTAAAAGCGGAAGGAGAGGCGATCTTAAGGTTGAATATGAAGGTTCAGCAGGTTTTGCCAGTGTCGTAAAACGTCTCGATATGCTGAATGCTTCGGAATATGTAGACCTTGTTACTGATATTCAGCATTCAAATGGACTGGAGATAACTGCGAAGCTTCAGACACCTGATGTCAGGATAGATCGTACTGACTGGCAAGATGTTACTTTCCAGAAGGGTTTTTTAACTGATCATAACTTAAGGTTTAGCGGAGGAACAGAAAATGTGACATACGCTTTTTCGGCAGGTTATCAGAATCAGGAATCTACGGTGATTGATAGGACATTTCAAAGAATCACTGTTGGAGCCAAATTGACAGAAAGCCTGTTCAAAAAGAGAGTAAACCTGAATCAGAATCTCAGATTAAAAAATGATATAAATAATGGTGTGATTGCAGACCTGAATGAGGCGTTGAGAATGGCCCCTTACCTGCCTATTTATGATCCTACTAACCTGGGAGGCTATGCAAGGATGGACAAGGTAACAGATTTGCAGGATGCGAATAACCCATATAATACAGTTGGTAATACTGATTATAATGACAGAGGATTGGGCATAGAACTTGATCTTTCAGGCGAACTTCAGATTATTACCGGTCTGTCATTCAAATCACAGGCCAGGATTTCAGCGGGGAATTACCATAATATGACGTTTAACTATCCCTGTAACGGAGGTAATTTTAACAGGGCTACCTCGGATATAAGCGAGCATTATAATTACAGTTACGGGTTTATTCTTGAGAACTATTTTTCATACAACAGAGTCTTTGGCGGTCATGCAATAACTGCAACATTGGGCAATACTTATGATCCGGCAGATATTTACAGGAGTATTTCAGTAAGCGGATCCAATTATACAAGTGATGCTATCCAGAACATTGCACTGGCAAATTCCACATCAATTACAGGATCTTCTGTTAACAGCGGGAAATCCAGGTTATCATATTTTGGAAGGGTCGGATATACATTTATGGAAAGATATGTACTGAATGCCAGTTTAAGAAGAGATGCTTCAAGTGTTTTTGGGGTGAATAACCGCTGGGGGACATTCTACGGTGTCGGATTTGCCTGGGCAGTTTCGAAAGAGAATTTCATGAGTTCAATTTCCGCTATATCCAATCTGAGGATCAGGACAAGTTATGGAAAAACAGGCAATGATAACATTTCTCCATTTCTTACCTCATCGAATGTCTGGAAAGGGACCGGTAACAATATTGTGTATTCATTCGGAGATGACCTTACGTTTGCAACAGGCTCAATTGTGAACAGCATACCTAACCCTGATCTTAAATGGGAAGAGACAAATCAGTTTGATATGGGATTTGAACTCGGATTGTTTAAAGATAGGATTAATTTCACATTTGATTATTTTAATAGATCAAATAAAGATCTGTTGATTGAAACGCAACTGCCGTTGACAACCGGACTTGGAAATCCGGGATCAGTAGGTACGCAGTGGATTAATGCTGCAAGCATGAAAAACCAAGGATTTGAGATTGCACTGATTTTTAATAGCAATCCGGCAAATCAGTTTAAATGGGATATCTCACTAAATTCGACTTACAGTGTTAACGAGGTGACAGCATTAGGAACCGTGGGAGACTTACCTATTTCTAAAGGCGAGTTCATGACAGGCGTCGGAAATGCAACAAGAACTGATATAGGACATCCGCTCGGCTCATATTTCGGATATGTATTTGACCATGTCGTTGTTGACCAGGCTGATCTTGACAGACTGAATGACATAGCAAGTGCAGCAACCAATGGGCAGGTACAAGAATATCAGACCAACGCAAAACCAGGCGATCGTGTATGGAAGGATATTGACGGGAATGGCTATATCAATGCAGATGATCGTACTTATATCGGTAATCCTTCACCCAAATGGCAGTATGGAATAGCATTCAATTCGTTCTATAAGAACTTCGATCTACAAATATTAATCCATGGCTTGGCAGGAGTTGATGCAGTAAATGGATCACTTTACTGGTGGGCAGGAATGTCAAAGCCTTTCAACCAGATGGCAACAGTTCTAAGAAGATGGAGAAAAGAGGGAGATGTTACAGATATTCCAAGAGCCGGACAAAACTCAGGAGCAAATCTGAATTTTTCAACCTGGTATGTTGAAAAAGGTGATTATCTGAGAATTAAGAATTTTGTTCTGGGATATAACCTTCCTCCGAATCTGTTCAATACCTTCCAGAGATTAAGAGTCTATTTTTCAATCCAGAACGCACTGACATTTACAAAATATTCAGGTTATGATCCTGAAATATCTTCCACTTCCCCGGGTGATAATAATAATTATATTTTCCAGAGAGGAATTGATATGTATCAAAGACCCAATCCGAGAATAATGAGGCTGGGAGTTCAATTAACCTTCTAATATGAATTGAAATGAAAAGAAAAATATTATATACATTACTGGCTGTTTTACTGTTAAACGCATGCAGTGAGAGTATCCTGGATGTGAAGAATGAAAACAGTTATGACGGAAATACTTTTTTTACCAATGCAACAACTGCTATAGAAGCCTCTACAGCCATGTATTCTCCATTGCTTTTCCAGGGAATGTTCGAGAGAGAGTTCTATTTTATATTTGATCTTCTGGGATATGACGCATTCAAAAATTTCCCTTTACAGGGCTCTTTGCTTGAAATTGCAGCATACACTCATAACCCGAATACAGGAGAGTTGAATTACTTTTTTAATTCCTGCTACAAGATGATCTTTAGAACTAATTTTGTCATTGATATGTGTAATAAGTGGGAAACCAGTAATGATCAAGATGAAGCTTTAAAAATACGGATTGAAGGAGAAGCTAAATTTCTGAAGGCTCTGGGATACTTTTGGCTTGTTAACTGTTTTGGTGATGTGCCTTTGAGGAAAACTCTTGATGATCATTATGTTCTTCAGATGGAAAGAACACCTAAAACAGAAATATGGACAGCAATTGAAACAGACCTTATTGACGCAATAGATAAATTACCACTTGCTCAGGATTATGCGCCTTCAGATTATGGAAGAGCTTCACGTGGAGCCGCAGTTGCCTTGCTGGGTAAAGCATATCTATACCAGAAGAAATATACTCAGGCAATAACTGAATTTACAAAGCTTATGAAGCCACCTTATGATTATGATCTTGCCAATTCGCTTGATGACATATTCATTCATGACCTTAAAACCAAAGAGACAATTTTTGCTGTGATGCATGGTGAATGGCAGGGATGGGGCGTGGGAAATGCTTATGGAATGTTTGGAGGCCAGGAATCGTGGGCGAATAAGACAACCCATACAGGAAGGGCTATGGAGTATGGATTCAATGACTGGTGGAATGTCCTTATTTCCCCAACACTCGTCGATGCATTCACTTATAATGATGAATCCGGAGTTTCATACATCGATCCCAGAGCCGCTCTTACATTTTATGACAATCTTGATGGAACCAAAGGAGGGGATACAATTTATTGTGAAGAGTGCCCTGACGGAAAACTTTCATATGCCAAGGCAGTTGGAACGGCAGGCCCAATCTATTCATGGCGTAAATATGAATTATATGAGTTAAGGAAAAACTATGGTCAGCCCGATAGTTATATTAATAGCCAGGTGATAAGGTTTGCAGATGTTTTGCTTATGCTTGCTGAGTCATATATTGAAAATAATGAGGTTGAAAAAGCACTACCGCTCATCAATAAAGTCCGCAAGCGTTCAGGTGCCTTTGAATACACAAGCCTTGGCACTCAGCCAGAAGCCAGGGAAATTCTGAGACATGAAAGACGAATTGAACTTGCCGGAGAACAATCACGCTACTTTGATCTTGTCAGGTGGGGTATACTGGTACAAACCATTAATGCTGAAAAACAAATAGTTGAAAAAACCCAGCCTGTTAAAGATTTCCATGTTTTGCTTCCAATCCCTCAATCAGAAAGGGATGCAAATCCTTTGCTTGATGCACAGGTTAAAAACAACTGGAACTAATAAAAATAAGCTTAATTAATAAAAGAAGCCGCCTTTTTTAGACGGCTTCTTTTATTCCGAGCTTACTTAATAAAAACTTTTACTCCATTACATTTCCTATGTAATGAGAGGAGTAATTTTAATACATATTTTACTCTATTATAAGATCAGGCTAACATAAAAAAGTTGCATGATGGAACTGCCCATCTGAAAGTGCTTATCCCTGATAATTGTTCCCGATATTCAATAACATCGAGGCTGAAATAAGCCAGGCAGAGATAAGTTGACCTGAGCAGAGTTGTTTTTCCAGTCTGACGTGCTCCTGAAAGAAGTATTAATAACCTTTCCTTGACAGAAGGGAGAATGGATTTATTAACCTATTTATCTGTAAATTTTCCCACTTATTGAGCAAATTTCCAGTTTTTTATTGCTCAGGAGTTTTTTACTTTACATGGTTTCGCAACATTGAAAATTAAAAACTCTTTATATTTTTATAAAAAAAATTCACCGACATTTTTACATGACTTCCAAAGAGCGATTTGATTTGACTGTGAACCATCGTGAGCCCGATAGGGTAGTTGTTGATTTTGGAGCGACTTCTGTAACCGGGTTGCATGTTCTGGCCATTGAAAACCTGAGAAAATATTATGGGCTGGATTATAAACCTGTTCGGGTAGTAGATCCACTTCAGATGCTCGGCGAAGTGGATACAGAACTAATCGAAATTATAGGTATAGACACTATTGCGGCCAGGGGAAGAAAAAATTCATTCGGAATAACCAATAACGGACCTTTTAAGGAATACCTGACTCCGTGGGGACAAACAGTGTTGATGCCAGAAGGCTTTCATACAACTACCGACGAAAAAGGTGATGTGTTGGCTTATCCGGAAGGGGATTTATCAGCAAGTCCTTCGGCACGAATGCCCCGAAATGGTTATTTTTTCGATGCAATTATCCGTCAAAAGCCTTTTAAAGAGGAAGAACTGAACCCGAATGACAATCTGGAAGAATATGGACTTGTCGGTAACGATGATATGGAATATTGGAGAAAAACCACTCTGGAAGCAAGAGCTACAGGTAAAGCAGTTGTAGCCAGCCTGGGTGGTACCGCACTCGGAGATATTGCCCATATTCCTGGTATAAAGCTGAAAAATCCCAGAGGAATCCGCGATATTACAGAATGGTATATGAGCATTGTTATGCGCCCTGATTATATTAAGGCAATCTTTGACCGACAGTCAGAAATAGCAGTTGAAAACCTCTCGCGCTTGTTTCCCGTTATCGGGGATAACATTGATGTAGTTTACATCTGCGGAACTGACTTCGGAACTCAGGATTCTACATTTTGTGCACCGGAACAGTTCGATGAATTGTGGCTGCCGTATTATAAACGCATTAATGGATGGATTCACGAACATACAGGCTGGAAAACTTTCAAACACTCATGCGGTGCCATTGAACCTTTTATGTCAAGGTTTATTGAGGCAGGTTTTGATATTATAAACCCCATACAGATCAATGCAAGAGGAATGGATCCCGTTCATCTGAAAAAGACTTATGGTAAAGACCTTGTTTTCTGGGGAGGTGGCGTAGATACCCAGAAAACACTGCCCTATGCAACTTCTGAAAAAGTGAGGGAAGAAGTGCTTCGCTTGTGCGATATTTTTTCAAAAGACGGGGGCTTTGTCTTCAGCACTGTTCATAACGTTCAGGCTAATGTACCGGTGGAAAATCTGGTAGCTGTGATTGACGCAATAAAGGAGTTCAATGGAATTCATTAAATTTTTAATTGTAGTGTCAGAAAGAAAGATTTGCAGTGAGATCATAATGCAGGTTGAAGAAATTGTTGGATATTGAAATGTCGGTAAGAAACAGGAGATTTAAATTCATAAATAAATGAATGAGATTACAATAGGAATAGACCTGGGAGGTACAAGGATAAAAGAAGTAGCTATAGATAAGTCCGGGAATCTATTGTATCAGGATTATTACTCAACCAACGACGAAAGTGACCTGGCCTGGAAAGCAACGATTTCGGCTGCTGTCAGTAAGATTAAAGAAGAAATTAGTTGCAATTGTTCTGTTGTCGGCATCTCAGCACCTGGGCTGCCAAATAGCGACAACTCAGCTATAGCATATATGCCTGGAAGGCTGCAGGGCTTGGAAAATTTTGACTGGACTAAATTTTTGAAAATAAAGACTTTTGTTTTGAATGATGCCGTTTCTGCTATGATCGCTGAGGCCAGACTTGGTGCGGCCAGAGGGAAGAGGAATGTTGTAATGCTTACATTGGGAACCGGTGTAGGAGGTGCAATTTTAATTAACGGGAAGCCTTATCAGGGCGCTTTCAACAAAGCCGGGCATATCGGACATATGGTTATCGACAGCGATGGAGATCAGGATATTACAGGAATGCCTGGCAGCCTGGAAGAGGCAATCGGGAATTGCAGCATTGAAAAAAGAAGCCTGGGAAAATTTCATTCCACGCAACAATTGCTCGAGGCTTACCACAAGGGCGACTATTTTGCGGCTCAGATATGGCTCACTTCAGTAAAAAAACTGGCTATAGGAATAGCATCTTTAACAAATATCCTTTCTCCTGATATGATCGTTTTAGGAGGTGGTATAACCGAAGCTGGAAAAGATTTATTCGATCCGCTCGATCAATATCTCTCACTTTACGAATGGCGAGCAGGCGGAAACAAAACTGAAATTGTAAAAGCACAATACGGCGACATGGCAGGAGCAGTCGGTGCCGCATGTTTTGCTATGGAACAGTCTTTGAATTTATGAATCCGGTCTGAAAAAGTCACAGAAAAAAGGATTTAATTAATATAAATTACATTTGGAACCCATTGATAAATAGCCTATTAACAACAATATAAGAAATTAATAATCAATACATTGCGTTATATATGCGAAGCTTGTTTTTATAATTATTGGACAACATATATTTAAAATATATTTATATTTAATAATTTCATATTTTAGTAAGTAACTCAAAAAATTCTTTTTATGGCAAAAATTGCAATGCTTGGAGCCGGTTTCATAGGCGATTTTTATACTCACTCACTTCATGGGCTTCGCAGCCGCGACCGTGTTATTGTCGTCAGCGATCGCGACCAGTCAAGAGCGAAAGCTTTTGCAGAGAAACATGGCATACCCCGCTGGACTACTTCAATGAAAGATGCAATTAATGATTCTGAAGCAGACATAGTGGTTATAGGGCTTCCAAATAATGTTCACGTCGAAGCTGTAAAAATGGCTGCTGAAGCAGGCAAAGGTATACTATGCACAAAACCTCTGGGCAGAAATGCCGCTGAGGCCTTTGAAATCCTTGAAGCAGTAGAAAAAGGAGGTATTTTTAATGGCTACCTCGAGGATCTGGTTTATAGTCCTAAGACAATAAAAGGCCGTGAAGTTGTAACACAAGGTTCACTAGGGCAGGTTATATGGGTGAGGTCACGCGAGACACACCCTGGCCCACACAGCGACTGGTTCTGGAATAAGGATATATCCGGCGGCGGCGTTCTTCTCGATATGGGCTGTCATTGTATAGAAATTGCAAGGAATTACATAGGTAAGGATATCAGACCTGTTGAGGTAATGAGTATTGCCGAAACAATTGTAAAACCTATTGAGGCCGAAGACAACGCCCTTGGCTGGGTGCGCTACGAAAACGGCGCAATAGGACAATTCGAAGTGAGCTGGAGCTTCCGCGGCGGCATGGACCTGCGTGATGAAGTCATGGGTACGGAAGGCACAATATGGGTGAACAATTTCTTGCGTACCGGTATCGAAATATTTACTGCAGGAGGAAAGAAAGGGTATGTGGCAGAAAAAGCCGAAAGCGAAAAAGGCTGGATATTTCCTGTTGGCGACGAAGTGACAGAACTCGGATATAATCATATGTTCGCAGATATGTTAAGGTCGTTCGAGAATAAAACTCAACCCATTGAGACATTTTATGACGGTTATATAGTTAATGAGATAATGGATGCCTGTTACCGGTCGGCGAAATCAAAGAAGTGGGAACCGGTGAACCTGAAGATATGGCGTGGACAGGAAAAAGCAAAACCAATTGCCGAAGTGAGGGAATACGATAAAGACCACATTTTTGTTAAGGAAGAAGTGCTTCCGGATGGAACAGTTAAACTGATTCTCAAAGAAAAGGCCACTGGCAAGATAATTCAGAAAATCAAAGAATAAGGTAAAACAGAAATCTTGGTTTAATCAGGGAATTCATCCTTTACTCACTGTATCGGCCATTTTTATCAACCCTGGGATTCTCGAATCGCCTTTCATAGATAATATAAAAGAGGCAGCTGTTGAAACATCAATGCCTGCAGAGGTTATATAAAGAGGACGATTGCTTTTGCCACGAAACACTTTTACCGCATCGGCTCCTTTATATAGACTTTTTGCAACTCCGATTACTATTTTCTTCCCATCAAGAGCCTGCCACAGGTATCGCCCAAGTCCGGGTTTCAAACCAAGATCAACATATCCGTCAATAATTATGGTATCCGTTTCTTCTTCGATCTCATCAAGGACTGAAAGGATACACGGCAGCTCCCGCCTGAAAAACTGACCCGGCAGATAATCATCGAACTGTTCGATTTCCTTCGTATAAACTTTTACAGGTTCATTGTCGGAAAAATCTGAGAAAACCACTGCAGCGGCCCTGGCATGATCGCCTTCAGTATATTTAACATCAATAGCTGCAATCATAATTCTTCAGTATGGGTTAAACGATTGTCCTGCTGTATAAAACTCAAACTTATTTCCTGTTGTTTATGAAACGGAATTAATAAATTTACAAAAATATATCTGAATCTTGAAAAGACAATTTTAAGATGGCTTCTGTTGTTAATATAGGAACTTCGGGCTGGAGTTACAAACACTGGTCGGGTGTCTTTTATCCTGAAGATTTAAAGCCCGAAAAATATCTCGAATTTTACACCAACCATTTTTCCTGTATGGAACTTAATTCCTGCTTTTATCATCTTCCGCTAAAAAATACTGTAAGAGGATGGCTGAACCGCACACCCGATAATTTTATGTTTTGTCCTAAATTAAGCCGCTATATAACTCATCAGCAACAACTAATCAATGTAGAGGAGCCTTTATGGAAATTTTTCGATGTTTTTGAAGAGATGAAACATAAACTGGGGCCTGTACTCGTTCAGCTTCCCCCTGGCCTCCATTATAATCGTAACCTTATAGAAGGATTTATTCATCTCGTGAAAGAACAATACATGAGTTACAGATTTGCCTTTGAAGTAAGGAACAAATCATGGATCAATGACGAATTTTTCAGCCTCCTGAATTCAAATAATATGGCATTTGTAATAGCCGATTCCGGAAACCGGTACCCTTACAATGAAACATTAACTTCTGATTTCGTCTATCTTCGATTTCATGGGCGTGAGCATTTATATGCAACAGATTATTCCGACGAGGAGCTTGGCGATTTTGCATATAAAATAAGAGGGTGGATTAATGAGGACAAAGAAGTATGGGCATTCTTCAATAATGACTATAACGGTTTTGCAGTTAAGAATGCTGCGAGACTAAAGGAAATGATTTCCATAGTTCAATAAAAGAACACAGATATTGTTTGCAGTTATTTCAAAGCCTTCTAAAAGGCTTTGAAACTTCCAGGGAAACTTGTCGTATTTGAAATTTTTAGTTTTGTCGGTAAAAAATTACTGTGCGTCTAATTTATTTTACTGATGCAGGGGTGTTGTCTACTTTTATCAAAGAAAATAAAAAAAGAGATGAAAAAATTTTTCTTTATATTTTTAGTAATACAGGTGGTTTTTCAGGCTGAAGTCGGAGCCCAGAATGCTAAGGAATGGACTCTCGGCGATTGTATAAGCTATGCACTTGAACGCAACATACAGGTACTGAAAAGCGGACTCTCAAATGAACGCAATGAAGTCAATGCATTACAGGCAAAGGCACAAAAGCTTATGTCTGTCAATGCTTCGATTGGAAATAACTTCAACTGGTCGAAAAGCACTTCTTCCGGTTCGTCAGCTCTTTCTTCAACATTTGGTTCGAGCTATTCTTTGAATTCAGGGATTACTGTTTTCAATGGATTGAGACTTAATAATCAGGTTAAACAGGCAGAATTGGGAATCGAAAGCGGTATTTATTCACTTGAAACAATAAAAGAATCGGTGAGCCTGAGCATACTTAATGCATATCTCCAGATTCTTTATGCTGAAGAGCAGGTAAAGAACAGCCTTAACCAGATTAAGGCAACCGAAGAAGAGCTGGCCCTGGCAGAAGAGCGTCTGCTTTTGAAAGTGATTTCACAGGCCGATTATGCTCAGGTAAAGTCTCAGCTTGCCAGCGAAAAACTTACGCTTGCAAACGCCGAAAGCCAGCTTGCAATCACCAGGGTCAATCTAATGCAGCTTATGGAGTTGCCGGTGACCGACAGTTTCAAGATTGCAGTTCCTGTAATAACGGAACCGTTAAACAGTAATCTCATTCCTGATGTAAAGAGTATTTATGAGACAGCCCTTTCGGTGAAGCCTCAGATTAAAAATGCAGAAGTCAACAAACAAATTTCAGCCTTAGATGAAAAAATTGCGAGAGCAGGATATTACCCGGTTCTTTCTGTAAGTGCAGGCGTGAGCTCTTCATATTCAGACGTATTGACTGATTCTTATTTCAGTCAGCTAAATGACGGAATAAGACCATCCGCCGGATTTTCGATTTCAATTCCTATTTATCAGAAAAATCAGGTGAAGTCAAGTGTCGATCTGGCAAAAATCAGTTACCGCGACGCTGAGCTGACCGAAATAAATACAAGGAATGAGCTAAGGAAAAGCATCGAGCAGGCTTGCCAGGACGTTATTTCATCACAGGCCGAATATGAGGCAAGTCTCGAATCATATAATGCTGCCGCCGAATCGGGAATCCTTTCGGAAGAGAAGTTCAGGCAGGGGCTCATAAACTCAGTTGATTACCTTGTTTCAAAAACAAACCTTATAGCTGCCGAAAGCAAATTACTCCAATCGAAATATAAACTGATTTTCAGCTATAAAGTTCTTGACTTTTATAACGGGGTACCTTTATCATTATAAAATTAATTATAAAATATAAAAATAAACAACTATGAAAAAGAAAATTTTGATTATATCAATTGCAGTCTTAGCAGTAATGGCAATAATTCTATTGGCGTTCAAACCATTTCATAAAAAAGACAGCGGTTTCACATTTGAAACTGTGAAAGTGGAGAGGGGCGATATAGCAAATGTTGTTACTGCAACAGGAACTATAAATGCTATCACAACCGTTGACGTTGGCACTCAGGTTTCAGGAATAATTAAAAAGATATATGTTGACTTCAACGATAATGTGAAAAAGGGGCAGATACTTGCACAACTGGACGAAACAAACCTGCTTGAACAGTTAAGGCAGAGCCAGGCTTCGCTCGACCAGGCTATGGCACAGTTCAGGTTTAATGAAGCTACATATAACAGATTAAAGGCTTTGTATGAAAAAAACCTTATAGCACAGACTGATTACGACCAGGCCCTTTTCAACTATGAAAATTCGAAGGCTGCAGTTTCAAATGCCAGGTCCGCTGTTTCAAGGGCGCAAGTAAACCTCGAATATGCCACAATCACTTCACCGATTGACGGTGTAGTCCTTAACAGGGCAGTTGAAGAGGGTCAGACTGTGGCAGCAAGTTTTAACACACCAACCCTTTTCACTATTGTGAATGACCTTACTCAAATGGAAGTTCGTACCAGCGTTGATGAAGCCGACATTGGAAAGGTGAAAGAAGGGCAGAAAGTTGAATTCACTGTTGATGCTTATCCCGACCTTAAATTCGAAGGTTCCGTATCGCAGGTAAGACTTCAGCCTGTAACTACAAATAATGTAGTTACATATATTGTGGTAATAAATGCTCCGAACCCAGATAAGAAACTTATGCCGGGAATGACCGCAAGTGCAACAATTTTTGTTGAAGGAAAAAATAATACCCTTATTCTGTCGGGCAAAGCAATCAGATTCACTCCTGATCAGGTATATCTCCAGAAAATGATGGCCGAATTTATGAAGAATGCCAACATGCCAAATATGCCACAGGCAAATATGCAGTCGGGTGTTCAGTCAGGGCAGGTATCCAACATGAGCTCGATGCCGCAGGGTATTCCTCAGATGGGAATGTTCTCCGGCACAGGAGAGGCTGATCCGAAAACAAAAGTTGTATGGGTTAAGGACGATAAAGGAGGCATACGTCCTGCAATAGTCAAACTTGGCATCGAGAACGGCTCGAAGGTTGAAATTGTTTCAGGCCTTAATGAAGGTGATGAGGTTGTGATTTCTATGTCGGAAGGAAAGAAGAAGGAATCCGTTTCGAGAAATAATGGTGGACCGAGAGGACCAATGCCATTCTGAACATAAAATGATCAGAAGTTAATACCAGTAATTATGAACAATATAATTATAGAGATTCAGAATCTTAAGAAAGATTACCATGTGGGAGAAGTTACAGTGCATGCTCTCCGGGGGATCGATCTCAGGATTGAGGAGGGTGAGTTCGTGGCGATAATGGGAGTGAGCGGATCGGGAAAATCAACGATGCTGAATATCCTTGGCTGCCTCGATAAACCTACTCAAGGGGAATATAAACTCGATGGAGTTGATGTCAATACATTGAGCAAGGATGCCACAGCCAGACTTCGCAATAAAAAACTTGGCTTCGTTTTTCAGGCATTTAACCTGCTGCCGAGAACCACAGCTCTCGAGAATGTGGAGCTTCCCTTATTCTATAACGGTAAGATAAGTTCGAAGGAACGTAAAGAGAAGGCTGTCAGCGCTTTGGAAGCTGTCGGACTTGCCGGGCGTATGAATCACATGCCAAATCAGCTCTCGGGCGGCCAGCAACAGAGAGTTGCCATAGCCCGCTCACTGGTTAACGATCCGGTGCTTATACTTGCAGATGAACCGACAGGTAACCTCGACACCCGTACTTCATTTGAAATTATGGAGTTATTCCAGAGCCTGAATGACAAAGGAAGAACCATAGTTTATGTCACTCATGAACCTGATATAGCCAGGTTCGCTACACGGAATGTGATTTTCAGAGATGGAAAAATTCAGCGGGAAAATATCATAAGTGAAAGGCTTTATGCAACGGAGGTTCTTAAAACCCTTCCTGTTGAAAATATCGAAGAGTTTGATATATGATTAATTTATAGATTATGAACTTGACTAATTTATTCAGAATAGCAATAAGAGCTTTGTTCAGGAATAAAATGAGAGCATTCCTGACAATGCTTGGGATAATAATTGGAGTGGCTTCTGTTATAGCTATGCTTGCCATTGGCGAAGGCTCCAAGAGAAGTATAACCGAAGAAATGTCTTCAATGGGATCTAACCTCATTATGATAATGCCAAACTTTCAGCAAAGAGGTGGAGTAAATCTTGGCGCTTCAAGCTCCATGGCACTTAAATACAGCGATGTGACAGCTATCAGGAATGAAGCTGCATTTATTACTGCGGCATCACCAACCGTAAATGCAAACGGACAGGTGATTTATGGCAATAAGAATACCCAGACCAGCATATACGGAGTGAGTGAAGAATATCTTGACATAAGAAAACTAAAAATTGCAACAGGCAGGATCTTTAACGAAACAGAGACAAGAAGTATGGCAAAGGTTTGCTTGCTTGGACAAACAGTTGTGGATAATCTTTTTGGAGAGGGTGTGGATCCTGTTGGGACGACAATACGCATAAAAAACCTGCCTTTTGAAGTAATCGGAGTACTGGAAGATAAGGGTGAAAGCGGAATGGGACAGGACCAGGATGATATGATAATTGCCCCATATACAACAGTTCAGCGCCGCCTTGCAGCTATTGATTATATAAATGGAATTTATTGCTCGGCAGTGAGCGAGGAAAAAAGTGCGGCAGCTATAGAAGAGGTTACGGAGGTCCTCAGACGAACTCATAAACTGAAAGAAATGGAAGAAAATGACTTCAGGGTGATGTCCCAGTCGGAATTAATAGAATCGGTATCAACCGTCACAAATATCATGACTTACCTGTTAGGAGCTATCGCAGGGATTTCCCTGCTTGTCGGAGGCATAGGCATCATGAATATCATGTTTGTATCTGTTACAGAACGTACCCGTGAAATAGGTTTGCGTATGTCGATAGGAGGAAGAGGAAAAGATATCCTGCGACAATTCCTTGTCGAATCAATGCTGCTGAGTCTTACAGGCGGAATCTTTGGAATTATATTCGGTTACCTTATAGCGCAAGTCGCCGGAACACTTATGAACTCTACAACCTTTATAACGACACAGTCAGTTGTACTGGCATTTGCAGTTTGTTTTGTTATCGGTGTTTTCTTCGGCTGGTATCCTGCCAGAAAAGCTTCCAACCTTAAACCTATCGATGCTCTCCGATATGAATAACCGTACGAAAAAACTATATTTGTAATAACATAGAGCAGGATTTTACAATCTGGAAAGGTTACAATGAACAATAAAACATCAGGAAATAAAAATATAAAGGTATTCCTGCATATCGCAGCATGGACAATATTATTTGGGCTGAACTATTATTTCATCAAACAATGGGATGTCGGGAAAGACTTTATATGGATGTATTTTATTAATACAGCCATCTGTGCGATGGTGTTTTATACTAATTACCTTTTACTGGTTCCGAGACTTTTCTTTCCAGGGAAACGTTTAAAATATTACCTGTCAGTTGCTTTCACTATATTGTTTTTCTTTGCTGTCTCAAGTTTTTCGGGAAGGATGGTTATAAAATATGTTCCGGGTAAATTTTCGACCGAAATGCGTGCAGGAAATGAGCAGGGTAACTACCGCCCTGCCCCGCCGCCCCCTGAACCCGGTCGCAATTTTCCACCTCCTCGTTCCCGGCAAATGTTTTTTTTAAGTTTCACTTTCAGTTCTCTTTTCCTTATTTTCTTTTCTCTTGGATTAAGAATACTCGAAAGACAGGAGCAGATCGAAAAGAGTCGTAAGGATATGGAAAAAGAAAAACTCAATTCTGAGTTAAACATGCTTAGAAATCAAATAAGCCCGCATTTCTTCTTTAACACTCTGAATAATATTTACTCGCTGATTGGTATTAATACAGAAGATTCAAAAAAGGCAATCCTTCAACTATCCAAGCTTATGCGTTACCTTCTTAATGAAAAGGAGGGTAGCACCACAAAACTTGGAAATGAAATCGAGTTCATGAAAAATTATATCGACCTTATGAAACTTAAAATAAGTGATAAGGTGAAACTTACAGTAGATTTTCCCGATAAGTACGAAGATATAAATATTCCGCCGCTGTTGCTGATATCTTTTATTGAGAATGCATTTAAACACGGAGTGAGCTACCGGAGCAAATCTTATATTGATATAAAACTGGAAACAGAAAAGGATACGATAATTTTTACCTGTAAAAACAGTATTGCAGGAAAAAGTGAGGATGTTAACAAAAACAATAACGGCATCGGACTCGAGAATGTAAAGCGAAGACTTAACCTTCTTTTCCCTGGCAAACATGAATTACTTATTAATAAAGGCGAAAATGAATTTTCGGTGTTTCTTAAAATAAATACTGCTTGATGTTATCGGTTATTACCATTGATGATGAGCCCCTTGCCCTGAAGCTTATTTCGGAGTACATCGAAAAAACTCCTGGGTTGAAACTATCCGGCAGTTTTGATAATCCGCTCGATGCCATTGAATATCTGTCGGAAAAAATGGCCGATATCATATTTGTTGACATTCAGATGCCCGACCTTACAGGAATAGAATTTACCAGACTTATCGAAAAAAGTCCTAAAGTTATTTTTACCACTGCTTACGAGCAATATGCACTTGAAGGTTATAAACTCGAAATTACCGATTATCTTCTTAAGCCATTCAGTTATGAGGAATTTCTTACTGCAGTCAATAAAGCCGTGAAGCAAATCAACCTTGAGCGGAAGGCTATGAAAGGTCTGGAGGCAAATGATGAATTTTTGTTTCTGAAGTCGGATTATAAGATTAAACGAATCAATTTCAATGATATACTATATATAGAGGGGTTGAAAGATTACATAAAAGTTTATGTTGAGAATCTACCCCATCCGATTTTATCCCTTTCGACAATGAAGCTTGCAGAGTCAAAACTGCCAGGTGAAAAATTTATGAGGGTTCATAAATCATTTATAGTTAACCTCGATAAAATTAACACTATAGAAAGGTGCAGAATTGTTTTTGGTAAAACATATATCCCGATAGGAGAGCAGTATAAGGAGAAGTTCCAGAAGTATCTTGATAGTAACTTTCTTTAGAAATATTCGTATAATAATATATACGTTTGCTTTTATCAGGCTTTAACAATTTTTTAATGATATTGTAAAAAATTAAAACAAAAATTTGGATATTTAAAAACAAATATTATTTTTGTGCCGTTATCATTTAAGAAATGAAGATTTATTCTACAAATTGGTGCTGGTGGTTCGCATGGTTTTTCAAATCAAGGTGAGCAGAAGCGCCCGTTTGTAAATTTAATATAGATATTAATGCAGCCTGCCGTGCTCACGGCAGGCCGCACTGTTTTATATAACTCTAATAAACCTCAAAACAAAGTAAAAATGAAAAAATATTCAATAACAACAAGTACTTCGAAACTACTGGCCGACACCATCACTCCTGTTAGTGTCTATCTCAGGATACGAGATATCTATCCGAACAGTCTTCTTCTTGAAAGTTCCGATTATCATGCAATTGAGAACAGCTACTCGTTTATCTGTATCAATTCGGTTGCAAGTTTCGAGGCCGATGCGAATAGAGTAACAGAGAAATATCCCGACGGAACGGAACGTAATTATAACCTCAAAGAAAAAGATGAGTTGATAAAGAGATTTACAGATTTTATGTCTGCATTCACTCCGGCCAGAACGGCGGATGAAATCCCTGTCAACGGATTCTTCGGCTATATGGCATACGACGCTGTCGAACATTTCGAAAATATTACACTGAAAACGTCCGATACACCTGAAAAACACATTCCGGAAATGAGGTACGACCTTTTCAAATACATAATTGCAATTAATCACTATCAGAACATGCTCTATATTATCGAAAACAGGTTCGATGAAAATGAAGAAAGCGGCATAGAACAAATAGAGAACCTGCTGAGAAGCAGAAATTTTGCCATTTATCGTTTCAGGGTTTCAGGAAATGAGAAAAGTAACTTAAACGACGAAGATTATAAATACATGGTTAGGAAAGGGAAGGAACACTGTCATCGCGGTGATGTTTTTCAGGTGGTTCTGTCACGACGCTATTCTATTGAATTCAAAGGCGATGAATTTAATGTGTATAGGGCTCTGCGGTCTATCAATCCTTCTCCTTATCTTTTTTATTTCGACTACGGAAATTACAAAATATTCGGATCTTCACCCGAAGCACATCTTAAAATAAACCAGGGTATTGCATATATTAATCCGATTGCTGGGACATATCGAAGGACCGGCAACGATGAAGCCGATAAGTTGGCTGCCGAGAGGCTTTCATACGACCTCAAGGAAAATTCCGAACATATTATGCTGGTTGACCTTGCACGAAACGATCTGAGCAAGTATGCCAGAAACGTTAAAGTGCAAAACCTGCGCGAAGTTCAGTTCTACTCGCATGTGATTCATCTTGTTTCATCGGTCTCGGGAGAACTCCGTGAAGATGCAACTATTGCCGATGTGTTGGCGGCTACATTTCCTGCCGGTACTCTCACAGGGGCTCCGAAACACATGGCAATGCAGCTTATCGACAGATACGAAAACGAGAAGAGAGGCTACTACGGAGGAGCAATTGGATTCATCGATTTCAGAGGCATACTCAATCATGCTATTCTAATAAGAACTTTTCTGAGTAAGGGCAATATGCTTATTTACCAGGCCGGAGCCGGCATAGTTGCCGGCTCGGATGAAGAAAAAGAACTACAGGAAGTCAATAACAAACTTGATGCACTCAAAAATGCAGTAAAAATGGCTGAGGGAATAAAATAGATATCCTATAATTTATGAAAAATAAATAAATGATATACAAACAAATATATAAAAGCATAGAACTATCAAATGGTTGAGACTGGAATGAAAATAGTGGTTATAGATAATTATGATTCTTTTACATACAACCTTGTTCACTTAATAGAAAAGGTTACAGGTACGCTTCCGGATGTTTTCAGGAACGACAGGGTAAGTATCGAAGAAATAGACAAATATGATAAGGTGCTCATTTCTCCAGGCCCGGGTATTCCTTCAGAAGCAGGTATATGCCTTGAGCTTATACGAAGATATTACACAAAAAAGAGCATACTTGGTATTTGTCTCGGGCATCAGGCCGTCTGTGAATCTTTTGGTGCGAAATTACTGAATCTCAGCAACGTGTATCACGGAGTTGCAACTCCGGTAAGAGTCCTGAAGCCTGATGAGCCACTTTTTAAAAATATTCCATCCGTCTTTATGGCAGGGCGATATCATTCATGGGTTGTTTCACGTAACCACCTGCCCGACTGTTTAACTATAACATGCGAGGATGAAAATGGAATGATTATGGGCGTCAGTCACAAAGATTACAATGTAAAAGGCCTTCAGTTTCATCCCGAATCAATTATGACGGAATATGGATTGGAAATAATTAAAAACTGGGTGAATATATGAGATAATTAATTGCTTTACAACACATTAAACATTAAAAATAAAAAACCGATAATCGTTAAATTATTATCAATTACACGAACGATATGAGAAAGATACTTAATTATTTATTTGAGCACAGGACTCTTAGCAGCCAGGAAGCTGAAGAAGTAATGATAAACATTGCCAGCGGCCTGTATTCGGAATCTGAGATAGCGGCATTCCTCACGGTTTATCTGATGCGGAGCATAACCGTCGAAGAGCTTTCCGGCTTCCGCAATGCAATGCTTAATCTGTGTGTAAAAACCGACCTGTCCGATTTCGGTACCATAGATGTCTGCGGGACCGGCGGCGACAACAAGGAAACTTTCAATATTTCGACACTTACGGCCTTTGTGCTGGCAGGCGCTGGCATCAGAGTGGCCAAGCATGGAAATTACGGAGTTACTTCCGCATGCGGTTCATCCAATATTCTTGAATATTTTGGATATAAATTTTCAACCGATCCTGGCAAACTAAAGAGAGAACTCGAAAATGCAGGAATCTGTTTTCTTCATGCACCTTTATTTAATCTGGCGATGAAATCGGTGGCACCTGTCCGCAAGGCACTGAAAGTAAAAACATTCTTCAACATGCTTGGGCCTTTGGTAAATCCTTCATTCCCAAAACGACAACTTATAGGGGTTTACAGCCTTGAACTTGCTCGACTATATAACTATCTGTTTCAGGAAACTGACATGAGCTATACTATTGTTTACAGCCTTGACGGTTACGATGAGGTATCGCTTACTTCGCCCTTCAAGTGTATTATTAACGGGGTTGAACAGATATTGTCTCCTGAAGACCTCGATTATCCTGCTGTTCAACCTTCCGATCTGGCTGCAGGGAAGACTATTGCCGATTCTGCAGCAATATTCAAATCTGTTCTGGAAGGAAACAGCACTCCACAAAAAAACAACGTGGTTCTTGCAAATTCACTACTTGCCATAAAATGCTGCTTCCCGGAAAAATCGCTCACGGAATGCAGGAATATTGCCGAAGATTCACTTTATAATAAAAAGGCGCTCGATTCTTTCAACAAGTTAATAGAAATTCAACAGTGACATTTCTGGAAAAGATAGCTGAAAGCAAAAGAAAAGAAGTTGCACTTCTGAAAAGGAGGTTTTCTGTTAAAGATTTTGAGGAAAGCCCTTTATTCGGAAGAAAGGCTATATCCCTTGCTGGTCGTCTCAGAGATCCTGCAGGCACAGGCATAATTGCCGAGTTCAAAAGATGCTCTCCTTCCAGAGGTGTTATTAATACTGGCGCCGATTTACTGAAAGTTACAACTGGGTATTGTAATGCAGGAGCAGCAGGCATCTCAATTCTTACAGAAAAAAAGTTCTTCGGAGGTAAAGCCGACGACCTTTACAAGGTCAGAAGTTCAATTAATATCCCGATTTTACGGAAAGATTTTATTCTGGATGAAATCCAGATTTATGAATCGAAATGTCTCGGAGCGGATGTAATTTTGCTTATTGCTGCACTAACTGGAAAGGAGGAAGTAATGCAATTCTCGAAACTTGCGAACTCTCTGGGTATGGAAGTTCTGCTCGAGATTCATTCGATGGATGAACTCGATACAATAAATGAGTTTGTAAACATAGTCGGCGTCAATAACCGTGATCTCCACTCCATGAAAACTGATATAATTACTTCTTTAATGCTTGCAGGTAAAATCCCTGATGGATTCGTGAAAATATCCGAAAGCGGCATTTCATCACCGGAAGTGATTACCGAACTGAAAAAGGCTGGATACGACGGCTTTTTAATCGGAGAGTACTTTATGAGCAAACCTGACCCTGTTTTGGCATTAAGTGAGTTTGTAAGTTCTTTAAGAGAAGCGGAGAAAAACCCATGATAAAAAACGATAAAAAGAATGAAAATAAAAGTTTGCGGCCTGACAGATGAACAAAATGTTAATCTTCTCGTTAAAACAAAAATAGACTTTGCCGGATTCATTTTTTATCAGGGTTCAAAAAGATGTATTGGCGAAAATACTTTCAGGACGATTTTAAAAATTATTCCACGAAACGTGAAAAAAGTAGGTGTGTTTGTTAACGAACATATTGATAAAGTCCTCAAAATTTCAGAGGAGGCATCGCTCGATATAATTCAATTGCATGGCGATGAAGATTTGGATTATTGCAGAAGATTAAAATCGGCAGGAATGAAAGTTATTAAAGCTTTCAGGATAAAAGAGAGTGATAAAATAGATTTTGTAAATGCTTTTTCAGATGTATGCGACTTTTTCTTATTCGATACGGAAAGCGGACTTTATGGCGGGAGCGGAAAGAAGTTCAACTGGGACATTATCGAAAGCATCAGACCGGAGAAGCCTTTTTTTATTAGCGGCGGAATTGAGCCACAGGATGCTTTGACACTTAAGGAAATAAGTAAGAAAAACAATATGATGTATGCTGTGGATATCAACAGCAAATTTGAAACTGCTCCAGGAATAAAAGATATTGATAAAATCAGGAAATTTATTATAGATATAAAAAATGAGCGATTATGAAATTCAATGTTGACGAAAATGGATTTTATGGTGAGTTTGGAGGTGCATTTATACCGGAGATGCTGCACCGGAATATTCAGGAACTGAAAGATAATTATCTGAAGATTCTGGAAGATCCGGAATTTAAAAAAGAATTTAGAGGGCTGTTGAAGGATTATGCAGGTAGGCCTTCCCCGCTTTTTTATGCGGAAAGGCTATCGGAGTATTACAATACCGGAATATATCTGAAGCGTGAAGACCTCAATCATACCGGAGCCCATAAGATTAACAATGCGATAGGACAGGTTCTTGTTGCTAAAAGGCTGGGTAAATCGAGAATAATTGCGGAAACAGGCGCAGGCCAGCATGGAGTGGCAACAGCTACCGTATGTGCTCTGATGGGTCTGGAATGTATTGTTTATATGGGGAAGCTCGACATTGAACGGCAGGCTTCCAACGTGTCGAGAATGGAAATGCTTGGTGCAAAGGTTATTCCGGTAGGGAGCGGTAATATGACATTGAAAGATGCAACTAATGAAGCTATACGTGACTGGATAAACAATCCTGAAGATACTTATTATGTAATCGGTTCTGTAGTGGGGCCTCATCCTTATCCGGATCTCGTTTCGAGACTTCAGTCGGTTATAAGTGAGGAGCTCGTATGGCAGGTGAAAGAGCAAACCGGGAGGGATTTTCCCGATTATGTTATTGCCTGTGTAGGTGGGGGCAGCAATGCAGCCGGCTCGTTTTATCATTTTCTTGATGACGAACGTGTGAAGCTTGTAGCAGTGGAGGCAGCAGGGAAGGGAATCGAAACAGGCGAAACCGCAGCTTCAATAGTTGCGGGCTCACCCGGCATTATACATGGAAGCAGAACAATGCTGATGCAAAACAACGACGGACAGATAACCGAACCATATTCTATCTCGGCCGGTCTCGACTATCCTGGTATTGGGCCTTTGTTTTCGTGGCTATACAAAACCGGCAGGGCACAATTCGAACATGCTACCGACAAAGAAGCCCTCGAGGCGGCATTCCGGCTTATGAGGCTTGAAGGAATTATCCCCGCCCTCGAACCGGCTCATGCCCTGGCAGTACTCGAAAAAAGAAAATTCGACAGTAATGAAATAGTTGTTGTAACTGTTTCAGGACGAGGAGATAAAGACATGGAAACTTATTTGAAATATATTCGTAAGAATGTTAATAATCAATGTAAATAATCAATGACTCTAAAAACAAAATAGTAAGACATGAACCGTATTGATGAACTATTTTTATCACATAAAAGTGGAATTTTGTCGGTTTACTTTACGGCCGGATTCCCTGAAGTTGATTCAACAAGGGAGATAATTAATAACCTTGCAAAAGCCGGCGTTGACATGATAGAAATCGGCATCCCGTTTTCTGATCCTCTTGCCGACGGGCCGGTAATTCAAAAAAGCAGCACTACAGCTTTAAGAAACGGCATGTCTATGAAGCTTCTTTTTAGACAGCTTGAGGGAATAAGAGAAAATGTTAATATTCCACTTATACTTATGGGATACCTTAACCCTGTTATGAAGTTCGGAATGGAAGAATTTTGCCGGCATTGCTTCGAAACGGGTATTGACGGAGCAATAATTCCCGACCTTCCACCTGAAATCTATCGGCAGCAATATTCAGAGATTTTTAAAAAATATGGATTATATAATATCCTTTTAATATGTCCGCAGATTGATCCTCAGCGTGTACAATTCATTGATAGTCTTACCGATGGATTTATTTATATGGTCTCTTCTTCTTCCGTTACGGGAATCAAAGGCAGCTTTACAGAAGAACAAAGGAATTATTTCAGGAAAATAAAGAATATGAATCTTTTACATCCGCTTATGATTGGTTTCGGAATATCGAACCATGAAACATTTTCTGAGGTGTGCAAAACTGCAAACGGGGCAATTATTGGCAGTGCATTTATAAAAATGATTGAAGAAAAAGGAACAGATTATGAAAGTATTAAGAATTTTGTAGAAGGAATCAGAAACAATAAATAAAAATTAGAATTATATGCAGGACAAAAAGAATTTTAAGATGAAAAACTCACAATACCCTTCCAGGAGAGAAACAATTGGTTTTTTAAAAACCCTGACGGTTTGTCTTTATCCTTCGCTTGCGGATGAAAAGCGTTCGTGTATTTCAGAAAGCAAGACAAGAAAGGATCTGTGCAGGCTTTTGAGGAGTGTGTGTTCAAAATTGCCATGTTCTCCTGAAGAAGTAGCTGAAGAATTTATACGTAACATTCCGCTTATTAAAGAATATCTCGATGCTGATGCTACTTTTATTATGGAAGGCGACCCTGCTGCAACAAGCGTTGATGAAGTCGTTCTGACATATCCGGGGTTTTATGCGATACTGGTTTACCGTCTGGCAAACAGGCTTGCAAGTGCAGGAGTTCCTCTTATACCCAGGATAATGACCGAGCATGCCCATTCTTTGACAGGAATAGATATTCATCCTAAGGCTTCTATAGAAACTCCTTTCTTTATAGACCATGGCACCGGTATTGTAATTGGAGAGACTGCAGTGATAGGGAAAAGGGTGAAACTCTACCAGGGAGTTACCATCGGAGCACTGAGCGTAAGTAAAGATATGGCCGGTATAAAACGACACCCGACTATAGAGGATGATGTGATTATATATGCTGGAAGCACTATTCTTGGAGGAGAAACGGTTATCGGACACGACAGCATTATTGGTGGTAATGTATGGCTTACTTCCTCTGTACCACCGTTCTCCCTTGTTTATCATGAAAATGTAATGAAAATCAGAGAAAGAAGTAACAACCATAAAATTTAATTTCACTATGAAATACAATAATATTCTGGAGTCTATTGGAAACACTCCCCACATAAGGTTATCCAGACTTTTTCCTGAACATGAGGTCTGGATAAAGGATGAAAGAAGAAACCCGGCTGGCAGTTTAAAAGACAGGATTGCTATTGCAATGATTGAGGATGCAGAAAAGTCGGGCAAACTGAAATCAGGTGGTGTCATTGTGGAACCCACTTCAGGGAATACCGGTATAGGACTTGCAATGGCAGGGGCTATAAAGAATTATGAAGTTATTCTGGTTATGCCCGATTCGATGAGTGTGGAAAGAATGAAAATTCTAAAGGCTTATGGCGCAAAACTTGTCCTTACACCAGGAGAAGACGGCATGACCGGTGCTGTTGAAAAAGCAAAGAAGATGGTTGCTGAAATTCCGGGTGCATGGATGCCGTCGCAGTTTGAGAACCGCGTCAATCCGGAAATTCATTCCAGAACAACCGCACTCGAGATTATTTCCGATTTTCCGGAAGGATTTGATTATATGGTGGCAGGCGTAGGCACAGGAGGTCATATAACAGGAGTCGGAGCTATTTTGAAAGAAAGATATCCGTCTATAAAAATCGTTGCCGTAGAGCCTTTCGATTCTCCTGTTCTGAGTGGAGGAAGTGCAGGGCGACATAAACTTCAGGGAATTGGAGCCGGTTTTATACCGGTAATCTACCGGAAAGATATTCCCGACAGAATTGTTACGGTGGAAACTGAAGAAGCACTGGAAATGACCCGTGAGGCGGCAAAGAAAGAAGGAATATTGATGGGTATCTCATCTGGAGCTTCTTTGCACACTGTGAAAATTCTGGTAAATGAAAGTAAAAAACCTCTCAGAATACTCTGTTTTGCCTATGATACAGGCGAAAGGTATCTGAGCCTCGATGAATTATGGGATTAATTAATTATTTTTCTCTCTCTTTTTGTCTTTTATCTTTATTTGTTTACTTTTGGGTATGCATTTCCTCAAAAGTGCTTCAAAATGCTGGTAAAGACATTTGCAAGTGCTGTAACAGGCATTGACGCAGTAACTATAACCATTGAAGTGAATGTTTCAAGGGGTGTCCGTTTTTTCCTTGTCGGGTTACCCGATGTAGCTGTGAAGGAGAGTCAGCAGAGAATCGAGTCGGCTCTCAGGTCTCTTGGGTTTCACTGGCCCGGCAAACAGGTGGTGATAAATATGGCACCTGCAGACATAAGAAAGGAGGGGTCGGCTTATGACCTTCCTCTTGCAGCGGGAATACTGGCCGCAGATGAAAAGATTTCTCAGGATGCTCTCAATTCGTTTGTCATGATGGGAGAACTGTCGCTAGATGGAACTTTGAAACCTGTGCGAGGTGTTCTTCCAATAGCCATTAAGGCACGAGACGAGGGATTTAGAGGCCTTATCGTACCGGAGAAGAATGCTCGTGAAGCAGCGGTTGTTGACGGAATAGATGTATATGGTATGGCTTCTCTTGGGGATGTCGTTGAATTTCTCAATGGAGGCGACAGGCACGAACCTGTTAAGGTGGACATAAATGAGCTTTTTAACAGAGAAGCTAATAAATATGATATTGATTTTTCCGATGTAAAAGGTCAGGAGAGTGTCAAAAGGGCGCTTGAGGTGGCGGCAGCGGGAGGGCATAATGTGATTATGATTGGACCGCCAGGCGCCGGAAAGACGATGCTCGCAAAACGGCTCCCGACCATCATACCACCTCTGATGCTCGAAGAGGCACTTGAGACAACCAAAATTCATTCCGTTGCAGGCAAAATTGACGACAGTGTTTCACTTATGACGCGCCGGCCTTTCAGATCGCCACATCATACGATTTCTGATGTTGCACTTGTTGGCGGGGGTACTTTCCCGCAGCCTGGTGAAATATCCCTTGCCCATAATGGCGTGTTGTTCCTCGATGAACTGCCTGAATTTAAAAGAACGGTTCTCGAGGTTCTTCGACAGCCTCTCGAGGATAGAGTTATAACCATATCACGCGCAAAATTCACCGTTGACTACCCTGCCAACTTTATGCTTGTTGCATCTATGAATCCCTGCCCGTGCGGATTCCATAACCATCCCGAGAAGGTTTGTACATGCTCAGCCAGCATGATTCAGAAATATCTTAACAGAATTTCAGGCCCATTGCTCGACAGAATAGACATCCATATCGAAGTGGTGCCCGTAAAATATGATAAACTTTCGGGTAGTATCAATGCGGATAACTCCGGTGCAATAAGAGAGAGAGTGATAAAGGCAAGAGAGATACAGGCAAAAAGATTTAAAGGAATTCCCGGCATTTATACCAATGCACAGATGACTCCTGCACTGCAGAGGAAGTATTGTTACCTCGATGAAACAGGGGGGCGTCTTCTCAAAACTGCTATGGACATGAGAGGTCTTTCAGCCCGTGCTTACGACCGGATACTTAAGGTTGCCCGTACAATAGCCGACCTTGATGAATCGGAAAATATCATGGCAAATCATATATCCGAAGCTATTAACTACAGAAACCTCGACAGAGACGGATGGGCCGGATGAGATTATCCGGTCAAATTGTTAAAAATTATTTTCTTTTTCTGCAGAATAATACGGCGGCTAAATGCTTTCCAACTCCTTTAATTCAAGAGAAATGCCGTCCCATTCGGCATAGGTTCCCTTTTGAATCCAGTCGCCGAGTATTACTATTACCGAATCGCTATTGAGTGCGGTTATTATAGGCAGGTGACGATGGCCGTAAATGAAGTAATCTATTTTTTCATTTTCAAGTACTTTTTTTGAGTGTCTGAAAAGATCTTCCTTTTCCTCTCCCATGAATTCGAGTGAAACACCTTTTGCCAGACGGCTGTTGTTCGACCACCAGTGGCCAAAACCCATGCCCAGGGTAGGATGAAGCCCTGAATAAAGATGCTGTAATGTTTTGTTCCGGAAAATCCACAAAAGTATTTTGTACATGGTGTTCGTTGTGCCAAGTCCTTCACCGTGTGCGAGATAAAAGTTCTTGCCGTTGAAGTTTGTTCTGTAAGGTCCCTTATGAATTGTAATCCCGCATTCATCGGCAAGATAATTTCCAATCCACATGTCGTGGTTTCCTGAGAAAAAATGAACTGGTATCCCTGAATCGGTGAGTGAGGCTATTGTTCCGAGAAACCTTGTGAATCCTTTTGGTACAACATATCTGTATTCCCACCAGAAATCAAAAATATCGCCAAGAAGGAATATTTCTCCAGCTTTGGGGGCAATTTCGTTCAGCCACGTAACGACTCTCCTTTCTCTTTCAGCCGGATTGCTTCCTGCTTTAAGCCCAAGGTGAAAATCAGAGGCAAAAAATATTCTTTTTTCGGTCACTTTCTACAGATTAATATCCAAAAATCTGCTGAAGCTTGTTTTGAAGTGCGCTGCCATGCAGGTTTGACGCTATTATTTCGCCCTCTTTGTTATAGAGGTAATTTGTTGGCAATGTTTTCACGTTATAATATATTGCAAATTTCGGATTTGCAGGATCATCTTCCCTTACATTTATCCATGGTAATTCATCAAACGTTACAGCCCTTTTCCAGAGCTCTTCGTCTGAATCAAGGTTAATCTGATATATCTCAAAGCCTTTATTCCGGTATTTTTCGTACAGCTTTTTAAGTTGGAGATTTTCTGAAATGCAATCCTCCGAAGCAGCCGACCAGAATGAAAGTAGTACATATTTACCTCTCAATGAAGATAGTGCGATTCTTTTGCCGTTAATGTCTTTAAGGTCGGGATCGAGTATTTTAATAGGCGACTGTTCGGTAATTTTTTTTAATTGTTCCATCTTGAATGCGTTCATTTCCTTTTCAAAATTAGCTTTGAGTGCTCTTACTTGCTTTGATTTTGGGAAATAACGATTAAGTGTATCGGATACAATTTTAAGAAACTGAATATCACGGGGATCGTAAAGAACATAAGTTTGATCATCAATTTTCTGATACAGTGCTTTTATTGATGCGAATGAGTGCAGATTTTTTAAAATAAAATCTATATTGAACATCCTTTGATCTTTCATTAGTTTTAAATATGCTTCATTGATATCTTTTTCAATTTTAGCAAACTCTGGCGTATTATAAAGGCTGTCGTACAATATTTTAAGAGAATCGATTTTATGCCTGGTTATTGCAAGTGCCGAGTCGAGCACCATAAGTTTTCTTGTCCCGGGTGAACCGTTAATTGAATAATTATCGGGCAGATATTCCGACTTAAAAGTAATATCGATTTTTTCTCCGGGTTCAGCAAGCAGAGTAATAAAACCGTAATTTGGAATTCCAAGCTGATAAAATTCAGGATATTCAGCTTTAATTTTGAATCGGAAAGAACCATTTTTTTTAATTTTTGCAGAATCAAGCAATACCGGAACATCGATATCAATTCTATGAATGCGTATATAGCTTCCTGTATGATAATCGCTTTTACCCTCTATGCGGAAGCTTTTTTCTGCTTTGCAAGAAAAAAGCAATATAAATATAAGCCAGACTGTATATCGCGTCAAAATGGTAAAATGTTTCATTAGGCCGTTATTTTTATTTTTTATTCCTGATGGTCATTTTTTAATTTTCAGTCTGTCTGAAGCAGAATTTATTTAAAAACTTCTGCAAGTTTTTCATGAAGTCGTTCACCTCTTAAGTCCATTGCTATTATTTTCCCTTCCCTGTCGAGTAATAAATTATGTGGAATGCTTTCAATTCCATAAAGAGGAACTACTTCAGAGTTCCAATACTTAAGGTCGCTTACATGTATCCATTTTCCCAGATTGTCTTCCTGTATTCCTTTTATCCATGCTTCACGTGTTCTGTCGAGTGATACCTGAAATATCTGGAATCCTTTGTCTTTGTACATCTCATAAGCTTTTACCAGGTTGGGATTTTCCTGTCGGCACGGAGTGCACCATGCAGCCCAAAAATCGAGTAGAACTATATTTCCCCTTGTCGATGAAAGTGAGATCATCTTTCCATCGGGAGAAGGTAAGGTTATTTCAGGTGCTTCACTTCCAATAGTTAGCAATGGAGTATTTGCCTGTGACATCCTTACACTTTCTATAAGTGCTGCCACTTGTTCATGGAGAGCTTTCACCGGCCCTGACTCAGGGTACTTGCCGAAAAGAGTTGAATCAACTTTAATGAAGTATTTTATGTCCTTGACCGGATCGAGAACGTACTGGCGTGGAGCAATCTGTTGATAAAGAGCTACCAGAGTAATAAGCGATCCGCTGTTATTATCTATAAAATTTTTTGTATATTTATTTATTTCAGACAAATAGACTCTACTAGTACTGTCGATAGTTTGTATAACTTTTTCAATATCAGGGCTGCCAACATTTTGAGAATAGATATCGTAAAGTCCCATTAACTTCTCTATTGTACTTTTCAAAGCTTTATTATACTCAATCATTTTTGATGTTCCGACAGAGCCTTTAACAGAAATAGGTTCATTAAGTGAACCGTAATTTGCTGTTAATTCGATTTTATCTCCTGGTTCGGCAAGTAGTGTAAAAAAGTTTCCTTCTGAAAGTCTCAAAAGGTAAAACACAGGCATCCGTATATTAACTTGAAAGGAGAACTTTCCTGTTTCATCCAGCTTAATAGAGTCGACGGTCTCAATATTGCTTTCTTTAATCTCTTCAAGAAACAGATATTCACCTACAACGGGCTCTAAAATTTTGCCTGAAATAGTTGTCTTATTTTTACCGCATGCAATAAGTACACCAAATGCAAGACAAATTATAATGTAGACATTCTTTTTCATTTAACGATTTATATTATTTTTGAACGATTTTTTTTGTCTGCAAAGATATTCTTTTTAATAGTAACAAAAACAAACAAGTTTATAAAGGATGATTTGACAGATTAAAGAAAAAATTAATTCTTTTTTTCAAAATAAAAAAAATGATTATCTTGAAGGAGTTAAAAAGGAAAATATGGGTTATATTAAGTTTGATAAAACAAAGCTTGTAAATCTGGAGTATTCGCTTAGCAGAGAGATATTGAGGACTAACAGAAGCGGCAGTTATACTTCAACCACAATTGTTAATTGTAATACAAGAAAGTATCATGGATTGCTTATTTGTCCTATTGATGAACTTGGAGGAGATAGGTATGTTTTACTCTCCTCACTCGATGTAATTGTTGTATGTAATAATGCCTCATTTAACATTGGATTAAGGAAATACAAAGGAGACTATTATAATCCAAAAGGGCATAAATATATGGAGGATTTTGATATTGAGGTTATACCTGTTACGACCTACAGGGTAGGAGGAATGGTTTTGAAAGAAGAAAGGTTGCTGGTGCATTATGAGGAGCAGTACCTTGCCCGGTATACGATTCTTGAGGCAAATGAACCTATCAAGCTGCAAATAAGGCCTTTTCTTGCCTTCAGAAACATACACCAGTTAACACATGCTAATTTATATGCCAATACAAAAGTTGAATACGTTAAAAATGGTATAAAAATAAGACTTTATGACGGATTCCCATGGTTGCACATGCAGATTTCCGATGATGCCGAATTCATTCCGGTACCCGACTGGTATTACGGAGTAGAGTATATTGAAGAGCAGAAGAGAGGATATGATTATTCGGAAGACTTGTTTACTCCGGGTTTTTTTGAAATTAATGTAAATGAAGGTAGCAGTATAGTATTTTCGGCATCAACAAAAGAGGAAAAGTCATCAGGTTTCAAAGCCAAATTTACAAGGAATGTAAAAGCTAAAATTCCACGAAACAATTTCAAAAATTGTCTCCAGAATGCTGCACAGCAATTCATTGAGCGCAGGGAAAGCTCAACTTTTATTATAGCCGGTTATCCATGGTTTGGTGAATGGGGTAGAGATACATTTATTTCTTTACCAGGGCTCGCACTTGCTAAACATAAGCTTCAGCTTTATATAGATGTATTAGACACGCAGATAAAAAATCTCAGAAAAGGGCTTTTCCCAAATATGGGGAGTTCTGTTAATCCAGCTTATAATTCGATTGATGCTCCATTGTGGTTTTTCTGGTCACTTCAACAGTATGCACAGGCCGGAGGTACAGATACATGGGAACGTTACGGGGAAGCAGCAAAATCAATTATTGAAAATTATTCTGCAGGTACAGATTACAATATACATATGCGCGACAACGGGCTTATTTACTGGGATATGGCAGGGAATGCCCTCACATGGATGGATTCTATTGTCAATGGAAAACCAGTGACACAAAGAGCCGGATATGATGTTGAGGTTAATGCACTTTGGTACAATGCTATATGTTTTGCCCTTGAAATGGCCGAGAAATCTAATGATAATGAATTTATCAACAAATTCAATTATCTGCCGCCTCTGATTAAAAATTCTTTCCTCGAATTATTCTGGAATGAAAAACTTGGTTATCTGGCCGATTATGTGAATGACAATGAAGGCATCAATACCTTTATAAGACCTAATATGGTAATTGCAGTTTCCTTGCCTTATTCGATGCTTGATACCGAACAGATGAAAAAAGTTCTGGATATTGCCGACAAAAACCTTTTAACGCCTCGCGGTTTAAGAAGCCTTTCACCGAAGAATCCAAATTATAAGGGTATTTATATAGGGAATCAGGAACAACGCGATAATGCATATCATCAGGGTACAGCCTGGCCCTGGTTGGTTGGTCCGTTTTGTGAGGGGTGGTTAAAAGTTTATGGGAATCAGGGAATAAACAAAGTTGAAAAGATTATTTACACTTTTGAAGAGGTAATGAACGAACACGGAATAAGCACTATTTCGGAAATTTACGATGGCGATCCTCCTCATGCACCTAGAGGGGCTATTTCACAGGCATGGAGCGTAGGTGAAGTGTTGAGGATTATTAATTTGCTGGAAAAGAAATATTCAGTTAAGAAGTAAAAGAAATAATTATGAGGGTTTTGATGTTCGGCTGGGAATTTCCACCTCATATCTCGGGCGGTCTCGGGACAGCCAGTTATGGCCTTACAAAGGCAATGACCGCGATGAAAGATATGGAAATAATTTTTGTTGTACCAAAAGCATGGGGAGATGAAGACCAGTCGGCAGTGAAGGTGATAGGCGCAAATAATGTACCTGTAACTTTCAGGAAAGTTTACTATGAAGGTTTTAAACGGGCCATTAATACGGTAGAAATTAAATCGGAAATTTTACCTTATGTAAGCACTGAAGAATTTTTCGAGCTTACAAAGAAAAAAGAAAATGCTGAAAAAAGGCTCTATGTTCAAACAAATGTTGAGGGTAAAATAGATTTTTCTGGAAGTTATAAAGGCAATCTCCTTGATGAAATATATAAGTATTCAGTAGTGGCAGCTGTTATTGCCTCAGAACTCGATTTTGATATAATTCATGCGCACGACTGGCTTACATATCCGGCAGGTATTGCCGCCATGGAAGTATCAGGTAAACCACTTGTAATTCATGTCCATGCAACTGAATTCGACCGTAGCGGAGGCAATGTAAATCCTGATGTTTATGCTATCGAAAAAAGAGGAATGGAGGCAGCAACTAAAATTATTACGGTTAGCAACTACACCCGTGAAACAGTTATAAATAAATACTTTATTAATCCTGAAAAGATTGAAACCGTATATAATGCTGTTGAACCTGTTTATGAAACTGAACATGTTCAGGTGACAAAAGGATTCGACGAGAAAGTAGTTACCTTTCTTGGTAGAATAACTCTCCAGAAGGGGCCTGATTATTTTATTGAAGTTGCCAACAAGGTACTTAAGGTTATGAAAAATGTAAGATTTGTCATGGCAGGTTCAGGCGATATGCTGGAAAGAATGATGAGACGAGTAGCTTCCCTCAAAATTGCTGACCGGTTCCATTTTACAGGATTTTTATACGGCAAGGATGTTTTTACTATGCTGGCAATGAGCGATGTATATATTATGCCTTCTGTATCTGAACCTTTTGGTATATCTCCTCTTGAAGCAATGCTTGCAAATGTTCCGGTTATCATAAGTAAACAATCAGGAGTTGCCGAAATAATTACTCATGCAGTAAAAGTAGATTTCTGGGATATTGATGCCATGGCCGATGCTATTTATGGTATACTTTCTTACTCTGCTCTTGCAAGAGAATTTACGAAAAACGGAAGGGAGGAAGTGATCAGGATTAAATGGGAAAATTCAGCACGACATGTAAGAGAAATATATGAGGAAGTATTATCAAAATATAAAATAATATAAACATTAATAGATATGAATTCGGCAAATAAAAAAGCAATTTGCCTCTTTTTTGAGGTGCACCAGCCATTCAGGCTTAAACGCTATCGTTTTTTCGACCTTGGTAATGATCACTATTATTATGATGATTATACAAATGAATCAATTTTAAGAAAAGTTGCCGAACGATGCTACTTACCTGCCAATAATCTGCTTCTGGATATTATTAATAAGCATAAGGGTAAATTTAAAGTCTCTTTTTCGCTTACAGGTATAGTTATTGACCAATTTAGACTTTATGCTCCGGAAGTTCTGGAATCATTCCATAAACTTGCTGATACAGGCGCAGTTGAGTTCCTGGCCGAGACAGATGCTCACTCCCTGGCTTCCCTGATCAACCGGAGTGAGTTTGAGAGACAGGTGAATAATCACCGTCGTATGGTCAGAGAATATATCGGCTATGAACCAGAATCGTTCAGAAATACAGAAATGATTTATTCCAACGAGATTGGTTCATGGGTTGCTGATATGGGCTTTAAATCCATGCTGACAGAGGGGGCAAAACACGTTTTGGGTTGGAAAAGCCCTAACTATCTATATTGCAATACTATAAATCCAAGGCTAAAAGTACTATTAAGGAACTACATGTTAAGCGATGATATTGCATTTAGATTTTCAAACCGGAGTTGGAATGAATGGCCACTTACCGCTGACAAATATGCTATGTGGATAAATAATCTTTCTCCAAAAAGCGAATTAATAAATATTTTTATTGATTATGAAACATTCGGTGAGCATAACCCAAAAGAGTCAGGTATTTTTGATTTTCTTTACCACTTACCTGCAGCAATACTGAAAAATACTCCGTTCAAGTTTATGACTCCTTCACAAGTTGCTGTAAACCTTCAACCTGTAGCTGCCATAAATATTCCCATTCCAATTTCGTGGGCCGACGAAGAGAGAGACCTTACTGCCTGGCAGGGGAATGAATTGCAGACAGCAGCATTGGAAAAATTGTACGAGCTTACTGAAAAGGTAAATAAATGTGATGATGAACAAATCAAGAAAGATTGGACATATCTCCAGGCAAGCGATCATCTATATTACATGTGTACAAAGTTTTTTTCTGATGGTATTGTTCATGCATATTTTAATCCTTACTCTACTCCTTACGAAGCTTTTATGAACTATATGAACGTTTTGAGCGATTTCGAAATAAGAATCAACAGAATAAACAAAACTTCGGAAAAAGATATTGAAATGTTAAAATATGATGAGTTACTTCGTGAAAAAGAAGAAATAATAAAAAAGCAAGCTGCTGAAATAGAATCATTGAAGAAAAAACTCGCCAGACTTCAGGGAACTAAAAACAAAAGAGGTTCAAGGAAAACAAAATCTTCAGGTTCATCCGCCTCAAAAAAGCAAATTAATTTAAATAAGCCTGAAATATAGCAAATTTGCTAAATACGTAATTTAGGCAAGTATTTCTAATCATTTTAAATAACAATTATTAATGAAAGTTGGACTTTTATTTGAAACAAGCTGGGAAGTATGTAACAAGGTCGGAGGTATACATACTGTAATTTCCACCAAGGCTCTGAATATTGTAAACGAACTTAAAGATAATTATATCCTGATCGGCCCGGATATATGGAGAGAAGATATATTAAATTCCGAGTTCATTCAGGACGACTCACTTTTTGCAGATTGGAAAATCAGAGCTTTATCGGAAGGCTTGAAAGTAAGGACAGGCCGATGGAATATAGCCGGAAATCCGATTGTTCTGCTTGTGGATTTTACTCCTTATTTTGGTCAACAGAATGAAATATTTGCACGTTTCTGGGAGATTTATAAGCTTGACAGTATTACAGGTCAGTGGGATTATATTGAACCGGCATTATTCGGTTATGCAACAGGGAAAGTTATTGAGAGCTTCACATCTTTTTATTATGAATATGGCGATATTGTGGCACAGTTCCATGAATGGATGACCGGAACCGGCGTTCTTTATATTAAGAAATATGCTCCATGGATTGCAACAGTATTTACCACTCATGCCACAGTTCTTGGCAGATGCTTGGCAGGGCATGGCAGGCCACTGTATGGAAAATTAAGTGAATACAATCCTGTTCAGGTAGCCCGTGAGTTCAATGTTATAGCCAAACAATCCCTAGAAAAAATAACTGCTAACGAAACTGATATCTTTACTACAGTAAGCGGACTGACTGCAAAGGAATGTGCTCATTTTCTTGGAAGAGAGGTTGACCTTTTGACTCCTAACGGATTCGAGGATTCATTTGTGCCCGGCCCTGATGATTTTGACTGGAAAAGAATTTCGGCAAAAGAAAAACTACATAAAGTGGCAGAGGCAGTACTGGGTTATAAACCTGCCTCGGATGCTTTTTTTATTGCAACAAGCGGAAGATATGAGTTCAGGAACAAGGGTTTTGACATATTTATAGATATGCTTGGAGAGTTGAACAAAGGAGAAGAGATACAGAGGGAGTGTATTGCTTTTATTCTTGTTCCGGCATATCATAAAGGACCCAGACAGGACATTAGCGATTTTATTTACAAAAACGGGCCGCTTCCTTCAGGTGATAAATATATGACTCACAACCTTCATTATCCTGATTCAGATCTGATTCTAAGACGAATTGCTGAAAGAGGACTTTCAAATGATAAAGACCAGAAAGTAAAAGTAATATTCGTACCATCCTATCTTAACGGAAACGACGGTATTTTCAATCTTTCATATTATGACCTGTTAATAGGATTTGACGCTACGGCTTTCCCTTCCTATTATGAACCGTGGGGATACACTCCTCTCGAAAGTCTCATGTTTCATATACCTACTGTAACAACGACATTGTCAGGATTCGGTTTGTGGGTAAAGGAAAATTATCAGGAACCGGGCAATGCAATTTCTATAGTCGAGAGAAGAGACGATAATGAGTCGGAAGTCGTTGCATCAATCTCTCAGTATATCTCAAGCGTTATTTCTTTCGACGAAAAGGAAATGACCGAAGTCAGAAATAAAGCTTATGAGATTTCGAGAATAGCAATGTGGGACAGCTTTGTTGTCCATTATTTTACTGCTTACAACAAGTCTTTATCGGTAAGCTTTGAAAGAAGGAATCAACCTCGTGAATTTGTCAGACTTATTGAAGCACCTGTATTAGAGATACGTAAACCTCATCAGGTACCTATATGGAAGGATATTTATGTTCAAAGCGATGTACCTGAAAGAATTTCCGCATTGAAAGAACTTTCTAATAATTTGTGGTGGTCATGGAATATAGAAGCAGAATTGATTTTCAAAAGAATAGACCCTTCAATATGGGAAGAAGTGGGACATAATCCAAAATTGCTTCTTGAAAAGATTAATTACAAAAGATTCCTTGTATTATGTGAAGATGAGAGTTTTCTTCAAGAGCTTGATAAAGTATATGAACGATTTCAGGAACATATATCAAGGCCTGACGATAAAAGTAAACCGGTAGTTGCATATTTCTGTATGGAATTTGGCATTCATCCGTCCCTTAAGATTTACTCCGGTGGACTGGGAATTTTAGCAGGTGATTATTTAAAGGAAGCAAGCGACTCAAACCTGAACGTGATCGGTATCGGTCTTATGTATAGATATGGCTATTTCAGGCAAAAAATAGGTCCTAAAGGAGAGCAGATAGCTGTTAATGAAGTGGAGGAATTCGGCCATCTTCCCATTACTCTTGTGAAAGATGAAAACGGAAACGAAATTAATGTCTCGCTCGTGTGGCCTGGCCGTACCGTGAAAGCAAGAATATGGGAAGCAAGGATTGGTAAGACAAGGCTTTTTTTACTAGATACGGATTTCGAAGCTAATATACAGGAGGATAGATCAGTAACTCATCATCTTTACGGTGGAGACAACGAGAATAGACTTAAGCAAGAATTACTACTTGGCGTTGGCGGTATAAGAGCTCTTTATGCAATGGGCATAAAACCAGATGTTTATCATAGTAATGAGGGACATTCTGCATTTATAAGCCTTGAGAGACTGGGACGCCTAATTAATGAAAATCACCTTAATTTTGAGGAAGCATTGGAGGTTGTACGTTCATCGACAATATTTACTACACATACACCTGTACCAGCCGGCCACGATTCTTTCGAAGAAGATCTTATGCGAAAATACATCTCCCATTACCATGCCAGACTAAATATTACATGGGAACAACTGATGGCCCTTGGAAGATGTGAATTAGATCCCGACCGCAAATTTAATATGAGCTATCTGGCAATACGTATGTCGCAGGAAGTTAATGGCGTGTCTAAACTTCATGGTGAGGTAAGTCGCAGCATGTTTAAAAAATTATGGCCCGGATACCTTAAAGAAGAACTCTTTATCGGGTATGTGACGAACGGAGTTCATCACCCTACATGGCTTGCACAAGAATGGCAGGAACTTTACAGAGAAATTAGCGGAAATTATATTCTGGACCAGACCGACAGATCACTATGGGAAAAAATTTACAACGTTGACGATAAAAAAATATATGAAATCAAAAAGGAACTCAAGAAGAAGCTTTTTGTAAACATAAGAAAAAAGCTACAGTCCGATTTGATAGATAAGCATGTAAGCGCCAGAAAGCTCCTGAATGTTAGTGCACACCTCAATGAAAACGCTCTTACAATTGGATTTGCAAGAAGATTTGCAACTTACAAAAGGGCTTATCTTTTATTTAGAGATCTCGATCGACTGGCAAAAATTGTGAACAATCAATCAAAACCGGTTCAATTCCTTTATGCCGGTAAAGCTCATCCTCAGGACGGTGGAGGACTGGATTTAATAAAACGTATCTATGAGATTTCACAAATGCCACAGTTCACAGGCAAAATTATCTTTCTCGAGAACTATGATATTGAACTTGCCAAGCAGCTTGTAAGGGGAGTCGATCTTTGGCTTAATACTCCAATTCGATTGCTTGAAGCATCGGGTACAAGCGGTCAAAAGGCTGTAATGAACGGCACTATACATTTCAGCGTTCTCGACGGATGGTGGGTTGAAGGGTATCATGCTTTCGCTGGATGGGCTTTGCCACAAAAACCTACTTTCGATAACCAGTATCTTCAGGATGACGTTGACGCTGAAACTATTTATAACATGCTCGAATATGAAATAGTTCCTGCATTTTACTCATATAATGAAGAAGGTATTCCTGTGGAGTGGATTAGTTATATTAAAAATTCAATGGCAAAAATTGCTCCAGAATTTACCATGAAGCGTCAGATAGATGAATATTTCAATAAATATTATATTAAACTCTGGGAAAGAAATAAGAAAATAGCAGGCAATAACTTTGAAAAAGCAAGGGAAATTGCCGCATGGAAAAAGAAAATGACTGAAGAATGGGATAAAATAGAAGTGCTAAATTATAATTTCGGTATACCTCCTGATAATTTCTACAAAGCGGGCCATGAGTATAAGGCTGAAATATTCCTTAATATAAATAATATACCTAAAGAAAATATGGGAGTAGAGTATGTCTTGGCCCAAGTAACAAAATCAGGTGAGTATGAATTTATAGCAAGTAGAGAATTTTCCCTCGTAAGTTGTAAAGGTGGGAAATGTTTATACAGAACGCACATTACGCCTGAAAAAGCAGGGGCATTTTTATATGGCATAAGAATTTTTCCGAAGCATCCCGATCTTACTCATAAACAAGATTTTTATCTTTTGCGCTGGATAGATTAAATATCTGTGACTCTCCTTATCGGCTCTTTTTTCAAAACAATAGCCGTACGCGAAGGAAGATAGAGATACAACTTGTAAGGTTCATTTATATTGATTCTGTCACTTTTCTTTATTGCCCTGTAAATGATTGACCTGTCAATTCTATCAAATCCTCCGAATGCTGGATTATCCGTATCAAGAATCACTTTGAATTTGCCTGTGACAGGAACCCCGTAGTCGGTATAAGAAGTAACCGGATGAAAATTAAATACAAAAAGATAGTCACTCCTCATAAATGCAATTATCTTATCACTTGAGTTTTCAATTAGCCTGTTTATATATAAGGTATTAAGAAGTTTTCCACCATTATCAAGCTTTAGCATTTCTTTATCAAAATACCCGAGAAAATGATATTTAAGATTCTTATTTTTAACAAGGCTCCACTGACGTCTTGCGTATTTAAAACTCCAGTTATTTCCTTCTCTCGGGAAATCGATCCATTCCGGGTGGCCAAATTCATTTCCCATAAAATTAAGGTATCCTCCTCCAGCTGTGGCAAAGGTTATTAGTCTTATCATCTTGTGCAGGGCAATACCGCGGTCAATTCTGAGATTATGAAAATCTTTAGTCATTCCGAAATACATGTCGGCATCGATCATTCTGAATATAAGTGTCTTATCTCCAACAAGAGCCTGGTCGTGAGATTCGCAATAAGAAATTACCTTTTCTTCAGGTCTATGCTGTGTAAGTTCGTGCATTAGCTGGCCCATGTCCCAGTTTTCATCAAGTGTATCCTTTACCAGCTTTATCCAGTAATCAGGTACTCCCATCGATAGACGGTAATCGAATCCAAATCCTTTATTATTTACAGGCGATGCAATGCCAGGCATACCGCTCATCTCTTCAGCTATAGTAATGGCATGAGGTTTGAAACAGTGGATTAATTTGTTTGCCAGAAAGAGATAAACAAGTGCATCCTCATCTTGTTGTCCGTTGAAATAATCATTATATGAAACAAAATTTCTTCCCAGTCCATGGTCATAATATATCATACTTGTCACACCATCGAACCTGAAGCCGTCAAATTTGTATTCTTCAAGCCAGAATCTGCAGTTTGATAAAAGAAAATGAAGAACTTTATTTTTCCCGTAATCGAAACATAATGAGTCCCAGGCAATATGGTTTCTCCTGCTCCCTGTATGAAAATATTGTCCGGGTGATCCGTCAAAAAGTCCAAGCCCTTCATTTACATTTTTTACGCTATGTGAATGAACGATGTCCATAATAACCCTCAGTTTATAGCTGTGTGCTGTATCAATAAGCTCTTTGAGGTCGTCGGGTGTGCCAAACCTGGAAGAAACTGCGAAGAAATTTGCAACGTGATAACCAAATGAACCATAAAATGGATGTTCTTGAATTGCCATTAGCTGAATTGTATTATACCCGATTTCAGCTATGTAAGGAATTATATCGCGCGTAAATTCTTTGAAAGTACTGATTTCTTCTTTTTCCGACGACATGCCTACATGCACTTCATAGATAAGAGGTGCTGTCGATTCCGGAACAAATGATTCATTTTTCCATTTGTAAGGCTGCTCAGGATGCCATACCTGAGCAGAGAATATTTTTGTTACCTCATCCTGAACAACTCTTTTCGCATAGGAGGGTATTCTTTCTCCTTTTCCTCCTTTCCAGTGAACCATTAGCTTGTACAAAGAACCATGATTCATAATCTCAGGGCTTAAATGTATTTCCCAGTCACCCTCTATATTGATTCTTTTAAGCCTGAATTCAGAAGTTTCCTTCCAATCGTTAAAAGTTCCGATAAGATATATCTCTTCAGCATTTGGAGCCCATTCTCTGAAAACGAATCCATTTTCATCAGTGTTCATTCCATAATAATAATGACCTGATGCAAATTCGGATAAAGACTTTTCCCCGATTAGTTCTGCTTCTTTTGCAATGCATTTTTTGTATCTGCTTTCAATTACACCTATAAAAGGTTCCAGCCATGGGTCAAATAAATAAAAATCGTTTTTTTTCATTTTAAAAAGACAGAGTTGCATTGTTAAAAATACAAAAATTATTTTTGTAATAAAAATACATGATATAATGGATGTCCATTACGGATATGAAAATCTTAACTTGAAGAATAGTGTTGTCACTGTCGGCTCTTTCGACGGCTTGCACCGTGGCCATCGCTATGTTATCGATATGTTGAAGAGGCGAGCACAGGAGATAATGGGAGAATCAGTCGTCGTCACATTTAATCCTCATCCCAAAAAAGTGGTTGGTACAGGTGAAGAATCCTTGCAGTTGCTTACCAGCGACGAGGAAAAAATATTCCTTTTCAGAGAACTGAATATTGACCATCTTATGTTTATAAATTTTGACAGGGCTCTTAGCAGGATGAACGCAAACGAATTTATTGAGAAAATACTTGCAACCAAAATAGGTGCTCGTCATCTTCTTATCGGATTTAATCATCATTTAGGGAGAATGAAATGTAGTTATGAGGAGATTAAAAATATTGCTGACAGCCTTGGAATAAGTTCGGAAATTCTTGATCAGATTAAATCGGGTGATACTGTAATCAGTTCCTCTGAAATAAGAAAAGCATTGCTCGAAGGAAGGCTTGAAGAAGCTAATAACCTGCTCGGATACAATTATTTTATGTATGGTATAATTATAGGTGGCAGAAAAATTGGCAGGAAGCTTGGCTATCCAACTGCAAACATTAAGCCAGATCATCCCGACAAGCTTATTCCTAAAAACGGGGTTTATGCGGTCGAAATAATACTTAACGAAAAGAAATATCCGGGGGTGATGAGTATAGGATTCAATCCTACGGTTAATAAAGAAAAGGGAACGCGTTCAATAGAAGTTAATATACTAAATTTCAGTGGAGAGATTTATGGTCAAAAAATAAGGGTAATCTTCAAATACAGGCTCCGCGACGAGATGAATTTCGGCTCTCTGGATGAGCTTGCACGTCAGATTGAGCACGACAGAAATGAAGCACTTCGATTGTTAAAAAATGGTTTTGATTTTTCTTAACTTTGTAACTTATTTTAAACAATAAGACATGGACACTATTATAAAAACGCTTCCATATAAGATAAAGGACATTTCTCTTGCTGAGTTTGGAAGGAAAGAGATTGAAATAGCTGAAAAGGAAATGCCCGGTTTGCTTGCCATAAGGAACAAATATTCAAAAGAAAAGCCTTTAAGAGGTGCAAGAATTACAGGGTCATTACATATGACTATTCAGACTGCAGTTCTTATTGAGACACTTGTTGAACTTGGAGCCGATGTAAGATGGGCAAGCTGCAATATTTTTTCCACTCAGGATCATGCTGCAGCCGCAATTGCACAGCGGGGAATCCCTGTTTTTGCGTGGAAAGGGGAAACACTTGAAGACTACTGGTGGTGCACTGCCCAGGCTCTTTCGTTTCCCGGTGGAAAAGGCCCAAATCTCATTGTCGACGACGGTGGAGATGCTTCGCTCATGGTTCATCTCGGCTATAAAGGAGAAAATAATCCCTCAGTTCTTGACGCAAAGGCTGAAAGTAAAGAAGAGGCAATAATACTGGAGACACTTAAAAAAATACATGCAGAAGACCCTGGCAAATGGCATAGAGTGGTGGCTGATCTTAATGGTATATCGGAAGAAACGACAACAGGTGTTCACAGGCTTTACAAGATGTTCGAAAACGGTGAACTTCTTGTTCCTGCAATTAATGTAAACGATTCCGTTACAAAATCCAAATTCGACAATCTTTACGGCTGCAGAGAATCACTTGCCGATGGAATAAAAAGAGCCACCGGAGTTATGATTGCAGGTAAAGTTGTAGTTGTATGTGGTTATGGCGACGTGGGCAAGGGTTCTGCAAAATCAATGAGGTCGTTTGGAGCTCGGGTCATTATTACCGAAATAGATCCAATTTGTGCCCTCCAGGCTGCTATGGAAGGGTTTGAGGTTAAAACTGTCGAAGACACACTCGACGAAGGAAATATTTATGTAACAGCAACCGGAAACTGCGATATTATTACTATCGAACATATGCTCAAAATGAAGGACCAGACTATAGTCTGCAACATAGGACATTTCGATAATGAAATCCAGGTTGACAGATTGAATAATTATAAAGGAATAGAAAAAATAAACATTAAACCTCAGGTTGATAAATATATTTTCCCCGACGGGCATTCAATATATCTTCTTGCCGAAGGGAGGCTTGTAAACCTTGGATGTGCAACCGGCCATCCTTCCTTTGTTATGAGTAACTCCTTCAGTAATCAGGTGCTTGCACAAATTGATCTCTGGAAAAAGAATTATAAAACAGGTGTTTACAGACTACCTAAACACCTCGATGAGGAAGTTGCCAGGTTACATCTCGATCAGTTGGGCGTAAAACTTACAACTCTTACCAAAAAGCAGGCAAAATATATTGGAGTAAATATAGAAGGCCCCTATAAACCGGAGCATTATCGTTATTAATAGCTTTCAATTTTCAATAATTCCATACATGCAAGGTTGTCCCGTTAAAGGAAACATTGTAGTTTTTTAACGGATATTTTCCTACACCTGAATAAGGAGCACCTCCCGCAGGGAGAGCGTAAGAAGTTCCACATTCAGGACATATTGCAAAATTACCATCAATGTTTACTTTTACACTTAAGTGGCTCGTGGAATAATCGTGCGGACATGTTCTGTCGTAAGCAAAAAACTGATCGAGAGTAGCTCTGTAAATAATAATACCGTTATTGTTATATCCCGCAGCTGCACTTCCTAAATTGTTAGTCTGATAAGTAACAATTACCGAATTACACACAGCGTTAAGGTCAAAAAATAATGGATCACTGAGACTGATATAAAAATCAACATAAACATCCGGTATTACATCATTCTTTTCATTGCTGCATGAAGTTACAATGATTAATACGATAACAAATAATTCTAAAAATATTATTTTTGATTTATGATTCATTTATTTTAAAATCGGTTAAAATTACAACCGAAGTTTGAAAATTTTACATTGATAATATAATTTATTTCCATGAAGAAGCTAATGTTTTTTTTAATAACATCAATTATTACATTTTCTTTCATTGGTGTTTCTCCATGTGAGGCGCAACAAAAGCCCAGGACAAAAGGGAAGAATCCGGAAAAAGAACTTTTCGGAAATAAGAGGAGAACTAAAGTCGTTGAGTCAAGAGCTGTAGTAAAGAAAAAGAAAGAGCAACAGAAAAGAGAAGAAAAAGTGAAGAAAGAATATAACAAATATGTTAAGGATTCAAGAAAAAGAGCTTTCCAGATACAGACACCCGAAGTACAGGCCCGAATGAAACAAGATAGGAAAAATATTGCAGCCAGAGAAAAAGAACGGGAAAAGAAAACAAATGCTGCAACAAGGAAAGCTGCAAAAAAATACAAATAATTTAAATTGCTGAAAAACATTATAAAAGTAACTTATTTTTTTTGCTTTTATAAAAAAAATTATATTTTTGTACTTATGAAGAGTTCCGGAAATGCCGGAATTCTTCTTCTTTTTTAATTCAATTTAATTCAAATGGCTGAAACTGTTTACATTACGAGAGAAGGTTTGCAAAAACTCAAGGATGAGCTTGATCAGCTTAGAAATGTTGAAAGGCCTCAGATAGCTAAGATGTTATCTGAAGCGAAGGAAAAGGGAGACCTTACAGAGAATGCAGAGTATTCTGCTGCAAAAGAGGCCCAGTCAATGCTCGAGCTTAAAATTTCAAAACTTGAAGATCTTATTGCAAGGTCGAGGATTATAGATGAGTCCCAAATTGATACTTCCACAGTAAGAATCCTGAACAAGGTTAAAATCAGGAATATATCCAATAATGCTGTTATGGAATATCAAATTGTGCCGGAAAGCGAAGCGAATCTCAAGGAGGGGAAAATAGCTGTGAATTCACCAATTGCACAAGGGCTGATTGGAAAGAAAGTCGGTGAAGTGGTTGATATTAAAGTACCTTCCGGCATTATGAGTTTTGAAATTATGTCTATTTCAAGTTAATAAATATTATAAAAATGGCATCAATTTTCACAAGAATAATCAATGGTGAAATACCATGTTACAAGGTTGCCGAAGACAATAATTATTTCGCATTCCTTGATATCAATCCACTCACAAAGGGTCATACTCTTGTAGTTCCTAAAAAAGAAGTTGATTATATTTTTGACCTCGATGATGATACCTATACGGGCTTGATGCTTTTTTCAAAAAAGGTTGCACGCGCAATTGAAAAAGAGATCCCATGCAATCGAATCGGAGTTGTGGTTGTGGGGCTTGAAGTTCCTCATGTACATATTCATCTTGTGCCCATGAATACCATGGATGATATCAATTTCAAAAATCCCAAACTTAGGCTTACACATGAAGAATTCAAATCAATTGCTGAGAAGATTTCGAAAAGATTTTCCACACTTTGGAATTAAGTATATAGTTTTTTTATAAATACGGCATGATTTTCTAACTTTGAATGGTTGGTTGATCTCGCTGCATGGATTATTTTTATGATCTGATTGATGATTTTTTGTCGCTCCTGTTTCCAAGGATTTGTTATGGATGCGGGGAGCATCTTCTGAGAAATGAGAAATTAATTTGTACAAATTGTTTTGTTTCAATCCCACGTACTGATTTTCACCTTCGGGAAGATAATCCTGTTTCAAAGCTTTTCTGGGGCCGGTGTAAGATTGAAAAGGCTGCAGCTTTCTCGTATTATACGAAGGGAAGCAGAATAAGGAATATAATTCACGCAATAAAATATGACGGAGTTAGAGAACTTGGGGAAGAGATGGGTAAGATATATGGTGAAGTGCTTAATGAAAATGACTTTTTCAAAGGGATTGACGTTCTTGTACCTGTTCCTTTGCACCCGACACGACAAAGAAAGAGAGGTTTTAACCAGAGTGAGATGATTTGTAATGGTATATCCAAGGTGACAGAAATCCCTGTAAACACTTCTTTATTAAATAGAATTTCATTTTCAGGCAGTCAAACAAGCCGTTCGAGATATGACAGATGGCTTAACGTTGGAGGTATCTTCGGAATAAATGATGCCGAATCTTCAAGCTTAAAAGGTAAACATATTCTTCTTGTTGACGATGTGATTACAACGGGTTCAACGATTGAGTCGTGCGTTGAAGAGCTTTTAAAAATTGAAGATATCAGAGTAAGTGTGATAGCTCTTGGTTATACAACGATATAATCAACTTATTCGTTCGGGATTTTTATTTATGAATTCCTTCCAGCTTTTGAAACTTTTATCGTCGCTATGTAGATTTTTATTCTGGAAATAGTGGCATAATGCTGCAGCCAGCCCATCGGTAGCATCGAGAATTATTTCTTCTTCCCTGAATTTTAATATATTCATAAGCATATAAGCTACCTGTTCTTTAGTAGCTGAACCACGACCTGTAATTGACATCTTGATTTTTCTTGGGGCATATTCGAAAACCGGGATGGAGCGCGATAAAGCCGCTGATATTGCGGCGCCCTGTGCTCTTCCAAGTTTCAACATAGATTGTACATTCTTTCCATAGAAAGGAGATTCAATAGCCAGTTCGTCAGGGTGATATTCATCAATCAGTCCGGTCGTTCTTTCGAAAATATGTTTGATCTTTAAAAAATGGTCGTTGAACTTTGAAAGTTCAATCACGCCAAGAGTAATAAGTCGCGGCCCCGATTCTGAAGCTGAAATGATTCCATAGCCTGTGATACTGGTCCCAGGGTCTATGCCAAGAATAATTTTTTCCTTAAGTAAGGGTTTCAATTCTTATTTTATATTTAACAATTCTTTGTTAACAATATAAGTATTGTTCATCAGGCCTGCTTTTTCGGCAAAATATCGGCTTTTCGTCCAGGGATAAATGCTCTTGGTGGAAAATGAGCCGTTTTCGATATAAAAGACTGCTTCTTTGAAGCATAATTCATTAATATCGCCCCAGTCGTGGGTAATGTCGTCGGTTACATATTTATCAGGAGGGAAGCCGCTGTAATAATCACCAAAATCTGTACTGTTAACTATCTTGAATGTTACAGGTGCAAAAATATATTTTTGCTGATAACCCCACACGTTCATGCCAGTAGGTTTTCCATTTGTTGTGTCGCCTATGCAAATTACATTCATATAAGGTTTAAGTCCGTTAATAATTACTTCGCTCGCCGATGCTGTTTCGCGTGTACATATAACGACAAGCCTTGTGAGATTAAGTGCGGAATCAGGATGTATTTTCATGAAGTACAAAGTATCGTTTTCCGAATTTTTTTTGTCTTCATTAAAAATTGTCTTTATAAACACTCTTGATTCGAGTTGGCCGGCAATCTGACTTGCGAGTTGTGTTGCAACATCCAGAATTCCACCCGTGTTATATCGGAGATCAAGAATGAGATCTTTTACATCATTTTGTTTAAATTTTGCAAAAGCAACTTTAAGTTCATGAGGAGAGGGCTCAATGAACTCATTGAAGACTAGGTATCCCGTTTTTCCTGAAGAAAGGTTAAGGGTTGTGTCGAGAATTACTGAATTGAGAGCGAATTTTTTCTTGGTAGAAGTTATTAAAGAATCTTTACCTTGCGGTGTCTGGAAAAGAAATGTATTTGTAATTCCTTCAGTTGAAGGGCCTATTAACTGGTTATATCTATCTGCATTGCCAGAAATGAACACAGGTGCAAGTTCAACGCCATTTAGTTTTTTAATTATCCATCCCCTTCTTACGCCAAATGAATAGAGCGGGGAGTTTTTATATATCATAACTATTCTCACTTTCCCATCATTATCGAGCCCCATTCGTATCCCATGTCCGACGAAGCTACCTTCCATTGAGGCTATGAATTCATAGAAATCTGCAACAAAACTCCATCTGTCGTATTGTTTATACCGCAATACTTCCATCAGGGCATAAGGATTTTCATAATCAGTTGCTTTCACTTCAGGAATATTTTTGTTCCACAGGTACCATTCCTGCATTAGTTCATATAATGCCTCATTTGCTTTTCTTTCGGCTGAAGTGTTTGTAACCGGTGTTATCTCTTCTTTCTGGCAGGAAATGACTATAAAAAGGGAAAAAATTAATAACCTCAGAGTTTTTTTCATTGGATAACAATAATTATTTAGTTTATATTTTTAACCTCATATATTTGTGCAATTAATATGTCATTTTGATTTTTCGATTCTGGATTAAAATACCCGTAATTATTAATATTAAACCTAAAGGGGTTGTGTAATAAACGGGTTCGTTTATAATAAAGTATAAAAAGAATAATGAAAGGAATGGAGCTAAATAAACGAGATTACATATCCTATCAGTTGTTTCGGCAAGCTGTAGTGCTTTTAGCCAGAAAAGAAAAGTAATCCCCATCTCAAAAATTCCCACGTATACTGAAGCAACTATCCCTTTAAATCCTGATATATTATCCCAATGACTGGTTAATGTGATAGCGATAATAAGATAAACGGAAGCAGAAAGAAAGTTAGTGAATAGTTTGACAGCCTCGTCGCGTTTATCTCTCAAATTGAATATAAAGTAAAGAGACCATAATATCGAACTTCCTGCGGCGAGAAAAACACCTAACGGATTGGAGCTACCGGTTTTAAAAGGATGACCTTGAGACGAGACAACATAAACGCCGGCAAAGCTTATAAAGAGAGCAAGAAAACTCCTGGCCGGAATTTTTTGCTTCAGCAGGGGAACTGACAGGAAAACAAGCACTATAGGCCAGATCATATTTAATGGCTGAGCTACTTGCCCTGGCAAAAGTGTATAAGCCTTAAGTAGAATTAAATAATAGAGGAATGGATTTAAAAATCCAAGCAGAATGGAAGTTAAAAGTTCCTGCGGCGTTGTTGCGGCAAGAAGATGAAGTTTATTACCGATGACAATGACAACAAAGAGAACAAACGTCGAAGTAAATGTGGCAATAGAAAGCATTGTTAGCACATCGAGTTCGCCGAGTCCGATTTTAAATACAGTTGGTATGGTTGACCAGAACAGCACAGCCACGCCGGCGTATAAATATGATTGTTTCGACCTTGTCATTGTCAGGTGTGAATTAAAAACTTCAGTTTATAATATCAAAACCTGTATAAGACAAAAGTATTTCGGGTATAGCAATGCCTGAATCGGTCTGGTTGTTTTCTATAATTGCAGCTACTATTCTGGGGAGCGCAAGAGCACTTCCATTTAATGTATGCACCAGCCGTGTTTGTTTGCTGTTTTTTTCTTTAAATCTGCATTTCAGTCGGTTAGCCTGAAAAGATTCGAAATTTGAGACAGAACTTACTTCGAGCCATTTTTTCTGAGCTTCCGACCACACTTCAAAGTCATAAGTGAGAGCTGATGAAAATGACATATCTCCTCCGCAAAGACGCATGATTCTGTAAGGTAGTCCGAGCTTTAAAACAAGGTTTTCAACATGCGATACCATCTCATCGAGTGATTCGTATGAATGGTCGGGGTGAGCTATTTGGACTATTTCGACTTTATCGAACTGATGAACACGATTAAGCCCTCTCACATGTGCTCCCCATGAACCAGCTTCACGGCGGAAGCATGGAGTATATGCTATCATTTTAATAGGGAGTTCGTCACCATTAAGAATTACATCTCTGAAAATATTAGTCACAGGTACTTCGGCAGTAGGTATAAGATAAAAATTATCGGCCGTTACATGATACATTTGTCCTTCCTTGTCGGGAATCTGACCTGTTCCAAAGCCTGATTCTTCATTTACAAGAATTGGTGGCAGTACTTCATTGTAACCTGCTTTTTCACCTTCGTCGAGGAAGAATCTTATTAATGCTCTTTCCAGTTTTGCACCTTTACCTTTGAAGAGAGGGAAACCGGCTCCGGTTAATTTTGTGCCGAGTTCAAAATCGACTATATTATATTTTTTTATTAACTCCCAGTGAGGCAAGGCATTGTCAGGGAGTTTTTTAATTACACCCCCTTCTCTCACTTTTACATTGTCATCGGCTCCACGGCCGGGATTAACCGATTGGTGAGGAAGGTTCGGCAGATTTATTAATGCAGCTTTCAGTTCATTGTCAATAACAGCCAGTTGCTCAGTGAGTTTTTTGGCATTTTCCTTAAGCGTTAAGGTTTTCGATTTTGCCTCTTCAGCTTCATCTGTCTTCCCACTTTTAACAAGGTTGCCGATTTCTCTCGAAAGTCTGTTTATTTCCGCCAGAAGGAAATCAGCCTGTTTCTGAGTTTCTCTTCGAAGTGAGTCAAGCTCAAGTATTTTTTCGACAACAGGCTTTGCATCGTAATTTTTTATTTTTAAACGTTCAATTACAAAATCACTTTTTTCACGTATAAGATTAAGTGTAAGCATAACACAAAATAATAAAATAAAAAGCAGGTTGATAAACCTGCTATAAAATTATAAAAAACTTAGTTGCTAAATGTTCTGTCTCTTATAAATAATCTATTCCGCAGGAAGAAGATTATTCGTTATTTATAGGTTTTATTGAAACGTATGACTTGTTACCTTTTTTCTTTGTAAAAATTACTTCACCGTCAACGAGTGCAAAAAGAGTATGATCCCTTCCCATTCCTACGTTAAACCCGGGATGGTGAACCGTTCCTCTCTGGCGTACTAATATATTTCCCGCCTTTGCAAACTCACCTCCGAAAAGTTTTATGCCGAGTCTTTTACTTTCCGATTCCCTTCCGTTGCGTGAACTTCCTGCTCCTTTTTTGTGTGCCATATTGTTAATAGTTTAACAAAGATTTTGATTTTTGTGTAAAATTAATCTTCATTTTTTGAAGAATCTGTTTTTTTCCTTGTGCTGCCTTTCTTTGCAGTTGATTTTACAGTGGTTTTTTTCTTAACCTCCTTTGTTCTTGAAGTATCTGAATCTTTTATCGTTTCTTTTTCTTCAGCTTGAGGAGTATTAATAACTTCCGGCTGCATTATATTAACATCATCAGCAAGTTTTTCTTTCTTTTCAGTTTTTACCCTGGGAGTTTTGTTTTTAATACTCATAATTTCCACTTGTGTAAAATACTGACGATGGCCATTTTTAACCCGATAACCCTTCCTTCTTTTCTTTTTGAATACAACTACTTTATCACCTTTTAAATGATCGAGGACAGTTGCTTCAACAAAAGCATCCTTTATTAAAGGCTCGCCTACAACAACTTTACCGTCGTCCTCAATAAGAAGAACATGATCGAATTCTACTTTTTCTCCGTTTTCAGCAGCCAGACGATGAACGAAAATTTTCTTTCCTTCTTCAATTTTAAATTGTTGTCCGGCAATTTCCACAATTGCATACATAATTGTTAAAATTACGTTTTTCCGTAAGGCGTATCAGCTATTTAACCGATATCTTCAATTGCCTTATACAGATTGATAATTAGGATTGCAAAGATATAAAATCTTTAATAAATACAATTCATTTATATTGGTTAATAAAAAAATAAATTTATATCCATTGGATAAGGCATTAATCTTTATATTTGCTGTTGCTTAAGGCTAATTGATGAATTCTGTCTCATAAATGTGACAAATGAAAAGGATAAAGCTTAAAGTTCTGGGAGTATCTTACAGCCAGACGCAGTCTGGCGCTTATGCTCTCATCTTGATGGAGGAGAAAGGAGAGAGGAGAATACCTATTATAATAGGAGGTTTTGAAGCCCAGTCGATAGTTATTAAAATAGAGAATCTTGAACCTCCGAGGCCGCTCACTCACGATCTTTTCAAAAGTTTTGCAGATGCTTTTGGCATCGATATCACCGAAGTATTTATTTACAAACTTGAAGACGGCATATTTTTTTCTAAGCTGGTCTGCAATAGAAATGGTGAAGAACTGACTATTGATAGCCGTACTTCTGATGCAGTTGCGCTCGCCCTCCGGTTTAATTGTCCTATATATACTACCGAGGAAATTATGGAAAAAGCCGGAATAACTATACCACGATCCGATTCTCAGCAACAAGATAATGAATCAGAAATGCAACCCCGCAAATCATCCGAATTCGACGCATATACTGATGAGGAACTTTATAAAATGATTGACGAGGCCGTTCAAACGGAAAACTATGAACGTGCGGCAGTAATTAGAGATGAAATTGAGAAAAGAAAGAGGCGCAAATCATAAAGTAACATTTAGAATATATAAATATTTATAGATATGAAAAAGCATGTTTTTCTTTTATCTCTATTATTATTTATGTGTTTCATTCAAGGATTTTCAAGGGATTATAAAGTAAGTTCCCCCGATGGTAATATTGCTGTAACAGTAACTGTTGACAAACATATTTCATGGGTTGCGGCATATAAGGGCGAACAAATACTGAGTTCGTCAAGAACTGCAATAATACTTTCCGACGGCAGAATTCCGGTGGAAAATGAATCTGTAAGAAAACCACTTACCGGCAAAGTAAATGAAATAATTACCCCTGTGGTTGCACATAAGAGATCGTCTATTAACGATAATTATAACTACCTGACGTTGACTTTCCGGTCGGGTTTTGGTATAACATTCAGGATTTATAACGACGGCTTTGCCTACAGGTTCGAATCGGATATAAAGGATTCACTTGTAATAAAAAATGAGATATCCGAGCTTTCTTTCCCTGAAGGAACAGTTTGCTGGTTTCCTTATGAATCAGGTTTTATGTCTCACAACGAAAATACATTTGTCTATTCACTACTCGATAGTATAAACGCTAAACATCTTGCAAGTCTTCCTGTGCTTTTTAAGCCGAAGGATGTAAATGTCCTTATTACTGAATCCTCCATTGAAGAATACCCCGGAATGTGGCTCAGAGGGGCAGGTGGAGGCAGATTAACAGGTGTATGGCCACAATATCCTGCAGAGGAGAGGCTTATAGGTGATCGGAATCTCAGAGTAACAAAAACGGAAGATTATATTGCCAGGGTTGCCGGAGAGAGGACTTATCCATGGAGGGTATTTATCATCTCGAAGGAGGACGGAGGCCTGATTGAAAGCGATATGGTTTTCCGGCTTGCTGCTCCCAACCGACTTAAGGATACCGACTGGATTAAACCGGGTAAAGTAGCATGGGACTGGTGGAACGCAAATAATCTTTATGGAGTTGATTTTAGAGCCGGAATAAACAACCAGACTTATAAGTACTATATTGATTTTGCATCAAAAAACAAACTGGAATATGTTATACTTGATGAAGGATGGTACAGGCGTGGTAATGTACTCGATGTGGTGCCAGGCCTCGATATTCCTGAACTATGCAGATATGCGTCGGAAAGAAATGTTGGCATAATACTGTGGGTTGTTTTTAAAGCATTAGATGATAAACTTGATGAAGCCCTTTCAAAATTCGAAGAATGGGGCGTTAAAGGTGTGAAAGTGGATTTTATGCAGCGCGATGACCAGAAAATGGTTCGTTTTTATTATAAAATAGCACGGAAAACTGCAGAACATAAGATGCTTGTTGATTTTCACGGTTCGTATAAACCTGATGGATTTATCAGAACATACCCAAATGCAATTACCAGGGAAGGAGTCAAAGGAATGGAACATAGTAAATGGAGCAAAGATGTTAATCCTGAACATGATGTGACAATACCTTTTACAAGAATGGTGGCAGGGCCGATGGACTATACTCCCGGAGCAATGGTTAATATGGAAAAAGAAAATTTCCAGCCCATTTATTCAAGACCTACAAGCCAGGGGACCAGAGTGCATCAGATGGCTATGTATGTTATTTTTGAGAGCCCTCTCCAGATGCTCTCCGACAGCCCATCTAATTATGAACGTGAAAAGGAATGTACCGACTTTATTGCCAGCGTACCGGTTGTATGGGATGATATAAAAGTGTTGCAGGCAAAAACAGGCGACTATATTCTCCTTGCAAGAAAAAGCGGCAGAAACTGGTTCGTTGGAGGTATGACCGACTGGAATGCTCGTGAACTGGAACTCGACCTTTCGTTTCTTGAGCCGGGCCAGTATGTAATGGAAGTATTTCAAGACGGTGTAAATGCCGATAGATATGCGAGTGATTATAAGCATATTGTATTAGAAATTGATCGCGGAGTAAAAAACAAGATATATATGGCTCCGGGCGGTGGCTGGGTGGCAAAAATTTCGCCGAAATGAAACAATATCTCGATCTTCTCAATTATGTTCTCGACAACGGCGTAAGAAAGAATGACCGCACAGGGACCGGCACAATAAGTATTTTCGGTTACCAGATGAGGTTCGATTTAAGGAATGGTTTTCCTTTGCTTACAACCAAGAAACTTCATGTCAAATCTATTATTCATGAATTGTTATGGTTCATCAGCGGAAGCACCAATATAAAATATCTTAAAGATAACGGTGTAAAAATCTGGGACGAGTGGGCCGACAGCGAAGGTAACCTGGGACCTGTGTACGGATATCAGTGGAGATCGTGGACTACAGCCGACGGTAGAAAAATAGACCAGTTGATGAATGTGATCGAAAATATCAGAAAAGATCCTGATTCCCGCCGCCACATTGTAAGCGCGTGGAATGTAGGAGACATAGACAAAATGGCTTTGCCGCCATGTCATCTTCTTTTTCAGTTTTATGTAGCGAACAACCAGCTCTCCTGTCAGCTATACCAGCGGAGCTGCGATATATTCCTCGGTGTACCTTTCAACATTGCATCTTATGCACTTCTTACAATGATGGTTGCCCAGGTTACAGGGCTTGAAGCTGCCGAATTTATTCATACTCTTGGCGATGCCCATTTATACCTTAATCATATTGAACAGGCAAAGCTGCAACTTACACGCCAGCCATATCCTCTGCCCGAAATGAAAATAAATCCGGCTATTAAGGATATAAGAGATTTTGAGTATGAGGATTTCGAGCTTGTCAATTATATTGCACATCCTCATATAAAGGCGGATATCTCGGTCTAATTGTTATGATATCAATTATTGCAGCAGTTTCAGATGACCTTGGTATCGGGAAAGATAACAAGCTTCTGTGGTATATCCCCGACGACCTTAAGCGTTTTAAGAAGCTGACAACGGGTAAGTGCGTGATAATGGGTGAAAGAACATGGGAGTCGTTGCCGGCAAAGCCCCTTCCTAACAGAAAAAATATTGTTCTTACCGACATACCGGGTAAAAGCTTCGATTGTGATTTTACCGCACACTCCATAGAGGAGGCGTTGTCGTCGTGCAGCGATTTTGATGAAGTGTTCATAATAGGCGGAGAAACTCTCTTCCGGCAATTTATGCCGATAGCGGAACGACTTTATATAACTCATGTACATGAAAAAGCTCCGGCCGATACTTATTTTCCTGAGATTGACCCGAAAACATGGAAGCAGATTTTTACCGAATACCATGAAGGGGTTCCCGGATTATATCCTGATTATACATACATTGTTTACGAAAGAAAGTAACATTTTAAATGAATTTTTCGTATAATTATTATAGGAGCGAGTTCATTTAACAGCAAAGTTGAATATTGTAAACTCAACTTTGAAAATTGTTTTTCAACGGGAGGTATTAGTAGTCAACCACCTCGTCCCGAAACATCAGAACACCCCTCCTTGGGAAGGAGGGGAAATTAAAGCAAGAAAAGTAGAAATTGAATTATATCTGAATTTTAGGATGCTTTCAGCACCTTAATATCTATTTTCTCAAGCTTATGCTTTGCATAATCAGTAGTTATTGTAAGCTCATCGGCATTTCTCGAAGGCATATCAAACATTGCATCGAGCATAATAGCTTCGCATATTGATCTCAGACCTCTTGCACCAAGTTTAAACTCAATGGCTTTATCTACAATATAGTCAAGAGCTTCGTCGGTAAATGTGAGGTCAATATTGTCCATTTTGAAGAGTTTAATGTACTGTTTTATTATTGCATTTTTAGGTTCGGTCAGGATAGATCTAAGAGCATGGCGGTCGAGCGGGTGGAGATGGGCAATCACCGGGAGTCTTCCTATTATTTCGGGTATCATTCCGTATGCCTTAAGATCTTGTGGGGCAATATATTGAAGCAAATTATCCTTATCAATTATTTCTCTGGTTCGTGATGCACCATAACCAACAACTGTTGTATTGAGCCTTTGGGCAATTTTCTTTTCGATACCCTCGAAAGCTCCTCCACAGATGAAAAGTATGTTTTTGGTATCAACCGGTATCATTTTCTGTTCAGGGTGTTTTCTGCCACCCTGTGGCGGAACATTTACAATTGAGCCTTCGAGCAGTTTAAGCAATCCCTGTTGCACACCCTCGCCTGAAACATCCCTGGTTATTGATGGATTATCGCTTTTTCTGGCAATCTTATCAATTTCATCAATAAATACAATACCTCTTTCTGCGGCTTTGACGTCATAATCGGCGTTCTGAAGTAGCCTTGTGAGGAGGCTTTCTACATCTTCTCCCACATAACCTGCTTCGGTAAGTACGGTTGCATCGACTATTGTAAAAGGCACATGAAGCATCCGTGCGATGGTCCTTGCAAGCAATGTCTTGCCCGTACCTGTTTCGCCGACAAGAAGTATATTTGACTTTTCGATTTCTATATCCTGGTCGTCCTGTTTCTGAATCAATCGTTTATAATGGTTATAGACTGCGACCGAAATAATCTTTTTTGCTCTTTCCTGTCCGATAACATATTGATCGAGAAATGATTTTATTTCAGCAGGTTTGAGCAGATTTATAGAGTCGAAAGAAGAACTATGTCTTGGTCCAAGCTCTTCAGTCATTATACTGTAAGCCTGTTCAATGCAATGGTCACATATATGACCTTCAAGGCCGGCGACGAGTATATTAGCCTCTTTTTTTGTTCGTCCACAGAAAGAACATCTATCCATTTTTATTAGCGATTTTTCGACTTTTGTAGCACTTCATCGATCATTCCATAATCTTTTGCTTCCTGGGCAGTCATCCAATAATCCCTGTCGGCGTCCTTTTCAACTTTAGAGTATGGCACACCTGTATGATATGAGATAATTTCGTAGAGTTCTTTTTTAAGTTTTACAATTTCTCTTGCGGTTATTTCTATATCCGAAGCATGGCCTTCCACACCACCCATAGGTTGATGAATCATAATACGTGAATGCTGTAGTGCTGAACGTTTTCCTTTAGTTCCTGCGCCAAGAAGAACGGCTCCCATTGAGGCAGCCATTCCTGTACATATAGTAGCAACATCGGCAGAAATGTACTGCATTGTGTCGTAAATACCCAGGCCTGCATGAACGGCACCCCCCGGTGTATTGAAATAAATCTGAATATCTTTTCCCGGATCCGTAGAATCAAGGTAAAGAAGCTGTGCCTGAATGATATTTGCAGCATAATCGTCAATCGGCAGTCCGAGGAAAATTATTCTGTCCATCATAAGACGTGAAAAAACATCCATTGTAGCCACATTAAGTTGTCTTTCCTCTATGATGGTAGGTGAGATATAGTTGTCTGAAGCGGAAATATATTGTTGCAGCGTCAGGCTACTTATACCCATCCGGCTTCTTGCGAATTTACTGAAATCGTCAGAATTACTCATAATATATAGATTATAATTAATTTACAAATATAATAAAACAAATTTTTATTAAGTCAACCTGATTTTTTATTTGAATAAGTTATTGAACTCTTCAACAGTAACTTGTTTATTTTCAATAGTAACCATTTCCTTAAGTTTTTCTAAAGCCTTTTCTTCAAGGATTTTGTCTGCAATTCTTTGTGCCTCTTCCTCATTATTAATCATCTCCTTTGCATATTTAGTTATTTGTTCGTCAGTTGCATAGAAAAGGCCATACTGATAGAATTGACGGCGAGCTATATTTTCAGCTTCTTTTATCACATCATCGGCGTCTATTTTTATATTATTGTCGCGTGCAACTTTATTGCGTATAAGCTTCCATTTAAGGTCGTTAAGAAAAGAATCGAATTCCTTTTCTATTTCCTCGGCTGTTGTTTTTTCATTAATTTTTAAAAGCCATTTTTTCAAAAAATCTTCTGGGAGATCCAGGTTTGTTTTTTCCATCAAAAGATTTTTTAAGTCGAACTTAAGTTTATAATTGCTTTCATTATTTAGAGATGCCGCAATTTCTTCATCTATTTTTTTATAGAATTCTTCCTCAGTTGTAACAACATTTTCGCCGTAGATGAGGTCAAAAAGTTCCTGATTTATTTCGGCAGGCTGGAACCTTGAGATTTCAGAAACCGTGAATTTATAAATACCATCTGCTTTTTCTGCCTGCTCCTTTGTGATATTAAGAAGTCCGGCAATTTCGTTTTCATTTGGGAAAGCCTTTTTCAGGTCGAAGTTTACAGAATCGCCTGGTGCTAAACCTATGAACTGTTTTTTAATGTCTTCATCCTTAATTAATGTAGCCGATAATGTTGCGTTATCATTTCTGAAAGTTTCCTTTTCTGCTTCTATATTATTTTCAGCTGGTACTATGCTTCCTTTAAGGATGTCATTTTCTTCCGATTTGTCGGCACTGACAAACTTTCCATATTGTCGGGCATAGTTGTCAATATAGTTATTTCTCAGCTTTTCATCAATTAATATTTCATAAAAAGTCACTTTATCATCTTTGCCTACTTCTATATTGAATTCAGGTTCGAGCCCAACTTCGAATGTAAAGGTAAAATCTTCTGCCATTTCAAAATTTTTATTCTCCATATTGTTTTCATGAGGCAGAGGGTCGCCAAGTATTCGGATATTTTCACTCTGCAGGTAGTTTGCGATGCTTTCTGAAACCAATTTGTTTATTTCTTCAAGTTTAACTGCATTACCAAACATTTTTCTTATCAATCCGATTGGCACCATTCCTGGTCTAAAACCTTTAATATTGGCTCTTTTCCTGTATTCTTTTAGAGATTTTTCAACGTTTTCTTCATAGTCAGCCTTATTAAGCTCGACTTTCAGTATGGCGTTCAGTTTATCGATGTTTTCTTTTGTTATATTCATTAAGTTAAAAGATAAATTAGGTTTAAATATTATAAAATTATTTATATTGATTTTTGGTGCGGATGAAGGGACTCGAACCCTTACGTCATTAAGACACAAGATCCTAAGTCTTGCTCGGCTACCAAATTACGACACATCCGCTAAAATCTTGGCAAAGTTACTGAAAAAAATTGGTATTACAATTTGAGGGGGTTAGCGGCGCAGTTCAAAGTTTTTGCCCAGGTAAACTTTTCTTACATGTTCATCTTCTGCGAGTTGTTCGGATGTGCCCGATTTAAGAATCTTACCTTCAAAAAGGAGATAGGCACGGTCGGTGATTGACAATGTTTCGTGAACATTATGGTCGGTGATAAGGATTCCGATATTTTTATCCTTTAGATGGGAGACGATACTCTGGATATCTTCAACGGCAATAGGATCAACACCTGCAAACGGCTCATCGAGCAATATAAATTTCGGTTTCAGGGTAAGAGCTCTTGCGATTTCAGTACGTCGGCGTTCGCCACCTGAAAGTTGTATTCCTTTGTTTTTTCTTATTTTTTGAAGGCCAAACTCGTTGAGTAAGGATTCCAGACGTTCTTTTTGTTCTTCTTTGGAGAAACCCGATAGTTCAAGCACTGCTTTAAGATTATCCTCTACTGAAAGATTACGGAAAACGGAAGGCTCCTGTGAAAGATATCCGATACCCTTTCTGGCTCTTTTATAAACAGGTAAAGGAGTAATATCCTCATCATCGAGATATATTTTGCCTTCATTTGGTTTTATAAGCCCGACGATCATATAAAATGTTGTTGTTTTTCCTGCGCCGTTTGGTCCGAGAAGGCCAACTATCTCTCCCTGCACAAGTTCTACCGAAACCTGGTCAACCACTTTACGTTTACCGTATCTCTTTACTAGTTTTTCAGTGTAGAGTTTCATGGCATTTATGAGGCAACAACTTCGCCGACAGTCTCTTTTTCATCTTTCATAAAGGACTCATGTTCAATCTGCTTTCTACGGTAAACACTTTTTGAAACAAGGATGCTTACTTCATATAGCAGAAACAAAGGGATACAGACAAGAATTTGTGAAAACACATCTGGCGGCGTGATAATTGCAGCAACTATAACAATTATTACAAGTGCATGACGTCTGTATTTTGTCATGAATTGAGGTGTAATTACACCTATTTGAGTAAGAACAAAAGCGAGCAGGGGGAGTTCGAAGGTAATACCGGTTGCAAGAACAATCGAAGAAATGGTTCCTATATACGACCTTATGTAAATCTGATTAACAACCTGTTCGCTAATTGAATATGAGCCGAGAAAATGAATAGATAGAGGAACAATCATATAATATCCAAAGAATACACCCAGAAAGAAAAGAAAGCTTATCCAGAAAACAGCGCCTCTGGTATATCTTCTCTCATTTGCGTAAAGAGCGGGTTTGAAAAATTTCCAGAATTCCCATATCACATAAGGTAGGGCAATAATAATACCGGCAACAATTGATATGGTTATATGTGTGGTAAGCTGTCCCGACATTTTAATACTTATAAGCTCAAATGGTTTTCTGTTAATGCAAAGTATATCGGAATGAAGAAGAGAATTTCCGAGTTTGCAAAACAAGCTGTTAGTAAAAAATTCGGGATTTTTTGGTGCAAGAATTATTTTATTGAAAATAAAATCTTTTTCTATGAACGCTATAACTGTGAAGATGACAATTGCAAGAATAGACCTCAAAATATGCCACCTTAATTCCTCGAGATGCTCAAGAAATGACATCTCTTTCTCGTTATTATCCCTTTTTCCTTTCCTTCCTGATGTCATAAATCAAACAAAAAAAATTAGCGTGTAAAGATGATAAAACTTATTTTTCAAAACAATAGTATATTTGCATTAAGTTTTTTACTCTCCCTAACCGCCAAAAATTTTTCTTTTTAAGGAAAATTAACAGTGAAATAAAATACCTTAGAAAAATTATAATTATCTTAAATTTTTATTTAAGTATTTGTTGATTTGAATTGTGAACTATTTTAATTAAATTTGATTATAAGCAGTATAGCAAAAATTTTTAATAAGAAAATGAGGAAAAAAGAAAGTTAAGGAAGAGAATATGGAAAATGTGGTGGAAGATAAAGTTATTCATGACTATTTAAAGAAATATTTTGGATTTGATACGTTTAAGGGATTACAGGAACCGATAATAAAGAATGTTCTGACAGGGAGGGATACATTTGTTCTTATGCCTACAGGGGGAGGTAAGTCACTTTGTTATCAATTGCCTGCAGTGATGAAGGAAGGTACTGCAATTGTAATATCGCCACTTATCGCTCTAATGAAAAATCAGGTTGATGCGATGAGGAATTTTTGTACCGGCGACGATGTTGCGCATTTTCTTAATTCATCGCTTACGAAATCTGAGATTAGTAAAGTTAAACAGGATGTAATATCAGGCATAACAAAGCTTCTTTATGTTGCACCTGAATCACTAACTAAAGAGGAAAACATTGAATTTCTGCAGAATATATCGGTCTCTTTTTATGCTGTCGACGAGGCGCACTGTATTTCAGAATGGGGGCATGATTTCAGACCGGAATACAGGAGAATCAGACCTATAATTGATACTATCGGCAGGTCGCCCATTATTGCACTTACAGCAACTGCAACACCGAAAGTTCAGCATGATATTCAGAAAAATCTGGGTATCCTCGAGGCCGACGTATTTAAATCATCGTTTAATCGTCCTAATCTTTATTACGAAGTTAGGCCAAAGACAGATGCAACCAGGGAAATTATTAAATATATTAAGAATAATCCCGGGAAATCTGGTATCATATATGCATTAAGCCGGAAAAAAGTTGAAGAACTTGCTGAAACACTTAAGGTAAACGGAATAAAGGCTTTACCTTACCATGCTGGTATGGATTCAGCAACACGAACTCAGAACCAGGATAAATTCCTTATGGAAGAGGTTGATGTTATTGTAGCAACAATTGCATTCGGCATGGGTATTGACAAACCCGACATAAGATATGTTATACATTACGATATGCCAAAAAGTCTCGAAGGTTATTACCAGGAAACAGGAAGGGCTGGAAGGGACGGAGGAGAAGGAAGGTGTATTGCTTATTATAGCTATAATGATATACAAAAGCTTGAAAAATTTATGCAGGGAAAGCCTATTGCCGAACAAGAAATTGGCAAGCAGCTTCTTCTCGAAACAGTATCTTATGCCGAATCGTCAATATGCAGGCGCAAAACCCTTTTGAATTATTTCGGTGAGGAGTATACAAAGGAAAATTGTGAAGCTTGCGATAACTGTCTTCATCCTAAAACACAGTTTGAAGGGAGCGAATATGTTGTTAGCGTTCTCGAGGCTGTTCTCGCAGTAAAAGAAAAGTTTAAAGCCGACCATATTGCAAGCATCCTTGCAGGCAAAGCAACTTCGGCAATCAAGTCATATAAACATCATAAACTGGAGATTTTCGGCTCAGGTAGTGAAAAAGATGAAAAATTCTGGAATATGGTTATCCGTCAGGCACTTATTGCTAAATTGCTGACCAAGGATATTGAGAATTACGGCTTGCTTAAGATTACTCAAAAAGGGAAAGAATTTCTTGAACATCCAACAGAATTTATGCTCATTGAAGACCACGATTACAGTGATGCAGAAGAAGAGGAAGGTGGCGGTTTTGGAGCAAAAACCTCCGCAGTTGATGAAGAGCTTTTCAGCATTTTGAAAGATCTCAGAAAAAAAATATCAAAACAGAAAAATGTCCCTCCATTTGTTATTTTTCAAGACCCTTCGCTTGAAGAAATGGCAATACAATATCCGATTAATCTCGATGAACTACAAAACATAACCGGCGTAGGTGTTGGTAAAGCACAGAGATATGGGAAAGAGTTTGTGGATGTGATAAAAAAATATGTGGAAGAAAAAGAGATTATCCGCCCACTTGATATGGTGGTGAAATCACCCGTAAACAAATCAAGCCTGAAAGTTTACATAATCCAGAGCATAGATATGAAAAGGCCACTTGAAGATATAGCCGAGGCAAAAGGGCTGGATATGGGTGAACTTATTTCCGAAATAGAGGCAATAGTTAATTCAGGCACACGAATAAATCTGGATTATTATATCAATATGGTTATGGACGAAGAACGTCAGAATGATATATATTCCTATTTTCGAGAAGAAGCGCAAACAGATTCTGTTGACGAGGCCATAAAAGAGCTCGGAAGCGAATTCGAAGAGGAGGAGATAAGGCTTATGAGAATAAAATTCCTGTCAGAAATGGGGAACTGATTATTTACTCATAATTTATTTCCATCGCTTTTTTATTGTTAAGGTTTTTAGAGAAACAATCAGTACATAAAGCGGATAAAGTATCTCAGATACAAAGAAATACTTCGATTTTACAGGTTTGAAGGATTTCCTGATAGTTTCTTTAATCAATGCAAAGTCGGAGGCTGATTTTATAACAAAGCCAGAGATTAGAATAAATGCCAAGGTCGGATTTAATATACAGGCAAGATACAACCCAAGTAGTTCAATATTTGTACAAAATGTTACAAGTGCAATAATAATTATATAAGGATCCTTATAGAAACCGGCCTTTGATATCCATCTGGCCCTTTGCATTAAAAGATGCATTAATGTCGGAGCAGCTGGAGTGGTAACAACTGCTTCATTGCTTTCGAGCCAGCGAATGTTTGATTTCTTTTCTTTTTTGAGTGTTTGCAGAAGGAAAATATCATCACCTGAAGCCAGATTATATTTTAGTCCGTATGAGTGGTTAAGAAAAGTCTCCCTTTTAAAACCAAGATTTGCTCCGTTACACATGACAGGATTTCCTTGAGCCGCAGTGCCTGCCGTTATTCCCTGCAAAGCTTGCCATTCAATAATTTGAAAGGAGTTTAGAAATCTATTATTTACTTTTAACAAATTTACAGGTGCGATTATCATTTCGGGTTTGTAATGATTATAAAATGACACTACTGAGGATAACCATCGCGTTCCCATACGACAGTCGGCATCTGTTGTAAGAATAAGTTCCGAAGAAGAAACCTCGACGCCTTTTTTAATCGCAAATTTTTTACCTGTACCGTGATTCCTTATTACCTGTAAATTTTTTATTCCATCGAATTTATTGGAAAGGTCGAATGTTGAATCAGTCGAGTTGTCATCTACAATTATTACTTCAAAAAAATCTTGAGGGTAATCTTGTTTTGAAAGACATGATAACAGTCCGGGAAGATTGTTTTCCTCATCCCGACATGCCACGACAACCGAGACTTTTATTCCCGCATTATGGGCTTTCCCCTGAAAAGGTTCAATTTCTTTGTGATACCATGCAATATGAATAAGAATTATGGAATAAATGATAAAAGGTATGATTAAAAGCCACAACATCAACTATTCATTATTCGACATTCCTTGTTCGACATTCAATATTCGGTCTTTCTTTTTAGGTATTCTTCATTCGACGTTCCTTGTTCGATCTTCGTTTAACGTTATCGTTTATAGGTAAAATGTGACTGTATAATTTTTTACCCTGCCTGTTGCCTATTTATATTCGTCCCAGCTTTTTATCACGATATCTTCTTCTTTTAGTTTACAAAAGGCCATGATAAAAGCATTTGCAAGGCGTGAGTTTGTAAGCAGGGGAATGTTATAATCAACGGCGCTTCTTCTTATTAAATAGTCGTTATTTAATTCGCTTTGGCTCAGGTTTTTCGGAATATTAATTACCATATCCACCTTACCTGTACGAATAAGTTCAACTGTATTTGGAGAGTTGTTTTCGTCGGGCCAGTAAGCTACTTCGGTTTCAATGCCTGCATTGGCAAGAAATTGGTGAGTGCCTCTTGTTGCATACAGTTTATAACCTTTATTGCTTAGTGTTTTTATTGCAGTAAGGAGTTCGGCTTTTGATTTTGCAGGGCCTGTGGAGAGCAATATTCCTTTTTGGGGGATTCGGTATCCTACTGAAAACATAGCTTTTAATATTGCTTCATAGAAGTCTTCACCGAGGCAACCGACTTCGCCAGTTGATGCCATATCGACTCCGAGGACAGGATCAGCTTTTGCAAGACGTGAGAAGCTGAACTGGGGGGCTTTTACTCCGACATAATCAAGGTCGAATAATGATTTATGAGGTTTTTCGACCGGGATGTCGAGCATAACTTTTGTGGCAAGGTCTATAAGATTTACCTTGAGTACTTTGGAAACAAATGGCATGCTGCGGCTTGCTCTCAGATTACATTCGATAACTTTTATCTCATTATCTTTAGCAAGGAACTGAATATTGAATGGTCCGGAGATATTGAGCTCTTTTGCAATTTGTCTCGAAATACGTTTAATACGTCTGACTGTCTCAAAGTAAAGTTTCTGAGGTGGGAAAACCATTGTGGCATCGCCGGAATGTACTCCTGCAAATTCAACATGTTCGTTTATTGCGTAAGCAATTATTTCGCCCTGGCATGCCACTGCATCAATTTCCACTTCTTTTGCGTTTTCTATGAATTCTGAAACAACCACTGGATGTTGTTTTGATACTTTTGTTGCGAGGTCGAGGAAATGAGTTAGTTCATTTGCATTTGAAACGACGTTCATTGCTGAGCCCGAAAGGACGTATGAAGGACGAACAAGGACAGGAAAGCCTATTTTATTGGTGAATTCAATAATATCGTCTATGCTTGAAAGTTCTTTCCATCGGGGCTGATCTACTCCGAGAGAATCGAGCATGAAACTAAATTTATGTCTGTCTTCGGCTCTGTCGATCGAAAGTGGTGAAGTACCGAGCACTCTTACGTTTGCCAGGTGCAGCCTCATTGCAAGGTTATTGGGTATCTGTCCTCCCATTGAAACGATAACGCCGAGAGGATACTCGAGTTCGATAATATCCATTACCCTTTCGAATGAGAGTTCATCGAAATAGAGTCTGTCGCACATATCATAGTCGGTACTTACTGTTTCAGGATTATAGTTTATCATCACCGATCGATATCCTTCTCTGCGAATAGTATTTATGGCATTTACAGAGCACCAGTCGAATTCCACACTTGATCCTATCCGGTATGCCCCTGATCCAAGTACAATTACTGACATGCCGTCATCTTCAAACGTAATGTCGTGTTCACTGCCGCTGTATGTAAGATATAGATAATTAGTTACAGCAGGGTATTCGGCAGCGAGTGTATCTATCTGTTTTACATAAGGTTTTATGCCGAGTGCCTTTCTGAAGGCTCTTACTCTGAGAAGAGCTCTGTTCATATCTTCAGCATTTGCCTTCAAAACGTGCCTTGCAATCTGGAAGTCGCTGAATCCAGATTCTTTAGCTTCGATGAGAATATCTCTCGGAATTTCTTCAATAGTTTTATATTGGCTAAGGAGGTTTTTTATTTCAATAATGTTTTGCAATTTATAAAGAAACCATCTGTCGATTTTTGTCAATTCATAGATTCTGTCGATAGATATTCCCTCATCAAGAGCCTGAGCGATTGAAAAAATCCTCATATCTGTTGGTTCGGCGAGTTCTTTTTCTACATCTGAAAAATAGATATCGCGATTTCCTGTAAATCCGTGCATTCCCTGGCCTATCATTCTTATGCCCTTTTGGATAGCTTCCTCAAAGGTTCGTCCGATTGCCATAACTTCACCTACGCTTTTCATGCTACTTCCTATATGGTGGGATACACCTGAAAATTTATTGAGATCCCAGCGGGGTATCTTAACAACAACATAGTCGAGGGCCGGCTCGAAAAAGGCTGTTGTTGAACGTGTGACTGAGTTTTTAAGCTCATGAAGTCCGTAGCCGATTGCAAGTTTTGCCGCAATAAAAGCAAGAGGATAGCCTGTGGCTTTAGAGGCAAGAGCGCTAGAGCGCGATAATCGTGCATTTACTTCAATAACCCTGTAATCGTCTGAATCAGGGTCGAGAGCATACTGGATATTACATTCGCCTATTATTCCGATATGCCTGATTATTTTAATTGAGAGGTTTCTGAGTGAATAAAATTCACTGTTAGTAAGTGTCTGTGAAGGAGCCACAACAATGCTTTCGCCTGTATGAATTCCGAGTGGATCGAAGTTTTCCATATTGCACACTGTTATGCAATTGTCATATTTATCTCTCACTACCTCGTATTCAATTTCTTTCCAGCCCTTCAACGATTCTTCAACGAGTATCTGGCTTGTAAATGAAAACGATTTTGATGCGAGGCTTTCCAGTTCTTCAGGAGTTGATGAAAATCCGCTTCCCAGCCCTCCAAGTGCATAAGCTGACCTAATGATGACCGGATATCCCAGCTTTTCAGCAGCATTAATTGCCTCTTCAATTGAATTTACAGCGATACTCTTTGGAGTTTTAATATTTATCTCTTCAAGTTTCCTGACAAAAAGCTCCCTGTCTTCCGTGTCAATAATAGCAGAGACCGGAGTGCCGAGAACCTTTACGTTATACTTTTCAAATACTCCTTTTCTGTAAAGCTCGGTTCCGCAATTAAGTGCAGTTTGACCCCCAAACGAAAGAAAAATTCCATCAGGTTTTTCTTTTGCAATCACTTTTTCAACAAAAAAAGGATTCACCGGAAGAAAATATACCTTGTCGGCCACATTTTCAGAAGTTTGTATTGTAGCTATATTTGGGTTGATAAGTACTGTCGAAATGCCTTCTTCCCTTAAGGCTTTAAGGGCTTGCGACCCTGAATAGTCAAACTCACCTGCTTCTCCAATCTTAAGAGCGCCTGAACCAAGTATGAGCACCTTTTTTATTTCATCAATCATATAAAAGTTATTTGATGCAAAATTAGAAGAATTTTTTTCTCCTGTTTATAAGATATTAAAATAAATGTATATATTTGCAATCATAATGTATAAATATGCAAAAGCTTTCAAGGCTGATAGCGATAGAAAAAATTATTTCGAATGAAGATATTTCAAGCCAGGAAGAGCTGATGGAGAAACTTGTAAGTCAGGGCATAAAATGCACCCAGGCAACATTATCAAGAAATCTTAGACAGCTTGGAGTAATAAAAGTGCCTGACGGAAAGGGAGGGTACCGTTATTCACTTGTAAAAGGGCTTATAAATGGCATGAAAGAAAGTAATAACAAAGAGAAAGGTTTTGAACTGGTTAGCGTGATCAAGAATATAATAGAAGCAAAATCGATGATTCTGATAAAGACAAGTCCGGGTTATGCAAACAGTGTTGCTGTAACTATTGATAATGCCGGCAGATATGAAATAGCTGGTACTGTTGCAGGTGATGACACTCTTCTTGTGATTCCGAGAGATAATGTTTCGGTTGAACATGTTCATGAAATTCTTGATATTATATTTCCAGGGATTAATTCTATATCAGGGAAGATTTAAAAGGTTTACAATAATTAAGAAGTTAAAAACTAAAATGATGAAAGAGAAAGTTGTTCTGGCCTATAGTGGAGGCCTTGATACTTCGGTTATACTGAAGTGGTTAATTGAAAAGGGGTATGATGTAATTGCGTTTGTTGCTGACGTAGGGCAGCAGGAAGATTTTGAAGAGTGCAGGAAGAAGGCACTAATGCTCGGTGCTTCGAAAGTAGTTATAAAAGATTTGAAAAGAGAGTTTGTTGTGGATTACATTTTTAAAGCTCTTAAAGCTAATGCTATTTATGAGGACAGGTATTTACTGGGAACGGCGCTTGCCAGGCCGCTTATTGCAAGTAAGCAGATTGAGGTTGCCGAGGAGGAAGGTGCAAATGCGGTTGCGCATGGAGCTACAGGCAAAGGCAACGATCAGGTAAGGTTTGAGTTATCTTATTATGCTCTCAAACCGGGTATAAAAGTAATTTCCCCATGGAAAGATCCTGAATTTCTTAAAACCTTCAAAGGAAGAACTGATCTTCTTAAATATGCTGCTGAGAAAAATATTCCGGTTAAGGCAAGTCTGGCAAAGCCTTACAGTGAGGATGAGAACTTGATGCATATAAGCCATGAGGCTGGAATACTGGAGGATCCTATGTTTGCGGTTCAGAAAAATATTCTGGTTAAAATGGTAATGCCGCAGGATGCACCTGATAAGGAGACGCGGATAGTTATTACTTTTAAAGACGGGATTCCGGTTAAGGTTCTTAACAAAGACGACGGAACAGTTAAGGAAGATCCTTACGAATTGTTTGTTTACCTCAACAAGCTGGGCGGGGAGAATGGTATAGGTTTGCTCGACATGGTTGAAAACAGGTTTGTCGGTATAAAGTCGAGAGGTGTTTATGAGACGCCTGGCGGCACAATTCTTTTTGCAGCGCACAGGGACATAGAAGGGATTGCAATGGACCGCGAAGTTATGCGCCTCAGGAATATGCTTACACCCAAATTTTCCGAACTTATATATTATGGCTTCTGGTTCAGTCCTGAAATGGATTTCCTTATGGCGGCTATTGACAAGAGCCAGGAACTTATTGACGGTTGCGTGCATCTCAATCTTTACAAAGGAAATATACTGATTGAGGGAAGAGAGTCGCCATCATCACTTTATAACAAAGACCTTTCAAGTATGGATATAGAAGGTGGCTTTGATCAGACCGACAGTAAAGGCTTTATTAAGATAAACGCAATTAGACTTATGGCTCACAGAGCTATTATTGAATCGGGAAAGAAAAAACATTAAAATAGAAATGTTTTATGAATTACTCAAGGCTTTGGGATAAAGGCATTGTGCCTCATCCTGCAATTATAGAATTCACGTCAGGCAAGGAGAGAGAGACCGATTTGCTTCTGGCTGGCTGGGACATTGTTGGTTCTATGGCCCATGTCATCATGCTTTGCAAAGTTGGACTAATATCTTCCGAAGAAAAACATAATCTTCTGGAATCACTTCATAAACTCTTTCTCCGTTACATGAAGAGCGATCTTAAAATTGAGGATGGTGTTGAAGATATACATTCTCAGATTGAGAAGGAACTTTCGGAAATGATTGGTGCGACAGGGAGAAAAGTTCATACAGGCAGATCGCGTAACGACCAGGTTTTGCTTGCTATAAGGCTTTTCACAAGAGCAGAAATAGACGATCTTGCAGTGAGTGTACGTAATCTTTTTGATAAACTTATAGCTTTGGGTAATCAGTATAAAGAAGTATTTCTGCCGGGTTATACACACATGCAGCCGGCTATGTTATCGTCATTTGGCCTTTGGTTCGGTGGCTATGCTGAAGCTCTTACCGACGATTTATTTCTGCTTTCCGCAGCGAGAGCGCTTAATAACCGTAATCCGCTCGGAACGGCTGCAGGGTATGGTACAACTCTCCCTCTCGACCGTAGTCTTACAACCTCATTACTTGAATTCGACGATATGATTTTTAATTCGGCTTATGCAGGAATAAATAGAGGGAAAGTGGAAGCAGCTGTTGCAGCATCTCTATCATCACTGGCGAATACTCTTTCAAAATTCAGCATGGATATTTGTCTCTTTATGACATCAGAATTCAGATTTATCGAATTCCCCGATGAACTTATTACAGGCTCAAGCATAATGCCCCAAAAGAAAAACCCCGATGTTTTTGAACTGATAAGAGCTAAGTGTAACCTTATACAGGCGCTGCCCGCTCAGGTTAATATGTTAATCAATAATCTGCCATCGGGTTATAACCGTGATCTGCAATTACTAAAAACGCTGATATTCAATGCATTTATAGATATTATTGAATGTGTTGATGTTATGACATTTATGCTGGGTGAAATAAAAGTAAGGTGCGACATTTTAGAAAATATACAATATAATACTATTTTCAGTGCCGAAGAAGTAAATAGAATGGTAAGGAACGGAATACCATTCAGAGATGCATATAAGGCTGTATCGGAGACATTAAAAGAGAACTCATTTCGGCAAACAAATCCTTCTGACTATAAACATGAAGGAAGCATCGGGAATTTATGCAATGATAATATTATAGCGCGGGCCGATAAGATTATGGGAAATTTTAGAAAGATAACAATTACATACCTTGAGGAAAAGATGATGAGTTATTTATGAATATTTTAAATATGTTAAGATTTAAAATATTCAATTACGGTATTTTTTCAAATTTTCAATAAAATTATCGAAAAGAAAATCGGTATCGGTAGGGCCGCCTGAAGCTTCGGGATGAAACTGCGTTGAAAAATAAAGACCTGATTTATGGATTATGCCTTCATTTGTCCGGTCATTAAGATTTATAAAGTAAGGTTGCCACTCTTTGGTTAGAGTGCTGTTATCAACAGTATAACTGTGGTTCTGAGAAGTTATATAGGCTTTGTTTGTGCCTTCCATTATTACCGGCTGGTTATGACTTCGATGGCCATATTTGAGTTTATATGTATCTGCTCCTGAAGCGAGAGCCATAAGCTGGTTCCCAAGGCAGATTCCAAAAACAGGCTTATCCCCGTTAAGTGATTTTCTGATATTTTCAATTGCTTCAGTACACATTTTCGGGTCGCCAGGTCCGTTCGATATAAACAAACCATCGAATTCATCATTATGATAATCATAATTCCATGGTACCCTTATTACAGTAGTATCATATCGTAGAAGTAATCTGATAATATTGTATTTTACACCACAGTCAATGAGCATTATCTTAAAAGATCCTTTTCCATATATCTTTTTTTCTTTAATACTTACCTGTTCGACAAGATTTACTTTATTAGGATCGAAAAAATCGGCATGCATGCCGTCAGGCTCTATTTTGCCAAGCATGTCTCCTTTTTCTCTAATTCGTTTTGCAAGTGCACGGGTATCTACTCCGTATATTCCAGGTATATTGTTTCTAGTCAGCCATTCATCAAGGCTTTCAACAGCATTCCAATGGCTGTATTTGAATGAATAATTCGTCACAATCAATCCTGATATATGTATTGAAGACGATTCATAGTATTTAAGAATGTCATCTTCCTCTGCTTTTGAAGGTGCGCCGTAATTTCCTACGAGTGGATATGTAAGACATAATATTTGACCTCTGTATGAAGGATCGGTGAGGTTTTCGGGGTAGCCTGTCATTGCGGTGTTGAATACAACCTCTCCGGCAGCTGGAACAGGCGCACCAAATAACTTACCTTCCCATATTGAACCATCTTCAAGTGTAAGTTTTACACTTTTTAGTTCTTTTTTGAACATAGCAAAATTTTTAAATAATCAGCCAGTTTGAAAGAATCTTGCCAGCTATCGGCTTGCAAAGATAATCAAAAACAGAAACTGAAAAATTTTAATAATAAATATTTGAATATTTTGCATTAAATTTTATCATAAATTCGTGAGAATTTTGCTAAACCGTTATAATTAAATTAGTATGCAACAGGAGTTAGTAAAATATATTTTCTTATTTTTATGCCCGATTTAATAAGATTAACTTTAATATAATTAAAATGAAAAAAGTTACCTTAATTGCAATAACGATGTTGCTGGTTGTTTGCGTTGCAAGCATTACTTCATGCAAGAACAAGGCCACTACTAAGGAAAAGAAGGCAAAAATAGAAAAAGAGTCTGAGGAGATTGAGACTATCAAAAAGAAAATTGAAGAGAACGTTTATCCCTTACCTACTTCGGCTGAAGTAGTAAAAATGCTTACCGATCTTGAGGTGGGCTATATGATAGGAATAACCAATCCTGCCTCTAACGCAAAAAAATACATTAAAAGTGACAAAAAGGCATTGAATCTTGGAGTATATGGTGCTGATTTAAGTTATGTTACACTTTATAATATTCAGGACAAAGTGCAGGAATATCTGGAAGCTTTGAGATTGCTGGCAAATGACCTTAACATGGGAAGAATTTATGATGTAAGGCTTTACGACAGCATTAAAATTTATTTCGACGACAGGGACAGGCTTGTAAAATTGCTTACTAATGCATTTAATGAAACCTATCAATATTTGAGCGAGAACGAGCAGCAGAACCTTGCTCTTCTTGTTGTTGGAGGAGCATGGGTTGAGGGCTTGTACCTGACAACTCATGTTTCGGAAGAGGCTTATCATGTTGCAGGTATTTCAAAAGCTATACTCGAACAGAAAAAATCATTCGAACTATACCTCGATATAACTCAACCTTATGCAGATGATCCGATGATAAAAGATTTTCTCAAGTTGCTCGAACCAATGAAAAAAATTTATGAAAGATTATCTACCAGCCTCACAGAACAGGATATAAAGGATATTACTGCCGCTATTACTTTAATAAGGGAGAAGATTATTTAATATTTAACTAACCTGAAATGATATAATAATTTGTGTCATTTCAGATGCCGTTATGAAATTGTAGTTTAAGTTACCCGGGTCTTGAAACAGGAAAGGTATTTGATCTGTTTCCGGTCAAATTTGCACAGATGAGGGAATCAGTATTACTTGCACTGATACATATCTTTGCAATCATATCAACGGTTAATCCGGGCGGGGTCACCAGTCGCGGAAAGAAAATTCTTAGAAGCTATCTGAGAAGATATCTTAACAGAGAGCTTGAAGAAGAATATTTTTCTTTGTTCGAGAATAATCTGGAATTTTATTCGAATGAATTAAAAAATCTCGACCGCAGTGAGCTTGATAATGAAAATTCCTTGATTACATTCCAGATTACAAATATCTGCCGTCAGATTAAAAAAGGTCTCTTCATTGAAGAGAGAATGATTGTATTCATTCAACTTCTTGAATTTACTTTTGAAGATGGCCAGATTACAGAGCAGGAAAAAAACATCATTGATATAGTTGCGCGTTCATTCAACATAAACCGAAAGGAATACAATAATGCTTTTGCTTTCATGATTGGAGGTCAGTTTGACAAAGTTTCTCCAGATTGTATGCTTGTAATAGAAAGTGATAACCCTCAGTACAGAACAAATTCAGGCTTTGAGAATTACAATAAGTGGAAACATCTGTATATTAAAGGTTTCAAAGGTAATCTGTATGTTCTTCATATTGAGAGTACGGGTTCACTCCTTCTTATATACGATGGTCCACTGGCTTTATATTTTAGAGGGAGAGATATTATCGCATACCGTCCTTATCTCCTGGAAAGAGGGGTAAATATTAAAGGCCCGGGAATTGAACCTATCTATTATTCCAAGGTTTATAAAGCATTTATATTAGAAAACCTACGCGAAAAAGTTATTTTTGAAGGTCACAATATCGAATTCAGATTTAAAAATTCGGATAATGGCATAAAACCATTAAATTTTAAGCTTGAGTCAGGCAATCTTGTCGGAATAATGGGGAGTAGCGGCGTAGGTAAAACTACTCTGCTCGATGTTTTACATGGTAAAATAAAGCCTGATAAAGGCAATATCTTTATTAACGGCCATGACCTTTATAAAGATGCGGAAAACTTGAAGGGCCTGATCGGTTACGTTCCGCAGGATGACCTTCTGCTTGAGGAACTTACCGTTTATCAGAATCTTTATTTTAACGCAAGACTTTGTTTCGGGGATTATACAGAGCAACAGCTAAACGAAATTGTCGAGAAGATTCTCACCAATCTTGAACTTATTGAAATTAAGAACCTTCAGGTGGGCGATGTTCTCGACAAAAAAATCAGTGGCGGTCAGCGTAAAAGGCTTAACATAGGACTTGAACTAATGAGGGAACCTGCAGTTCTGTTTGTTGATGAACCCACTTCAGGATTATCATCGCACGACTCCAGGAATGTAATGGAAATTCTGAGAAAACAAGCCCTTTCAGGTAAGCTTGTGGTTGTAAATATTCACCAGCCCTCATCGGATATTCTTAAGCTTTTCGACCGACTATGGATTCTCGACAGGGGCGGGTATATGGTTTATGATGGGGATCCGATAGAAGCTCTCGTTTATTTGAAAACCGAAACATCACAGGCTAACGCCGCAGAAAGCGAATGCCCAAACTGCGGAAACATTGATACTGATAATATTCTTCAGATTATTGAAGTAAAAGTTATAGACGAAAATGGTTATCCTGGCAAAGAGAGGCAAATATCACCATCAGAGTGGTACGAGAAATATAAGCGCAAAATGATGCCTAAGTTTGCAGGAGTCCCACCAAAAACACCTCTTCCTGCAAGCAACTTCAAAGTGCCGGGTAAGCTGTATCAGATAAGAACATTTATCAAGCGAAACTTTTTGAGAAAAATAGTAGACAAACAATATGTTGCTTTAAATCTCTTAGAATCGCCTGTTCTTGCATTTATCCTTGGTTATTTTTCAAAATATACTTCCGAAAATAATTACACATTTGCAGGTAATAAAAATTATCCAGTCTTTCTTTTCATGGAAGTGGTTGTTGCCCTTTTCCTTGGACTTATGGTAAGTGCAGAGGAAATATTCAGGGATAGAAAAATACTTCTTCGAGAGAAATTCCTGAATATCAGCAGACTAAGCTATCTTATTTCCAAACTTAATTACCTGTTCATTCTTTCTGCCATACAATCTTTGTTTTTTGTTGCCATTTCGAGCATGGTTCTGGAAATAAGGGGAATGTTCTGGCAGCAATGGCTAATTTTCTTTACGACCGCTTGCTATGGTAACCTTCTGGGATTGAATTTATCGGCTGGTTTAAGAACTGTTGTAAGTATCTATATATTTATTCCGTTGATTCTTGTACCTCAGTTACTTCTGGGAGGTGCAATGATACAATTCGATGATTTGCATCCGTCGCTTACAAATAAAGAATATGTTCCGGTTATCGGTGACCTTATGGCTACAAGATGGTCGTATGAGGCTGAAATGGTGGAAGGTTTCAAAGGAAATAGATACAATAAGCCTGTTTTCAAATATAATCTTGAAATTGAGCAAAATAATTATTACAAAGATGAACTTATAAGAAATCTTAAAAATGAGGTTATAAGTTATGTCTTGCAAAGAAAAGATAAAGAGGGGAAGGATGTAATTGAAAATAAACTTAAGATTTTGAAATATCATATAAATCAGCTTGCGGGTATTTCAGGAATTGCTCCTGGTAACTGGACCGCCATGATTAGTTATGAAGGATTCGATGAAAGAACGGCCGATTCAGTAAATGTTTTCTTTGGAAAGGTTCAAAAATATTTTATTGACGAGAACAAATATTATTTCAACCTTAAGCTTGAGGCTGAAAAGAAATTAGCGGAAGAGATAAAAGGCATGAGTGAAGATGAGTTTGCCACTGCATATAATAATATAAGGCTTGCAGATATTGTGCTTAACCAGACCGAATTACTTTCGGAAAAAAAATATGTGATTAATAAGGATCATTTTGTACAAAAGTCGACCCCTATATACATGAAACCTACATCAAATTACGGGAGAGCACATTTTTTTGCTCCATATAAGCAGATTGGAAATATTAAAATTGACACTTTATTTTTTGATTTAATTGCCATCTGGTTGATGTCATTTGTTTTTTTCATAACCCTTTATTATAATCTCCTTTATATTTTCATACATTATCTTGAGATACGGGGATTTCCTTTCCTGAGGAAGTTTGGAAGGCATCTTATTGAAAGATGAAATATATTTTTATTCAATCAATTCTACAATGAATGGAATACGACCCAAAAAAAGCCTTGGACAGCATTTCCTTAAAGATACAGGCATAGCTGATAGAATAGCAGGATCACTTCTGGCTGAAGGCTGTGATTCTGTTCTCGAAATTGGCCCTGCAACTGGGGTTCTGACCAGGCCTCTTATTGAGATGGGTTTTAAGGATTTCCGGGTTGTTGAAATTGATAGAAATCTGGTAGAATATCTTAAAAATAATCTCGGAAGTTATTGCGACATAATTGAAGGCGATTTTCTTGAGCTCGACCTTGAAAAACTTTTTCCCGGCACTCTTGCCATAACAGGGAATTTTCCTTATAACATATCTGCTCCGATACTTTTCAAGGTACTCAGATACAGGGACAAAGTAATTGAACTGACAGGTATGTTTCAGCGTGAAGTTGCAAAGCGATTATGTGCCGTTCCTGGTTCTAAAACATACGGCATAATAAGTGTTCTTATTCAGGCATTCTATAATGTGGAATATCTTTTCACCGTTTCGGAAAATGTTTTTTTCCCACCTCCAAAGGTCAAGTCGGCGGTGATAAGAATGAGAAGAAACAACACAAAACATCTCAATTGTGACGAGGAACTCTTCTTAAAAGTTGTGAAGTCGTCATTCAATCAGCGCAGGAAAATGCTTCGTAATTCGTTGAAATCGGCTTTCAGGTTGAGATCAGAAGATAATCCATTATTACATTTACGACCGGAACAACTAACCGTTGAGCAATTTATAAATCTTACGCGCTGGGTTTCGGAAAATATAATATCAGAATGAATATCCGATTGCGTCTACCGGATTCATCTTTGCGGCCGTATAAGCCGGAGCATACCCTGCTACAATTCCTATAACACCTGAAATAAAAATTCCAAGAAGAATGTTTCCTAAAGTCAGAAACATATTCATTTCATAGAGGTAATTAACAACAAGAGTCCCAAGAAATACGAAGAACAATCCTAAAATTCCTCCCATCAGGGACAACATGACCGATTCGGAAAGGAATTGAAGGAGGATAAAGAAACGTTTTGCACCTAGAGCTTTCTGGATTCCGATGATATTTGTCCTTTCTTTTACCGAAACAAACATGATATTTGCTATGCCGAATCCGCCAACAAGTATAGCAAACCCGCCGATAAGCCATCCTCCGGCATTTATTCCTGCGAACACAGTATTAAATCCCTGAGTAAGAAGACTTGCCTTATTGACTGAAAAGTTAGATATTTCTCCAGGCCTGAGTCTTCTCGATACTCTAAGAATCATTGTAATTTCATCAGAAAGTTCATCAAGGGGTACCTGAGGTTTAGCTTTTATCATAATCTGAGTTTCGGCCGATCGCCTGCGTAAATTGATGAATGATTTTGCAAAGTTCAAGGGAACAAGCGTTATTTCATCCATTCCGCTGTCGCTTATTCCACCCTTACCTTCTTTTCTTATAACCCCTATAACAGTTGTTTTAAAACCGGCAATTATTATTTCCTTACCAATAGGCTCCCTGTTTTCAAAAAGTCGCGATGCAATTTCAGCACCTAAAATTGCGACATTTTTGCCGGCTTGTGCTTCGAATATTGAAAAATATCTGCCTTTTTCTATTTCAAAATTCCTGATATCCTTATATTCTATTGTGCTTGCCAATATATTGGCATTATTTATCGAATTATTTTCAAATTTGATAACAACAGGTCTGTAAACGGTAAAACAAGTCGATTGTGCGAACTTTGATTTGTTTGATACAGCTTCATAATCTTCAATTGAAACAGGAGGCCACTTTACAATGTCCCACCAGTTAAGATTAGGATCGAACGACCATGGGAATTTCTGAACATAAATCACATTATCACCCAGAGTGGAAATGCTGTCACGAATTGACTTCTCCATCCAATCAAGAACAGTAAAAACTGAAATTATAGAGACAATTCCAATTGTGATACCAAAAAGTGTAAGGAAAGTTCTAAGCTTGTTTACGGAAATTGAATTGAAAGCAAAAATAATTCCCTCCTTTATTAATCTTAGAAATATTACCTTATTTTTCATAACATTGTCGCTCAGCGATTTCTTTTTATATAAAGAATTCAAAAATAGCAAATTTAATTCATACCTTTATTTATTAATATTTTGGTTTAATATAATTAATTGAATTTAATCGGACTTATAAAAAAAAATTAGCTATTTTTATTCGCCCTGAAGGGATGGCGTTTTGCAATCATAAATTACAGAAAATGAGAGAAAAAAAAATTAAGAGTGCGCTTATTTCAGTGTTTTATAAGGAGGGACTGGAAGAAATTGTTAGAATTCTTAACGATCTCGGTGTCAGAATTATATCTACAGGCGGAACTCATGATTTCATAAAAGGGCTCGGAATATCTTCCGAAGCTGTTGAAAAGCTTACGAGTTTCCCCTCTATTATCGGAGGTCGTGTGAAAACGTTGCACCCTTTGATTTTCGGCGGTATTCTTGCGCGAAGAGACAATAATGAAGATATTAATCAGATGAGAAATTACAATATACCGGAAATAGATATGGTTGTTGTGGATCTCTATCCCTTTGAAGAAACAGTATCCTCACTGGCAGATGAGGAGGAGATAATCGAAAAAATAGATATAGGAGGCGTTGCCCTTATACGCGCTGCTGCAAAAAATTTCAACGACGTTCTGGTCGTATCGTCGAGAGCACAATATAGCAGACTTACCGAGTTGCTCAGGAAGGATAATGGGTACACTTCAATTGAAGAAAGGAAACAATTTGCAACAGAAGCCTTCAGTATTACATCAGGTTATGATGTGGCAATTTTTAAATATTTTAACCGCGAGAGATATTTCCCTGCTTTTAGAGAGAGTTTCGAACCGCCTCTCCTTTTAAGATATGGAGAAAATCCTCATCAGAAAGGAATATTTTTCGGTAAACTTGAGGAAGTATTCGACAAGCTTCATGGGAAGGAGATATCATATAACAATCTGCTCGATATAGATGCTGCACTTTCTTTATCGTTTGAATTTTCGAATCCTGCATTTATAATTACCAAGCATACAAATGCATGTGGAGTTGCCGAAAGAGACAATATTTTCGATGCATGGAAAGATGCTCTTGCATGCGATCCTGTTTCGGCTTATGGAGGTGTTTTAGCATGTAACCGGCCTATAGATGAAAAAACCGCAAACGAGATTGACAAACTGTTTTTTGAGATAATAATTTCTCCAGGATATGAGCCTTTAGCTCTTGAGATACTTAAACATAAAAAAAACAGAATTATATTGCTACAAAAGGATTTCAACTTCTCTCCACATGTTTTCAGAAGCAACCTCAATGGAGTTTTATGGCAGGAGAGGGACAATATAACCGAAGACATAAGCCTTATGCAACCCGTTACAGTAAGGGTACCAGATAAAAGAGAATATGACGATCTTGCTTTCGCTTTGAAAATAGTTAAGCATAGCAAATCGAATGCTATTGTCCTGGCAATGAATAAACAACTTTATGCAAGCGGTGTCGGACAAACGTCAAGGATAGACGCACTGAAACATGCAGTGGAAAAAGCAGGTATGTTCGGATTTAATCTTAACGGTGCAGTGCTTGCTTCCGATGCTTTTTTTCCTTTTGCCGACTGTGTAGAGATGGCTCAGAAAGCAGGTATCACAGCTATAGTCCAACCTGGAGGCTCGATAAGAGATCAGGATTCGATTGACCTATGCAATAAGCACAACATAGCAATGGTTTTTACAGGAATAAGACATTTTAAACATTAGAAACAATTTAAAGCTTATATGGGATTATTTTCATTTTTAACTCAGGAGATTGCGATAGACCTTGGCACAGCCAATACTGTCATCATTCAGAACGATAAGGTTGTAGTTGATGAGCCTTCGATAGTAGCCATCGACAGAAATACAGGCAAACTAATTGCCATCGGTGAGCAGGCAAGGCAAATGCATGGAAAGACTCATGAAAATATACAAACTATAAGACCTTTACACGATGGTGTGATTGCAGATTTTAATGCCGCAGAATTGATGATAAGAGGAATGATTAAAATGATTAATAAAAATTCCAGGCTCTACAGTCCTACTCTAAGAATGGTCATAGGCATCCCTTCCGGAAGTACTGAGGTTGAAATCAGAGCTGTGCGCGATTCCTCAGAACATGCCGGCGGGAGAGACGTTTATATGATTTATGAACCAATGGCTGCAGCAATAGGCATTGGACTTGACGTGGAAGCACCTGAAGGTTCTATGGTTGTGGATATCGGTGGAGGAACAGCCGAAATAGCAGTTATAGCTCTCGGTGGAATAGTGTGCTTTAAATCAATAAGAATTGCAGGCGACAGCTTTACATCGGATATTCAAACTTATATGCGCCACCAGCATAATATAAAGATTGGAGAAAGGTCGGCCGAAGATATTAAGATTGCCGTAGGTGCCGCCCTGCCGGATATTGATAACCCTCCTCCAGATTATATCGTTCGCGGACCAAATATAATGACCAGCCTGCCTGTAGAGATTCCGGTATCTTATCAGGAAATTGCTTATTGTCTTGATAAATCACTCTCAAAAATAGAAGCTGCAGTTTTGAACGTGCTTGAACAAACTCCTCCTGAACTTTATTCTGATATTGTCAATAAAGGTATATTCCTTACAGGAGGAAGCTCTTTGCTTAGAGGCCTCGATAAAAGACTTACCGACAAAATAAATATTAATTTCAAAGTAGTCGAAGATCCTTTGAGAGCCGTTGCAAGAGGTACAGCAGTTGCCCTAAAAAATATCGATAAGTTCCAGTTTCTGATGAGATGAAGAATAGATGAAAAGTCTCCTCCAATTCCTGACGAAGCATAACAGGCTTATAATATTTATTCTTCTGGAAGGAGTGGCATTCTATCTTATTTTTACTTCGAATAATTACCATAATACTCAGCTTGTAAAAGGAATAAGAAGCTCCACTCTTGCATGGGAGTCAATAATCAAAAATATGACTAATTATTTTAGAATTAAAAAGTTGAATGCTGAACTCCAGACAGAAAACCGAGAATTAAGAAATACACTAGAAAAAATGATTTCAGTACGTAAAGATTCCATTTTATCCGTAATTTTAATTACCACTGAAGAACCTCAATATGAGTTTATCGCGGCAGAAGTTGTCAATAATTCTGTCAACCGTCAAAAGAATTTTTTTACTCTTAATGTCGGCACAAAGCAGGGAGCGGATGTAAACATGGGAGTAATAAGTCCCAGTGGTGCGGCAGGAATTATAATCTCGGCAGGAAAGAATTATTCAGTTGCTATTTCACTTCTTAACCTTGATTTCCGTCTTAGTGCAAAAATAAAATCGAATGATTATTTCGGCTCTCTTTCCTGGGATGGTAGTAATTATAGATATGCAATTTTGAACGATATACCGCAACATGTATTGCTGAACAAAGGAGATACTGTTGTAACCACAGGATATTCGGCTATTTTCCCGGCCGGAATAATGGTAGGAACAATAAGTGATTTTGAAAAATCGGGAAGTGAGTTTTATAGCATAAAAGTGAAGCTCGCTACCGATTTTAAAAAGCTTGCCCACGTATATCTAATTAAGAATAACCGCAGGCAGGAACAGATTTCAATTGAGAAGGAATATAATGATTAACAAAGTATTAAGATATACGACTATCTATCTGGTACTTTTACTCCTGCAGGTACTGGTATTGAACAATATACAGTTTAGCGGTTATATAAATCCCTATGTTTACATTCTTTTTATACTTTTACTTCCTTATGAAACTCCGGGATGGATGCTTCTATTAGTATCTTTTCTTGGGGGTCTTATTATTGACTTCTTTACAGGCACCCCCGGAATGCATGCGGCCGCCACAGTTGCCGCTGCGTTTGTACGACCATATATTCTGATATCAATCTCTCCACGGGAAGGATATAAAGCCGAAACAGAACTATCAGCCGCTGTTTACGGGTTCAAATGGTTTGTCATTTATGCCCTTGGGATGGTTTTTGTTCATCATCTCATTCTGTTTTATCTTGAAGTATTCAGGCTGAATGATTTTTTCAGAACCCTGGCACGAGTGATTCTCAGTACAGCTTTTACCGCTGTAATTATTCTAATGCTGGAATATTTTAGAAAAGGCCGGTAAATATGCAGGGATGAAAGATCGTTACATTAATAGAAGAATAGTGGTTGCTACAATGATAATTGTTGCTGCATTAGTTTTAGCTGTAAGGCTTTTCACTATCCAGGTAGTTGAAACTTCATACCGTGTGTCAGCCGAAAATAATGTTTTACGTTATGTTACACAATATCCGGCCAGGGGGCTTATATATGAACGTAACCGTAAATTACTTGTTTATAATCAGGTTGCTTATGACCTAATGGTTGTTCCTGTTCAGGTTTCATTATTAGACACGACTGAGTTCTGCAACTCACTTGGCATAACAAAAGAATATTTCAACGAACGCATGAAAGCCGCTAAAAACTATTCAAAGAGAGTGCCTTCGATATTTCTTAAACAAATCTCGGCCGAGACGTATGCCGCATTCCAGGAAAAAATGTTCAAATTTCAAGGTTTTTATGTCCAGCCAAGAACGCTTCGTAAATATTCAAAGCCTGTTGCAGCGCATGTGCTGGGTTATGTGAGTGAAGTTGACGAAGGAATTATAAAAAAGAATCCTTACTATAAACCTGGAGATTATATAGGAACTACAGGCATCGAGGAAGCTTACGAGAAGGAGTTAAGGGGGAAGAAAGGATTGAAAATTTATCTTGTCGACGTTTACGGTAGAGTAAAAGGCTCTTATGAAGATGGCCGACTTGATACTGCAGCGGTTCAGGGCAAGGACGTTATTTCGACAATTGACCTCGAGCTTCAGGAATATGCGGAGATGTTAATGTGCAATAAATCAGGAAGCATTGTGGCTATTGAGCCCGCAACAGGAGAAATATTGACTCTTGTTTCATTTCCTGCTTATGATCCATCACTTCTTATAGGCAGGGCTAGATCTGAGAATTTTCAACAACTGCAGGCTGATACTACAAAACCTATCTTTAACCGCGCAATAATGGCAGCTTATCCTCCCGGTTCGACTTTAAAGCCTGTAAATGGGCTTGTTGCTTTGCAGGAAAAAGTTATTACTCCATCAACACTTTTTGGCTGTAGCCCTGGTTATCTTTTTGTCGGATGTCATATTCATGAAACTCCGCTCGATATTATAGGTGCAATCAAAAATTCATGCAATTCATATTTCTGCCAGGCATTCCGCAAAATCATGGAAAATCCTTCACACTCTTCGATATCGTCTGCTTATGATAAATGGAGATTCTATCTTAATCAGCTTGGTTTCGGCCGTACAATAGGATACGATCTGGTGAATGAAAAGCCTGGTTTTTTACCCGATACCTCATTTTATAATGACCGTTACGGGAAAAATAGATGGAAATCACTCACAATAATTTCCCTTGCAATAGGTCAGGGTGAAATAGGCGCATCACCCCTTCAGATGGCTAATGTAACTGCCGCAATAGCAAACAGGGGTTTTTATTACAGCCCGCATCTGGTAAAGGCTATCGGTGATTCTGCAAATGTAGCGCAAAGTGTAGCTTATAAGCATAATATATCGGTTGATTCGGTGAATTTTGAGTATATAATAAAAGGGATGGAGGAGGCAGTGAACGGAAGTGGCGGTGCAACTGCAAAAATTGCTGCAATTAATGATATAATAATTTGTGGCAAAACAGGAACAGCTCAGAATCCGCATGGTAAAGATCATTCAATATTTGTTGCTTTTGCTCCGAAAGATAAGCCAGAAATAGCAATTGCAGTTTATATTGAAAATGCTGGTTTTGGTGCCACTTATGCTGCTCCGGTTGCCAGCCTTATAATAGAGAAATATCTTAAGGGCACGGTTTCCCGTAAGTACCTTGAAGATTATGTTATGGGATTGCAAGTGAGTAGAGAATAATGGAACGAAAAATTAAAATATGGGCTGCAGTTGACAAAGTAACTATTCTGCTTTTCCTGCTACTTGTATTGATAGGCTGGCTTAATATATATTCTGCAGTATATAATGAAGAGCAGAGGAAAATATTCGATTTTTCTCAGCGATACGGGAAACAGATGGTATGGATTATCACTACGTTCCTGCTTGCTTTTGCCGTCCTCAATATTGACAGCAGGTTTTATTTCTTTTTCGGGTATTTAATTTATGGAATATTTATTTTATTCCTATTTCTTGTTCTTTTATTCGGGAATGAGATTAATGGCACAAGAGCATGGTTTGAAATAGGTCCCTTCAATATTCAACCTTCTGAATTCGCAAAAGCAGGTACAGCACTTGCACTTGCGAAATATCTTAACACACGCGGTCAGGAACTTACTAGACTCCAGCTGTTAATTCCGGCTGCAGCAATAATATTATTACCAGCATTGCTTACAGCTGCTCAGCCCGATATGGGAACAACGGCAGTTTATTTCGGTTTTTTCATTGTGCTCTTCAGAGAAGGTTTAAGCCCTTATCTTTTTTTCACAGCTTTTCTGGTAATAATCTTATCCTTTGTTGCTCTTATATTTAACGATTTGTATATTACCATACTGATTATATCGCTTGGTTTTCTGGTTGCAGCTCTTTTCATACGTAAATTTTCAACCTTGATTAAGAGTTTGATGGTTTTTGCCGTTTTTACAGGAACACTTTACCTTCTTAATTATTACCTGGTAAAAAGTTTTAGTCTCCTTTTTATTATAATATCTGGTCTGCTACTTTCGGGTATTTTCTATGGCTGGCACTTTTACAGATATAAAGCGAAAGAATTAATGGTTATTTACTTATTTACAATTGGAAGTATTTTATATGTAAATATGGTGGATTATGGATATCATAATTTTCTCAAGCCTCATCAGCAGCAAAGAATAGATATTTTTTTAAGATTGAAGTCCGATCCGAAAGGTGCCGGTTATAATATTAATCAGTCGGTTATTTCGATTGGTTCTGGAGGCCTCACTGGTAAAGGCTTCCTGAGAGGAACGCAGACAAAATACAAATTTGTACCTGCTCAAAGTACCGATTTTATTTTCTGTACGATAGGCGAGGAATGGGGTTTTCTGGGTTCATTGGTTGTGATATCTCTTTATGTTTTTTTAATGCTTAGGCTTATTTTTCTTGCCGAAAGGCAGAAATCATCTTTTTCAAGAATATATGGGTATGGTGTTGTATCAATTTTGCTAATTCATTTTTTTGTCAATATTGGGATGACAACAGGCATAATGCCTGTTATCGGTATTCCTCTTCCATTTTTAAGTTACGGAGGCAGTTCGTTATGGGGTTTTACTCTGCTGCTTTTTATTTTTCTCAGACTTGATGCGGCAAGAAATGAATATCTGATATAAAATCAGAATGGTATCCTTATATTATGTGAAATCTGGATTCCGAATTCTTTCTCGACGTAATCTATAAGCTGTGGGAAAAATTCCATGAAGTCATCAAATAAAGAATAGTAGTTTTTTTTCAATATTTTAACTGCGAATTTTGTTTCATCCGGTAATGTTGAGCCTTTACTCAAAGCTTTAAGCACACGTTTTATTCCCTTTATTGTCTGATATGACTCGATCCAGTTATGGATGATGAAAAAAGGCATTATTTGTTTTACTTTCTCAGGTAATAAATCGTAGTGATTTACAAGTGCACGGTAAAAGTTATATGTTACACTTTCGAGAGGCCTTCTTGAAAAGAAATCCCACTCCTTTGTCAAAAAATGATCGTAAATTATATCCACAATCACTCCGGAATATTTATGATATTTCCCTGAAAAATGCAATTTGCTCCTCTGAACAACAGGATGTCTGTCAGTGAATGCATCAATATGACGATGAAGTATTATACCCTTACGTATCATATCAGGATATTTGAGATAATCTCTCCCTTTTACATAGTCGCCTATATAATTCCCGATGATTATCTTTTCAGAATCACCCGAAAGATATATATGTGCAAGTACATTCATTACTTAGTTTCAATAGTACAAAGAATTTGTCATATTGTTTTGTCTAACTGACAAATAAATTTACTATTACTTTTAGAATAACGGATGATTTAACACAGAATTATTGCTATTAGAATTTTCCCTTAAAAACATGAAAAAAGAATTGTAAAACAAGGTAAGGTAAGTTAATTTCTTAAATTTGCCTTTTCTTGAAACAAATTTTAGTTATCAAATTGTAAGTTTAATGGCTGTAAAGAATGTTATCATTATAGGCGCTGCTGGTAGAGATTTTCATAATTTCAATGTTTTTTTCAGGGACAATAAAAATTATAATGTAGTTGCCTTCACTGCCGCCCAGATACCTGACATTTATGGCCGTAAATATCCTGGGGAGCTTGCCGGGAAACTCTATCCGGAAGGAATACCTGTTTTCTCCGAGGAAGAATTATCTGATTTGATAATAAGATTTAATGCAGATTTATGTGTTTTTTCGTATAGTGATGTTACTTATCAGAAAGTGATGTCAGTAAGTGCGATAGTCAACGCTGCAGGTGCAAGTTTTATGCTTCTTGGCCCTTCCGACACTATGTTGAAAAGCACAAAGCCTGTAATTGCTGTAGGCGCAGTGAGAACGGGCTGTGGTAAAAGCCAGACTTCGAGAAGGATTATCGAAATCCTTATGTCGAAAGGATTGAAAGTCGTGGCGGTTCGCCACCCGATGCCTTATGGCGATTTGCTATCGCAAAAGGTTCAGCGTTTTTCATCAATAGAAGATTTTGAAAAGTATCACTGTACCATTGAGGAGATGGAGGAGTATGAACCTCACGTGGCAAGAGGTAATGTGATATATGCCGGAGTTGATTACGAGTTTATATTGCATGAAGCTGAAAATGACCCTTCAGGCTGTGATGTAATTGTATGGGATGGTGGCAATAACGATTTTCCTTTTTATAAACCCGATCTGATGTTAACATTAACCGACCCGCACAGGGCCGGTCATGAACTCAGGTATTATCCCGGCGAAGTGACTCTCAGACTTGCCGACGTTGTGATTATTAATAAAATTGATACTGCGCCTGCTGAAGGGATTCAGATTCTGAAAGAAAACATTAAGAGGGTTAATCCGCACGCCGTTGTTATTGAAAGTGCTTCTCCAATTAAAACGGATGATCCCTCACTTATAAAAGATAAGAAAGTGCTTGTTGTTGAGGACGGCCCAACATTGACTCACGGTGAAATGAAAATCGGTGCAGGCGTTGTAGCTGCAAAGAAATACGGCGCCCGACAGATAGTTGATCCGCGACCTTTCGCAGTGGGCAAACTAAGAGAAACGTTCAGGATCTATCCGGAAATAGGAACTCTCCTGCCGGCAATGGGCTACAGTAAAGAACAACTGCACGACCTTGAGAAAACGATTAATAATACCGATTGTGATAGTGTGATTATTGCAACTCCTGTCAATCTTAAACGTATAATAAAAATAAATAAACCCTCGACAAGAGTTTATTATGAACTGCAAGAAACAGGCTATCCCGACCTCTCACATATACTGGATGAGTTTCTTTTGAAACACAATCTTATAAAATAGCATATTTCATCGTTTTACGCGTGCATTTCCTTCCCAGATGCTCCATACTTGCTCTTCATCGGCCGGCTGGCAGTAATCTGTGAGGAATGTCGTTGCCATGGCTCCTGTTGCCCATCCAAACTGAATCCATTTTTCCTGTTCCCATCCTTTCAGGATAGCATAGAGCATGCCGCCAACGAAACCGTCGCCCCCGCCTATACGGTCGAGAACATGAATCTCTCTTGGCTCTACAACATGCCATCTGTTTCCTTCAAGCATGATCGCACCCCACAGATGAAGATTCGAACTTATTACCTGCCTGAGAGTATTTGCAAAGACTTCAGTTTGCGGATAAGCTTTTTTAACCCTGCTTATCATTTCCTTGAAGCTATCTATTTTTGATGCAAGTCCTTTGCCGCCTTCTTCGGGCCCTTTGATCCCCAGACTTAGCTGAAAATCTTCCTCATTGCCGATAAGTATGTCGGAAAGCAAAGCAATTTCGCAGAAAGCAGCTGAGAGTTCCTTCTCACGGTTTTTCCAGAAGGAAGCTCTGTAATTCAAGTCGAATGAGACTCTTGTACCGTATTTTTTAGCAGTGCGTGCAAGTTCAAGGCAGAAATTACTTGTTTGGGAAGAGAGGGCACAGATTAGTCCGGAGATATGGAGTATCTGAACGCCTTCTTTTCCGAAGAGTCTTTCGAGGTCGAAATCGTTGATATTAAGTGTTCTTCCAACTTCACCGGCCCGGTCATTATAAACTCGCGGTCCTCTTGGCCCATAGCCTGTGTCAGCTATGTTGAACTGATGACGGTAACCCCATGGGCCGCCCTGTTCAACTTCGACACCTTCCCATGAAATGTGACGGCTTGCAAGATCATCCTTAATAAACCTCGCAATCGGGCTGTCTTTTACAAATGTAGTAAGGACTTTCACAGGCAGGCCAAGATATGACGATACACTTGCAACATTCGTTTCAGCGCTTGTTGCTTGCATTATATAAATATTGCTACAATGTACAGGCTGATAATTCACCGGGGTGATACGAACGCCCATACTTGTAGGTACAACAAGCGACCACATAAAATTTTTTTTCAATTCAATGCTCATGTTATAACTAAAATTTTTCTCTTAACTTTTTGCCTTCTTCTTCATAACCAGGCTTATTGAGAAGTGCAAACATATTTTTCTTGTATGCTTCAACGCCCGGCTGGTCGAAAGGATTTACATCAAGTATATAACCGCTTATTGCACATGCCATTTCAAAGAAATAAATCATCTGCCCTAAATAATAAGCATCAAGGGCCGGAATGTTTAACTTAATTACAGGAACGCCTCCTTCATGATGTGCAACTATTGCACCTGTTTCAGCACATTTATTAACTTCACAAATCTGCTTTCCAGCAAGATAATTAAGTTGATCGGGATCGTCCTTTTCAAACGGTATTTTGACTTTTTCAAGGGTTGATTTTACAGATAATATAGTTTCGAAAAGAATCCGCTGCCCTTCCTGAATGTATTGCCCCAATGAATGCAGGTCGGTTGTGAACTCGGCTGAAGCCGGGAAAATTCCTTTGCCTTCTTTGCCCTCGCTTTCGCCATAAAGTTGTTTCCACCATTCGGCAAAATAGTGGAGTTTGGGGTTGAAGCTGACGAGAATTTCCACATTTTTCCCTGATTGCAATAACAAATTTCTTGTCGCAGCATAAACTAATGCGGGGTTATTCAGTGGATTCTTACTATCGAGAGTTAATTCTTTAGCGGCTCTTGCACCGTTTATAATTTCCTTTATATCGAAGCCGGCCACTGCAATAGGAAGAAGACCTACAGGAGTCAGAACCGAGTAACGTCCGCCTACATCGTCAGGAATTTCAAATGTTTCGTATCCGTTAAGTTCTGCAAGTGACCGAAGAGCTCCTTTTTTTGCATCGGTTATCGCAACAATCCTGTCGGCAGCTATCGATTTGCCGTATTTTCTTTCCACATGGTCTTTGAGAAGTCTGAATGCTATAGCCGGTTCCATCGTTGTGCCCGATTTGGATATCACAACCACCGAATAATTCCGGTATTCTAGTATCTCGAGAAGTTCAGCCATATATTCCTCGCATACATTATGCCCAGCATATATTATCTGATGAAATTTTTCTTTTCTTATCTGAGGAAAAGAGTGAGAGAGGGCTTCTATTACTGCTCTTGCACCAAGGTAAGAACCTCCTATTCCTACTACCACTGTAGTATCCGACACCGATCTTAAGTGCTTTGCAATTTTTTCTATCCTTCCAATCTGTGGTAGAATATTATCAGGAAGTTTTATCCAGCCCAGGTAATTATTTCCTGCACCAGTCCCTGAGACAAGCTGCTCCAGATGTCTGACAGACTGTTTTGAGTGGGCAGCTATCTCCTCATAAGAAATATACTTTTCCACCCATTTTAGATTAATGCTGATATTCTCTTTCATTTTAATTTAATATTTAGATTTTCTTTTCATAGAACATCCGTGTCAGGTACAAATATAAAAAAGCCGTCGGAATTATTTCGACGGCTTTTAATTAAAAATCAATATTTTTTATCTTTTTCTAATTCTGCCTGCGCTCGATGATCTTGCATCAATATATTTCGGATTTCCATCATAAACTACATCTCCAGCACTTGAAACTTTTGCAACGAGTTTTTCTGTAACATAAATTTCTGCATCTCCTGCGCTTGAAACATTAATATTTGCTTCTTTTACCTTGAAATCGAAAGCATTAAGATCTCCGGCACTACTCAAAGAAGCATTAAGGGTCTCTGCTTCCCCTGATAACTTAATATTGCCTGAGCTGCTAATTTCAATGTCAACATATTTTGCATATAATTCTAAAGTTATATCGCCGGCACTACTTGAACTGAGAGATATATATTCACATCTTATGGGCGTTTCAGCGATTATATCACCTGCGCTGCTTGTCTTCAACGACCTTATATTTTTCATCGTAACATAAACTTTCTTCGTTTTGGCGCTGCGTATGGAGACATTATCGAAATATACATTCAGTATGCCGCCTTTTACTTCAGTGACGATATATTCATGAAGATTCTCATCGGCTTCCACTCTAATACTTTCCCTCTCTCCCTGGCTAAGGTATACATCAATACCGGTGCTAACCCTGATGCCGTCGAAATAGGGAGCAGGCCTTTCTTTTGTTACAACGTTTCCATTTCCGGTTACAGACCTGTAAAACTGCGCATTAACAGAAACGGTGAGAAAAATGAAGGAAATGACCGTTATAATAATTCTGTTGGTTTTCATTTATTTTCCAGTTTTATTTTTAATACAAAGACATTCTATTTTTCAAAATGATGCATGATAGATAAATACTAATTTATGTAAAGATTAAATACTTATTATTAAAACACAGAAAAGAATGATAATAATTTTAATCCGCCTTTCCCGAACTTCCTTCACTACTTTCGGTGTCAGCCTTTGAAACCAACGGTTTCATCTGGGGGAAAAAGATGACATCCTGTATAGAGGGCTGGTTGGTCATAAGCATTGTAAGTCTGTCTATGCCAATACCCATGCCTGAGGTAGGAGGCATGCCATATTCAAGTGCCCTTATAAAATCATAATCAATGAACATAGCCTCATTGTCTCCCTTTTCCGACAACTTAAGCTGCTCTCTGAACCTCTCCATCTGGTCAATAGGATCATTTAGTTCGGAATATGCATTTGCAATCTCCCTGCAGTTGATGAACAGTTCGAATCTCTCAGTAACACCTGGTTTACTACGATGCTTCTTTGTAAGGGGTGACGTCTCGACAGGATAATCAATAATAAAAGTAGGCTGTATAAGCTTATTTTCACATTTTTCTTTGAAAATAGCGTCAATAAGTTTCCCTTTGCCCATTGTTGGATCATGCTCAATGTTAAGGCTGTCGCATACTTTTCGCAGAGAGGCTTCATCCATACCGTTAATGTCAAAGCCTGTCGTTTCCTTTATCAGATCGAGCATAGGTATTCTTGGATAGGGAGGCTTCAGGTCAATAATCTGGTCGCCGTATGTTATTTCTGTTGTGCCATGAAGATCGAGAGCCACTTTCTGAATTATCTCCTCTGTGAACGACATCATCCAGAGGTAATCTTTGTAAGCAATATATATTTCCATTACGGTGAACTCAGGATTATGGGTTCTGTCCATGCCTTCATTCCTGAAGTCTTTGGCAAATTCATATACTCCTTCATAACCTCCGACAATAAGGCGTTTCAAATACAGCTCATTGGCAATCCTCAGGTACAAAGGGATATCGAGTGCATTGTGATATGTGATAAACGGCCTTGCATTTGCACCTCCTGGGATCGGCTGAAGAATCGGAGTTTCGACTTCGAGATAACCGCGCGAGTCAAAGAGCTCTCTCATTGATTTGATGAGAGCTGTCCTTTTCTTAAAGACATCCTTTACATTAGGATTTACTATAAGATCGACATACCTCTGTCTGTATCTTAGTTCGGGATCTGATACGGCATCGTATAAAATACCGTTCTTCTCTTTTACAATCGGCAGCGGATGCAACGATTTGCACAGTAAAGTCAATTCCTTTACATGAACTGTTGTTTCTCCGGTCTGGGTTTTAAAAACAAAACCTTTAACACCGATTATATCGCCGATATCGAGCAAACGTTTGAAAAATTTATTGTAAAATGTTTTATCCTCACCCGGGCAGAGATCATCACGCCGAATGTATATCTGAATTCTTCCAGTGGAATCCATTAACTCGGCAAAGGAAGCATTCCCCATGATTCGCCTCGACATCACTCTTCCGGCAATGCTTACATCGCTGTAATTATTCTTTTCAGGTGAGAAATTTTCGAGTATCTCTGCGGCGTATGCATTTGTTTTATATTCCGCAGCAGGATAGGGATCGATGCCCATTGCTCTTATCTCCTCGAGCGCTTTGCGCCTGATTATCTCCTGTTCGCTTAAATTCATCCCGACGGCTTTTTTAAAGTTCTTGCAAATATAGAAAAACTTATACAGCCGTGCCGTTATTTGATTGAATAAGATATTACTATTTAAAATTAAAAGTTATATAGAGATGAATTTTGGTTCATATATTTCTCTTCGGAATTCAATCTCTTTTAGTGCTTCCTCTGGTGAGGATGAATTTCCGCATGCATATTGTACGAATAGTGAGGCACCCAGTACAGTTGTTTCAGACTTGTCGATAACAATAACTGGTACGCCTGTAAAATCGGCACGTAGCTGGTTCCACAGTTTGTTTTTCGAGCCACCTCCCACACATAGAATTGTGTCGGTACGAAAACCACCTGCTTTTTCGAGCGCTTCCTTGCCTTCTTTGAGCCGCAGTGCAAGTGACTCGAGCATTGCCCTGTATATCTCATCACGCGTAGTATCCATGGTAAGGCCTGTTATCTGGCCCCCGGGCTTACCCTTTAATTCTTCATAAAATTTAGGAACTACCTTTACGCCGTTACATCCCGGAGGTAATTTAGAAGCACCATCTATCATCACTTCATAGACATTTTCCTTTACATCGGAATAAAGAACCCTTCTTGCCCATTCGAGCATTCCTGATGCTATCCACTGGTTACCTATGTCAAAAAGGCCTGGAATAGGATCGAGTTCAGTAGTTATGCCTTTTTCGAGTTGTTCCGGCCCTGATTCGAAGGATGAAGATCTTACCATAAGTATTTCCCAGGTGCCCGAACTGAGCACCGGCTGATTCACTCCCGCGCCTGACCCGAAAAGTGCAAACTGTGTATCATGGCCTGTGGCAACAACAGGCAGACCTTCAGGAAGTTCAGTTTCAAAAGATGCCTTTCTGATTACTTTTCCAATAACAGTGCCGGGCTCGACAGGTTTACCGAGTTTTTCTATCGGGAAGCCGATACGCGAAAGTATATTTTCGGAAAATGTTCTTTTTCTCTGATTTGTAACCATCGAGGTGCCAGCCATTGTCATGTCGTTAACCATTTCTCCTGTAAGAAAACATGCAAATATTGAAGGCATAAAGAGAAACAGATGCGACTTCTCCACGAGAGCGGGTTTATTTTCGACGAACCAGATAAGTTTGTTTATGGTATTGAAGTTGAAAGGGAGAACGCCAGCCTCAGAATAAAGTTCATAAGGTGAGATATATTTACTTATATTCTCCATAATAGAGCTGGTTCTTTCACATTGCCATGATATTACCGGATAAAGCATGTTGCCATTTCTGTCGAACAATGTTCCGTCAACGCCAAAGGTTGTGATCGTTATTCCTGCAATATCTTTCTTATTTATTGCTGAAATGACCTTCCTCGATGCCATACACATTTTTTCCCATATCTCGTTTACATCCCATATTTTTCCATCTGGGAAGAACGGGTCGGGTTTTGTGTTGTTAAGAGCCGATTCGCTTGCAATGATATCCCCTTTATTGTTCAGTGCCGCTACCCTTACATTGGTTGCGCCGCAGTCGAAAACGATAACGATATTCCCTTTTTTCCTATGATCTGTGACAATCTGTTTTATCTGTGTCATCTGTGTACTATTATTCAGGTTTTTAGAATGTTCCGAAGATTGAATATTTCTGAGTGTTGCAATATATTGAAGAATAAACGAATAAGTCAGGTATGTTTGTTTCCATTTTTCTTTCGAGATGAAGGACCGGTTCACCTTTTGCTATGCCGAGGAATTTATTGATTTTTGGTGATGCGTTTATTGCTCTTATTCTTTGTTCACCCCCTTTTATTTCAACGTTGTAATGATCGCGAAGAATCTGGAACAGAGAGCTGTCTTTGAATTCTCGCGATGTAAATCCCGGCAGGTTGAGGTTAACGATATAGTTGATATCATAAAAAATCGGGGATCCCTCGAGAAGTCTGAGTCGCTCCATATAGATGCAGCCCGATTTTTTTTCAATTTCCGATAGCGGGAACATAAAGCCTTCGGGCCATGGTTTTATTACAGGTTTGACGATGATATCTGTTTTGAGGTTTCTGTTTCCTGCTGCGGACGTTGTTCCGGCTGCGGAAAGGATGCCTATTTCTCTGGGAGGTTTATTTACGATGCTTCCTTTACCCTGGCGTTTGGTTATCAATCCCTCCGAAGCGAGAGCCGCAAGAGAGAGTCGCACTGTAGGCCTGGTCATATTATAAATGCGGCACAGTTCATTCTCCGACGGCAATAGATCGCCTTCTCTGTAAACGCCGTCGATGATTTGTTTACGCAGCGTCTCATAGAGCGACCGGTATAAAGGAAGAGGTTTCATATTCGAAACGGATTCCAATAAAATACAAAAGTTGTAAAGATTGGGATTAATTCAAAATATTAAAGCCGGATAAAAGGATAATAATTTCTGCAGTTGTGACCGCACATGGCAGATTTAAAGAATGTATATGGGGCTATCAACAGGGATATGGCTTATGATGCCCTTGAAGACTTTGCGAAGAAATGGGGTGCTAAATATGCCTATGCAATAAAATCCTGGAAAGATAACTGGGATGAGCTTACGGCTTATTTTGATTACCCACAGGAGATCCGAAAAATCATTTATACCACTAATGCCATTGAAAGCCTGAACGGTTATATCCGGAAATACACTAAAACCAAAACTCTCTTCCCTGATGACCAGGCAGCCTTGAAAGCTGTATATCTGGCTATTGCAAATAAAGAGAAAAAATAGACCATACCCATTAAAGACTGGGGAAATGTTATAAATTAATTTATTATTATATTTGGAGATAGATGTGGCGTTATTTAAACCTGGCAACTACCAGTTTACACACAAATATTTACAGGCTCTAAATTTTTGTATAAAACTAAATTGCTATGTATCAAAAATACCTTTTTTTTCTAGTTTTGTTTACATTCTCATGTAATTCCGGGAATAATGTTCTTTACGAATTTAATCCCGAAGTCATTAATAAAAATGAAATCAAGCTTTCCGATATAGCTGATGAGATCACTTACATCCCGCTGAATTATCAATACCCTTTAGGACTTTGCCATAAGATTGAAATTACAGACAATTCAATTTATGTATCAGTAAGTGATATTGGTATAATAGCTTTTAGCAGGAATGGGCAATTATACAGAAAAATTGGGAATATAGGAAGAGGGCCGGGAGAATACCGTAACGGCTTGAAATTCGCTGTCGATGATAAAAATGAAAGAATATATGTTTTAGACCAGGGTATAAAAATTAAAGTCTATTCAAAGTCCGGCAATTTTATAAGAGATATTCCCCTGCAGGATTATGAAGTTTATTTTGATGATATTGACTTTTATAATTCCAGTTTATTTTTATCTGAATATATTGGTATTGGTAAGGCAGTATATAACTGGATAATTATAGACACACTTGGCAATTTAATCAGCCACAAAAAAAATTCTGTTCCTTCATTTAAAAGTATCTTGATCCCTGGGGGAGGGACCTATAAATTTGAAAACAGAATATTTTACTGGAATTGTTATAACGATACTATATTTTCAATTTCTCCAGATTTAACATGTAAACCATCATTTTTATTTAGCCCAGGAGAACATAGATTACCAAGATCACAGTATTATTCAGAAGGAAAGAAGTTATCTGATTATATGTTACTTAATAACATATTTGAAACAAGACGCTTCTGGGTGATTGTATATTACTTAAAAGCGAAAGGGGCAATCGTCCTTATTGAAAAAATAAGTAATAAATCATTTTATGTAGATCTTGAAACTGAATCAATACCTTGGATTAGTTTTACTAATCATGGTGGTATTTTGGATGATCTTGACGGTGGGCCCAAGTTTCAGCCGTTTGGCTATTTCGAGGAAAATGGTCAGGAATATATTATGGGATTACTGGAACCTTATATACTCAAAACTCACGTTGCCGGCATCGAATTTAAAAATTCTAGTACCAAATACCCAAGGGGAAAAGAAGAGTTAAAAAAACTTGCTGACCGACTTAATGAAACTGACAACAAGATACTTGTAATAGTGAAACTTAAAAAATAAATTATGCTTAGCTGAAGAAATGAATAAGTTGTATATGAACACAATAAAAAGCCATAATATAGTTTCGAAAGAATGAGAAGAATAAAAGAGGATAATACTGTTTCAGTAGTACAAAGAGCGATTAAGTATTTTCGGATTCCAGTCACAAAAAGTTCGGTGAAAGAAGCTCTCAAATCAAATTCTTATTATCCTACTTTAAGAAGTATTTGCGATGTACTTAATGAATGGAAAATAGAACACTACCCTTTAAAATACGAACAGGAAGAAATAAGAGAATTACCTGCTCCATATATAGTCCATTTTAATGTTGGCGGCGGTAAACTGGCATTTGTTTCAAAAACCGGGGATGATATAGTAACATATTATGAGTCGTATTACTCTAAAAGAGTGACTGGTTATGAGGAATTTTTAAAGAAGTGTTCAGGTGCGGTAATTTTATTAAATCCTGATGAAAAGTCGGGCGAGAAAGATTACCGTGTAAAATTCCAGAGTGAAATAATAGATAATGTTATTTTACCGGTTTCAATACTAACATTCCTGCTTTTCATAATTCTGACTATAATAAACAAATTGATTGCAGGCGGTTTAATGTATGATAAGGCAGCATATTTTTTATTATTAACAAAAGCTTCAGGGATTGCGCTTTCCACTTTATTGATTTTTCATGAATTCGAGATACAATCGGCATTAACTAATAAGTTATGTCATCTTAATAAAGCAACGAATTGTAATACTGTTTTGAATGATAAAGCCTCGAAAATATTCGGATGGTTTGGGTGGGCTGATGCCGGGTTTATATATTTTACCGGCGGTTTACTGTTTTTATTGCAAGGTTCCGGTTCAGGTTATTTTTCATTACTTGCATTATTATCAGCTCTTTCATTACCCTATCCGGTGTTTTCCATATATTATCATGGCGTTGTACTTAAAAAATGGTGTCCGATGTGCCTGGGTGTCCAGCTTATATTGATTCTTGAGTTTATTTTACTTTTCCGGCAATTTTCAGATTTAAATATTTCTTTAAAAAGTATATCAGATTTTATTATAACCTTTTTATTAACAGGATTAATTTATATTCTATTTATCACATACATAAAGGAAAAACAGTCAAATGAAATTAATCGTTATCAATACCTTTCTTTTAAGAGAAATCCTGCAGTTCTCAATGCTTTATTGGCGGAGCAGACATTTTATGATATACCTGCTACAGAAACCAGTTTAATATTTGGCAGGAAGGAAGCTACTTTACATGTAACGGCCTTTTTAAGCCTTCATTGTTCACATTGTGCAAGGGCTTTCAATAAAATAAAAGACTTAATTAAATCTGGAGTTGACACAAATTTTAATATCATATTGATTGCTGCGGAAATTGATATAATGAATGCTTTATATTATTTAAAACGTAATAATAAAGATGATGAAGCGCTGGATTTGCTTTATGAATGGTATAACAGAGATCCCTATTCGAAATATAAAATTTCAGATAAATATTGCATTCCGGAACTGGAAAATATACCTGAAACGTTAAAAGAAGAGAATGTCAGAATTTTCAAAGAATGTAAAGTAAGCGGTACTCCGACGTTTTTTATAAATGGATATAAACTTCCGGCACAATATGATATTACAGATATTAAATATTTTATAGAGTTTTTTGTAAATAATGAAAGTACGAATATTAAAAGAGAAGAAATTCAAAAAGGCATAAAATAACCTATTGAGAAAATGATGATTAAAAAATGGAAATATATTATTGCAGGGAATAGACGAGCAGAAATATTGGCAGAGGGCATAGGGCTGAGAGCAAAGGGTAAAATTATACTGCAATCCACGCTATTCTCCTCGTTCTTAGCTCTTTGCTCTCAGCCCTTTATAAAGAGAGGAGGTAAGCCTATGTGCAGATAATACTATTCCGTGACTTCGGTTGCGGCCTGTGAAAGGATACAGCAGGAAAAAGTAAAAAATAAATTGTTTAACTAAAAACATAAAATTATGAAAAAATTAAGTAAATTGCAGATTAATCCGGAAAGAATTATGAAGAATGAAGAACTGAAAATTCTGAGAGGTGGAGATTATGACTCTGGTTGTGGGAATTATACAGAGTGGTTTTGTGATGTGCATTACGATGGAGTTTATGCTTTTTCAGGCATAGCCTGTGGCACACAAGAATATATTTCTGGTGTCTGTCAACAACTAAATTATGAATGTTCTTGTACACAAACATGGACTCCCATGCCTATCATTAATTAGTATTAAAATTATAAATTGGAGAGTCAGAGGATAGTATTAATTAAATTGAGTAAACAACCTCTGGTTCCTTTTCTTCATAATTTCATTTTGAAATTTATATTTTTTGTTCTGCTATGATAAAAAAAATATACATGTTTTTTCTTCCAGTTGTATTAATGATTTTTCTTGCCCTAAAATGCACTGAATTTTGTATAGACAAAAATATAATAGACAAAAATATAATTGAAGAAATTGACATTCAGAGTAAAATTGGAAAATATGAAATCGTTAAATTGAGTCAATTTAGTTCTTCAATAAAATATTTACCTCTGATATTAGATGGTGAACATAAAATTAACAGGATTGTACAAGTAGATTTTACTCCAGACAAGATTCTAATTAGCGATGGGAAAGAATGCCTGTTACTTACTGCAGATGGATCATTTATTAGAAAAATAGGAGATACAGGCAGGGGACCCGGTGAATATAATATTATTTCAAATATAAGCTTTGGATCAAATAGTACTATTTTTATTCAATCGGCTAATGGTATTTTTCTAGAGTTTTCTGATGAAGGAACTTTGATTAATATTTCCAAAGTTCCTTCAAATTATTCACATGACTACTATATAGGATCGTGGATACAAGTAAATGACTCATTGTTTTTCGGGCAAACTCCAATAACAACAGGGAAGGAATCAACAAAAGCTATATTATTCAATAAAAATGGTAAGATTATTAAGGAATATAAAAACTATATTCTGCTTGACAGGCAAATAAGAATGTTTACCACAGATGACAGCGAAGCATCTTATTACTCATATAATGGCAGGATATATTATAAAGAAAAACTGAGCGATACATTATTTTACCTCGACGACAATTTCGATTTATTGCCCAGAATGACTTTTAGGCTGGGTAAATATTTAATGCCTAAAAAATACCGCGAAAACATAAGCTTTGGTCAATCCTTAAGCCCAAAGTTTAACTACATTTTCATAGAAAATGTTTATGAAACTCAACACTATTTATTGCTGGATTGTGAGTTTAACAGATACTTTCCGGCAAAACGAATTACACCTAAAATAATACATGGAGTGGAAATCTGGCAAAATACTTTGAATGTTCTGGGATTTTATAATAAACAAAATAGGACTCTTGTTTTTATTGAGCCAACATCGACAGATAATCCTTTGTACACCTCAGGGCTTTATAATGACATTGATGCCGGTCCAAGATTTTTTCCTATGAAGCAGGTCGATGACTCAACTATGGTAATGTGGGTTGATTCTAAACAGCTTAAGGATCATATTGCAAGTGAGGAATTTAAAAATGCCAAGCCTCTATATCCTGAAAAGAAGGAAGAGTTGAAACATCTGGCCAACAGTCTTAAAGAAACCGATAATCCGGTTTTGATGATTGTACGTTTGAAAGAATAAATATGTCCGAATTTCCTTTCTTCAAGCAGCTCGATTCCATGGATTGCGGTCCGACGTGTCTGCGCATGATAGCCAGGTTTTACGGGAAATCATATTCATTACAATATCTGCGTTCAAGGTCATTTCTTACAAAAGCGGGTGTTTCGATGCTTGGCATCAGTGAGGCAGCCGAGAGCATCGGTTTCCGCACCCGCGGCTACCGCCTCACCTGGGAACAACTACGTGACGAGGTACCACTCCCATGTATTGTTCACTGGAGTCAAAGGCATTTTGTCGTAGTGTACAATATCGAGAAGAAGAAGAAAGCTTGGGGCTTGGGGCGGAGGGCGGAGGGCAGAGTGCGGAGAGCAAAGGATATGGAGCAGGGAGCAAGAGGCGAAGAGCGCAGAGCATACAATTCAGAAACCATAGTTTATGTTGCCGATCCTGCCTCCGGTCTTCTTAAATACACCAGAGATGAGTTCCTTAAATGCTGGTATAGTACGAAAACCGATGGTGTTCAGGAAGGCGCCGCACTGTTGCTGGAGCCGTCACCTGATTTCTACCGCCAGGAAGACGAAGAAAAGGGTAAACTTAAATTCACATATCTGCTTGGTTATATAAAGCCTTACAAAAAGTTCATCCTGCAGCTTATGCTTGGAATGCTCACCGCAAGCATAATCAGCCTTATATTTCCTTTTCTTACACAATCTCTTGTTGATACCGGTATCGGAAACAGCAACATTGCATTTGTCATTCTGGTTCTTGTCGCCCAGTTGATACTTAGTCTCAGCCAGACAGCCAACGGACTGCTGCGTAACTGGATAAGCCTACACGTCACAAGCAGGATAAGCATCTCCCTTATATCTGATTTTCTAATTAAACTGATGAGACTTCCTATTTCGTTCTTCGATACAAAAATGATCGGAGATATAATGCAAAGAATAGGCGACCATAACCGCATAAAAACATTCCTTACCGATTCTCTTATCAGTATAATATTTGCCGTTATTACTCTAGTTATGTACACCATTATTATGGCTACATATAACCTTGCGATACTCGGAGTCTTTCTTGTCGGCAGTGCCTTATACATAGGCTGGGTCGTTCTTTTTCTCAAACGCCGCCGCGAACTCGATTACAAGCGTTTTCAGCAAAGCGCGGCTAACCAGAGCAACATAGTACAGCTTATTACAGGGATGCAGGAGATAAAGCTTAACAACTGTGAGAAACAAAAACGGTGGGAATGGGAAAGGATACAGATAAAGCTCTTTAAGGTAAGCTTAAAGAGTATGATGCTTAACCAGAATCAGCAGCTCGGAGCAGTTTTGATAAACCAGACGAAAGATATCTTTATTTCCTTCCTCTCGGCTATGGCTGTCATTCGCGGCGAGATGACCCTTGGTATGATGATGGCCGTTCAGTATATAATAGGTCAGCTCAATGCACCGATACAACAATTCATCGGTTTTACTCAGGCGGCTCAGGATGCAAGGATAAGCCTCGAGCGGCTTGGCGAGATACACAACCGTGAGGATGAGGAGAAGCCGGAAGACTATAAGATAAGAGACATTCCTGTAGATAAAGATATAGAGATAAAAAACCTTGTTTTTCAGTACGAAGGTCCTCATTCTGAAAAAGTACTGGATGACATTTCGTTGGTTATTCCGGCAAAAGGTGTAACAGCTATTGTTGGAACAAGTGGAAGCGGTAAAACAACACTTATAAAGTTGCTGCTTGGGTTTTATGCTCCCGTGAAAGGGGGAATCTATCTGAACGGGACTCCTCTCAACCGGTTCAGCCAGAGTGAGTGGCGCAAAAGGTGCGGTGTTGTAATGCAGGAAGGATTCATCTTTTCCGATACTATTGCCGGAAACATAGGACTGATAGATGAAATTCCCGACAGGGAAAAGATAGACAAGGCATCCGATACGGCTAACATCAAAGATTTTATCGAGGGCCTGCCGCTTGGGTATAATACCAGAATCGGCAATGACGGACATGGTCTGAGTACAGGTCAGAAACAAAGGATACTGATTGCCCGGGCAGTTTATAAAGAGCCTGATTTTATCTTTTTTGATGAGGCAACCAACGCTCTTGATGCAAAAAACGAAAAGACAATTATGGACAATCTGGGCAGCTTTTTTGAGGGTAAAACGGTTGTGATTGTTGCACACCGTTTGAGCACTGTAAAGAATGCCGATCAGATAGTGGTTCTCGAAAAAGGCAAGATAGTGGAGAAAGGAACGCATAATGAACTTGTTAAGATGAAAGGGGCGTATTATAACCTTGTGAAAGATCAGCTGGAACTGGGGAATTGATGCTTTTGCCTCTCCCGGCACTCCCAAAATGGGGAGGTGTAGCGTGGTATAAGAGAAATAAGCCCCCCATTTTTGGGGGTTGGGGGGCAAAATAATGGGATGTCAAACAGATAAAACTTACATGCCGGAACTTAACAAACAAGAGATTCGCAGTCCTGAGATGCAGGAGGTGATGTCGGGGATACCCGGAAGTATTATTAGATGGGGGTTGTTCATCTTTTTTGGTATAGTAATAATCTTTATTGCAGGGAGTTACTTTATAAAAAATCCCGAGATTGTTACAGTTCCTGTTGTTATTACCACTCAGAATCCGCCGGTTTCCATTGTTGCAAAATCAGGGGGCGAGATAGATAAATTATATGTTTCGGAAGGCTCGACGGTCGGGGAAGACGATGTTATAGCATTAATAAGTAACACATGCAATTATGACGACGAGAAAAGGCTTAAACGGTTCATTTCAGTCTTCGATGATAAGACGGACTGGGCAGTTATTGTTCGTATGCAACAGTCTCCTCCCGACCTGTCGTTAGGTGAAATACAAAGCGAATATGTCAGTTTTCAGAAAGTATGGAAAGAGATGAAGGATTATCTCGATCAGGCATATATTCCTTCAAAGCTGAGTCTTCTTGAAGAGCAAATAACCAGAAAGAAAGAATATAACGATGAGCTTGTCCGTCAGAAGGAGCTTCTTACGGAAGATCTTCTTCTTACAAGAAACAGTTTTGAACGCGATTCCATTCTATTTCATAGGCAGAGTTATTCGATATCGGTAAATGAATTTGAGAAATCGAGGCAGGCTTATATTCAGAAGCAATATTCCTACAGTGTTTTCAATGCATCGCTAAAAAATAATGAGGCGGAATTTTTGCGTCTTAATGAAACACGGCTTGACCTGGAGATACAATATGAAAAAGAGCTGAAGCAATACATTTTTGCTATTGAAGAGTCGCTTCAGTTACTGAGGAGTTCAATATCACAGTGGGAAGAAAAGTATTTGATTAGAAGTCCGGTAGAAGGGAAAGTTACATTTAACAGGACACGGTATGAGAATCAGTCAATAAAGGTAGGAGAAACTTTTGCTGTGGTTATACCCGGTAATGCTTCTGAGGTTATTGCACGTGCAGTTATACCTGTGTCCGGATTTGGGAAGGTCAACACAGGGCAGTCTGTTAACATAAAGCTTTCCGGCTTTCCATATATGCAATATGGAGTATTGAAGGGAAGGATTTATTCCGTATCACAGGTACCCGGTGAGGAAGGTTTTATTGCAGAGATAGAGCTTACCGGGGGAATGACGTCAACATACAGGGAAAAAATAAGGTTCATTCATGAAATGAGCGGAACAGCCGATATTATTACCGGTAACAGCAGGCTGTTATATAGGTTTATTAAACCGATAAGAAGCATAATAAGCGAATAAGAAATTATTAAATTTTGCTGTGTTCAAAACGCCTTATGTCCGGTTTTGACCGATATTGTCCGATATTGTCCGATTTTGACCGAAAATTACCGAAAATTTCCCATTATTTTTTGTTGTTATTTGAAACTATTTGCTTAACTTTTTATCCGTTAGCTGTTAAAAGGTTATAGTGAAACATCAATGATAATAGGGAACGGATATAAGGTTTTCGAGAGTTGACGAACGTCTTAAGCGTATTGCAAATGTTCTGCTCATTAATGCCAGTTTTACCGACAACCTTGGACTATTATACGGTAAAATGGGGATCGCGATATTTTTATATCAATATAATTTTGAATATAATAGAAAGGCAAGGTCAGAAATATTGGCAGAGGGCATAGGGCTGAGAGCAAAGGGCAAAATTATACTGCAATCAACACTGTTCTCCTCGTTCTTTGCCCTCCGTTCTTTGCCCTTAGCCTTCAGCCACTTAACAGAGAGGAGGTAAGCCTATGTGCAGATAATACTATCCCGTGCCTTCTGTTGCGGCCTGTGAAAAGATAAAACAGGGAAGAATAAAAATAAATTATTTAACTAAAAATATAAAACTATGAAAAAAATTGGTAAATTGCACATAAATCAGGATAAGATTATGAAGAATGAAGAACTTTTAGTACTTCAGGGAGGTTATGGAAGTGAGTGTGGTTTCTTGTGTTGTGTTTATCTTGGTTCATCATTACTTTACTGCGGTGTCGGTTGTGGTGATAGTGCATTCGGAGCAGAAGCTAATTGTAATATGGAGTTCGGCCAATATGGATATAACTGTAAATGCTGGTGATTAAACTGAGTTAATTGAATCTCCTGTTATGAACATAAGATATTTAACTTGGTGATTGAAATAATAGGAGACTCTAATTTTAAAATATGAAGGAAGCTATTCTTTTTATTGGCTTGTTAATATCAATTATTCGTTGTTCATGCTCTTTTCATGAAAAAACGGATAATAATTTATATCATATTGACATAGAAGCTAATATGCATAAAATGCAGCAGATCAATCTTAGTAAGTTTACAAAAAGTATTGAATACCTTCCTATGGAGATAAAGGATAATTTGGCATTTACCGGAATTTGGGAGTGTGTGTTTTCTGATAAATACTTTTTAGCTAAAGATATTTCTAAATGTCTGCTTTATGATTATAATGGTAAATTAATTTCTATAATCGGGAATCGTGGGCGAGGGCCTGGAGAGTATCAATATGTCAATAATGTGGCATTTGGTTTGAATAAGATTTATTTGCAAAGTTTAAGGGATTTAATGGAATACGGTTTTGATGGTTCTTTTCATGATATACACAGGAATTTATTTTTTTTCAAAAGCTATTATGTGGGAAAATGGTTACCTCTGAACGATTCATTGTTTTTTGGAAAAATAGAGACTATAGTTGGGAATGAACCGTGCAAGGCATTAATATTTGATTTAAACGGGAACACTGTAAAGGAGTTTAAAAACTATATCATTTTTCAACGGGAGAAACCTTTATCCAGTGAAACGGAACGTCATGCAAATATCTATCGTTTTCAGAATGAGATCTTTTTTAAAGAATTACATAATGATACATTATTCTATTTATCAGAACAGTTGGAACTTATACCAAAATATGTAATCGATCTGGGACAATACACTGTTCCAGTTTCGATAAGAAAACTTTTGATTATTCCGGAGAATAATTATATGACTGTAAATAATGTCTTTCAAACTTCAGATTATTTGTTCCTTGATACAAACTTCGGTTCACATTTTCCTGCTAGAAGATTGACACCTATAAAATTACCAATATTTAATATTGAATCATATTATAACACTCAAGATGTATTGGGCATATTCGATAGAAGGAATAAAGAATTAATTTTTTGCAGTCCAACCAGCACAGATAATCCGTTATTTACTACAGGTTTTTATAATGATGTTGATGCCGGCCCGAGGTTCTTTCCAAAGGTGCAGGTCGATGACTCAACTATGGTAATGTGGGTTGATTCTAAACAGCTTAAGGATCATATTGCAAGTGAGGAATTTAAAAATGCTAAGCCTCTATATCCTGAAAAGAAGGAAGCGTTGAAACATCTGGCCGACAGTCTGAGTGAGTACGATAATCCTGTACTGATGTTTGTAACTTTCAAGAGTGAAAAATGATAACCAATAGGTAATAGGAAAACAAGGTCAGGGATATTAGCGCAGAGGGTAGTGCATACGAAGCGAAGTAGAGTCCTGAGCATTGAGAGAGCTCAGAAATCAGAGTTATTCTTTGCCCTCAGCTCCCCTTTGCCCGCGAGGGTGTTCAAAAAAGTGTGTCAAAGAGTAAGTAATAAAAAATAGATTTGACACATGGAAAATAAGGAACGAAAACGGACGCCTCGAATAGAGGAACTGATTCCTGACTCTGAGAGGCGGGAGCAGGTATTAAACAGGTTATACAAAGGGGAACCCATACTTGGGGATGGAGGCATATTTACAGAAATGCTTCAAGCCTTTGTCAATGCAGCCCTTGAAGGGGAGATGGATCATCATCTGAAAGGGGGAAAAGGTGGATGCCAGGGCAACAGGCGCAACGGTCATACGCACAAGGTAGTAAGAAGCACAGCAGGTCCATTTGAAGTTCATACTCCCCGGGACCGGGATGGGGAACACGAACCCATTCTGATTAAGAAATGGGAAAGGGAACTTGGGACCGGTCTGGATGATATCATACTGAGTTTATATGCACGAGGACAATCGGTTGAAGATGTTCGGTATCAGTTGCGCAGGTTGTATGGATTAGAAGTGAGCGCAGGAGCGATAAGTGCGGTTACCGACCGTGTCTGGAGCGAGATTACCCAATGGCAGGAAAGGCCTCTGTCACCATTACAGGTAATAGTTTACCTGGATGCAATTCATTACAAGGTAAGGGAATCAGGTCAGATTATCTCCAAGGCGATATATACGGTTTATGGGGTAGATGTAAATGGAGAGCGAGATGTACTTGGGCTTTATCTGAGCGACAATGAAGGCTCGCGACAATGGGGTCTCATCCTTGAAGATATCAAGCGCAGAGGAGTGGATGATGTCTTATTCTTTTGTGTAGATGGGCTTAAGGGGTTCAAAGAGGTGATTGAACAGGTATATCCTGAATCGATCCTGCAGCGCTGTATTGTTCATATGGTGCGAACATCGACACGGTTTGTAAGTGACAAAGATATTAAGGCAGTGTGTTCAGATCTGCGCAAAATTTACTCTTCAGCAGACAGGCAGCATGCGGAAATTGCCATGGAAGCCTTTGGTGAAAAATGGGGCAAATACCCTGAGATAAAGCCAAAATGGGAAGAGAACTGGGAAGAGTTGATGGCATTTATGGATTATAGCTCCAATATCCGCAGGATGATTTATACGACCAATCCAGTAGAAGCTCTTCACCGAATTATGCGCAAGGTCACAAAAACAAAAGGAGCATGGATCAATGACAAGGGATTATTAAAACAGCTATATTTAGCACTTAAGTACAACGAAAAAAGCTGGAAACGTAAAGCCTTCAACTGGCTTCCGATCCATAGAGAGCTCATTGAAAAGTTTGGAGACAGGTATGCAAAATTTGTTGTCCAATAAGTTTACCCGAAAAAGAAAATGACACACTTTTTTGAACATACCCTTGCCCGCCGTATCCGCCGGCTGGCAGAGAAGGCGGGTGCCCTCTGCCCTGCGCTCCTTGCTCTCCCGAATCTCGGGACTGCGTCGCTTCGCTCCTTGTGTGCTCTGTGCCAATCTTTCGCAGTCTTTCAATCAGCTACAGCTTGCAAAGCTTCCGCCTCTTTCCTTCTGCCTATCGCCTTTCGCCTTCTTCCCTGACTTCGGTTGCGGCCTGTGAAAGGATAAATCAGGAAAACTGAATAAAATTTATTAATTTTAAAAAATAATGGTTATGAAAACACTTGGAAAATTAAAAATCAATCAGGGGAAAATTATTAAAAATGAGGAGCTGGTACAGATAAGAGGAGGTTATTCTTACTTTATCTGTCATGCTATATGTAGTGGTGGTTTGGATGACTATATCGGTTTCTCATCTACTTGTGATGAAATGGATTGGCAATGCGCAAGGGGACAATGTATTGAATTTTACAATCAGGTTTTTTATAATTGTGAGTGCGCTTGCGTCAATGGTTAAATCTACTAAATAAAAAATAATATACAAATTGTTTAAAAGCTTTTTAGTCGTTTAATGATGTTGAATTATTTAGTGCCATGTCAGCTTAATTAATGTTTTTTATTGCATAAAAATGTTAAAATAAAATGTAATATTACAAAAAGAGGAAGAATAATTACTTAAATTGGCATGGCACTTTTACTTAATTAAATTTATCATAGAGTTCGATGTTAAATTTATTTACTAATCAATTAAATATAATTAATAAATTAATTTTCCCAATCTGTCTGATTGTCTTATTAATAGCGTCACGCTGCTTATCAAAAAGGCCGATAAATATATTACCGCTTATTGATATAGAAGCAAATATAAATAATATGCAGAAAGTTTATCTCAGTGAATTTACCGATAATATATGGTATGTTCCTCTTGAAAGTAATCCAGACTTTTTATTATACTGGACTTATAATAACTTATCGGATTTCTCCGAAAACTATATTTTGTATTCTGATGGAAAGATGTGCCTTCTATATGATAATGAGGGACGATTTATCCGACCAATTGGCAAACAGGGCAGAGGTCCGGGAGAATATATAGGAATAGATTATATAGCATTGATAAATGAAAAAATATTTATACATGACTATTTTACCGATGATCTATTAGAATATAATATTGATGGAACTTTTATAAACCGTAACAAGAGTGGTTTTACTGGACATGACAAATACCGTCTGAGAGATGCAATTATGATAAATGATTCAATGATTTTCGGAAATATTCAAAACTATACAGGTCATGAAGAATATAAGGCTTTGATTGTTGATAAAAAGGGGAACATTAAATATCCTTATAAAAACTATATTTTCTTTGACTTAAAACCTGGTGTGCCACATGCTCAGGAAATGGGGGAGGGTGCAATATTCTCCAGATTTGGAGAAATAATTTACTTTAAAGAACCATTTAATGATACCTTATTCCAGATTGATAATCAATTTCGACTTATACCTTTTTATATTTTTAACTTTGGTAAATACAAGTTTCCACTATCAGAAAGGGGTAAAGCCTGGGCCGATATAGATCTTTCTTCATATATTTTTTTGAATGAAATTTTTCAGACAAAAAACTATTTATTTGTTTCATGTAGATTAGGTAAGTATTTTCCAGCAAAAAGAATAACGCCTGAAATAATACGTACACCGAGTAATAAAGATTATATCCAATGGTATAACACACAATCGGTATTAGGTATTTTTGATGAGAGAAAAGGAGATATTGTTTTCTCTGAGCCTACCAGTACAAACAATCACTTATTTACATCAGGGATTTACAATGATATTGATGCAGGACCAAGATTTTTCCCCGATAAGATGGTAAATGATTCAACTATGATGATGAAAATCAAATTTGACTATCTTGTAGAACATATTGAAAGCAATGATTTTAAATATAATATTCCGAAATATCCTGAAAGAAAGAAAAAACTTGAAATGCTTGTAGATAGTCTGAAAAAGGTTGAATTTGATAATCCTGTATATATGTTTGTAACCTTTAAGTCTAAATGAAATTCCCTTTCTTCAAGCAGCTCGATTCCATGGATTGCGGCAAGACCTTTCTCTGCCAATCCTTCGCTGTCTTTCAGCCAGCTAAGGCTTACAAAGTCTGAGCTCTGTGCTCCTTGCCCTCAGCCCTTCGCCCTGTGCCCTGCGCTCTGTGCTTCGTGCCTCACGCCTCTCGCGTCACGCCTCATGCCTCACACCTTTTCCGTGCCTCCGATTGCGGCCTGTGAAAGGATAAATCTGGAAAACTGAATAAAATTTATTAATTTTAAAAAATAATGGTTATGAAAACACTTGGAAAATTAAAAATCAATCCTGAAAAGTTGATGAAAAATGAGGAATTAATGACATTGAGAGGGGGATATAGCGGTGGTATAGTATTATGGTGTTTAGCTGTTGGGCCTACTTGTGTTCTACATAATATGCCCGGAAATTGTGATTGGGTATATAATGACACCATTTGTAGAATTGAATGTCCTAATTATATAGGAGTTTATTACTGTTTTTCAGAATAGGAGTTGATTTAAGATTAATTTAAAGAAGGGGGACTTCAACTCCCTTCTTTAATTTTGATAAGATGATAATAAAAATAAACATGAAGATAAATATGAAGATAAATATGGGGACATTTGATAAGTTATTATCAAATGTTTTAATTCTTTCATTATTGGCAATTAGCTGTAGAACCTCAAGTACTAAGGCCGACAGTCATATAATCACTTTTAACTTAAATAAGCTTCCCAAAATTTCAGAAGTAAAATTATCAGATCTTGGATTTACTGACATTGAATATATCCTACTGGAAACAAATGATCAAAGCATGGTCCCAATGATTAACAATGTATTATTTGGGGATAACTACTTTTTAACACTTTTTTTTACGAATATACTTATGTATAGATATGATGGAAAGTTTGTTACAAAAATAGGAACAGAAGGAAGAGGCCCGGAAGAGTTTACTGTTGTTCATGATGTAGATATCAATAGAAATAATCAAAAAATTTATTTGGCTGATGGGTGGCAAAAGAAATTTTATGTTTATTCAGAAAGCGGGGGATTTGTTAATACATTTCGGACTTATATTCAAGGCAATATTTCCTTTAGATTCACTGAAGATGGAATTTTATGCTACAATAAGAATTCACTTGGGAATGTTGAAAACAGTTATACTTTGATTGATACTTCAGGTAAAATCATAAAAAATTTCCCTAATAAGTATCTTTGGAATTTAAGACAAAAAAATACAGTCATTTTTAATGAGAACCTTTTTTATCGTTTTAATAACAAGCTTTATAAGAAAGAGATTTATTCTGACACTATATTTATTTTCGAACATTCTTATTTTAAACCTCACTTAATTATTAAGCATGGGGATAAATTATTAACCACGAAAGCACGCTCAGAATATGACCCAAGAATACTTTCAGAAAAGTTTATATCACAAAAGAATCTTTTTGAATTTGGTGATTATATTTATTATGAGTTTACTTATGATTCTAAAAGAAATGAGGGTATTACTTTTAAAGGTTTTATTGGTTCAAAAAAAGATAACACTCAGTTCTTAATTAATTCTGAAAATGGTATAGTTAATGATCTGGACGGTGGGCCTGGTTTTTGGCCTAAAACTATAAAAGATGACCGCACGGTTGTTTCATGGGTTGAGGCTTTGAAATTAAAGAAATATATTGATTCAGATTTGTTTAAAAATTCAACTCCCAAATACCCTGAAAAGAAGAAAGAGCTTGAAAAACTTGCAAACAGTCTTAAAGAGACCGATAATCCGGTTTTGATGATTGTACGATTGAAAGAATAAATAAAACTGTAGTCCGGCCACTGACGGGCGATAGAAATGGATTTAAAGTTTATATAAAGTATAACCGATTGATCAATAAACTGCTTTTATAATTTGTTGATATTTAATGTATAACTAAAACTATATTTCTATGAAAAGGTTTTTAATCCAGCTTCTGTTTTTTGGCCTGTATAATAGTATTTTTTGCCAGCAGTTGCCTGTTTTAAATCTTTCTTCAGCAATTGGAAACCTTGAAAATATTACTTTAAGCGACTTTGTCGAATCCGTTACATATATTCCTCTTGCCACCACTTATGACTGTCTCGTAGATAAGAATCCGAAAGTTTATGTTACCAAAGATTACATAGTAACAGTAACGTTTTTAAGGTGTCTTGTTTTCAACCGAAAGAATGGGGAATTTATACGTGAGATTGGGAGTTATGGCCGCGGACCCGGGGAATTTCAGAACGCCAGAGGGTTCTTAAACGAACATATTCCTGCATGTTACTTTAATGGATGGAATGGAAATCTGGTCAAGTATTCGATTGACGGCGCTTTCAGGGGAAATGTAAGGATACCTGGTTTTAAAGATAACTTCGATTCTCTTTCTCTCCCAATGAATTATTCTTATCTGAACGATTCAATTATAGTATGTGATCTTTTGATTGCTTCCGGAATCGAACCCAATTCACTAATGATATTTAATGAGAAGGGCGAAGCCTTAAAGATTTTTCCTAACAGAAATATTTTAGAAACTAAACGAAATTTTGTGCTTCGAACCGGCGAAACGAGTTTTTACCATTTTAACAACAATTTATTCTTTCAAAGTATGTACAATGATACTGTATTCCGGATATCCATCGACAAAATAACTCCATATTTTATTCTCAACCGTGGTAAACATAGTCCTCCGTTTGAATCAAAATGGTGGTCATTCGACAAGCAACTGCAATCAAATTTTATTTCTCAACCGGTATATCTTGAAAATGAGCGATACATCTCATTCAATTTCTATCTGAGCAAGAATAAATATTTTGCACTGTATGATAAATCATTGAAATTACTTAAAGTCACCGACAATAACTCCGGAATTAAGAATGATATTGATGGATTCATGAATATAACATTCGATTCTATGAATTGGGAAGGAGAGTTGATTGGCATTCTTCAGGCAAATGAACTGGTAAGCTGGATAGAAAAGAATCCTGAAAAATTCAAAAAACTGAATCCTGCATTACAGAAATTAGGGAATATCGGGATGTGGGATAATCCGGTAGTTATTATCGGAAAATATAAGAGATAGGGATTCGTCATATTTTACTGTATACAAGATAGATAATGATGCCTGTACAAATCAAATAATTTTGTTGATTAATACTTTTTATTCTTTTACCACGGAGCGCACGGATTGGCACGGAATGAATCCGTGTTAACCCGTGAATTCTAAGATAAAAACAAATTTTTAAACGATTTTTTGTTGATAAGTTATTACATAGGGTGTTTGTCTCCGTGGTGAATTATTCCTGTTATTACTCATTGTGACACCAAAAATATTAATATTGATTATCAATGTTGTATTATGTAGCGACCTGAAAAAGTGCAGAAAACAAGGAATGAGTGTTATTTTTTATGCGGAGGGGAATGTCTTTAACATACTTTTCTTAAATTCCAGAAACAACATATTTCTGTTTTTCTACAAAAATATATAAAAATATAAATATATTAAACAGCTACAAAGTAAAGAATCCTTCATGAAAAAAGTATAGAATATTAGTTTTTTATCTTTACTTGTAAATACAAGTTAAAATTCTTATTTTAGCACTCTCATAAAATTCATTTATCAGGGATAAATTGATTTTTAAATATATCCGTAAGTTAATAAATGTAAGATGGCAACTCCCGTAATAATGCCAAAGCAAGGCCAATCGGTCGAAACCTGTGTTATAATGACCTGGTTTAAAAATAAAGGCGATTATGTAAAAACTGGCGATATTCTATGTTCTTACGAAACAGATAAAGCCTCTTTCGAGCTCGAGTCACCTGCCGAAGGATCTCTTCTCGAGATATTTTTCCCCGAAGGAGCGGAGGTGCCTGTCCTGACGAATATTGCAGTAATTGGCAGGGAAGGCGAGGATATAGAGGCTTTCAGACCTGGCTCTGCCGGTGCTTCGGCCCCAGCCGAAACATCGAAAAAAGAAACTTTAGAACAAGCGACTGCCGAATCTACGGTTTCATCCCTTTCTGTAACAGAAACAGGAGGGAAGATACGCATATCGCCGCGTGCCAGAAACCTTGCCCTTGCAAAGGGAGTGCCTATTACACAGATAAAAGGCACCGGCCCCAACGGAAGAATAATTGTAAGAGACATCGAGAATGCCCTTAAAGGTTATACGCCTTTGGAGGCAACTAAAGAGCCTGAGCCTGCCTTATCCGGTACAGAAAACGAATACACAGATAAACCGCTTTCGAATGTAAGAAGGATTATTGCAGGTGCTATGCATGCTTCACTGCAGAATTCTGCACAGCTCACCCACCACATGAGCGCAGATGTGAGAAAACTCCTCGAGGCAAGGAAAAAGATAAAAGAGGAACGTGCATCGGGTAAGAGCGTGCCCGACATCACACTGAACGATATGGTTTGTTTTTGTGTGATAAAAGCCCTGAGGAAGTTTCCTGAGGCGAACAGCCATTTCCTTGGAGATTATATCCGTATCTTCAATAGTGTACACCTTGGCCTTGCTGTGGATACCGAACGCGGATTGATGGTTCCTGCCATAAAAAATGCATGCCGGATGACTCTTCCCGTTCTTTCGAAAGAGCTGAAGTCTGCCGCTGAGGCGTGTCGTAAGGGGAACATCAACCCCGAACTGATTCAAAGCACAGCCGCCTCATTCACCGTCACAAACCTTGGTGCATACGGCGTGGAAATGTTTACACCGGTAATCAATCTTCCACAGGTTGCTATACTGGGTGTTTGTACTATAACATACCGGCCGGCCGACATTAGCAACGGAGTGATGGGATTCATCCCGGTCATCGGCCTGTCACTCACTTACGACCACAGAGCCATAGACGGCGGACCGGCAACACTATTCCTGAAAGAAATCAAAGAACAGATTGAAGGTTTTAACTTTAATGAACATATAACATAATGAAGAATAATTTGAAGATGAGGAGAATGGGAAATGACTACTGAATGACTACTGAATGACCATTGAATGACCATTGAATGACATTCTAATTAAAAACTACACCATTGCAGTATTAAAAACTAAAATATTATTAATTCAGACTATGCCAAAAAGCCTTAACATTTATCCCGGAGAAGTCAGAAAACCGGGTTTTATCGAATTCGGTAAAATTCCTTTGAATCAGTATGACAGGTCAATCGAAGAAGAGCGTGTAAACTATTCTGATGCCGATTTTATAAGGATATACCGCGACATGGCTATTATACGCGAGTTCGAGACGATGCTCAACAGCATCAAAACGAAGAACGAATACAGAGGCATATCCTATAACCATCCAGGGCCTGCACACCTTTCGATAGGTCAGGAAGCGGCCGCCGTAGGCATGGCTTATACCCTCGGCATCGACGATTATATCTTCGGCTCACACCGTAGTCACGGCGAAATACTTGCAAAAGGGTTATCGGCAATAAATTCGCTTGACGATGACACACTTTACAGGATAATGAAGAACTATTTCGGCGGTGGAACGCTCAGGGTTGTAGAAAAGGGATTTACCGGCGAGATAAAAGAACTTGCGGTGCGTTTTCTTGTTTACGGCGCACTGGCGGAGATATTTGCACGGGAAAATGGATTTAACAAAGGGCTTGGCGGTTCGATGCATGCTTTCTTTACACCCTTCGGCATATATCCGAACAATGCCATAGTGGGCGGTTCGGGCGATATATCGGTCGGCGCCGCACTATACAAAAAGATTAACCGGAAACCCGGAATCGTTGTATGTAACATTGGCGATGCCTCGATGGCATGCGGCCCTGTGTGGGAAGGTATTTGCTTTGCAACCATGGATCAATACAAAACATTATGGGATGGCGAATACAGGGGCGGACTTCCACTGATTTTCAATTTCATGAATAACTTTTACGGGATGGGAGGACAGACGGCAGGCGAGACAATGGGTTTCGGCATTCTGGCCAGAGTTGGTGCAGGCGTCAATC
>JAGNKY010000021.1 GCA_017999895.1 Bacteroidales bacterium
TTATGTAACACTTGACAGAGGTTCTTTTGGTATCTTTTTTCCGCAGGATGCTCATCAGCCTAAAGTGGCACCTGATAATATTTCAGGGAAAGTTAAGAAAGTAGTGGCAAAAGTGAAGATAAAGTAAGGATATCTTATTTGAAATTTTCTCATCTCTGCCTTTTAGTCCGAGCTTTGTTTTTTCACCCAGAGAGGGAGGGCCCTCAACAACGATCCATTTAATTCCCTCTTTGTCCCATGCATTTTTAGTTGCCTTAATTAATTCCGGATCACATGGATTTTATCCTTTTATCCTTATAACTCCCGAAACTGCATAGTTTACGTTTAGTTGCTTACAAAAAGCAACTCGTGGCGAGTCAATTGACATTAATTCAGTAAATTTAATCCCTGCATCTTTTACATATAACTTTGATATTCACGGTATTACCGTATCATTGTACACCTTCAGCCCTGAACCGGATATCGCAACAGCTATGGTACCACCTTTTTTAATAAAATCCTTTCGGTTATTTTTCATAAAAATTGTTTGATATTTTTATATTTATATTGTTCTAACCAGGTTTATTGTTTGATTTTTTAAAAATAAACACTTTCTCTGTTGAAGAGAAACAAAATTCATTAAAAATATAATATAATTTAAGAGAATGAATCGTTTCTGTAAATTCTGCTGCGAAATTCAATTTTATTGTTTAACTTTAGATTTATGAATTGATTAACTAAAGATTTATTTTGTCTTGCATGATTTATTTCAATTAAAAAGGAGGTTATTATGGGTAAAAAGATAGAGCGAAGAGAATTTCTTCAACTGACATTAGCAGGCAGTGCACTGTGTCTTTGCGGTTTGAGAAGTCTGGCATTTATGAATAATTCCTATGGTTTAAAACTTATAAGTCCGGGCTGCAGAAGAACGAAAGTCAAGGTTGCAAGGATTTATATGGGAACTCCAGAGGGGCTCTGGCCTAAACCTAACATGGATTTTAAGAAAGAAATTCAGATATATGAATTGGAGTTTAATAAATTAAAAGATGAGTTGTCGGATGTGGAGTTTATTGTTGATGAATTGGTTACTTCTCGCGAAGAAGTGATCAAAATTAAGAGCAGATTAAAGGAAGCTGACGGAATACTTGCGATTCATTTAAATATGGGAATTGGTTCTATTCTCAATGAAATTCTCAGTACAGGTATCCCTGTTATGGTTTTTGCAATTCCATATTCAGGGCATGAATGGGCCAGCTTCGGTAGTTTACTGAATCAGCCAATAGGCAGTAAAATGGAATGCATTCTAACAAGTGATTATCAAAAATTGGCAACTGCTATAAAACCTTTTCGTGCAATTCATCATCTAAGGGAAGCTAAGATTCTCAACCTGACAACCGGATCTTTCACCGAATATGCAAATAATGTCAGGAATAAATTTGGGACGGAAATTAAACAGATTGAACTCAAGCGAATGATTGATGCATATAATGCTGTTAATGATGCTGATGCAAGAGCTGAGGCCGAACGGTGGATAAAAGGGGCACTTCAGGTGGTGGAACCATCGAATGAAGATATCTTTAAATCATGTAAACTTGCACTGGCTTTTGAAAAACTTCTTGACGAAGAGGATGCGACTGTCATGACAGTTGATTGTTATGGGACTATGTATAAGCCATTATGCCAATCGTATGCTTTCCCTTGTATAGGTTTTACCCGATTGAATAATATGGGATTAGGGGGTATTTGTGAATCTGATTTACAATGCGCTATGACTCACGTTGTATTCCAGGGATTGTCGGGAAGACCTGGATTTATAAGTGATCCTACGGTGGATGAATCTTTAAACAGTATCATTCTGGCACACTGTTTAGGGACAACAAAGATGGATGGACCTGATAAGCCGGTCGCTCTCTATAAATTAAGAACAATTATGGAACGCCAGGAAGGTGCAGTCCCTCAAGTGGAAATGCGTATCGGGCAAAAAGTTACTCAGGCTATCTTGAAAGGTACAGATTTCTTGCCATACTTCACAGGTGAGATAATCGGAACGCCCGTATCACTAAAAGACGATAGGGGTTGCCGGACAAAAATCACCGTCAAAGTAGACGGCGATGTGACAAAGTTATGGAAAAACTGGGCAAGTGGATTACACAGAGTGACATGTTATGGAGATATCACTAAAGAACTTTCATATTTCTGTAGATTTAAAGAGATTAAAATGGTAAATGAGGCATTATAAAAAAAATTACGACTTAAATGCAATATTTAGATAAGAAGAATTAACCTTATTAGCGATTTCGATTGCATAAAAAAGTGAGTTTTATCATACAGATCAAACCTCAAAATGAATTCTTAGAATAAGTGTTAATAGTACATAAGTGTTTTTGGATAAACATCAATAAAATATTATGAAGAAAATATTACTGGTTATTATTCATTTTTTTCGAAAGTATATAATTGTGATTTTCTTAATATCATCGATATATTTTCCGCCTGTAAATTCACAAATTAAATATAATCCGAAAGATGAGCGAAAAGATGCCGGCATGGGAATTGAACGAGTGGCACGATTTTTCACGCCGGTCTATGAGTCGAAGTCAGCTAAAACTGATAATGAAATCAGATGGATTCAGATAGACCTCGGTGAAACGAAGAAAGTCGATTGTATAAAGCTTCTTCCAAGAGTTAATCCATGGGGATATGTGTCATCTATAGGCTTTCCGGCACGCTTCAAAATCGAAATTTCAGACGACAAAGACTTCACAACATCAATTATGTATGAGAACAGACTCAGGGAAGACTTTAGAGATCCATTCGACGAAATTATAACGTTTGATGGTAAAGAAGCATACGGCAGATATGTACGCCTTACAGCAATCCGTCTCAGGCAGCAGAGGCTGGCCTTTACAAAAATTGCAATACTATCCGACGGTAAAGAGATTTCAGTTGATTGTCGCGTATCCGACTCGGAATCGGGAGAACTGCCGGGTTCGGTTTTAACACGTCCCGATCGCCCTCAGGGAGAAGGTGTTGTCACGGATAACCCCGGAAATATAATTCTGTCGGAAAAGTGGAAACCGGTCAGTTATAAAGCTCAGTCACCAAAAAGTGGAGTGGAGATCGGAGACGGGCTTTTCAGGAAAACGATGGAGAACAATATTGCTTATCTGATGAACTCATTCACTTTTGACGAGCTTGTACGAAATTTCAAGGTAAAAGCAGGAAAACCTGTCCAGCCGCTTCCGGAAAGACTGAATAATTTCTGGTTCCAGGACCTTCCAGGTCAGGAGGCAGGTCGCTTTCTGATGGGAGCAGGAAACACCCTCCGGTGGATAGAAAATGCCGACTTGAGAGACAGGATGAACAAAATCGTTGATGTAATTGATGAATGCAAAGAACCTGATGGCTACATAATGGCCTACCCGAAAAACAGGATATTTTCGGGTGAATATGGAGCATACACCAGATCGTGGGTAACACATGGTCTTATCGAGGCAGGATATGCAGGTAACGAAAAAGCTTTCCGGTTGCTGAGAGGATTCTACGACTGGTTCAACACATCTGTCTATCTCCCCGAAATGCTTAGAAGAGCCGGTCAGGGAACACAGGGTATAATTCCCAGTACAAGGGTTTATTTCACTCCTTTGGGAAGTCCTGAAGATATCTATGTTGTTCAACAATATTTTCAGGAGAATTACTGGATGGAACAGCTTGCAAAGAGAGAGCCGGAAGCTATCTGGCTTTATCCGTACGATCGGCCTCATAACTATCTTATAACAGGCATTGAACCTTATCTTGACCTGTACAGAGCGACGGGCGAAAAAAAATATCTCGATGCAGCTTCAGGTGCATGGGATTTGTTTCATGACAACTGGGAGCATATCGGAGGATCAATAGCCATTTGTGAAGGCACAGATCTGTATCCGCCAAAATCATATTACCTCCACCGTTCTACAGGTGAACTGTGTGGAAGTGTCTTCTGGTCATTTTTTAATCAACGCTTCCATCTTCTTAATCCTGAAGAAGAAAAATATGTTGCAGAAATTGAAAAATCAATTTATAATAATTTGATTGCCAATCAGGTAGGCGATAAAGGCATAAGGTATCATTCGGTTCTTGTAGATCATAAAGATGTCAACAGCCGCCAGCCTTTTGCAATGAGCACTTGCTGCGAAGGTCAGGGAACACGCATGATAGGCGCTCTTCCCGAATTCATTTATTCCGTGGCCGACGATGGCATATACGTTGACCTGTTTGCCCCTTCTACTATAACTCATAGAACCGGTAATGGAACTATAACTTTGAAAATGGTCACTCAATTCCCATACGACAATAAAGTTGAACTCACTGTAAATACTGATTATCCGATTGAAGCAAAGATAAGAATTCGCATACCCTCATGGGCAGCAAAGAAAATGGCTGTAAATGTTAATGGAAAGACAATTATAAATGGCAATCCGGGGACATATATTACTTTGAGCAGGCAATGGAAGAATGGAGATGTGATATCCTTTACACTTCCTGCAACTTTCAGAACGACACTATATGAAGGAGAAGAAAAAGAATATATCGGCCGTTTTGCGCTGGAATATGGCCCTGTCCTGATGGCTTATGTAAATATGAAAGGAGAAAAAGATAATCTGACTCTTAAATATGACAGGGATAAACTTCTGAAAAATATGAAACCAGTTCCGGGAAAACCTCTTCATTTTTCAGTTGCTGGCATTACCGGCTTCGAATTCATGCCTTACTTTGAGGTTCAGGACGAACTGTTTACATGTTTCCTGTAAAATGAATTTAATTTATTTATATATATAAATATAAGTTTATATGCTTTGCCTTTATTAAGTATTTAGCCCAAAGCCTCAAATAATTTGCTACCTGGAAGCGCTTAAAAGTTTTTTATTATATACTTTGAATTACTCTTAAGTTAAAGATTAAAAAGAATATTACTTTTATAAAGTGTTGAATTTTCAATTACAAAAGATATTACTTTCTTCCCTATTCCTCTTGCCTTGTCGTGTACATGGGATATGGAGATGATAGAACGGTCGGCAAGGATTGCGGCTACCGAAGCTGCTTCCGACGGTCTCAACTGGGTATATTCACCAATGGTCGATCTGGCACGCGATCCCAGGTGGGGAAGGGTTGCCGAAGGTTCAGGCGAGGATCCTTACCTCGGATCGCTTATAGCTGCCGCTATGGTGAGAGGTCACAAGTGGCCAGGGCTTAAAGACAGCACCGCAGTGATGTCGTGCGTCAAGCATTATGCCTTATATGGCGCCGCTGAGGGGGGCCGTGATTATAACACTGTTGATATGAGCTATATACGTATGTATCACGATTACCTCCCGCCTTACAGGGCAGCCGTTGAAGCTGGTGCAGGAAGCATAATGACATCATTCAATGATATAAATGGAATACCTTCTACAGCCAATCAATGGCTCCTTACAGAAGTTCTAAGAAACCAGTGGGGATTTAAAGGATTCGTGGTTACAGATTACTCATCTATCAGAGAGCTTACAAACCACGGACTTGGTAACCTCCAGGAAGTATCTGTTCTTGCGCTCAAGGCAGGCGTCGATATGGATATGATGGGAGATGCATTCAGCACTACTTTACTGAAATCACTCAAATAAGGCAGAATATCACAGAAAGATATTGATAATGCATGCAGGAGAGTTCTTGAAGCAAAATATACAATGGGACCTTTCGAGGATCCTTACAGACATATCAACTCAACGTAGGGAGAGCAGAAAGAGAGCTGCACAAACTCTGAGAATGTTAAGCCAGTAAAAGTGAAATGGTTTTGAAATGGAGACAGTAAATATTAATTCTTGAGTTGATATTGTGAGAAATATAATTATATTTATGTTTTATAAGTCTATTTCTAACAGTATTTTATGTAAATAAATTGCAATAGTTTGATAATCAATAGAATAACTAATATAAATTAAAATGAAAAGTTTTATGCCAGTCAATTTAATCGGAGCCATTTTTCTTTGCGGCTCCTTTGTATCGGCCCAGACGGCTGATGAAGTTATAGCAAAATATCTTAAAGCAATAGGCGGCAAAGAGGTATTAAGTATGATTACTTCGATCTACATGGAAAGCAAAGCAGATATTATGGGTATGGAGTCTATTCAGAAAACGACTATTTTAAATGGCAAGGGCTACAGGATGGATATGGATATCATGGGATCGATTATGACTACATGCTTTAATGATAATAGCGGATGGTCAATTAACCCGATGATGGGCAGCGGTTCGGCCGAAGATATGCCTCAGGCAATGTATATTTCCGGCAGAGACCAGATTTACATAGGATCGCCATTCACTATATATGCCGAAAAAGGATATAAGGCTGAACTACTCGGAAGCGAAGCTGTGGGGAATGCAAATACTTTCAAAGTAAAACTGACAGCGCCTGACAATACTTCTACTGTGTATTTTTTTGACAAAGAAACCGGATATATTTTAAAATCGGTCTCACAGGGTGATATGCAGGGTCAGACTATCGAAAATGTAACTATATTCTCTGATTATAAACAGGTAAATGGATATACTCTTCCGCATACTGTGACTATAAACATAGGCGGAATGATTGAATTTACCAGCACCGTAACAAAAGTTGAGATCAATAAACCGGTTGATGAAGCATTCTTTGCTAAACCGTAATAAGTAAAACAGCTTAAATTCGCTCTGGCCTGTATAAACCCTTTCATGGGCTCTTTTGTTCAGGATTTATTACAAATTTGCATTTTGCCTGTACCTTTGATAGAGCACTGTTCAGCACATGAGGGGAAGAGGAAAAAGTAGAAATTCATTTCATACCGAAAATAAAAGGGAATCCGAATATTACTATGATAATCCATCCAAGATAAACTGGCAGGAATTTAGCAACAGACATTTCTACTTTTCTGAACTCACATTTCTTAAATGTAACCTTGAATAAGTCTATCATTATTAAAACCAGATTGATTAGAACAAGCAGATTGGATCCAAGAACCGCCAGCCTGTTTGGTGTCAGGCCATATTCTCCAAGCCTGTAAAATATTGCAGACAAAGCGATTAAATCGACAACAATGGTAATAACTGATAAAGAAAATAATATTATCCCATTGAATTTCTGATTCTTTATTACTGATGCCTCGGAAACCGAGAAGACTATTATTCCCATAACACCAAGTAACATTATATTGAAAATCAGTAAAAAATCTCTGTCTTTATAAGGATTTTTCCCTGTAAATGCAATAGAAATAAGGAAGGTAATTAATGTTATCAAAACCAATGGGCTGAAGACTGATGCTATAACTGGCGCAATTCTTGTTACCAGCCCGGGGAAGGCCCGTATAATAAATGCTGCAACAACAGGTGCTGCAACTGCGCCTGTTAATACAATATTTTCAGAGTAAAATTTCTCAATATTTAATCCGATGGAATTGAAAAGGCCAATTGTAACAGCGGTAAGAAGACCACCTGTTATCGCTATCAGAGCATATATTATTATCAGATCACCACTATATCTGATAAAATCAATCCTCTTATTATTATTGCTATAGTCAAAACCAATAAAAACTATTCCCAATATACACCAGAAAAGGAGAGGAAGATGAATATATACAAGATTGACTGAATCGCCTGGATCAACTGACGGAAGAAGATTTGAATATACTACGGGAATAATAAAGGCTGCTGCAATTGTAATTATTTTTTTATACCCGGATATTCTGTTGATCCGGATCATATATAGAACAAGACCTAAAAAAACAATAGCTGCCGCATTTTTCTGATAGAACATTGATTCGGGAAATCCGATATGAAAAAAATCCGGTATCTTGATAAGTAATGCTGTTATAATACAAATTGTAATAACAATTATTACTTCAGGCAGATCGGACGTTTTTAACCTGTCAGTTTTTCTGCTATATTCCAGTCTGGCTTTCCAGAATTTTGCAATTTCCAGATTTGATATCTCGGGATAAATTTTCTCGAATTCTTCTTCGAATGCTGACGGGTTATCCCTGTACATTTTTTCGAGCATTTCAGGATTGCAGATATTCGATTTTAATTCTTCAGTCATTGATTCAAATATTAAACCACTAAAGTTATTTATTACAAAACATCGAATTTATGTTTTAATAATATATTTGACATGGAAACCCGAAAAATATTTCAACCGGGCATAAATCTCGAATTTTCTTTATGCCATCCCAAAATTGTAAGTTCTTTTCGTCCTTTTAGATAAAAAATCCGGTATAATTGATTACTTTAGTCGGGAAACAGCAATTTCGTATGAACAGTCAATTTAGGTACATAAGCAATAAGTTAAATGTAAAAATTCATATTACACTATGAAAAAGAATCAAGCATTTTCACTGATGATCATTACATTAATGTTAATGGTCGTTTCATGTTCTTCACCGGCCGTCAAACAGGACAGCCTGCGTACCGTCTCTTTTGATGAGGGCTGGCGGTTTATAAGAGAAAATCCTTCCGGTGCTGAGAACCCCTCGTTCGATGACTCGGGATGGAGGAAGATAGACCTGCCTCACGACTGGAGTATTGAAGACCTTCCAGGTCAGAGTGACAGTGTCATAGGACCTTTTTCGAAGTCGTCGGTCGGTAAGATGGCGACAGGTTATACTGTCGGAGGAACGGCATGGTACAGGAAAGAATTCACTGTTGATAAATCAGAAGGCAACAAGATTGTTTATCTGCTTTTCGACGGAATTTATATGAATTCGGATGTGTGGATTAACGGGAAGCATCTCGGCAATCACCCATACGGTTATACTTCGTTCTATTACGATATAACTGATTATCTCAACCAGCCGGGTAAACCGAATGTGGTTGCTGTGCAGGTAAAGAACGAGGGGCGGAACTCAAGGTGGTATTCCGGTTCCGGTATATACCGCCACACATGGCTTACTAAAGTCAATCCTGTACATGTTGGCATGTGGGGAGTATATATCACTACACCGGTCATTGAAAAAGAGTTTGCAGATGTAGTAATCCAATATACGATTGAAAATGCCGGTAACGTTGATGCGCAGGTTTCCGTTTTGACTGAAATAACTGATCCTTCGGGCAATGTGGCTGCAAATGGTGATACTCCCGTTACACTTTCTCATGGTCAAACAACCATTGTCAGCCAAAGGGTTTCAGTGGAAAATCCTGTTCTTTGGTCCACTGATTCACCAGCTCTGTACCAGGCTAAGGTATCAGTAATTGTGGATGGGAAGGAGAGTGATAAAGTGATTACGCCATTCGGCATACGATCATTACATTTTGATGCCGGGACAGGCTTCAGCCTCAACGGGAAGCCAATGGAGTTAAGAGGCGGCTGTTTCCATCATGATAATGGTCCTCTTGGAGCTGCTGCTATAGACCGTGCCGAGGAAAGGAAGATCGAGATTCTGAAAAAAGCAGGCTTCAACGCAATACGCTGCAGCCATAATCCTCCATCGCCTTATCTGCTCGATGCATGTGACCGCCTTGGTATGATTGTTATAGACGAGGCTTTCGACATGTGGGAAAGACCAAAATCGCCCGATGATTATGCAAATTATTTTCGTGACCATTGGAAAGAAGATTTGACCTCAATGGTTTTGCGCGACCGTAACCATCCTTCCGTGATAATGTGGAGCATTGGTAATGAGATTCCGGAGGCAAGGCAGGAATCAGGGTTCGAGATAGCGAAAAAACTTGTCACAGCAATTAAAGAACTCGATACTACAAGGGCAGTAACTGAGGCTCTGGTCGATTTTTCGGGAGTAAACAGACCGGGATATACTTCGTGGGATGATCTGGCACCGCACATGGCACTTCTTGATGTAGTGGGATATAATTACGGGTTTACTAAATATGAAACTGACCATAAGAAATATCCAGATAGAGTCATTTTTGCTTCGGAATCAATGCCTTCATTAGCATTGCCTGACTGGCAGAAAGTGGAAGAGTTGCCTTATGTCTTCGGCAGCTTCACATGGACAGCAATGGATTACCTTGGTGAGGCCGGCGTGGGTGTGCCCCGCCTCGTTGATGAAGCACCTGCCAGTGATAAAAGACGGCCGCAGGCAGGCAATTTCTTCGCACGCGAATCATGGCCTGTCTTTATCAATTTTCAGGGTGACCTGGATATAATAGGGAATCCGAAAGCAGCTTATTATTACCGCCAGGTTGTATGGAGGGAAAGCAAGCTGGAAATACTGGTTCATCAGCCCATACCAGCAGGTAAAAGAGAAATAACCAGCCCGTGGGGTTTCCCTGATGAGCTTAAGAGCTGGAACTGGCAAGGGCACGAGGGAGAGAAAATGCTTGTGCATGTTTATTCACGCGGCCCCGTTGTCAGACTCGAACTGAACGGCAAAGTAATCGGCGAGCAGAACATAGATGATAGCAAGTCAATAACAGCCACCTTCGAAGTGCCCTATGAACCGGGAGAACTTACTGCACGCTGTTTTGAAAATGGAAAAGAAACAGGTTCGCAGACAATAAAGACTACCGGTAAACCTTATGCACTAAGACTTGTCCCGGACCGGAGCAATATAAAAGCGCACAAAAATGATCTGGCTTATGTTATGGTTGAGGTGATAGATAATGAAGGTAATGTAGTTCCGGATGCAAATGATGTTCAGGTTGAGTTTACTATCTCCGGTAATGGTAAGTTAGCCGGTGTCGGGAATGGCAGTCATAGCGACATGGCAAGTTTTCAACAACCCCGCCGAAGAACATGGCAGGGAAAGTGCCTCGCTATAATACGACCAGATAAGAAACCAGGGGAAATAATCGTGAGAGCACATGCTGAAGGGCTTCAGGACGCTGGATTGAAAATATATGCTGAATGACTTTTAGTAAAAAAGCTGGAATGATTTTATCTTTTAACAAAGAAATACATTGATAGAAAAAGATAAATATCAATAATGATGTTGTAGACTTATTTATATAAATCATAAGATTATTTTTGTTATTGCAGATAAAACTATATAATTTGATTTTTAGAACTTGGAATAAAAAAAAAAATTATACTTTTGTGTTATTATTTAACTAAAAATGTATGCCTATGAAACAATCCCGACTGCCTATGAACTATGATGTGCTACTTTTACTTAACTAAAAAGTAATTTGTAGAAATCTACTTGTACAAAAGGTTATTTAATCTTTAAATTTTAAATTCTAACTTTATGAAAAGGGAAACTAATCAACTTGTTTTATTTCTTTTGAGCCTTAGGAAATTTTTTCAGGATATAAGGCTCAAGTTTTTAATTTGCTTATTAGGAGCTGTTTCGATTTTTTATTCTGCAAATGCGCAGGGCAGCGACGCAGGATTTTCATTGAAAAGGGATTTCAATGATTTATATGCCTATGCGACAAAGAATATAAAGATGTCTTTGCCCGCAGTTTTTAATAAAAATGTTACTATTTTATCGGACGAGCAGCAAATGACTGTAACCGGTAAAGTTACTGACAGCCAGACAGGGGAACCGATGGTCGGTGTAAATGTTGTTGTAAAAGGCACAAACATAGGTACTATGACCGATGCATCAGGTAATTACTCATTAAATGTCCCTGACAGAAATGCGACTCTGGTATTTTCTTTTATAGGTTATACTACTCAGGAGATTCCACTTGAAGGGAAAACAACTTTAAATGTTGCACTTGTAAGTGAGACGATTGGTCTTGAGGAGATTGTAGTTGTCGGATATGGGACACAGCAAAAGAGGACGATATCGGGTTCTATAGCTACTGTTTCAGAAAAGAATTTCAATACTGGCGTTACACGAACTGCAGCCGATTTACTTCAGGGTAAAGTTGCAGGATTACTTATCACTTCTTATACAGGTGACGTTACTTCTCAACAAACCATGAGACTTAGAGGGACATCATCGTTAACAGGAAGCAGTGAACCATTTGTTGTAATAGATGGAGTCCCCGGTTTAAGTTTGAATGCAGTCGCTCCTCAGGACATTGAATCAATAAGCATTTTGAAAGATGCATCCTCGGCAGCTATTTATGGATCGCGTTCAGCTAGCGGGGTTATTCTTATTACAACTAAGAAAGGAAAATCAGGTCAGTTTGCAACCGATTATAATGGTTATTTTGCCGTGGATGTGGTCTCAAATAAACCTGATGTGCTAACAGCCGACGAATGGCGGAAAGCTTGTGCCGATTTAAATCTCGCCTACCAGGGCTTTGATAAAGGTGCAAATACCGACTGGTTCGGGGAAATTATGAGAACTGGCATTTCTCAGAATCATGATTTGTCTTTCTCCGGAGGGGGTTCCAGTAACAATTATAGAGTATCCTTCTCTTATCTCGACCAGGAAGGCGTTGTAAAAGACAATTATCAAACAAGGATGAATTTGAGGTTTTCGGCAAATCAAAAAGCTCTAAACAATAAACTGAATCTTACATTGATAGGTACTATCACTCAGAGAGATTATCAGCCAAGCGATACCAGAAACTTTGTTCTGGCATATAATATGCTTCCTGTTTATCCTGTTAAGAATGAAGACGGCACATGGTTTGACAGTACAGACTATGACCAGGGCAATCCAGTCAGAAATATTACTTATAACTATAATAAATATAAGACAAATTTAAATTACATTAATCTGAAAGCTGATCTGGAAATTATTAAAAATTTAAACTTATCGTTAAACGCATATTTTCAACGCCAGACAACGGATCGCAGCAGATATTACAATTCGCTGACTGAACGAGGCAGAACTGAATATGGAAGCGCATACCGTTATTTTAGTAGTGGTAATACAAGTTTGATCGAATCAACAATTAATTATTCTGTTAAACTTGGAAGTCATGATATAAATGTTTTGGGCGGTATTTCATTTGAAGACAATTATTCCCAGTCGGCTACTGCACAAAACAGAAAATTCGTCACAGATCTTTTTGGTGCCAATAATCTATCTGCAGGCGAAAATATGCAGGTTGGCGATGTGGCATCAAATGCAAGCATGAACAGGCTGGAATCGTATTTTGGAAGAGTAAACTACATATTTCTAAACCGTTATATAGTATCTGCAACTTTACGTCGTGACGGCTCATCCAAATTTGGTAAGAATAATAAATGGGGAACATTCCCATCAGCTTCCGTTGCATGGAGAATATCGGAAGAACCATTTATGCAGGGTCTGTCAGGTATTTTCGATGATTTGAAATTACGTGCAGGATATGGAATTTCAGGTAACCAGGAAGGTTTGGCTCCTTATCAGTCAATGCAATTGTATGGCTCTTCCGGAACATATTATGATAACGGAACATGGCATACAGCGTATGCCGTAAGCCAGAATGCGAATCCCAATCTGCAATGGGAAGAAACAGCAATGACTAACATTGGTATTGATTTTAGTATTTTTAATTCGAGATTAAGCGGAACAATCGAATATTATGATAAGAATACTTCAAAACTGCTTTATACTTATCCGGTTCCTGTTCCTCCTTACTTATATTCATCTATGGTTGCTAACGTGGGTTCGATGAAAAATAACGGTGTTGAAGTAGCATTAAGCGGCGATATTATCAGGACTAATAATATAAGGTGGACATTGAATGTCAACGCATCTCATAATAAGAACGAAATTACCAAGCTTTCAAGTGAGGAATTTACAACACCATCAATAAAAGTCGGAAGCGCATGGGTAAGAGGAGGTTCATCTAATACAACTCATATTGTAGAGGAAGGAAGGCCGGTAGGTCAGTTTTATGGCTGGGAATGTCTGGGTATTGATGAAAATGGGCTTTATATAATAAATGATATGGTAGATGGTGTTCCAGGTGTAACAATTTCCGATTATACCTATATTGGAAATGCTCAACCCAAGCTTACTTACGGAATTGATAATTCAATTATTTATAAGAATTTTGAATTCTCGTTTTTCTTCCGTGGAGTTTATGGGAATGACGTCCTGAATTTCTCCAAGTTGTCGTACGCAACTACACAATGGCTTCCTGGTGCAAATGTGCTGCACGATGCTCTTACTATAGGATTGAAACAAAGTCCGTTTTATAATAGCTTTTATATTGAAAAAGGCTCTTTCTGTCGACTCGAAAATATCAACCTTGCATATTCATTTAATCCCAGGATATTGGGAATTAACAGGCTAAGAGTATATTTCACCGGCAAAAACCTTCTTCTTCTGACAAAATATAAAGGAGTTGACCCTGAAGTACCAATGAGCGGACTCGATCCTGGAGTGGAAGGAAGGGAATATTACCCGAAATCAAGAACATATTTGTTTGGCATAAATTTGAATTTTTAACCTTTTAAATTATATTATATGAAAAGGAGAATAATTAATACATCAATTATACCGTTGATTCTGATTCTTGTTTTTCTCTCTGTTGGATGTACAGATTGGCTTGATGAGAAAGTGTATTCTCAGTTGCCGGTAGAAAGTTATGGGAAGAACGAAGCAGAAGTAAATTCTCTGATTGCTCCGATTTATACCGGGCTGAGATCTGCTAATAACCCGATTACTATAGCTGAGACGTCCTCCGATATGGCAATTGCACCTACAAGAAAAGGCGGAGACTGGTGGGACGGGGGTGTATATAAAGAGCTTCGGCTAGGCACCTGGACATCAAAAACAAGTCATATAGTAAGCTTTTATAATACCTGCATGTCACGCGTTGCAGCATGTAATCAGATTTTATATTTGATAAACAACGCACAGGGAATCACTGATAAATTACCTTATCAATGTCAGGTGAGAGCTGCAAGGGCATTCTGGTATTATGAATTGTGCGACTACTATGGCAATGTACCGATTGTTACAGATTTTACGGATTTGTCGAAACCTGCCACAAAAACACGGGCTGAAGTATATAATTTTGTTATATCGGAGCTTAACGATATAAAAGATAAAATCAGGTCGGATGTAAGTTCCTCGAGTTACGGAAAATTCACAAAAGGAGCTGTTTATACAATTCTTGCAAAGATGTATTTGAATGCAATGGTATGGAATCCTGATGGTGGTCCTAAATGGCAGGAGTGTATTAACGCCTGCGATACGGTTTTAAAATTGCCCTATAAACTATGTGCCAACTGGAATGATAATTTTAAAGTTTACAATGAAAACTGTCCGGAACATATTTTAACAGCTATTAATAGTCCCTCAGCAGGTATGGGAGTTTTGGCTTTTACACTCCACTATCTCGATTATCTGGCTTTAGGGACAACCAGGCGAGGAAACAACGGACTTTCAGCCATGCCTGATTATGTAAGACAGTTCGACGTGGACGATAAACGCCGAGGCGACGAAGTCGAACATAAACCGGGAAGTTTTCTTATGGGTCCCATGAGGAACCTTTCAACCGGTGAAATTATTATGACAGCTCATGGACGGCCATTGATACATACTATTGATATAGTAATGAAATATGGCATAGATTCTGATGGATGGGGACAATGCGAACAGGAAGATGGTGCAAGATGCTTTAAATGGGAGATTGAAAAGGGTGTTAACTATATGCAAAATGATTGTGCAATTTTCAGACTTGCCGACATTTACTTGATGAAAGCAGAATGCCTTGTGAGATTAAATAAGGATAATGATGAAGCAACCAGGCTGGTGAATGAAATCAGGAAAAGAGCTTTTGACGACCCTGCAAAACTCAAAACAAGCGTTACACTTGATGATATTTATCTTGAACGCCGCCTTGAGTTTGCATGGGAATCTTTTACCCGGCAGGATCAAATAAGGTTCGGTACATTTTGTGATCCTATTCCAGGCTGGAGAGGAACAATTCCAGAATTCCGTAAGCTGTTCCCTATTCCACAAACAGCAATCGACGCAAACCCCTCTTTGAAACAAAATCCTGGATATTAATGTCCTGAAAATAACATATCCTTATTATAAGAATAGGGAATAAAGGAAAGTGCGTCTGAGGTGGTTTTAGACATCTAACAAAGACGCACTTTCTTCTTAATTTTCAAAATATTTTTTATTCAATTTGTTATTTCACATCTTAGACTTTAAACAAAAATTAATTCATAAAAAGTTTATTTTTATAGTGAAAAAATAAAATATAATTCTTTCAACTTATTAAATTCATATTTATGAAAAAACTATTGATTTTCAACTTGATGCTTTTCATAGCATTAACGGGTTATACACAGCAAAAACAGGCACGGACGGCACAGCCTCAGCCTGTACAACAACAGACACAATCACCACGTGAACCTGCAAGAATGACTCCGGAAATGACCGAAATTTGGGAACCAGAGGTAAAGATCATTGAACCTGCCGCTCAACCAGGCATGCCTCCATCTGATGCAATTATTTTATTTGATGGAACCGATGTCAACAAAGAATGGGAAGACAGCAGAGGGAACCCGACCAAATGGATTATTAAAGACGGTGAGCTTATTTGTGTAAAAGGCTCAGGCCCGATTAAAACTAAAAGGAAATTCAATGATTTCCAGCTTCATATTGAGTGGAAAACGCCGGCAGAGGTGACAGGCGAAGGCCAGGGCAGAGGCAACAGCGGCGTGTATCTTCAGGAACTTTACGAAGTTCAGATACTCGACAGCTATAATAATCGTACTTATCGTAACGGCCAGGCAGGAAGTCTATATAAACAGTATGCTCCGCTTGTAAATGCATGCAGGAAACCAGGTGAATGGCAGACTTATGATATTATTTATACTGCTCCCAGGTTTGGTAATGATAGCACTTCATATTTCACTCCTCCCAGGGTTACCGTATTACATAACGGCGTATTAATACAAAATAATGTATCGCTCAGAGGGCCAACATTATATATAGGAATACCAGAATATGCAATTAAAAAACATGGAGCCGGTTCGATTCTTTTGCAGGATCATGGCAATCCGGTTGCATTCAGGAATATCTGGATAAGAGAACTATAAATTTATTAAAGACAAAAGACAAAAGTCGCAAGATAAAAGATATATAGGCTTTGTCTTTTTCCGTTTGTCTTTTGTCTTTAATTTGCGCATCACAATTTTGAAATATAAAGCTGAAAAGTATAAGCTTTATTGACCGTGAGACAGAATTGTTAATTGAACCAGTAGGTCAGTTTAACAACAAGTCCACGGTCTTTATTGTCAAAATTTCCTGTAAATGAATTTCCTGTATAAACAATAAAGAAGTCGGAGACAGGTGCAAACCTCCATTGAAACCTTATGTTTGTGTTCAGATTATCAATCTGGTTATTGTATTGTACGAAGGTAGTAAGGAAAATTTTATCGGTAAAAGTAATATCGATTCTTGGGCCGATTAAAACAAGTTCGGCGCTGTTATATGGGTCGGGTAATTTGATATTATTGTAATTAGCTGAAATCGAAACACTCCCATAAGGTTGGAACCGGTAGGTTACAGTACCATTAAAATTAAGTTTTGTACCGTTATAATAATTTCCATAACCGGCAGAGATGGAATAATTAAATAACTTTCGCGAATCGGATGTATATCCAATTCTCGCATTTACCCAATTAAATGAATCTCCTGCCGGGAGAGTTTCTCCTCCTGTATTTGTAGGATCATAGTTACGATCGAGCAAAATATAATCTTTTGCCACATCAATTGATATCTGGCTTCTGTCCTGAAATCCAATTGTATAATCCAATAACGTTTCTCTATCGGTTAGGCCAAATGAGGGATCAGTTATAACATCAAATGTAATACTGGGGCCATGGCTGAGGATAAAACTTCCAGATGGGTAAAAAGTATATTTCAAAGTCGGATTTATTTCAAAATATCCTTTTCTTCTTATATATCCAACTTCTGCTATATAATTTGCACCTATCCATGCCGAGTTGAGACTTGCTTTGAAATATCGGGTTGAGAATGTGAGATTACCGGCTATCGCTGCATCATCTCCAGATGACCCCGGATAAAATGATTTATGATAAAATGCCTTCCCTGTCCATTTGTTATCATAACTTGCAAGATTATATTCTAATCCGACGGTGCGGTTATAATTAAATCCATTATAGAGCGAATCATTATAATTTCCGGTAATTTCTTTATTAATCAAGAAACCTGTAATATACGACCTGCTGAATACCTTTCTTTGTAAGGTCATAACTCCAAAATTACTTGCAGGTATAATATCTTTTTCTCCTGTTTGAATATCCATTAAACCTACTCTCCAATTATTGCCCAGTTTGCCGCTTAACTTTATCCCTCCAAATACAGGAACATTCAGACCAATTCTTCTCGAGAAAAATGGACGAATGTTACTGGTGCCGAGATTTGCAAATAAATCACTGTTTTCAAGAAAATATTGCCGTCGTTCAGGGAAAAACAGCTCAAAACGTTCCAGATTTGTTTGTTGTCTGTCTTCCTCAATTTGCGAATAATCTGGATTTATTGTAATATCTAGGTTCATTGATGTGGAAAGCATTACTTTTGCATCGGTGCCGAGTCCATTATCCCATTTTGTCTTTTCTTCCGGTTGGTTCCGTTCGATTACTTTTCCTGTGATATATGGGATTAGTGAGAAGCCAAGGCCTGATGCTTTAATAACAGGTTTATCCCATACCAGGGTTCCTGTGTAAGCGAGATCGCAATGATTGAATTGTCGAGGCATGGGAGCCCATGCCGACTTTTCATTCGTTTTAAGATCGAGTCGGCCAAAATTTATTCCCCATTCTGTATATCCTTCTATATATCTTAGACTCCGGAAAGGAATACACATTTCGATTACCCAGCGGTCGTCATAACTTTTAACAGCCGATTTCCACTTAGTATCCCAGGTGACGTCGAACTTGTTACCATCATATCCCAGATGATCGTATTGTGCTCCAGCAGCAGACACATAAAAACCGAATCCATTTGTTTGATCATTATAAGGGTTGAGAAACAAAGCGAAATTGTCATTGCCCATAAAAGTAAAATCGCGACGCAACGATTGAATGGGTCTCTTACCCGGAGTCGGGTCATAACAGATTGCCCCTACATACAGATTTAACTTATCATAAGCTACCATTACTTCGGTCTGAGCAATGGCATAACCTGTATCAGTTGGTGTAACACGCTGAAAATGATTTACTTTTTCCGCAATCTTCCATACATTTTCATTAAGCAAACCGTCAATTACAATTTTCTCTTCAGTATAAGTGATGTGAATACGGTATTTATCGCGGTTTACAGCCCTTGATTGACTGTAAATTGTAAATTTAATAAATGAAAAAATTAGAACAGTTGTGATTAAATTTTTATAATTCATATTAAAAGTTTGCTTATAATAAATAATGCAGGTTGATTTTTTATTTTATGGTGGTTATTACAATAACTCCATTAGCTCCTCTTGAACCATAAATTGAAGCATCTGCACCTTTAAGCAAACTAATTGAACGTACTTGTGAGGGATCAATATTGCCTATCTGATTGACAATTGTTCCATCCACGACGAAAAGTGGTTCTTCACTTGAGGTAAATGATCCTGATCCCTGTAATAGTCTTACTGAGTTTCCAACAACCTGAACTCCAGGGACCTCACTTTTAATCATTTCATAAATATTAGAATATGTTCTTGTTCTTGTTTTATTTACGTTAATTTTCTTTGCCCCACCGGCAGACTGTTCTTTTTTAACCGTCCCGTATCCAATATCCACACTTTCACTTTCTTTTTCTTTCTGTTCGACAGAACCAGGAATTACTTTGTCGAGTTTAAAATTAATAACCCTGTTGCCATTTATTTCAATTTCTTTGATATCATTATAGGAAGTTAATACAGTTAATTTTTTTGCATCAGGAGAAACTTTAATACTGTATTTACCTTTTGAATTGGTTATAGCATCTGTTTTTACATCATCTATAAGAATAACGGCACCTTCAACCGGCCTATTATTGGCATCAACGACTACTCCTGTAATTTTTATTTTTTTTACAGATTTCTGTGCATCAACAACTTGAATCGAAATTAAAGAGAGTAATAATATGACAACAATATTCCATTTCATGAGATTAATAATTTACCAGAATTTTGCATATAAAAATAAAAAATAAATTTAAATTGGATTCAACCTGTCTGATTATAAAAATATTATTTTTGAAAATCCTTCTTATTCTTTTTAAGGGTGGTTGCCATAAAGAAAATCGACATTAAAATAAAAGATTTAAAAAACTCAGTACTTTTTTACCGGGTTACCATAATTATAGTGTTTATATTACACTTCTTATATTTTGCAGCTTTTAACCGTTATCATTTAGCATACCAGGAACAAATTCAGTTGTTCCGATTAAGTCGTGATTATTTTGTGGAATTCCTCTCAAAACCGGGAGGGATAGCTGAATATGCAGGTTTATTTCTGATCCAGTTTTATTTGAATTCGTTTGTAGGAGCATTAATTATTACTTTGATAGGATTCATTACCTTTCTGTTGTTCCGGCAGATATTTAAGAAATTGAATATAACAGGGATTTTATGGCAATTAATTCCAGTTTTTATGATTGCTGTCTTGCAAAGCGATTATGTATATTATACGGGTTATACTATTGGCTTTTTATTAGCAGTTGCATTTTTTTTATTTTATATTTCTTTGCATAATAAATATATACGTTTTATTTCAGCTTCTGCCGGAGTTGTCTTGCTTTATATTATAGCGGGTGAATTTGCAATTCTAACGGCAATTCTTATTATTCTGTATGAATTGTTACATTTAAAAGCTAAAGAGGCAATTATTTTTGTTTTCCTTTTTATCTTTATATGTGCCCTGGCACATTATTTACTTTTTAGATTTTTATGGCTTTTGCCGCGGAATTATGTATGGATAAAACCTGTTCTTATCTTTGGTAAAGCCACAACAAAATACGGATTGCTTATTTTATTGGTTTATTTGCCTCTTATGATGGCTGTTTCCGGAATATGGGTAAACCTTTTGAATAAACCATTATTAAAGATTAACAGTGTATGGGGGATACTTACAATAAACCTGTTAATAATTATATTTTTTTCATTTTTACTGATAAAATATGTATATGATTACAGAACCGAGCTTTTACTTGGGATAGACAATAAAATTCAGAAATCAGAATGGGATAAAGCCTTACTTTTTTCATCCAGAGCGCCAGGGAACAACCAGATAGTTATATTTCTTACAAATATTGCTTTATACAATGCAGGAAGGCTTGGCAATGAAATGTTTCACTATAATCAGATTGGTACTGCAGGGTTATTTCTTGGGTGGGGCAATGAGACATCTCCTTTTTTTGGAAATGAACTTTTTTACCAGCTTGGGTACATCAACGAAGCATACAGGTGGGCTTTTGAAGCAATGGTTGCCAGCGGTCCGTCGCCTCGTATTTTGAAAAAACTTTCTCTTACATCAATAATAAACGGTGATTATGAAATAGCTGAGAAATATCTTCATAAACTGGAACAGACAATTTTTTACAGAAAATGGGCCAGGTATTATTTAAAATGTATAAATGATTCGGAATTACTAAATGCTGATAGTGAAATAAGAAAAAAACGCCATTTTTTGGTTTATTCTGATTTTTTTGCAAATGTAAATAATTATGAATTCGTACTTATACGCCTTCTTGAAAATCACCCGGATAACAGAATGGCTTTCGAGTACCTTATGAGTTATTTTCTTCTGAAAAAAGATCTGGAAAGTCTTGCTGCGAACATCTACCGAATAAAAGAAACCGGGATAAAAGAAATCCCCGTTCATTACGAAGAAGCTCTTTTAGTGTATATGGCAATCACTAAAGCAAATATTGTACCGGAAGGATATACTATTCGGGAAACGACAAGGAAAATGTTTGACGATTATATTACTGCCTTTTCGACTTACACAGGAAATCCCGACAAACTCCAACAATACTTTTACAGGCGTTTTGGTAAAACTTATTTGTTTTATTTACAATTTGGATATTGATTTGGACAATTGTAACATTATGTTTTATAGAAAGATAAACGGCATATTAAATATCTGTTTGATAACTTTATCAGGTTTAATATTTGCATGTTCCGGCAGTTTTGATAATTCACCTGCATCCGATCATGTTCCTGATATTTCGCCCGATTATTCTAATGTCACTATTCCCCCTAATATTGCACCAATGAATTTTTTGATTAATGAAAAAGGCGATAGTTATGAAGTAGTAATTCATTCATTGAACGGCAGGGAGATAATAATTAAATCGGCTGATAATTTTATTAGCATCCCGGCTAATAAATGGAAAAAACTACTTTCTGCATCGGCTGGGAAAGATATTTATATAGATATTAATATTAAAAAAGAGAAAAAGTGGATAAAAAATAAACCGATTGTAAACCATGTTGCAACCGATTCTATTGATAGTTATCTGGTTTACAGGTTGATTTATCCGGGATTTGAAATGTGGGGTGAAATGGGAATTTATCAACGTTGTATAGAAAACTTTAAGGAAACTCCAGTAATGGTAAATACACTGAGTGGAAACAATTGCATGAATTGTCATTCATTTTCGGGTAATGACAGCCGTTGCATGTTGTTTCACATGCGTGGCAAACTGGCAGGGACTGTTTTTTATAGAAATGGTAAAATAAGTAAAGTAAATACCAAAACTGATCAGACTATTTCGGCAGGTGTATATCCGTCGTGGCATCCAAACAGACGTCTGGTTGCATTCTCAGTAAATTTAATAACACAGGTTTTTCATGCAGTTCCGGATAAGAAAATAGAAGTTGCCGACACTCTATCTGACCTTATTCTTTATGATGCTGAAGCAAATATTGTAAGTCAGTGTGAAGCAATAGCCTCAAAAGAGAGTTACGAAACATTTCCTGCCTGGTCTCCCGACGGACATTATCTTTATTTTTGCAGTGCGAAGGCCAGACCTCTAAGCCAATATGATAAAATCAAATACGACTTGCTGCGTATCGAATTTAATCCTGAAACACAAGAGTTTGGTAAAACAGACACAATTATTTCTTCTGCAAAAACCGGCTTAAGCGTTTCTTTCCCGTGTGTCTCACCCGACGGGAAGTACATTTTATTTTGCATGTCACAGTATGGGAATTTTACTATCTGGCATTCCGACAGCGATATATATTTGTTAGATATTTCCACTAATAAAATAATAAAGCCTGACATTAACAGTGACAGATCGGAGAGTTATCACTCATGGTCCTCAAACGGCCGATGGATAGTATTTACCAGCAGACGAACCGATGGTTTGTTCACACGTCTGTGGATATCATATTTTGATACTTCCGGTAAAGCCTGTAAACCGTTTATTATGCCTCAAAAGAATCCAGACCATTATAATGCATTTCTTAAGTCGTATAATAGACCGGAATTCATTACAACGAAAATTCAGATCGATCCTCACGAACTGTCAAAATATGCAGGAAATGAAGCAGTTAAAGCTTCGTATAAACTTAATAAAAATAAAAATAATTGATTAAATCCTTTTTTATGAAAAACATCATCCTTTTTATCTTCTGTATTTTCTCTATTGGCATTTCATTTGGCCAGGAGCAGAAAGTTATTAGCCGGCTCGAGACAATTAATGTTGCTACCGGGAAACGCACTCTTGTAAAACAATTCGATACACGAATCGAGGCTCCTAACTGGACTCCCGACGGAAAATTCCTTGTTTATAACAGCAACGGTCTTATTTATAAAATCCCTGTAAAGGGAGGTGAACCTGAACAGATAAACACTGGATCAATTAAAACGTGTAATAACGACCATGTTTTGTCTTTCGACGGAAAATTATTAGGTATAAGTGCACGAGGGCCTGCCGGAAACTCACAGGTTTTTATTCTGCCTTTTTCAGGCGGTGAACCTGAGCTGATTACAGAAAAAGCACCAAGCTATTTACATGGAATCTCACCTGACAGTAAACAACTGGCTTATTGTGCCAGCAGAAATGGAAACTTCGATGTTTATGTAATACCTGTTGAAGGTGGAGAAGAAAAAAGACTTACCGATGCCGAAGGCCTGGATGATGGACCCGAATATTCTCCCGACGGTAAATACATCTGGTTTAACTCCGTAAGAACCGGACTGATGCAAGCTTGGCGAATGAAAACCGACGGAAGTGAACAAACTCAAATGACATTCGATGAGGCCAATACCTGGTTCCCCCATGTGTCGCCTAACGGGAAACTGATTGTAATGATTGTTTACTACAAAGGAGATGTTGACCCAGGTTCTCATCCTGCCAATAAAAACGTGGAAATTCGTATTATGCCATCAAAAGGTGGAAAACCTGAAACACTTCTAAAACTGTTCGGTGGACAGGGTACCATGAATGTAAACTCGTGGTCGCCCAATAGCAAAAAAATAGCTTTTGTCAGTTATGAACTGGTTGAATAAATTAAACATAATATTCTGCTAATATATTTTTTATGTGGGATTTTATTTCCCCTTTCCCTTTATAATAATAAATAAGGTGTAAATCAAAATCTTCAGATCAATAAGCAAACTCATTTTGTCAATATAGATAAGATCATACTCTAACCTTCTAATCATCTGATCTACATCCGATGCATAGCCATATTTAACCTGTCCCCAAGATGTAATCCCGGGTTTAACCTTTAAAAGCCTCATGAAATGTGGCACTTTCTTAACTATTAGATCAATATAGAATTGCCTTTCAGGCCGTGGACCGACAAGCGACATATCACCTTTAAGTACATTGATAAGATTGGGAATTTCATCGAGCCTGTGCTTACGCATAAAATAGCCGACCGGTGTTATCCTCTTATCATCTACACTTGAAAGTACAGGGCCATCAGGCTCGGCATTGACATACATAGTCCTGAACTTATAAATCAAAAACGGCCTCCCATTCCTGCCAATTCTCTCCTGCTTATAGATGACCGGCCCTTTACTCGATAGCTTAACCGCAACAGCCAAAACACCTGCCAGAGGAGAAAGGATTATAAGAAGTACTAAAGATATTGTGAAATCCATTATATTTTTGACATTCAACTGAAAAGGAGAAATAGTACGGTTGGGAATTTCAAATAAGGGTGTGCCGTAAATAGCTGTATTTTTAATTTTACCGGTAAGAATGTCTTTCAATGAGGGTATTCCTTTTATTGTTACATTGGTTAATTGCAGTTCACCAATTATTCTAAGAACTTCATACGAATCATTATTTTCAGTAGCTATAATTACCTCCTCTATTCCATTCTCATTTATAACTTTAATGATATCTTCAATATTTCCAAGACATTTCAAGTTATTCAATGACTGGTGATTTTCATTTTTATTCATTTTTATATAACCACTTATAATATTGCCACTTCGTATTTCTTCTTCTGTAATCTTTCTGAGAACTTCGGCCGCCTTCTCTCCGGAACCAATAAGAAGAGTCTTAAATCCAATTTTTCCTTTATGAACTTTATCGGCTATAATCGTTGTTATTACAACTCGTGGAATATATGTCAGGAAAAACTGAAGACAAAATAACAATAAAAGTAAATTTATATATAACGAATTATCTGTCAGATATTTGCCTGCAATAAGAATTAAAAAAAGAATAATTACACCAGGAATTGTTATTGCAAGAGAATAAAATAATTCCTGAAGTCTTGAACGCTTAAAGGAGACAATATAAAATCCTGAGAGAAAAAAAATAAATACCCATGAAATTGAAATAAGCATTGAAGTTTTTAAACGAGGCCAGTTTAAAATATTGATGAATGTAAAACCTTTTTCACCAAACAAACCGGTAACTGAACAAAAAATGATCCAGGCTGCCGCCGATCCTATCAGATCAAAAAATAAATATGCAATTGCTAGCTTCCATTTATTCATAATAAAATAACGTTTTGAGATAATTGTTAATTGTTTTAAATCGCTCAAAACACTTGTCCGGAGGAATTCATTTTCAATCCTTCAAATATACAAGGACAATTTTCTTATTTTTGTTTTTGATTACATCTATTTTTTTTACATGAACGATTCATTTGAAGCTAAGGGATTAAGGGAAAAACTCGTTGAAAACCTGAGGCTTAAAGGGATTGATGATGAGGAAGTTTTGAGAGCAATGAGAACGGTTCCTCGTCATTTGTTTATGGATCCTGCCTTTCTTCATCATGCTTATACTGACAAAGCCTTTCCGATTGCCGCAGGACAAACGATCTCACAACCTTATACCGTCGCAGTTCAAACCAGTCTTCTTAAAGTGAAAAAAAGAGATAAAGTGCTTGAAATAGGAACAGGTTCAGGCTATCAGGCGGCAATACTTGCCGAAATGGGGGTAAGAGTTTACACGATTGAAAGATGCCGGATATTATTCCTTAAAGCACAACAAAATATTGCAGGACTCGGATATAATATCCATTTTTTTTATGGCGACGGATATGAAGGGAAACCACAATATGGGCCTTACGACGGAATATTAATAACTGCTGCAACCAGAGAAATCCCACCAAAACTTCTTGAACAACTTAAAATAGGCGGAAGACTGGTGGTTCCTCTCGGGGGAGACGATTTTCAAGTCATGACTCTTGCAATCCGGACAGGAACCGATAAATACGAATACTCATCTCATGGTACATTTGTTTTTGTACCAATGATTAAAGGTACAACCGATTAATATTCAATCATTATGAAAATATATAGAAGAGTGTTTTCACCTATAGAAGTAAATACTTATATTATTGCCGACCCTTCAGGTAATTGTATAATAATAGATTGCGGTTGCTATGATAACGAAGAGTTTGGAAAACTAAAATTCCTTTTGGAATCTAAAAAACTGACACCAGTTTTGCTTCTTAACACACACTGCCATTTCGATCATGTTTTTGGAAATCACTTAATGCTCGAATATTTTAACTTGAAGACCGTTTGCAATGAAGAAGAAATTTCGAACCTGAAAAATGCACCTCTATTTGCAGGAATGTGCGGCCTTAATATGAATATGCCTCCCGACCCTGATCACTTTATTAAAGATGGCGAATATATAACGGCTGGGAATATCACTTTAAAAGCGCTCCATGTTCCGGGGCATACCAGGGGAAGTATGGCTTATTACTGTAAAGAAGAATCATGCATTTTTACAGGAGATGCTTTATTCGCAGGCCAGATAGGACGTTGCGATTTGCCAGGAGGAGACCAACAGATGCTTATTAAAAGCATTAAAGAGAAAATTCTTACTCTTCCTCCTTCAACTATAGTATATCCAGGCCATGGGAAACATACAACTATTGAAAATGAGTTGATAAATAATCCATGGCTTAAATAATATTTTATAGTTTTTTATAGCATCAATTAAGTACTTTTAATGTTCAGATGATGCTCTCATAGCTTACGTAAATCTTATTAAGTAATTTTTAATCAATCATATAATGACAACTGAAAAATTTTCTGAACGACATATTGGTCCACGGGAACACGAACTTCCGGCAATGCTGAAAACTATTGGCGTTGATTCGCTGGATGAAATGATCGAAAAGGTTATGCCGGATTCGATAAGGCTAAAAAAACAACTCAATCTACAGCCTGCCATGACTGAATATCAGTATCTCAAGTATTTAAGAAAACTTGGTTCAATGAATAAACAGCTAAGATCTTTTATAGGCCAGGGTTATTACGGAGTGTCTGTTCCATCGGTTATAATACGCAATGTACTTGAAAATCCTTCATGGTACTCATCATACACACCTTATCAGGCTGAGATTTCTCAGGGTAGGCTTGAGGCTTTGCTTAATTTCCAGACGGTTATTATAGAGCTCACAGGTATGGAAGTTGCTAATGCTTCCTTGCTTGACGAATCTACTGCAGCAGCCGAAGCCATGATAATGATGTTCAATACTCGTTCGAAAGAGGCGGTAAAGATAAATGCCAGGAAATTTTTTGTAGATGAAGATATTTTCCTTCAGACTATGGATGTACTTAAAACTCGTTCAGCTCCTCTCGGCATCGAAATTGTTACCGGCAGATTCGATGAAATTCAAATTGATTCCTCATTTTTCGGAGCACTGGTGCAGTATCCTTCTGCCTCCGGAGAGATACACGATTATAAAGATTTTGCAGAAAAAGTACATTCTTCCGGAGCCCTTCTCGGCGTCGCAGCCGATCTGATGAGCCTTGCAATACTTGTTCCGCCCGGAGAATGGGGTGCCGACATAGTAGTGGGTTCGACTCAGAGGTTCGGACTTCCAATGAGCTACGGCGGCCCTCATGCCGGCTTTTTTGCATCAAAAGACGAGTTCAAACGAAATATGCCCGGAAGAATAATAGGAGTCTCGATTGACTCGAACGGAGATTTTGCCATTAGAATGGCACTTCAGACAAGAGAACAACATATTAAACGCGAAAGAGCAACATCGAATATATGTACATCTCAGGCACTGCTTGCAATCATGTCGGGAATGTTCGCGCAGTACCACGGCCCAAAAGGCCTTAAAAGAATTGCCTGGCAGATCCACTCCGCTGCATATACTCTTTCCGAAGAACTGAAAAAATCAGGATTCGAAAATGTAAACAACCGTTTTTTCGATACTGTAAAAATAATACTCCCTTCCCATTTACAACAGGCCGAGCTGAAACAAGTGGCAATCGAAGCAGGAATGAATTTCTGGTATCCCGATGAAAAATCTGTTTCGATTAGCACTGACGAGATAACAACCATTGAAGAAGTAAATCAAATATTGTCTGTTTTTGCAATATTTTCAGGGAGAAAAATTGAAAACGTGACAGAATTCCTCAATAGCCATGTTATTGAAAAGAAATTCAAACGCCAATCAGAGTTTCTTAAGGAATCCGTTTTCAATATGTATCACAGTGAAACAGCCATAATGCGGTATATCAAAATGCTCGAAAGAAAAGATATCTCTCTTACACACTGCATGATTTCACTTGGTTCATGTACTATGAAGCTTAGTTCAGCCACCTCGATGTTTGCAATGAGCTGGCCGGAATTTGCAAACATTCATCCATTTGTTCCTGCCGAACAGGCTGAAGGTTATCATAAACTTATAGACGAACTTGGCAATGCACTTAAGGAGATAACAGGCTTTCCGGCAATTTCCTTTATGCCGAATTCAGGCGCTGCCGGCGAATATACCGGATTGCTGATCATCCGACGGTATCATCAAAGCAGGGGGGAAGAACACCGAAATGTTGCATTGATACCTTCGTCAGCTCACGGGACAAATCCTGCAAGCGCAGTTATGGCGGGCATGAAGGTAGTTGTTGTCGAATGTGATGAAAATGGCAATATAAGTGTGGATGACCTTCGCAAGAAAGCTGAAGATAACAGAGAAAACCTTTCATGTTTTATGATAACTTATCCTTCAACACATGGAGTATTCGAGGAAGCAATTATTGAGATGGTCAAAATCATTCATGAAAATGGCGGGCTGGTTTATATGGACGGAGCGAATCTGAATGCCCAGGCAGGACTGACCAGCCCGGGACTAATAGGCGCCGATGTATGCCATCTAAATTTGCACAAGACTTTTGGCATTCCGCATGGCGGAGGCGGCCCAGGTGTAGGTCCAATCCTTGTAAATGAGAAACTGGCGGATTTCCTTCCACGTCACCCTGTAATTAATACGGGTGGCCGACAGGGAATCACTGCTGTGGCCGGCGCACCATTCGGTTCTGCTCATATACTAACAATAGCACATGCATATATTAGGATGATGGGAGCTGGCGGACTGACTGATGCCACAAAATATGCAATACTGAATGCAAACTATATTTCCGCTTCCCTCAAAGGATGGTTTAAAACTCTATATACCGGCAAGAACGGAATGGTTGCGCATGAGATGATACTCGACTGCAGAGAATTCAGGAACGAAGCAGGAGTGACTGAACTCGATATCGCAAAACGCCTTATGGATTACGGATTCCATGCCCCGACTCTATCCTTTCCAGTACATGGTACTCTGATGATAGAACCTACAGAATCGGAACCTCTTCAGGAACTCGATAAATTCATTGCAGCAATGAAATCTATCCATAATGAGATAAAAGAGATTGCCGAAGGCAAAGCTTCAAAAGAGCTCAATGTTCTGAAAAATGCACCTTTTACTCAGAAAGCTGTAATATGTGACGAGTGGAAATATGATTTCAACAGACAAAAAGCGGCTTTCCCGGCAGAATGGCTTTATGAAAATAAATTCTGGCCGGCGGTAGGCCGAATAGACGATGGTTACGGCGATAGAAATTTTATGTGTACCTGCATCCCGATAGATAAACAGAGACAGGAAACTTTAAAGACCTTTCAGGAATGACCGATAAACAATGGAACGATCTTCTCACTGTGATAGATGGGAAAGAAATTGGCTATCAGCCTTATGGATTCATAATAGATAGCCCATGGATACCAGGCTGGTACGGAATATCAAATATTCAATATTATGCTTCCGATAAGCACTGGCTGGATGCAAATCTAAAGGCCTGTGAGCTTTTCCCCGACGTATGGTTCCTCCCCGGATTCTGGTCAGAATACGGCATGTGTACCGAACCATCCGCCTTCGGCGCAAAAATGATATGGCTCGAACAAAGCCTTCCTCATGCTGAAAAAGTAATTAAGAACATTGAAGATATTGCATATATGTCCATTCCTGATGTTACAACTGATGGACTTCTGCCATTTATGATAAACAGGCTGAAAGAGAACGAGAGAGAAATCCTTAATAAAGGACATAAAATAAGATTTGCAGTTTCAAGAGGTCCGCTCAACATAGCAAGTTTCCTGATGGGAACCACAGAATTAATGTTGAGTCTGGCAATGAATCCATTGGAAGCAAAAAATCTAATCGATAAAATCACAGAGTTTATTTGCAACTGGCTGAAATACCAGAAAGAGTGTTTTCCTACGATAGATGGCATTTTTGTGCTCGACGACCTGATGGGCTTTATCGGTGAGGAAGAGCTCTGCGAATATGCTGTACCATCATTCCGTAAAATATTCTCTGCCTTCGATAGCAAAGTAAGGTTCCTTCATAATGACGCAAATGGTTTGATAACTGCAAAACACCTTGCCGAAATGAACGTAAATATGTTCAATTTTTCGTTCGAACATCCAATGGGAAGGATAAGAGAACTTGCCGGCCCTGAAATAGTTCTCGTGGGAAATATCCCGCCGCGCGATGTGATGGCAGCCGGAACGCCTGAACAGGTAATAGAAGCAGTTAAAAAAGCTGCTTGCGAAATTAAAGATTACCAGCGTATTATCTGGTCAACTGGAGGTGGCATGCCCCATGGCGTAAATAATGAAAATATATATACCTTTATTGCAGCAGTAAGAAAATTTATAAAATAAATTGCATTATGAAAAAAACCTTATTACTGTTTTTAATTTTTTCTTTATCTATGTCAGCTTTCTCCCAGAGAAAAGAACTGATTCGGCTTTCTGTTGAAGCAGGAAATTATCAGAGAGTAAATTCACCTGTAAGTTTGGATATGTCATTTTTAAGTGTACCTGATACACTTTCTCTTCAGCTTTATGAAGTGGTTAAAGGAAAACTAATAGAAGTGCCTTCGCAGATAGAGTATTGTTATTTTCCCAGATTGTGGTGGATAATGTCGGGTATAACACCTCCAGGTGGGAAAAGAGAATATGCCTTGTTTCAGGAGAATAAAAAAAGACAGGCTGGTGCAATTAAGACTATATCAACGCCTGAGATACTAAGGATTGAGAAAGATGGGAAACCAGTTCTCGACTATGCCGTGAAGATGGTTTATCCTCCTGCAAAGGTTGATACAATGTATAAACGTAATGGCTTCATTCATCCGATGTATTCGCCTTC
>JAGNKY010000002.1 GCA_017999895.1 Bacteroidales bacterium
TAACTACCCCACCTGCATATACACCGGTAACTCCTGCCGGAAGTCCGCTTACCGTAGCTCCCGTCGCTCCTGTTGTACTGTATGTAATATTAGTTATCGGCGTACCGATACATACTGTCTGATTATCTGTTCCTGGCGCCGAAGTAAGTGTTATGGTATTGAGCGGATTTACCTTTATAACTCCTGTGGCTGTTATATTACCACATCCACCCGTAAGTGTAACTGTGTAATTAAACGTACCGGCTACACTCGGACTGCCACTGATAGTTACTACATCCGATGCCCAGCTACCTGTGACTCCTGTCGGAAGTCCTGCAAATTTAGAACCAGTAGCCCCTGTCGTAGAATATGTAATATTTGTAATTGCTGTGTTGATGCATATAATCTGATTATCCGTACCTAAACCGGAGGTGAGAACAATAGTATTAAGAGGTGTAACAGTAACATTTGTACTTGCAGATGCAGTGCATCCGCTGGCATCTTTAACAGTCAGATTATAAACTCCGCTCATCGCCGGTGTTGCGCCAGGTATAGAAGGATTCTGCAATGTTGAAGTAAACCCGTTCGGGCCTGTCCATGCATAAGAAGCCATTCCATTCGGCAAGCCCGTAAGGTTTATTATGCCTGTCTGGCAGACAGGACTATTGCTTCCGGCAGCAGCTATTAGTTGATCAGGTTCATTTATTGTAATCGGTACATTAACTGTACAAAGATTTGCATCTTTTACGGTTACTGTATATGATCCTGCTGAAAGTCCCATAAATGTCGGAGAAGCCTGATAAACGACACCATCAATGCTATACTTGTATGGAGCAGTTCCTCCTCCTGCTGTTATTGTGACCTGGCCGTCATTACCTCCGTAACATGTGACGTTAGTTTGTGAAGAGATGACTCCTGTTAATACGGGAGGTTGAGTAATGATCACAGGTACATTGAATATGCACAGGTTCGCATCACGTACTGTTACGTTGTAACTACCTGCAGCAAGTCCAGTGAAATTACCTGAAGACTGGTATGGTCCGCCATCGAGGCTAAACTCGTATGAAGGTGTGCCTCCAAGTCCTGTTATAATTACAGACCCTGTAGAGTTGCCGAAACAGTCAACATTTGTCTGGGTTGAAATTACTCCCGACAATGCTGTTGGCTGTGTAATATTGACCGGTACATTTTTAGTGCAGAAGTTTGCATCCCTTACAACAACCGTATATGCTCCGGCCATCAGTCCATTAAATACATTTGAAGGCTGGAATGGTCCTCCGTTAATATTGTATTCATATGGGGAAGTGCCTCCCGATGCTGAAATTGTTACACTTCCGTTAGATCCGCCATTACATAAAACATTGGTTTGTGAAGAGATGCCGGCAAGCAAAACTGCCGGTTGTGTTATTGTAAACGGAACATCAAAAGTGCATAAAAGTGCATCCTGGATTCTTACAGTATGATTGCCAGGGGCAATGCCGTTAAATGTACCGTTTGTCTGGTAAGCCCCTCCATCAAGGGAATATTGATAAGGCGGCAAACCTGTACCTGTTGTAGCCTCAACAGTTACAGACCCATCTGATAATCCATTACATGATATATCGGTTTTCGAAACTAAAGTGCCCTGGAGATTATATATAGTTACATCAACAAATGTTGTATTGGAACATGATGAAGCGTTCTGGACGATTACACTTACCTTACCCGACGGTCCGGTGCCCCATCTTACTTTAACCCAGTTAACGCCCGAAGTTCCGCCTCCTGTTATCACTCCGCCAGTAACAGTCCATGCATAAGACGTATATGTATTTGTGAGTGTATATGTTACTTCATTATTCGAACAAACATTAATAACCGGATTGTCAAATTCCGGTAAAGGTATTGAGCTTATTGTGACGGTATCAACAACTGACGATTCACAAGGATACCCTAAAATATTAGGCCTGGTAATCATAGCTATAAGAACACCCTGTGTAATACCCATATCCCACTGTACCACTACTTCATTTGTATTAAGTGGTGTAGTAAGTATTGTACCATTTTCAATAGCCCAGTTATAAGTTGCATCAGGGTCATAACTAACAGAATAAGTTTTAGTCTCTCCTTCGCAAGCAGTTGTGTGCCTTTCGGTTATGTTATTGAATATTAATCCACTCTTGTCAATTGTCATAGATGAAATATCACTGCATCCATTACCGTCGTTAACAACAAGTTGTATATGGTAAATACCATCCGGCATCAGATTGTTGAAGAATGGATTTTCAGCAGTACTTGTATTTGAGAATATAAGAAAAGGCCACTCCGGGATTATTTGAACAAAGGGATATACATCATCTTCCAGACCGTCCCAGAAATAAGAATAAATACCATTGCCACCGGAAACATCAGAATCATAGAGTGCAAAGGGTTCGGCCAGAATACAATTAGTGAGAGAAATGCTGTTTATTTTAAGTGATGAAGCTATTGTAATCTCGATATCTTTCGAAGCTGAATTGCCGTAAGCATCAACAGCAGTAAGCGTTACCGTTTTCTTTCCCTGGTCGCTACAGCTAAAGGTATTCGGATAAACTGAAAGACTAATAGGTCCGCAATTATCATAAGAACCATTATCTACATCAGAAGGGGATAGTATTCCAGTACCATCATCTCCAAGAACAAGAGTGAATGTCTTCACATTTACAACAGGTCGTACCGTATCCAGAACTGTTACAAATGCATTACAATTCGATGAGTTACCCGATGCATCGGTACCTGTCAGCGTTACTGACACAGGAGCTCCTATATCCGAACAGCTAAAGTTTGTCTTACTGAGAATATAAGATAAAACCGGTGTACAATTATCTGTAGAGCCGTTATCAATCATTGCAGGGGTCAGAATGGCTTTGCCTTCATTGTCGAGGTAGAGGTTAGCATCTTTACAAGACATTACAGGTAGAGTAACATCCCGTGACGTAATTACCACTGTAACACTGCTTTCATTGCCTTCAAGGTCAGTTGCATAGATATTCACATTTGTTGTGCCTGTTCCGTCAATTGATGTTCCTGCTGATGGATTCTGAGTTTTTATAATTGATGCAGGGGCTGTGCAATTGTCAGTTACAACAAGTGCTGAAAGGAAATCAGGAACAAATGCTTCGCAAAAAGCGTTAAGATCAAGAGTTGGATTTACAGGCGCGATTATTACTGGAGGTGTAACGTCCACGACCGTCACATCAATATTTTCATTTGCAGTATTCCCATCCTCATCTGTTGCAGTAATTTTAACTGCCGTTACTCCTTTTCCCACTATAGTCCCTGCAGCAGGTACCTGGCTGATAATAATATTTCCGGGAGCAGTACAGTTATCGGAGAATGTCGCTGCTATTGAAGGAATCGACGCCTGACATCCTGCATCAGCATTTATTATAGGTGGAGCAGGTAAAGTAATTACCGGTGGGATATTATCTTTTACAGTAACAGTAAATGAACATTGTGACTGATTTCCGGAAGCATCTTTTAATGTATATGTTACGGTCGTTAGACCCTTATTAAACGTATAAGAACCGATCTGGTTAATGCCTGTTAACGGTGATGAAGCAGTTGTGACACCGGTCATTTCCCATGTAAGTGCATCAACGGCGCAATTATCCGATATTGTTGCATCAGGAATATTTACCACTGCTGTACAGACACCAGGATCGATATTCTGCAAAATATCTGATGAACAAATAATTATAGGATTTATATTATCAATAACATTTACTAAAACAGGTGTTCTTGTGTTGCTTACACAACCTCCTGTACCGTTCGATTCTGCATAATATGTTGTATTATTGATAAGAGGTGTTCCGGGAGCAAGTTTAGTTCCTCCAGTAGGTGCATTATACCAGTCGACCGTACAGGCAGGAGGTGGTGTTGCAACAAGGTCTGCTATTGTAGCACCAGGACAGAAATTCTGGGCCGAAGGTACTACAGGTGCATCAGGTGATATGACGAAATTAATAATCACATCATCTGACGACTGACAGGAACTGTTGCTAATAGTCCAGCGCAAAGTATAGACGTTTCCATTAAGGCCAATGAACTGGCTTGTCGGACTTGAAGGTGTAATTATTGTTCCTCCGCTCCCACTAACGATGCTCCACAAACCTGTTCCTACAACAGGTGTGTTTCCTGCAAGAGTAACAGTAGTAATTCCGCATACTGCCTGGTCAGGGCCAGCCATAGCTGTTGTTGGTTCTGCATACGTTGTAACCGGAGTGGCATCAACAGTTCCGTTCTCAGTTCCTCCGTTATATTTGAAAGAAGTCAATACATAAACACCCGGCACAAGTGTGGGCAATGTATATGGAACCTCTGCTGATGTAATGGTTACAGCTGCCTGAAGAATTCCATTAACAGTATATTCAAGTATATAATTAAAAGGTATAGGACCGGGAGAAATAAAGCTCACAGGTATTCCCGTTGTTCCGCAAACAGGGCCTGAAGGAGTAAACTGTGCCCTTGGTTTTAAACTGCTGATTGATGCAAGGGTAAAGTTGTCAGAACCATTTGAGGTTTGTAAAACCGATGAAACTGCAGTTCCGTAATAATTGTCGCCGGTAGCAGTCGTAGGCACTTCCTGCCATTTACTTGTCCCGGAATCATAGTGAGCCACTCTCACATTTGATAATCCTCCTGCAACAAGTGGAGTAATGTCGCTTGATGGAGTCCATCCAAGGCTGATAAGTGATTGTGAGCCTGATATTGTCTTCAGGTTCCAGTATTCTTGAGAACTCACTGCTACCAGAGGAGCGTTTATATCCGATGATGTCGGATTCGGCGAAAAATATTCGGCAGTCCACTCTGCAGGTCCAGACTGTGTTGATGAGACTTTTATTCTATTTCCCAATATATATTGCAGCCCTGCCTTAACTGTACCGACAGGGAATAAGAACTCTTCGTATTGGTTAATAGTCTTTGTAAGCGGCCCTGAAATGTAAGAAGATGCTGAACCTCCTGAAGGAAAAACACAATTAGCTAACGTGTTTTTTAATTTCAGGGTACCAGTTAAACTTGTATTAATAAGTCCATTAGTTAAAAGCAGATTGCCGGTTACTTCAATATCGCCACCGGTATTTATTGAAAGACCTGCAGAGTTATTGATTTCAAGATTATTGAATGAATTAATACCTGCAAAATTACCTGTAGTACCACCAATGGCTTGTGCGGATGTTCCTGCAAATGAAACAGTTGCGTTACTTCCTGAACCTGAAATAAATGTGCCGGTATTATAGCGCTCCATAGAGCCTTTTATCGTTAGTTTTCGGTTATATACGCTATTATCGACAGTAGGACCGTCAATAAGGAATTGTTTGCAAACAGTCAGGTTTTTATCTGGAAGAACTCTTGTTCCGCCTCCAGTGAAATGTATTTTCGGAATAATGTCATAAAGGTCGGCAATAATAGTATAACTACCTATACCTCCATATTCAATAGTGGAATTATTTGAACACGATAGAAAATCGGTGTATATGCCTGAAGGAAAAGTTCCGTTTTCAAGGTACAAAATACCGTTGCCTGTAACGGTTCCAAGATTATGTCCGTAATAAGGATTGATTACTTTGAGTTTATTGTTAATGGTAGTTCTGTAGGCTGTGCAATAATTTGCATCGAGTGCAACTTCGTGGTCAATTGTCACAATAAATCCATTCGGTCCTCCGTCAGGGCAAGGGTATGGATCACCACCGGTTTGAGTCCATATTGTTTTGTCGGACCAGTTGCCATTGCTGTTGCTCGTATATTCAGGTATATTTGACGGAAAAGCTGTAAATATACCTGCAGTATATTCGCCTCCAAGGTTATTTGTTCCTGAATAATTGAATGTTATACTGTTTGTGGCAGGATTAACTCCTGGTGTTCTTGTCCATGTAATTCCGGGGACTTCAAGTCGGGCTGCTAAATAGTTATTTTCCTGAGAACCGATAACATCTTCCTGAAGATAGCTAAACACAATATTCCCTGAAAGATTTGTCAATCCTGAACTTTGCAGTGACCAGTAATAATCGAGTGCATTATCTGGATCAATAACCCCAGGATGCTGTTCGTTGATATTGTTAACCTTTACATAACCAACAGTGCTGTTCGAAGTTATTGTAAGAATTGCCGGAGTATATTTGCCCGAGACTCCTAAAGGGAAAGTAAAAGCCGGATTTGCACCCGTATTGAAAAATTTTCTCAGACCTCCGTTGCCGGAGACTCCATTTGTTATAATAAGTTTTGACGCGCTGAAAGGAGCACCCTGAATATTACTGTTAACGCCGAGTGTAAACAAATTACTCTTAATATTCAGAACTCCGGCTGTAAGAGTAAAATCCTCACTTAATGTAATATCGCTATCTAAATTTGCACCGGCGCCATTATTGAGTGTCAATCTTGCAAAAGACCCGGTACCTGATACTTTCTGGAGGGAAGTTCCATTCAAAATAACACCGCTTCCGGCTGAATTATTATCAGTATAACTGCTGTTATTGATAAAATCACCTTTAACATTAATTGCATTTGCTCCACTCGCAAGGGTTCCGGTCAGAATGCTGAGGTTCCTATTTACCGTAATCGGATTATTAAGTGTAAGAGATACACCAGGTGTTACAACAAGGTCATAGAAATTTGTAACACCGGTAAGTGTTTGTGCACCTGCATAAGATGAGCCTGTTGCTGCACTGAACGTAGTTAAATTTGTAACCGGAACATAACCCGTCGCACCAGGTGTATTTGTGAAATTCCCGTTAAAAGTGATATTAATATTATTGGAGTTCAGAACACTGTTTGCATTTATCAGCATGTCACCATTAACTGTAAGCGGATTTTCAAGCAATCTCAAGGTCGAAGTTCTTCCGGAATAACCGGTAACGGTAATATTATATAATGGTATTGTTGCATCAAGAAAATAGTTCTGCGTTGCTGTGTTCCCATTGTTAAAAACAATAGTTCCGCCTGATACAGAACCCGCCTGAGGTCTGATATACAAATCTCCGAACGGTGAAGAAGGCGTTATTGAAGCACCATTGCCCCTTACAATTGTCAGTGTACCTCCTGTCATAGTAAATTCACTGCCGTCATTTACAACTTCGAACTTTGCGTTTATACCATTGAAGGCCTGCCCGTTTACCATGACCGTTCCACCCGACTGAATATATTTCAAAACTCCTGCAGCGTTTGATGGATTTCTTCTTATCTGGCCGTTAACTCTCAATAGTCCGCCTGAAATTTCAATGGCTGAAGCGCCACTGCTCGAGTATTCTATATCATTATTGTAAGCATCCGTTCCGCCGGTCCGTCCTACATAGACATTACCGTTTACAATTGTAAGTTTACCGTTAAGAAGAAGGTCGCCGTTGTTATTTGCGGCATTTCCTATAAGAATATTCTTGTTTCCGGAGTTGCTCGGGAGATTAATGTATAATCCTGCTGTTGCAGGTATAATAAAAGGTGTTGTGGTTGATATGGTGAAATCGGTGGAAGGATTGGTGCGCATATATCTGAGCGTGCCGTTTTGCAGTGTAAGCCAGCTATTTACTGGTGTTGTAAGAGTGCCGGCAATATCAATTGTCAGTGTTACATCCTGGGAATTTCCTTTATTAACGGTAACTGTACTAAAAACAGTTCTTGGATCTCCGGCAGTGTTAGTCACGCTTGCCGAATTGGAGCCAAAGAATGTGACAGGTATGTTGGTAAAATCAACTTTCGATGTGGTTGTAAGGCCATGGGTAAGACCATCTGTATTATTAATCAGGCTCCCGCCTATTGACATACTCTGATTTGTTGCACCGCTCCAAACATAAAGTGCTGAAAGAGTAGCGACTTTAACATCGCCTTCCACAACAAAGTTCTGAGCAACAGTTCCGTTCTGATACCAAATAAGTGAACCGCCCTGAATGTCCATATTACCTTTAACAGTGATGGTTTTAGCAATTGTAGGAACAGGACCAGGATATGAAGTACCCCATGCCGGGCAAAACCATGAATCGGCATTCTGTCCGCGGGTAATCAGGTCGCCATAAATAGTAACACTCAGATTTCCAAAAATAACATTCGAGCCTCCAAGCGGAGAAAGAATCAGAGTTCCATAGCTCGAGACGTTGGAAGGCAGATAATATGTAGTACCGGCACCAGGATTAGTAGTATAAAGTTCAGTTGTACCTCTGTTCACATTATAATCAGAAAAATCTCCCGATGGAAAAGCGTAAGTTGAGGGACTGGTATATTTAGTAGTAAGTCTGAAATTGCCATTACCGTTAGGGTGTGAAATAACCCTGCTAAAAACTGAGCTCGGGTTATACCCGACATCGAGTGCCGAACCTGCTTCTATTTGAAGAGTTGCACAACTTACGCTGCCGGTATTTGGAACATTGGGATCGGTGGCAAGATAAACACTATCTTTTGCTCCTATAATTACAATATCATTTGCTCCTGGAGCAGATGAAGGCGGATTATCTACTGTATGCCCCGTTAAAGACCAGGTATTTAAATTTGTCCAAAGGCCTGATTGCCTGCTGTAAAAAACTTTTGGAGAACCAAATGGATCGGTTGGGTTATCGTCACCTGCAGTGTAATCCCCATCAATAAATGATACATTCTCAAGAAAACTGCCTGGGCCTGGTTCTCCTATAATGTTTAATGTTTCATCTACGTCGGCGGCTGTACCTTTTGTCCACGAGCTGGTTGAATTGTTAAACCTTGCTGCTACATACTCGTTTTCAGTTACTGTACTGCCGGTAACAACATTGGCTTCAGCATAAGTATATCCGTGAGTGACAGTTGCACTGCCAAGAGTGAAACCTGAAGATGTAACCTTCCAGTAATATGTCAAACTCCTTCCTGCTGTAGTGACATTTGGATGAGCATAATTTACAGGCACAACTGTTATTGAGCCGTACGACGAAGGATCTGTGCTGAAAGTATAAGTTGCCGGAGTATAATTTGCCGTACCGATATGAAAAGTAAAAGGCCCTGCTGCTGAAAACACCTTTGTTACCCCACCATCGCCATTATTTCCTGCACACTGTATATATCGCAGAGCTCCTCCATTTACAATTGAAGACTGTCCGTTTAACCGCAGGTTATATGTGCTGATATTAAACAGTTTGTCCCGGGAAAAAGTTAGTGCTCCGTTGAGAGTCATGTCCGCGAGAAGCGAAACAGGTGCTGCTGCTGCATTTGTGTTATTGAGCTCAACATTCCCGAACACTCCGTTTCCGTCAATAGTCTGAGTCTGTGTACCGTTAAGAACTATTTTGCCAGTACCGGCTATTTTACCTGAATTGTATACATTTCTGGCAATATTAATAGTATTGCCGTTATCATTCAGGGTGCCAAGTAAAAGCCTGAATTCATTTAACACGCTTATCGTTGTTCCCGAAGTTCCCCCGAAATTCAATTCTACACCCGACGGTTTATTTATTGTCAACCGGTAAAGTGTTTGTGCCGCATAAACATTAAAATTCTGTATAGTTGTTCCGTTGAAAGTTGTAATATTGTTTCCGGGTGTATATGTACTTCCTGATGCAATAGTGAAATCTCCTCCTATGGTTAAATCAAGATTATTAGCTATAAGGACGCCGGATGATATATTTAGATTTTTAAGAACTGTTACCGGATTTGAATTCAGTTGAACTGTTTTTGTGCCGCTTACTCTATTGATAGTAAGATTTGCAAAAGGTGCCGTTGTATTAATAAGGTAATCTACATCTTCTGCCGGAACTGTTCCTGAAGTCGGAATTATTTCAATAGTTCCTCCTGTTACGTTTATATCGGAAGCAGAACATGCAATTCTGTAAGCAAACGTAGGTGATGTAGTGCCGCACACATCATAAATTTTTATTGTACCACCGGTCATTGAAAAGCCGTTTGCTCCGCCGCTGTTGGTTATGTCGAAAGAACCTGCGGAAGCATCTATGCCGCTAGAAGCTCTCGAATTGTCGAGCGGTGCATTTACCAATCCGTCGGGTGTATATGTTGAAGTTGTTCTTTTAAATCTTCCTCTGAGTGTCATTATTCCGCCAGTTTGTGAATATGATATCAAGCTATTTGTCTGCGGAGACGAATGAAACTGTTTTGTATCAACAGTACCGCCGTTCAGGATGAACTGGCCTGGTGCATAATTCCAATATATAATACCTGTAGATTCCCGTGTCGAAAGATATCCGTTATTCAATTGTAGTTTCCCTGAAACCGAAATACCGCTGTTCCCTGTTCCCACATCAATACCCATTGATGCGTTATCGGGTGCTGCGACGCCGTAGGTGCCGTTTACTTCACGATAGTCATCGGCTGTTGACATAACTATAACTCCTGCTCCATCAAGTATAAAAGCACCTCTGCCGGGTATATAAAAATCACTCGAAGGAGGCCCTGCCGTTGCACCTTCAGTAAGACTCGGTATTACTACAAGTCCCTGCAATACAAGAGTTCCTGCCCGCACCCATAAAGCTTTTTTAAGATTGGGATCTGCATCTGTTGCAGGAGCTGTAGCATCCCCCGGTGCAATATTAGCTCCAAAAAGTCTGAAATTATTATATGATGTCGAATATATAATTAGCTTAAAAGTCTGGCCTGTACCTTTGTCAAGAACCAGATTATAAAAATCTGTCTGACCGTTACACGTTAACGTCTTGTCGCTTAATCCATTGAAGTAAACTGTAGCAAAGCCCGTAGTTGGTCCGTTGACTATGGGTGGAAAACTGTTGTAAACGGGGTATGGAAGGTTTGTAAACCTTACAGTACCATTATTTGTAAAATTACCATATACCTGTATCCTGTGTGAATGCAATTCATAATAGTTTATGAATCCTCCTGTTGTTCCGTTAATATCGAGGGGCGATGTCTGTGTATTTGTAACGCCGGTACCCACCCTGATTGCAGCTCCATTGTCCACAACAACATCGCCGTTAATAATCAGAGAAAGCCTTTGTGCAGTAGCATCATTTATCTGGTATGTTCCCTGGCGGACAAGAAGGTTACCGTTCAGAGTCAGATTATTAACCTGTACAACTGGTCCGGGAGCTCTTATTGAAAGATGGTAATATACGGTCTGGTACACAGGCATTGTGACTGCAGCCGTATATTCTGTTATGCCGCCGTCGGTTGTTACAAAAGTGTTTGTAGTTACAGGTGATGGAAAACTTGCAGAAGAGAGTTTCAAAGTGCCTGCTCCCCTGAGGGCGGTTAATCCATTTGTGAAACTAAAAACCGACAGGTCGAGTATGCCTCCACTGTTTATTGTAACGTCAAGATTCTGCGTTGTTACATTGCCTGAAAGAGACACAGTACGGCCTGAAAGTATTACCACTTTATCGCCGATTCCGGGAACCATTGTTCCGGGACCGGTCGTTCCGCTTGGGTCAAAAGTCCATGTTGATGCCTGATCCCAGTTGCCTGTCTGATATGAATAATACGTACCGGGAGCTCCAATAGTCCATAAGCCGGTAATTGTCGCACTGCCTGTTGATGTGGCAGGGTTTACCCCTTTAGCTGAGGCTCCTGTTGCCAGGTTCCATGTTCCTGATGTATTTGTATATAACTGGAACTCAGCAGGATTACCCACAGCTTCCGCTGCATCATAAGCAAAAGACAACCTTGTAGTCGCACCTGTGGTAATGTTAGACACTAAAATATCCCAGTGTTTATTGATATAATTCGGAAGAGAACCTGCTGGCTCAGGTACTGCCCTTACGGAAATGCTTCTGGCGTCTGCTGTAATATTCGGAAGATTGGTGATTATCAGTGGATTGTAAAAACCATTGCTGCCTACAGGATAAGTAAGGTTAAAATTCTGATTTTGGGCATTGGCTGAACGGATAAACCGGCCTGTTCCGTTCGTTTCGATCATATTTGTCGAGCTGAAAGGTGCGCCGGATACAGCTGTAGTGTTGGAGAGAGTCAGGTCATAATCTCCAAGCCTCAGTAAACCGGAAGAAAGAGTAAGTGTTCCAGTAACGGTTGCAGCGCCTGCAAGACTTTTTGTTCCTCCGCCACTGATGTTAAGATTATAATATGTATATCCACCTGCCTGCTGGTTGGTACCGTTATAGTTTATTCTTCCGGTAGAGCATGTAAATCCTCCTCCGGTAAAATCACCCCCCACATTAATTGTGGCAGCACCTGTAAAAGTTATATTGTTTCTGTCGGAAGTACCTTCCATCCTTATATTTCCAGTCACATTGATAGTTCCGGAAGAAGCAGTGACAACAACGTCGTATGTCGGATCTGCTGTTGAGGGCATGAATATCGAGGCGCAGTTCAGTGTGCCGTTACCTAGTGATATTGTCTGGTCGCCTGCATCGGAAGCCGGAGATCCTAAAATAACATCGCCGGTAACATTAAGAGTACGGTTTGAAGAAAATGTTATTGCTGTTGCAGTGGTTGTACCGTCCTGAAAAATAACATTCTTAACAGGATTTGCAGGACTTACATTCAGAGTAACTGAATGTCCGTTGTTTATGTAAACATCTCCGGCACCGGCGGCAACGCCGGGGTAATCGCCTGAAGAACAGTCCACCCATACTCCTGAAACCCTTACCTGCCAGATTGCATTTGAATTCCAATTGCCTGATGCACGTGTCTGATAATCTCCATCCTGTGGCGCTGGAAATGGTTGAAGTCTGTAATTAAGCCCATTATATATACTAAAACTATACTTATCCGCTGAAACTGAAAATGAATTTAAGGTATGAGTATCCAATTTTTCGGGAAAGAATTTCCAGTGTGCTGCCAGCAAGTTTTCTGGAAAAAATATCAAAGAAATCGATAACAGAAAAAACAAAATCAGAAAATTTTTTCTTTGCGTTCCAGGTTTCTTCTTAATAAAGTAAGAATAACCTTTCCCTCCTAAATAAAGATTTAGCATCCCTCGAAAGTATTTCCGGAATTTCATATAAATCAGATTCTATAATATTTCAAAATCAAAGTAAAAAATAAAAATAATTTTTAGTTTTATTTTAGAAATAAAACTAAAACCATTTTAATACCATAGCATTTCAAAGCGAATATATATAATTTTATTTCACTTGTAAAACAATATTTTTCAGATATTATTAACACATTAACAAGACTTTTCAAACATATTTTTGGTTGCTTTGTACTTAAATTCTAAAGATGTGACAATTATACTATATTAATTTGTTGCACCGGAAATAGCAGAAGAGGGCATTTTTTGACAAACAGGTTTAAATAATCAACGAAGCAATAAGAAAATTTGATAGAAGGTTAACTGACAAGGATTCTATGTAGAATTTCAAAAGGGAAATAATTTTAACTTGTTCTTCTCATGCCACTTTTATTACAGAATATAATGAGTTTTCGATTGAAGAATTTTGCTTAATTATAGGGCTACGTAAGAAAGAGCCAACTCAAAAGTAATCCTGATATTGATGTTCTTATCAAGGATAACATGATCATTGTTACGAATCCTGAAAAAATTATTGATGCCAAATGGAAAAAATTAGCATCAACTTCAATTGCTTATATGATTCTTAAAGGAACTGGGGATGTTCATAAAATACATTAATGGACAAATATTAGACATTTTGGATATCCATCTTTTTTGGTAAATGCATGCGAGAAAGGAAAAGAATGATAAGGCAAGGTAAAATAGATCTCCGATTATAATAATTTAGCCCGTTAGGGCTTATAATTCCATAGCCGAAGCATTATTGAATTTTTCTACATTTGTCCGTAGGACATTAATAAAATAATTATGGCTAATACATATACACAATTGTACATTCATTACATTTTTGCCGTACACGACCGGCAATGCTTAATAAAAGACGATTGGAAAGCAGATCTTTATAAATAATAAATATACAGCCGGAATCATAGAGCAGCAAGGACATAAACTTTACAGAATTAACGGTATGCCCGACCATGTGCATATTTTTGTAAGCATGAGCCCAAATCAGTCGCCATCGGATCTTATGTATCATGTAAAACGAAGCTCGTCGCTATGGATAAATAAAAATCATCTTGTTACCGGTAGGTTCACCTGGCAGGAAGGTTTCGGAGCAATATTAATCATGGCTTCACTTCTTCAAGAAATATTTATCCCCTGACGGGGAATAATAATATGTTGCGTATTCGTTAAGCTATTGATGTTATTCCCCTGACGGGGAACGAAGGCATTTTTGTCAATACAATACATTCCTGTAGTTTTTGTTACCTGAGTGGAAACGAAAGTATTAATTAACAAAATTATTTGATTTGTAAATTTCTACCCAACGCTGAAAACAGTAATCAAGTCTATATAAGTCTTAAATTTACCCTAAAAAGTCTTTTTTATTTAAACTATTTCCGAAGCTTATATATATTGGCAGAGAGTGCTTCCTCCTTGGTTTTATATTTCTCCTGATATACAAGTATCCATGGCCTTCATTCCGATGTAAATCCTTTTGACTTCCTGTTATGCCTGAGCAACCTTCCTTCTATATCGGCAGTATAACCAATATAATATTTATCGAGTTTCCCGGAATAAAGTATGAATACAAATTACATAAATAAAATTACACTCTGGCGAGACATATTCATTGTGGGCGATGACGGAGTCGAACCGCCGACCCTCTGCTTGTAAGGCAGATGCTCTGAACCAACTGAGCTAATCGCCCTTTATTTTTATTACACCATTAGGCAGGTGCGGCGCCTGTCCCGATCTATCGGGAAACCAACTGAGCTAATCGCCCTTTATTTTCAAAAAACTTTCGCAAATATAAATTACATTATTTTATTTACCCAACACTTTTTTTCTTCTCCATGTAATTTTCAATTACCGACCAGATAATCGAGGCAAAAAGTATTGTAATTATAATGATTAAAGAAAGAAATATCGGGACTTCAAATAATTCGGAAAAAGTCATTTTTATTCCAATAAACGTAAGAACCACAGAAAGACCCACTTTAAGACGCTTGAAATATACTATTATGCCAGAAATAGCAAAATAAAGCGACCTTAGTCCAAGTATTGCCATAATATTAGATGTATAAACAATAAACGGATCCTGTGTTATCGCCAGAACGGCGGGAATGCTGTCAACTGCAAAAATAACATCGGACGACTCAATTATCAGAAGCACAAGAAATAGCGGTGTGACAAACAATTTATTTTCCTCACGTTTAAAAAACTTTGGACCTATGTAAGTTTCATCAACTCTCATAAATCTCTTTGCAAATTTGAATACCGGATTGCGTTCGGGCTCGACTCTGGCAACTTTACCTTTGATAGTTTCCAGAAACATTTTTATTCCTGTATATAGCAGGAAAACTCCAAAAATGTAAATTATCCAGTGAAATTTATTTATAAGAGTTACTCCGGCAAAAATAAATAAAGCCCTCATCACTATTGCTCCTATTATTCCCCAGAATAATACTTTATGCTGAAATCTTGGATCAACCTGAAAGTATGAGAAAATCAGAATAAACACGAAGATATTATCTACACTGAGTGAATATTCAATTACATAACCTGTCAGGTATTCGAGCACTCTCTGTTTGGCAATAGCATTGCTTTCCCGTGAATAATCAAAATATATCACTATTGCGAAAAGCAACGCCAATGATATCCACATAACAGTCCATCCAAGTGCTTCCTTTAATGGAATTTTATGTATTTTACGATTGAAAACGCCAAGGTCGAGTGCAAGCATTATTGCAACAAAGACATTGAATCCAATCCAGAAGTAGAAATTTCCGCTCATCAGAATAAAATAAAATTAAGGTGCAAACATAGGAAATTCTTTCCTTACAAAATTTCAGCAACGACAAAAGTGCTTCCGCCAATAAATATAATGTCATCTTCACCGGCGCGTGACCTGGCCTTATCCAGCGCTTCCGGAACCGAACCGAACGATTCGCCGTTGATCCCGTATAATGAAGCTTTATTCATCAACACTTTTTCGTCGAGAGCCCTCTTAACAGAAGCCTTTGTGAAATAGTATCTGCCACTGCGGGGGAAGAGAGGAAGAATACTGTCAACATCTTTATCGCTTACAAAACCAATTACAAAATGTTTTTGTTTTGCCTCCATATTATTTAACTGGCTCATTACCAGCTCAATACCTTCTTTATTATGACCTGTGTCACAGATTGTTAGCGGCTTTTGCCCGATAATCTGCCATCTACCAGCAAAACCTGTATTCATAATTACATTTTCAATCCCCCTCAGGATAATCTCATCTGTAATAATAAAATTTTCACTTAATTTCTCAGCCGACAGAATTACCGTTGGAATATTTTTAGCCTCATAATCACCTCCAAGCGGAATATAACCTGTTAACTCCTTGCCTTTTGAAGCCCTTACGGCTGAAAACTTCCTTAGTCCGGAAGAATAATCGAGCGGATCCATTTTACATTTATACTCTCTGTCGGCAAACAATATTTCGGAACCAAGCATTCGAGACTTTGATATAAAAACATCATCTGTTTCATTCTTCGATTCCCCGATTATAACAGGGATGCCGGGTTTTATTATCCCTGCCTTTTCAGCGGCTATTTTTTCGAGAGTGTCGCCGAGGATATCCATGTGGTCGTGACCTATATTCGTTATTACCGAAAGAACCGGCGTAATGATATTTGTGGAATCAAGCCTCCCGCCGAGCCCTGTTTCTATCACGGCAACGTCAACATTTTCAGAAGCAAAGAAGTCGAAAGCAAGACCAACCGACATTTCGAAAAACGACGGTTTGATTCTTTCGAATATATCAAGGTTCTCTTCTACAAATCTAACTACCTTATCTTCAGGTATCATAGTTCCATTTACACGTATTCTTTCCCTGAAATCCTTAAGATGTGGAGACGTATATAATCCGGTTTTATATCCGGCAGTTTGAAGTATGGAGGCAAGTATATGAGAAACCGACCCTTTCCCATTTGTACCTGCAATATGAACGGAGGCGAACTTCCTGTGAGGGTGATCTAGATGTTCATCGAGCGCAAGTGTGACTCCAAGGTCAGGCTTGTATGCATCCTTGCCTATCCTGTGAAATGCAGGCAAATTACCATAAAGAAATTCCATCGTCTCCTGATAGGTCATGCTTCTTGTTATTTTAATTTTAATTTTACCTTTTGTCCTTTTTATTACAATTCGTGTTAATAACAAATAATTTATTTCCCCTTCAATTCGAAAGCGAGTTACTGATTTTATACTCTGCGCTCTGTGCTCTGTGCTCTGTGCTCTGTGCCCTGTGCCCTGTGCTCTGTACTCTGAGCCCTATGCCCTGTGCCCTGTGCCCTGTGCCCTATTTAAAAGCAGCCCAGCTCTCTCCCCAGTTGTTCAAATGAATTTTATCGGGTTCGAACCTATGGGGCATTGTTTCCGGTTTTTCAGCTGGAACACCGATCGAAACTAATGCAACAGGCCTGATGTTAACGGGAAGATTGAGTATTTCGGTCAATGCCTTTACTCTTTCCTGCCTGGGCTCTATTCCAACCCATACGGCACCAAATCCGAGCGAATGAGCAGCCAGTAGTATATTTTGTGTGGCCGCCGAACAGTCGAGAAGATAGTAACCGGCAGCATGCTGTTTTTCGAGGTCGCCGCATACGACAATAGCATGACTTGCCTCCTTAAGCATCGAAGCATTCGGATGAAACTTCATAATTTTATCAAGCACATTTCTGTCGGCGATAACGATGAAATGCCATGGCCGTCTGTTATTCGCTGATGGAGCATACATCCCGGCTTTGATAATGAGTTCGATGTCCTTTTCGTCAATTTTCTCACCTGTATATTTTCTGATACTTCGCCTTGTCAGAAGTCCTTCATATAATTCCATAACGAACCTTTTTTATATTGTTTATCACCTTTATAAAAAATACGGCAATTTATGTTTTTTTGACAATTTTGAAAAGTCAATGAGGTGAAATTTATTAAAAGAAACTTTTACCGAAATGGTTTAAGGCTGCGTGGCGACTGCCTGTATAAATTTATATTAGAAAATTTCCTTAAGTATTTAAAGTAGATACTTCTCTACTGGTTGTAAGGCCTTTTTTTCTCTTTCGTAATATTCCGGCACAATCTCTATGCCTATAGAGTTTCTTGACATTTTTTGAGCTACAATATTGGTGGTACCAGAGCCCATGAATGGATCTAATATCCAATCTCCCGGTTTTGTGAACAACTTTATAAACCATTCGGGCAATACATAAGTACTCCTCTCCCCTTTAACTACTTTTTCTTTGATGTTAAGTATAAAGGTGCCTGTTGGCTTCAAAACTCTCAAAAGCTCAGATGTTATCGGTAAAAACCATGCAACATATTTATCACGTGGTATGCCGCCATAAGTATTTTTTCTCTGATCGGCATACGGTGGAGAAGTAAATATAAAGTCAACTGAATTATCGGAGAGATCCTTTAAAATCTTCCTGCAATCACCTAAGTATAATTCAGTTTTTATATCCATTTTTTATTTTCAAAAATAAGAGTTTTTACTCAGAAACATATAAACATCTTTGTATTTTACCACCAACTTGTCAACAACAGTTTTATTCAGCAAGTCGTAAAGCGAATCACATTTTTAAAAATTTTTTACACTCGCTTGAGCCTCTGCCATCCTAAAGAGAGGAAAAAAAACCGAGCGAAGCAAGGAAAGGGGTGAGTTCATGCAAATAATATTATACCTATGATCGGGTACCAAATCTTTACATGCCGTACCCACACCACTCAATAAGATACGGGAAAAATGTCTCTACAAACAGGATTATTTATTAATTTTGTCAGCCCGGAAAGAAAACTTCGGATTTAGAATGAAGAAAAAGAACAACAAGAAGCTGTTCGTAATTGACACTAATGTTTTATTACATGACTATAAGTGCATCTATAATTTTGAAGAGAATGATGTAATCATTCCTATTGTTGTTCTGGAAGAGCTCGACAAATTCAAAAAAGGCAATGATCTGATAAATTTTCATGCACGCGAGTTCACCCGTGAACTCGACAAACTATCGGGCGATATGCTTTTGACTTCCAATATTCCTCTGGGTGAAAACCTGGGTAATCTACACATCGAAACAGGTAAGGAGTTCTCGGAAAAAGTAAGTCAGTCTTTCCCGGAGAAAACTGCTGACCACAGAATCCTTGCAATCACCGACTATGTTTGCAATGCCAACAAGGACAAAACTGTAGTGCTTATTACCAAAGACATCAATCTGCGAATGAAAGCCAAGTCACTTGGCATACTTGCGCAGGATTACAAAAATGATAAAGTTGCAAACATTGACGACTTATACAAAAGCATAAAATTGATTGAGGGAGTTGACCAGAAGCTTATTGACAAACTTTATGAACAACCCGAAGGAATAGATGTTTCAGAATTTCAACTTGATATAGAGTTCGACGGTCACAGATTCTATATATTACGCAATAATAATGCAAGTGTACTTGCTCATTATAATCCGGTAACAAAAACTATCAAAAGAGTCATTAAACAATCTGCTTACGGTATAGAGCCAAAGAATGCGGAGCAGACTTTTGCACTTGAAGCATTGACAAATCCGGATATTCAGCTCGTATCCCTTACCGGAAAAGCAGGCACGGGAAAAACTCTCCTTGCTCTGGCTGCAGCTCTTCATCAGCATAAAAAATACAAACAGATACTTCTGGCAAGGCCCATAGTTCCGCTGGCAAACCGCGACCTTGGCTTTCTGCCCGGCGATGTAAAGGAAAAAATGGATCCTTATATGCAGCCTCTATTCGATAATCTGACAGTGATTAAACATAGATTTAGCCACCAAAGCCCTGAATTTATCAGAATCAATGATATGATAAAAGAAGAAAAACTGGTTATTACGCCTCTTGCATTTATCAGGGGAAGAAGCCTTTCGAGTGTTTTCTTCATTGTTGACGAAGCTCAAAACCTTACTCCCCACGAGATAAAAACCATAATTACCCGCGCCGGTGAAGGAACAAAAATGGTGTTTACAGGCGATATTGAACAGATAGACTCACCATACCTCGATACCGCTTCAAACGGACTGAGCTATCTTTCTGATAAGATGAAAGACGAGGATATCTTTGCCCATGTAAACCTTGTGAAAGGTGAAAGAAGCTATCTGGCAGAATTGGCCAGTAAAATACTTTGACTATCTCCAATGTACTCAAAATACATAACGCTGTGATGATTCCCGAAAAAAGAAAAATTGCTTTCTACACTGTCGGCTGTAAACTTAACTTCACCGAATCATCATACATCGCCTCCACTTTACCTGTTGACAATTATATTAAAGTTACCCCCGACGAAAATGCCGATATCTATGTAATAAATACATGTACAGTTACTTCCGATGCCGATAAAAAATGCAGGCAGGCTATAAGAAAATTCATAAAACAATCACCTTCTGCAATTATAGCAGTTACAGGCTGTTATTCGCAATTAAGGGCAGACGAAGTGGCATCCATTCCAGGCGTCGATCTCGTACTTGGTTCAAGGGAAAAATTCGACCTTGCCCGCTATCTCGACGGAATTTATGCAAAGGGACTGACATGTGTGGATTCCGGTAATATAGTCAACGACAAAACCTTCGTCAATTCATGGTCGTCATCCGACAGAACCAGAACATTCATCAAGGTACAGGACGGGTGCGATTACAGATGCGCTTATTGTACTCTTCCCATGGCCAGAGGCGGGAGCAGAAACGCATCGGTTGAAAACATCACGGAAGAAATAAAACAAATTGCTGTCAACGGCATCCCTGAAATTGTGCTTACTGGATTGAATATCGGCGATTTCGGCAAAACAACAGGAGAAACTCTCTCGGAACTTTTACAACAGATAGAGGAGATTGAAGGTGTGCGGCGGATAAGACTATCATCAATAGAGCCCGATTTGCTTACCGATGAAATTATTGAACTGACCGCAGAAAGCCGGAAAATTATGCCTCATTTCCATATCCCGCTTCAAAGCGGAAGCAACAAAGTTCTCGGACTTATGCGCAGACGATACAAAACCGAACTCTTTGCATCAAGAGTAAAAAAAATAAGAGAACTAATCCCTCTTGCAGGAATAGGATCGGATGTGATCGTCGGATTCCCCGGCGAAACAGACGAGGACTTTTATGAAACATTAAGTTTTTTGGAGAAAATGCCCCTGACATACCTTCATGTTTTTCCTTATTCAGACCGTCCGGGAACAAAAGCCACAGAACTTCCTGGAAAAGTGCCTGCAAAAATCAAGGAGGAGAGAAGAAAACAGCTCTTACGACTATCAAAAAAAATAAACCTCGATTTTAAAAAACTCAATATCAATACGATAAATGAAGTGCTATTCGAAAACAGTGTAAAAGAAAAAAAAGTGTCGGGCTTTACGGCAAATTATCTGAAATCAGAATATGATGCGACAGAAAACATTAAAGGTAAAATCAAAAAAGTCAGAATCGTCGGAATCAATCCTTCCGGCAACCTTGCCGTTGAACTGCTGGATTAACTTTTTCATTAATTTGATTTATAAAGTCGAACTTTAGAAATATTGAATATTTTTATACTGTATTTTTTTCTTAAACTATTCTATGGATGCTTTATCATTTTATTTCTTCTATCTGGTCAACGGAATCATTTCTTTTCTGCCACTAAGAATACTCTATATCTTTTCAGACATTCTTTTTGTATTTACTTTTTATTTCCCTGGATATCGGAAAAATATCGTTTACAATAACTTGCATAATTCTTTCCCTGAAAAATCAGAAGAAGAGATCCAAACCATTGCCAGGAAATTTTACAGGCACCTCGCCGACCTGTTTGCGGAAGTAGTAAAACTGAATCATATCGACAAAAAAGAACATATAAAACGCTGTAAGCTTGAAAATCTCGAAGTGATTGAAAAACTATGGTCGGAAGGAAGGGATGCTATTGTTGTGCTTGGACATTATAATAACTGGGAATATCTTATTCATTTTCCGCTTTTTTGTAAACAAACCTGTATTTCAATATATAAGCCTCTTAACAACAAATACTTCGACAGGTATCTGACAAAACTACGCTCAAAATACGGGATGGTACTTACTCCAATGTCACTTGTAGCACGCGAAATAGTAAGACGCCGTAATAATGGAGAACATATTCTTGTATCGTTTCTGGCAGACCAGACTCCGGCACGCGGAGATATTCACTACCGCACTAAATTTCTTAATCAGGACACTCCTGTTTTTCTGGGAGCCGAAAAAATAGCGACAAAATATGACATGGCAGTTATATTCTTAAACCATCAAAAAGTAAAACGCGGTTACTACAAAACAACTGTTGAACTTCTGCTGGAACACACATCTGGCCTTGAGGAACATATTATAACGGAAGCTCATATAAAGCGTCTTGAAGAGATTATCAGAGAGAAACCTGAATATTGGCTATGGAGCCACCGCCGCTGGAAATATTAAAGAATAGAATAGTCAATGTATAAAATTGCTATTGTCATTTTAAATTATAACGGGCTGGAATATCTTAAAAAATTCCTCAGCGTAGTAATCCAAAATTCGGCTCAGCCTGATGCAATCATTGTTTTAGCCGATAATGGTTCAACAGACGGCTCTGCCGACTGGGCAGAAGCAACATATCCTGAATTGAAAATAATAAGATTCGATAAAAATCATGGTTTTGCAGGAGGATATAATCTTGCCCTCGAATATATTGAGGCAGAATATTTTATTCTACTTAATTCCGATATCGAAGTTAGTGAAGACTGGCTTACCGTTATGGTTGATTTCATGGACAATAATCCGGATGTCGCTTCTGTTCAGCCCAAAATTCTCTCATGGCATAACAGAGAAATGTTTGAATACGCAGGCGCCGCCGGAGGATACATTGACAAATATGGTTATACTTTTTGCAGAGGAAGAATCTTTAACAAAATTGAAAAAGACAACGGCAAATACGATGATACTGCCGAAGTATTCTGGACTAGCGGAGCATGTATGCTCATAAGGGCAAAAATATGGAATGAATGTGGCGGTTTTGATGAGGATTTTTTTGCGCACATGGAAGAAGTTGACCTTTGCTGGAGATTGCATAATAAAGGATACAAACTATTTGTGATTCCATCCACTGCGGTTTATCATGTCGGAGGAGGAACATTAGCCTATAATTCACCTTTCAAAACATATCTCAACTTCCGGAATAATCTCTTTCTTCTTTATAAAAACCTTCCTGAGAAAAAATTTAAAAAGATTCTTCTAATCCGAAAATCCCTCGATATAATTGCTGCTTTATTCTTTGTCTTTACTTTCAAAATACAACACGCAGCGGCAGTTTTCAAAGCTCATCGCGATTATTACAAAAATACTCCGGTACTGAAAAAAAAGCGTGCCGTTAATCTTAAACTTACAGGAAATAAAAAAATAAAAGAGAAAATCCTGAACAAAAGTCTTGTTTTTGAGTATTATATAAAAGGTATCAATACTTTTGACAGACTTGAAAAATATTTCAAATAAATATGAATCAAAGAAAAATGGCTCTGTTTCTTATAATAGTGTTTCTGGTTTATTTTCTTATTAACCTGTATCTTTTCCTGAAAGGCTTTCGCATTCTCTCATCAAGGAAAAATCTCAGGACTATTTATGTAATTTCTTTCGTCCTTTTTGCCTCTTCCTTTATCGCAGGAAAAATACTCGAAGTAAAACATTCTTCGGACTTTTCAGACTTTCTGAATTTAATCGGAGGCTTCTGGCTGGCCTTTATGCTTTATGGAAGCCTGATTCTTCTGCTTTCAGATATAATCTTCCCAATTCTCAAAGTTTCAGGTCTTCTTGCAAAAAATAAAATATTTCTTTTCAGGAAATGGGCATACTTTTCAACACTCATTATTTCTTCAATTACAATAATAGGAGGATTTATTAACGCCTTAAACCCTGTGGTGAGGCATTATGAAATATCAATAAACAAATCTGCCGGCGATTTAAAAGAATTCAGAATTGCAGCCGTATCCGATATCCATCTGGGAAGTGTAATAGGCAAAAGAAATATTGAAAAACTCTCAAAAATGCTTAAAGAAGCCCGTCCAGATGCAGTTTTTCTTCTTGGTGATATTGTTGACGGTGAGATAGCTCCTGTTATGAGAAGAAACCTTTTAAAATATTTTAATTGTCAGGTAAGCAGTGATAGACTGGTTGCTATAACAGGAAATCATGAGTTTATAGGAAACCCAGCTATATCTATACCCTATATTGAAAATAACGGAATCCGCATTCTTAAGGACGAAATGGTTGTTATTAGCGACTATATTCAGGTAATAGGAAGGATTGACAGTTATGGTGCAAACTTTAGCAATTATCGAAGGCAACCTCTTGAAAAACTTATGGAAAAGGCTGATTCGGACAAACCGATAATAGTCCTTGACCATCAGCCTATCAACCTCGACGAAACTGAAAAAGCAAGCGTGGATATTCAGTTATCTGGGCACACACATAATGGTCAGTTATGGCCTTTAAATTATATAGTTGCTCTGTTTTATGAGATAAGTTATGGATATGGGAAAAAGGGAAACACTCATATATTAGTTTCTTCAGGTTTTGGATTATGGGGGCCTATGGTTAGAACCGGATCAAGACCTGAAATTGTAGTTGTTGATGTAAAATTTAACAGAAATTGATTTTCCTTATATTTAAATTTCTCATCAGAGAACATCATAAACTTTTTCCAGCATCATTCCACGCGACCCTTTTACAAGTATATGAGCCTTTTCAATGGGTTTAAGAATAAGATATTCTCTGAGTCGATCAACATCGTTGAATGTTTTGTATCCGAAATCTTTTGCAAGACTTTTGAAAATTGGTCCAACCAGCATTACTTTGCTCATTCCTAAAGAATTCAGGAGACGTAATATATCAAGATGTTCATCCTGTGCCCTGCTGCCAAGTTCAAGCATATCGCCCAGAATGACAATTTTATTTTCCGATTCAATCTCTGCAAATGATTCGATGGCTTTTCGCATACTGTCGGGATTAGCATTATACGAATCACAGAAAATAACATTCTTACCTGTTACTTTTATCTGTGACCTGTTATTAGTAGGGATATAAGCCTGAACTGCGTCTGAAGCTTCATCAATTGTAGCACCCATAAAAATTGAAGCAGCTACTGCAGCCAAAATATTTTCAGTATTATGACGGCCGAAAAGATTCGTACTTACTACTCTCTCTTTCCCTGCATGATTTATTCTTACAACCAGATTATATGACGAAGAAACAGGCTCGACTATCAATTCTCTTCCATCAGGAGCTGAATAAGGAACAGCCTTGTTAATCATCCTATAAATCTGTTCTGAAATAAGAGGATTATGGTCGTTATATATAGCAACACCATTAACTTTACGAAGATATTCATAAAGTTCAGTTTTTGCTTTTACAATATTTTCAAATGATCCAAAACCTTCAATATGTGCAGTTCCTATATTTGTAATAATTCCATAATCGGGTCTGGATATCATGCATAAGGTTCTTATTTCTCCCTGGTGACTTGCTCCCATCTCGATAATCATAAGTTCAGTATCGGAAGGTGCAGAAAGTATGGAAAGAGGAACACCTATATGATTGTTGAGATTTCCTTTCGAGTAGTGCACTTTTTTAATTTTCGACATAGCCGCTGCTATAAGCTCTTTTGTAGTGGTCTTTCCATTCGTTCCGGTAATTGCAAGAACAGGAATATTAAGTTCTTTCCTGTAATGAGTTGCAAGAGCTTGAAGTTCTATCAGACAATCATCAACAAGAATAGTCCTGTTATCAATTTCATACAATGGATCATCAATTACGGCACAAATGGCTCCTTTCCCAAGAGCTTGCGCTGCATATTGATTGCCATTGTAATTATTTCCCCAAAGAGAGAAAAACATCTCTCCTTCCTTTATAGTCCGCGAATCGGTTGAAACTCCTTTCGACTCTTTGAATATTGAATATAATTGCTCGGTTTTCATATAAAAATTATAGATTAGCTGATAGATGTTAAATTTATAAAAATATCTATTAGATTGAATTCAATAAAAAACTCTATAATGTTTTATTTGTTTTTAAAAATATAAAAAATTTTAGACAAAAAAATAGGGGCTTTTAATCGGCCCCTGAGTTATTAAAAATTTATTTTTTCAGAAGCCTGAGGGGCTACCGACCCTAATCATAGCACATCTGAATCCTATGTCATCGCGTGAAGCTTCCTGGTCGAGAAACCTTCTGGTTGAAGGACTAAGCCAATATGCTCTGTCTTTCCATGAACCGCCCTTATAAACTCTTGCATTGTCATTGATAAGCGATGTATATTCATCAGGCCTCTGGACATACATTCTGGTTGACGTTTCACGTTCATCTTCACCGGCAGTCCATTCCGATGGGTCAATTGATGTCTTCTTATCGCCATCTTGGTAATTTCTGTAATCTCCTTTCCGGTAATTATATCTGTTAGCAACATCCTGAGGTTTTACAGTATCGATTGGAAGACGTCCAAAATTGTCCTTTTGAACAACCTGACCGTTTGCATCTCTCCTTAAATCTGTATAAACATTACCTCTAAAAGGATTGAATTCATCAACATCTTCAAACGAAAGTGGGCGATAAACATCAAGAACCCATTCATTAACATTTCCTGCCATACAGTAAAGGCCATAGTCGTTAGGCCAATAAGACTTTACATCAACAGTAATACTTCCATTGTCATTAAGGCTTCCTGCAACTCCCATGAAATCACCTCTTGCCCGCACAAAATTCGCCATCATCTGACCCATGTACTTTCTTGATGAATTTCTAACATTATGACCGTCCCACGGATAAATTCTTCTTTCATAAATTCTTTCCTGAAAAGTATTTCCTTTAAGACCGTATGCGGCAAACTCCCATTCCGCTTCTGTGGGCAGTCTGTAGTTTGGAAGAAGAATACCGTCTTCGAAAGTGGTTCTGCGTTCCGTTTTATCACCACTAAGGCTTGGCCTGAGTTTATTTACAACTCCTTCATATTGCCCTGCAAGATAAGCCTGGGTATTAAAGTTGTTTTCATCGGCCTGGTTGGGATCGGGTTTAAGCTCACCTTCCTTAATAAGTATGTATTCATTAACCCTGTCGGTACGCCACAGACAATAATCATTTGCCTGCACCCAGCTAACGCCTACAACAGGATAGTTATTATATGCAGGATGTCTGAAATAGTACTGTACATAAGGATCGTTAAATCCCATTGGACTTCTCCATACCAGAGTATCGGGAAGTGCTCGCTTGTGAACCTCCGGATAGCTCTTATAAACTCTCTTTAGCCAATATAGATATTCGCGATAATCAACATTTCTGACTTCAGTTTCATCCATATAAAACGACGAAACCGTAACACTTCTTGGAGGATTATTCCAGTCGAACATTACATCATCCTGCACACGTCCTAAACGGAATACTCCTCCTTCAATAAGAACAAGCCCAGGACCTGTCATTTGCTCAACACCTACAGCAACTTCAAATCCGCCAAAATCAGGATCGTTATATTTCCATCCCGTGGTAGGCGAAACATCTGCTTTTTTACCTTTCTTAAAAACACTACAAGATGAAAGTATTAATGTCAAAACTAATACAACCGGTAAAATTTTATATCTATACATAACTCCTTTGTTTTTTGGATGTTATTTTGTTCAAACTTTCAAATATATAAAAATATTAAAAATATTTAGCTTTTTTTTAACAAATATAACTACAATTCCGGAATATTTATTGTATTAATTGTTTTTCTTTTATCAACACTGTTTAAATTTATTGAAATGCCTGCCTGACGATACAACGAAAAGGGAAGCATTTCATTTGCAGATGACAAATTAAAACAATAATTATAAAAAAACAAAAACTTTCGTTTTTTGAAATTCAAACCTGTGTGCATATTTATATCTCCGACATTGTTTGTCATTATAAGTGTATTAAGCGAAAGTATGCCCGCAGTTAAAACTGTTCCTCCGGCAAATAGTAAATTCTTTCCATAAGATTCATAGCAAAACAGGGGTTTTACCTGCCATGTCTGCCGGCTGTCTAAATAAAAAGTGGAGAAAATATATATGGAAAACTGCCTTTTAAGAATACTCTCCGTACTACCGGAGCCCTCGATATCGGGCTTTGTAAGATGATTTATCGAAAAGCTGCCAGTATAATTTCTGTAAGTTACAAGAAATCCGGTGGCAATATCAAAAAAAACTCTTCCCCTCGTCTCAGGAAAATCCGAAGAGGGAAGCGCTGCTCCCATAAGAGGATCGATCTGGTCGGGAAGTATAATCTTTTGCCTGTTTATAGCTCTATTTTGAATTGCCGCACCTAACCCCGCATTAACATAAAATTCCCTGCCAGCCTTAAGGTGATATGAATAGGAAAAACCACCTCTGGTATCGTTGATTACACCACCAAGGTATTCATTCAAGACATACCCTGAAAGTCCCCCATGCAAAAAAGACGAATAAACATCATACGAAACAGAAGCAGTATATAAACCGAAGCCACAGTCGGGGTATTGATTCTTAAATGACATCCGCAGAATTCCATCTGATTCAGCACCTGCGCTTGCTGGATTTACAATAATTATTGACTGGAAACCGGGATTACTAAACCAGCTCTGGCATTTTGCAGTACTCAAAAAAGTACACAATAATAAAATGGTGACTGTCGGCCTCTTTCCCATAAGATTTTCCCAACAATATCAACGACAAAGAAACGTTAATATTTTAATAGAAAAGGAACAAATATATCTTACTTATACCTTCACCTGGAATTATGAAGTATCCTTTTGTAATATTTCTTATTGGATTCTCATTTTTTACAGTTTATTCTTCTCCGCAGACAATAGAACGTGAAAAATTCTCAACTTCTTCTGTTTTGTCATCAGGAATATGGTTTAAAATAGCTATCAAAGATGAAGGTATATATAAAATTCCCTATTCCAGGCTTAAACAGATAGGAATCGAATTTCCTTCAAATCCAAGAATTTTCGGAAATAATTATGGTCAGCTCTCTTATTATAACGACGGAAGTCATCCCGACGACCTTCAGGAAATTGCAATATACCTCGATACAGGTTCAGACGGTATTTTTAATGAGGGAGATTTTTTGTTATTCTATGCAAGAAATACAGGAAGATGGAAATACGATTCTTCGATTGAAAGTTATCGTTATACACACCATAACTATTCCGATTCTTCATACTATTTTATTACATCCTCGTCCGAAAGAGGAAAACTTATGAAAATTATTGGCCAGGAAGTTGACCCTGCCGGTTACATGTCATATTCATACGATGCACTTTTCATACACGAAGTCGAATCCGAAAATCTCATTAAATCTGGTAGAGAATGGTTTCAACCGGTGTCTGCATTAAGCGGCATATCAATCAATCCTGGCTTTTTTGAAATAATTCCTTCTGAGAAAATAAAATATAAAATCAGAGTTCTTGGCAGATCGTCCGTACCTTCAATGTTCAGGCTTTATGAAGGCTCCTATCTTCATACAAGCATCTTTGTGGAGGAAACCAATCTATTTTCAACTACCGGTATTTATGCGAAAGAGAATATTTTTTCTTCAACACTCATTCCTGCAACTTCTTCCCCTTCTTTCGAAATTAAATTCTATAATAACGGCGAACAATCAGCAAGAGGATGGCTCGATTATTTAGAACTCCAGGCCAGAGCAAATACTGTTTTTAAAGGTAAAACACTTGTTTTTTCCGACTCACGTTCAATGGCTCCAGAGAGTATTACAGAATTCTATATTAAAAATCAATCCCCGAAAAATATAATTATTTGGGATATTACAAATCAGTTTAATCCTGGCATTGTACAATACACTCAAGATGGTGATTATTGTAAATTCAGACTTAGAACCGATACTCTTCGCTCTTTTATTGCCTTTAATTCAGACAACGCTCTTACACCTTTAATAAAATACTTACCTCTGCAAAATCAAAACCTTCATGCTTCTGAATCGGCCGATATGGTCATTGTAACACACCCTCTTTTCAGAAATTATGCCATGAAACTTTCTGAATTACATCAAAAATACAATAATCTTAAATCACTTGTAGTGACGCCTGATGAGATATATAATGAATTCTCGGGTGGTATTCCGGATATTGTTGCTATTAGAAATTTCCTCCGGATGAAGTATCTGAAACAATTAGGTACATCGAAACCTTTAAAGTACCTTTTATTATTTGGCGACGGTTCTTACGATAACAGAAAAAACCCGCCTGACAATCCCAATTTTATTCCAACATATCAATCACTGAATTCAACAATTGTGATTTCATCATTTGTCTCTGACGATTTTTATGGTTTGCTCGAAGACGGTGAGGGTGAAGCTGAAGGAACGGAAGATATTGGTATTGGAAGATTCCCGGTGTCGGATACTTCACAGGCCGGAATAATAATAAGGAAAATTACAAAATACCTCGATCCATCAGCTGGAGGCGACTGGCGAAATATCATTGCAATTACTGCGGACGATGAAGATGAAAATACACATATTAATGATGCTGAAAGACTTTGTTCGCTGATTGAAGAAAAATATCCGGAAATAAATATTGAAAAAATATACCTTGATGCTTTCAGGCAGGTTACCTCGGTAAATGGACAATCATATCCTGATGTGGAACAGGCTATTAATAACAGGATTAATTCTGGTTGTCTGATTTTCAATTATATAGGACATGGGAACGAAATAGGTCTTGCTCACGAAAGGGTAGTAAAGACTCAAAACATAAACTCATGGAAGAACTCTCCAAAATTACCTCTTTTTATAACAGCCACATGCGAATTCGGCAAGTTCGACGATGCTGAAATGAATCCTTTCACAGGCGTTCTTACAAATAAAAATTCTGCTGGCGAAATGGTTCTTCTTAATAGCGAAGGGGGTGGAATCGCATTGATGACAACCACACGAATGGTTTATTCAGCTCCAAACTACGTTATCAATCGAAACATAATCAATTTTGCTCTTGAAAGGGATTCAGCAGGTAATGCTCCCACATTAGGCGATATTATCAGACTGGCCAAGCTCAACTCTGGTACATCGTTGAACAAAAGGAATTTTACACTTCTTGGCGATCCCGCATTGACGCTCGTATATCCATGTCAAGGTAAAGTAATAACTGATTCGATAAACTCAAAATATGCAGAATTATACACTGATACTCTTAAAGCACTTTCGGTGGTAACCATTTCAGGCCATATTGAAGATAATCAAAAAAATTTACTTGAAAACTTCAACGGCTCTCTATTCCCGATTGTTTTTGATAAGAAGAAAAATGTAAAGACACTCGCTAACGACGGGGGTCGAAAAATTGAGTTTTCAGTTCAAAACAGCATCATTTTTAGCGGTAATACAGAAATTAAAAACGGAAAATTCAGCTTCAGATTTATCGTTCCAAAAGATATTGATTATTCTTTCGGAAAAGGGAAAATAAGTTATTATGCCAAAAACAACAAAGCCGATATAAACGGCTATTTCAATAATTTCATTGTCGGAGGATTCAGTAATGGGCCTGTAACTGATAAATCAGGCCCAATAATCAAGTTATATCTTAATGATACGTTGTTCAGGAACGGCGATATAACTGACGTCAATCCTGTTTTGGTTGCAATTCTTTATGACGAAAATGGAATAAATACAACAGGAGCAGGCATAGGTCACGATTTAACTGCCTGGCTTAATGATGATAAAAGTCAATCATTTATTCTGAACAATTATTACGAAACAGAGGCAAATGATTTCAGAAAGGGCAAAATTATTTATCCATTATATGATCTTAATGATGGTCCACAGTTGTTAACATTAAAAGCATGGGACAACTATAATAATTCTTCTATTGCAACATTGAAATTTATTGTAAAAACAGATACTCGTTTTATACTGAACAATCTTATAAATTATCCGAATCCTTTTACTGCGGGCACAAACATAAGTATAGGACACAATAGGCCGGGAGAAGAATTGGATATTCTTATTGAAATTTCAGACATGTCGGGCAGAAAAGTAAAAATTATCAATGAAAAATTAATTGCAACAGGTTACAGACTTCCCCCGATATTCTGGGATGGCACACTCGAGGGCGGTAAAAGGGCCGGACGCGGAATATATAACTATGTTGTTATAGTTAAAACAGATAAAGGCGAAATATCAAGAAGTTCAGGACGAATGGTTATATTATGAGCGAGATACACAATATTAGATAAACAATAATGTTTTATATTAGAAAAATATTACATTAATGATAAAATGAAGAACCGATACAAATCATTTTTTGTTATTTTATTTTTATTTTGCCTTACTTACTTTTCCAATTTATATGCCCAGTCAGGTTCGGACGAACTTAATGCAATACATACAGTTGTTCCGTTTCTGACAATAGCACCCGATTCAAGATCAGGTGCTATGGGTGATGCTGGAGTTGCAACCTCGCCGGATATATTTAGCATGCACTGGAATCCTGCAAAATTTGCTTTTGTTGACGGTAACGGTGGAGTCGGTATTTCATATTCTCCATGGCTTAGAACACTTGTTCCCGACATTAATATAGCCTATCTGGCAGGATACAAAAGAATCGACAGAAGACAGGTTGCTGCTGCAAGCCTTCTCTATTCCTCACTTGGAGATATACAATTCACAGATGACATGGGAAACATTCAACGTACTTTTATTCCTACGGAATTTGCAATCGACATTGCTTATTCGAGGATTTTCGGAGAATATTTTTCAGGAGGGATTGCCTTCCGGTTTATTTATTCTAATCTAACAGGCGGATTCAGTAGCGGTGGAACAGATACAAAAGTGGGTACTTCTTTTGCAGCTGATGTATCGGGTCTTTATATGCGTAAAACGACTCTCTTTAACAGAGATGCAATTTTAAGCGCTGGACTTAATTTCTCGAACATAGGTTCAAAAATGAATTATTCTAAATCAAAAGAACCTGACTTCATACCAATGAATATACGTCTCGGAGGGGCCTGCACAATTGAAATAGATAATTATAACGCTATTACTCTTACTACAGATTTAAACAAATTACTCGTTCCTACTCCCCCAAAATACGATGCAGACAGGAATATCATTGATGGAAAGAATCCAAATGTTTCTGTTCCAATGGCAATTATTCAATCATTCTATGATGCTCCTGGAGGATTGAAAGAGGAATTAAGAGAGGTAACTATATCTGTCGGTGCCGAATACTGGTATAACAAACAGTTTGCTATAAGAGGAGGATATTTCTATGAAAACGAAACAAAAGGCAACCGTAAGTATTTTACAGCAGGAGCAGGTTTTAAAATAAACATCTGTGCAATTGATTTTTCATATCTAATGCCTGTAGTACAAAATCATCCGCTAGCACGCACACTTCGACTTTCTCTATCATTTGATTTCGACTCTCATCGTAATACTTCAAGAGTATGACCTATCGCATAGGACAGGGAATTGATTTTCATCGACTTGTAAATGGAAGAAAGTTATGGCTTGGAGGTATTAATATACCATCGGAAAAGGGATGTGAGGCACATTCCGATGGAGATGCACTTCTTCATGCAATTTGTGATGCCCTGCTCGGAGCTGCAGGACTTTTTGATATAGGACATTATTTTCCGGATAACGATCCGGAATACCTCGATATTGACAGCAAACTATTGCTTGAGAAAACTATAAAACTGATAAAAAAAGAAGGCTATAACGTTGAAAATATCGACTCAACAATCTGTCTTGAAAAGCCGAAGGTTTCAAAATATATTTCCGAAATGAGAAAAACTATTGCATCTGTTGTAGATATTAGCTCCGAGTCGGTATCGGTAAAAGCAACTACAACCGAAAAAATGGGTATGACAGGAAGTGAAGAAGGACTTTTCGCAATTGCTTCTGTTCTTTTGATTAAAAAATCCTGAAATTACTTTTTGATTAAGATTTTAAACTGCCATGTAAGGCATTTTTATTCTCAGACAAGGTTTCCTTTATTATTTCATCATCAACAAGTATTCGTCCACAATACTCGCATACAATTATCTTTTTTCTCGATTTAATATCGAGTTGCCTCTGAGGGGGAATCTGGTTGAAACATCCGCCGCATGCATCACGTTGGATCGAAACAATGGCCAGGCCATTACGCGCATTGGAACGGATTCTTTTATATGCAGTAAGCAACCTGTCTTCAATGACTGACTGTATCTTTTCTGATTTTTTTAAAAGAGCTTCTTCTTCTTTTCGTGTATCCTCCGTTATCTCCTTCAGTTCTGCCTGCTTGTTTTCATAATCGGTTTTCCTTTCGGCAAGCTGAGCTTCAGCAGAAGATATCATTTGTTTTTTCTCCTCTATCTGAGATGAAAATTCTTTTATTCTTTTATTACAAAGCTCTATTTCGAGAGTCTGGTACTCAATCTCCTTGGATAGTGAATCGAATTCTCTGTTATTGCGAACATTCTTCTGTTGTTCTTCATATTTCTTTATCAGCGCCTCAGCCTCCGAAATTTCATTTTTCTTCTTCGTAATTGATGCCTCGAGATTCGCAACTTCCTCCCTGAGATTATTTAGCCTTGTCTCAAGGCCTGCTATTTCATCTTCGAGATCCTGCACTTCAAGAGGAAGTTCTCCACGAAGTGTTTTTATCTTATCAATTTCCGAATCAACAAGCTGAAGGCTGTATAATGCCCTTAATTTTTCTTCTACTGAAATTTCATTATCCTGTGCTTTTGACTTTTCCATTGTAATAATATTTTATTGGATTTGTTTTTATTTCTGAAAATTGGAGTGCAAAGTTAATAAATTTCTTTTTAATTAGATTATATAATATTTCAAGAGAAAATATTTCACTTTCATAATGTCCTATATCAGCGAGTAATATATTATCCCCGGCATTGAAAAAATCATGGTATTTCAGGTCGGAAGTAACGAAAGCATCAGCTCCTGCTCCAATGGCAACATTTGTTAAAGATGCACCGGCTCCACCACATAACGCCACTTTACGAATCTTAACACCTGATGGTGATGAATATCTTATAACCTGAGCATCAAATGCCTTTGCAAGCATATTTATGAATTCTTTTTCCTTTACCGGTTCAGTTAGTTCCCCGATACAGCCTAAGCCTCTCTGCGGATTACTGATTACAAGAGGGTAAATGTCATAAGCAACTTCTTCATAAGGGTGAGCGGCAAACATTGACTTAATAACCTCATCCTTCAAATGCAAAGGAAGTATAGTTTCGATTCTAACCTCCTTCCCTTTATACAATTTTCCCCTTTTCCCGATAAAAGGACTTGACAATTCATTCCCTCGAAATGTTCCATATCCTTCGGCGTTGAAACTGCACATGTCATAATTGCCTATCACACCTGCTCCGGCATTGAATATGGCATCACGCACTTTTTCTGCATAATCTTCAGGAACAAACGTAACAAGCTTAAGCAGTGAGTTTTCAAGCGGACTAAGTACTTCTAAATTTTCAAGCGAGAGCTTTTCAGCCATTTTCATGCTTACATTTTCCGTGAATACATCGAGACATGTATGGGAAGAGTATATTGCTATGTTTTCTTTTAAGGCCTTTATAATAATTTTCTCAGACTGACTTTTCCCGGAAAGTGATTTCAAAGGGTGAAATATAACCGGATGATGCGTTATAATCAATCCACAGTTTTTGAAGGAGGCTTCTTCCACAACGGCTTCTGTTGCATCGAGTGCAAGCAATGCCGAAGAGATTTCTGATTCCGGATCGCCTGACTGCAAACCCGAATTGTCGTAACTTTCCTGGTACGGCAGTGGTATTACCGAATCGAGATATAAACAAATATCTTTTACTTTCATAAGCGTAAAAATTAAATGCTGTCGCGAATTTCAACAAGCATCTCTCTGATATTAAGCAAAACTTCTCTTATAGAGAACCTGTAATCAATATCCTGTTGTTTTTCTGCAAGATATTTTTTTGCACCTGCAATTGTCATCCCTTTTTCTTTTAATAAATGATGTATTATTTTCAGGTTTCTGAGGTCTTCAGGCATAAAAAGTCTATTGCCTTTTTTATTCTTTCTTGGCTTCAGTATGTCGAACTCATTAGCCCAAAAACGTACGGTTGATACTGGGACATGAAGAATTTGAGAAACTTCTCCAATCGTATAAAAAAGCTTTTCGACAGGTCTTTCCTTATATGGCATAATATTGACTCATAAATTTAAAAACAATAAAAATATTCCTGACACGATAAAACTTAAGAATTTTTAAACCATGATATTTCACTAAGATAACTTGACCTACACAAAAATTTATTATAGGGAAAAACCATTGTAAATCCGCGCTATCTTGCTTTCTCCGTTCTGAACAATATCAATTTTTATTTTATTAACTTCCTATCCATTAATGTATTAACAACCAAAATTATTATTCTTACATCAACTAATATTGTTACTATATATTTTCACCAGATTATATAAAATCTAAAAAGCAAACATGTTAAGATATAATGATCAATAAATATAAATCAAACTAACCTATCTGTTATATTATTCAAAAAATAAGAAGTGTGTCGGTATAAGATAACTGCAGGTTTATCCAGCATCATCATAATGTTAAATATTAAAATGACTTAATCAAATGATTGTCCGCTACGTGAGGCAATTTCAATTATACGTTCGTATTCTTCGGGGGTCAAATCGTTGAAATAATAATTTGAAGGGTCGACTTTGTTTCCATTGAGTTCGACTTCATAATGTAGATGTGGTGCAATCGAAAGTCCTGAATTTCCAACAAAACCTATTACATCGCCTCTTTTTACTTTTTGTCCTTGCCGTACGTTAAACCTATCAAGATGAGCATAAACTGTTTTGTATCCGAATCCATGATTAATAATAATATGGTTTCCATAGCCTCTTCTTGATGATATTACACTTTCCACCACTCCGTCGCCAGTTGTATATACTTCGGTACCAATTGGAGCAGTGAAATCCATGCCTGAATGAAATTTTACAATTTTATAAATTGGGTGAATTCTTAATCCCCATCCTGAAGCCGTTCTGGTTAAGTCTTTATTTGCCACAGGCATAATGGCTGGAATTGAAGTAAGCATTTCCTCCTTTTCTCTGGCAAGAGATACAAGTTCTTCAAAGGATTTTGATTGAATAACTATTTTTTTCTTTATCCTGTCAAGTCTTTCTGCTGTTTCAATTACAAGCCGGAAATTTGTATAATTTTCAAGTTCTTTATACCGGTTTACACCACCCAATCCTCCTTCTCTTAGAGATGAAGGGATTGGTTCGGCCTCGAATATTGTACGATATAAATTATCGTCCGTTTCTTTAAGGTTTGAGAGAACTTTTTCCATATTATCCATCTCTCTGTTTATAAGTTTATATTGAAGAGAGAGTTGTTCTATCTCCCTTTTCAAAGCTTTTTCCTTAGGCAGGTCAAAAAAAATTCCGAACAATACGCCATATAATAATGCGAGGAATACCGAAACCATAAAATAAGCCAGAAATCTAAGCAAGAAATCTCTGAAGCCCAATCTTATACGATCAAAGCTAAGAGATTCAGAATTAAATTTATATCTTGGTTTTCCCATTTCAGAGCAAATATAAAAATTAATGCAAAAATAAAAATTACCCTGATGGAATAACTTTTCAAAAGGTTAAAATAAGTTATTAACAGCCTTATTAAATTTTAATTATTTAAATTTTGATTTTGAACTAAGAACCATTATCATATCGCGATATTCTTCCGGAGTAATATTATCGGAAAAATACCATAGGGGGTTTTGATGAGTGCCGTTATAATCTATCTGATAATGAAGGTGTGGGCCTGAAGTTGTACCCGAATTACCGCTTAATCCTATTCTATCACCTCTCTTCACATTAAGACCTACAGGAACATCTATTTTACTAAGATGGCCATAAATTGTCCTGAATCCATATCCATGATCTATCATTACATAATTACCGAACCCTTCAGAATTCCATCCGGCAGCCACAACGGTACCTGCACCAGTTGCAAAAACTTCAGTACCGTATGGAGTTACAAAATCCTGTCCGTAATGCCAGCGCGATGTGCCAAGTACAGGATGTTCCTTCCGAAATTTCATCCCGTCTCCCAGCTTAATTGTAACATCTACAGGCGATATTTTGGGTAGATGCTCATTTTGCCTTATCCATTCGACTTTTGCTTCTTCAATCTCCTTGTATGATTCCTCCTGTACCTTAGCCATATTTTTTAATTGGTCTATCTTCTGAAGAGATGATATGAGAATATCTGAATTCCTGAGATTTCTATATTCCCTAAACCTGTCAACTCCGCCATATCCGGTAGTACGGTAAGACGATGAGATTGTATCCAGACCAAGTACCGGACGGTAACGAATGTCGTCCGATTGTTTTAAAAGCTCAAGAAAATTAATTGCTTCGGCAAACCTGATATTGAGAAAATTATATGAAAGCTTGATATCATCAATCTCCTTTAAAAGAATTTTTTCTTTGGGAGAGCCAAACCTGGCTTCAAAAATCTGTATATAAAAATAAGCAACCCCGACTGAAAGAAGAAATCCTGCAAAAAATCTCAATAACTTTATTAACAAAGGGCATCTGACCTGCTTAAACTGCAAGTCATCGTTATCGAAAAAATATTTCCTTTTCCGGATAATCAAAACCGATGAGTCTTTTTATTCATTGATGCCAAATCTAAAGTAAATAAATTAATTTTACAAAATTTTTTATGTTAAATTTTATTATATTTCTTATTAAAAAGATATGAAATCCAGTGAACTGAGACAAAAATATTTTGATTTTTTTAAGTCAAAAGGTCATGTTATAGTGCCTTCTGCAAGCATGGTCATTAAAAATGACCCAACACTTATGTTTACAAATGCCGGGATGAACCAGTTCAAAGATATTTTCCTTGGAAATCAACAGCCCAGGTATAGAAGAGTTGCAAATTCACAGAAATGCCTTAGGGTTTCCGGAAAACATAATGACCTTGAAGAAGTTGGACATGACACTTATCACCATACCATGTTCGAGATGCTCGGGAACTGGTCTTTTGGTGATTATTTTAAAAAAGAAGCAATAGAATGGGCATGGGAATTTCTCACACAGGAACTTTCGATTCCTCCTGCAAGACTTTATGCAACAATTTTCGAAGGAGATGCGCTGGAAAATATACCGAGGGATAATGAAGCCTATGAATACTGGAATCGTTGTTTTAATAACGATCCTAATAGAGTAATTGATGGTTCTAAAAAAGATAATTTCTGGGAGATGGGCGAAACCGGACCTTGCGGTCCTTGCTCCGAAATTCATGTCGACCTGCGCGACGACGATGAAATAAAAAAGACACCTGGTTATCTTTTAATTAATAAAGGCCACCCTCTTGTAATTGAAATATGGAACCTTGTCTTTATTCAATATAATAGAAAAGCAGATGGAACTCTGGAACTTCTCCCTGAAAAACATGTTGATACGGGAATGGGCTTTGAACGACTTTGCATGGTTGTTCAGGGCAAAAAATCAAATTACGACACGGATATTTTCCAATCTATCATCGGTGAAATTTCTGAAATAACAGGAAAAAAATATGGGAATGATAAAGACGTTGATATTGCTATGAGAGTTGTTGCAGATCACCTTCGGGCAGTTGCATTTGCCATTGCCGATGGCCAGTTGCCATCCAATAATAAAGCAGGTTACGTCATAAGGCGAATCCTTAGAAGAGCAGTCAGATACGGCTATACATACCTCGGAATGAATGAACCTTTTATATACAGACTTGTTCCTGTTCTTTCAAACGTTATGGGAAACTATTTTCCGGAGCTCATAAAAGGAGAAAATCTCATTACAAGAGTTATTAAAGAAGAAGAAGAATCATTTCTTAAGACTCTCGGTAAAGGCCTGAAAATGATAGAAAAAAGAATCTCCGAACTCCGTGAAGCCGGCTGTAACATCTTTCCGGGGCATGAAGCCTTTTTGCTTTACGATACTTACGGCTTCCCTGTCGATCTTACCGCCCTAATCCTCAAAGAAAAGGAATTAGAACTCGATATGAACGGATTCGAACAGGCAATGAAAAACCAGAAACAACGATCCAGAGAAAATGCTACTATGGATACAAGCGATTGGATCATTGTACATGAAAATGAAAATACTCAATTCATAGGCTATGATACAACTGAAGAACAAGTATTTATAACAAAATACAGAGTTATTAAGATTAAGAATAAAGAAATATGCCAGATCGTTCTCGACAAAACGCCATTTTATGCAGAGTCGGGAGGTCAAGCCGGTGATACAGGTATCCTATGGAACAAAAAAGAACGTATAAATATTATAGATACTGTTAAGGAAAACAATCTTATTATTCATATCGCCGACAAAATTCCATCACAGCCCGATGCGGTTTTTACAGCTTCGGTTGATAAGAATAAAAGACAGATGACTGCTAATAATCATACCGCCACCCACCTTCTTCATCGTGCTCTCAGAGAGGTACTTGGCAATCATGTCGAACAGAAGGGTTCGTTGGTAACATGGGAAAAGCTGAGATTCGATTTCAACCATTTTGCAAAGATGACATCTGAGGAAATTTTAAAAGTTGAAAAACTGGTGAATAAATATATTAGAGAAAACTATCAGAGAACAATTTTTAATGATGTGCCTTTCGATAAAGCAAAAAATTTGGGTGCTATCGCCCTCTTCGGTGAGAAGTATGGAGATACAGTAAGAGTTGTAAAGTTCGGAGATTCTATCGAACTATGCGGAGGAACCCATACTACTGCAACTGGTAATATCGGCATATTTAAAATCATTTCGGAAGGCTCGGTATCGGCAGGCATCAGAAGAATAGAAGCTGTTACAGGTGAGATCGCTGAAGACTATATAAACTCCATTATTAATGAAGCAGACGAAGTTGCCAAAATGTTAAAAAGCACGGGCAAAATTACTGATAATGTAAAAAAACTAATTTCGGATAACGCGCTGTTAAGAAAACGAATCGAAAAGTTGCAAAGACAACTCGCTTTAATCCAAAAGAAAAATCTTGAAGTTAATGCTATAAAGATGAACGGTTTCCTCTTTATTAAAGGAGTTATCGAAGCAGAATCACCTGAAATGCTTAAAACAATTGCAAATCTGTTTAGAAATTCAAATGATGATGTGGTTCTGGTAGCAGGAAGTGTTATAAATAATGAAGTTTACCTCATAGTTATGGTGAGTAACGGTATTGTATCGTCAAAAAATATCTCTGCAATAGAAATTATAAAGGCTATTTCTCCTGCTATTGAAGGAAGTGGCGGCGGACAACCTTTTCTTGCCACTGCCGGCGGGAAAAAAATTAGCGGACTCGAAGAGGCTTTGTCTCTCGCAGAATTATTGCTTAAAAACAAATAAATATAAAATATCCAACTAAGTTTCTTAAAGCAAAAGTTTTAATTATAATTTTTATCTTTAACCTCAAAGTTTCTCATGAAATCCGGCGTTTCTTTATATTACCTTGCATTCTGTTCTATTTTGTCTGCGCTTTCATTAGTTTCATGTACTCCGAAGTCGTGCAAGGAGGAAACAGAAATACTGGCAGGTGCAACCTTTTATAAAACAGGCACAGGAATGATTTCAGCACCCGATACTTTGACGCTTTTTGGAATGGGAAATAAAGATTCTCTTCTATATGATAAAGCAATAAAAATTTCAGTGATTTATATTCCTCTCGATCCAAATAATGATTTATGTAGATTTGTACTCACAATAAAACAGGAATCCGATACACTGACATTTATTTATTCACCCTATGCCCATCTTCTTTCTAAGGAATGCGGATATGCATTCTTCTATTATCTTTCCGAATGCAGGTTTACAAAAAATATTCTCGATACAGTAATAATTAGAAATCCCAGAATCACAAACCGGAATGAAGAAAACATTCGTATCTTTTTTTAGTCTGCTATTTATTTACATATCGGTAAGTGCTCAGGAAAAAGACACAATTTTATTTCCTCTGAAGATAAGAATAGGCGCTGATGTGTTTGGCCCAGGATATTATATTGCCGATAAAAACACATTGGCTATTGAAGGTTTTCTTTCGGCCGACAAAAATGCCACTTTGTCTTACGCCCTCGATGGAGGCTTTAACAAATTCTTCTATTCACAGTATAATTATGAATACAAATGCAACGGGTTCTTCGTTCGATTGGGACTTGATTTTAATATAATCTCTCCATTTACCTCAAAAGGCATATATTTTGCCGGAGCCGGACTGAAATACGGCATCAGCTTATATACCCATGAAACGCCTTTCTTTAATTATGAAAATTATTGGGGAAGTGCAACTGGTTCATTAGCAAAATCAACAAAACTCGCACATTTCATTGAAGCTTCTCCAGGCATAAGAACTGAGCTTTTCCCTAATTTCAGCATAGGATGGACAATACGACTAAAAATACTTATCAGCCCGGGAACAGGAAAAGATCTGAAACCTGTCTATATCCCTGGCTATGGTGACGGAACAAAGTCATTTAGCCCTGGAATAAATTATTATCTTATCTGGAGTATACCTTATAAAGAAAAATTAATAATAAAATAATATTCTATAAATTTCTCTCCTAAAATTAAATCTACAGGTAATTCCTGTAATTAAAGCTTGTCAATAGCATCTTTTTCGCTTATCCTGCTGCTGAAAATCCACAGACCTGTAAATGTAATCAGACCGTTAAGAAGAAGCAGCTCAAATCCAAATTTATAACCGTTAAATAATTCAACAGAGTACTTGCTTAAAAAATAACACACAACAGGGGAAAAGACTGCTATAAACGGCGTTACGCTGTCGTTAACACGTCGTTTGGTGAATAGCCCAAATGAATAAAGTCCGAGAAGCGGCCCATAAGTATATCCGGCAATGGTAAATAATTTATCGATCACAGCTCTGTCGTTCATTGCTTTGAAAACAAGAATTGCAATCAGAAACAAAATTGCAAATGAAATATGTACCGCATACCTTATGTGAGTCCTGGTTTTTTCACTGATATCAGTGCGCTTGTCAAGCCCAAGAAAATCAATCGTAAATGAAGTAGTAAGAGAAGTAAGTGCACCGTCGGCACTCGGAAATGCCGCTGATATTAACCCTATCAGGAATACAAGCCCTGCAACAGGACTTAAATATTTTAATGCAATTACCGGAAACAAGTCGTCAGTCATCTGTACATTGATATTTTTTGCCTTTGAATAAATAAACAATGTTGCACCCAGAAAAAGGAATAGAAGATTGACAAGAATTAGAATGCCGCTGAAAGTGAACATGTTTTTCTGCGCTTCCTTTATGTTCCTGCAACTTAGATTTTTTTGCATCATCTCCTGATCAAGCCCGGTCATTGAAATTGTAATAAACATTCCACTTAAAAACTGTTTGAGAAAAAACCTCTCACTCCGCCAGTCGGTTATAAACATTCGCGTTATACCTTCTTCCTTCATAATAGAAACCAGGCCTGTAATAGGTTGGCCAAGTTCTTTGCTTATAAAAACTACTGACAAAATCACAGCAAGAAGCATAAATGTAGTTTGAAATGTGTCGGTCCATACTATAGTCCTTATACCACCCTTGAAAGTATAAAGTATAATCAATGTGATGAATATAGATGTATTAACCCAGAAAGGAATATGCCATGCATCAAAAACAAAAATCTGCAGGACATTAATAACCAGAAACATTCTCAAAGATGCCCCAAGGATTCGCGAAAGTATGAAGAACCCTGCTCCGGTTTTATACGACCAGAATCCGAACCTTTTATTAAGGTATGTATAAATAGAAGTAAGCTTAAGCCGGTAATAAAGCGGAAGTAATACAAGTGCTATAACGGCATATCCTGCCAGATTTCCAAATACGATAACCATATAGGTAAATTGTGTCTCTTGGACCCAGCCTGGAACCGACATAAATGTCACACCAGAAAGTGAAGCGCCAATCATACCATACGCTACAACATACCATGGTGAAATGTTTTTCCCCAGATAGAAAGCATGACTGTCAGCTTTACGTGCTGTTACAAAGGCCACAACAAACAATATAGCCGTATATATAAGAAAAACAATAAGAATGACAAAAGGCGACATAATCATTCATAAATATTCACAAGAATAATAAAAAGAATTCATTACTAAAAAATTTAAATTCATATTTTATTTAGCTGAATATTTGATTTATTTTTGAGAAAAATAATTCGATGAGCACAACATCATTTTCTTCAAAGCTACTTGAAAATGCGGTCAATGAATTTGCCTCACTGCCCGGAATCGGCAGGAAAACTGCTCTCCGACTTGTTATGAATTTGCTGCGAAGAGATACCGATGAAGTGGTAAAATTCGGTGAAACAATAATTAAACTGCGCACCGGAATACGTTACTGCAAGATATGCAATAATATTTCCGACACTGATATTTGCAGTATATGTAGTGATAAATCGAGAGATACATCAATAATTTGCACTGTGGAAAACATCCAGGATGTAATGGCAATTGAAAACACTCATCAGTTTAAAGGCTTATATCACGTTCTTGGAGGAATAATTTCACCGATCGAAGGTATAGGACCTTCTGACCTTAATATTGATTCGCTCGAAGAAAAAGTTAAATCGGGAAATATCGCCGAAGTAATTTTTGCACTGAGTGCAACAATGGAGGGCGATACTACAAGTTATTACCTGTATAAAAGACTTTCAAAATATAATGTAAAACTAAGCGTGCTTGCCAGAGGCATGGCTGTAGGAAACGAACTCGAATATACTGACGAAATAACGCTGGGCAGATCCCTTATTAACAGAACACCTTTCGTATCTCCCTGCTGAAAGAAATTTTTCAACTCATAAAAGATCCTTCTGTTGTATAACTGAGGAAATTGAAAATGAATGAAAAAACTGGCAAAGGTTCTTAAAAATCATATATGGGAGAACTTATCGACCTTTCAATAATAATAGTAAGCTTTAATGTAAGGTATTTCCTTGAATTGTGTCTGAATTCAGTGGAAAAAGCAGCGAAAGATATCCCTTCCGAAATTATTGTCATTGATAATAATTCTTCCGACGACTCCTGTTCAATGGTCAATACATTGTACCCCAATATACGACTTATTCGGAACTCTTATAATGAAGGGTTCGCCCGAGCATGTAACCAGGGCCTCCGACTCGCCAAAGGAGAATTTGTTCTTCTTCTTAATCCTGATACCTTAATTGATGAAAATAGTCTCAGATGTTGCATAAATTTCATGCACATTCACCCTCTTGCAGGTGCAGCGGGAGTCAAATTGCTCGATGGTAATGGAAAATATCTTAGAGAATCGAAAAGAGCAATCCCTTTCACTATGACGGCATTTTATAAAATTGCAGGACTTGCATCACTTTTCCCACACTCCACATTATTCAGCAGGTATTATATGGAACATATCGACAATAATAAAACTGCCGAAATAGAGGTATTGCCAGGAGCATTTATGTTTATCAGAAAAAATATTCTCGGGATTACCGGCCTGTTTGATGAAAGATTTTTTATGTACGGAGAAGACATAGATTTAAGCTTTAGAATAATCAAAGCCGGATATAAAGTCTATTATTACCCTGAAGTTAAAATCATTCATTTTAAGGGTGAGAGTTCCAGGAAAAACCCTATAAACAGCACAATCCATTTTTACAAAGCAATGCTGATATTTGCAGAAAAACATTTTAACAAAAAGAAATCAATTCCCCTATATATTATTATTAAACCGGCGATATATATAAGCTCTTTAATCAGCCTTTTTAAAAAGACATTAACACTCGTTGCCTCTCCTTTTTCAAGATTCTTTTTATCACTCACAAAATTGCCCTTTATCAAAAACATCTTTCTAAAACTAAAAGTTTCTATTATAGTAAGTGAAAATGAAACTTATAACAGGATAAAAAAACTTGTAGAAAAATCAGGTATGATATCAAAAATCACAGGCAGAGTTAGTATATCCAGTGAAGATAATGGAAAGGAACTGCTTGGAAAGATTTCACAATTAAATGATATTATCAAAGAAAATAGAATTACTGAAATCTTTTTTTCATTACGTGACACTACTACTTCACAAATTATCGAATCAATAAGTATGCTTTCAAAATCAGGAATTAAAATCAAATTTGTGCCTGCTGGAGAAAAATTTATTTTATGCAGCAAAAACGTCTATACTATAAAAGAATAAAATAAATGATTATTTATAAACAAAATAGATAAAAATTATTTGTCTCAGTCAATAGTTGCTATTTCAATATATTGACTAATAAGCAACTCGATGGTGTTTTATAAAAAAGACTTTTATGCTGTAATGCTTTTTTATTTTTTTTCTAATATTTCTACTATATTAGTAGCTTAAAGAATTGAAACAATTATATATATGAAACGTTTTTTTCTCATTTTATTTATAGCAGGACAGTTTTTTGATGTATCCGGCCAGCTTAAAGGAGAGTTAAAAGAAAATTTTTACTGGGGTGAAACTTTTATTCTTTACGAAGAATATAAAGATGCTTTACCGTTATATCAGCTTTTGCTTAAAGTAAATCCGAAAAATAACAACTATAAATACAGAATAGGGCAATGTTTGCTGAATATTCCCGGTAGAAAGCAGGAAGCAATTCAATATCTCGAAGAAGCCGTAAAAGATATCAATCCGAAATATAAAGAAGGAAAATTTAAAGAAACACATGCACCTTATGATGCATACTATTACCTGGCAAATGCATATAGAATTAATAATCAGCTCGACAAGGCAATAGAAACTTATGAGATCTTCAAGAAAAATCTGGATCCTAAGGTTTATGATACTACTGTGGTGAATATGCAAATTGAATCTTGCCGTAATGCCTTAGAATTGATGAAACTGCCTCTCTATATTCGAAAAGAAAACCAGGGGGCGATTATAAATGACCAGCATGCTGAAATAAATCCGGTTGTTTCAGATGATGAAACAATTATGGTCTATAATAAGTCCGAACCTTTTCAGGAAGCACTTTATTTTACAAAAAAAGTCAACGGCAAATGGTCACAGCCTTTAAATATTATACCTTTTCTCGGGCTCGGATTCGAAGATAAAAACTATGCAACGTCAATTTCTTCCGACGGAAGTGAGTTATATATTTACCGCGCTGGCACCGACTATGATGGAAATATTTATATGACACGACGCAAACCTGATGATACATGGACCAACCTCATTAAACTCAACGAAAATATCAACACTAAATATTGGGAATCACATGCCGCAATAAGCCACAACGGCAAACGACTCTATTTCACTTCCAACAGAAAAGGTTCATACGGCGGCCTGGATATTTATTATTCCGACCGCGACAGTACAGGTGACTGGGGTGCGGCTAAAAACATCGGACCGGTTATCAATACAAAATACAACGAAGAATCACCATTCCTCGGAAAAGATGATAAAACACTATTCTTCAGTTCCAGAGGACATTTTAATATAGGTGGCTACGATATTTTCTATTCAACCCTTCTTGACGACGGAAAATGGAGCACCCCACTAAATGTAGGTTACCCTCTAAATACAACTGACGACGATTTATTTTTTCACCCTGTAAACGAAGGTTATCAGGCATATTATGCCATGTTTGATTCAACTGGCTTCGGATTGACTGATATTTACAGAATCGAAATTTTCTCTAAAGACCATCCAAGAAAATTCTATATCAGAGGAATCGTTAAAGTAAGCGATCTACTTTCTATGTTCGGAGACAGTATTAAAATAAGCGCAATAAGCAAAGAAAATCCCGATTCTAAAATCGTTGTGTATTCGAACCCCGTTACCGGAGAATATAGATTCGAACTGCCTCAGGGCGATTATATAATTATTTATGAGGCAAAAGATGCCGAAATGGCCAGAAGATCACTCGAACTATCTCTCTACAGCCCTGCCGATACATTACATCTTTCCGATATAACACTACCTAAACTGGACTTTATCTCTGAAATGACTATAAGAAGCGGAAATAATCTGACTGCACAAAAAGGAGACACTCTCGAAATTCCTATACGAGTCGAACCTAATTCAATCCTCGAAGTTGAACACTGGCTCGGCGATTCTCTCCTGAGAACCGAAAAATTTATTAACATTGATACACTTCTTGTTTATAAAGCAATACCAGAGACAGGAGATAACAGATTCGTTTTTAAATTAACCGACAGATTCAGCAATCAGACTGTTTCCGAATTCTTGATTTCCTCGTCCGTGAAGGAAGAAAAAATTATAAGGCCTGAATACAAATATGTCATAGCTGCAAAACAGGCAGATATGTTTTTCGAGCTCCTTAAGAAAAGAGCAGACGATCAATTAAATAAGGTGATTCAAAAGATTGAATCAACTAAACAAAAGTTCGGTACAGTCGATGATATACTCGAATCAATAAAAAATGAGGCTTCCAGATCCGGTATAGCAACCGAACAGGTTGACATACTTGCTCTCAAAGTAGCAGTAATGGACAATGTTCTTTCTCAGGCTGCAGTAGACATTCTGGCAAAGTACGCTGAAGGCAACCTGAAAGATATTCTTTCACAACTGAATATCTATGAAATAGGATTGAAAACATGGGGAGATCTTCAGAGATATATCGCCGAAAGAAGTGGAGGTAAAATTCTTCCTGATGAATTGAAAAATCTGGCCTTAGAAATAATAGAAGGTATCGACCCACTTATTGAAATAATACGACATCAATTAATTACATACGGTGAATTAACGGGAAAGAGTGTGGCCATGAATGCTGCTGTTAAAAGCACGGACTCCGAAAAAACAGTTAAATCAGGTCAATGGCTGAAAACATTCTATTTGAAAGCTCTTGAAAACAAACTAAAAGAACCTTACCTGATTTCAATGTTTAGCGACCTTACTGCAGAGCCAGAAACAAAAATAGATGATTATATTAAAGAATTATCAAAATATGCAACCGGAAGCTTCTCTAACTGGCTTTACAGCTTTGACCCCGATAAAAATAATATTGGTAATCCTCAAGAAATGGTTTCATTTCTTATCAGGAACAGAAATAAAAATATCTTCCCTGAAGATGAATTCTTCTCTTCAATGGCAAAATTTATCGCTGCAAAGCAAGTACACAGGGAAGCTTTAATAGCACAAGTCCCGGTTAGTAAGGTCTACAACTATATCCTATGGGTGGTCCTTGGTGCCGGATTAATATTTTTCTTTATTATTTTCACAAAAAAAAGAAAGAAAAAAGAAGAAAAAGAAGAAGAGAAAAAATAATTGTATAAGAAGGGGGCTGAAACTTTAAAGCCCCTTTTTGCGTATAATTAATTATATTCATCCTTTAAATTATTCAAATAGTATCAAATTAATTGTGATTTTTTTACTTTTACTGAACAAATACAAGAGTATGCTCAAAAAAATTATAATTTCTTTTACAGTTGCTGCTTTTTCTATCCCTGCTTTCGGACAGGATTTGAAAGCTATGCAGGAACAATTCCTTGAAGCAGAATACTTTTTCATGGCTGGTTCATATAACGATGCACTACCTATCTATCTTTCGCTGTTTGATCAAATGCAGGATAATGCAAACCTGGCTTATAGAATTGGCGTCTGTTACCTGAATATTAACGGTAAAAAGAACCTGTCGGTGCCATATCTTGAAAAAGCTGTATTACAAACATCTTCAAGGCATAAAGAGGGGACAATACTTCAGGTTACTGCCCCTTATGATGCGTACTTTCAACTTGCAAACGCATATCGGGTGAATTACCAGTTCGACAGGGCTAAGGAAGCTTATCTTAGATATCGTGGGACACTCCTTTCAAATGACAGAGAAAACCTGGATTTTATTGACCATCTCATCAATACATGTGATAATGCAAAAAAAATGATTGCACACCCTATGAATTACCGAATCGAACTGGCGGGCATCCCTATGGATGATAACAAAGAAAATTTCAATCCGGTTATCTCTGCCGACGGAAAGACATTTATATATATGACCACACTGCCCTTTTACAATGCAATTATGTGCTCAATAAACAAAAATGGAGTATGGAGCGAACCGGAAAATATCACTCCATATCTTAAACCTGAGGGTCAAATTTTTGTATCATCACTTTCAGCCGACGGCAAAAAACTCCTTTTTTCAAGAAACGATCTCTTCAACAGCGACATTTTTATGTCGGTATTTAATGGGAAAACCTGGTCGGAACCTGTTAAACTGAACAAAAATATAAACACTAAATACTGGGAATCTCAGGCATATATTACAGATGACGAGAAATCAATAGTTTTTTCTTCTGACAGGCCGGGAGGATTCGGTGGACTCGATATTTATATCTCATATAAGGAAAAAGACGACTGGGGCCCTGCAGCAAACATAGGACCAATTATTAATACGCCATTTAATGAAGACCGGCCGGCATTAATCAACGGCGGGCAAACACTTTTCTTTTCTTCACAGGGTCATGAAAACATGGGCGGATACGATATCTTCAGGACAACCAAAAATCAAAATGGTACATGGAATACACCTGAAAATATCGGATATCCTCTGAATACACCGGACGACAATATATTCTTTACTCCTTCAGAAAAAGGCAACTCATTGTATATGTCTATTTTACGTGAAGCCGAAGGAAAATCCAGAGAAGCTATATATCACATAATTTTAAATCCCAAATAATTATGTAAATCATAAGGTTTATATCAATTTTTTATATATTTGCCTTAAATGTTTGCTATAAGGATGAAAAATTTAAGGAGCTGGCTTTTAATAATGATATTGTTACAAATCGGAATAACAGTATTCCCCCAGTCGAAAAAAGAACTGGAAGCCATGTTCACACAGGCAGAATCTCATTACCTCTTTGATGAATACGAACTTGCCAATCCTATTTATTTGTCAATTTTGGCTTTTGAACCCGACAATTGCAATATACTTTACAAGATTGGGAATTGTTATCTTAATATACCAGATGAAAAAACAAAAGCTCTGGAATTTCTTGAAAGAGCTGTTAAAAATGTCAGCTATGATGCAAAAAGTCATCTTTTCAAAGAAAAAAGAGCCCCTCTCGATGCCTATTTCTCACTTGGCAGGGCATACATGGTAAATAATGAACTTGAAAAAGCTATTAACACATTTCAGGTATTTCAAAAGCTTGTCAAAGAATCACCGCTGAAAGGTGAAATGCATAATATTGAATTTGTTGACCAGCAGATACAGGCATGCAAAAATGCAATGAAATTTCAGGAAAATCCTGTCTCTTTTGATAAAGTAAAATTTCCTGCCGATTTCAGCCAGGGTTCAATTAATGATAATCCGGCAATCAGTTTTGACGGCAATACAATTGCCTATACAGAACGACGTGGACTTTCAAATGCAATCTTTTATTCAAAAAGAGAACGCGGCAAATGGCAACCCCCGATTGAGATTACTTTCGAAATAAATGCAGGCGAAGATTGTTCTACATGCGCACTCAATTACGACGGTAGCGAATTATTCCTTTACAAGGACGATATGAAAGACGGTAATATATATTCAACTACCTGGAAAGACGGCAAATGGAGCCCAATTAAGAAACTGAACAAGAATATAAATACCAAATATTACGAGTCTCATGCCTCTGTTTCTGCCGATGGCAAAAAACTTTTTTTTACAAGTAACAGAGAAGATGGTAACGACCTCGACATATATATTTCAGAGAAGGATGAATCAGGTGAATGGGGAATACCCAAAATGCTTCCGAAAGAAATAAATACGCCATTTAACGAAGATACTCCTTTTATTACAATCAGCGATACGATACTTTTTTTCGCATCGGAAGGACATAACTCGATGGGAGGATATGACATTTTCAAAAGTATAAAAAGGGGCGACGTGTGGGGAATACCTGAAAATCTCGGATACCCTATAAACACGACTGATGACGACAGGTTTTTCTCGCCTTTTAACAACGGACTTAATGCTTATTATTCGATCTCGACAGATTACAAGAGAAAAGAGATTCATTACCTTTCTTTCAGCGGACCAGCCTTTGACCATATATTCAAAATAGCCGGAACGGTAACTTTTTCCGATTCCCTCGCCCTGCCGGATTCAAGTAATATAATTTACTTCGTTAACCTCCAGACCGGCGATACCATTAATATAATATCACCGGTGGAAGTTTCAGGAAATTATTCAATCAATACCCCTCCAGGTCATTACAGATTAGTTTTTACCGGTAACAAGTGCATTACACAATATATCGATACACTGCTCGACCGAAACGTTCCTTCAGATCTGATAACTCTGAATATTGTCCTTAAAAGAGAACCTGAACCTGTTGTTTATGAAAAAATTGATTTGTCAAATATACCCTCAGCTAAGTCCATTGACAGTGCAATTCTTGTGAAGGATATGAAGGTGTCAGATCTTGAAGATAAAAGTGTCAAAGATTCAGAAGTGCTGTATTATACAATACAGCTAATGGCTTTGCATAATCCTGTTGATGTCAGCTATTTCAAACATATAACCGACATAAAAGTAATGTATAATGATGAGGACAAATTTTACAGATACACAACAGGCAAATTTGCGACCAAGGAGGAAGCACTTGCAAGAAGAGAAGAACTGATAAAGAAAGGCTATCCATCCGATTTATTTGTTAAGAAAGTTACAAAATAAATACTTGAAATACGTTTCATTTCATCTGAATTATCCAATGAAATATGAAGAAATCAACCTTAGAGCTGTAGAACCGGAAGATCTGGAACTGCTATATGAGTGGGAAAACAACAGTAATTACTGGTTGATAAGCAATACTATAGTACCTTATTCGAAATATCTACTAAAAAAATATATCGAGAACGCCCATCGCAGCATTTTCGAAGTCGGACAGTTACGAATGATGATTGATCATATTGAAACAAAAAAAACCATTGGTACAATCGACCTTTTTAATTTCGATCCTTTTCATAAACGCGCAGAAGTTGGAATACTTATTGCCGATGAAAATTACCGCAAGAAAGGTTGCGCATCTATGGCTCTCAAATGCCTGATTGATTACAGCTTCAATACTCTCCATCTGCACCAGCTATATTGCAACATACTTTCAAATAATATCGAAAGTATGCAATTATTTAAGAAACTCGGTTTCCAGGAAACAGGAATAAAAAAAGATTGGATAAAAACCAACGATGGCTATCTCGATGAGCATATTTTCCAACTAATAAAAAGTTAAAGCCGGTCAGTATTATTTTTTATACCTATGCTGACCGGCTTCGATTTTTTCCTTATCTTATCCTTACTTCTTTAATCTTGTATTGCGATATTCACCTTTAAAATAATTTATATTAAGAGCATCATACCTTTTGCGTTGCACCTGAAATCGGGCCAGAAAATCTTCAAAATCTTTCTTTGATGCCTGAGTCCATCCTACTTCACTTACAGCAAACATTCTCGGACATGCCATATATTCAAGATGTTCAGGTGTTGCAATATATTCCGTCCATATATTGCCCTGCACGCCAAGTATATGCTTCTGCTGTTCTTCTGTCAATTGCCCGAATTCGGGATTAAAAGAATAAACCGTTTCGAGAGGAACGTATCCTCCTATTGCCAGAGGCTCATTATCAGGTTCAGCCTGATAATAGTCCAGATACATATATCTCGTGGGAGTCATTATAACATCATGGTTTTGTTTTGCAGCCTCTATGCCGCCTTCAATTCCTCTCCACGACATAACGGTAGCCTGAGGCGGAAGCCCTCCTTCAAGAATCTCATCCCATCCGATTATTCTTTTATCTATTGAAGTCACAAATTTCTCTATTCTTTTAATAAAGTAACTCTGAAGTTCAATTTCATCCTTCAGGCCTTCCACCTTTATCCTTCTCTGGCATTGAGGGCACTTTTGCCATCTTGTCTTCGGGCATTCATCGCCTCCAATATGAATGTACTCAGATGGGAAAAGATCGGCTACTTCCGACAAGACATCTTCAAGGAATTTAAAAGTTTCTTCCTTCCCTGCACAGAATACATCTTCGAAAATACCCCATCTCTTTGCCACTTCAAAAGGCCCACCAGTGCATGATAGTTCAGGATATGAAGCAAGAGCTGCAAGTGCATGACCGGGCATTTCTATTTCCGGTATAACTGTGATGAATCTTGATGCTGCATAATTTATGACGTCTTTTATTTCTTCCTGAGTATAAAATCCCCCATAAGGTTTACCGTCATAAACATTCGATCTTCTTCCGGCATGACCTACAATAGTCTCTTTCCGAAAAGCTCCGACTTCGGTCAGTTTCGGATATTTCTTTATCTCTATTCTCCAGCCCTGGTCATCGGTAAGATGCCAGTGAAAACGATTCATTTTATGAAGAGCCAGAAGATCAATATACTTTTTAATGGTTTCGACAGGAAACATGTGACGCGCTACATCGATATGCATCCCCCTGTAAACAAACCTCGGCTCATCTTTTATTTCACAGCAAGGAACAGTAAGACTTATTGCCGTTCCGCTAAAAGTTTTCTCCACTTCATGAGGCATCAATTGCCTTATACTCTGTACAGCATGGAAAAGCCCTGCCCCACTTCCGGCCTTCACAATAATTTTATTCTTTCCCACAGAAAGTGTATAACCTTCAATATTTTTTATAGCCGTATCAACTGCCATGAATACTGAACCTTTCGCAGCTTTTCCTCCTTCCTTTACTACAGGAGTAAAACCTAATGCGTTATTTATCAATGATCCGAGAAAATCTGCAGATAACTTCGTTTCCTGATTAAGAGGCGAAACAATTATCTGAGTTTTCGGTCCAAATGTAAACTTTCCTGAAAGTTCCTGAATAGATACAGGTGCAGGAATAATAGCATATACGTTAGGCTCATCACTTCCTGACCCGCCTTTATTGCATCCACAAAGGACTAATAAAATAGAAAATAAAATAAAATAGACATTTTTCATAGACGGATATTTTTAAGTTTTCAAACAAATATTTAATTTTATTCCAAAAATAAAATATTTAATTGTTATATGAGAATTTCTGCAAATTTAGCAGAGAAAAACATTATAAAAATTTATCCTCCGGCTAACGGATTAAAACTGGAAATTACCGTGGAAACCCTTGTACACCGTGGTTAAAAATATAACGAATTTAACTAAGTTGAAATAAAATGTTAAAACACAATTTAATAATTTTAATTTCCTTAATGTATATTCCTTTAATATTCATGACTGGATGTATAGATGGCAGAAAATCAAATCAAAATAGCACTATGAAAACTATCGACAATACAAATCTTTATGCATGGAACAAGAAATTTTTACAAAAGTATACGAAGATTATAGAGCTTTCTTTGGGCAATTCTGCCATACTGCTTGCTCCTGACTGGCAGGGAAGAGTAATGACAAGCACTTCGGAAGGGGAAAACGGTTTCAGTTTTGGATGGATAAATCATAATATTATTTCTTCAGGCCAGCTTCTACCTCATATAAATGCTTTCGGTGGCGAGGAACGTCTCTGGCTTGGACCTGAAGGCGGACAGTTCTCAATTTTCTTTCAGGGCGGTAAAGAATTTACTTACGAAAACTGGCAGACACCTCCATTGATAGACACATGGCCGTTCGAAGTAACCGAAAGAACAGAAAAATCGGTTTTATTCAGTAAATCTGCTACTCTGACAAATTATTCCGGGTACACATTTGAAATCAAAATAGACAGAAGAGTAACTCTTATCCCTGATAGGGAGATTGATGAACTTTCAAATGCAGATTTAAAAGGACTAAACGTTGTGGCTTACAGGTCGGAAAATACTTTAATCAATACAGGTAGAGAAGAGTGGAAAAAAGAGACCGGACTTCTTTCGATATGGATGCTGGGAATGCTGAACCCATCTCCTGCTGTCGTTATTGTGATTCCTGTAAAAGAAGGTAATGAAAATGAACTGGGTCCAAAAATGAATGACAATTATTTCGGAAGCATACCGTCCGACAGATTAAAATTGATAGATAATCATATATTCTTTAAGGCCGATGGAAAGAGCAGGGGGAAAATAGGCATTCCGCCGCTGCGGGTTACTGGTGTGATGGGTAGTTTCGATTCTGAAAATAACATCCTAACACTTCTTTTCTGCAGTCTTCCTGAAGGTATTACCGAATATGTTAATTCTGCATGGGAGCTTCAGGAAAAACCATATTCAGGCGACGCTTTCAATGCATATAATGATGGTCCTCTGGCCGACGGTTCGCAGATGGGCCCTTTCTATGAACTCGAAACTTCATCACCTGCTGCAATGCTGAAACCGGGACAAAGCCTAACACATACACAGATAACTGTTCATATTACAGGAAACAGAGATAAAATGGATAGAATAGCAGTTAAAACTCTCGGTGTTCCACTTGAAACAATCGAAAAAGCATTTAAGTAATTAAAGTATTATCGGCTGAACCATCTATTCCTATTATTATATCAATCCTCTATTTTTAAGCAACGGCTCTATAGACGGTTCACGCCCGCGGAAATTAATATACATCTGCATCGGATCCATGGTGCCATCTTTCTCGAGAATACTCTTCCGGAATAATTCTGCTGTAGTTCTGTCAAAAATTCCTCTCTCTCTGAATTTCTCGTAAGCATCATTATCGAGGACTGCAGCCCAGGTATATCCGTAGTAACCCGAATCATAACCATCAACTATATGGAGGAAATAAGTGCTTCTATATCTTGAAACTATTTCAGGTATCAATCCGATTTTCTTAAAATACCTCTTTTCAAATTCCTGTATATTAATATCCACAGGTGCTACAAGAGTATGATATGCCATATCAAGATATGAGGCAGCAAGCAGTTCTGTAGTTTCGAATCCCTGGTTAAAATACTTACTGTTTTTAATTTTCTCTATTAGAGAATCAGGTATTGTTTCTCCTGTTTTAAAATGTCTGGCGTACAATTTTAAAACTTCTGGTTCGGTTGCCCAGTGTTCCATAATCTGTGAAGGGAGTTCCACAAAGTCCTGTGCTACAAAAGTAGTGTTATAATTTGCTTTGTTAAAGAGAAATTCAAGTGCATGACCGAACTCATGAAATAATGTTGTAACTTCATCGAGGTTGAGAAGTGCAGGCATATCATTTGACGGAGCGGTGAAATTAAAGACAGTGGTTACAACCGGCTTTATTTCTTTTCCCTTTTCAATATAGTGGTTACGATAAGTCCCGCACCATCCCCCTTGTTGTTTGCTTTCGCGCGGATAGAAATCAAAATATAATACTCCAATATGACTCCCGTCGTGTTCCTTTACTTCATAAGCAAGCGCATCGGGGTGAGGCAACGGCACATTCTCGAGCCGGTTGAATGTTATGCCATAAAGTCTGTTTGCCACTTCTAAAGCTCCGTTCAGAACATTCTCAAGACTAAAATATGTTCTCAGTTCACTTTCGTCGAGGTTATATTCTGCTTTTCGCACTTTTTCGGCATAATACCACCAGTCCCACGGTTCAATTTTGATCTTGCTTCCTTCTGCATCAGCAATTCTTTGAAGCTCATCACGTTCGCGTATTGCCACTTTTATCGACCTTTCCCACAGGTTGTCGAGAAGATTGAACACATTTTCAGGTGTCCTGGCCATTGCTTGCTCAAGTACAAATGAAGAATGGTTTTTATATCCGAGAAGTTTTGCGCGTTCTGCTCTTAGTTTTACGATTTCGGAAAGAATCTTGTTGTTGTCAAACTCATTCCCGTTGTTGCCCCGCATGGTATAAGCTGTAAATAATTCCTTTCTTCTTTCCCTGTTTTTGGAATACGTAAGGAACGGAAATATGCTTGGTTTCTTTGTAGTAAACACCCATTTACCTTCCAGACCCTGGTTCTTTGCCTCGAGGGCTGCAGCTGAAACGAGTGCTTCAGGCAGACCTTCAAGATCTTTCGGCTCGGTTATTATCATCTTATAATTATTTGTTTCAGATAATACATTCTGGCTAAATTTTACTTCAAGAACTGACAGTTTCTTGTTCAGCACTTTCAGAGAATCCTGATCCTGTTTACTAAGGCCAGCTCCATTTCTTAAAAAACTTTTATAAAGGTTTTCGAGAAGAAAATTTTGTTCCTCGTTTAGTTCCAATTTTTCGCGGCTATCGTAAACCGACTTGATTCTGTCGAACAAAACCGGATTAAGTCTGACCTCATCTTCGAAAGCAGAAAGTATCGGTGAAATCTCTATTTCAATCTTTTGTATCGAGTCGTTCGTGTTTGCCGATGCCTGCGCAAAGAAAACGTTACTTACTTTTTGGAGGAGCTTTCCCATTTTGTCGAGAGCTTCCACTGTATTCTCAAATGTCGGAGGATTATTTTCCTTAACTATTTCTTCAAGGTCTTTTCTTGCTTCTTCTAAACCTTTTTGAAATGCAGGCATATAATGTTCAGCCTTTATCATTTCAAAAGGAGGAAGATCGAAAGGTGTCCGGTATTCAATGAAAAACGGATTACTCATTTCTTTTTGTTTTTCAATATTTTTACATGAAATTATTAATGTCCCCATTATTAATGGCAACACTATAAAATAAATTTTTGTTTTCACTGTGTAATAATAAATTTATTTTCTATAAAATGAGCGAAGATAAATATTTCGATTAACCTTTCAAACAAGGGGACGAATAATAAAAAGAGAGATTTAAAACTTCATTTTAACTATATTTGTGGCGATGCATAATAAATAAATATTTAATCATTTGCCAGAGCTACGGCAGTCAAAGGAGAGATGCCAGAGTGGTTGAATGGGACGGTCTCGAAAACCGTTTTCCGCCTGCCGGCGGAACGGGGGTTCGAATCCCCCTCTCTCCGCACCGGCAAATTACACCTCTGGCGTTAGCCGGAGGTTTTAGTTTTTCCGGACGACGAGTCAGGCTCTGCCTGAACGAGGAGTAAGGAAAAACTAAAATAGAAGGCACGCAAAGCGTGATAGGGTAATTTGACGGTGCAAGGAACCTCCCCGAAGGGATCATCCGCCGGCCGGCGGATAATCCCCCTCTCTACGCCTTCGTCCGAGAACTCGGGACTACGGCGGATAAGTCTGCTTTTCTCATTTTTAAGGTTTTTATTTTTCCGGACGACGAGTCAGGCTCTGCTAATTGGTTATATTAAAATAAATTGACTTTATATTACCATGTTGAAATGACCTTATCTCATTGTCGGTCAGGATATACTCTTCTTCCTGCCACCCACGTTTCCTTTATTATTACCTTGCCCTGATCAATAGTGAAAAGGATGATATCGGCTCTTTTACCCTGCTCTATAATGCCACGGTCGGAAAGGCCAAGCAGCCTTGCGACATTTTTGCCTGCAAGGTTGGCTGCCTGACCCAGTGTGCAACCGGCAAATCTCATCATAGTTTCGATTCCCTTTTTAAGCGGACTCGATGCACCTGCAAGACAATTAAGAGAATGATTAAAAATACGCCCTTCATCATTCATCACTACTTCGCTTCCCATATATAAATATTTACCCGGAGGCATTCCTGCAAGATGTGTTACGTCTGATGTGAGAGTTATATTATTTTCTCCTTTTGCCTTATAAAATGTCTTTATTTCTTCGGGCAGAAGATGAAATCCGTCGGCAATAATTGAAGGGGTGAGACTATCATTTGCGAGCTGTGGCCATAATGGATTCCGGTGACGATTAATCATGTTCGCACATCCGTTCCCCAGATGGGTCGACATCCTTGCTCCATTGTCAACAGCTCTGTAAATCTGTTCGGTAGTTGCATTTGTATGGCCTATTGATACCACAACACCATTTTCAGAACAATATTTGATGAATTCGATCGCACCTTCAAGTTCCGGCGCAACCGTAACAATAATTATGTGGCCCTTTGCAGCATTCTGTAATTCATTAAATTCATCTATCGAAGGATTCCGCAAGTATTTTGAATTATGACATCCATAAAATCCCTTGACAGGTGAAAGATATGGCCCCTCAAGATGAAAACCCGGTACAGAACCTACCAACTGTTTATCTTCAAAAGCCATAGCAAGAATCCGGAAGTTCCTCAGTAAATTTTCCCGACTTTCAGTTACAAGAGTTGGAACAAATGTGGTGACCCCATCTTTCCAAATTGCTTTTGCCGCATATCTCATCCTCTCGACTGAAAAAATCTCATCCTGAAAATTGATGCCCAAATAACCGTTAGTCTGACTGTCAATAAGCCCTGGAGCAATATAAGCTTCATTTTCTTTGTTAATTTGTTTCGCACTGCATCGGATTTCGCCTATAAACCCGTCAGAAATTTCTATTTCAACATGCCTTCCTGTTTCATAATGCACGCCTGAAATAAAAATCCTCTCTTTTTTGCTCATTGTTAATATCTTTTTTAGAATAATCCGACAAAATTATGAAAATAAAAAAGGTAGTTTAAAATCAAATTTTTAAACCATGGACTCTTTCCCATTTTCTTGCCTTTAAATTTTAAAAAATCTAATAATCTGATTCATTATTAAATGCATCTGACAGGTAAATTTAAAACTGATTTACTATAATCAAATGGTATATACCCCAGAGCAAGCTCTGGACTCTCTTTCGGTGCAAGCACCGAGGAATTTACCTGACCTTCTCGTCCACCGAAGCTCTACGCGAAGGCGGATTAAATGAAAAAACAATAAAAAATCTTTTTATATTAAATCTACTAAATTTATATAATGAGGCGACTGTATGAAGATCCCACCGCTTTTATTGTAAAAATCATCATTAAGTTCAAAAACACCGTTTTGGGCATTTGCCCATAAGGCATCAGGAAAAGGATGATAGGATTTCATGGTTTCCCAATTCTTATAGTTTTGATTGCCGTTTGTTTCAAGAAGTCCGAGTCCTATACCCGGGAATGGCTTAAGACGTGCTGCAACATTTTTATTCCACTCCACAAGTATTGGGTTTACAGTAAGGTCGGCACAGAAGCAGGGAGTATTATTTTCGTATGCAACATTGATTATTTTAAGTGTCATGCTCAGTGTTTTGGCAATTGACTTAAGAGCAATCGCGCCATAACCCATTTTTATCCTCTCGAGTGCATCAATGTCAGTATGAGCGCTTTCATCAGCGGCGACCCTTACCGGTATGTCGGAAACGTCAATATCGGAACCTTCAGGGAATGGTTCTTCAACTATAGCTATCTGTTCAAAAGCGCCTATCACTTTTGCATAATCAAGAAGCCGTAGAAGTGTCTCTTTTTTTTCATAGCGCCCGTTGGCATCAAAGTAATACGGGAGTTTGCCGCTTGTCGTATAAGGAGTCCATGCATTGCCTATTGTTTTATGTATCTGCAGAAGTCTTTCTCTGTCCTTTTCAAGCATTTCCTCCTGGGTGCCAGGATGTCCGATTTTGATTTTCAGGAAAAAATAACCCTGATCAACGGCAGCTTTTATCTCTTCAGCCGGTATCGTATAAGAAATAAGAGGGATACTTGCAACTTTATTATGATGAACAGATAAACCCTTCTTAAATTGGTCAGGTATCATATCATCAAAAGATGATATTCCGTTCTCACCGGCATATAACAGCCATGCTGCGTTATCTATGCCTACAAAGGAATTAAGCACAAATGTTTTTCTCAGATTCTGTCGGCCTGTAAGCTTACATCCATATTCATACACTTCCTCAAAAATGGAATCGAGTAAATCAATTGGGGTGACGAATTTATGTCCTTTCAATAAATTTAGTGCATACTTTGTAAGCGAGAACATTAATTCATTACTCTTTTCTTCTGTATTCGACGCGAATACGTTTTCGTCGCTCCATAAAACATTCTGGGAACAAATACCCACCTTTTTTACCCCTGTTCGGCTTTGAAGCATTGCGACTGTTTGCCAGATTTCGTTCATATAACCACCCTTGAAGCCGAAAGGCCTGATAAGAGGTTCTTTTTCAAAAGCAGATGCCGTTGCAACTATTTCAATTTGTTTTCTACCGGGTCTAAATTTGCAGCCCGAAAGTCCTGCAGTCATTTGCAAAGCTCCGATTCCTGCTGTCAATAATCCAGCATTATTTATAAATTTTCTGCGATTCATAAGAATATTTAATAAGAAATTATCCCACTTTCAAATTATAGTTGAAACTTTAAAAGGAATGATTTCAGAGTATCAACATCTTTCTTCATTTCTGTTACAAAGAGTTTCCTCTTTTCAGCATCAGTCAGTTTTTCATTAAAACGTTCGAAAGGAGGATATTCTAAATGAATCGAAACCGGTCCTCCTATATTAAAGTTCTTCACAATTTTGAAGTATTCGTTAAAATCGACAGCGCCCTTTCCTATAGGTACGCTTTCGGGGTTCCACTTTCCGTTTGCCGCAACTGACCATTTGAAGTCTTTAATGTCGGTGCATTTCACCCAGGGAGCAATCAGTTTAAGGCCGTTTACCCAAGAAGCTGAGGCCTCAGCCACAGCGTGTCGTACATCGTACTGACATCCAATATATTGCGGATCGAGTTCTCTTAACAGTTCGAAAAGATCCCATACCGGCCCTCCCACGCGGGTACCGTAATGATTCTGATAAGCACCATGAATATTATATTTACGATTGACAGTTTCCAGTTTTTTCAGCTGCGGTTTATAATTTTGAAGTGTATCCCATACACTTATTTTATCGTCATAATTCAGATATCCAAGTCTATAATATTTTATTCCAAGTTCAGAAGCAGTTTGCAGAATATCTTCGGTGTATTTTTCATCTGCTCTTGTTATGTCAGTTACAATCATCTCCACCTTCAGACCGTTTTTTCTTGCTGCAGCAACTGCAAGGGGAAGGTCGGTCTGTACTTTTTCAGGCAGTACATGTCCGCCCGATCGTACCGGTATATCGATTCCCTCGGCACCCGCTTCGGCAATCAGTTCAGCAGCACCTTCCCATGAAAGCCATTGCAACGGTTTCGAAAAGATATGAATGTGCCTGTCGGAAGTTGATTGAGGAGCCGGTAAATCATGCCCGGCTAATTCTAAAAAAGGAAGAGCAGCCCCCGAAAATGCTAAGGTTGAAACGAATCTGCGACGGCTGAATTTTGTTTTTCCTTTTTTAATAATATTATCCTTTTTCATATTAAACAATTATATTAAAATAACTTCTTAACATTACCTGGTTAACGGGAAAATTAAAGATTTACTTTCCTTAGAACTTTATTTGTTTTGCCGGCTATTACTCTGGAAAATCAAAAGAATCTCAAAGTTTCCAGGGTTTGCGATAATCGTAGTGTAGAAGTTGGTTGGCAGCTTCACTGTTCGTAAACCTCTCTCTGACAGGATCCCATTCAAGTCGTGATTTGACCTTTAATGCAATATTTGCAAGGTGTGCAAAGCAGGTTGATCGGTGTCCTTCCTCGAGTGTACATAAGGGTGTCTGGCGCGTTTTTATACAGTCGATGAAATTGTTGACGAGTGCTGCGGTGCTATCGCGGCTGCTGCCATCAGGTAAAGATTCGTTTTTTAAATCGTAAATCTCATCTTCGATCTGTTTCTTCCATGTCTGAAATTGTCCGGGCCTGGCGCCTGTAATTCTGTATCCATTTTCATCGGCATAAAGAGTACCTTTGGTTCCACGTAGTTCAACCTCTCCATACTGAAAGAGCCCTCCGCTGCTGGCTTCGTAAATGCAGAATACAGCAATTGCACCTGAAGCAAATTCGAAAGTGACCTGCATAGTATCGGGAATATCACTGTCGTCGTTTACAAAATATCTTCCTCCATGAGCTGAAACTGCCACAGGGGCTGTCTCCCCCATCATCCATCTGATGACATCCAGATAGTGCACACCCCAGTTACCCATCTGGCTTGAATAGTCGCTCCACCATCTGAACTTATATGGTGAAATGTTGTACTGATAAGGTCTGTAGGCTCTTGGGCCTAACCACATATCCCAGTCGAGGCCTTGCGGAGGTGTTTCAGGCTTCATTCTGCCGATACCGTCGGGGAACATATTATTTATCCTGTAAGCTCTTGCTACTGATATCTTTCCTATTTTTCCTTCCTGAATAACTTTTGCAAGTTTCTGGTAAACAATATTTCCCCTGCGGTTAAGACCCACAGCAACAACCTGTTTTGTGCGTGCTTGAGCTTCGACCATCATTCGTCCTTCCTTTATTGTGGCGGTAAGAGGTTTTTCGACATAGACATCTTTCCCTGCATTAAGAGCATCAATGGTCTGAAGAGCGTGCCAATGGTCGGGTGTGGCTATACATACTGCATCAATATTTTTATCTTCGAGCAACTTACGATAGTCGGAATATTTTTTGACACTATCAGGAAGTTTTTCGTTCATAGATGGAATCTGGCTTCCAAGATCGGCTATATATCTGGGAGAAACCAGACTTCTGTCGCGAAGCATATAAGGTTCATACACATCACAGAAAGCTGCAATTTCTATATCGGGATGCGCCATAAACAGTCGAAGAAGCTGAGAGCCACGATTCCCGAGCCCTATAAACCCCATTCTTATTTTTTCTGCAGCTCTTGAAGCCTTGTGGTACTTGCCGGCTGTAAGTGTCGAACCACTCAAAGCCAGACCGGCTGCCGCCATTGTTGCCTTTGAAAGAAATTCTCTCCTTGATTTTTGAGTAACCTTTTTTCTCATTTTGTCAGAATTTAGAAATTTTGGATAATAAACCTATTGCTTTTCAAATACCTTCTTCCTGCAGTTCCAATAGCTGGTTTCTGTTCATTCTGTTTTCAAGTATTCTTACATATTCCAGCGCCTTGCGAAGATTATAATCTTCGTAAGCCTTCTGAGCCCATTCAAGGGCTACATCCAGGTTTCCTTTTATTTCAGCTATTATAGCCATATTATAGCATGCACGTGCTGCAATTTTGCGCTTTGGATTCTCAGTCTCTATCTTCCATAGTTCGCCGGCCTCGTCCCAATTTCCTGTTCTTGCTTTCCTCATCGCAATTTTGAAATTATTTGTGCCTTTTACATAGTAATCTCTTGTAACGGTAATTTCATAAGGAATTATTCGTGAAGCGTATATTTCTCCTGCCTGTTCAGCCACTCTTTTTACTGCCTCTTTGCGGTTAATAAGTGCTGCAGCCGCAGCTACCGGAGTCAAACCGGTTGCCGAAAAATTAAGATTGTGAACCATAGGAAATTCATCAATTATCATCTGGCCTGCAGGATAATATATTCTCCATGCTGTTTTGACCAGTGTTTGCATGTTTGCCTGATGTTCAACATTGGTTATAACACCAAAAATAGTTTTTGGATTATTCCTCTTTATTATCTGATAATTGATTTTCGTATCTGTATCAAAAGTTTCGAGCGAAAACAATAAGTCAACTTCATTCTCTCTGCAAACAGATTCAACAACAGGCCATTCGACCGGAGGAGGGAATGCACCCGGCAAGGTTACAGAAGCAAACTTCTCGTCAATTTTCTTTACCTCTTCGAAACGTGTATTTTCAGAAAGTCTGTTAAAAAGTCCTATAATGCAAGCTTCTGCACCTACCCTGTCAAGCTCAGCACCTTCAAGGGTAATTATTTTATCTATAGCATCGAGAACTCCGGCTTCTTTTGATGCTTCGCTTCTGTCGGCAATACCTGCACTTTTTGCTTCAGGAGGTAAAGTAACCGGAGCAGGCTCAATCACATTAAGATAAAGCTCCTGAGTCTTGCAGGAGATCATAAATAAAAAAACTATTGGTAAAAACGATATTTTTCCCATCTCATTAATTTTATTAATAAAAAATCCCCTGCAAAAACATATATATCATTTCCTAAAATATTCTATAATAAAATAAATTGACAAATCTTATCTGATACATGGAAAACTATATTAAAATAATTAAAGTGATAAATTATTTGTAAATTTTAAAAAAAAATAAATAAGTTAATTTATATTAAACAAATAATTTCATTGAATGAGTAACATAGGTCAAAAGATTTATAGCTATTAAACCGATTTCACAAATTTATGAACAGACTTTTTGCCATAGGCGACATCCATGGTTGTTTCAAAACGTTTTATGAACTTATAAACAAGCATATTCGTCCTGATAAAAGTGACAGACTTATTTTACTTGGAGACTATATTGATCGTGGGCCGGGCATCAGGGAAGTAGTTGATTATATTATGGAACTTATTGAAATGGGGTTTAATGTGACACCTCTTATGGGGAATCATGAGTGGATGCTTGTTAATTCATACGATAATCCTCGTATGTTGCCATTATGGTATTTGAACGAAGGAATGACAACGCTTGAGAGTTTTGGCATTACAAATATCAGGAACATTGAAAATGAATATATTAAATTCTTTAGAAATTTAATATATTATGAGAAAGAAGGAGATTTTTACTTTGTTCATGGAGGCTTTAATGACAATCTGGAAGATCCTTTTTCCGACAAAGAAGCAATGCTCTGGGAATCGAGGGTCTCATACTCAAATCCTGTTTTTACAGGAAAAACTATTGTTTATGGGCACAGACCAAAATTATTGGAATATTCAAGGAAAATGGTAAAAGAAAAATCGAAAGTAATACCTATTGATACAGGCTGTGTTTATGGCCGGGAGATGAATTATGGTTACCTTTCCGCACTCGATGTGGAAAATATGGAACTTATATCGGTAGCTAAGATTGACTGATATCGCAAAAATTTTTCTAACCTGATTCTCTTAGGATGTCAATAATTTTCGATTAGTCGCTTCAGGAGCCCTCTCCTGAACTTTCCTTCAGGGATTTTGTCGTATATTTATAAATCAGCGATATCAAATTGTCTATATTAACAGGCTTTGATATGTAATCGTCACAACCTGCCATTAAAGATTTTTCACGATCATCAGATAAAGCACAGGCTGTCAGAGATATAACCGGAAGATCTGGCTTTATATTTTTTATAAGCCTTACAGCTTCATAGCCATCCATTACCGGCATTTTCATGTCAATTATTACGAGGTCAACTTTGTTGCCAGCCTTTAAAATTTCGATTGCTTCTTTTCCGTTTCCGGCATGCAATATATTAAAGCCATGTTTAGATAGAAGTATTTGCAGAAATCTGTAGCTATTCATTTCATCCTCTGCTACAAGTATAGTTTTTTTAAATGATGACATGTCGTTATCTTCAAGATTTGTTGTTCTGTTTTTTCCATCAGTTTTTACTTGCGGTATTGTAAAATAGAAAGTAGAGCCTGCCCCCAGAACAGAATTAACCCAGATTTGTCCTCCCATGAGTTCAACATAACCTTTTGAAATTGCAAGTCCAAGTCCGGTACCTTCCGGATGCGTCTGTCCCGGATTCTTCACTCTGTAAAACCTTTCAAAAATGTGTTGAAAATGCTCTTCCGATATTCCTATTCCTGTGTCTGAAACATAAAATTTAATGTAACCTTTTTCCTGGGTATATCCGAATTCAATTTTTCCCTCAGAAGTATATTTGAAAGCATTCCACAGAAGGTTCGTAATTATCTGCAGTATTTTATTAATATCGGTCTCTATTACTGATTCCTCATCAGGCAAACCAGGTTTAAAGACAAATTCGATTTTCTTCTCGAATGCTTGCCTTTGAAATTGAATGAAAAGGCCTCCAAGATTTTTATTAAGATTGGCTTTCTGTATTGAAAGTTTTGAAATTCCCGCCTCAAGATTGGATATTTCAATAATATCGTCAACTATTGCAAGAAGCTGATTACTGCTCTGATTAATTACCTCTATATAAGAATTTCTCGTTTCCTCATCAATACCCTGCTCGTTCAGGAGAGAGGCAAAGCCTACTATTGAATTCATCGGAGTCCTTATTTCGTGAGTGATATTGTTAAGAAAAGCCGTTTTGAACCTGTCGCTTTCTTCAGCTTTTTCTTTTGCTTTTTCGATTTCAATTGCAGTCTCCTTTATCTTTGTAATATCTCTCCCAATTCCTACCAGGCCGGTAATATTTCCCTCATTATCGTAAAGAGGTACTTTAGTGGTAATTATCCATTTCTTATTGCCGTTTTTGTCAATAAAATATTCCTCTTTATTTACTATTCGTACTCCTTTATTAATTACCGACAGGTCATCATTATAGCCTCTTATGCCTGTTTCGCCAGGGAAAAGTTCCAGATCGGTTTTGCCTATTACTTCTTCTTCGGAATTATAGCCGATATTTTCGACATCGGCTTTATTTGCCATAACTTTCCTGCATTCTCTATCCTTAACATAAATAAAATCAGGGTGGTTATCAATAAGAGTGCGGAGCAGCATCCGTTCTCTTTCTATTGTTTCCCCGGAGATTTTTTTCTCAGTTACATCATGGCTTATAGTGATAAGATGTGTCAATTGGCCTTTGCTATCCATAAGAGGTATCTTACTTGTAAGATACCAGTGCCTTTTCATCGTGTCCTTTTGTATTGCAGACTCTTCCTTGTTAATAATCGGAATCCCGGTTTTCAGCACATCTTCGTCGTCTTTACGGTACTCAACTGCTTCTTCGTACGAGAAAAAATCAAAAGGGGTTTTGCCTTTTACGAGTTCAGAATTATCAACGCCAATTGATTTCATGTGCGGAAGATTATTTAGTATATACCTGCCTTGTGAATCTTTAATATTTATTAGATCAGGAATATTATCAATTAGTTTTCTTAACAGCAATTTCTCCTGATTCAGTTCATTTTCGGCTTTCTTCTTCTCAGTTATATCAACAATGAACCCGGCTATACAGGTTCCCATGCCCTCAACTTTAATAGGAAATTTTGTTGTTTCATAAAATCTTCCGTTTAACTCCGAAATTTCTTTTAATTGAACTTTATCCCTGATAATCTTTTTATCGCTTTTCATGATTTTTTCTGCAACCGGAGCAGGATATAAATCTGATATCTTTTTCCCCACGCACTCATCTGCTGGAATACCGACAATATCAATGAAATTTCTGCTGAATTCAATAACCTCCGAATTACCGTTCTTTACAAAAATATAAACAGGACTATAATTGAGAAGAGAATCAAATATCATTTTTGTTCTTGCAAATTCTCTCTCAAGTTCTGGCTTTTTAGATTTAACAGTTTTTCTACTTAAAGCTTCAATAACAGAATATCTAAGTCTAGATAAATTATCCTTGAGTATATAGTCATCGGCACCGGCTTTCATAAACTTCACCGCAGTTTCTTCATTGATGCTGTTTGTTACAAGGATAAAAGGAATTTGAGGTGCCTTTTCGTTTCTTATCTTCAGAGCCTCCATTCCGCTAAAATCTCCTATTGAATTGTCGGCAATTATTAGATCCGGCTTAAATGACATGATTTCTTCGACATATCCCGACTTATTTTCTGTAACATGTTTTATGAAATTTATGCCGCTTTCCTTTATGTATGAAATAATTGATTCAGCCTCATTCTCCGAATCTTCAAGGATTAATATCTTCTTCGAATTTGCCATAACACTAATAAGCTTATTAGACAAAATAAACTTTGATGCTTTTATTAAAGGTCATAAAATTAAGATATTAATTCATATAATCTCATTCATAAATAATTTTTTTATATTTCAAAATTTCTCTCCACGTGTTAATTTCAAAACTTAAATTATTTTTATCATGTAATTCAAGAATTAAGAAAATGATTGAATTAGTCATCGCTAAAAGAATTTTAGAATATTAACTTTTTTCATATATAAGATAAAATGAATAATTTCAGGTCTATAAGATTTCTATCAGTTTTATTTACTTTTATTTTATTAACAACTAAAGTTTTGCCACAACAGCCGGTTTTTACAAGGCAGGATACACTTAGAGGTTCGATAACTCCGGAAAGATCGTGGTGGGATTTGACATACTATCATCTTGATATAATCGTAAATCCATCCGATAGTACCATATATGGAACAAATACAGTTTATTACAGAGTTCTGGAAAGCAAAAATATCATGCAGATAGATCTTCAGCCTCCTCTCGTGATGATAAGTGCCATGCAAAACGGCGAAAAATTGAAAATTATTCATGAAGGTAATGCACATTTCATTCATCTCAATGATAATCAGATTCCTGGAAGTGTTGCTTATATTATTATTGAATATGGAGGGCGACCCAGAATTGCCCCAAATCCGCCCTGGCAGGGAGGAATTACATGGAAACGCGACAAAAACAATCTTCCATTTATTGCCTCATCCTGTCAGGGAGATGGTGCAAGTTTGTGGTGGCCCTGTAAAGACCACATGTATGATGAACCCGACAGCATGTTAATCAGTGTTACAGTTCCCGATAACCTTATTGATGTTTCAAACGGACGCCTGAGAAGTGTTGTTCCCAACAAAAAAAATAAGACAAAAACATGGAACTGGTTTGTATCAAGTCCTATCAACAATTATGGAGTAAACATAAACATAGGTGATTATGTGCATTTTTCTGAAAAATATAACGGAGAAAAAGGGATACTCGACTGTGATTACTGGGTTCTAAGTTATAACCTCAATAAAGCTAAAGTTCATTTCAGGCAGGTGCCAATGATGCTGAAAGCATTTGAATACTGGTTCGGACCTTATCCTTTCTATGAAGACGGGTACAAACTTGTTGAGGCACCGTACCTGGGTATGGAACACCAGAGCTCGGTAACTTACGGTAACGGTTATCAAAACGGGTATCTTGGAAGAGACATGAGCGGAACAGGTTGGGGCGATTCATGGGATTTCATTATTGTACATGAATCAAGTCATGAGTGGTTTGCAAACAACATCACTTACAGAGATATTGCCGATATGTGGGTACATGAAAGCTTCGGAAACTATTCAGAAAGCCTTTTTGTCGAATACTATAACGGCAAGGAAGCAGGTGCAGAATACGTAAGAGGCACAAGGCGGAGTATTCTTAACGACAGGCCAATAATAGGTATTTATAATGTCAACTATGAAGGTTCGGGAGATATGTATTCTAAAGGTGGAAATATGCTGCATACTCTGCGGCAAATTATCAACGACGACGTAAAATGGCGAGATATACTCAGGGGACTTAACAGCGAGTTTTACCATCAGACCGTTGACGGGTGGCAGATTGAAGAATACATCGGTAAAATAACCAGTATGAACCTGAAACCCTTTTTCGACCAGTATCTAAGAGATGTCAGAATTCCGGTTTTTGAATATTATGTCAAAGGAGATTATCTGAACTTCAGATGGAATAATTGTGTGCCAGGTTTTAATATGCCGGTAAGAATTTATGATGGAGATATAGCTATAAACCTTAATCCTTCAAACAGATGGAATACGATAAAGCTCGAAACATCAAATCATGATATAAGCGTTGATAAAGATTATTATATTTCTGTTCTTAACATGATGGGGAGATAGCACAGGGCACAGAGCTCAGGGCACAGAGCACAGGGCATGGAGCATGAGGATAAGAAATAAAAGGGCTGATTACACTTCCAGATGTTTTACATAGAAACATTTATCGTCGCCCTTGTCATAATAGTCCCTTATGACAGCCTCGAGAGTATATCCTGCCTTTTCATAAAAGGCTCGGGTTGATGCATAATACGGTCTTCCGGAAGTTTCTGCAACAACCATTGTGCCTCCTTTTTTGCGAATCTGACTATAAGTTTCTTCGAGTAGCTTTTTGCCGATACCTTTACCCCTGAAATCGTTATGGGTAACAATCCAGTATAGCTCAAAGCATGATTTTGTCATCTCATCGTGCCCGAAACAGGTATAAGCAACCGTTATTCCATCGGCCTCGGCAAATACGAAATAATATCCCGAATCTTCGCCTTTGTCCAGCCGCTCCTTCACCAGTTCAACAGCAATTTCAGTTTCGAAGTCATAGAAAAATCCGGTTGATTCAACAATTTCCCTGACCCGCTGAATATCTTTGTGTTCAGGAATAGTTCTGAAATGTAGGTTCATAAATTTATTTTGTGCTAATTTAATGTTTTCTATTAGTCTATTCGTTCTGAAATAAAAATGTCCCGATTCAAAAATAATTACCCTGGGGAGTGGTTATTTTAATATATTTTGAAATATGTTTTTTAGTATTTTCGTAAATTTAAATAATATTTGTTAAAAATTTTAAAAATATTTTTGCATATTTAAATTTATTAAATACTTTTGCTTAATTTTTTAAATTTGAATAATTAATAAAATATGTGCGGAATTATAGGAGTATTTGATCTCAAACAGAGATCTGAAGAATTAAGGCCTCAGGTATTATCCATGTCAAAAAAACTGAGGCATCGCGGTCCAGACTGGTCAGGAATCTATTGCAGCGATAAAGCGATATTAGCGCACGAGAGGCTTGCAATAGTTGATCCTGTTTCGGGAGCTCAGCCACTCAAAAGCAGTGACGAAAAATTATTACTGGCAATAAACGGAGAGATATATAATCATCAGGAATTAAGAAAAAACCTTAAAACGAATTATGAATTCCTTACAAATACCGACTGCGAAGTAATACTTGCGCTTTACAGGGAAAAGGGTGCGTCATTTCTTAATGAGCTGAACGGGATTTTCGCTTTTGCCCTCTACGATGCCGAAAAAGACATATATTTAATTGCACGGGATCATCTTGGCATTGTACCGTTATACAAAGGTTGGGATAAAAATGGCAATTTCTATATTGCTTCTGAATTAAAGGCTCTTGAAGGAATATGTCCAAGAATTGAGATTTTTGCTCCGGGTCATTACCTTCTTAGCACCGAAGGCGAGGAGAAAAGATGGTATAATCCCGACTGGTTGTCGTATGAAGCTGTAAAGGACAATACAAGCAATATCACTGAATTAAGGAAAGCTCTTGAGGATGCTGTACATCGCCAGCTAATGTCCGATGTGCCTTATGGTGTACTACTTTCAGGAGGGCTCGATTCATCTATTATATCCGCAATTACGAAAAAATATGCAGCAATGCGTGTCGAAGCTCAGGATTTAAGTGAAGCATGGTGGCCAAGATTGCATTCATTCGCTGTTGGCTTGAAAGGCTCTCCTGACCTGGCTGCTGCTCGAAAAGTAGCCGACTATATCGGAACAGTGCATCACGAAGTTATATTTACAATACAAGAGGGTCTTGACGCGATTTCAGACGTTATCTATCATCTCGAAACCTATGATGTAACAACTGTTAGAGCTTCGACTCCTATGTATTTGCTTGCCAGGGCAATAAGGTCAATGGGAGTTAAAATGGTTCTGACCGGTGAAGGAGCCGACGAAGTATTTGGCGGTTATCTTTATTTCCATAAAGCTCCAGATGCCAGATCTTTTCATGAGGAAACCGTAAGAAAATTAAACCAACTCCATCTTTACGATTGTTTAAGAGCCAACAAATCTCTCGCTGCATGGGGTATTGAGGGAAGAGTACCTTTCCTCGACAAAGAGTTTCTCGATGTAGCTATGAGGCTTAATCCAAAAGACAAAATGCCTGTAAACGGTCGTATGGAAAAGTGGATTCTTAGAAAAGCTTTCGAAGATATTCTGCCCGAAAGTGTGGTGTGGAGACAAAAAGAACAATTTTCCGATGGCGTCGGTTACAACTGGATTGATACCCTGAAGGAACTGGCAAATAAAAAAGTAACCGATAATCAGATGAAAACTGCAAAATTCAGATTTATGATTAATCCTCCGCTTACAAAAGAGGAATATTTATACAGGTCCATTTTCAGCGAATATTTCCCGTCGGAAAGCGCTGCAGCAACTGTGCCTTCAGTTCCTTCGGTAGCCTGTAGTACTCCTGAAGCCCTTGCATGGGATTCCTCTTTTAATAATATCAACGACCCTTCAGGAAGAGCTGTAAAAACTATTCATAAATCAGCTTATTAATGATAAGCTGATTTATGAATAAATTTTGCAATTCCATTATAAAATAAGAAAGGGCTTCAAATGAGCCCTTTCTTATTTTATAAATTCTTTTTAATTAACTTAGTAACGCCTATTGCTTTTTGTCGTAAACTCTTTTAATCGTCATCTGACCATTTGGAGTATCAACTGTACTTGTAATTGTAAGTGTATTCGGATCAGTTAAAGTCCATACCTCTCTCGTAGTCATTGTTCTGTCATTAAAAGTACGTGTAGTAACTATAGTTAGACTTTTACCATCAGGCGACCATGTTGCGGTTGATTTGCTTTCGCCACCTCTTCCGCCCGGTGCGGTATTAACAGTTTCTTTTCCATCTAAAGTGTACTTCGTAGTAGTGGTGACACTTTGTCCATCCTGAGTTGTTCTTGTTCTTTCAACAGTAAGAGTGTTGGCATCCTGTTTTACCACGAAATCACCGCCTCCGAAAGCTCTCTGACCGCCACCCTGGCCTTGAGGCTGATCGCTCTTCGAAGCATTATATGCCCACGTGCCGGAAAAATTAGGTTTTGCCTGGCCTTTAACCGATGCAGGAATTATGAATGCCATAATTACTGCAAAAGCAAAAATGCCGATTACTTTGTTTTTCATAGTCTTTATTTTTAAAGTTAACTTTAAAATGATTAATTTTTGTTATGATAAATAGACAACTAATCAAAGTTATATATTCCTGTAATAGATTATTTTTTATTTAACAATTTTTAATATTTTATGCTTCAATTTAATTCCCGACAAATCTGGATGTATTTTTGTTAATAATAGTTAAATTGCATCATTATACTATTACAACTTTCTTTATTGATAAACTTTATTAGTTAATTTTGCATTTCCAACAGATGATAAATTAAAAATGAAAAAAAATCTCATTACTACAGGAATAATAGTTATATCGTCAATACTTGTTTTAATTGCAATTAATTATATTTCCTCAAGAAAAAATATTTCATATTATTTTACCGACGTCCAAAAAGGCAAATTTGAATTGACTCTCACAATAACCGGTGAACTTGAAGCTGAAAAATCGATAGATGTGCTTGCTCCAAGTATTGTTCAGCAGGAGGATCAGTCAAGGCAACAACGCCAACAACAAACTCAGGGTAATCGTAGCGGACAGAGAGGTCAGGGCTTTTCAGGTGGCTTTAGCAGTAGCTCTATGATGCGTATGGTAAGCGGAGGTCCAAATTCAGGTGGCAACATACGTCTGGCCCCACTAAGAATAACCGATATAGTCCCGGAAGGTACAATAATAAAAAAAGGCGACTATATAGCTCAACTCGATAAATCTGAATACGATAACACCCTGAAAACATACAGAGAACAATTAACAACATATAAATCACAGCTCGAATTAAGAATTCTTGACAGTGCAGTAATGTTATCAGGCCTGAGGGATGATATAAAAAATCAGATATTCCTTATCGAGGAAGCTGAAATGAAATACCGTAATTCCAAATATGAAGCACCTGATATAATAAGAAAAGCAGAAATTAATCTTGACAAGGCTAAAATAACACTTGAACAAAAGCAAAGATCTTATGTTCTGAGACAGGCTCAGAACTTACAGATTATTACGAACCTGCAGTTCCAAATATCGCAACTGGAAGAAACAATTTTATACCTCGAAGAACTTCTAAAAGAATTTACTATAACAGCTCCCGCCGATGGAATACTCGTATATAAACGTGACCAGACTGGTTTAAAAAGGAAAGTTGGTTCCATGATTCCTCCATTCGACAGGGTTGTAGCTACAATACCCGACCTGTCGGTTATGTTATCAAAAGTTTATGTATCCGAAATAGACATAAGAAAAATACAGACAGGTTTGCCAGTTGAAATAACTATGGATGCTTTCCCTGGAAAGACTTTGAAGGGAACTATTACAAATATGGCAAATATAGGAGAGACACTGCAAAACACCGATACCAAGGTATATGAGACAATAATAAAAATTGAAGGCACTGACCCCGATATTAGACCTTCCATGACAACAACCAATAAAATCGTCATAAAGGTAATTGACGATGCCGTTTATATTCCTACTGAGTGTCTTTATTCCACTGCCGATAGCATTCCTTTCGTTTACACACGCAACAAATTTAAACAAGTCGTAATCCCAGGGGAATCAAACGAAAAAATGACTATCATAAAACATGGCCTCAAACCTGGAGCTTCTGTTTATACTATCGAACCATCAGATCCTGAAAAATTTAAACTTGCAGGAAAAGATCTTATTCCCCTATTAAAAGGGGAAAATATTACAGCAGAACTTTAATTTTCTTATCGTTCATATTTTTAATACTTGCTCTGGAAGTTCAATGTATTCAGTTGCAGGTATTGATATATGTACATGGAAAATATTTTCTCTACTGACAAAAACTTAAAATACCAATAATATTATTTTTTAATTTTAAAATTCAAAAAAATTTTTTTAACTTTGATAATGTACGACTAATATTAATTCAAAGCTATCGCTATGAGAAATTATATTGTTTTATTGGTACTTTTCGCAATTAACCTTGAAGTTAATGCTCAAAAAGTGTCTGCATATTCCTATAAACTTGATAATGGAATTACTGTTAAAACTGAACGTACATGGTCGCGGGTATGGGTTCAACAAACACAGGAAGCATTTAACCCTTCTGAGCAGCCTCAATCGGTTGTGGTAAATATGAGAGTAATGGGTGAACTTACAAAAGGCCATACATTCAAGCTTACAAGCGCAGGTAAGGATATAAAACTAAAAGATGCTGCGCCCGGAATTTATAACCTTAAAATAACCTCGTCTCTCTCAGGTAAACCAGGAAATATAGTAATAGATATAAGCGGCATTGAGGTAAAACCAAAAATGAAAACGGTTGTTACTGTTACTATTTATGATTACCAGATAAATATTGATGAAACTACAGCTACCACTGGTGGACTTGCTTCATGCGAATTTGTCGTGAACCGCTACAAAGGCAACCCTGAACAGAATTTTAATCGGGGTGTACCATCATTTTATGCAAAAGGTAATAAAGACAACAAATTGACTCCGGATGAGACAACCGCAAGTAATAAAATCAAAATTAAACCTGGAACTTATGATGTACTTTTAACAATTGAGATACCCGGATATAATCAGAAAGTATGGCTTGAAAATTTCACCCTTAAGGCAAATACTAATTACAAAGTATCTGTAAACATGAATGCAGGTGAAATTATATATGGTGGCGTATTAAGAGATGTAAGCAAACTTCACCTTTATCCTTCAGGCACATACGATAAACTGAATGGAGTGGCTAAGCCTGAAAAATCAATGGAGTTTCTGGTATGCGAACCGGCAATTTCCAAATTTCCATGTTCTCCAGGTACTTTCGACATACTTCTAAATATAGGAAACGGGAAAAGGTATGAATGGAGAAAAGCTCAAGTTGTCAGAACAGGGATGGTAACAACAGTCAAATAATTGTGACAAATAAAAAAATCATTTTTAATCGAAAATTCATAAAACCGGTGAAATAATTCACCGGTTTTTCTTTCGATAATAATCATAAAATTTTGTTTGTTCCGAAATTGCTAAAATTACAATATTTAGGCCAAATTTGTATTATAAAAGTTTCTATCATGGAAAGCTCTTTTTTAAATACCGACCTTTTTAATTATGTAGTTTTGCCATTTTTGATCTTTTGTGCCCGTATATGTGATGTTTCCATAGGCACCGTAAGGATAATTTTTGTATCAAAAGGCAAGAAAAATATTGCTCCGCTGCTTGGTTTTTTTGAAGTGCTGATATGGATTATTGCAATCAGCAAAATCATGCAGAACCTTAATAATTATATCTGTTATGTAGCCTACGCTTTAGGTTTTGCAACTGGCAACCTTATAGGCATGATAATTGAAGAAAGACTTGCTGTCGGGACTCAACTGATAAGAGTGTTTACAAACCTGGATGGATTCAAACTGGTACAGATGTTGAATTCCAACGGATTCGGGGCGACAATGGTAAAAGCTCGTGGAGCAAGAGAAGATGTTGATCTTGTTTATACTATCCTGCAACGCAATGACATACCAAAGGCACTCGAGGTGATAAATAACTTTCAACCGGATGTATTTTACACAATCGAAGACATACGGTCGGCCAACGAAGGAATATTCCCTTCAAAAAAGCCCGATTTAGTATTTCCGTTTACAAATATTTTAAGACGATGGAGAGGAGGAAAATAGTATTCGTATTAATATTGCATATTTAACTATGAATTACCTGGAATCTCCTTTGGATGCGAATGAACAACTTTTTTCCCTGGTTGTAACTAAAAACCGCGTATGGGGTAATATTATTATTCCATGTATATTAAAAAAGATAAAAGGGAAAGATTATTTCACTATTTCCGAATCGCTCTTCCCATTTCCTTCCGAAGAAACAATTACATCGCTGTTCCCTGAAGAACGTGAAACTGTCGAAATTCTCAATCAATATAACGACCGACAACTTTTTAAGCTCTTCTCAAAGGAACGAAACGTAAAGGATTTCCTGCTGAATGTAACTTCCGACTTAATAGACAGGCATATAAGACCATATATTGAAAAAAGATTATACCAATGCCTTGAAATTGCGCGGGACGAAGCTATTCCGGTACTTATTAAGAGGTCGAGCATAAAGACCTTACATAGCGGCGACAAGCTCGAAATAATTAACGACCTTGCATTACCGGTTTTCAGATTCGAAAGAAATGTAATACAGAGTACTTATAGCCTTTCCCTTGAACTCGAAGGTAAACCACTGGATATCAGAAATAATCAGACTGAAATATTATGCAACAATCCATGCGTCATTATTTGCGGAAATAAACTTGTATTTGTGTCTGAAACAGACGCGGCAAAACTCAGGCCGTTTCTGACCAGGGAATTTGTCATCATCCCTAAAAGCTCAGAAAAAAAATATTTTTCGACTTTTGTCCTTTCAGTTGTCAACCGGTTCAGCATCAAAGCTTCCGGATTCAGAATCGAATATCCCTCATCCGATAAAAAAGCTTATCTCGATATAGAACAAGGACTGAGTGGAGCTCCCACAGCTATTGTCAGATTTTGTTATTCCGGAACATTCTTTTATCACTCTAAAAAAGAGACATCAATTACAAAATTCGAAGATAATAACGGTGAATTTATTTTCAGAAAATATAACCGGGACTTTGAATGGGAAAAAGAATGTATCAAAAATCTGAACGATGCAGGTTTTTTCAGCGAGGACGATATTAACTTTACAATTACCTGCCTGACAGGAAATTACACCACCGATTTGTACAATACTATCGAAACAATAAATAATTCCTTCGAAGAACTCACTTCATCAGGTTTTATAATCAATTCCGGCAAACTTGAGAAAAAATATAACTTAAATCCTGTTAATATATTTTCAGATCACAACGTCGAAGGAGACTGGTTCGATCTGAAATCTATTGTAAAAATTGGAGAGTATGAATTCCCATTTGTACGGCTAAAATCGTACATTCTTTCCGGAACAAGGGAATTTGAACTTCCCGATAAGACAATTGCCATTCTGCCTGAGGTTTGGTTTTCAAAATACCGAAGTATTTTTGAATTTGGTAAAGTTCATGGGAATATTCTAAAAATACACAAGCAACATTTCTCAATTCTTTCCGAAGCATTTTCTGATAAAGAATCTATTACAGGTTATCAAATTGACAAGTTTCTTTCTCCTGATTCCATTCCGGAACATATTCTTCCTGCCGGACTAACAACTGAATTGAGAAAATATCAAATTGACGGTGTTAACTGGATGTTATGGCTTCAATCCGCAGGTCTGGGTGGCTGCCTCGCCGACGATATGGGTCTCGGAAAAACAATACAAACTCTTGCTCTGCTGGTTTTTAATAAAGAAAATTCCGGAAGTTTAAAAAAAGCTGAAATAAACAATTCCGAGCCAACATTGTTTGAGCAGCAGATTCAAAATCCAGTTTCATTGATTATTGTACCTGCGTCAATTATATATAACTGGGAAAATGAAATCAGAAAATTTGCACCGACGCTTAAAATTTACAGTTATAAAGGCAGTCAGAGAAATAAAAACATTTCTTCTTATTTCAATTATTTCGATATAATACTTTCAAGTTACCACATTGTGCGGCAGGATATCGATATATTATCCGAATTTCATTTTCATTATATTATTCTTGATGAAAGCCAGGCAATAAAGAATCCATCCTCAATGATCTTCAAAACAGTCTCAACACTTAAGTCAAGTTACCGTCTGGTTTTGACCGGTACGCCAATGGAAAACTCACTGATCGATCTATGGACGCAATTATCCTTTGTCAATCCGGGGCTGCTTGGTAGCCTTGCTTTTTTCAAACGTGAATATGTAACACCTATCGAAAAGCATAATGATATTGAAAAAGAACAAAAACTTAAGAAAATAATAAAGCCGTTCATTTTAAGAAGAACTAAAGAAATGGTTGCTTCCGACCTTCCATCAGTTTCCGAGCATACTGTTTACTGCGACATGACTGAAGAACAGAGTGAGATATATGAAAAAGAAAAATCAGTTGTAAGAAACTCTATTATCAGTAAAATGGAAGCTCCGGATAATGAAAAATCAGTTATCCTGATTTTAAGAGGTCTTATGAAGCTGAGGCAGATATCGAATCACCCTTCACTGGTAATTGATGAATATAACGGAGGGTCGGGAAAATTTGAAACCGTTATTCGTGACCTTGAAAATATTATTGCTGAAAATCATAAAATACTTGTCTTTTCATCATTTGTGAAGCACCTTTCATTATATTCCGATTATCTCTCTAAAAAAGAGATAAACTTTTCAATTCTCACAGGTGCAAGTACAAACAGAGATAGAATAATAAATGATTTTCAGAAAGATCCTTCAAATAAAATATTCCTTATTTCCCTGAAGGCCGGAGGTCTGGGGCTCAATCTGACAGCAGCCGACTATGTTTTTATTCTGGATCCATGGTGGAATCCGGCCGCAGAATTACAGGCAATGAGTCGGGCGCACAGAATCGGACAGGACAAAAATGTTTTCGTTTTCAGATATATCTCTACCGACAGTATTGAAGAAAAAATTGTAAAATTGCAGGACAAAAAATCAAAACTTGCAGATACATTCATTCAAAGCAATAATCCATTGAAAGATATAGACTATAAAAATATTCTGGAAATAATAGGTTAAAATCTGAAAGCTTTCTCTGTTTAAAAATCTCAATAATTTGTTATTATTTTTAAACATTTGAAACTAATTAAATATATTTAAAGATGAATCAATTCAATAGCCATCCTCTTTATAGAAAACATGATCTCGATAGTGCAATGAGGTCATTATGGTTTTTTTATAAATCGAGATTTCTTTCCCTCTTTACTATTTCTATTGTTATGTCGCTTATCACTCAATATATTTCCACCTTAATAAACATTTCGGAATTTCAGAATATAACTGATCCGGAAGAAATAATGGCTCTTATAAGATCAAATTTCATACCTCTGCTTGGTCTTGCAGCTGTGAGTCTGTGGTTTAGCATTATTTATCATTATTATGTGCTCTTCAAACCCATTGATGAATCGTGCAATATTTTCGTTTGTATCTTGAAGTCATTAAACTTTATTATTCCATATTTCATCATTATTATACTCTTTGCTTTTATAGGATCCTTTGTACTGGCTGCCGGGTTACTGTTATTAATAGTGGGAGTATTTTTTGCCGCATTATATCTTGGAATGATCTCATTATTTATACTTCCTGTAATGATAACAGAAGGAAATGATATAGGAAAAGTTATAGTTCGCACCATTAAGTTGTCGCACACCAACTTCTGGCCAAATTTAGGATGGACTGCTGTTTTCTTCCTTATTTATATAGTTATTGCAATTATACTTTCAGGATTGACAATGGCTATTTTTTCAGGCAATTTCTTAAGCTTTCTTTCAAATCCTCAGGAATCAAATAATAATATAACGGATGTATTTAGTTCTCCCATATATATTATCCTTTCAGCGGTAGTAAATGCATTATTACTTCCGCTTATTCCAATTTTTAGTTTCATTCTTTATTTCAACGGCAGGGCTGCAGAAGAATCGTTTAACAGGACTTCCGATGAGGAAGATTCTGAAAATAAATTGAATATTAATGATTTATATTCACTTCCCCAAAATGAAGAGGAGGAAGATGATACACTCTAATAGCTTTCCCTAGGAGTATAATGTGTATGAAGCAATTCATGGGCTTTCGGGCTATTAGGTTTTCCGAGGAATTCTTCATATACACCAATTATTTCGGGATTTTCGTGTGATTTACGATAAGGCATATTCTCATCTTCTGAATAAATCGCTTCAGCACGTTTACGTCGTATTTCTTGATTTGTTGGAATAGGTTGTCCGCCTCCTCCTATGCATCCACTAGGGCACGCCATTATTTCTATAAAATGATAGTCAACTTTATCCTTACGCATTTTGCTCATCAGTTTATTTGCATTCGACAAACCGTGGGCAACAGCAACCTTAAGTTCCACTCCTTCAAGGAATTTCCATTCATCGGTGCAACCTTCAATTTTAATTGAAGCTTCTTTAACTCCTTCCATACCTCTTACCGGAGTAATGTTTAGATTTTCAAATGGGACCTCGCGGCCAGTGATTACCTCATAGGCAGTACGAAGTGCAGCTTCCATAACTCCCCCTGTGGCACCAAAAATAACACCGGCACCTGTTGACTCGCCCATCACTGAATCGTAAAATGAAGGTTCGAGTTCTCTGAAGGCAATGCCTGCTTGTTTTATCATTACAGCTAACTCACGTGTGGTAAGAACATAATCAATATCTCTGTAACCGCTCGACCACATTTCGGGTCGTTCTGCTTCAAATTTCTTTGCCGTGCAGGGCATTATTGATACGGAAACAATTTTTGCAGGATCGAGTTTCCGTTTCTTTGCATAATATGTTTTGGCAAGAGCACCAAACATTTGCTGAGGAGATTTGCAAGTTGAAAGATGATTCAGAAATTCGGGATATTTGTGTTCGATAAACTTAATCCATCCAGGCGAGCAGGATGTTATCATTGGTAAAGCAGTTTTCTTATCACCTTCAACGAGAACTTTTTTTAATCTGGAAAGTAGTTCGTTACTTTCTTCTATAATTGTAAGATCAGCACTGAAGTCAGTATCAAGCACAGAGTCGAAGCCAAGCTGTCGGAGAGCAGTTACAAGTTTACCTGTTACTCTTTCACCAGGATCATATCCGAGATCTTCTCCAAGAGCCACTCTTACGGCCGGAGCGGTTTGTACTACTACATGTTTATCAGGATCATATATTGCGTCCCAAACATAGTCTATATGGGTTTTTTCAATAAGTGCGCCGGTTGGGCAACGGTTGACACACTGGCCACAATTGGTGCAAACAACATGGCTCATCGGCCTGTCGTGGAACGATGATATCTTCTGATGAGCTCCTTTATTTGCCACTGAAATTGCTGAAATATATTGCAGTTCGGAACATGTTCTCACGCAGCGCTGGCAGTGGATACATTTGCTATCATCCTTTATAAATGAAGGCGACGACCTGTCAATAATGTAATGATGGTCTTCCACAAGATCAAGAAAAATAGTGTCTCCAAAAGCAAATTCATTGGCAAGTGCCTGCAATTCGCATTTCTGATTTTTATAACACTTCGTACAGTCGCTTCTGTGCTCAGAAAGGAGAAGTTCCACAATATGTTTACGTGCATTACGAACTTTAAGGCTATTTGTCTGGATTCTCATGCCTTCTGAAACAGGAGTGGCACATGATGCAATCAGTGTCCGTGATCCTACTTGTTCAACAACACATACTCTGCAGTTTCCTGCAACACATAAGTCAGGATGATTGCATAGTGTTGGAATATTTATTTTCATTTTCTTTGCCGCTTCCAATACAGTTGTTCCAGGTTCAACCGATATTTTTTGGTCGTTTATCGAAAGATTTATCATAATTTTCTTATTTATAATCGTGTTAATAATTCTGGTTAATAAATGATTTCTTCTCTGAAATTCTCCACAATAGTTCTGAAGGCATTACCTACCGATTGTCCAAGACCGCACTTTGATGCTATCCTCATAGTCTCGGAAAGTTTCAGAAGTTCGTTAAGATAAGAGGGCTTGGTCTCTCCTTTTTTTACTTTTTCAATGCCTTTAAGTAATTGCTGGCATCCCACTCTGCAAGGTGTACATTGCCCACATGATTCTTCGGTAAAGAATTCGAGATAATTATGTAATACATTATACATTGAACGGGAGCTGTTGAAAAGTTTCATGGATCCTCCGGTAGGAACACCTTCGAATCCGATAATCGTTTCAGGGAAGTTTTTTCTTGGAACGCAAAAACCCGATGCACCTCCTACCTGAACAGCCTTGGTATCGCCGTCGCCAAATTCATTTACAAACTGTTGAACAGTCATCCCAAGCTCAAGTTCATATATCCCCGGATTGGGTGTATCACCTGAAACTGAGAACACTTTCGAACCCCGTGAATCTTTTGTACCGAGCCTTGTATAAACCTGAGGGCCATGATGTATTATCATCATGGCACTGACAAAAGTCTCAACATTATTTATTACTGTAGGCTTGAAAAATAATCCAGAAGTCGTTGGATATGGAGGCTTATTTCTCGGTTCTCCTCTTTCACCCTGAATAGACTCAAAGAGAGCACTTTCCTCTCCACATATATATGCTCCGCTTCCAAGACGGTAAGAAATTCTGAAATCAAATCCTATTTCTTCCAGAAGTTTGTGAAACGAGTCGAGCTCTTTTAAAAGTTTGGAAAGAAGGAATTTGTATTCACCCCTGAGATAAACAAAACCCTGTTTTGCCCCAACAGCGAGTGCTGCGATTGTCATGCCTGTATACACCTTATATGCCACTCGGTCGAGTATCTCTCTGTCCTTAAAGGTCCCCGGTTCACCTTCATCGGCATTACATACAATATATTTTTCTGGATCATTAGCTGCTGCCGTATATTTCCATTTTAAACCAGTAGGAAATCCGGCACCACCACGACCCTTAAGCCCCGACTCCAGTATCTGATTTATAATCTCATTACTGGTCATTTCAAATGCTTTCTTAATTACTTCTTTCGCATTAACCTGTTCAAATATCAGGTCAACTTTATTTAAACCATTATTTGTTGCCATAAGATAAAAGATGTTTATTTTTTCATATAACTCTTTAGTATATCAACAACCTTTTCCGAAGTTAGTTCAGTATAAGGTGTTTCATTAATCAATATTGCAGGCGCTTTATGACACCAACCTATGCAATTAGTCTCAAGAAGACTGAACAGATTATCTGAAGTTGTCTCGCCAACCTTAATCTTTAACATATCTTCAATCGTTTCCAGAATATCATTTTTGCCTTTCATCGAGCATGTGATTGTTTTACAAACCCTTATAATATATTTACCACGGGGCTGAGTATCGAGAAATGAGTAAAAAGAGGCTGTGCCATAAACTTCGGCAGCGGAAATTTCAAGTGCCTTTGCTACTTCTACCATCACTTCATCGGAAAGCCAGTTGAACTTCTCAACAATACCCTGGAGAATGGGAAGCAAGCTGTCCCTCTTCTTCCCATGTTTCTCAGTTAATTCTTCTACTAAATTTCCGTAATTATACATTTTATAATATTTTTTTGATTTAAAAATTTTTTCAATTTAAAATAAGGGGCAAAGATAATTTCAATTTATAATAAAAAAACTATTAATTATCATGATTTAAAAGTTTCGTAAAATATTAACAAAACTTAACTTTACAATTTAATATAAATCAATTATACGAGTAATCATATAAGGTTTATTTTATTTTATTATATTTTAAATGTATTATGTTATATATATTCCAATTTTACAACTATTTTGTTTCCCTATTGTTTAACAATTGGAATCAAAAATTTGTTCAGATTCTGATTCCGGATTATTCTGGTACTATTTGTTCTTCAAGCCATTTAGTAAACTCATTAATTCCATCACCGCGTGTAGCTGAAACTCTGAATATAGGAAGCGAAGGATTCAGTTTCCTGATATCATTTTTAAAGTTCTCATATTTGAAATCTGTATAGGGAATAAGGTCGATCTTATTCAGAACCAGCGCTTTTGCCTGTCTAAAAATCATCGGATATTTAGCCGGTTTATCATCTCCTTCGGTAGTGCTTATTACGGCAAGTCTGAACGACTCACCAAGGTCGAAGGATGTCGGACAAATAAGGTTGCCCACATTCTCCACGAAAAGAACGTCAAGATCATCGAGATCGAAATAACTCAGTACTTTCGAAATACTGTGGGAATCGAGATGACACGCTCCTCCTGTGTTTATCACCACAATTGGTATGTCGAACCTTTTCAGCCGCTGTGCATCACGGTCGGTGGTAATATCTCCTTCAATCACCCCAATCTTTAGCCGGCCGGCCAGCTTTTCGCATATCCTTTCGAGCAATGTTGTTTTTCCGGCACCAGGCGAACTGATAATATTAATCATGCAAACATTCTTTTTTTTCATTACCGACCTCACTTCCTCTGCCCTGTTCTGGTTGCTATCGAGGATGTTTTTCATAATTTTTATTTCCATCGTCATTCTCCTTCTATGCTTTTAACATATAGCTCTCTTCCAGTTACAATATCTATATCGGAAGAACCGCATCGTTCACACACAAAATTGTATTCATCAAGAGTCATCTCGAGATTACAGTTATTACATCTGATTGTGACAGGAACCTCTTCTATGTTTATTTCTGCATCATTTGCAATTGTACCGGCTACGGCAGCCCTGAATGCCGTTTCGAAAAACTCCGGAATTATCTGCACCATCTTCCCAAAGCTGACATTTACCCTTGTGACTTTTGAGAGTTTTTCCTTTTCAGCAACTTCAATGACAATCTCTGAAAGGTTTTCAGCTATAGATAGTTCATGCATCGGATTCTCTTTAAGTTAACATATACGCGGAAGTTGCAAGCCTGAAAAAACATCAAGAATGCGATTCCCGCCCGAAAGTGTTTTAAGTATGACTTCTTTGACTCTGTTTTCTGTTATTTCACCAATCACAGAAGCATTTTTTCCAGGTTCATCTGCTCTCAGGCAATCGAGTATCTGTCCGGCGTCTTCTACTCCGGCAACAATCAGAACTTTACCCTCATTAGCAAGACTGAGAGGATCGAAGCCCAGCATTTCGCACAAACCTCTTACAGACTCATCAACCGGTATATTTTCCTCATCTACAAAAATCCCCAGCCCTGTCATGTCCGAGAGTTCGTTCAAAATAGCCGCAAGCCCGCCACGTGTTACATCGCGCATGAAATGAACCGCATTGCTTATGTCAAGCACTTTGCCGATAAGATGGTTCAGTGCGGCGCAATCGGAAACAACATCCGACACGAAAGAAAGCTGTTTCCTTGCTCCCATCACCGCAATGCTATGATTTCCAACGGCACCGTTTATTATCAGCTTATCGCCCGGCCTTACCAGCCGGCCAGTTCCAATATCTTTGCATCCTTTTCTTATTACGCCCGTTCCGGAAGTGGTTATGAAAATCCCGTCACATTTTCCTTTTTCAACCACTTTCGTATCGCCTGTTACAATTTTCACTTTTGCCTTCTTTGCTTCCATTGCCATTGATTCAACTACTTCGATAAGCTTTTTTACAGGGAAGCCTTCCTCGAGGATAAAAGAAACCGACAGATATCGCGGTATTGCCCCAGATACGGCAAGGTCGTTCACTGTACCGCATACAGCCAGTTTTCCTATGTTCCCTCCTGGAAAAAAAGGAGGGTCAACCACATAAGAGTCGGTAGTAAACGCTGTTTCATCTCCTTCATTTTCTACAACTGCCGAATCGGTAAGAGGCTCATTCATATCGAACCGGCGGGCAAAAATATTTCTTATTAGTTCGCCTGTAAGCTTGCCGCCGCTTCCATGTCCAAGTGTTATAAACTCATCCATTTCTCCTGTATCTGAAAAAAGCATTACAGGCGCCTTCGGCCGATACCATACATGCGCCCACAGGGTTCTCAGGGGTGCACGATTTTGCGAAAAGCCTGCAGTCTGGAGGAATCTTATTTCCTCTTAAAACTTCACCGCACAGACATAAAGCATTTTCCCTCACTTCAGTTATTTCAGGTGCTGAATTAAAAACCGAATCAGCATCGAAACTTGCATATTTCTCTCTTATCTTAAGTCCGCTCGATTTTATCAAACCGAGTCCTCTCCATTCCGTATCCGACAGTGAAAAAACTTCTTCGAGAATTGCCTTCGCCTTAAGATTACCCTGTGGCGTCACTGCTCTCGAATATTGAATTTCTGTTCTGAAACGCCCGCTGTTTATCTGACGCACAAGCATCAGTACTGAAAGCATTATATCGGCCGGTTCAAAGCCAGAAATAACACAACCGAGTTTATACTTGTCCGAAATAAAACTGAAAGAGTCAGCGCCCGTAATTGTTGCAACATGTCCGGGACAGATAAAGCCGTTCACGGCCGTACCGTTTACTATCAATGAGTCAATTGCCGGCGGCATAATTTTATGTGCACTCAGCACAAAGAAGTTATCAATTCCTGAATTATATGCAGAAATTATTGCGGCGGCAGTCCCCGGTGCAGTTGTTTCGAAGCCGATTCCTGGAAATATTATCTTTTTACTTTTGTTATTGCGGGCTATTTCGACAGCATCGAGGGCGGAAAAAACAATCCTGATGTCGGCGCCTCTAGTTTTTTCTTTTTCGAGCGACGATGAAGAACCCGGTACCCTAATAAGATCGCCGAAGCATGCAATAATAACATCCTGTTCCGAAGAAAGTCCGACAAGCCGGTCTATATAGCTTATCGAGGTGACGCAGACAGGGCAGCCCGGACCTGAAAGAAGCCGGACATTTTCAGGCAGCAGAGAAGGGATGCCAAAGCGATGTATTGCCGATGTATGACCGCCGCATACTTCCATAAACGAATATTCACCTGTGGCTTCTTTTCTGATTGTCTCACCCAGAACCTTAACGACACTGGCCTCGCGATATTCGCCGACGTACTTCATCCCTGTTCTTTATCCTGCAGAATTTCTTATCTCTTCAAGAAGCTGAAGTGTTTCCTGAGCTTCTTTCTCGTCAATCTTTTGAATTGCAAATCCGGCATGCAGAAGCACATAATCGCCTGGTTTAACGTCATCCACAAGCTGGAGACTGGCTTTGAAGATAGTTCCTCCTACGGATACATCTGCCATGTCTCCTTTTATCTCAATAACTTTTGCGGGTAAACTCAAGCACATATTTCCTTTGTTTTTGATGCAACAGCCAGTTGACCAAGGGCAATCCCGCCATCATTTGCCGGGACAAGCCTGTTGGTAAATATCTCGAACCCTGAACGTTTAAGAACCTCACAGGTTTTTTCAAGAAGATATTTATTTTGAAAAACACCGCCCGACATCAACACTTTGTTGATTGACCTCTCTTCTCTTATTTTTTCAGCAACCCTGAGCGATACAACAGCCAGGGTGTTGTGAAATTTTGCCGAAATATAAGAAATATCTTTTTTACCTGAATCGTAAATTATTGCCTCGAGAGCAGGGCTGAAATCAACCACTTCAGATAAGTTAAACGGATAATAATCATCTGTATCACGGGCAATTACCGATTCGAGCCTCATTGGAGCCTCGGAATCGAATGTGGAAACGGTACACAGACCGAGCAAAGCCGAAACAGCATCGAACAGTCTGCCAACTGCTGAACTAAGTGGTGTGTTGATATTTTTATCTATCATCTCAGCTATTATCTCCAGTTTTTTCTCCGGTATCTTTTTGAATCCGGGTATTTTCTTATAATCAATTGTATTTCTGAAGTACTTATACAGATATGAAAAAGCTGTTCTCCATGGCTCGTTAATTACTTTATCTCCTCCCGGAAGAGGCACATAGTCAAAGTGAGCGTATCTTTCGAATCCGTCGAGGCCGGTAATCAGAAATTCGCCTCCCCAGATATTGCCATCGGTACCGTATCCTGTTCCGTCGAAGCTTATTCCTGTGACTATTTCATCGAGGTGATTTTCTGCCATGCAGGAGGCAATATGGGCATGGTGATGCTGAACTCTGACAAGAGGGATTTCTTTCTCTTCATTCAATGCTTCAGCATAGAGTGTCGAAAGATATTCCGGATGCATATCACAGGCAAGGAGCCGCGGACTAAAAAGAAAAAGTCTTTTGAAATTTTCCACCGATTCTTTCAAAAAGTCATAAGAAGGAAGATTTTTAAGGTCGCCAATATGCTGACTCATAACAGCCTGACAGCCTTTACCTATGCAGAAACAATTCTTTTGTTCGGCTCCGAGGGCAAGAATACCTTCCGCATTGAATGTAAGGTCAACGGGTGAAGGAACGTATCCTCTCGAACGTCTGATAATGCACGTTCCTGCTGCAGCAGCTCTTATTACGGAATCGTCTGCTCTGTTCACTATTTCGCGATTGTAGTAAAGAATAGCTCCTGCAACAGGTAAAAGAATCTTACGGGCAATAGAGTCGTCTTTTATCACAGGTTCTTCCGAAATATTTCCGCTGGTAAAAACAATAGCTGGAGTTTTCAGATGTCTGAAAAGCAGATAATGAAAAGGCATATAAGGAAGTATGGCGCCGATTGTACCGAGCCCGCTATTTATTTCTGCAGGCATTTCTTTTTTCTGATTGAGTATAACGACCGGCCTGCGCCATGAAGTCAGATTATCCAGTTCGATCCAGTTTGCATAGCAGTATTCGAGAAGAGTTTCTGCATCTCTGAACATAACTGCAAAAGGTTTGGCATCGCGGTTCTTACGTTTTCTGAGAGTTTGAACTGCACCAGCATCAAGAGCATTGCAGATAAGATGATAGCCCCCCTGACCTTTCACCGCAATAATTTCTCCGGCATCAATCCTGTCACAAACTTTCGATAATATTTCATTTATGCCGGAAGTTTTACCATAGCTGTCTTCGTACGTATAAAAAGGCCCGCAGTTATTGCATGCAACAGGCTCAGCATGAAACCTCCTGTCGTTAATGTCGTTGTATTCCTCACAGCATTTCCGGCACATCCGGAACTCTTTCATCGAGGTGGACTGGCGGTCGTATGGAAGTGATTCAATGATCGTAAAACGAGGACCACAGTTTGTACAATTGACAAAAGGATAGTAAATTCTTGAAGGATCATTTTCCATATCCGAAAGGCACTCAGGGCAAACAGCAATATCCGGACTTATTTCCGTTATCTGTTCACCTCCGTTAATACTGGGAGCAATAACGAAATCGGTATAACCCACAAGGCTCACAGGCTTTGACTCAACTGATTTAACCTGTGATGCAGGCGGCGCTTTAATTTTAATTTCTTCCCTGAACTTCAAAATATCTTCTTCCTGGCCTTCCACAATTATCAAAACGCCGTTAGTCCTGTTATCTACCATACCTTTAAGGTTATGTGATTTAGCAAGACGATAGATGAAAGGTCTGAATCCTACTCCCTGAACGAGTCCTTTCACAAATATTTCACATCCCTGTATAATAGCTCAAAAATTTCAAGTCATCTCAACTTGAGAGGGTTATCTACATAATATATCACGCTCTCGAGTTCGTCGCAAAGATTAACATTATTTATTATAACATCGGAAGGAGTCTTCAGCAAAACAGGAGCAAAATTTATTATTCCCTTAATTCCACATTTCACCAGTTCATCGCATACCTGCTGGGCCGAAATCTCCGGAACCGTTATTATTGCCGCTTTTACCTTATAACACTGAATTACCTCATTTAGTTTACTCAAAGGGTAAACAGGAATTTCGTGTCTGATTCTGAACTTCAAAGGGTCAATGTCAAAAGCCGCAATCACATTCATGTGACGTTGTGCGAACATAGTATATCCCGAAAGCGCCTGCCCAAGATTACCCATTCCTACAAGAATAATATTGTGTTCGCTATTTCCATAAAAGATATTCTCCATTTTTTCGAGTAGGTCGGTAATTAAATAACCGCCGCGTTTATTTCCTTTTATGCCGAACTCAGAAAAATCCTTTCTGACCTGGTCGGCAGTTACACCAGCCTCTTCAGCTATTGTGTAAGAAAACACCCTCCCCATACCCATCATCTTGAGTTTGTAAAGACATGCTCTATAGAGAAATATCCTCTTAAGGCTGTTTTTAATTACATTTTTTGTGATTTTTTTCACATAAATGCAATATTTCCTGTATTGATGCAAGTTAAAAAATTTTCTCTAAAAAAGTAAAGGTCTATCAATCTGATATGATGTTTTTTAAATTTATTGTGAAATTTTTCACATTATTTATATTGAATTATTTTCCTTTTTATTTTTTTATATTTTATATTTATTCAATGAAAGAATAATTTAAAATGGATTATTTCTTCATTAGCAGGGCAGAATGGAATAAAACTCTTGAGAAACTGCTGGATTCTCACGATATTTTTGCTCCTCTTTCGAGTGAATTCGGCATGGATTATGAGCTTCTTACTCCGGCATCAATTCAAGATATTACATACAATAAGCCGAAGCCTATAACGCCTCTTAAGTTATTTTTTCTTCCGGTAAAGGAAAATGTAACCGATGAAAGAAAAGATGACAAAAAGCCTATTATCATAGGAGTTCCGGCATGTGATATTGAAGCACTTGGTATTCTCGACGAAATATATCTTGATAAGAATTTTGAGGATATTTTTTATAAGAAACGCAGAGAAAACACTTTAATCATAAGTTCCGATTGTTTCGATGTGGTCGAACATTGCCATTGCACAACGTATGGAGTGAACCCATGGGCAGAAAGGATAGCCGACCTTGCGGTAGCCGTAAAAGATGAACAGCTCTTTTTCAGAGTTATTTCTCAGAAGGGAAGAACATTTATTTCAGATACGGTCGGTGCTTCAAAGGTCAACGACAATAGTATTCTGTCATTTATAGACGTCAGGCACAGGGAAATCGAGGGGATTTTGCAGAGAACCAATAAAGATTTACCTAGTTACAAGGAGACCAGAAATATAGTAAGCGATCTGGAAAGGCCGGCATGGATTAAAAATTCCGCAACCTGTGTTTCGTGCGGCGCATGTACTGCAATATGTCCCACATGTACCTGCTTCCTGTTAATTGATAAGCCTGGCTTCAGGAAGATCAAACAACTTGATGCATGTCAGTATCCGGGTTTCGAAAGAACAGCAGCGGGTGAGGATCCCCTTAAAGAGCTTCATGAACGCTTCAAAAACAGGTACTTGTGTAAATATGTATGGAAACCTGAAAGATTCAATAATATTGCCTGCACAGGCTGCGGACGGTGCATCGAGGCATGCATCGGCAAAATAAACAAAAACAAAATTTTCGTGGAAATGGCAAAATAACTTTTTATGCCTGCCGACACTAACATATATAAACCGTTAAGGGCAAAAGTTGCTGATATAATTGATGAATCACCGACCATCAAGACTTTTGTTTTGATTCCTGAGGAATATTTTTCTTTTAAAACAGGGCAATTTATTGAACTCACTGTTGACGGTATAGGCGAGGCTCCATTTACTCCCTCTTCTTCACCCCTTATAACGGATAAGATCGAAGTAACAGTGATGAAAACAGGTTATGTAACGGAATATATGCATAATCTCGAACCAGGTGCTTTCATGGGTATAAGAGGCCCTTTCGGCAGAGGTTATCCTGTAGAAAAGTTCTACGACAAGGAAGTCTTGATTCTTGGCGGTGGATGCGGCTTTGCTCCTATACGTTCATTACTGTACAACCTTGCGGCCATAACCGACAAACTCAGAAAGGTCATTTTATGCTACGGCTCGAAAACGCCGGAAGACTGTATATACAAACCTTATATATCAGAACTCAGAAGAACGCCGAAATTTGAAGTATTCAGAAGTGTAGACAAAGCCGACTCCAACTGGACAGAAAAAGTGGGTGTTGTCACACTGCTTCTCGACGATGTGAAAGTGGATATCAAAAACTCGGTAGCGGTAGTCTGTGGCCCGCCTGTAATGATGAAGTTCGGAACTCAAAAACTACTACAGATGGGGTACCCCGAAAACGACATCTATCTGTCGATGGAAAAAAACATGTCGTGCGGCCTTGGAAAATGTGGCCACTGTATGATGGGAAAATATTTTGTTTGCAAAGACGGCCCTGTATTTACCTGGAATGAAATAAAAGACCAGCCTAATATCTGGTAATGCTATGGCAAAAAGGATTCTTATAGACATGATAAAGCTGAGGTCGGCGATGGCTGAAAATCATAACCTTCAACTGCCCGAGGCAGTGTTTTATCCTGTTCCCAACACTAACGGGCTTAAAACTATAAGAGAGCTTGCAGTATTCAGGTACTCATGCAGAAAATGCGAGGACGCTCCATGCATTGCCTCATGCCCGGCCGACGCGCTTGAAAAAGATGAAGAAGGGATAATAAATCGGAGCATAAATCTTTGTGTATCATGTAAATCGTGTGTTTCTATATGCCCCTTCGGAACTATGATGACGGACTTTTTTAAACACCACAGGAACAAAGACCTGTATTACGACCTGACAGATAGTGAGGAGATGATTAAATTTATAGAAGCCTCTCCTCCGGGAACCGTTTCTCTTACCGATATGAAAGAATCGCCGGAAAAGAATATTTTCAAACTTAACGAAAGAGTTTTAATCAAAGACTTCATATATAAAACTGATAAAGAGTAAAAAATGGCGTTGTATCTGTTTTATCTGCTTATCTTTCCAGGACTCCTGTTCTCTTCAGTTATTGGAGCCTTTCTTTCATGGTTCGACAGAAAAATAACTGCAAGAGTTCAATTTCGAAAGGGTCCCCCCCTTTTGCAGCCATTTTATGATTTTTTCAAGCTTCTTCTGGTAAAGGAAACCATATTACCTAAACAGGGTTCCCCTATTTTATTCCTGATGGCACCGATTTTCGCTTTATCGGGAGCTGTACTTGCCGCAGCTTTTATCCTTCTTCCTTTATTCAATATAACCACAGGCTTTAAAGGCGACCTTATCGTCATCTTTTACCTGCTTACAATACCATCATTCTCATATATCATAGGGTCGCTGGCATCAGGAAACCCGCTTGCTGCAGTAGGCGGCTCGCGCGAAATGAAACTGATTATGAGTTATGAATCAACTTTCCTTCTTGTAATCGCCGGCATCATTGTCAAAGCTTCACAAAACTTCGACCTGAATTCGGTAATTTTCATACAACAAAATTCATCTCCTTTCATAGGAAGCATCTCGGGAATATTGCTTTTTATTCCTGGCATATTTTGTGTTCAGGCAAAACTCGGACTTGTGCCTTTCGATATGGCTGAGGCGGAAACAGAAATTGCGGAAGGAACATTTATTGAATACTCGGGCTCGCCTTACGCAATTATCAAACTCACAAAATATATCATGCTTTTTATTCTTCCGGCTTTCCTTATCGGCCTGTTTATGAACGGATTCAACCTGAACGGAATAAACATTCTCTGGACTGTATTGAAAGTAGCCGGAATTGTGCTGCTCCTGACTCTTATCAGGAATACGAACCCAAGGATAAAAATCAAACAGGCAATAAGTTTCTTCCTTGTATGGATGAATCTTCTGGCCGTTGTTGCAATAGTATTGGCATTTTTTGGATATTAAAAAAATTAAGAGGTGGGCTTTAAAAATTTTTGTTTCAAGAAATCATTGTGGGTTTTCCACTTCGCCGGAGCATCGTGCAATAATTGCGATATTGAGATCCTCGATTGTCTCACGCCGCGTTACGACGTGGAACGTTTTGGGATACTTCTTGCCGGAAGCGTACGCCACGCCGACGTGATACTTGTAAGCGGCTCGATAAACATGCGGGATAAAGATAGACTTCTCGAAATATACAACCAGGCACCAAAACCTGTGCTGGTTGTTGCTATTGGAGGATGCGGATGCACAGGAGGTATATTTGCCGAAGGAATCACGTTTGCAGGGCCAGTGGATAAAATTATACCGGTAAATGCCTATATACCGGGCTGCCCGCCAAAACCAGAGGCAATTATAGCAGGAATAATGAAACTTGTAAATAGCATGTGAGTAAGGAGGGAGACAATGGATACGGAAGCAATCATAAAGGAATTAAACGGGAGGTTTAGTACTGATATTACCGAAACGGTAAAAAGAAATGACAAAAGATATGATGTTACTATAAATCCATCTTCTATCGTTCAGATAACCGAATTTCTATACAAAGAGGCCGGATGCAGGTTTATTATTGCATCGGCACTGCACACAAAAAAAGGCTTTGAGATACATTATCACTTCAGCAAAGACGAAACAGGTCTCGTGCTGAATATACATGTAATTCTCAGTCAGGAAAATCCACGAATAGAATCTCTTTCGAATATATTCAATGCATCGAACTGGATTGAACGTGAGATACATGAATTGTTCGGAATAGATTTTATCAATCACCCTAACATGGAGAAGCTTCTTTCAGACGGCAACTGGCCAGAAGGTGTTTATCCATACAGAAAAGAATTTAAATGAAAAATATGAGCAACAAGTTTCTCATACCGGTTGGCCCTTATCATCCATTACAGGAAGAACCTGAGCTTTTCAAGCTCTATTGCGATGGCGAAATTGTAAAAGATATAAAATGGGAAACGGGATATAACCACCGTGGTATCGAAAAACTGGCCGAATCCAAGACGTACGATCAGGTATTCTTCCTTGTGGAAAGAATATGCGGAATTTGCTCAACATCCCATCCCTTCGCATTTGCAAATACTGTTGAAGAAATATGCGGAGTCGAAATACCAAACCGTGCAAAGTATATAAGAAGCATCATAGCCGAACTTGAAAGGATTCACAGTCATCTTCTCTGGGTAGGACTTGCCGGGCACTTTCTGGGTTACAATACCCTTTTCATGTGGGCGTGGAAATACCGTGAACCGGTACTCGACCTGTTCGAAATGATTACCGGCAACCGTAATAGTTACGCAATGTTCAAAGTGGGCGGAGTAAGAAGAGATATAGAAGAATCAAAAATAAATGCTATTCGCAAAGTTCTGTCCGTTGTAAAGAAAAAGAACGAACTTCTGACCGGAGCGGTTATGGATGACCCGGTAATTCATGCACGTACAAAAGGAGTAGGTGTCCTTACGAAGGAAGATGTAATTGATTTTGGAGCTGTAGGCCCCACTGCAAGGGCATCAGGAGTTGCAATGGATGTGCGGAGAGACGACCCCTACGCTGCCTATCCTCTTGTTAACTGGAAAGTAATTACAGCCGAAACTGGTGATGTCTTTGCAAAAGCTCAGGTCAGACTTCTTGAAATATCCGAATCAATATCAATAATAGAGCAATGCCTCGACGGACTGAAGAAGGAAAAAGAAGGTGATATTGAATTAAAAATAAAGAATATACCAGAAGGTATAGGAACAGGACGAGCCGAAGCTCCAAGGGGCGAGGTGTTCCATTGTGTGTTTTCCGACGGCTCCAATTCTCCTGCGCGGCACAAAATAAGAGCACCAAGCTATATGAATATTGCAACTTTCAAAAAGTCGTGCATCGGACAAAGTATCTCCGACGCAATACTTACTCTTGCAGCCGTTGACCCCTGTTACTGCTGCACAGAAAGGCTTGCTGTAGCTTATGATATCACTTCAGGCAATAAAATAATGAACGGAGAAGAAATCATAAAAGCTTCGGCTCAAAAAACCCGCGATATAATGAAAAAACTTGGATAATAGATAGTATGAACGAATGCTTCTTAATATTATTTCTTCCCGTAATTGCAGGGCTACTGTTATTCCTGGTTCCCGACAAACTCAAACTTTTCAAGGGAATCGTTTCACTTGCAATAACTGTTGTAACATTCTGGTTCACAATAGTCATATACAGATCGGGAAATGTAAAAATGAATCTGGAAAACTTTGTTCCCGCAATCTTTCTTCCATCTTACATAGCTCCGGAAATTACATCATTTTTTACATTCAATGTTGACAACCTTGCAAAGCTTATAGTTTTGTTTATAAGCTTTTTCAGTTTCCTCATCAATCTCTACTCACTGACATATAAGGATACTCAAAGAATCAACAACTACTATCCCTATTTCCTTTTAACACTTGGCTTTTCCTACGGCGCCGCATTGGCTGATAACATGCTCGTTTTCATCACCTTCTGGGGTATTCTTGGTTTGACACTTTACAAACTCATTCAGGACAAAACTGAAGAAGGTTCTGCCACGGCCAAAAAAACTCTTATTCTGATCGGTTCATCCGATACTATTATGATAATGGGCATTGCAATATTGTGGAAGATGACAGGCTCACTTAATATGAGTGGAATGCAGGTCCCCACAGGCAGTGCTCTTGCCTTAACAGCTTTCCTTGCAATGCTCACAGGAAGTTTTACAAAAGCCGGAGCTTTCCCGTTCCATACATGGGTGCCTGACTATACAAAGGATGCTCCGGCGTCATCGTCAGCATATATGCCGGCTTCCCTCGACAAACTGCTTGGTATATATCTGCTCACCAGGATTTTAACAGAGATATTCGTTCCGGGCGAGTGGGTCACACTGCTTCTTTTGACTCTTGGTGTTGTAACGATTATAACGGCTGTAATGATGGCCCTTATTCAACATAACTACAAACGGCTTCTGGGCTACCATGCTGTTTCACAGGTAGGATATATGATCGTCGGACTTAGTCTGGGTTCATTCATTGGCATTGCAGCAGGGCTTTTTCACATGCTGAATAATGCACTTTACAAAAGCGGTTTGATCCTCGCGGCAGGTGCTGTCGAACAACGCACAGGAAAAACCGAGATAGATGACCTTGGCGGCCTTTCGAAGGCTATGCCGGTTACATTTATATCTGCCCTGATTTTTGCAATGTCTATATCCGGCATCCCTCCTCTGAACGGATTTGCTTCGAAATGGATGATTTATCAGGCAATAATTGATTTCGGCGGAGGAACGGGAATACCTCATAAACTGTGGGTGCTGTGGCTTGTGCTGGCAGTCCTCGGCTCGGCATTTACACTGGCAAGCTTCATCAAATTCATCGGCGGGATTTTCCTTGGAAGACGAAAAACCGAACTGGAAAATATAAAAGAAGTACCTGCCCTGATGTGGATTCCTCTTGCGGTTATTGCTCTGCTGTGTATCATTTTCAGTGTGTTTGCCACAGGAGTTGTCGTTCCGCGTCTGCTCATGCCTGTGACCGGCATCTTCAAATTCTCAGGCATATATAACTCGAGTCTGGCATCCCTGATGATACTTGTTTCAATTTTGCTGGGGATATTAATTTATCTTGCAACAGGGTTACGCAAATTCCGTACTGCCGACAGTTTTATAGGAGGAGAGAAATTTTACGACAAGGCTGCTTACCCTGCACCGGAATTTTATAAGACGATCACCGAATTCGGCTTTTTCTCGGCAATATACAGGAAGGCACAGGAAAAATGGTTCGATATCTACGACTTATCGAAACAGGCTCTCCTCTATTGCAGCGGCTTGTTCAGTAAGATGCATACAGGCGTATTATCCACTTATGTACTATGGGTATTTGCCGGATTGCTTATTTTATTATTGATAATGTTATAATTAAGCTTCTATATGGAAGTTGCACTTTCGGTTATACTGATTTTAATGATTCTCGGAGCCATTTTTGCCATCCATGCAAAAGACCTTCTATCGGCAGTTATTTCCTGCAGTATTGTAGGGTATGGACTGGTTATATGTTTCCTGCTATTAAATGCCCCCGACCTGGCAATAGTTCAGATTGTGGTAGAAACAATCACTCTGGTAATCATGGTTGCTGTAGTGCTCGACTGCACCCGTGAAGAACCATTCACAAAACCTGATCCGCAGGGATATATAAATATTGCTGCGGCTGTGATTATTGTAGTAGCGATTTTTTTCTTCCTGAAAGGAGCAACTGGATCCCTCGATAAATTCGGCGAAGGGACTCTTAGAATGGCAAAATACTACATCGAAGGAGCCGCTGAAAAAACCGGAAGTGCAAACCTTGTGACGGGCGTTGTATTCGATTTCAGAGGATACGATACGCTTGGTGAAGCAACAGTGTTGGTTACTGCAGTAATCGGAGTGCTGACTATCTTAAGGATCAAAGGGAAGAAATGAATATCGAATTGCAAACACGGAATAATGAAGTAAAAAGTTAATATGAAATGAATATAATTAATTAAGAAAAGAAAATAATACAAAATGAAAGGAATGACCATCATAGTAAAGAAAACAACACAGTTGATTTGTGGAATGGTTTTTCTTTACGGCGTATATGTGATTATACACGGGCATCTGACACCCGGCGGTGGTTTTGCCGGCGGTGTAATTGTTGCCGGCTCATTCATTCTTCTGATTCTTGCCTTTGGAAGCGACTTTATGCATCTTACAAGAGAAGAGACTGGCTCTACTATTACTGAAAACTTTGGAGTACTTGTTGCCTTAATCATTGCCCTGACCGGTATGGCACTCGGCACAAAAGTCTTTTTCCTGAACTGGCTGCCAAAAGGCAAAGTCGGCGAACTCATAAGTGCCGGAGTAATACCCCTGTATAATATTTTTGTCGGTATTGAAGTCGCTGCTTCTATACTAACCATTTTTCTCGCACTATTAATATTTAAAGAAGAACTTACAAGATGATACTCTATCTGCTTTGTTTTGTTTTATTTCTTGTCGGGCTTTATGGCGTTATCACAAGAAGAAATCTTATGAAGATTACCATATCATTGTCAATTATGGAGTTCAGCACTTTTCTTTTTCTTGCCTTAATCGGATATGTAAAAAACGGCGTTCCTCCTATAGTTGACCCTGCAAAACCCGATGTGATTTATGTTGACCCCTTGCCACAAGCTATGGTACTTACTGCCATTGTAATAGGACTGGCAACAACGGCAATGCTTATGGCTGTGATAATCAGGATTTACAGAAAATATAAAACCCTGGATATAAGAGAGATTAAAAATCTAAGAGGATAACAGATGAATCCGCTTATTCCATTATTTGTTGCCGTACCACTGGGCGGTGCCTTCCTGACAATGATCATCGGAAAATTTCTCAGGAATGCCAATAAGTATATCGGCATGACCGTACTGTTATTCCTTATGGTAATAAGTTATATTTCCATTACGGGATTGTCGGGAAACATTAGCGTTTATAAAGTTGGCGGATGGGAGCCGGTAAACGGAACGCCAATTGGTATTTATATGGTACTCGACAGCCTTTCCGCAATATTACTATGTATAATAAATACAATAGGTTTTCTTTCAATAGTTTACTCATTTACATATATAGCTCAGTACACATCAGAAAATTATTTTTATTCTCTCTTCTGCCTGATGGTCGCCGGAATGAACGGAATTGTTCTCAGCGGTGATATTTTCAATATTTATGTTTTTCTCGAGATTTCTGCAATATCTTCCTATGCTCTTGTGGCATTTGGTGTGGAGAGAGAACAGCTCGAGGCCACTTTCAAATACCAGGTCCTCGGTGGGCTTGCATCTATGCTCATCCTTATTGGCATAAGCTTTATTTACTGGAAAGCAAAAACACTTAACATTGCCGATATCAAAGCTGCGCTGGGCACAAATACTGCAAAATCATTCTATATTCCGGTACAATTACTTCTGCTCAGCGGTTTCGGCCTTAAAGCAGCAATCATTCCTTTCCATGCATGGTTGCCCGATGCACACTCCTCAGCTCCTTCACCTATCTCTGCCATGCTTTCAGGCGTGCTCATAAAGGCTGCCGGTATTTATGTGATCTTAAGGCTCTTCTTCAACATGTTTATCATAACCGAAGATATGGCCATGCTTTTAACAACGCTCGGCGCATTATCCATGGCTGTAGGTGTATTGCTTGCAATTGGCCAGTGGGATATCAAGAGGCTGTTGGCTTACCATAGCATAAGCCAGATGGGCTACGTTGTGATGTCGGCCGGAATCGGAATGATACTGCTTGCACGCGGGACAAAACCCGAAGTTGCTTCTCTTGCCATAGCAGGTGGATTGTTTCACCTTATCAACCATGCCGCCTTTAAGAGCCTTCTGTTCCTCAACGCAGGAGCAATAGAGTACCGAACAGGGACACGCGACCTTAAATCAATGGGCGGACTGGCCGGACTGATGCCTGCCACTTCGTCCACATCATTTGTAGCTTCTATGGCAATATCCGGAATTCCGCCATTCAACGGCTTCTTCAGCAAACTGATAATAATTATAGCCGCTATTATGGGAAAATTCTACTTCCTGGCAGTTATTGCAGTAATAGTAAGTATCGTCACACTTGCTTCATTCATGAAATTTCAGCGTTATGCATTCTATAACAAAGAAATCGAAAAGAGTGAAAACAGCCCTAAAGAAGTGCCGTTCCCTATGGTGTTCAGCATGGTTACCCTGGCAGTCCTTTGCCTTGTTTTGAGCCTTATAGCTCTACCACAGGTAAGAGACGTGATACTCACACCGGCTATACGGATATTGACAGATTCCCAGCTTTACACAACATCAATAACCGGAATGTAATATGAAGAGAAACATTGCTTTTTTTATACTTTGCCTGATTTTCTGGTTACTGCTTACCTTCAAAATAACAGTTCCTAACCTTATCGTTGGTTCGGCCGCATCACTCTTATGCACAATAATTTTTGCAAGGTATTATTTCACAGGCGTAGGCAAATTTTTGCAGCCCCGCCGCTGGTTCTGGTTTTTGGTTTACCTTGTCACCTTCATCTGGTCGTGCATCAAAGCAAATTTCGATGTAGCATACAGAGTGCTTCACCCGAAACTGCCCATAAGACCCGGAATTGTCAAAGTAAAGACAAACCTGAAATCCGACTTTGCAAAAACCCTTCTTGCAAATTCAATAACCATGACTCCCGGCACACTCACGGTCGACATAATAGGCGATTACTTCTATATACACTGGATATATATCAGGTCGGATAACCCTGAAGAATACGCAAGAATAATCATGTGCCCGTTTGAAAAATATATTAAAAATTTTGCAGAATGAATCTATGGCTTGAAATACTTCTTTATACACAGATTGCCCTGAGCGGAGTCTGCCTTTACAGGATAATAAGGGGTCCAACTATCCCTGACAGAATGGTGGCAATCGACATCTTCGGAATACTTGTAGTGGGTGTTTGCGCAATTATTACTATTCTTACCGGAAAGCAATTCTTAATTGATATCGCAATAGCCTGGATTATATTCAGCTTTATCGGAACACTTACTCTTGCCAAATACCTGAGCGGAAAAAAATTAAACGAATAACCATGATCAAACTTATTTTAATTAGCATCGGGGTACTGTTCAATATTTTTGGATGCATAGGGCTTTTAAGGCTGCCCGATGTATATAACAGGCTGCAGGCAGCAACAAAATGTGTTACAATGGGATGTTGCAGTATTTTGCTGGGAGTTTTGATACATTTCGGTTTTACCGGTGCAGGCATAAAAGGCCTTATAGCTATACCTCTGCTGTTTTTCACCGCAACTGTGGCAGCACACGCACTCGTCAGAGGCACATATCACTTCGGTGTTAAAATGACCGACAAAAGTGTAAAGGATGAATATAAAAATGATGCAAAATGAAATACCCTAAGATTCGGGAATTGAAAGAGGCACTGGTATCATTGTTCACCCCCGCATATACGACAGGATTCCCTTACGAGGAACATACTCCGTTTGAAAAATTCAGAGGCAGGCCTGTGGTTGATAACGATAACTGCGTTGGGTGCGAAACATGTGCAAATGTTTGCCCTCCAGGCGCAATAACCTTTACCGACGACGTAGAAAAAAGAGTAAGAATAATAAAAAGAGACTATGGTAAATGTATCTTCTGCGGTCAGTGTGAAGAACACTGCATAACACGTAAAGGAGTCAAACTATCAGACAAAATCTTTGATCTTGCAGTAACCGACAGGACGCAAAATATTGATTACCAGGAAAAAGAACTTTTAATATGCAGAAATTGCGGAGCCGTAATAACTACAAAAGAACATTTTCAATATATACATAAAAAACTTGGCCCTAAGGCATACTCCTCTATACTTGATCTTAATGTGCTCAATGAAAAACTAAAGCTTTCGGAAGGTCAGGATATTGAAGTGGAAGTGAAGGACCAGCTCAAAAGGAAAGACATGTTTAATGTGCTTTGCCCTAACTGCCTGAGACTGGTACTTATAAAATACCTTTGATGTTGCCTGCTCTGGATAATATTCTGTCACAGACAGACAAAAAAATTCTTTTTGCCGGCATTGGTAATGTGCTTAAGAGTGATGACGGTGTAGGAGTTTATATCAGCCGGCGAATAAAACCCATGAAAAATATTATATCACTTACTGTTGAAGTAAGCATCGAAAACTATATTGGAAAAATCAATTCACTAAATCCGGATATTATTGTCCTGATTGATTGTGTAGATATGAATGCCTCCCCCGGAACATGCAGGCTGTTGCCCGTTGACGAGATACAGGATTTTTCATTTAACACGCACAATATCTCCCTGAAACGGATTTCCGATTTCTTCCCTGCAGAAGTTTTTATTCTCGGAATTCAACCCGGAACTATTGTTTTTGGCGAAAAAATTTCGTATCTTGTTGCCAAAGTAGCTAAAAAAATTATTAAACAAATTAATAATAAAGAGGAGGTACACTATGGCAGTTGAATATCTATGTAAAGCATGCAGGGGTCACCTTAATGTAAAGACATCTATCGTCCTGGCTGCACAAAAAAAGAATAGTTCTCAGAGGGGCCTTGTTTACCTTAATCCGGAACTGGGAAATTATACTGTTACTACTCATCCCTCGTTCCAGTTAAAAGAGGGTGAGGAATATCTCTATACATGCCCCATCTGTCATTCATTGCTCAATAGCGCAAAATATAGTCATCTGGTAAGAATAATTATGATAGATGAGGATGGGAAAGAATATGACATTTATTTTTCGGATATTGCCGGTGAAAAATGTACTTACAAATTAAGAGGTTCCGAACTTGAACTCAGAGGTTCTGATGCCGAGCGTTATTCAAAATATTTTGAAGTTCCGGAAGAAGACAGAAAATATCTCTGATATAGACTTGATATAAGCCAATTTAAGATTTCAGTATAATCGGGCTCACGGAAAAATTTATTTTTTTTCCGAAAATATTATTATTTTCATTTGAATATCATTAATAAAGTATCAATAAAACCTGTACAAAAGGATTTTATTTTTAATTTGTTTGACATTTAAAATATGAAATAGCTAAGTGAAACGAAAAGAGCTCTTAAAATTATTTAAAAGGGATTGAAAAAATGACAAACAAAGAAATAGTAAACAGAAATATTGGACTGACATTTGATTTAATACGTAAAATCATAGAAAATCCAGATCTGGCTGACAAAATACCTGATAATAGTGTGATTGAGTTTGTGGAAAAGGATTTTGAAGTCAAGAGGAAGAGCTATGCAAAAAATATCAAATTGATTAAAGTAAAAAATGAGATTGAAATAAATTAGAGGCGCATAACTTGCAATATAAAAATTGGGGCTTAATAGCTTATATAAGCTTTTTTCAACATTACAGAATTTATGACAGATACTTTTTTGGGAAGGATTAACTATTTTATTCCGATAAACTTATAACTTTAAAATCTTAATCTTTAACAAATTAATAAGGAGTATGAATGAGGAAGAAATTGAAGATGGAATAATTTGTCCGGAAAAATTCGGACGCTATCCAAAATCTAAACTCAGGATTTTATGGATACTTAAAGAATCTAATGACCCTAATGGTGGTGGTTGGTCGCTTACAAATTTTCTTTCGAGAAGGGATGATGCATCAGAAGGACTATTTAGTTATAAAAAATGGGCTGCAACTTTTGGATTGATAATAAAAGTATCCTATGGATTACTTAATGAATTCATTGATTATGATAAGATTGAAAAAGATTTGAAAAAAGCCGCAGAAATTCTTGATTATATTGCTATTATAAACATTAAGAAAGTTCCTGGAGGAAGTCGGTCTTCTTTAGCCAAAATAGCTGAAGAAATTAAACCACAAATTATCCGTAAACAGATTAATGAAATTAAGCCAGATATTGTGATTGGCGGCAATACCTTATGGATACTTGCAAAAAATAATCTTTTTCTTGAAAGCAAGGAATTAAGCAAGGATAGCTGGGGTCTATTAAAAAACAATATACTTTGGATAGATGCTTATCATCCAAATAATAGAAAAATTACACATAAAGAGTATTATTCTAACGTTATTAACCTTGCCAAGAAATATTTTAAGTGAATCCTTTTCAATAAAGCTTTTACAACGGAAAATCAAGCTCTTACAATGATTATGTAAATTTGAATATATTTTGTTTACTTTTTTTATTATAAATAATAATTATAATATTCTGATAATCATTAAATTAAGTAAAGTCATGGCAAATTTTAAAATGAGAGGAAATGAACTGTATGATAACCATAGTCATAAAATAGCTATCATACGGGGTAATGAAATTTACGATGACCATAGTCGCAGGGTGGCCATTGTAAGAGGTACTGATATTTATGACGATCATAGTCATAGGTTAGCAATTGTCAAAGGCAATGATATTTATGATGATCACAATCGAAAAATTGCATCAATTAGTGATATAAAGAGAGATATTGAAGGAAGCATAGGCGGTACAACTCTTGCTGCTTTATGGATATGTTTTGTCCGTTAACATTTCAACTATGTTTACTGACTTGTCCAACCCAATCTTTACAATTTGAAACTCACTAAAATATGCCTATTAACCAGCAGTTGCAAAAGATCCGACCAATACTCCCTAACTTGAACAAAATAGAATTTTTATCCAACGGCTTTTAAAATGATATAATTAAATGCCACATAATACTGTTGACACCATAAAAATCCTTCCTGAACATCAGAGGTATATTATCCCGTTAGTTCAGAGTTAACACAATTTTGTTTTCCGCATTGAGACACCCCTGAAAACCAAATAATTTTGCTAATTCATACTTCAATTTCCTGTCAGGTAGCAAAGAAAATAGTCTTATATTAATAAGACACCATTATTTCCCGTCAGGGGAACAACATCAATAGCTTAAAGAATGCACAACTGATTATTTTCCCCGGAGGGGATAAAGATTTTAAGGAGAAAGACAAAAGTTAAAAGACGAAAGGGAAAAGGGGGAAAACCAAAAAGCATATAAAAAATGCGCGATTCTTTTAATGGCTTAATTGATTGTCCAGTTTTTTATATCAGGTCCACAGCCTCTAACAAGACAGTATGGACAATAAAGACCCTTTAAGAAATAATCTTATCCACTATATTTATAATGGCGTTTGTTAAAGCAGAAAAGTGAACATTTCTATCCCCACTTGCTACCCATACCGTCAGAAGTTAGTGAGCATTTGTAGCTTAACTTACTGTCCGGATTAATGTAGCAGTTCCATCGGTCCGATGTTAGCCTGCTTTGAACTCGACAATAAAACAGCATATTACTACCATTAAATTCTAAATAATATTAATTTTACATTCAGTAATAATTCATTTTTTATTTATATGAGTGAAGATATCAATAAAAGAGCTGCCGATAATATCCGCATCCTTGCTATGGCAATGGTTGAAAAGGCTAAGTCGGGTCATCCCGGGGGGGCTATGGGCGGTGCCGATTTTATACATATTCTTTTTTCTGAATTCCTGAATTTCGATCCCTCCGATCCTGAATGGATTAACCGCGACAGGTTCTTCCTCGACCCCGGTCACATGTCGCCGATGCTCTATTCAGTCCTGACTCTGACAGGCCATTTTTCAATTGAAGATATCAAACAATTCCGCCAATGGGGAAGCCCCACTCCCGGCCATCCCGAACTCGACCGGAAAAGAATGATAGAAAATACCTCCGGTCCCCTCGGCCAGGGCCATACTATAGCTGTGGGAGCCGCAATAGCTGAACGATTTCTTACAGCCCGCTTCGGCGAACTTTTCTCCCATAAAATTTTCACATTTATCTCCGACGGGGGAATTCAGGAAGAGATTTCTCAGGGCGCAGGCCGACTTGCCGGTTTCCTTGGATTACATAATCTGATAATGTTCTACGATTCGAATGGCATCCAGCTTTCAACTGAAACAAGCGCAGTCACAAACGAAAACACTGCAATGAAATACAGAGCATGGGGATGGAACGTGCTGGAGATTGACGGAAACAACCATAGTCAAATCCGGGATGCTCTTAACAAGGCTGTGAATGAAAAAGAAAAACCTACGATCATAATCGGGAAAACCATAATGGGTAAGGGCCTTGTGGATGCAGAAGGAAAGAGTTTCGAAAGAAAGACGTCAATACATGGAATGCCTGTAAGCGAGGCTGGAGGCTCGTTCGAGAAATCAGTTATCAATCTCGGCGGGGACCCTGAGAATCCTTTTGCCATCTTCAGCGATGTTCAGGAATATTACAAAAAAGTCCTTGATAGAAAACAAAAGGCTGCTGCAGAATGGAAAAAACGCTTTGCTGAGTGGGAGAAGTCCAACCAGGTTCTATGGAAAAAACTCCACGACTTTTATTCCGGTAAAATTCCTTCAATTGACTTCAGCCAGATAAAACAGAAAGAAGGTGTTTCGACCAGAGTGGCATCATCGGCAGTGCTCGAAGTACTTGCTGAAAAAGTCGAAAATATGATAGTTGCTTCAGCCGACCTTTCAAATTCCGATAAAACCGACGGTTTCCTTAAGAAGACAAAACCTTTTATGAAAAATGATTTCTCAGGTTCATTTCTTCAAATGGGAGTTTCCGAACTGACCATGGCGGCAGTAATGAACGGTATGGCTCTTCACGGCGGGGTGATTCCGGCCTGCGGCACATTTCTGGTATTTTCCGATTACATGAAGCCTGCCGTGCGGCTCGCCTGCCTGATGCGCATCCCTGTAATATATATATGGTCGCATGATGCATTCAGGGTGGGTGAAGACGGACCCACTCATCAGCCTGTTGAACAGGAAGCACAGTTGCGGCTTATGGAACATCTTAAGAACCATCATGGCGAAAATAGCATGCTGGTACTGAGGCCTGCCGACGCTGCCGAAACAACTACCGCATGGAAAACAGCTCTCGAAAACAGAAACACTCCTACCGCCCTGCTGCTTTCGCGTCAGAATATCAAAGACATACCTTCTATTTCAGGAAACAGATATAACGATGCGTTAAATCTCCAAAAAGGAGCTTATATCGTCCATGATTGTGACGGAACACCTGATATTATCCTTGTTGCAAATGGTTCGGAAGTGTCAACTCTGTTCGAAGGAGCACTTCTTCTTAATAATGACGGCATTAAATACAGAATAATATCCGCCCCTTCCGAAGGTTTGTTCCGCAATCAGCCCGAAAAATACAGAAAATCAATAATCCCGGATGACATTCCTGTCTTCGGTCTTACTGCAGGATTGCCAGTTACACTACAGGGCTTCGTAAGATCAAAAGGAAAAATATGGGGACTTGAAACCTTTGGATACTCTGCCCCCTATAAAGTTCTTGATGAAAAATTAGGCTTTACCCCTGAAAATGTTTATTTGCAAGTAACAGAATTACTCAAGAAGTTCAGATATTAAAATCATAACTGCAATAAGCCCAAATATTAAAGGTTTTTTGTTAAAATATCAATTATATATATTTATATATATATCTATATATTTATATATATTGATCTTAAAATAATATATCAAAAAATTGTAACAGACAATTTTGTATCTTGGCACCTTATTTTAGACAAATGCCTTACGATATAAAACCTGGAATAAAAGGCTTGATTTTTGACCTTGACGGTACACTTGCAGATTCGATGCCGTATCATTTCGCAAGTTGGAAAAAAGCCAGCGAGCGATTCGGAGCGAATATTGACCCTGCATTTCTGCGACTTCATACCGGGAGTCCAAGTTTGTTGATTGCAAATGCTATTATCGAAAACTGCAAACTCGACGGGAGTGTAAAACCTGAAGATATTGTTAATATCAAGCTGGAAGAGTTTTCAAAGCTCCAGCATCTGATTAAGCCGATTGAACCTGTAGTTGAAATATTAAAAAAATATTATGGCATTCTGCCGATGGCAGTTGGTACTGGAGGACACCGTGAGGCGGTGGAACGAACTCTGGAGGTAACAGGCCTTAAAAAATATTTCGATATAGTTGTTACAGCAAATGATGTTAAAAACTATAAACCTCATCCCGAGACATTTCTGAAATGTGCCGAATTGATGAAGGTAGAGCCGCAGTTTATTGAAGTGTTCGAAGACGGCGACCTTGGTATTGAAGCTGCCAGACGTGCCGGTATGACAGTAACCGACGTAAGACAATGGTTCCCTGCAACATGGTAAAGGACACAGGCTTTGCAGGACATTACTGGCCGAAGGACAGTGAAGGCCTGGCACAGGGCACCTGCCTGCGGTAAAACTCAGGCGAGCAGGCAGGACACAGCGCACAGAGCAAAGAACTCAAAGCATATAAAGCAAATCGAAGCCCGGGAATCGGTAGTGCTCAGAATGAAGAGGTTAAAAAGTCAAATAGTTAAAGGTTAGAGTTAATAAATATTTAAAACAAAACAGGCAGTCAATCTGAAAAAGCGATCGACTGCCTGTTGTTTATCTGCTATTTCGAACCAGCGCAGGCTTATATCAAACGAGAATCTTCGTTGTTAAGTTAGTAATACTTTTCTGGATTGCTCCGAAGCAATCTCCGTCTTTCGTGAGGTCCTGTTCAACGATCATATATTTCATTCCGGCTGTTTCCTTTGTCGCAATGATAGCCTTGAAATCTATCAGGCCTTCTCCTACCGGAGCAAAGTCGGTAACTCCCTCGGTTGTATAGAATGGTTCTTGTTTTGTGTACATATCCTTAAGGTGGAAAAGTTCAAACCTGCCAGGATATTTATTGATTATATCAACGGGGTTATAGCCAGCTTTTGTAACCCAGAATACATCAATTTCCATAGTTACAAGTTCTTTATCGAGCTCAGCAAGCATAACATCAAAATAAGGTATTTTACCCTCGACATTTGCAAACTCGAAATTATGATTATGATATCCAAACCTTATTCCATATTCTTTCATTATCTGTCCCACCTGGTTCCAGTCGGCTGCCATCTTCTGATAGCTTGCGATAGTCGTTCTTGCTTCCGGTACTATCCATGGCTGAATACAGTATTTTACACCAAGCTTTGCATGATCTTCTGCCATTTTCCTTGCATTTTCAAGTGTAATTCCCTGGGCTTCAACCTGAGTATGACTGCTTAGTATCTCCATTCCAAGATCTTCGACAAGCTTTTTAAATTCGGGGGGTTCGTATCCGTAAAACTTGCCGTTCTCATAACCTGCTAGCTCAACATATTTGTAACCTGCATCGGAAACCTTCTTGAGAGAACCTGGTACATCTTTGAAAATCTCATCCCTTATTGTATAAAGCTGGAGGCCAATACCGAAGCTTTTCGGATCAACAACTCCTTTTTTGGCTTTAGTACCGGTACTCTTGCATGCCTGTTGAGAAAACAAAAGTGCTCCTGCAGCACCTGCAAAAGAGAGCTTTATAAAATCTCTTCTTGAATGTCTTTCTTTCATAACTTTTAATTTTTTATTATTTAAATAACTTACTATTAATTTATTAATCTAATATATGATTGCTCATATTTAAAGCAAATGTCTATATATGATTGCAAAATTAAAAATTACTATGCTAAATCACGAATAAAAATAAAACAAAATATAAAATAAAAAAATTATCTCATTAAAAATCCAATACAATAAATATAAATATGTTATCCATTAAAATAAGAATAATTATAAATGAATAAATATCAACATTGCTTATTTTCAATTCTCAAAATATTATCTTTGCTAAAACTTATAAAAGAAATTCATCATGAAAATCAAACAATTACTTATTTTACTTGCAGTATCGGCAGTTTTCCTTTCTTCATGCGGGGAAAAAGCTATTACAGGCACTCGGCTTAAAACTTATGAAGATACTATTTCTTATGCATTTGGAATCAATATTTACTACTCGCTCATAAGCGACAGTATAATCTTGAATCCCAGTGCAATAGCAAGGGCTATGTATGATGCTTCTAATAATAAACAATTTATGGATGATAATATTGCCCGAACTTATATTTTGGCTTATCTAAATAAGATAGAAGAAGAACGTACTTCAAAGCAAGAAGAAATTAATAAGAAAATATATAAACAAAATATTTTCAGCGGCGACTCATTTCTTCAGGCAAACAGAGCCAAAGAGGGTGTGGTTATTACTGAAAGCGGATTACAATATAAAATTATTAAGCTTGGATCAGGTCCAAAACCTGATGAAAATGATATAGTAAAAGTACATTATAAAGGAACATTCATTAACGGCAAGGTGTTTGATTCTTCTTATGACAGGGGTACGCCGGTTGAGTTTCAACTTAACAAAGTAATAAAGGGATGGGCGGAAGCTCTCCCATTAATGCCCGAAGGCTCAAAATTTATTATTTATGTACCTGAAAGTCTTGCTTATGGAGCGGCAGGAGTCGGTTCAGTAATAGAACCTTATACCACTCTTATTTTTGAAGTTGAGTTACTTCAGGTTATAAAACAAGACTAACACGCATTACCGTAAAAATAATCGGTATAATATCATATAAATTATGGCATTTGAGTTGACCGGAAAAGTAGTAAATGTATTTCCTGTTGTCAAATTAAGTGACAAATTCAGAAAACGCGAGTTTGTAATAGAAAAGAAAGAAACCGGAGGAGATAATGTATATATTGATTATGTGAAATTTCAGCTTGTGCAGGAAAAATGCGAACTAATTGACGACTCATTTTTGAATGAAGATGTTAGAGTATGGTTTAGCATAAAAGGTAACCGATGGGAAAAAGACGGAAAGGTGAATTACTTCACGAACCTCGATGCCTGGAAAATCGAGAAAATTACAGGTACGAAAGAAATAAATAAAAATGAGGAGTTACCTCCTGAAAATCTTCCTCAGGAACCGGAAGAATACAACGATCTGCCTTTTTGATTCTCTAATTGCAATAATTTGTTCCTCTGACTATATGTGCTGATATTTCTTGTAAACTTTAAAAGCATCAGATTAAGTAATGTGAGAATTACATTTTATTAGTATCATATTACCAATAAACTATATTTGTTCTCTTCTTTTGATTATATGATTATATTCTTTAAAGCAGAAAATAACAGAATATATGCAGTGGAGTCGGTAAGAAGGCTGAGTAAAACGGATACCGACAAACTTGTATGGCTTTTCGGTAAAGCTGAAATGTTGACTGCCAGCTCGCTGGAAGGTTTATATTTAGGACCTCGCAAGGAGATGGTAACTCCATGGAGCACTAATGCCGTAGAAATCACATGTAATATGGGCATAAAGGGAATTAAACGTATCGAAGAATTTATCCCTTCAGAAAAGGAAAATCCTATTTATGATCTAATGCTTCAGACAGTTTATAAAGGGCTTGACCAGAATCTATTTAAAACCGGAAGAAAACCCGAACCTATATTATATATAGATGATATACGTAAATATAATTTAAAAGAAGGACTTGCTCTTAGCGAAAATGAAATCATTTATCTTGAAGAGCTCTCGAAACTATTAAAAAGAAAGCTTACCGACAGTGAAATATTTGGTTTCTCACAGGTAAACTCGGAACATTGCCGCCATAAAATATTCAACGGTATATTTATTATAGATGGGGAAGAGATGGATTCAACGCTTTTTCAGATGATAAAAAATACAACTCATCTGAATAAGAATTTTGTCGTTTCTGCCTACAAAGACAACTGTGCTTTCTTGAAAGGGCCTGTAATTGAACAATTTGCCCCTGCTTCACAGGATAAAGCCAAATATTTTGTAGTAAAATCTTTTGAATCTGTTCTATCTCTTAAAGCCGAGACTCATAATTTCCCGACTACCGTTGAACCCTTCAATGGAGCTTCAACAGGCACAGGAGGAGAAATAAGAGACCGTATGGCTGGAGGCAAAGGGTCTTTCCCTTTTGCCGGTACTGCAGTATATATGACATCCTACCCACGACCTGACGGTGGAAGGCAATGGGAAAAAAAGATTCCACCAAGGAAATGGCTGTATCAGACTCCGGAAGATATCCTGATTAAAGCTTCGAATGGTGCCAGCGATTTCGGAAATAAATTCGGTCAGCCACTAATATGTGGTTCCCTTCTTACATTCGAGCATTCGGAAAACGAAAAAATATACGGTTACGATAAAGTAATTATGCTTGCCGGTGGGATAGGAACAGGTAAAGAAAATTACTGTTTAAAATCAATACCTGAGAAGGGAGACCTTCTCATTTTGCTGGGGGGCGACAATTACAGGATAGGCATTGGCGGCGGAGCAGTCTCTTCGGTCAATACTGGTGAATACCGAAGCTCTATAGAACTTAATGCTGTCCAGAGGGCTAATCCTGAGATGCAGAAAAGAGTATATAATGCCACGAGAGCACTGAGCGAATCGGATCATAATCCTGTAATTTCAATTCATGATCATGGAGCAGGCGGCCATCTCAACTGCATTTCCGAACTCGTGGAAGCAACAGGCGGTAAGGTTGACATAAGTAAACTGCCGATAGGCGACCCTACCCTATCGTCGAAAGAAATACTCGGAAATGAATCACAGGAAAGAATGGGATTAGTACTTAGAAAAAAAGATGCATCAACCCTTGAAAAAATTGCTTCACGTGAAAGAGCTCCTTTCTATATCATAGGTGAAGTAACAGGAGACAATCGTCTGATATTTTATAATTCGAAAACTGGTGAAAAACCTTTTGACCTGAGCCTTGATGCACTTTTCGGTAACCCTCCCCGTACTGTCATAAATGACACAAGAACAAAAATGCCATTCAGAAAATTAAAATATAATGCTCAAAAAGTTTATGAATATCTTAAAGCAGTTTTGCAGCTGGAGGAGGTTGCCTGCAAAGATTGGCTAACAAATAAAGTTGACAGATCGGTTACCGGAAGAATAGCCAGACAGCAATGTGTTGGGCCGCTTCAACTCCCTCTTAGTAACCTTGGTGCTATAGCTCTCGATTACAAGGGTAAATGCGGAATGGCCATATCCATCGGCCATGCACCCGCAGCAGGACTAATAAGTCCATCTTCAGGCTCGATCCTTTCAATCGCCGAAGCTCTTACAAATATTATCTGGGCGCCTCTCAAGAACGGCCTTAAAAGCATTTCACTTTCGGCAAACTGGATGTGGCCATGTAAAAATAAAGGTGAGGACGCAAGACTTTACGACGCTGTAAAAGCTGCCAGTGATTTTGCTATCGAACTTGGGATAAATATTCCAACTGGAAAAGATTCACTTTCAATGACGCAAAAGTATCCTGACCTGACTGTCTATTCACCAGGAACAGTAATTATATCTGCAGCCGGAGAGGTGACCGATATCCGGAAAATAATCACACCTGTAATAGTACCTGAATCATATACAAGCCTTATTTATCTCGATATGAGTAAAGACAATCTGAAATTAGGTGGAAGTTGTCTGGCTCAGGTTTTGAATCTTATTGGAAATGAAACTCCTGTAGTTATAGATCCGGCATATTTCAGAGAAGTTTTTAATATCGTACAGGAACTCATTAAATCGGATAAAATACTCTCGGGCCACGATATCTCGGCAGGAGGGATAATTACAACTCTTCTCGAAATGTGTTTTGCCAGCACAAATGGAGGCTTATCTCTTGACCTGACCGCATTAGGAGAAAAAGATACTGTGAAGCTCCTTTTCAGCCAGAATCCGGGAATAATAATACAGGTTAAAAACGAAATCGAAGTTGCTGAATTATTGAACGAACATGGAATATCATACTATTCTATCGGGCATCCGATCTTTGAAAGAATAATTACCATAGTAAATCATGACCGGAAATATGAATTCGATATCGACACTATGCGTGATATCTGGTTCAAATCATCATATCTGCTCGACCGCCGACAATGTAGAAACGAAACTGCGCTTGAGAGATATAAAAATTATATGAACCACTCTTTGAATTTTCGTATGAACGATTTTCAAGGAACATTCAAATCTCTCGGCATAACACATTCAAGAAGAAAAAGAAGCGGCATCAGAGCTGCGATAATAAGAGAGAAAGGTATCAACGGCGACCGTGAGATGGCTTATGCTTTATGGCTTGCAGGGTTTGATGTAAAAGATGTTCACATGACCGATCTTGTTTCAGGCATGGAAACACTTGACGACGTAAATATGATTGTCTTCGTGGGTGGATTCTCGAATTCAGATGTACTGGGCCCTGCAAAAGGATGGGCTGGAGCTTTCAGATATAATGAAAAGGCACGGAAAACACTCGAGAATTATTACAAAAGAGACGATACACTATCTCTTGGCGTTTGTAACGGATGTCAGTTAATGGCTGAACTTGGTTTAATTTATCCCGAACATAAAAGAATGCCAATACTTATGCCAAATATTTCGCATAAATTCGAATCTGCTTTCCTTAATGTAACAATACCTGAAAATAATTCTGTAATGCTTGGAAATCTCTCAGGAATGGAACTTGGAATCTGGGTGGCTCATGGAGAGGGACGTTTTAGCTTTCCTTTCGAAGAGAACAGGTATAATATTGTGATGAAATACAGCAAACATACCTATCCAGCTAATCCCAACGGTTCCGATTATGATGTGGCTGGCATTGCATCGGACGACGGTCGGCATCTTGCTATGATGCCTCACCTTGAAAGATCTTTTTTACCATGGCAATGCGGTTATTATCCGCCTGAAAGAAAAAACGACGAAGCCACTCCATGGCTAAAGGCTTTCGTCAATGCCAGAAAGTGGATCGAAGCAATAAAATTGTGATTTTTAAAAATTATCTTGTCTTAGGCTCAAGAAATACAGACATAATCATAGTGCCTTGCGCAGCAGAACTCAGATCTATTGTATTTTCACTGCTTATTATTTTTTCGCTTATTACCTGAATGGTATGTTCACCCGGCGTTTGAATATAGAAAGATCCCATGTATGAATCTGCTCTGAAATATGATTTATCATAATTCTGAACGTTCTTTATAATCTTATTACCAATAGGTTTGGCTTCCAGCCTTTCATCATTATTCAAATCAATTTTCACCGTATTTATATAACCAAGGTTCATCGTATCGCGTGTTAAGCTTGAAAGCCATACATTATACCTGCCAGGTTTTGAAACAACGAAATTCCATTCGGCAGTATTAAGTGACGGATCTTTGCTATTTTGATAAAGTACAGCTTTTTCAAGTGAAAGAGATATAGTGCCATCCTCTTTCTGGACAATTTTATCCGATTTACCTCCAGCACCTGACTTATCACTTCCCGATTTAACACAAGACCCTGAAATTAAAAGAACAAACATTACAATTATTACAGCTCCCCGCTTCATATAAAAATTCTATCTTTAAGCTTAATTAATTAACTATTATCTTCCCTATTTAACGACAAAATAAGTTAAAATATTTCAATAAATCAATAAAGAAATTTCTTAATGAAAAAGAATTTATTACTTATTATCAGTCTAATAATTGCCTGATCATTTCTTTTAAATTCACTGAAATAGCAGATGGTTTTCTTCTCTGGAAATCTGCAATTTCATCAGCTACTATTTCTGCAATATCCACAACTTTAATATCTGATACCTGTGAAAATGTCTTTTTGCATAGCGGGCAGGAAGTAACAATATAATCAGGATTTACTGACGAAAGTTTCTTTATAGTATCAAAAGCTATTGCCGATTTTTTCTTTGGGTCGAGTTTGATATTAGCAAGGCTCCAGCCGCAGCAAAGGGCTTTTTCCTTTCTTTCGGCTGGTTCTCTCAAATCTGCCACCCATGTAAGAATATCCCTCGGCTCATCGTATATCTTTCCAATTCTACCAAGCTCACATGGATCGTGATATACTACCTTCTTATCAGAAAATTTCAATCGGATAACTCTGTCATCTATTAGACGTTTAATATATTCGGTATGGTGAAGTATTTCTGCATCAATGTAATAACTTTCTCTGAAAACATTATAACAGATAGGGCATGACGTTACCAGAGTTTTTGCACCTGATTTTTTTATTATCTCTGAGTTATAGTTTATTAATTCCCTGGCTTCCCTGTCGCGACCCGCAAGCATAAGCGGCCTACCGCAGCATGACCCTCCTTCTTCATCCATAAACCAGACTTTCTCTCCGGCAATGTTGAAAATTTTCTTCATCGCCTCTTTAATACCCGGAGTAAGATGAGTCATGCATCCGGCAAAGTATATCACATCGGCACGTTTAAAATCTTCTTTCATCTCAAGATTATATGAGGGCTCATAATTATCCTTTTCTCTGGGCTGAATAGATCGGTAACGAAAATATCCAAACCATTTATTTTTTATTAATGGTTCTCCCGTTGTATTTCTTCGCTGAATCATTCTTATAGCCGTAGTCTCGATTCCAACAGGGCATATTTGTTCACATCTACTACACATTAGACAATCTTCAGCAATTTCTATCACATTTTCATCTTTCCGTAATGCACGATTCAGGTAAACAGGCTGTATATTTCTAATCCCTGTGACAAAATTCATCTGGCATGCATCTATGCACATCCCGCATGATGAGCATGAATGAATCTCCACTTCCGAAAAAGTACCTGCTTTATCACCTGTAGTTATGCCTGAATTTCTCATAAAAATGAGGAATAATTCAGTTGGTATATGCATATATCGTGTTATAGGGAGAAGAACAAAAAACACTCCAAGTGATAGAGAATAGAGCCACCAGAATGGATAAGCGAGCTTTTCTACCGGCAGGAACGAAGCCAGAAAAGAACCGGCTGTGCCTGTCAGAAAACCTCCCGTACCGCTGGAACCACACGTAAGACTCTCAGCAATAAGCCTGGAAGGAAAAATAAGCCATAATGATACCAGTGCAATTCTGTCAATCAACCTGTGTTTTGTTGTTCTTTTCATTCCAACAACACCGGGAATGAATCTTTTAATGATTGCCAGAAGTAGGCCCGACAATATAAAAGCCAGAATGAGATCCATCAGGAAATACCAGAACTTAGCAAAACCAGTTTCTCCCTGTGATGGATTGAAATACTTGAAAAAAATTGCCCGGTAAGGCGGATTCAAATGTTGCGCGCTGAAAATATCAGCCTCGATTGTTCCGAATAAAATAAGAAGGAACCAGCCGAAAGCAAGCGACATGTGCATATATCCAAGAACTGGCTTTGACTTCATGATCTTTCTGTGCAGCAGACTCTCAAGAAATATTTCCTTCAGGCTTTGACCGAATGCCCGTCCGAAAAATCCCCTCTGCAGTCGAAGCTTATCGGCACGTGAGAGTTCCCTGAACCAGACAATAAATCGTACAACACAATAAATAAGGATAAAGTACAATCCTATATTGAAAGGGATTACAAAGATGTCAAAGTCTTTCATTGCCGTCGAATTTCATGAAGGCTTCCCTTGCAAGGACAATCACATTTCTTGTATTTACTCCACGAGGGCAGACAAGAATACATTTCCCACACATCATGCATCTGCGAATCTTTTCACGGGGAGTATTATTCTCCCCGCGCTTGAGGAGAATATTTATCTCTCTCAGACTGAACGATGTAAAATTTCCTGCAGTACAAGTTGCCGCACAGCCGCCGCATTCTATACATAGATTGAAAGTAGGTTCATGTGATGCAATGAACTCGGCTATGCATCTGTTATTTGTATCATAATCAATTACTCTTGGTTTCGATAATGTATATCCAAATCTGTCCATCCAGTTATGAAAGATTTCTTAAATAATTAATTACCTCATTTACTGCGGCTCTCGCATGGGAAATTGATTCGGTTATATTCATTGGAGCCACACAGCAACCTGCATAAAAAACTCCTTTCATATTGCTCACATTGTTTCCGAAATGATTGTCGACAGGTAAAAAAAATCTGTTCCCGCCGCGTCGCAAAGAAGAATTGTCGGCAAGATATTCCCCTGACTTCGACATTTCGATGCCGGCCATAAGAACCACCATGTCGAGTTCCATTTTAAGCGGACGTCCTGCAAGTGTATCTTCTACCTTTACTACAAGTTTTCCTTTGATATTTTCAGAAATTTCAGACACTTTGCCTCTTATGAAACTTATTCCGTATTTTTCCTGTGCTTCGCGATACAACTCTTCATAAAATGCACCGCTCATACGCATATCCATATAAAAACAAAATGCTTTTACATTTTTAATCTTTTCACATATTTCTATTGCCTGCTTTACTGCCGTGACACAGCATAGTTTCGAACAATACAGATTTCCAATTTTTTCATCGCGTGACCCCACACAATGAATAAATCCAACTTTTTCAGGGATTTTCCAGTTTGTCATTCTAACCTCACCGTTTTTGTACATTCTTTCGAGGTCGGCTGAGGAAATTACATTATCATATAAACCGTATCCGTATTCTTCTTTCTGGCGGCTATCAAAAAGGTCGAATCCAGTTGCAATTACAACAGCATCGGCTTCAAGTTTATCGCCCTTTGAAAAACTCAAATGTATCTTGCCGTCTTTCCTCGATAAATTAGATATTTCCGTACCTGTTAGTATCGTAATATCAGACTTGTTTACAAGCTTTTTGAGATAATTTAAAACTTCATCGCCGTTTCGTCGATTAGGGAATAGGTGATGCCAGTTAGAAAGATTACCTCCTATTTTATCTCCTTTTTCGGCTACTGTTACCTTATAACCAGAAAGTGCAAGCTGCCCGGCTACCTCAAGTCCTGCAACACCCGCACCGATAACAACAACATTGCCCATTATAGTCAGACATTAATAAGGTTTTCAGGAACCGGCATTTCTTTACCCTCTCTCGTCCTGTATTTATCGGCAGGGTTATATGGGATGCCAAGTTTGTCGAGCAAAGGCTCCGATTGTACCATGTGATACTGTAAGCCCAGTTGCCACGGATCGATGCCGAGGACTAATCCTGCAAGCTCTTCATAGGTAAGCACTGGTATTGATTGCCCGTTTTCACCGTAAGTCTTCCCCTCCATCTCTTTTACCGTATATTGCCATCTATCCATGAACATATTGCATCCGGGACAGTTAGTTATAATTACGTCGGGTTTGTATGGTTTCATAGATTCAAATTTCTTAACCGAATTGGAAAGAGAGTAGCCTCTATTTGCCTGTACGAGATATTGTCTGAAACCAAAGCCACAACAATGGCGTCGCTCGGGATAATCAATTACTTCTCCTCCCCACGCTTCGGCCATGCCTGAAAGAACTTTCGGAAATTCAGCACCTCCTACACCATATTTTGGAAACATTTTCGAATAATGACATCCAACATGTTCGACAACTTTAAGAGGTTTACCTGTAAACCGGTTAATAAGGTTGTATCTTGACTTTGCAGCAATTTCATTTCTGAAATTATAAACGATATCACTTGTATGCGCCATATTTTCAGGAAGATCGAATTCCCTGCCTGTAGCTTTATACAGATATTCTCTCGTTTTCTCGAGTTCTTCGGGAAAGTGCTTCCATGTTTCGATTATTTCAGTATAAATGCCAAAAGATGTTACACAGGAAATTGCAAGGTTTTTATATCCTGCCTCTTTCATAAGTGCAAAATGCCTTGCAACAACAGTCATAATAGTAGGGAAAGGAACAATATCGGTATGATATCCAATCCCAGTACATGTTGTATGTGAAGGATTCTCATAAACATCCTTTCCAAGGATATTTCTCATCAGATGAAGAAAGAATTGTTCTGAGCCCGGAAAAAACGACTGACGAATACATGACCTGACAAAGAAAAAATGATCATCGGCAATCTCTTTCTGATAATCCGACCAAATTCGTTTATTGTTTTCGTTGTTCATAATTCTTCCTGATCGTTTAGAGTATGGCGGTTACTGTTTTCTGTATATACTTTGGTAAAATATTCATTCCTGATTCCGGTTTCACTAATCTGAATCCCAAGTTCTTTTGCTTTATTTTTTGAGTGTTTTTCGATTTCTTCCATAAAATCAGTACCTCCGGTAACTTCAAATATATTGCGAAGTTCTTCTTTTGCATCTTCAGGTATCTTACGCAGAGGGCCTTCTCCAAGCTCGTCGTATTTCACCCCAAGCCTCTCATAAATTTCCTTTGAATGGTCAATGATATATCTCCATATAGGTCCCTGTTCGGGATGCATATCAGGATTAACCGCATAGGCGGCAACGCAATAACCATAATTGAATATATTTTCACCAATGGTTCTCTTGATTGCAAACTGCTGGCGGCCTTTTTCAGTTTCGGTGAAATACCCGGTTTTCTGAGACAATGTTCTTAAAGCCATAATAATCAGACCAGGGGTATTCCCTCTGGGGCATCTTGTTTTGCACGACATACATTCACCGCAGTACCAGATAGTGTCGGATTTCAGAAGAACCTCAATTGTTTCGTCGTCTTTCTTCTGAACTTCGTTAACTATCTTGCGAGGGTCGTAGTTATAAAATTCTGCTGCCGGACATATTGCAGTGCACACTCCGCAGTTCATACAGGCATTCATCCCTTCACGAAAGCGTACATCTTCAAGTAGTTGATTATAGAGACGTTCCATTTGACCCGTAAAAATCGTATCTCACTAATACAAAAATATCTAAAGTGTACGACCAATAACAGGAGCTTAATGCCTATTTTTATTAAGTATTAATACTTACAGGTACTGAATAGCATTTCGGCTTAAAAGCATGAATAATATGTAATATACTGAATAATAGTGCGTTATTATTTAGTTCTAATGTACTTATATATTACATTACCGTCAATATTAACAAAGTAGATCGAAAGGTCTTTTTTGGTTGCCGATATAATACTGAAACCTGGTGATGAAGCGGTAAAGACAGTCATGTTATTTTTTGCCGCACTGCGTACTTGTGAGCCTGCCGTATTAACAAAATAGTCAATTTTACTTGCAGTGTCCTTAAGATGTTGAAATATATGATCGTGGGAACCGATATAAAAATCAACATCGTGTCTCTTCATAACCGGATTCAGATATTCTACCAGTTCTTCAGTATTATGCCGTGTTGGATGTGCGCTGTAAACGGGATGATGCCCCACCACTACCACCCAGTCTTCTTTTTCTACAGTAAGCACGCTATCTGTCCAGCGAATTTGTTTCAGAGCGTCTTCTCTGGTATATTTTTTATCAGGACTCCCAAAACCCTGAACAAGTGGATATGTGTCGAGAATAATAAGTCTGATGCTTACGTCATCTCTGGTCTTAACCAGTGTATAATAGCTTGCAGGCATTTTCCAGCGACGGCTTATTTTTGAGTAGTCAATCTGTGCCTGGATATTGCCGCCGTGGTCATGGTTCCCGAGGCAAGGATACCACTCAACATGTAATGAAGGATTAACATAGATATTTTCGAAAGATGATAACCACAGAGGGTCGGAAGTGCTTTCGACACCGCTTGTCTGAAAGTTGTCGCCTCCGGTTAGAATAAACCTGACACTACATTCTCCAGCAATATTGCCCATTACGCTGGCAACTTCCTTCTGGTTGTAGTAGCCGTTTCTGCCGTAATCGCTTATAATTATGAAATTGAATTTCGACCCGTCCGGAAGGTTTATATTTTTCTCCTGTGCCTGAGCACCAAGGCCAGAAAGAACTAATATAAGAAGAAAATAAAATATGAATTTTTTCATATATAAGTAATTTACTGTTCTTTAAATCCAATTTATTTTGAAAATTAATAAATTTTTATTATATTAATATTTTATTTCTATTCAATTTTTCAAAGAATTAAACTTTCCCTTTTCATAATTCTTTTACCGGAAATCAATATTTCATCAATCCCGCTTCTTTAAGCACTGCATAATAATTGATAATATCCTGTAACGGTGATTCTTTCTCGAATTGTGCATCAACCATCTTTTTTATATCGAGAAGATTTCGCTTCCCGTCAGCAAGTCCGGCTGTCTCACTTGTATTGACAATATTTCCGTAATAGCTTTTTGAAAGAAAGTCTGACGAAAGAGCCGAAATATAATTCCATTCTCCTCCATATCCCATGTTGAGAGCTTTATCAGTAACTGAAGGAACTATCTTCATTGCTTTTTTCTCGAGACTATCAGGAGAGAGGTTTATCTGAGGAATTTTCATGTATCGTGTCCGGTTAATCATGAGTTCCTTTAATGCTGACAGATGCGTCTGTAGCAGATTATCTAACTCTTTCTTTCTGACCTCTATCATTTCCACCACCTCTGGTCTATCCGACAACTGTCTTACTTTGTCCATTGCTGATTTCTCAGCCATGGCTGTTCCTTCGAGGTTATAGCATGCACGTTTGTAAGCGGCCGGAAGTTTCGTTGCATCAGCCTTGTTCACCATATCGGACGATTTTGCCATTTGTATTCCCATCCTTACTGTTGCGCCGGCAAACATTTCAGAAAGAATTCTTACTGCCATCTTTTCATCTGCCGATGCCATCGTATAAGCACTGGCGGCCGAAATAAATATTATTCTTCTCAGTTGGGTAGGATCGCACTTATCGGGGTTGTCTTCAGAAGAATGATAGTAGTTATCAGGCCATGTAATTAATTTCACACCGGGTATATTTATGCTCCAGTCGTTGAACACGGCATTATCGGAAGAGCCGTGCAATGATAAAATCCGGTAATAGAACGGATCGTCGGTGCCAGTCGGAGCAACTATTCTTCTGGAAAAACCTCGCCGGCCAAGCTGATCAGTTATACCTTCCACATTCGTTTCGCCAACATATCTGAAATAGTTTTCCATCACATCATTCACATAGTGAGCTGTGGAAAAACCTGATTTATGAAGGCACATAAAGCTCTTATTAGCCCTAAGATTTATGCCGACCATATCGAGGTTTATGTCGCAGACGGCTTTTTTTACTTTCTGAAGATTCTGATTTACCCATGGAATAGTGCCGTCGAATTCAGGCACCCATAAAAACCTTATAGTTCTTACAGGACGATTGATTTTCCCTGCCTCTATAAGGTCATTGAGCACATGAGCTACCTCGAGCAACACGGCAGAACCCGACATGTTATCGTTTGCTCCCATCTTTGTATAACCTTCGAAAAGATGAGCGGTGAAAATGATTTCTCCTGCGTCAGGGTCAGTACCAGGTATTATGCACCATGGAACCTGTAGCTTAGCCTGTTCGGTTTTGCTCTCGATTTTTACACTTACCTTGATTGTTTCTCCGCGTAATAGTCTGTCCCTTAATATCTCACCTTCGCGAGGTGGCAGAAGAAATGCAAATCCTTTAGCAGGAATGCTTGTATTGGGCATCTGTATGGGATCGACAAGGGGACGTGAAGAATAGTATGAAATCGTCCCGACTGCGCCGGCATTTAAAGCTCTAAGATGTACTGAATATGTAGAGCCGGAAGTAACGATTATTTTTCCTTTTATCTTTTCACGGTTGGCTTCAATAAGTACAGGAGAACCGTCGCCTACCCATATTAGTTCGGCACTAAGGTCTGCAGGCTGGCTTCCCTCGACAAGCATTTCCGGAACTTCATTGAAGTCTGCAATCTTTTCTCTTCGCGGACTTATTTCCGACAAAGTACCCTGCAATCCTCTCCATGTATCTATTTCACCCACATTGTCGAGAGAATGATTCAACCCGTATTTATTTAGTACACTTAATACATAATCAGTTTCCCTGAAGTTACCTGAAAACTCCCGGTCATACCTCGGTTGTGTGTATGGCGCAAGCTCGATAATATGTCTCAAAGCCAGTTCGCCCGATGATGCTCCGATAATTTCATCCACTATATCGCTCTGAAGCAAAGTGTATTGATAATTTACCGGATATTGTGCAAAAAGCAGCAATGTAAATGCCTGAATCAAAAAAATCGAGAAAAAAACACTAATTTTTTTCCTATAAACGATAATCATGTCCATCATAAAAATTTATCAATAATCAACGAAAAATTTCTTTGAACCAAAAAAATGAAAACCAATGTGAATCTCTATCAAAAGAAAAAATCAACAAAAATTCCTCAGTAGTAAGTTTCATACAAGTTTGTAACTACACCATAACGCCAGCTACGGATAAATATTTTCAATATTGCCAGTATCTGGCCGAGAACAAAAACCAAAAATATTCCGCTGCCGTTTGTCGGTTTAGAATAAATTATAACTCTTGCGGCAAATAAAGCATAGAGAACATAAATAATAAACACAGGAAGAATAGCAAAGTAAGAAGGGAAGAATCTTTTAAAAAGAAGCTTTATACCATTACCTGTTGCTTTGAATGCATTCTTACTATCGGATGAAACCTGCCATGCCCGTGAATAGTCTAAAATGAGAGTTAAGACAGGAATTAAAAATACAAAAGCTATAACAGGCCAGCCATAAATAATGCCGAGAGGATTTTCAGATATTGATTCCCAGTTGATTACCGCGGGGATTCCGATAATTAATGAAGCAAGAATAAAAAATGCAACAAAAAACATAATGTAAATCAGGAGAAAAGACCAGAAGTTCGAACCTGCATTTCCAAAAAAAACCGACGATTTTCCCGGGCGTGACGCAGATCTTACTGAGCCGAATAGGCCACCTGCAAAATAATTATTCATCAGTATGCCGAGAAGGATTACAATTGAAAAACCGGCTATAAAAGATGAGAATACAACATCGAATCCTGCTCCGCTGTTGGAAATCACATCCAACAGAAACCCTTCAGAAATTTTCTCAGTAATCATGCTCGAACCGAGGATATTTTTCACTGCAGATTCAAGAGGCACGGCAAAAAGCAATATCATCAACAGGGAGGAAATCCATATCACAAGAATCCATTTCCAGCAACGCAGCGACCTTATAAATCCTGAAGAAATATGTCTGATTATGTTCACTTTGCCTCAGTTAAACAAATAAAAAATCGAGAAAGAGCATCATAATGGAAACCAGCTTATTGAATAAAATCCTTACCGGATTTTCATCGGTATCAATTGTCATCGAATTATTTATATAATTAATATCCATCATATTCTTATATTCAGGGTCTATCTTTACCCATTCGATTTTATGTGTTCCGGTATATTTTAAATCTTTAACTCTTGTTTTACCGTCCCACTGCTCTGTTACTTCCTCTCCGTTATCGAAACGTACTAGAATTTCTACAGGCAGCATCAGTTCGCCGTCGCGCTGAAGCTGAACAACGGAAGAATACAATGAATCGTCTTCAGTGTCATTCTTAACTACATTAACTGAATCGTCTATAGAAGCTGCACCTTCCAGACTGCCTATCTTTCTGTTAATGATATTAATAACTTTATAATCGCAGATTCCGGTACCATAAAGAGTCTGGTCGAAGAACCAGTTCAAATCTGTTCCGTACTTTTGTCCATGCAGGTGAGGTACTGTAGTGTTGAAAACTTCGATAAAATCTTTCCCGGATGGGTGTTTGAAAGCCCATTTTCTATAATATTCCCTGAATACTTCATTCATGGTTTCTTCTCCGATGATTCCGGCAAGAGTATGAAGCATTGCGGCTGGTTTCCGATACGACATTATAGTATAAGTTCCATGAGGGTAGTTCCATGAATATTCGACATTAGTCACTGCCTGTTTCGACGGCGATGTGACATAATCTGAGCGTGCGGTCGAGCGGTCGGAAACTTTCAGCAGAGGATGGTTTATCGCTCCGGCTCCGTTGCCGTAGTAATGGTCCATAATTCTTTGTTCCCAGTATGAATTTACACCCTCGTCGAGCCAGGGTTCTTCAAATTCATTGCTTGCCAGGATTCCCATAAAATATGCATGTCCGAATTCATGAACTGTAACCGATTCTGGTGAGAGCATATATTCAGGCACGCCCGGAACCGAAGCAGTTGTGAATAGTGTTGTATATTCCATGCCTCCTGCGCCCAGTCCTTTAACCGGCGGATCGACAAATGTGAGATGAGGCCAGGGGTAAGGTCCGACGTTGGCATCGAGGTATTCGAGTGCATTTTTCACTGCGACAAAATGTCTCTGGACAAGGCCCTTCTTTTCCGGCGGGCAAAGCAGGATAATATTAACATTTCTCCATCGGTCGGTATATACATTGTATCCCGGCCAGGCTGTCCATGCAAAATCAACTATATCTTCGGCACGTATTGTTACAGTTTTGGTACTGTCGCCATTATCTTTCTCGCTTAATGTCATTCCACCTGAGCCTACGACAAAACCGGTCGGAACGGTTATAGTCACATCATAAACGCTGTGGTCTGCATAGAACTCCGAATTTGCATGGAACTGATGGCAGTTCCATCCACCGGTAAGTCTATTTCTCATGCCTGCAGACTCGTACACACCGAATTTCGGGAACCACTGGCCAACAAAGAAAAAATCGTCGGCATAGCCTGTGCGTATTATGCGTGAAGGTAGTTTGGATTCGAACTCCGAGAAAATGAATACTGTATCGCCCGGAAGTGCGGGTTTGGGCAAGATTACCTGAAGAACCGTTTTGTCGTCCGGGTTGCCGTCGTCAGGGCTTATAAACTTCATCGAAGGCACAAGGTTAGTACCATTGGACTCCTTTAACGAACGGATTCTTATCCAGCCGAAATCTTTCCTGCCTGAACCCGGTGTTCCTCCGGACTCTTTAAAGAAAGTGGTTTTATTACTGTTGAAAGCATTGAGATACATGTGAAGTCTAATATCGGGAACAATATCGGATGAGTTGTTCACCCAGAATGCTTCCATTTTGCCCTTCACAATTTTCTCGTCCAGATCGAGGACAGCATCTATTTTGTATCCTGTAAGCCTTGCGCTCAAAGGCACGGGAACGACTATCTGTGTGATGGCATCAGAAATATAAAGAAATAAAAGAATTAATGTGAATAATAAGTGTTTCATCAGGGAGTAATCCCTCAAGGTTGTTTTGGTTTTTCTTTAATTGCAGTTACATTAATTAAACCGTCAGGAGTCCATGCTCTTCCGGTCATTTTAGTTTCGTTTTCCATTCTAAGATTAATTCGTACGTCGGCACCTTCGACATACATGCCAACGGAAATCGAATCATTAGCTGCTTTTAAAATCTGAATCGGTATTTTGTAATCACTTCCGGTGAAAGAAGCGGAACCTGTATATTTGCCGTCGCTCAATCTGAATTCCATAGAGCCTGACGTATATCCGTAAGGAGCATCAGGAGCATCAAATTTCCATATTCCAGTCGGATTATACTTCAGCTTCTGGTTCTGAGCCGTAAGTGAAAATGCAATCAAAACAAACAATGCTGCAAGTGAAACTGTTTTTTTCATAACTGCTAATTTTAAGTTTAACTATTTGTAAAAATACAGTTATTTTTTGATTATGGAATATAAAACAAAAAGTCGTGTTGCTTTTGATTGTCCTTTTTCTTATTCCTGACTTTTTAATGAAATTTACAGAATAAATTAATTTAAAATTTAAATTATACTTTTATAGCTATAAATTAATACAAAGACATTATGTTTAAGAATCATCCCAAAGGTCTGATTATCGCATTTTTTACCAACATGGGTGAAAGGTTTGGGTTTTACACAATGATGGCAATTCTCGTACTCTTTCTTCAGGCCAAATTTGGATTGTCAGCAGAAAAGGCCGGCGATATTTATAGCTGGTTTTATTTCAGTATTTATGCACTTGCCCTGGTAGGAGGCATACTGGCTGATGCAACAAGCAGATATAAAACGGTAATTTTAGCAGGTTTAATAATAATGTTTGCCGGATATCTTCTAATGGCAATACCTGATATGACTCTTGGCGTTACTATTACGGGGCTTTTAATAATTGCCTTAGGAAATGGCCTGTTCAAAGGCAATCTTCAGGCAGTGGTAGGCCAGTTATATGATAATCCAGAATATTCAAAATACAGAGATAATGCCTTTATGATTTTTTATATGGGTATAAACATAGGCGCTTTTTTTGCTCCTTTTGCAGCCACAGGTATGAGGAACGGATGGTTAAAATTCAACGGTTTTGCCCACGATGGAAGTCTTCCTGCTTTGTGTCATCAATTCCTTAATGGCACACTTACCGATATTAGCACTTTTAAACAACTGGCAAATAATGTAAGTCTCTCAGGACCTGTAAATGATCTAACCCTATTCGCAAAAAATTACCTCGATATATTTTCAAAAGGATACAATTATGCTTTTGGAATAGCTGCAGGTGCAATGCTCGTCTCACTATTAATTTATATCATTTTCAAAAGATTCCTTCCTGAAAAACAAAAAACAGAATCGGTAGTAACCAAAAAAATAGAATTCGGAATCGTTCCTTTAATTGCTTCAATAATAGCCATGTTTATTATTGCTTATGGACTGCATTTCATACCTCAAATTGGATGGGCAACAGGTTTTGCATTCGGACTCTTTGCTGCTTTCATTACCTGGATAATATTAAGTTCAAAGAAAGAGGAGCGGGATAGAGTTGTAGCACTTGTTCTTGTTTTTATTGTGGTTGTTTTCTTCTGGATGTCATTTCATCAAAATGGTCTTACTCTTACTTTGTTCGCCCGTGATTATACAGTAAAACAAGTGGGGCGATTTACGAATCTCTTCTTCACCCTGCCCTCTGTTCTTGCAGTGACAGGTTCAATAGCTGGTCTGGTAATTTTATTACAGAAGAAGGCTAAAAAAAATTCGAGAATTGCAGGAAGTATTCTGCTAATTATATCACTTGTCGGAGCTATTCTTCTTTTCAGGAGTTCTGGTGATACGAATTCAATCTCCCCTGAGATATTCCAATCTTTTAATCCTCTTTTTATTGTCGCACTCACTTTCCCTTTAATGGGATTATTTTCCTGGCTAAATAAAAAAGGAATAGAACCTTCAACCCCTAAAAAGATTGGGTTGGGGATGATAATTGCATCGGCAGGATTCATTATTTTACTTATAGCTTCTCTTGATCTTGTCTCACCCAGACTATTACAAGGTTCGCCCGTGCCTGACAGTAGTAGGGTCTCACCTTATTGGCTCATAAGCAGTTATCTGGTACTGACAATTGCGGAACTTTTTTTAAGCCCTATGGGTCTTTCATTTGTTTCTCAGGTAGCCCCTTCTCGTTTTCAAGGTCTGATGCAAGGTGGATGGCTGCTTGCAACTGCAGTTGGAAATAAACTTCTTTTTGTCGGCACTCTGCTTTGGGACAGAGTAAACCTGTGGCAAGTATGGCTTGTATTTATAGTATGTTGTCTTGCTTCTGCAGCATTTATATTTTCAATATTAAAACGGCTCGAGAAAGTAGCAAAATAATTTCTGATATGAGTTCATTAAATTTTCCAAATATATCGATAAAACCATTTGTTATTCAATTATTTTCAAGATTTAACAATTTGTTAAAGACTGGATTATGCTGGATTCGTACAAGTGTTAAATTGCCAACCAAAAAATTTTATACTAAAAGTTTGGTTGTAGCCAGTAAAAGGAGGCCAAGACGCGATTTTGTTAAAACTATTGCAGGGCTACCTTTTCTGGCTATTTTCACTAATGGAATATCAAAAAATATTATAGTTAAAGAGCCTGATCCAAATTCTGAAACCGCTGTTAAATTCGATTATGATAAAATTGATAATAAAACAGACGAACCTGAAATTAAAATTCCTACAGGTAAATTATGTGGATATGAGATTAGCAGACTGATTATGGGATGCAACCCGATAAGCGGTTTTGCGCACGCCCGTGATCTGAAATATGCAAATCAGCTTTTCAAAGCCTACCATACTGATGAGAAGATCATCGAAACTTTTCATCTGGCAGAAAGTAAAGGCATTAATACAACATTCATGGTTAACAGAAATTATCCTTATTTTAAGGAATATTTGAATAAATTCGGAGGGAAAATGCATACTATATATCAGATATACCTTAAGGAGGATAATTTTTTAGGCGATATAGACCTCGCCATTTCAAATGGAGCAAATCTACTCTATATACAGGGTGGTGAAAGCGATAGATATGTAAGGGAAGGGAAAATTGATCTTCTTGGAAAAGCAATACTATATATAAAACAACAAGGTTATCCAGCCGGTATCGGAGCCCATTCTCTTGAAGTAATAAAAAGTTGTGAAAGAGAAGAAATACCTGCGGATTTTTATGTTAAAACGTTTCATCATGATAAATACTGGTCGGCACATCCTGTGGAAAATAGAATTGAGTTCAGTGTTGATACTCAAAAGAATTCTGACCATAATATGATTCACGACAATATGTTTGATCTTTTTCCTGAAAAGACGGCAGAATTCATGAAAAATGTAACTAAACCATGGATAGCATTCAAGGTCCTGGCTGCTGGTGCTATAATGCCTAAGGATGGTTTCAGGTATGCGTTTGAGAACGGAGCAGATTTTATTTGTGCCGGAATGTTTGATTTCCAGATTGAAGAAGATGTTAATGTTATATGCGAAATACTTGGAACTCTTAAAAACAGAAAGCGAAATTGGTATTCGTAAAACAAAAAATCCTATTATTTGAAAAATAATTTTTATAATATATACACTTCCCTGTAGGTTGGGGAAATTATATTACATCAGGTGAAATCTTTCTTTGAATTTATGCTACAACCGGTTTTCTCCTGCAGATTTATCTTCACTTTTCATTTGCAAATATAAGGTTTTCAGTACCGACTGAAGCCTTATGAGGAATGACACCCCCGCCAGATGAATTAGTCATCTATAAAAATAGAATCATTTTGATTATTAACTTCTATTTTAAGTTTCCAAATTATGTCGGACAATGCTGAAAAAATAATTATTTTCAATCAAGAATTTCCGATGTATATCTATCGGCAATAGCCGATTGGTCTTTAGCAAGGCCCTGAATTATTAACATTCTTGTGTTTTTCCAGGCAAGGAAAATATCGCCGTTATAGCCGTCGCGAAATATATACTTACCCTCATATAAATTCTCTGGTTCCAATTCAGCTTTTGAAAGATATTTTTTTACCATCTCCTGTATTTCATCCGGTATATCTTTTTCTATAAGGTATATAGAAAATGCTGTGCCATTTATCTCATATTGTGCCTTAAAAGCTTCACTCAGAAATTCATGTCCAAGAACCTCTTTATTAATAAATGTTTCAGTATTATTTACTTTGTTACTTTCCGGAAACTCTCTGAGTGTTTTCGGAAGGGATGAATCTCCGGGCAACATATCGGCTACTTTTATCGCAAGTGATTCAAGATCATTAAGAACTTTCTCATTCTTTGAATAAGTTCTAATTTTTACATAATATCTATCTTTGAAAAAGTTTAGAGAACCATCATTTGTTTTATAACCCTGTGCACCTACATTAATAAACCTGAAAGAGGGAGATCTTTCCGATGCATATATTCCGAAAGCATTGTTTATATCTTTATGCTTATATATTTCAAGTTTTATAATATTTCTGCCCTTTTTATATTCACGAATATGGACATTTTCAAATCCGTAAGCGATATATCCGTCAGCAGCACCGTCAATGAAATCCCATAGTGTTTCGGGTGTATAGACGGGATAATTCGATTTTATTTTATATCCCTTAAGCGTTGGAAATGAATAAGGTTGGGCAATTGCAACAAATGCAATTAAAGTAAGCAGGGAAAAAATTGAAAGCAATCTTCGCATTTTACCAATATTTATAGTATTTATGTAATAAGATCGGCAGGTATGCCTACGATTCTTGATACATCGGTAATTTTTTCTCTGACATTAAAATTATTCGAACAATTTACAGTACATTCCTTGCAATTGACGCATGGGGTTATTCCTGTACCGAGTTGGCCAAGAAGTTCATAAGCCATTTTCAGGTTTGAATAGCCGTAAGCATACATATAGGCTCTCATAAGGTCGGGAATTGGCAAGTTGAAGGGACAAGAGGCAAGACATTGTTTACAATCCCTACAAAACATTCCGGGTTCTTTTGCTATAGCCAGAAGATCTTTTTTTTCTGCTTCCGTCAACACGGGGTCGGCAAGAACTTTCAGGTTACTTACAAGATGGTCGAAGGTAGTCATACCTGGAATGGCTGCACTTATATTAGGATTAGAAAGAGCCCATTTAATTGCGGCGGAAGTGTTCATGGGTTTTGTTTTTTCTTTGTCAAGGAATCCGCCACCTGCGAGAGTTTTCATTGCAATTATTCCTATTCCTGCCTGTGCAGCTTTGCTTATTGCTTTGTTCATTTCATCAACGTTAGGTATCCTGAAATTATAAGAAGCAACAACAACGTCCCACATTTCTAATTCTGCTGCAGCTTCAAGCATCCCTGCCATATTATTATGAGTTGAAAATCCGATAAACCTTGTTTTCTTTTCCTTCTTCACTCGCGAAAGTGCCGAAATCAATGGTTTATGTTTCAATAAATCTGGTTTACTTACATCATGAATAAGGAGTATATCAACATATTCCACCTGAAGCCTTGAAAGACTTATATTGAAACTTTCAAGAAAGGACTCAGCTGTAGTCTGATTTGTTGGAAGTCCGTCGCGGGTAACACCGGCAGGCCTTATTTTAGTTTCCACTATAAAAGAAGAACGTGGCCAATTTTTAAAAAGGTTACCAAGCATGGTTTCATTATTTCCGTTCTGATAACCATTAGCCGTATCGAAAAAATTTATTCCGTTTTCATAAGCGGCTTTACAAAGTTCCGGGCTGTCGGCCCGCATCACTCCAAAACTAACTACCGGAACTTTAAGGCCGGTTTTGCCAAGTGTACGGTAAACAATATTCTTTTCCTGGGTTCCGGTTTCATCTGCGACCAGAGATCCGGAAAATATAACTGTACCAGCCGCACCGGCAAATCCTCTGCGTAAAAATCTTCTTCTGTTAATACTATTCGACATATCAAAAATAATTTATTGTTTATGCTGAAAAAATACAATTTTTTATTATATTTTCGTTAAAAAGAAGATAATATGATATAATTTTATAATTATTTAACATTTCTTCTTTCAGTTAATCAGTTATATTGTCTTCAATAAAATTTCATTTATTAAGATTCAATTTTTTCTTTGAAAGTAAATAAAATGGACGCATATCTGAAAACACTGATTTCCAGAGGTGAAAATAAGAAAGTTGATTTCAAATATTGCATTAATGATTCAAAGAAAATAGCAAGAACTCTTTCAGCTTTTGCCAATACGGAAGGAGGAACTCTCCTGGTTGGAGTAAGAGATAACGGATCAATTGCTGGTGTCAATTCGGAAGAGGAGTATTATATGATTGATTCAGCGGCTAAGCTTTACTGTAAACCAGAAATTCCTGTAGTTATGAAGCCTCATGATGTTAATAGGAAAACAATAATCGAGGTTAAGGTAGAGAAAGGCTTGAATCGGCCTTATAAGGCAAAAGGAGAAGATGGAAAATGGAGAGCCTATTTCCGGAATGATGATCAGAATCTTGTTGCCAACAGGATTCTGATAAAGCTCTGGAAATATGATATGAGAAAAAAAGGTATAATGATCCGGTTCGGTAAATCCGAAAATATTCTTTTGAACTATCTTAAGGAAAATAATTCAATAACTCTTTCGGCTTTTAGAAAATTAGCTGAAATACCACTATACAGAGCAGAAAAAATCATTGTAAATCTTTTGTTAGCCGATGTTCTTATTATGGACGCTTCCGAAAAAGGTTATAAATATCGACTAAATTGTACTGAATAAAGAGAGATATACTCGTATATGAAATTTCAATATAATTATAATCAGATTTTTAGTCCAATAATAAGTATATCGTCAATCTGAGGAGTCTGTCCCATCCATTCTTTAAGTCTCTGCTCAAGAATTTCTTTTTGTTGTTTCATAGGAAAGTCCTGAATATCCAGAATAAGACGTTTAAAATTTCTTTTCATGAATTTGCGTCCATTTGGACCTCCGAACTGGTCAATATAACCATCGGTAAAAAGATAAAATGAAACATCTTTCTCGAGATCCAATTCATAGAACACAAAATCTTCATCCATTCTCGAGGAGATTCCGATAGGCATTTTACTGGCATATATAGTTTCAAGAATATATTTTCCGTTTGTAATGGAACCGTCAGACATTTCAATATAGTTTTCCTGCACTTTTTTCCCATCATTTCCCTCTTTAACCTTTCTTACTTTGAAGCAAGGACTATAAGCACCTGAAAATTCAATTCGCGATTTATTGAAATCAAAAACCAGCAAAGCCATATCCATGCCGTCTTTCGCTTCATCGTCACTTCCCGACTGTTTTAAAGATTCGGTTACATGGAGCCGCAATTTATTCAGCACATAATCAGCGCGTGGTGAAGGTTCGTTCGCAATTATTTCGTCCAGGAACGACATGCCAAGAAGGCTCATAAATGCTCCGGGAACTCCATGTCCTGTACAATCGGCAGCCACAACATATAACCTGTTGTTCTTTTTAGTCATCCAGTAAAAGTCTCCGCTTACAATATCCCTTGGTTTAAAGAGTATGAAATAATTATTTATATTTTCGGAAAGAATTGATTCTGAAGGAAGAAGAGCCATCTGAATTCTTTTGGCATAATGGATGCTCGATTCAAGTTCTTCTTTCTGTTTCACAACAACAGCAGTCCTTTCCGCAACTATTCCTTCGAGCCTTATATTTTCGTTTTTAAGTTTTCGAGTATATGCCTTGATAATACCAACTATTGCCAGAGTAAATACAATCAGATAAAGTATTATCATTACTGTCGTAAGGTACCATGGCTTTAAAATATAAAAATCAAAAACTGCCTCATTTGTTTCAATGTCTGTAATTGTTTTACCCTTAACCCTGAAAGTATATTTGCCAAAAGGAAGATTCGTAAAATCTTTATAATGAACTTTTTCCCATTTTGACCACGACTTATCAAAACCCTCGAGCTTATAAGTATATAAATTATAGTCTTCTTCGATATAATAAGGCATAGACCAGAAAAATGAGACGGAATTAAAACTATATTTTATTTCGGGAGGTGGATTTTCTTTGTTGTCCAAAACAGGAATTCGTTTGCCATTATTTAATGTTTTGTAAAAAGTCCCTGTCATCAATATCGAATCGGAACCAATTACAATTTTCGACAGAAGAGTGTTAATCTGCGGAAAAGGAGTTAGCATCTTCCCCTTGTCAACTACATATATATTTTTTGATTTAGGAATCCATATTTTATTATCAAAATGTTTCAAATCGAATTTTTCTACATCAGGCAAAACATTAAGAGGACCTTTTATAACTTTTAAAGTGGACGAGTCTTTTTTGAAAAATATTTCATATATTCTGCCATCTGCGATCGATAACCAGAAATCTCCGTCATTATCCTGGTAAAGGTCTTTACAGTTCAAATTTTTTGTATATCCGCCAAGTAGTTCATCGTAAGAAATCCATCTCCCTGAATTATCGTCATAACGATATAAGCCTCTGCCAGTTAATGCTATAATCTGGCCGTTTACTTTCGAAATATTGTTTATTGAGGCTTCAGGCAAACCGTCTTGTATTGTGAATTCAACAGGGATTGAATCATTTGCAGAAAGAAATAAAAGGCCGGAGGGGTTACCTGAATAAATGAAAATATCGCCTTTTTTACTTTCAACCATTGAGGCAACATAACCGTTAATATTTGATCTAATTTGTTTAATGTATTCCCATCTCTTTCCATTATAATTAAGGACTGCTATCCCTCTTTTGTCAAGGCCTATATAGAATCTTTCAGGATTAATCTCCGACTGGAGAATAGATCTTACATAAAATGATTCTCTTTTTAATTCATCCTTGGAATAGACATAATCATCTACTTTGTAGATATTCCCATTGCTTTTTATACAATAAAGGCCCATTCCTGTTCCGGAAAGAAGGAATTCTTCTCCTCCGAAATGGCAGGAAGAAAGATAAAATGTTTGAAAACTTACACCTCCTGTATTGTTGAATTTAAGATATTTATTTTTATCAGTATAACTTTCAAAAAGCCCTATATCTGTTGCAACATAAATTTTCCCTTTGAACTTGGCAATATTGTTGATTGCACCTTCCAATCCTTGAAGATTAGATAACTCGTAAAATGGCAGGTTAATAAAAACTTTCGATATGTTGTATGTAGTTGAAATCCATAACTCTGATGAAGGACTATGGTCAACATAAAAAGCAGCTACAGTGTTATCAGGTAAATTTGAAGTTTTTGAATCCCATTTCCCGATAAAGTTTAAATTCCGGTCGAAAACAAAAACTCCTTCAAGTTGTGTGCCCAACAGAATTCCTCCGTCAGGAGTAATACAGGATGAAAGAATATGGGAACTTTTCAATAATTCATTTACTTCATAAGAAACAGGGGGGGTATTCGATACTTCTCCCGAGATATAATCAAATTTGAAAACGCCTGTAAGGTAAGTGCCGATAAAAAGAGTATGTTCATCGGACGGTAAAATAACCGTGCATATTTTTTTGCAGAAAAAATCGCCTCCAGGAACAGGAACAAAAGATTTACTCTTAAGCTCATACAAACCTTTATTATTGTCGGCAAAAAAAATTCTGTCATTAATAAGAGCGAATCTCACTATATTCCTAAATCCAGCTTCTCTCAAATTAATAAATTCCACGTTATCGCTTTGAGGATAGTAAAGAAATAATGATTCCAAACTGTTAAAGTAAATAATTGAATCAGTTATTACTATTGAATTTATCTCCCCAATTTGTGATTTTGTGACGTTCTGAAAAGTTTTATTTTTCGTTGTATCCTTATTGTTCCAGAATCTTTCCGAAATAGAAACATATTCTGTTGCACCATTCAAGGATGGCTGCAAATAACCGAATTCAGAAGATCCTCCGGCATAAATTATACCATCGTGTGAAATTCCCAATGCTCTTATAACGGCATTGTCAGGAACGTCTATAACCGACCAGTTATAACCATCATATCTTAAAATCCCTTTACCATTAGTACCCATATAAACCACGCCAAGATTATCTTTGACAATACTCCAGACATAATCAGTACCGCTAAGTAATTCCTGGCCGTAATTCTTGATAAGCGGAACACCAGATTTGTTTATCTGTGCTTCTAAGACAAATGATAAAACAGCAAAACAAATTACGGCGGATGCCCTTTTCATAAATCTGATTTTTTCAATAGTCCTTTAAAATTTAATGTAAATGTACAAATCTTATTATATTAGTCAAATAATGATACCTAAGTTTAAAAAGGCCTGTTTTTTTTCTTAAATTGGCAAAGGATTTTGGGTATTTTATTATCTGGTTAAATACACTATGATATTCTGGCAGGGAAAATACATTTTCAGCGGATTGCTTCTTATTATTCCTGTCTGTAAAACTTCAGGTCAGCAGTTTAAGAGCTATAAATATCTTTTTGACAAATCTGAAGCGACAACGGAAATTCTGAGTACAAAAAAAGAAATTAAGATCTATTACCAGAATAATGAAATCAATCTTGTTTCAGCCTCAACGTCTGAAGGTAACTTTTATAGAATATCAATACCCGGTCATGTCCCTACATCTGAAACAGGTAAACCTGAAATGCCTGTTTATAGCAAACTCATATACCTTCCGGAAGATAAATTTTCCGTAGAAATAACCGATGTTAAAACTGAGATAATTCATCCATCAAGAAAAAGTTTCAAGGGAATGGTATATCCAAAACAGATGGAAAGTACCAAAAACCAGGATAAACAAAGGGATGATTTTGTTATTGACCGTGAAATTTACAGCAGACGAGGATATATTAAAACTGATACAGTAAAAATCGAATACCTCGGTAAAATAAGAAATACGAGTCTTGCCACTCTTTATATATATCCGGTACGCTATAATCCGCACGATAATAAACTTGAAGTTATCACTTCAATGAAAATTTCTATAAAATTCGGCTCAGATGAAAGTCTCTTAACATCCAAAGGCATTGAGTCTCTGCCGTTTGTACAATCACTTTCTAAAGGTGTGGTGAATTATACGCAGGAAGATATTATTACAGGATATTCCGACCAGCCAGTTAAAATGATAATACTTACCGACACAATATTCAAAAGGAACCTGGTACCTTTTATTAAATGGAAGACACAAAAAGGTTTCAGAGTGACAACCTTATACAGAGGTGCCACTCTGGCAGGAAACACTTTTACAGAACTAAAAGATACTCTTAAGAAGATTTACACAAAAGCAAGTACAGATGGAGCACCTCCGGAATACCTTATGATTATAGGAGATGTCAACCGTATTCCGCTTTCGGAAGGAACTTCTAATTGTTCCGATCTTTATTATTCCACTTTTGACGGCGACGCCGACTATCTACCCGAAATGTTTACGGGCAGGATATCCGTTGCGGATACTACAGAGCTTAAAAATGTAATCAATAAACTTATACAATACGAAAAATTTCAGTTTGCCGACACAAATAAATTCTATCGCCGCACTCTGGCCACAGCCGGTGATGATGATAGTCACGACGAATACATGAATGGGCAGATAAAGTATCTTAGCAAATATTATCTCGATTCGGCAAGCAACATTATCAATCATGCATTTTATTATCCGCAGTCGGCAAATGCCAGGGATTCAATAATTAAGCTTTTCAACAGTGGCCTTGGTTTTGTAAACTATTCAGGACATGGCCGTGCATACGGATGGATTGGGCCCGTATTCAATTCGGACGACGTTGAGAATCTAACCAACAAGAACATGTATCCTTTTATCATAAGCAACGCCTGCCTCACCGGTCAGTTCAACGTATCAGGTTCATTTGGAAATACACTGCTTAAGTCGGGTGAGAAGGGAGCGGTCGGTTTTATTGGATGTTCCAATGATTCATACTGGTTGGAAGATTTTTACTGGTCGGTAGGAGTTGGTGCCATCTCAGCCGATCCGGTATATTCAGAAAACGGACTTGGAGCATACGACAGGATGTTCCATAAATTCAATGAAAAAGCCTCAGAATGGTATATAACGATGGGACAGATAAACTATGCGGGAAACCTTTCTGTGTCGGCAAGTACAAGTACAAGGAAGAAATATTACTGGGAAACATACAATCTCGCAGGCGACCCAAGTATAATTCCTTTTATTGGACCACCAGGTACTTTCGCCAACCCCCTGCCCGACACTCTCCCTAATGGAATAACATCTCTAAGTCTCAACCTCGAACCTTATGCCTATATAGCTATATCCAGACGGGACACCCTGCTCGATGCTTCATTCGTCAGCCCGTCCGGTGCAGTAACATTGGATATACCTCCGATGAATAATGATTCCTGCCTTGTTGTGATTAGCGGACAGAATAAAATTCCTTTAATAAGAAAAATTTATTTTAGAAATATTGATAAGGAATTCATAAACCTTAAAGAAATCGAAATAAACGATATTGACGGAAATAACAATGGAAAAGTAGATTATTCCGAAACTTTTCATTTGAAATTAACTTTAAGCAATCTCGGGTTGTCGGCTGCAACACAGCTATATGCAAAAATTTCACTGTCAGCCCCATGCCCTCTTACCATAATAAACGATTCCGTTTTTATTGGAACCCTTAACGCCAGATCGGATATAGTGCTAAGCAATCAGCTTACACTGAAAACCGATGAATTGATAACAGATAAAAGCTTTGTTACACTTAATCTTAAACTAAAAGACGCTCTTACCGAAAAAAATTATGCAATCGATATCAAACTGCATGCCCCTGTTATTGAAATCCTTAGTTGTATTGTTGACGATTCCATTACCGGTAACGGTGACTGTTTTGCTGATCCGGGTGAAACACTTAATCTCGTGGTAAAAATATTTAACTCCGGCAGCAGCGCTACAGAAGGTAGTCTTAATGTTATAAATTCGCCTCAAGGAGTTGTTATCAATGATAATTCGGTTGCCACAGGATTATTACTTCCTCAGGAAATTAAAACCGTTTATATTCCTGCTACAGTTTCACCGACTATGAAGAAGGGAAGCACATTTAAAGTAAGTCTGCTTGTCGATTGTTCTCAATATACTGCTTTAAAAAATTTCAATATTCCTATAGGAAATACGATCGAAAGTTTCGAATATCAGAATTTCAGAATGTTTCCATGGAAGAATAATTCTGCCAGTCCGTGGATTATCACTTCCGGTGATGCCTGGGATGGCTTCTTTTCAGCCCGGTCGGGTGCAATTCCAAACTATGGAGAATCGAAACTGACTCTAAAAGTTAACATACCTCACACCGATTCCATCAGGTTTATGTACAAAGTATCATCAGAAAAAAATTGGGACTTCCTGAATTTCAAATTAAACGGCAAACAGGTTTTTAATGCATCTGGTGAAGTTGAGTGGACCGAAAGAAAAATTGGCATAAAAGAAGGATTCAATGAACTGGAATGGTCTTATGTGAAAGACCGTTCCCAATCTTCTGGTTACGATTGTGCATGGCTCGATTATATCATATTTCCGCCCGATGCATTTAACCGTATTGACCTGAAGGCAGGTAAAATTATCTCTCCCGATACTACCAGGCTTATGGGCAATGAAATCATTATTGCCGAATTCATAAACTTAGGCACCGATACTCTTAAACAATATCATCTGGCATATACAGTAAACAACGGTCCTCCTGTTATTCAAACATTTAATATACCCATTGTTCCATCTGATACTGTTATTCTCTCATTTTCAAATCGTTATGATTTTTCAGCCGGCGGAACATACATTTTAAAAGTATATGGAACTGACAATAATGATTGTTATCTTTTAAACGATACTGTTACAATTATAATAATAAAAACAGGCGTAGAAGTAATAAAAAAACCCGAATTGGAACTTAAGATAATACCTAATCCCTTTAATGAGCATTTCAGAATAAATATCAGTACAGATTATCGAGAAAGTGTAACTATTACACTTCTAAACATTAATGGTTCAAAGGTATGGGAAAGTAAAGCTGAACTTTATTCAGGAGAAAATAATCTGGAAATATCGCCCGACGGAATTGCTCCTGGTATTTATACGGTTCTTATCAGGGGAAAATCTTTTATGAGAACTGTAATGGTTGTTAAATCTTATTAAATATTGAGTAAAAAATCGTTAAATAAATAGAAAGATGAATATTCCAGACAGAAAACAGGCACTTGAGCTTTTCAAAAAATATAATAAATCCGAAAGTCTTTATAAGCATGCATTAGCTGTTGAAGGCGTAATGAGATATATGGCAAGAAAAGCCGGAGAGAACGAAGAAAAATGGGGTGTAATTGGTCTTGTCCATGATCTGGATTATGAGATGTATCCTGAACAGCATTGTAAAATGACTGAAAAAATTTTAAGAGAAAATGATTGGCCTGAGGAATATATAAGAGCTGTTTTAAGTCATGCATGGGGCTTTTGTACCGACATGGAGCCGGTAACAAAACTTGAAAAGACTTTGTATGCCATTGACGAGCTTACGGGACTGGTAACAACCAGTGCACTTGTAAGGCCAACGAGAAGCGTTCTTGATATGGAGGCAAAATCGGTAATTAAGAAATGGAAAGATAAAAGGTTTGCGGCTGGGGTTGACAGGTCGGTAATTGAAAAAGGAGCTGCTATGCTTGGAGTAAGCCTCGATGATTTAATTACGGATTGTATTATGGGTATGCGTGAGGTAGCTGAGGATATAGGCTTAAAAGGTACTGTAAATATCTGACTTGAAAATAAAAAAGCAGGTGCTTAAAATAAGCACCTGCTTTTAATTTATACCGTTATTTGATCTTTATGCCGGCATATCGGGTAATGACCATCCCTTACGATAGGTATGTTTTATCATTTCCGAAGCAAACTGTGAAGCAGCCATCGGGTCGGTCCATTTTCTTGCAAAACTCGGATGACCATCGGTTACTGTGAAATTATCTTCAACGCAGATTCTAACCTTGTCGTTGTCGGAGATATTTGTAAACTGCATTTTTTCGCCATCCCATTCCAGTTCTTTATTAAGTCCCTGTAGTCTGACTGCCAGAACGCCCATTACAACCATTTCGTTGAAAGGACCTGCCTCTACAAAATCTGATTTAGTCGGCACCCTGCTCTCCGGACTTTCTTTGCAAGCGCGTACCCAATCCATTTCGTGGCTGACTTTGTCAGGCAGTCTTCTTTCTGTTTTCGGAACATTTGGAACGCGGCCTGAAAGCAGCCAGGGATCTTTTCCATAGCAGCCGCAAATAAGTTTATCTTTAGTTCCATGGAATATTACTCCGCCACCGCTATCATTCATATCTTTTCCGGCAGGCCATCCAGAAGGCTTCATGGGCTGAAGACCGCCGTCGTACCAAATTACTTCAACCTGAGGATATTTAATTTTAGAACCTTTTGGAGCAACTCTTTCCGGATATACCAATTTAACCATTTGTGCATTTGGTGCACAATCAGTCAGAAGCAATGTTGAGCTTCCCTGAGCTTTTATAGGATATCTCAGTTTAAGGGCTTTAAAAACAGGATGAAGGATATGGCATGCCATATCACCGAGTGCACCTGTACCAAAATCCCACCAGCCTCTCCAGTTCCACGGATGATAAATACTATGGTATGGACGCATTGGAGCCGGACCTATGAAAAGATCCCAGTTAAGAGTATCCGGAACCCATTCGCCCTTAGCAGGCTTGTTAAGTCCCTGCGGCCATATAGGACGGTCAGTGAAAGCTTCAACTTTTGTAACTTCACCTATTTCACCATTTTGTATCCACTCGACCGTAAGGTTAACGCCCTCACCCGAAGACCCCTGGTTGCCCATCTGGGTTGCCACTTTATACTTAGCTGCAAGTTTTGTCAGAAGCCTCGATTCATACACAGTGTGTGTCAAAGGTTTCTGAACATAAACATGCTTACCGAGTGTCATGGCATGAGAAGCAATAATAGCATGAGTATGATCGGCGGTGGCTACAATGACAGCATCAATCGACTTGCCCATTTCATCGAACATCTTACGCCAATCCCAATAAGGTTTTGCATTCGGGTAAGTTTCAAATACTTTTTTCGAATAAGCCCAGTCAACATCGCATAAAGCAACAATATTCTCGGTTGGAGCCACAGCCCTCAGGTTTGAGTTACCCATACCTCCTATACCCACACATGCAATATTTAGCTTGTCACTTGGAGCCCTATGACCCAGCCCACTAATCACTGAGTTTGGAAGAAGAGTAAACCCTGCAGCAACAGCACCGGACGTACCGATAAATGACCTGCGGGACATTTTGTTGGTTTTGTTTTCCATAATCGAATATTTTAAGGTTATTTAATTAATCTATTAATTAATATGTAAAAGTAATAATTTGACTAATATTAAAAAATTCCAACAATAAATTTGTCAATAAATTTGTCAATATAAATGAACATTTATATTTCGTTTATTAAAAATGAGAAATAAATAAAAAATAGGAAGATGGAAAGAAGATTTTTTTCGCTCGAAATCCATAAGGATAATATAATTACAAAAATATTTCGCTTTTTACTTGGATTATTTTGTTTAATAATTGCAGGCTACTGGCTTATTCGTAACCTAAAGACCTCAAGTACAGGGTTATCAATATGGGTTGTAATTATTTTCCTGACTTGTTTCGGAATATATATGATTGCGACAGCTTTTGGTTATGGATACACTTATATTGAGTTCTCTAAAGAAAAAATTAGAATAAAAAATAATTCCTTTCTGCCTGTTAGAGAAATTAAAGTCTCAGATATCGAAAAAATTACAATATATCCTCTTAAGTTTGTGATAAAACTTAAAAATTCAAAAAAAATCACTACCCGTTTCGGGATTTCAGATGCAGAGAAAAACGAGACAATTAAGGAGGAACTTGTTGAATTTGCCGATTCTAACAATATTTTATCGGAATATCAAAAAGAAATATAAAAAGGTTCTTTTATTTCCAGACTTTATCAGCGAAATCCATAAAAAAGTTCCAGTCGGTCAGTTTAAGATTATGCTCACCGTCGCGTATATGAAATCCTACTTTCCCGCTGATGACCTGATTGTTCAAAGGTGGAACAAAATTTTCAAGTGTCATATCGGGATAAAAAAGGCGGTAAACAGGAAGAGAATGATATAAAGATAGATATGAACCTTTCGGATCACCCCACAGGTCGTCAGAGGCAGCAGCAACATAGAGTGCCCTGGGTGCAATAAGTGCCATCAACATGTGCATATCCACAGGCATTTTATCTTCATTATTGTTAAACATACGGTAGTTCAGACAAAACCAATGGGGGAAAGATGTATTTATCTTTTCAATCGTCTCCCCATATCTTCTTCTTGCAAGGGCCGAACCTCCACAACCTGATTCGTTCGGGATTACTAAAGAAAACCTCTCATCACATGCTCCTGCCCATAGAGCTGCCTTGCCTCCGCGGGAATGTCCGACAACAGCAATTCTTTTCTTATCGACATTTTTATCTGTTGCCAGATAATCAACACATTTCGATGCACCCCACGCCCATGCGGCAAGAGTACCCCATGAATCCGGTTTTCTTGGTTCAACATCAAGAAGTCCATGAATCCCATTTTTAAACTCATCATAATTATCAGGGTCAACATCAGCATTATAAAAAGCAGCCATCCCATAACCACGCATAATTGCTTCCTCAACAGGCCAGAATTCACTCTTTATATTCCGCGTCGGGTCTATATTTTCTATCGACCTGTTGCATATAAGAAGAAAAACTGGAGCAGGCTTGACTGTGTTCGGAGTAAATAATGAGAGATGTATTACCAGAGATTTACCTGAAGCGCCGATAGTAATATCCACCTGCTTAAGAGTAGCATTCCCGTCTATAGCCGCTTTATTCTCGTTGACCGTTTCAAACGAAATTGAATATGGTGTACGAGGAACTCTTCCATAAACATAAGTCTTGAACATCTCAAGAATTTCGGGCCTGCGATATTTTAGCCATTCACGTTTGTTCCGTATTCTTTCACCTGATAATGTTTCAAGAGGATCGGGAAGTATATAAGCAAGAACCTTATCTTCATAATAATTCACGTCCTTTCTATCTTTCGAAAGCTTTTCCACAAGTTCAGGAGAAGCTTCCCAACCCTGCAGATTTTGTGATAATGAAACCGGATTAAATATAATTGTCAGCAACCCGGATGCGAAAAAGCTGATAAAAAGATTTCTTTTCACATTTAAATATTATAGTTAAACAGTGTCTATTTAATTCTATAAAGTTAAAGTTTAAATCTATAAAGAGATTAATTTTGTTCTATAAAAATTTTAAAAATGTTTCAGAGAAAGTCAGGCGAAAAGATAGAATGTTATTTATGCCCACACAATTGTAAACTTTCCGAAGGGAAAACCGGTATTTGCGGCGTAAGAAAAAACTCGAGCGGTAAGATTGAACTTCTTACTTATGGCATTATTTCGGGTTTTGCACTTGATCCTGTAGAAAAAAAACCGTTATATCATTATTATCCGGGCATGAATATCTTCTCTATCGGTTCATACGGCTGTAATATGCGCTGCGATTTCTGCCAGAATTTTAATATTTCACAGAGTTCTATTCCACCAAATGCCAGATATATGACTCCTGATGAAATATTGAAATATTCGCTCTCATCACATAAAAACATAGGAGTTGCTTTCACATATAATGAACCGGCGATATGGTATGAATATGTTAAAGATGTGGCTCTGAAAATAAAAGAAGCCGGCCAAAATACAGTTATGGTAACAAATGGATTTGTTTCATCTGAGGCTTTGAAAGAATACCTTAAATTCATCGATGCATTCAATGTTGACCTGAAAGCCTTCAACAATGATTTCTATAAAAGATTTACAGGAGCCTCACTCGAACCTGTAAAAGAATCACTTAAAATAATTGCCCGTTCAGGCAGACATCTTGAAATTACAACTCTCATTATTCCGGGCAGAAACGACAGTGACAAAGAGATGGAAAGTGAAGCTGAATGGATAGCTGGCGAATTAGGTCAGGAAGTACCACTCCATCTAAGCAGATACTTCCCTATGTACAAAAGAGATGACCCACCAACCCCTGCAAATACTTTAATTCGTCTTTATGAAATAGCCCATAAACATCTTAGCTATGTTTATATAGGAAATGTAGGAAATATTACAGGGCAGAATACTTACTGCTCTCGATGCAATAATTTAATAACAAAAAGAGAAGGGTATTATATCACTAATTCGGGAACTAAAAACGGACTTTGCTCAGTATGCGGTAAAGAAATATACAAGTACTTTATTACTTTTCCCTCCTCTCGCTGATCTTGCTAAGCTTAGCGCACAATAGGTCAATCCCATTATAAAGATCGCTTTCTATTGACCTGAAATGTTTTTTAATTTCACCGGAGGCATCCTCCTTATTATAGTTATTAACTCTCTCGAACAGATTATTCCGAAGTGCAATGGCTTCGTGAATAATTGAGCTAACTTCTTCAGCATCTTGTTCAGGATGTATGCTTAGAAATAATAAAGAATCAGAAATTACTTCGAAAATTTGTTTATCAATATTTTTCTTGAGATTTTTTATGCTTGCCATAATAACTCCAATTAATTGTTTTCAAAGGTAAATTAAAAAAATCAATATAGGATAAAATCGTTTACGTTTCTCGTTTCTCGTTTCACATTATACCTTTTTCCTTTTTCCTTTTTCCTTTTTCCTACTGCCTATATAAAATATTCCAGACTTTTCTCAGCTCTTTCAAGATAAATCTTTCTCAAAAAAGGCATTAAGTAATGATTAACATTAAAAGGCATATTATCAATTATATTGAAAGGAAGCACAATCGGCGAAGTGCCGGTCATGAAAACCGATTCATAATTACTTACTTCCGAAAGCTTCACACATTCATGTATTACATTAATATTAAAATCATTGCATATTTTAAGAATATGTTTTCTGGTTATGCCGCCCAGAACAAATTTATCAGGTGCCGTGAAAAGTTCATTTCCTTTTATGAAGAATATATTGGATCTACTTCCCTCTGTAATCAGTCCTTCTTTGTTGACAAGCAATGCTTCATAGGCATTTTCAACAATAAGCTTATGATATATTTCCGAACGTAATTTATGATTAATAACTTTCGATTCAGGATTAACGCGTTCGGCAAAAAAGAATATACCTTTCACTCCATCCCTGTATTGTTCGGGAGTCGGGTAATTAGGTTCAATGTAATAAAGCAAATAATTTCCTGAAGGCTCGCTATAATTGAAAACAATTTTAAGGTTTACTTCTGATTTTACTATTTCAAGTCGGGCAAGCTTTATTATATCATCTCTTATCTGATCTATGGTTGCAAGCATATTTTTTTTCTGAAGCCGGGCACTGTTTTCAAGTCTTTGAATATGGTCTTCAAAAAAATACGGGAGCCCTCTTTTCATTCTAAGCACTTCATAAACCGATTCTCCTTCATAAACCATTGAATTATCGAATAATGTAGCAGGCTTAACAATGCCGTTATGTATAAAATAATTTCCGTAACATTCGTTCATTTAATTTAATTTTGACAACAAAAATAAAACTATCAATTGTTAATTTTATCCATTTATTTTAGTATACTCAAAAACTATCTTATTCGTGAAATGTATGCAATTATTGATATTGAAACCACAGGCAGAACAGCGGCGGTGGAAAAAATAACTGAAATTGCAATAATATTGCACGACGGTGAAAAAATTACTGACGAATTTGTAACTCTTGTTAATCCCGAAAGAAATATACCTTATTTCATTACATGTATTACAGGGATAACAAATGAAATGGTCGAAAATGCGCCGAAATTTTATGAGATTGCGCGAACTATCGTCGAACTTACTGAAGGAAAGACTATTGTTGCACACAACGCCCGATTCGATTATTCTTTTCTTCGTGAGGAGTTTAAATCGCTCGGATACAATTTCAATCGCAGACTCCTAGATACAGTAGCTCTTAGCCGAAAGCTTTTCCCCGGATATCGTTCTTATAGCCTGGGAAATATATGCTGTGAGCTCGGAATTGAAATAAATGCCCGTCATAGGGCGGCAGGAGATGCTCTTGCCACAACAAAACTTTTCGAAAAATGTCTCGAAGCCGATAAATGGTCAGGTAATAATGGACTGATTCGAAATACACGCATTTCAAAACTTAATCCATTTCTGGATAAATCTAAACTAGAACATATTCCGGAAGAACCGGGCATATATTATTTTTACGATGAAAGAGGAAACATTATCTATATAGGGAAAAGTAATAATATCCACGAAAGGATCATTACTCATCTTTCGAACAACACATCGGGTCGTGCTATGGAAATGCGCGATGCTGTTGCCGACATAAGCTGGGAAGTTACAGGCAGTGAACTTATTGCCCTTATACGTGAGTCATTTGAAATCAAAGCAAATAAACCTCTTTATAACAGAGCTCAGCGGCGACTTAACAATAGATGGGTTATATTTTACAGAATAAATGAAGATGGTTATATAATCCTTAACCTTCAGAGAGCAAAGGGAACAAAGGATCATCTTGCGTCGTATAATTCAAAGGAGAGCGCAAAGCATAAGCTCGAAGAGCTTATTGAAAAATATAATCTCTGCCTTAAATTTTCAGGATTATACGACACTGTCGGAGCTTGTTTCCATTATCAGGTGGGTTTATGCAGGGGTACATGCTGCGGTAAAGAACCTCCAGATGAATATAACAAACGGGTTCAACAAGCTATTAACGAATTCATTTTCACACCAGGAAATTATTTCATAATAGACAGAGGAAGAGAGGAAAATGAAAGGAGCGCAGTTAAAATTATAAACGGTCATTTCGCGGGTTACGGTTATTTCGATATAAACTGCGTAGGGTTCGGCCTCGATGCAATTCACGACTGTATAAAAGAAGCCGAAGAAAACATGGAAACCATTTCGATAATCAAAAGTTATATCTCTCATAACAAAGTCGAAAAAATTATTGAGTTTTGATTTCAATTCTCTAATAATAAATATTTCATCAGCTATCTTATAAGTTATATTTATAAAATATTAAAAATAAGATAGATAATTTAATGAAACACTTTTCTTGATATATAATTCTTCGCTTTATAGCTGTATTTTATAATTTTGTAAAAAATTCAAAAGTGAAAAAATTCTATTCGATAATAATTCTATCAGTTATTCCTATTACAATTTTCAGTCAGGACCGTGTTACTGGAAGAGAATTTGCTACACGCTCAGAAATTATAGCGCGGAACGGTATTGCTGCAACAAGTCAGCCGCTTGCCACTCAGGTTGCACTCGATATTCTCAAAAAAGGTGGAAATGCTTTTGATGCTGCCATTGCTGCCAATGCTGTGCTTGGTCTTGTTGAGCCTACCGGATGCGGAATAGGTGGTGATCTTTTTGCAATTATATGGAGTGCAGACAGGGGAAAACTATATGGACTTAATGCATCGGGACGCTCACCGCGATCCCTTAAACTGGAATATTTTAAAGAGAACAATATAGAAAGAATCCCTTCTTACGGTCCTTTGCCGGTATCAGTACCAGGGTGCGTTGACGGATGGTTCGAAATTCATGACATGTTCGGCAAACTTCCGATGAGCGATATACTTCAGCCTGCAATAAATTATGCCAGAGAAGGTTTCCCTGTTACTGAAATAATCGCATGGCAATTAAAACAAAACACCGAATTCCTGAAAAATTTTCCTAATATAAAAGAGGTATATATGCCTGATGGAAAATCCCCTGAAAAGGGCGAGATATTCAAAAATCCCCTTCTGGCAAATACTCTGGATAAAATAGTAAAAGGAGGTCGGAACGAGTTTTATAGAGGAAGCATCGCAAAAACAATTGACGCATTCATGAAACAACAGGGAGGATTCCTCTCTTACGATGATATGGCGCGGCACCATTCCGAATGGGTCGAGCCGGTCAGTACCACTTATAGAGGCTATGAGGTATGGGAACTGCCTCCAAACACCCAGGGTATTGCCACATTGCAGATGCTAAATATACTTGAAGGATACGATATCGCTTCTATGGGCTTTGGTTCTGCAGAATACATGCACCTTTTTACAGAAGCAAAAAAACTGGCATTCGAAGACAGAGCAAGATATTATGCTGACCCATCCTTTGTGAAAATATCTGTAAATCAACTTATTTCAAAAAAATATGCAGCTGAAAGAAGAAAACTTATCAATATAAATAAGGCTGCAAAAGTATATGCGCCGGGGAAATTTGAAGGAGGAAACACAATTTATCTAACTGTAGCCGATAAATACGGCAATATGATATCATTAATACAAAGTAACTACCGTGGCATGGGATCGGGTATGTGCCCTACCGGCCTTGGCTTTGTACTACAGAACCGCGGCGAGATGTTCACTCTTGAAGAAGGTCACCCTAATTGTTATGCTCCGGGAAAAAGACCTTTCCATACAATTATTCCTGCTTTCATAACAAAAGACCAGAAGCCATGGATAAGTTTCGGCGTGATGGGCGGCGATATGCAACCACAAGGTCATGTTCAAATTATTGTGAATATTATTGACTTTAAAATGAATCTTCAGGAAGCAGGTGATGCTCCACGAATGTATCATACTAACTCTTCAGAGCCTACAGGAGAACAAATGATCGACGGCGGCATTCTTCAACTTGAGAGTGGTTTCAGATGGGAAGAAATAAGGAAACTTCTGGAGAAAGGACATACAATACAATGGAATCTTGGAGGCTACGGTGGTTTCCAGGCAATAATGTGGGATGAAAAAAACCGGGTGTGGTACGGAGCCTCCGAATCAAGAAAAGACGGCCAGGCAGCAGGGTATTAGCTCAGAGCACAGGGCGCAGAGCACAGAGCTCAGGGCACACGAAGCAAAACAGAGTCCCAAGAATATGAATGGCATAGGAAACGGAACCTAAAGCAAAAGTTTAGATACAAGTTTTTAAACAGATCAGGATAATTTAACTGACACCAATCTGAGCAGCTTCCTTTTTCAGTTTAACTTCCAGCACTTGTGTCGTTCCGCCTGTTTCGAGGTTAATACCGTGAGGCTTATTTGTTTTCCACGACCCGCAGGTAAAATCAGGTACATCGATAGACTGTGATTTATTTGCCACCGACCATTCGCTGAGTGGAGCAACAGAGCTCCAGGTGACACCGTCGTAAACATCCTGATCGAGTGGCAATCCATTCCGCAGACAATCAATCATTCTCCAGTCCATAATGAAATCCATTCCTCCGTGGCCACCCACTCTCTTTGCCATCTCTCCAACTCTTTTTATTATTTCAGGAGTATATTTATCCCAAAACTCCTTCATAGTTTCTTTTTTTACCCATTCCTCTCCTATCGCAATCCTCTCTTCAGGGTATTTCACTGCTAATCCTTTTGTGCCCTTAACAAGGTGTATCCTTGAATATGGATGAGACGACGAAACATCGTGCTGTACCTTTATTGTCTTACCAAGTGCCGTATGTATTAAAGTAGTATTGAAATTACCCCTGAATTTTGCATTTCTCCATGGCTCATAAAAAGGATCTTTTTCAACAAGTTCCTTTTCACGCAGATACATTGTGAAGTCATTGGTCGACATAGAAGTGAGGTATTCCATTCTGTCGCCCCTGTTGATATTCAAAACCTGAGCTATAGGTCCTAAGCCGTGAGTAGGATATAGATTGCCGTTCCTCGAAGCATTCTCTTTCAGGCGCCACATGCCGGTATATGCACCGTCGGTTTGCCGGCTGTCGTCAGGCTTTTTAAATTTCATTTCGAGAAGATTATGTATATATGCGCCTTCTCCATGAATTATATCCCCGAACATACCCTGACGTGCCATATTAAGAGTAAGAAGTTCAAAAAAGTCGTAACAACAATTTTCAAGCATCATACAATGCTTTTTCGTTCTTTCAGAAGTTTCAACAAGCATCCATGCTTCATCTATCGTCCTTATAATTGGGACTTCACACACCACGTGTTTCCCATTTTCCATAGCATAATTAGCCATTTGCGCATGCCACACCCATGGAGTGCAGATATATATCAGGTCGATATCCGGAAGTTCCACAAGTTTTTTCCATATATTTTCATCACCATAAAACTCCTGAGCCTCAGGTCGACCTATTCTTGCAAGGTAACGTTGTGAGCCCTTTACTGCTACTTCGCGCAGATCGCCCAGAGCTTTTATTTCAACCCCTTCTATATAGGAAAGACGCTGTACAGCACCACTTCCACGGTCACCAAGACCAATGAAACCCACTCTCACAACAGGTATGGGAGGAGCGGCGTAACCCGACATATTAAAACGCTGGCTATGTGATTTTTTTACAGCCTCAAGAATTTCAGAAAGATTCGATTGAGGTTTTCCCTGAGCACATCCGGATATCAACCCTCCGGTAAATGCACCTGCACCAACAAAAGATGCTGTTTTTAAGAAATTACGGCGACTGGTTTTCATGGTTTTCAAATTTTTAACACTTATTCGCAAAGTAATAATTATATTTCATTGGATAGCGGAAATGAATAAAAATAAAATCTTTATATCTTTTTTAATTATGAATTTTATTTATCTTATCCCTAAACCATGACAGTTATTAATTGATTTAAAATTCATTCTTTATAAGATCAGAATAGAATGCCTTTACTTTCTCAGATTCTTTTTCCCAGTTAAGCTCCTCAGTTGCTTTTAATGAATTTTCTTTTAGCAACAATAAGAGTTGTTTATTATCCGACAATATCTTTATAGTATCACTGATTTCTTCAGATGTCAATTCAGGTAAAACTATTCCACAGCAATATTTTGTTACTATGTTGGTGATTTCCTCCAGATTAGAAGCGATAACAGGTATTCCGGCCGATATATAATCAAACAGTTTATTTGGAAGGCTGAAACGATAATTGATATTCGTATCCTTTCCGAGCACCATTCCTGCATCGGCTAATTTTGTATACCGCATAAGTTCTTCCCATGGGAGAGGCGGAATGAACATTATCCTGTCTTCAGCCTTGAGTTTTACTGTCATATCCTTAAGTGCAGGCACTACATCACCCGAACCTGCAATAATAAGGGTTACATTTTCCATCTCAGAAACAGCCCTTATAAGTTCCTCGGCACCTCTGTCAATATTTATTCCTGTACCCTGAAGAATCACTATAAAAGAGTTTTCATTTACTCCAATTTCATTACGACTTAAGGCTTTTATACCGGACGATAAAGGAGAACAATTTCTTACAACTACTGGCCTTATGCCGTATTTTGTCTCATAAAGATTTGCTATTGAATCATTTACAGTAAGTACATATTTAAGATGCGGGAAAATCCATTTCTCAATAGAAGCCCATACAAATTTTACGAACTTTCTGTTGGATATTTCAGGCAAATCTGTAAAATATTCATGCGAATCATAAACAACAGGTATTTTTTTGATTTTAGAAACCAAAAAATTTGGTAATAAAGTATCGAGGTCATTTGCAACAAGAAGGTCGAATCTGTGAAATAAAAGGTAAAAGAAGAGCCTTATGTCGAAAAACATATAAAAGAAAAAACCCTTTTTAAAAACAATTTTGAATCTTTTTGTTTTAAATGGGACAATGTTCTTTTTACAACATTCAGCTTTCTTTCTTCCAGCGATAGTAACTTCAGTGCACATATCCGATACAACACGTGCCATCTTCTGCACACGCTGATCGAAACAGATACAATTTGTTACAGAAAAAACTATACGTAGAGTATGTGATTTCCCTTGCATACTCCAAAAGTAAAAAAATTTGAGACGCTTATTATTTTGCTTTCTTGATGAGAATTTTGCGCAAATTGAGTCTAATCGAGAAAATTTTTGGAATAATTATTATTTTATTATTACCCTAATTGTCTTTACATCACCATTCAGATATTTAATTTTGAGAATATATATTCCAGCAGGCAGTTTGTCAACCATAACCATGTTTGTTCCAGTATAAAGAGCTTCTCTAAGGACCTGACGGCCAGTTATGTCGAGCAACAACATTTCACCTTCCCTTTCGGCCCGAATATTAAGCACGTCGGTAGCCGGATTTGGATATACGATTAACTCCTTTATACTTTCCGTTTCTATCATTGAAGCTATTTGAGTTTTGAATGAGATTTCATTTCCGTAAGCCAGTCCTATTGGATTCCGAGCAAATGCCCTGACATAATAAGTTGTGTTTGGTGAAAGAGCTGTCATTGTGGCGACAAAATCACTCCATGAATTGCCTGCGCTCAATTTATTATCACTGGTTGTAGGTGTGGTATGAGTTGCCCAGCAAATTCCTTTATCAATGAAAGGCAACCCTCCTGTTGCAGTAATTGCTCCCCCGCTTTTTGCTGATTCTTCGGTAATCTCGCTGGCATCATTTGTTATGATTTCAGGTTCATATAATGCAGCTTTCCACAGACCGGCATCTTCGGTCCCCATGAAAAGCATATTATTGCCTGCTGCAAAAGACCTTGGGAGCAGACCCTGTACTAAACCCTGGTTATTCCAGACCCTCAGCCATGAAGCGCAGTTGTCTATGCTTGCATATACTCCGGCAGGAGTTACAAAATACCATACACCCTGAATTTGCTTCAAAGCATGCCATTCAACATCGTATGAAAACTTAATACCTGACATCCCGATCTTTTCCCAGTCGGTTTGAGTTGAATTAAGTTTAAAGAAAACTATTTCAAACGGATATGCCGTTTTATACTTTACAGCAATTATAAAATTCGAGCCATTGGCACTAAAGCCGGATATAGCTGTAGGCTGTTTTCTCCAGTCCCATCTATTGGCAACGATAATTTCATAATTAGGATTATCTATGGTTCCTGTTATATCTGTAAAATTCGATCCGTCATCCGCAGATATATAAACCCGTATCTGATCGCTTACTTGTCCAAATAGTATCATCAGGCTTCCATTGCCTTTTATTCCCATTACTTTATCTATATTAAGGGCATCAATAGCAGGAGTAATATCAACCCAGTTCGCTCCTCCGTCGGTTGTAAACTGGTAAGTGCCGGAGCGATCTTCTTCACCGAACCAGATTATTGGATTCCCGGCACCATAATTTCCTACAAATATCTTGTAATATGAATCAGGAGTGATTACCTCTGTCCAATTCACCCCTGAATTTGTTGATTTATATAGATATTGTTTTTCATCGAAAGGATCTTTCCGTAAAGTCAGATACATTGTAGTTGGTCCACCTGGCCATATTGCATCAATAAAATATAACATATCAACAAATTTAGGCAGGTCTCCATTCTGTACAGTCCATGTATTACCGTTATCAATTGATTTTATAAGTCCTTTCATTTCGCCGGGTGCTTTGGCAAAAATAGTTCCGCCGGAAAGTGTAACAAGAAAATCATAATCACCACCGTACACCTGGGTGATTTTTGTCCATGTCTGACCATTGTTGTCAGAATAAGCCATTAGATTATTGAAATACGAACCGATGAGCCTGCCGCCACCTGCCTTAATCATAGTTCCTCCTTCAAAAGTCGGTAATTCGACCCCTGGATTTGTTATTTCGGTCCAGTTATTGCCGAAATCAATTGAAGCATAAAATTTAATTAAAATACTCGAGCTTTCATCAGTAAATAATGCGGAAGCAAAAGTGATATCTTCCAGCGAATGCACGCTGAATATTGAGTTTAAAGTAAGTCCCTCCACTCCGATGCCATTCATCTTTTCTTCCCATGTATTGTTGACATTGTCAAACCAAAAAATCTGTAAAGCATCTCTGTCTATACAAAATAAATTGTTTCCTGTAGGGTCGATTGATAAATCTTCCACATCTATTTCAGAATTTCCACTCAACCCGTCAAGGGGGAAATTTTCGACAGTTTCTCCATTTAAAGTGTAAAATAGTTCACTGTTTGAACTACCTGGTTGCGCGAGGAAAAGAAGCATCTGGCCGTTATGCTCATTTACAAATTCGAAATAGATATTGTTGCCTGAATTATCAATAACTGGCCCGTCTGTCCAGTTTATTCCGTCGTCCGAGTAAGCAAGGCTGTTTATATTTCTCCCCAGGTCATTGTCCCATACAGAATGAGTGATAATCAGCCTGCTACCTACACGTCCTAACTGGTTTGTCCAGCCCATGCCGGTCAGACCGGTAAGGTTTACTTTGTTCCATAAAATTCCGTCGTCAACCGATTTGAAGACATTGCCGTTCGAGCAGGCCCAGAGTTCGTTTCTTTCTGCAATAAAGGCAATATTATTTACCGACAGATTTAATGTATCGAGTCCGGCAACCGAAAGGTTCCATGTTACGCCGTTGTCGACCGACCTGTATATTCCGCCGTTTGTTGCCATAACAACAGACGAGCCTGTATAAACAATCCCGTTATACTCAACTGTTCCTCCAAGTGTCGAATGCGTAATCTGTGTCCACTGGGCACTGGCTGAAAAGAAAATAAATAAGGATATAAAAAGAGCGTAGATTTTTTTCATATTCATTCAATTTCTAAATTATTTTCATTCCTTTTTTTGTGTTTTATTCAGAGGTGTTTCATCCATTTAATTATTAGATACAAAAGAATAAATTTCAAGTTTTAAAAGTACCAAAAATCTTGCCTGAATTATTAAGGTGTATTAATATTTTTTGTTTTAAACAGTTAATTTTTCGAATCCGTTATTCAAACCCTTTTTTCTATTAACCATATTAAAGCAAGTTCAAGTTAATACACAAGTTAATACAAAAAATCAGATATGCCAAATTATTTTGACAAACTATATTATATTTTTTATTAAACATTAGTTAAATGAACGCTTATATCCTATTCTGTATCCTTTAGAAAGCTGTGTTAAATAATTACATACTTTTGAAAAAACAAATCTTTAATGGAGGTTTACAGGAATATTTCTCTCAGGCCTTTCAACACTTTCGGGCTTGATGTCAGTGCCCGCACGCTTATTATCATCAAAAATCACGATGATGCAAATAACCTTTTTCGCCATAAAAATGTTTCGAATGCTAATTGTCTCGTAACAGGCAGGGGCAGCAATATACTTTACCTTTCAGATTTTGAGGGAACGATAATAATTTCCGGTATTGAAGGAATTGAAACCGAACGTAAAGAAAATCAATTTGTTCTGGTGAAAGCAGGCGCAGGGGTAATCTGGGATAAGTTCGTAGAGTGGTGTGTCGAAAGGAACCTGGCAGGCATCGAGAGGCTTTCGTACATCCCGGGAACCGTGGGCGCTGCTCCTGTCCAGAACATAGGAGCTTACGGCTCGGAAGCAAAAGATGCTGTTGTAAATGTCGAAGCAGTCTCCCTTTTAGATGGCAGTATAAAAAATTTCAGTAATGAAGAATGCCGGTTTGGCTATCGCGACAGTATTTTCAAAAAAGAAGAAAAAGGAAAATGGTTAGTAACCGGTGTTTCTTTCAGGTTTAACACAGAACCTGATTTCACATGCATTTATAATAGTGTTGCAGAGGAAGTAGATAGGCTTGGCGGTCTTTCACTTACAAACATCAGGAAGGCTGTAATAAACATAAGAAAGAATAAATTGCCCGACCCTGAAATTACAGGTAATGGAGGGAGTTTTTTTAAGAATCCTGTGATTAAAAGAGAGGATGCAGAAATACTAAAAGAGAGATTTCCAGATATGCCGTTATACAGTGAATCAGCTACCTATACAAAAATACCAGCCGCATGGCTTATCGAAAAGTGTGGGTGGAAAGGCAAGCGGTATGGCGGCGCCGGTGTATGGGAAAGACAGCCTCTGGTGATAGTCAACCTGGGGAATGCGACCGGCATGGAGATATTCAAACTTTCGGAAATGATTAAGAAATCTGTTTTTGAAAAGTTTGGGATAGAACTCGAGAGAGAAGTCGAAGTAATTGGAAAAGAGTTTCTCTTATAGGTTATTATTTTTCAGCAGTTAAAATGTTTTAATCTCAACTTCTAACTTTATTATTCGTTAATCCTTGTTCGATATTCATTCCTGTTTATTTGAATATCTTCCTTTTATCAAGTTCCTTCTGATACTGTGCCGCATATCTGTTATGTTCAGCCAGAGTTTTTGAAAAATTATGATAACCTGAAAAGTCCGATTTTGCCGCAAAATAAAAATAATTGTGTTTTTCAGCATTCAGCACAGCATCAATACCTTCGATTGTGGGGCAACCTATCGGGCCTGGTGGGAAACCTTTATATTTATATGTATTATATGGAGAATCTATTTCGAGATGATGCTTAAGCACCCTTGTAATTGTAAAATCATTGAGAGCAAATTTTATCGTTGGACAGGCCTGGAGTGGCATTCCGTTTTTCAGGCGGTTAAGGTATACGCCTGCTATTCTCGGTTTTTCATCGCCTTTTGTAACCTCATCGTCAACTATTGATGCGAGTATTGAAACTTCAATTCGGGTAAGGCCAAGAATTGCTGCTTTTCTATCTCTCTCTCCTTCCCAGAATTTGTTATATTCCTTAAGCATTCTGCGGTAAAATCCCTGGGCCGAAGTATTCCAATAGAATTCATAAGTATTTGGAATAAAGATTGATATGACATTCTCTCTTGTGAATCCGTATTTCTTATAGTTTTCAGGGTCAGAAAGAAAATCTGCAATCTCAGCCGAATCAGCTTCAATTTGTTCGCCTACTTTTCCGGCAAGCTGGTAAATGTTACGTATATTGTTGAAAGTAACCTTAACAGGTTTCTGGCGGCCGGATCTTAACATATTAATTAGTTCAACATAACTTATTTTATTTTCCACAACGTATCGGCCAGGCTTTATCAATTCAGGATATTTTTTTCTCATCGCTACCATATCGAGCATTTTGATATTACGTATTTCAAGATTAGCTTTGAGTGAATCGAGCACTTGTTGATAAGATGCCTCTTCAGGAATGTAAATTATTGCCTTTTTTCCGGCCGGTGAGACATTGCGGGAGAAAAAAAACCACCAAACAATAAATACTAAAACCGCAATTACTATACCTGACGAAAGAATAATATTTTTGAAACCGGTTTTAGACATAATATTTTCAGAGGGCAAAGATAATGACTTTGAAAATAAATTATTCTCTTTATCGATATATTTGTCCACTTATTAATTTAATTATTAATTCTTATAATTTAAATATGTCGTTAACAGCAATTCTTATTTTAATTGTTATAGGGCTGATTACCGGAATGCTTTCCGGTATGCTCGGTATTGGCGGAGGTTTAATAGTGATTCCTGCTCTGGTTATCTTTCTCGGCTTCAGTCAGCATGAGGCACAAGGAACAAGTCTGGCTATGATGCTACCACCGATAGGTATTGTTGCAGCTATAAACTATTACAAAGCAGGCTATGTCGACATTAAAGTTGCTCTCATTCTGGCTGTTGCCTTTATAATAGGCTCGGTTTTCGGATCCAAACTGGCTATAGTTATTTCAGGAAATCTGCTCAAGAAAATTTTCAGCATATTCCTTATAATTATTGCAGTTAGAATGCTTCTCTGGAAATAAGAAATATGAGTTAAAATGGATAATGGATGATGTAATTAATATAAAGGTCCCAAAATACGTGCAAGCGATTCTTTATATCTTTCTGTTTTTTTGCGTTTTTCCCATTCTTCAAGTTTTATTTCATTACTTCTTGATATATCGGAATAAAATACTTTTAGCAGTCGGGCTGCAAAATCCTCATCGTAAATCATGGCTGCAATTTCGAAATTCAGGTCAAAGCTTCTCATATCAACATTAGCAGAGCCAACCGAAGCAAAGACATCATCCACAAGAAGATATTTTGAATGATTAAATCCTTCATTATAAAGATATATTTTTATACCTGCGTCCATAAGTTCCTCTATATAAGATCTTGTATTCCAATATGCTACCGGCGAATCCGATTTTCCGGGCAGTATCAGTCTGACGTCAACACCTGAAAGCGATGCTGTAAAGAGTGCATTCAATATTGTCTCATCCGGAGAAAAATATGGTGTACACAGGTATATATATTTTCTTGCTGTTGCGATAGCCGAAAAGTAAACTTGCATTATGTTAGACCAGTCGGAATCAGGGCCGCTGAATGCAATCTGGATCCAGCATTTATCTGAGACATTAAACTCATCAGGTAAAAGGTTTGCATCGTTAAGAAGAATCTTGCTAACAAAGTACCAGTCGACCATAAACACGTTATTGAGTGATGTCACTGCCTCTCCTGTAATAAAGAGATGAGTATCGCGCCAATTGCCTATTGAACGCTGACCGTGAAGATATTTATCGGCAATATTAAGTCCTCCAACATAACCCTTTACACCATCAACAACAAGGATTTTCCTGTGATTACGGTAGTTTATCTTATTTGTCAGCCAGGGAAAGCTTACGGGCATGAATGGATAAATTTGCACGCCGTTATTTCGCATCCATCTGACTATTTTTTTGCTTAGATTCCAGCTTCCGACGTCGTCAAAAATAACTCTAACTTTTACTCCCTCTTTTGCCTTTTCAACCAGAGCATCGCAGAATTTCATCCCGAGGATATCCGATTCAAATCTGTAAACTTCCATATTTATATACCGCTTGGCTCCTGCTATGGATTCAAACATCGAAGGGAAAGTCTCCTTGCCGTCAATCAGAATATTTACCTTATTATATTCAGTAAGGTATGATTTATTATTATTGAGCATTAATTTGATAATATGCTCTTTCTCTTTAACTTTTTCACTTGCACTTGAAAGTCGCTCATATAGTGTATTTACCTGGAAGTCTGCTATATTACTTAGCTGTTCAGCATCAAGAATGCTTTTATGCGAGAATATTTTTTGTTTCCGGTAATTTTGGCCGAATAAAAGGTAAAAAATTATTCCGACTACAGGAACAAGCAGAACAACCATCACCCATGAAAGAGTTTTATATGGGGCTCTGTTCTGGAAAATAATAATGAAACAAACGAATACAACTGTAATAATGTAGAGGCCTGTTAATACATTTTGCAAACTCGGTAATCCTGTTAGAAAAATAGTCATTTAGTAAAGCAAAACATTGTAAAAATAAAAAAACTCTCTCAATAAGAGTGAGTTTTTTTATTTTATGTGCTTTACTTGAATTTAAATGTCTTATTTAAAAAATAAGGCCCACGCTGAGTATTAACGATGGCTGGCGATGATCAAGCTTAAAAGTCTGTCCGCCTATATTTACGGCATCTCCAAATTTTCCTGAGAGGCTACCGCCATATCTGACATCAAATGTGAGTTTTTTAAGAAGGTCGAATCCTAAGCCTGCCTGGAATCCGAAAGTTGCATTTCTATACAATTCATCAAAATTCGAATCTTCAACAAGTGCTTTTGGTGAACCTATCAGAATATCGGCTGTTGGTCCTGCATTAATCCTGATCGGTCCAAGTTTAAAGCCAAGAAGAACAGGTATTTCAAGCTTGTTAAAGGTCTGCTTTTTAACTTCTGTGAGAGAAACAGTTGTTACATTATATTCATAAGTATTAGAAGCAAAAACTGCTTCGGGCTGAATATAAACACCAAAAAGTGAAAGCCTCAGAAAAAGACCCGCATGAAATCCCCAGGCAGCATTTTTCAAAGCCTCTATAGTTGTGGCGCCGTCGGTAAAATTGTATTCAGGCACATCGGCCGTAGTGGCGCCCGCTTTCAAACCAAATTTAATCTGTGAAAAAACTGGAACTGAAAAAAGAAAAACAAAAACAATTATCAAAGACCTTTTCATAGTTATACTTTTAAGTTCGACTTGAAAAATTTATTACATATATAACGTGAAATATTATTAAAAGGTTGCTTAAATGAATAATTTTATTATGGATGATTGAATGATTGAATGATTGAATGATTGGATTTGCTTTCTGAAGTATTGATAGTTAATAAGGGCTCGGAAGGTAATTTTTAATGTAAATAAGCTTTTTATTTCGTTTAACGGCATAAATTTTGAGGATTATTAATAAAATAAAAAGTATGAGGAATATTTTTTTTATAATTATACTGAGTGCTATACTCTTCCCTGCCTGTTCCGGATCAAAAAGTGCTTCATCTGCAGGTTCGAGCTCCACAGGTGAGAAAAAGGCCGCCGAAAAATTGGTTGTTCGCAAAGCTATAGAAGAGAGAAAATATGTTATTATGGTTGATAGGATTATACCGTCAAGAGGCAGACCTGTTGAACTGGTGCCTAGAAATAATTTCATAATAATAGATGGTGAACTGGCATCAGTTAGTCTGGCATATCTGGGCCGCTCTTTTGGAATAAGGCAGATTACAGGCATAAACTTTAATGGCCATACCGGCAGATACGAAATGAAAACAGACGATAAAAAAGATATTTACAGGATAAATGTGGAGGTAGTAAAGGATAATGATAAATTCAACATTTATATGTCACTAAGTGCTAATGGATATTGCTCAGTAACAATTTCTAATCCATACATTGAAACAGTCAATTACCATGGCACAATTATTCCTCTTGAAGATTACAGACCACCTGCTGTTCCGGCAATAAAATCCGCAATTTAATTCGGCTTTATAATTTCAGAACTTACAGATATTCAAGATACTGAAGATTCTGTTTCAATTCTATGTAATCTTCATCTTTTTCACAGTAACCATATTCAAAACAGTAATTATACTTCGCTCCATCTTTTGTTTCGATAACATGAGTGAAGAAATTAAAATTATAGCCGAGGGCAAACAGGGCATCTTTATGAAGAACCGTTTTTCCTTCATTATAAAGATCGCACAGAATACGTCTATTTTTCCTGAGCAATCCGTGAACATTCCGCACATAATTATTACTATCGCGGTTTAGCTTGTTATTGTAATTATTCCGACACTGATCGGAACAAAACTTTTTATCTGAACGTCCACGGATAATTTCGCCGCAATCGAGACATTTACGTTCCACAGTTGTAAAGTTTTGTTAAAGATATAAAAAAACATTTTCAAACGGATAGAAACGATTATAAATAAGTTATAAACGTCTATAAATATTTAAAAACCGGCATCCCTGATTACCTCATTTTAAATTTGACATGAATAAAATTCATTAATGTATTACTTAAAAATTACAATTATGAACAAGTTAAAAAACAGAGTGCAATTAATCGGAAATCTGGGTCATGATCCAGAAACCAAGACACTTGAAAGTGGGAAAAGAGTGGCACATTTTACTTTAGCCACAAGCGACACGTTCAAAAACGGCGATGGCCAGAAAGTAACGGAAACAACCTGGCATAATATTGTCGCATGGAACGGCCTTGCAGATTTTGCAGGAAAATACCTTAAAAAAGGCAGTCAGGTTTGTCTCGAAGGCAGATTGTCGTACAGAAGCTACGAAGATAAAACAGGTGTAACCAAGTATATAACCGAAATAATTGCCGACGAACTTTTAAGCCTGAGCAAGGCAAAATCGTCCGACGCCTGATTATGATGTGACTCAGGCCTGATTTTTAAAGGTTTTGACGCTGCATTCCCGTTGCAAAAGAGGGTTGGAAAATGAATTTCAACCCTCTTTTTATTAGTTTTCCATTTTCCGCTGACTACTCCAAACATAATAGATTCAATTATTTTTTATTGGCACGCGGATTACGCGGATTTTTATGGATTTCCACGGATCAGTGTTAATCTGTAGCAGCCGGGTCGTAAGCATTCTATTTACGAATCATTCAGAAATTGTATGAAAGAAGAGGAAGTCCGGAACAAAGCAAAACAAGGAATCCTTTTAAATTGGATTTTCAAATAAAAAAATAACTTTGGAACATAAAAAAACAAAATCATTTAGCTTATTACAATGTCAATAAATAAAAGATTAATCACATTAATACTGGCTCTTTTAACAACATCACCCTTGCTTTTGTCTCAATCAGACAAAAGCAAGTTCATACCGATAGCTGAAATTTTTACAGATTTTCATTTTGCACCTGGAAACAGTGATATATCTAAAGGATTTAATTTGAAAAGAGCATGGTTCGGAAGTGATTTATATTTCGATAATAAATTCCATGCAACGTTTATTTTGAATATGGCGAAACTAATCGATACAATGCCATATTATGGTGAAAGATCACCAATAAGAGAAGCATCAATCGGATATAATTCTGAAAAACTGAAAATTGCTTTTGGGATCACTGGTACAAGAGTAATGATGTTTCAACAGAAATTCTGCGATAAGCGATACGTGGCAAGTACATTTCAATCGCTTAACGGTTACGGTGGTCTTTTTGACCTTGGGCTTGCTGTCGATTATAAATTCAATGATATTATTGAAGCTGACTTTACACTTATGAACGGTGATGGTGTATCGAATAAAACAGACGGGAGTCTGAAAGTATCAGCAGGAATAAATATTTACCCACTGAAGCAGTTAGTTTTAAGAATTTACGGCGATACACGCAAAAAGAATGGATTATGGCAATCGACATTTATTGGTTTTGCAGGATTTTCATATAGTGTTATTAAAATTGGAGGTGAAATAAATTACAAGTCAAACCTTGATCTTAAAGAAGGACATAACGCCTGGGGCGTTTCATTGACCGGATCAATAAATCTGGCCGAAAAATTTCAGCTTTTTACAAGATATGATTATTCCACTTCGGTTATTGTTCCGGGAGATTTTGCTGAATGGAATTACAAAAAAGATGGATCCCTAATTATAGGAGGGCTACAATATACATTTAATAAATCTGTCAGAATAGCAGTTGATTATCAAGCAACTATTCCTGCTGACAATAATCGGGAGATTAGCGATATGATTTTTTTACATGCACATTTCAAACTTTGAAAAGATTATTTTACAGGCATGATTACTCCACTTTAGCTATGCTTACTTGCTTTTCGTAAATTATATCAACCATGCTAAATAAATTTCCCGTTAATATCATTTTATCAATAGCAATTATCAATTTTTTTATGTTGTCAAATTATCATTCCCATATTTATTTTATAATCCTTATTGGGAAAAGACCCTGCAGATATAAATCAGAACCTTGAAAATAATTAAATTTAAAGTAAAATTTTCATGAATAAAATCATTATTGCTTACTTTACAAATTTGTTATAAGAATTTACGTTTATAAGAAAAATAAATTTTGAAGAAATTTTTATTTATCGGATTCATCACATTTATTGCTGTTTTGTCTGTGTCAGGGCAAATTCCAGGATCGAAGAAACTGATACAGGCAACGGGTTTTATTACTGACGATGAAAAAAAACCTGTTTATAACGCTGCAATTGTATCAAAAAAACTCAATAGAGGAACTATAAGTGAATCTTCAGGGATTTACTCTATTATATCAATTCCTGGTGATACTATTACAGTAAGTGCACTCGGATATAAAAAATATCTTTTCACTATCCCTGTTGATTTTGAAGGGCAAATCTTCAAAAAAGATATAAGTCTTATTTCCGATACTATTTCCATTGAAGGGATTACCATTCTTCCCTGGAGGAATTATGAAGAATTTAAGAGAGAATTTCTTTCAACCGTTCCGGCTTTAAAGCCTGAGCTTCGTTATATGTATCAGAATCTAGCATACATTCAAAGAACTATTGAAAACAGCGAAGGCAAAAGTACGCCTGAAGCAGGCTATCGAATGGCCATGCAGCAAACAGCAGACGGCATTGTTACGCGAAACCAGAATCCGGCAAACAATTTGTTAAATCCTTTTGCATGGGCTAAGTTTTTCAGCGGAGTTAAAAACGGACTTTTGAAAAATGAAAAATCCGAACAAAAAAGCAAAAACAAAACAAAAGTTTCAAGTAATGATTAGATATCTGCTGTTTTAAAGTCGTTATTTCCTGTTTCGACCGAACCGAATATTTTTTGTAAAGTTTACTAATAGTAAAAACGATAATTCTTCCGATTGTAATTCGGGTGTTATTAACATATATTTGAATTATTTACCGTTATTTAAAAATAAATATAATAACCAGGTAAAAGAACAAATCTTCTTCAGTAAAACAGCAATTATTAGTAATTTTGCATTTTATGATACGGAGCAAGGAGAAACTCATCGGCTTACTTGGTGCAATAATAATTCACCTTATTGCGGGCATAATATTGATGATTGTTAAAATCAATTCGTTCGATATAAATAATTATATTCAGGATTACAAAATTGTCATTGAGTTTAATGAAATATCGGATATAACTGATTCAAACATAGAAACAGGAACTAATGTCGGTTCAGAAAATTTTTATTCCGGAGATCAGGAAATCTTTAATATTGCCCGTAATCTTGCTGAAAAGTCTGATGTAAAAATCGATCCGAATGATTATCTCGAAAAAGTGAAAGAAGAGATGATAAAAAGCGGGCTCCTTGGTCCTGATAATTTTATTGATGAACAGAAAAGGCTTATGGCTGAAAAACAAAATGAAGGAATTGAAGTTCAGCAAAAAGATAAGGCGAAATCTGAAGAGATCATTAAGGAATCAAATGAAATGGCCGCAAAGTATAGCGGTCCAACAAGAATATATTATTATTTGCCTGAAAGAGTTCAAATTTATCTTCCTATTCCGGTGTATAAATGTGAAACTGGGGGAAAAGTAACCGTTTCTATTGAGGTTGATCCAAAAGGATTCGTCGCCAAAGCATTTGTGGTTGAGGGTGAAAGCACCACTTTGGATCCATGTCTTACGGAAGCAGCTATTTCATCTGCTCTCATATCAAGATTCACACCCGATGCCTCGGCTACAAAAAATATTTTTGGTACAATTACTTATCATTTCGTGCCACAATGGGAGAAAAATTAAGGCGCATTTTTTCGGAAAAAAGCCTCTGGCAAATCATATTTTAAAGGCTTTATAATATCAGGGCTATTTTTGTCCGCATCTTTTCTGTTTATAATATTGCTTATTGTATAAGCATTAAGAATATTTTCCGGATAAGGAGCTAAAAGAGCAAATAATTTTTCTGTCTGTGTTCCTTTATTGAGCCATTCATCTTCATTTTCTTTTTCGATAATTGCCGGCATTCGCTTTTTCGAATTATGTATTCTGGCCATCATTTCATTTGCACTTGTGGTGATTATAGAAAATGTTCTGACAATCTCACCGGAAGAACTTTGCACCCATTCTGACCATAAACCTGCTACCGACATAATATCACCGTCGGCTCTGAATATATACCATGGTATTTTTCTTTCACCAATATGTTGCCACTCATAAAATCCCCTAACAGGTATAATACATCTTCTGGAAAAAAATGAATTCGAAAATGAAGGTTTTAAATGAATGGTCTCAGCCCTCGCATTAAATGTCTTGAACCTGATTTTATTAGCATCTTCATTAGTCTTTACCCATGAAGGTATTAGACCCCACTTCATAATTTCTATTTTATCTCTTCTTTCCGTTCCAACAACTGGCAAATCAGGAAGTGAATAAGCATGATAATAATAACTCGGCTTATATCTGTCAGGATCAATCAGTTTGGCATTATAGCGACTCTCAATTTCTTCTTTTACCAGATTGACATTTATGGAAAAACACATAGGATGGGGAATATTGAATATTGAATATCGAATATCGAAAATTAAAGATTAAAGATTACACATTATATATTAAACATATAAATTGTTTTATTTCATAGAGATATCATCCGATAGTGGAGAATGAATCTGGAATGCAAAAAGGTCTCGTTCAGGCCAATTATGTATTTTCGAAATTGCATTAGTCATGAAATAATTTACTTCGGTTGAAATTTCAGGTCCATTCCAGCAGCTTGTATTAAGCAGGATAGCCCAGACAGTGCCGTCGGATTGGTGCTTAACCATACCTGCTGTGCCAGGGAAAGAGCCGGTCCTCCACCATGTTCCGTCCGGTATAGTTGCCTTCCATCCTGCAGGTGCATAGCCGTTTTGTATATTTGTCATGAATTCGACCGATTCTTTGCTCAGGATATCTTTTTCTGTATTACATCCATCAATAGCCAGTACAAATTTCACGAGATCGGTTGCAGTTGCAACCCATGCTCCTGCTGCACCGAGAGATTCAATATCATTTCCACCGTAGGATGCCGGGAGCAGTTCTCCTGTTCCATAAACCGACGGTTTTAAAACAGCATCATCGGGCTCATAATAAGAAACCTCGAACGGCAGTTTTTCCTTTTTTAGATTATGTGCCAGACACATGTCGTAAATGCCTGCCGGTTCCAGTAGATTCTTCCGGCAATAAACTTCATAGGGCATTCCTGCAACCTTTTCAATCACCAGGCCCAGTATAGCATATCCCAGATTTGAATAAGAGCGGCCAGTGCCAGGTGTATAATGAAGATTCTTATTAAGTGCAAAACGGACAATCGTTTTAGTATCCACTGGAGGGGAAATGCCCATCTCCTTTGCAACAACAAGAGGCATGAACATCTGGTCACCCCATCTCGTAGTCCATCCGCCTTCATGGGCAAGTAAATGAGCAACTGTTATATTGTACACTCTTTTGTCTTTAGGGTTGCTATAAAAATTGTCATTAAGGATACCGCCTGGTCCGAAGACTTTATCGAATACTGAAATTTTCCCTTCTTCCTGCAGTTTCATAATTGCTGCAGCGGTGACGAGTTTCGAAATACTTGCTATTCTGAAGCGGTTGTAAGGTTGCACAGGTTCATGCAATGTACTATCGGCATAACCAAAACCCTTTGCGTAAACAAGTTTCCCATCTTTTGCAACTGCTATTGAAGCTCCTACTATATTCCATCTGCGAATAAATCTTTTTATAACTTTTTCAAATCCATCAAATTCAGGGTCATTAGAAAGATCATTTGAAAGTCTTATATTACCCGGAACCAATTTTTCTGTGAAATGATAATCATTTTCAACTGCTTCCTGACCGTATCCTGCCAGAAGTGCCAGAATTACAACAAATAATAATTTGACAGTTTTTTTCAAAACACTTATTTAATTTTAATTAATGCAAAAATAAAAAATATCGCAAAAAAAAATTATTTGTTATATTAATTAACTTAGTTCCTGTATGTCAAAAATATAAACTAAATTAATACCTTTGTGTTATGCCTATGATAGCCTCAACATATCTAAGAAAGACTATCACCCTTATGCTGTTTTTATGTGCATTTTGCAGATCTATGCCACAGGAAAATGAACAGGAGGAAGGTGATACTCTTAAATACGAAAATATATTGAGAGGCCCTGACGTTGAATTTAACTTGAATTACAATCTGTTGACAGCGTCGGCCGAAGGGGATGTTATTGGGATAGAATGGTTGATTAGACATGGTGCAGATGTTAAAACTTCTACAAACGAAGGGGCGACTGCGCTCCATTTCGCAACGGCAAATGATAAACCCGATGCAGTGAGAGTTCTTCTTGAAAATGGTGCCGATCCTGATGTTTTATCAAACTATTCCGAAGCGCCTCTCCACATAGCTGCAAAAAACAATTATCTCGAAATAGCTGAAATATTGGCACTTTATGGAGCCAATGTCAATATTACCGACAGGTTCGGTGCAACTCCGCTTCATTATGCGGCTGCATACGGCTATCTTGAAATGGTTGATATGTTGTTATATTATGAAGCGGCCACATATATCAAAGACAAAGATGGAACCACTCCTCTTATGGCTGCAATTTGGGCAGGACATGCAGATATTGCAGACCTTCTTATTCAAAACGGTGCAAATTTTTCGGAAAAAGATAAAGACGGATTTACTCCTTTTCTGATTGCAGCCCAGAATGGCGATACTCTGATAATGGAGCTTCTTCTTAAACGATTTGTAAATATTTATGAAACTAATAATTATGGTTACAATGCTCTATGTCTGGCAACTAAATCGAATCATATTGAAGCTGTTAAATATCTTTTAAAAAAGGGGAACAGCTGGATAAGTGAAAATACAAACTCGGTCAATCCTTATGAAGTTGCTATAACTTATGGCAGAAAAGAAATAGCGAAAATATTGGAAGAAAACAATATAACCGCTGTTTCAAAAAATAGAATAGACCATATAAACTTTCTACCTGAAACAAAATTTTGTCTTCACGATTATTACACAGGGGTTTCAATATCTCTGAAGGAAATATCGCGAAATATCGGATTTATTTTTGGATATGATTTTAAACCTGCTTATTCTCGTGTATTAATGAAAGTCTCAGATGATATATTCTATCAATATATGGATAAAAGTTCTCTGATATACTCTGGTGTTTTTAAAGATTTTGCTGTTACCGACAATCCGCTTGGCGGCAACTGGTTTTTTTCAATCTCTCTTGCCGGTGGATATTTCTTAGGAAATAAGCTTAAAGGGACGGATATTGTTCCCGGTAACAAACTTAAAATTATTCCGGCAGCTGGAATGAAATGGTTTAAGAATAACTTTAGTTTGCAATTTAATGCAGAATATTATAGTCTTCCATTTTATAGAATTGGTCCGATATGGATCAAAGCAGGTATTGGTTACAATATGTTTTTCAATCAGATAAGAGCACCAGGAAAAATAATAAAGTGGTACTGAAATATTTATGAAAAAATATATAAGTTATATCCTTTTCATCTTTCTTGCAGTCGTTTTTTCATGCGATGAGAACCCTTTATTAATTAGTTGTGATGAGTGTAGCGAAACTGAACCTGATTATGCTACTTTGAGAATAAAACTGGACAAAAATATCAGGAATGAATTTTCACCTTCGGTTGTGGTAAGAATTTATGAAGGAAAACTGGAAGATAATATTCTTATTGATAGCTATTATGTGCCAGCTTCTGATTGTAAAATAAATGTTGCACTGAATAAAAAATATACTGTAACAGCAACTTATACTGACGAGAGAGGAATAGTTTATATTGCAGTTGATTCAGCATATCCGAGAGTAAAATATGAAAAGACCCAATGCAAAGATCCCTGTTATTATGTTTATGACAAAACTATTAATTTGAGGATTAAATATAGAAATTAATAAGTGTCATATCTACACTTTTTCTCCAGATAAAACCCTTCTTAACTCCTTTGGAGTAATATTTGTCTCAAGTTCCCCTGCTTCGGCCAGGCTTATCCGGCCTGTTTCTTCCGATACAACAATAACAAGAGCATCGGTTTTTTCGGAAATTCCGAGAGCAGCTCTATGTCTCATACCATAATCACTTGAAATATTTGTCTGTTCGGTTATAGGAAGCGGACATCGTGCGGCGATTATCTGTCCGCGTTCTATAAGAACGGCGCCGTCGTGAAGAGGAGTGTTTTTTGAAAAAATTGTTTCAAGGAGTTCAGAACTTATTAAGGAATTAAGTTTTTTACCGCCCTCGGTCCATGGTTCAAGTGTTCCTTTACGACCTATAACAATAAGAGCGCCTGTCTTTTTCCGGGCTAGCGATTCCACAGCACGAACTATCTCTTCAATATTATGCGGGCTTTCTTTCGGGGAATTCCTTTCGAAAAGATATTTTAAACCAGGTAAATGTTTATTGTAAATATATTTGTTGCCCGTTATTAATAAAAATCTTCTTATCTCCTGCTGAAAAACAATTATAAGTGCAATTACGCCAACGCCTATTACCTGGCCAAGAAGAGTGCTCATGAGCTCAAGGTTTAAGGCCTTGACAAGAAGCCAAAAAATATAAATAAAAAAAATTGTTATAAATATGCTCAGTGCAGGAGTACCTTTGATAAGCTGGTAAAGCTGGTAGAACAGAAAAGCTACAAGGAAAATATCAACTATATCTAAAAATGCAATTTTGAAAGGCATCCAAATAAATTTAAATTTTACAATAACACAATTTTTTCCTCTTCCATAACTCTTAATACAAGCTCGCGGGTCTGTACGGCTTCTTTTACATCATGAACCCGAATTATATCGGCTCCATTCAACAATGCAATAGTATTCAATACGGTTGTACCATTGAGAGCCTCATCAGGGGTAATACCAAGTGTCTTCCATATCACCGATTTTCTTGATACTCCAACAAGTACAGGCAACCCGGTAATACTGAACTCCTTTAATCGTCGTAAAATTTCGAAGTTATGCTCAGCAGTTTTCCCAAAACCTATACCTGGATCAACTATTATATCATTAACACCGGCCGATTGAAGAGTTACAATCTTCTCCCCCATCCACATAAGAATTTCTGCCACAACGTCTTCATAAACAGGATTAATTTGCATATTGGCAGGAGTTCCTTTCATATGCATTATTATATATGGCACCTTGAGTTGCTTAACAAGCGAAAACATTTCTTTGTCGAGTTCACCCCCGGAAATATCATTGATTATATGAGCACCACATAATGTTATCGCTTCATAAGCAACTTCAGCCCTGAAAGTATCAACAGAAATCAAAGCATCAGGAAATAACCCGGAAATAATTCTTATTGCAGGTAAAACTCTTTTCTTTTCCTCTTCAATAGTTATTATGTCTGCGCCCGGCCGGGAAGAATAACCGCCAACATCAATAAAATCGGCACCTTCAGATAGCATCTTACGTGCTGTTTCGAGTATTTCCTTTTCATCTTTGCGACAACTGCCTGAATAAAATGAATCGGGAGTGACATTAATAACTCCCATTATTTTCGGCCTCTGGAGGTCAATAAGTCTTCCTTTGACATTTATATATCTCGATTTTCTGAACATCGCCTTAAAATCCAAATGTAATTAAATTTTTTTTCTCCTATTCAATCATCTATTAACCATCTCTCCCCTTCTACCTATTCCGCTCCCTTCAAATCTTCCCTTTCTTCTATTAATATTTCTCACTTTTTTCTTTCGCTCTCCATTATTACATTTGTATTCAAACTTTTTTAATGAAGCTTTTTGTTATAGAAGGCCTTGACGGTTCAGGAAAAACGACCCAGATAAAATTACTCAAAGATTTTTTTGAGGAGCAAGGACTCTTATCTGAGCATATTCATTTTCCCAGAACTGATACTCCCTGGTTTGGCGAACTTATTGCACGTTTTCTCAGGGGTGAATTTGGGTCACTGAATAAAGTTGATCCATATCTTGTCGCAATGTTATATGCCGGCGACCGAAAAGATGCTGCTCCATTAATAAACGAATGGCTTAATGAAAATAAAGCAGTGTTGATAGACCGTTATACTTATTCAAATATTGCATATCAATGTGCAAAAATTAAAGATAAAGAAGGACAAAATAAACTGAAAAACTGGATATTTAAACTTGAATTTGAATATTTTGCCATTCCAAAGCCATCGATAAACATTTTCCTTGATGTGCCATTCTATTTCACTAAAGATAAACTTACTTCAGGGCGCAACGGAAGTGATAGAAAATATCTCAACGGTCAGAACGATATACATGAAAGTAATTTAATATTCCAAATGCGAGTTCGCGAAATGTATCTTAAAGTTGCTGAAAACGATCCATCACTTACAGTTATAAACTGTGCCGATTCGGACGGACGTATGCTTTGTCCCGAAAAAATATTCGGAATGATCACTGAACTTCTTAAAGAAAAAGAATTAATATGATATTAAAGACTTTAAAGGTTCTTTTGAGGATAATTACCGGCGCTGTTTTTATTTTTTCCGGAACAGTAAAAGCTATTGATCCTATGGGTTCGGCTTTTAAATTCTCGGACTATTTCTCAGCATTCGGCATTGATTTTCTTCAGCCTTTAAGCCTTCCTTTGGCTATCATTCTATGTCTTGCTGAATTTATCTCAGGCTTTGCAGTTTTGACTGGAATAAGATACAGAGAGGGATTGTTAGGCATATTGATTCTGATGGCTATTTTTACCCCGCTCACTCTTGTTCTTGCAATTACCAACCCTGTGACGGATTGTGGTTGTTTCGGCGATGCCGTTAAACTTACCAACTGGCAAACTTTTGAAAAAAATATTCTGCTTTCGGCATTCATCGTGATACTTTTCTTTGACAAGAATAAAACTCACGGATTTTTAATTGATAAACCAACAAAGGGATGGCTTACAATAGCTGCAGTTTCATTAATTTTTCTCGGATTTACCTTTTATAATCTTATTTACCTCCCTGTTATAGATTTTCTTCCATATAAAAAAGGTAATAATTTAAAAGAGCTGATGACTATCCCTGAAGGAGCACCGGCACCTGTTTTTAAAACGACGTTTATTTATGAAAAAAATGGAATAAGGAAGGAATTTTCTCTTGATGATTATCCGGCAAACGATACAACCTGGAAATTCGTTGACCAGAAGTCGATTATGATAAAAAAAGGATATGAACCGCCGGTTCACGACTTTGCAATAATAACAATCGACGGCAAAGATATAACCGATTCGGTTTTGAATAACCAGGGATACTCTTTGCTTATGATATCACGCAAACTTGAGCAGGCCAAAGCCGAAAGAATAGAAAAAGGCCTCGAAACTGGCAGAAAATGCATCGCTCAAGGAATCGATTTTTATATACTTACGTCGTCTGAGACTGAAAAAGTAAAAAAATTTGATAACGGGCTTAAATTTTGCCTTGCCGATGAAACGACACTAAAGACAATGATGCGAACGAATCCTGGATATATAATGTTGAAAAACGGTGTTGTTACAGGAAAATGGTCATGGGCAAATCTGCCTGACAATATTGAAAAATTAATAAAACAAAAATAACTAATTATAATTCATTAACTTAAAATTACTATGAGAAAAAAAATTGTAGCCGGAAACTGGAAGATGAATATGGAATTAAATGCAGGATTAGAACTTGCGACCGGAATAAAGAATTATTTCCAAAACAAAAAAACAAATGCTCAGGTTGTGTTATGCACTCCTTTTATTCATCTTGCTCCGCTGAAGGAAATACTCCAGAATAGTGATATTGGCTGGGGGGCACAGAATTGTCATTCGGAACCTTCAGGTGCATTTACAGGAGAGATATCGTGTGGAATGATCAAAAGTACAGGTGCAGGATATGTTATTATAGGACATTCGGAACGAAGAACATATTTCAAAGAAGATGATGAATTCCTGAACAAAAAGGTAAAACTCGCAGTTGCAACAGGTTTAAATGTTATTTTTTGCTGCGGTGAGGTTCTTTCCGAACGCAAATCTGAAATCCATTTCGATGTTGTAAGGAATCAACTCGAAAAAGGTATTTTCAATCTTTCCAGAGAAGAAATGAAGAATGTAATTATAGCTTACGAACCTGTTTGGGCTATAGGCACAGGGTTAACCGCAACACCTGCTCAGGCACAGGAAATGCATGGCTATATAAGAAAATTAGTAGCTGAAAAATACGGAAAGGATTTTGCTGAAGAATTAACTATTCTTTACGGAGGAAGTTGCAAAGCTTCAAATGCTAAAGAATTATTCGATATGCCCGATGTAGATGGGGGACTTATTGGTGGTGCCTCGCTGAAAAAAGAGGAGTTTTGTGCAATAGTCGAAGCTGTCAATTGATTGGATATTTTAATTGACAATTTTATGTTTTATGACTAATTTCGTTAAAAAGCATTTTTCAAGTAGTTAGGAAATTTCTGATCCGATAAATCTTTTACTGATGGCTAAGAAGCTCATCATAACTCTATTAATCTTTTTTGCGGCTGTTACTATTCTTTCACCGCAAAATCGAAAGAGTTTTTCCGGTGAAAGGGCAAAATTCTCGGAAGAGTTAACTGCATTCATGGGACCTAATCTGAATGCCGAACAATTAGTAATTCTTAATAATTTCAAATCAAGATGGGACAGTTCATATTTCAATAGAGATATTTCACAGAGTATAATGGAAATAAGCTCTATGCTGGCAGCCAGGAATATGAGAGCTGTCCCTCATTTTATTAACTTTTTGAAGACATTGAGCCTTCTCTCTGACTATAAAGGCAATCAGGGATATTTCAATATCTGGTTAGACGGCCTGGCTGTAATGATAAATAATCATACAGTTACAAATGACATACTTGATAGGTTCATCAGAAATACTGGCTCATTCGTCTCATCAGGCATCGCTGCAGAATCGGGTTCAGCCCGGTGGAAGATAAAAGGCGGAAATGTCACTTTTGAGTTCGACACAACATTTTTCCTGAATTTACATGATGTCACCCTTACGGCTTACTCACAAAAGGACAGTACCGAAATATTCAAAGTAAATGGAAGATATTTTCCAGATATTCAGCTTTTCAGAGGAACGAGCGGAATTATTTATTTTGAAAAGGCGGGTTATAGCAGAAACGAGGTTTTTGCCGAAGTGGGATTATATTCATTAAATTTTTCACGTGCAGCATTTACCATCGACTCAGCCAGACTAACTCATAAAACATTCTTCAGCAAACCGGAATACGGAGTTCTGTCCGATCAGCCAGCTTACAAATTAGGTTCCAACAGAATAATTTATCCTCAATTCGAAACTTATGAAAAAACTTTCTCTATAAAGAATATATTCAAAGACGTTAATTATGAGGGAGGTATAAAACTTGAAGGGAATACAGTAAGCGGTACCGGTGATAATTTCTCACCAGCAAAAGTAACTCTTTTCAGGAACGACACCCTTTATGTCAAAATGACAACAAAAGCATGTATAATCAACAAAAACGGAATAAATACACAAGAATCTACTTCAACACTTTATCTTGATAAAGATTCCATATATCATTCTGGTATTGCATTTTCGTATAATGCTGAAACCAGAGAGATAAGCCTTTTCCGGAATAATAGTCCGGCATCGAAAAGCCCATGGTTTAACTCGTATCATGGATTCGATATGTATTTTGAAAATCTGAGATGGAAGATGAATGAATCGAAAATAATTCTTTCACATTCAAGAGGTGCCTCAATGGGACAGGCACGATTTGAATCTGTCTCTTTTTTTAATGCAAATTACTTCGAACGCCTGGCAGGAATGGATGAATATCATCCTTTATTTCGTCTCAGAGAATTTGCCAACTGGTATTACTCGGAAACTTTTCCAATAAAAGATTTTGCTAACTGGCTCAAATTGCCGGAAGAATCTGTAACCGGTATGTGTGTTGACCTTGCAAACAGAGGATTTCTTTTTTACGATAGAAATAATAACGAGGTTACGATAAAGAAAAAAGTTGACGATTTTATAGCTTCTTATGCCGGTAAAAAAGATTATGATGTTATAAATATCAACAGCGAAACCGATGCATTTACTGAAAATGCAATCCTCGACCTGACAAATTACAGACTTGCAATCAACGGAGTGCCGGAGGTTTTCCTGAGCGATTCTCAAAGTGTTGCAATCTATCCCTACAACGAAAAAATTGTCGTGGGCAAAAACCGAAATCTCTCATTCGATGGTGTAGTCGAAGCAGGTCTATTTACAATATTCGGCCATGAGTTCGTATTCGACTATGATACGTTCAAGATAAACCTGCATAAAATTGACTCGATAATGATCGCAGTTGAAACTGACCAGAGAGATAATCTCGGACGACCGCTTATTAAAGATATTGACAATCTTATTCAGCTTACAACTGCCGAACTATATATTGACCGTCCTGATAATAAATCAGGTCTCAAGAGTCTGACTCAATATCCGATAATAAATGCCACAGCTTATTCTTATATTTTCTTCGATAAGATACCAGGATTGGAAGGGATATACAAGCAACAGGATTTTTATTTCAAAATAGATCCTTTTACATACGAAAATATTGACCACTATACAAATGAAATGATGAGCCTGCCGGGTGAGTTTTACGGAGGAGGAATATTGAAACCTAACAGACAATATCTTATTATCCAGCCCGACAATTCATTAGGATTTACTATGAATATCCCTGATGAAGGTATTGAAGTGTATAACGGAAAAGGGAAAATGTACAATACTATTTCAATGAGCAATAAAGGGCTTGAAGGAATAGGAACCCTTTGCAGGCTAACTTCGGTTACAGAGTCCGATTTATTCAAATTTTTTCCTGATTCGATGCTTACAAAAGCAAGACTATTTACCATTTCTCCTGACGGTAATGGTTTGTTTCCGGAATTGAAAGTAATTGATCCCGAAATTAAATGGTATACGGAAAAGGACGAATGGACGGCATATAATGTTCAGGGGAAAAAATTTGACATGTTTGGGAACGGAACCCAACTCGACGGTAAAATTATACTCACTCCTACAGCTCTTAAAGGTTCGGGAAATATTGATTTTGCCGACTCACGCATTGTCTCAAAAGGATTTAACTTCACTACAAGTATTATTCAGGCTGATACTGCCGATTATAATCTTATATCCCCTCGCGGTGGGGGTAATTTTTCATTTATTGCTGAAAACGTCAATGCAACTATCGACTTCAATACGAATATATCCAAGTTCAGTTTGAATACAGACTCTTCGGTCGTTAAGTTACCTGAAATACAGTACATCTGTACAATGACCGATTTTCAGTATAATATGAAAGAAAGAATTCTCAGCATGGAACAGAGAGGAAAAACATCAGCACCTCTTATGTCTCCCGAAGAGCTTCTTAAAGTGGACTTTAACAGGCTTGATGAGCCGACATTTTTTGCAACCAATATTATAAAGGATACTATTGCATTCACCTCATGGAAAGGGAAATATGACCTTAACCGGGAAATTGTCGAAGCTGAAAATATCAATTACATACATATTGCCGATGCCCTTATTCAGCCTGAAAATGGAAAGATCATTATCGAAAGAGGCGCAAGAATTCAACAGTTAAAGAATGCTATAATTGCCATAAATAATAAGCATCTACTACATTCGGCAAATATTATTATTGAAAACAGTATGAACTACAACGGAAGTGCGGTTTACAATTATATTGATGAAGAAAACAATGTTCAGCAAATAAGCTTTAATAAAATAGCAACCGACAAAGGTATTACCAGTGGTACAGGAAATATTTCCGTTAATCAGAATTTTATGTTGAGTCCGGCCTTCACTTTTGCTGGTGATGTATTGCTGTCGGCGTCGAATGAACATCTTATTTTTACAGGAGCTGCAGGTATTGTTCATAAATGTAATCTGAAAAGCTATAATGTGAAATTCAGCTCACAGATAGATCCTAAAATGGTAATGATACCATATCCTGAAAAACCGAGAGATATTAACGATAACCTGGTATTTTCCGGTTCATTCATTGCTGTTGATTCAGCACATATCTATCCGACTTTTCTTTCAGAACGCAAATCATGGAGTGATGCACAGATTGTAAATGCCAATGGATTTATTTGGTATGAAAAAGAAAAAGGGCTTTACAGGATAGCTTCGATGCAGAAACTTGCAGATCTGACTTTGCCAGGCAGCATGATAACTTTCGATAAAAACTATTGCATTCTTTCAGGAGAAGGAGCCTTAAATTTTGGTGCAAATTACGATCTCCTGAAAATGTCGGCTTCAGGAAAAGTAATCCATAATATTGATTCGGGGAAAGTGACCTTTGAATCTATACTTGCCTTTGATTTTTATTTTTCTCCCGAAGCTCTAAATATTATGAGCAATGAAATTAAAAGAGTTCCAACACTTTCACCCGTTAATCTTAATTCGGAAAATTATATCAGAGGTATGAAAAATCTTCTTGGAGAAAACGTTGCAGGGAGAATAAATGAGGAAATAGGACTCTATGGGACAATAAGAAGCCTGCCAAAAGAATATTCTTTTGAACTTCTGCTTAATGATGTTAAGCTTTACTGGAATGAGCCGACTTCTTCATTTCGTTCGAAAGGCAAAATAGGTATCGGGCTTATTGGTACACAGGCAGTAAATGTGTATGTTGATGGTTTTGTTGAAATCCAACGAAGAAGATCGGGCGACATGCTCGATATTTACCTTAAAGCAGATAATAATACATGGTATTATTTCTCATATTTCAGAGGTGTTTTGATGACTCAGTCAGGAAACATTGATTACAACACTCTTATTTCAACTATCAAACTTAAAGACCGCAGACATCCCGAATCTTCGGTGAGAGTGCCATACACATATATGATTTCAGTAGAAGACCGGCTTCCACGTTTTCTGCAAAGAATGGAGTCGGAACAGGAAATCGATGAACAGAAATAAATTCATGATAAATTTTAAATCAATTAATTATGCAGGTATTTTATGCCCCGAATATAGCAGGAAATTATTGTGTTCTTGATGAAAATGAATCGCGGCATTGCGTGAAAGTTCTTCGACTCGGTAAATCAGATATTGTAAGTCTAATTGACGGTAGGGGAAATCTATATGAAGGTGAAATTTCTGAGCCAAATCCAAAGGCATGTGTAATAATTATCAGAAATGTTATATATAATTATGATTCAAGGCAATACAAACTTCATATCGCAGTTTCTACGTTGAAAAACCCTGAAAGGTTCGACTGGCTTGTCGAAAAATGTGTCGAGATAGGAGTTGATGAAATAACTCCTGTTATTTGTAATAAAACTGAAAAAAGGAGCATCCGGAAAGAAAGAATTGAAAGTATTATAATTTCAGCAATGAAGCAATCATTAAAAGCCAGACTTACAGTTCTTAATCCTGTTACTGATTTAGGGGAATTCATTTTACAAAACTGGAGTGGATTGAAGTTGATAGCTCATTGTTCCGATGAATTCGAAAGAGAATCCATTTTAAAATTATATAAAAGAGAAAAGGATGTTGTTTTTCTTATAGGTCCTGAGGGTGATTTTACCGGAGATGAAATTCACGATGCTATTACAAAAGGTTTTGTTTCGGTTACTCTGGGGCCCAGCCGATTAAGAAGTGAAACGGCAGCCATTGCCGCCTGCTTTTCTATTTACCTGCTCAATCAGGGATAATTGTCTGATATATAGCTATTCTCTACTTTTTGTGAAATTTTTCACAATTTTTTATTGATTATTTCAAGTAGTTTTTCAGTGGTGGTTGAAGGTGGTTCGTCATCTATTGTTCCAAGAAAATTCAACACATCGGCAAATTCGGATGAAAACCCCCATGCATCGTCATAAATGTCGGTTTCCTCAGAATTAATGTCGGAATATGAAATAAGTTGAGTAGAAATTAAATTCACAGGCAATACCAATTTATTTCTTATAAAACGGTATGCCATTTAAAAAAGTATGACTGATGTATTAATAAAAAGTTAGGGTTATCTGTTTTTCCTGCATCATTTTCCGTATGTTGATAAGTGCATATCTCATTCTGCCAAGTGCAGTATTAATACTCACGCCTGTAATGTCAGCTATCTCCTTGAAACTTAGACCTGTATAATGTCTCATTATTACAACTTCACGCTGGTCTTCAGGTAGCTGGTTTACTAGTTTTCTCACATCCTTTCTTATCTGGACCTTTACCATGTTCTCCTCGACGTTTTCATCAGCAAGTGACTTTGAATTAAACAGGTCAGATTCATAATCATCGTTCAGAATTACATTTAATTGTTTCAATCTTCTGAAATGGTCAATAATAAGATTATGAGCTATTCTGATAACCCAAGAAAGAAACCTGCCGTCGTCGGAATATTTTCCGCTTTTCAATGACTGGATAACTTTAAGAAAAGTATCCTGGAAAATATCTTCGGCAAGAGCCTGGTCATGTATATACATGCCAATGTAAGCATACACTTTGTTTTTATAACGCCTGATTAATTCTTCAAAGCATGACTGCTCACCATTTTTGAACTTCTGAATGAGTTCAAAATCGGAAAGATTTTTTTTCATAACTCGCTCTTTAATTATAAAAAAGAGTAGAGATATTCGATAGGCAGTCTTTAATTAATTGGTTATTATGAACACAAATAAACAAAAAATATTAAAATGAAAAGTAGTAATTTTGAAGTTTTAACAAAATATTTTGACGAATAGACCAAAAATGCCGGCAAATAAACTTGAAATGGAGGGGAGTATAGAAATCAAGGGGGCAAGAGTTCACAACCTTAAGAATATAAATCTTAATATTCCAAGAGACAGACTTATAGTCATAACGGGCGTATCGGGCTCGGGCAAATCATCACTGGCTTTCGATACAATATATGCTGAGGGGCAAAGAAGATATGTTGAGAGTCTTTCTTCTTATGCGCGTCAGTTTCTTGGAAGGATAAACAAGCCCGAAGTTGATTTCATAAATGGAATCCCTCCTGCCATTGCTATCGAGCAAAAGGTAAATACAAGAAATTCACGTTCAACGGTTGGAACAACGACAGAAATATATGATTACATGAGGCTTCTTTATGCACGCATAGGTAGGACGTTTTCGCCAGTATCGGGTAAAGAAGTAAAAAAACACAGTATTGACGATGTAGTAAAGTATTTACAGCAGTTTCCGGAGGATACTGTTGTTATAATTATATCCCCTTCGGAGATACCTGCAAAACTATCTCAAAATGAATATTTTTCGTTCCTTATAAAACAGGGTTTTAACAGAATAGAACTCAACGGAGAGTTAATAAGAATTGATAATAATTCCTTTCCATTTTTCGAAGCCGGGCAGAAAATAAATATAGTAATTGATCGTGTAATATTGAATCATTCCGAAGAGAATATGAGTCGGTTAGCCGATTCAGTACAGACAGCTTTCAGTGCAGGAAAGGGCTTTTGTCAGGTAATTGTCTTCGAGGGAAATAAACTTATCCGGGAAAACTTCTCAGATAGATTTGAAGAAGATGGTTTACAGTTCATAGAACCTACGGAACACCTTTTCAGTTTTAATAATCCGATTGGTGCCTGTCCGGTTTGTGAAGGATATGGAAAAATTATAGGCATTGATGAAAACCTTGTCATACCTAATCAGAATCTATCTGTTTATGACGATGCTATCACTTGCTGGAAAGGAGAGACAATGAAATGGTGGAAGGAGAAACTTATATCAACCGTTCATCTCTTTGATTTTCCCATTCACAAACCTTATTACCAGCTAACTCCGGAACAGAAGCAATTACTCTGGGAAGGCAACGAATATTTTTATGGAATAAATAGCTTCTTCCAATACCTTGAAGAAAAAAAATACAAAATTCAGAATCGCATAATACTAAGCCGTTATCGTGGCAAAACTCTATGTCCGGCCTGCAAGGGATCACGTCTGAGAAAAGAAGCTCTTTATGTAAAAGTTGCAGGTAAGTCGATAAATGAGCTTGTTACAATGCCTGTCGGAGAACTGCTTGACTTTTTTTCATCGTTAAACCTTTCGGAATATGACCGAAAAATTGCAGATAGACTTTTGACAGAAATAAATTCCCGCCTCAATTTCATTGTCAATGTAGGGCTTCCATATCTTACTCTAGACAGGCTTTCGTCAACATTATCTGGTGGCGAGTCACAGAGGATAAATCTTGTAACTTCGCTTGGTAGTAACCTTACAGGATCAATGTATATACTTGATGAGCCAAGCATTGGTTTACATCCACGCGATACAGGCCTTTTAATAGCAGTTCTGTCTGAGCTTCGCGACATAGGCAATACTGTAATCGTTGTGGAGCACGAAGAGGAAATAATAAGAGCTGCCGACGAGATTGTTGATATGGGCCCGGGTGCTGGCATAAATGGAGGCGAAGTAGTTTATCAGGGGAAACCTGAAGGTGATAATCTTCCTGCTTCGCTTACTTCGCTATATTTAAACGGAAAGCTTAGAATAGAAGTACCAGAAATTAGAAGGCCATGGAACAGCTATATTGAAATAAAAGGGGCAAGAGAAAATAATCTGAAATCGATAGATGTAAAATTTCCTCTTCACATAATTACGGTTGTAACAGGAGTAAGCGGAAGTGGAAAGTCAAGCCTTGTTAACGATATAATTTATAGGGCTTTAAACAGTACAATAAATGGAACAGGATTAAAACCCGGACAATTCAGGGAGATTACAGGTGATATTAATTCTTTAACGGGAATTGAGATGGTGGATCAAAATCCAATTGGTAAATCAAGCAGGTCGAATCCTGTAACTTATCTAAAAGCATACGACGAGATAAGAAAGCTTTTTGCAGGACAACAATCATCGGTGCAAAACAACTTCAAACCCTCACACTTTTCCTTCAATGTTGAAGGAGGGAGATGCGAGGAATGCCAGGGGGAAGGGACGATAAAAGTGGAAATGCAATTTATGGCAGATATTGAACTTGTTTGTGAAGCATGTAAAGGGAAAAGGTTTAAACGCGAAATTCTTGAAGTCACATATCGTGGAAAAAATATTTATGATGTGCTCGAGATGACTGTTGATGAAGCTATTAAGTTTTTTGGCCAGAGTAATGGTAAATCTGAAAAAAGAATAATTGAAAAACTCAGACCACTTTCCGATACAGGCCTTGGTTATATAAAACTTGGACAATCGTCGAGCACTCTTTCAGGTGGGGAAAGCCAGAGAGTTAAACTGGCATATTTCCTGAGTCAGGGGAAAAAATCCGGACATATATTATTTATTTTTGACGAACCCACTACCGGGCTGCATTTTCATGATATCAATAAACTTATGAAATCATTGAATGCCCTTATAGAACATGGACATTCGGTAATTCTTATCGAACATAACACGGAAGTAATAAAATGTGCCGACTGGATTATTGATCTTGGACCAGAAGGAGGAGAAAATGGAGGCTACGTAGTTTTTGAGGGTACACCTGAAGACATAATCAAATGTGAAGCTTCACATACGGGACGTTTTCTTAGAAAAAAAATTGAATCGAATAATTGAAAAAAAAGCGCTTAAAGTATAAAGCGCTTTTAGTATAATTAAACATTCTCTATTATTTTTTAACCTTAAATCCAAACATAATTGCCACGCAACCGCTGGCCGGTATATCTCCAGCTTTATTGAATGTTGATACTTTCAATACCAGTTTTAACTGTTTGCTTGCTTCAAGTTTAAAATCCCATGTTTTTGCATAGTTGTGATCTTTATTGGAATATAGAATGTTTTTATTCTCATCCATAACTTTAAATTCCACAGCTGGTAGTTTGCTTTCACCTATTACGACAAGTCGGTATTCCATATCGGAATAAAATGTCTTATATAATTCGGCTTCCTCTCCTTCCACAAGTATTGCCGCATGGTAATTTCCGTCGTGAATATAAGGTGCCAGTTCAGGAATTCCTTCCTTTTTTGCAAAGGCTTTGCACTGCGATTGAGAAGGAACGGAAAGTGCAAAAAGCAAAAGCGCCATTGCAGAAATTATACGGATCGTTTTCATATTATTCTATTTATTTTACAAATGAATCTCTTATTTCTTTAACTACTGCAGTAAGTTCTTTAAATGTATTCAACGACATATCGGTTGTAACCTTCGATTTAAGTATCGTTACATTAGTGGCCTGGTCTATTTCAGTCTTTATTGGTGTTGTTTGAATATTTATTTTATCAAAAATGCTTTTTAGTTTTAACATTTGACCGATTAGTTCATCTATTATAGGATTACCCTTATGGCTTTCAAGAAGGTTAATAAGAATATCTATAGATAATTTCTGATCAATAATTATGGCAACAAGTCTGTTCCCGTCGAAATCCTTAAGATTTACAAGTTGAGTGGAAATATAAAGACCTTCTATCCATCCCCCTACAAGCACTATGGTTGCTATCGCTGATTGGTTATTATCGGCAAGATAGGAGTTGGTGTTAAGAAATGTCTCCGAAATAATCTCCATTATTGCTTCTTTGTTGTTTATATTATTCTCAAGCTTTGTAATTGTTTCCTCGTTTATTGCATCGAGTATTCCAAGACCATCTGCCATTTTTTTTGCAGCATTCATATAATCAATAATAAGCTGAGTTTGGTCGTACAGACTTGCGAAGCTTAGATCGCACGTGTAAACCCCAAGATTAAGAGCCATACTTCTGGTAGTTGTATATAGCTTTACATTCTCAATAGGATTCAGGTATTTCCTGTCGAATGTTGCTCCTGCATTTTTTATTAACATTGCCGATTCAAGAGGAGTTGGGAGCGCATTAAATATTTTTTCGGCTTGTTTAATCTCTTCCTGAATCCGCTCGACATCTTTATCTTTTTGAACTACTTGTGGAACTTCCTTTTTCTGCTTCTCGCCGCCCCTACCACAACCGGGAAGAAATAAGGCAAATATTAAAACTATTGTAAGAAGTGCTTTTCCTGCTCTGTAAAATTTATTCATAACTTGATAATTTTAATTTCAACTAAATCAACGACTAAATTAGAACAATATTTTTATTTTTCAAAAACAGAAAATAAATTAAATTACGATTCACGATTCATAATTTACTATTTATAATTGAATTTTTAATAATAAATTACTAATTATTCCTTTATTTATTTCATCGAATTACAAGATCACTATTCATGCGATGAAAAATATTTCATAAACTGTGTTCTTTCGAACATCATAGGTTCGCTTATTGATGAATAGTTCAGTTTTCCCCTGAATTGTTGAATCGTATTAAAGTTATTCCGTTTCATCCAGTCCGATATCTGTTCATTAATTGTTTTAATTTGTTGTAATCCTTTCTTATACAATACAGAGCATACCTGTACAGTACTGGCCCCGGCAAGCATGTATTTTATGGCTTCATTGCCACTATGCACTCCGGTCGAAGCTGAAATATCAATCTTCATATTCAGAGCACTCGTCATGGCTATCCACCTTAAGACATAACGACACTCATCACTTGTACTAAATATTGTGGCCGGAACTATTTTCATTTTTTCGATATCTATATCTGGCTCATAAAACCTGTTGAACATTACTATACCATCTATTCCTCTTCGATATAACATTTCAACCAGATTAAGAACATTAGTAAATCTGAATCCAATTTTTATTGCAATTGGAATTTTGATAGTTTTTTTTAACTTTTCGGCAAGTATAAGATATTGCTTTTCAGCCTCTTCCGGTAAAACATTACTACTGACAGGCAGAAAAAACATATTAATCTCAATTGCATCGGCGCCTGCACCTTCAATATTTCTTGCAAATTCAATCCAGGTTTCGGACGTAATGCAATTTATGCTTGCAATAACTGGAATATGAAGACTCTTTTTTGCCTCAGATATCAACTTTAAATATTCATCAACAGAATGTGATTTTATGTAGTTGGACATATAATCTTCAGCTTCAGGATGAATATTCGGTACATGGGATGAAGCAATCAATGAATTTATCTGTTCTTCGAAAAGGGATTTCATAACAATTGCGCCGGCACCATAAGTCTCTGCTTCTTTCATCTTTTCAATTTTTGAAGAAAAACCGCAGCTTCCGACAATAACCGGAGATTTAATCTCCAGTCCAAGATATTGTGTATCAAGCATACTCATTTTTTTAAGACTAATTGTTTTTTAAACATATCGTTCACCAAATATAAGAGTTCCAATTCTTACTATAGTGCTTCCTTCTTCTATGGCAATTTTGAAATCGCCCGACATACCCATCGATAATTCTCTAAAGAGTGGATTATTATTAAAATATTTGCTCTTAAGAACATTAAAATAATTTTTTAATGTTCTGAATTCATCTCTGACAATTTTCATGTCTTTAGTAAATGTTGCTATCCCCATCACTCCTGTGATATTGATATTTTTTATTTTAAGATACCCTTCAGATTCGAGCATATCTTGAGCTTCACGGAAAGAAAATCCCGTTTTGGTTTCCTCCTTTGCAATATGAAACTGAAGAAGACATTCGACTGTAAGTCCGGCCTTTTCAGCTTCTTTGTCAATTACAGACAAAAGTTTAAAACTATCGACCGAATGAATAAGCTTCACATGAGGGATTACGGCCCTGACTTTATTAGTTTGCAGATGGCCTATTAGATGCCATTCTATGTCGTCAGGCAGTATTTCCTTTTTTTCCAGAAGTTCCTGTACTCTGTTCTCTCCGAAAATTTTATGACCGGCATTGTACAATGTCAAAATATCGCTGGCAGGATGAGATTTGGACACTGCAACAATTTTAACATTTGCAGGTATCTGTTCTCTTAAATGGATGAAATTTTGTACAATATCTACCATTGAATTCAATCAAGAAGGTGAATTACAAGACCGCTTCTAAGCTTTGGCTCGAACCATGTTGTTTTGGGAGGCATAATATTTCCCGTGTCGGCTACTGCCATAACCTGTTTCATAGTGACAGGGTAAAGAGCAAAAGCTACCTTCATCTCACCATTGTCGACCTTTTTTTTCAATTCCTCCAGTCCTCTTATTCCTCCGACAAATTCAATCCTTTGTGAATGCTTCAAATCCTGAATATCCAGTATCGGCTTAAGTACCTGATTTGTAAGTATATTAACATCAAGAATACCAGCCGGATCGCTATCGTCGTATGTTCCATCTCGGGCTGTTAGGCTATACCATCTATTATCAAGGTACATTGACAAATTATGAAGCTTTTGAGGGTGATAAATCTCTTTCCCTTTATCTTCGACAATGAAACCGGAGTCAAGTTTCTTAAGGAATTCCTTTGCTGTAAGTCCGTTCAGGTCTTTTACGACTCTGTTATAATCAAGTATTTGCAATTGATTTTCGGGAAACAACACAGCAAGGAAATAGTTATATTCTTCATCGCCCCTATGAGCCGGATTATTTTCTCTTTTTCCCTTTCCTACAAGAGCGGCAGCAGCGGTGCGATGATGTCCGTCGGCAATATATATATAAGGTACCTTTTCATGAAAAAGTCTCTCGATTCTCAAGTTTATTTTCTTATCGCGTATTACCCAGAAATGATGTCCGACACCATCAACAACAAAGTCATATTCAGGTTTTTCATTTTCTGTAATACGGGATACAATTTTATCAATTTCTTTAACTGGAGGATAAGCAAGAAAAACAGGCTCAATGTTAGCATTGTTAGTACTTATGTGTATCATTCGATCCTTTTCTTTATCAGGGCGCGTCAATTCATGCTTTTTAATTGTTCCATTAAAATAATCCTCAACAGCTGCACAACCTGCTATACCGTACTGCGTTCTGCCTTTCATAGTCTGAGCATAAATATAAAAATAGGGTTCGCTGTCCTGAACAAGCCATTTCCTATCCTGCCATATTTTGAAATTATCCTTTGCCTTTAGATATATTTCCGGAGATTGTGGATTGATATTATCCGGAAAGTCGATTTCTGACCTTGTTATGTGAAGTAGTGAATATTCATTGCCTTCAGCCATTTCCCTGGCTTCCGGAGTGCTCATAACATCATAAGGAAGGCATGAAAGCTCTTTTACTATAGAAGCAGGGGGTCTTAAACCCCTGAAAGGTTTAACTTCAGCCATTGCAAATCATGTAAATTGAATCGATACAAAATATTATTTATCAGGTATAATTAACACTTTAATAAATAAAGACTATTTTTTTGATTCGAACTCCCTCATTACCTGTATGAGAACTTCCACACTTTCCCTTGGGAGTGCATTGTATGTTGAAGCACGAAAACCGCCTACTGTTCTGTGACCTTCAATTCCTACTATTCCTCTCGACTTTGCAAAAGCTAAAAATTCAGGCTCAAGTTCTTTATATTCTGGCTTCATAACAAAGCATATATTCATTACGGAGCGATCTTCGGCACTGGTAACTGTAGGCATAAAAAGTTTATTTCTCTCTATTTCATCATAAAGTATCTGAGCCTTTTCGGCGTTTATTTTCTGTATAGCTTTTACTCCGCCTTTCCCTTTTAGCCAGATAAGTGTCTGCTGTGCAGCAAAGACCGCAAAAACCGGAGGAGTGTTGAACATCGATTCAGCCTTTATGTGGGTCCGGTAGTCAAGTATTGTCGGGATCCGGCGGTTCACCTTGCCAAGAATATCTTCTTTTATAATTACCATTGTTACTCCTGCAGGACCTATATTTTTTTGTGCACCGGCATATATCACGGCATATTTTGATACGTCCACCGGCCTGCTAAGAATATCGGACGACATATCCGCACATAGAGGAACAGGAGAATCAGGATCCTGCTTAAGTTCTGTGCCATATATTGTGTTATTGGTCGTAATATGGAAATAATCAGCATCGGCAGGAATAGTATAGTTTTTGGGGATATAGGAGAAATTTTTATCTTTCGACGAAGCCACTTCAATAGCTTCGCCAAACAGTTTAGCTTCATTAAAGGCTCGTGTTGCCCACTCACCAGTAACAAGATAAGCCGACTTCTTATTCATAAGATTCATAGGTACAAGACAGAACTGAAGGCTTGCACCTCCTCCCAGAAAAATTACATGGTATCCTGAAGGAACATACAGGAGTTCTTTTACCAGAGCAATAGTATCTTTCATACACCTGGTAAATTCCGGACTTCTGTGCGATATTTCGAGTATAGAAAGTCCAATTCCTTCAAAGTCCCTGATTGCATCGATAGATTTATCTATAGTAAACTGAGGTAATATTGAAGGTCCGGCATAAAAGTTATGTTTTTTCATTAAAAAATACTAATAAAGTTTCTATTCAAATAACCCGACAAAAATAGAAAAATAAAAGATTTAAATAAGAATTAAAGATTCTCAAAGTATATGAAGAGGTTTGAGCCTTCCTTCTTCCAAAACCGGAATAATTTCTGTAAAATCGGATGTCAGGCAGAATTCGATGCAGTCGTCAAGATTTTTATCTCGAAGTCGGCTTCTCTGAGCTGCTTTCTGCATATAGCCTGTAAGATTTTTCTTAGCCAGACTCCAAAGATCAATTGCGGCATGTGTTGAATCGCATATAGTAAAAAATTTTTCGCTTTCCAGTAAAAGTGATGCAATTGCGCCGGAACATACAGCATCTTCAAGACTGAATCTGTCTTTCCATCCAGCACAAAAAAGAATAACATTTCTTTCTTCCTTAACCAGCCATTTTGTAATTGACGAAATATTCAGGAACGAACCAATAACTGTTTTATAAGCAGAAGAAGCCATTTCTATTATTCTTGTCGCGTTAGTTGTTGAATAAACAATGGTTTTACCTTCAATCTTTTCCCTTGTAAAATTGAAAGGAGAATTACCGAAATCGGCAAAATCGAGGATAAAGCCGTCACGTTCGGCTGCTACAAGGAATCCTCTCTTCTTAAACTCCTTTGCATCTTCAACTTCCCTTACAGGTATTATTTCCTTTGCCCCATTCTCGAATGCTGTACAAATTGCAGAACTGGCTCTGAGTATATCAATAACAACTACAATAGCATCCTTGCTTTCATATCGGCAGAAAATAGCTGGTGAGAAACAAACTTCAAGGATATGTTTTTCCATAAAGAATTATTGCATTTACCGGTAGAATGTTTTAAATATGGTTTATCTTTTTATAAAAAGGTAAGTCAACAACCCTGGCTTTCAAGTCTTTATTTCTTATACGAATAAATATTTCAGTATCCTTTTCCCAGTAACCCTTTGAAAGATAACCCATTCCAATTCCCTGTTTCAACATTGGCGACATTGTACCTGATGTAACCTCGCCTATTTTTTCACCTTCCCCGTTTATTATTTCATAATGCTGGCGTGGTATTCCTCTGTCGATCATTACAAATCCTTTAAGTCGCCTTGAAGTCCCCTCTTTTTTCTGTCTCAGTAGAAATTCCCTGTCAATAAAATCTTTGTTTTCAGTAAACTTTGTTATCCACCCAAGGCCTGCTTCAATTGGTGAAGTGGAATCGTCAATATCGTTCCCGTATAGGCAATATCCCATTTCGAGTCTGAGAGTATCTCTTGCTCCGAGTCCGGCCGGCTTTATCCCGAATTCTCTTCCTGCTTCAAAAACAGCATGCCATAATTTCGGTGCATGTTCATTTCTTATATAAATCTCACAACCTCCTGCACCAGTATATCCTGTGGCCGAGAAAATAACATCTTTAATTCCTGCAAAATCAGTTACTACAAAACTGTAATTTTCCATTGCTTCGATATCGGTTGAAGTGAGTTTTTTCATTGCCTTCAAAGCAAGAGGGCCCTGAACGGCGAGTTGGGCAATTTCGTCCGAAATATTTACAATATCTTTACCTGGAATAATATTGAATCGTGTAGCATGTTTTATACACCAATTCCAATCTTTTTCGATATTGGCTGCATTTACAACAAGAAGATAGTTGTTATCATCGAATTTATAAACGAGCAGGTCGTCAACTATTCCGCCTCTTCCGTTTGGTAAACAAGAGTATTGAGCTTTGCCGTTGCGAAGTGCCGAGACATCGTTTGTGGTAATATATTGTAGAAATGAAAGTGCATTAGGCCCGGAAACTTTGAATTCCCCCATGTGTGAAACATCAAAAACTCCAACTTTTCCCCTTACTGTAATATGTTCATCGTTTATTCCCGAGTATTCAACAGGCATATTAAATCCTGCAAAAGGCATCATCTTTGCTCCGAGCTGTATATGAAATTCTGTGAAAGGTGTTGACTTCATTAATGAAATTTAGTTTACATGCTATTTAACATAAAAAGAAGAATAGAGAATTGTATGAATTAAACCGTCAATTTTACACAACGCTACATTTCAAGAATTTTGAATTCAACTCTTCTGTTTTTTGCTCTTCCTTCCGCAGTGGAATTGTCTGCTATAGGCTGTTCGGAACCATATCCCATATATTTCATTCTTGAAGGATCTATTCCTTTTTCTATCAAATAGTTGACAACAGCCTTTGCTCGCTCAGTTGATAATCTGGCATTTATAACTGCACTTCCGGTATTATCAGTATGCCCTGAAATCTCAATTTTCATTCCGGGGTTTTCATTCATGATAGCAACAAGTTTATCAAGTTCTTCGAATGAATCTTTTGTAAGTACAGCTTTACCGAGTTCAAAGAAGATATTGTTCAGTACGATTTTTTTACCCACTTTCACTTTAATAAGTGGAACATCGAGTTGTAAAAAATCTTGATTAAAATCGGGTCCTATTGTTATTTTTTTCATATCCGACAGAAATCCGGTTGCACGGATATTAACAATATATGTCTTTTTCTCAGGTAGTTTGATCCTATAATTGCCGTCAATTGGAGAGCTTGCTACTATGGTAACAATAGAGTCTGTTGAAAAATCTATTATTTCAATATTTGCAGCAACCGCCTCACCTGTCTCAGAATCGCTAATTCTACCTGTAATATATATTGATTTTTCCGAAGGTTGAGGAATAGGTACATATTCTTTTATAATAACAACAGTATCACGGATAGTAACTATTTGTGGTTCAGGAGGCTTAATCTGTTCAGGTTCTAATGTCGGTTGGACTGGAAGTGGTGGTGGTAAAATTTCGCCTCTGTAAATGTCGAGGCCTCCAAAGCCGCCGCTGCGATCCGAAGTGAAATAAAAAGCACTGTCAGTATCAGGTGCCGGAACATAAAATAGTTCATGCCAGGGTGTATTAATCGGATATCCTGCATTTACCGGCGGGCCCCAAGAACCATCAGTACTTCTAATACTATAGAATATATCGAATCCTCCCATCGTATTATGTCCTTCCGAGCTAAACCATAATGTATCGCCTCCTTTTGAATAGCTCACCGATTCTTCATCATACTTGCTATTAATCGTTATACCTGCATTTCGAGGCTTTGACCATTTTCGTTCATTTATTTTCTTCATTATAAAGATATCCTTCCCTCCGTTACCTTTTTTCCCGGTGTTACGAATAAATGCCACTTCACCACCGTCGGGCGAAATGCACATCGAAGTCTCAGGTAGAAAACTTGAAATTCCAAGTTGTTCTTTGACCGGTGGCTTCCAGACTCCCTTTTTCAAAACGGATACCATAATATCGCCGTTACCTTCGTAACCTGCATATATAAAAAGCCTGTCTTCAGATTTATTGAGAAAGAGGGGAACTTCACAAAAGCCAGTATTCAAATTTTTTCCTGCAGGAGCAGCAACACTCCATTCATTCCCCATCATATCTGAAAGAAAAATATTCTCATCATATTTATTATCCTCATAACGCTTTGAATTATTTTGATTTAATGCTCTTCTGGATCCAAAATACATTCTTTTTCCATTAGAGGATAAAACGATGCTGTAATCATCGAATTCCGAATTAATACCTGCTCCGGTATTTGTTATCTTAATGCGAAGAGTATCTTTCGAAATTTGATCTGCCATCTTACATTCTGTAATATATCTATTTGCCAGTTCGATTGACGTTTTGTCTCTTTTATCAGTTCCGGATATATATGCCTCAAGTTTATCAATTGCCTCATTATACCTACCTGCAAACTGAAGCGCTCTTCCTGAAAGTAACAAAATATCTTCAGCAACATTTGCATTTAGTTCATAAGCCCGCAGAAGATATCGGGAGGCCTCATGCTTGTTATCTGAACATAAAGCCGAGGCTCCTATCTTGTAATTCAATTCCGCATTTTCACCATTATAATTATAAGCTTTCAGGTACTCTTCATAAGCATTTTTATACCACACACCCCCTCTTTTGTAGAAATTATCACCCGCCTTTATATGATCCCATGCTGTGGTAAAGCCTTCTTTAACGGTCTGGAAATCTTTACGGCTAATTGTAATATCAGCCTGTGCATTCAAAAGATCGGAATAAAATAAAAAAAGTGGTAATAATAAGGCAAGAGAATATAGTTTCATATTAATAAAAATATTCGAGATAAAATTAATATTTATTTGATTTAAAACACCGACAAAAGCTGTTTTATTGTTTTGTGGACTTTTAAATTAGAGTAAAATTATCAGGGAAATTAAAGAGTTTGTTGTATTCAATGATTAAGTAAATTAATTTAAATGGTTTTAAAATATTATATAAATTATTAATTTTACATTACTAAAACCTCGATTGATATTTACTATCAGGCTAATTAATAATGAATTATAAATATATAAATACAGGATATATTAATTCTGTGACAGGAGGTGACAAAAATACCATAGCTGAAATTTTGGAAATGTTCCGGGAGCAGGTTAATGATGTCACATCCAATATGAAAAAGTTTCTTAATGAAAATGATTACTTTAACCTTTCAATGATAGTACATAAAGTAAAATCGTCAGTTGCTATTATGGGAATGGAACAACTTGAAAATATGCTTAATGTTTTTGAGCGTCAATTGAGGGAGGGGGAAGAGAAAGAGAAATATGGTGATTATATTTCAAGATTTGAACACGACACTTCGGAAGCTATAATAGAACTTGAAAATTACATAAATAGTTTATAACCAGAATATAAAATGATAAATATTGAAAAGAGAGGTAATATTGAAATTATCTCATTTACAGATAATAAATTAAATGCGCTTACTTCTGATTCATTTCGTCAGGAGGTTTTTCATTTATTTAATGAACCTCAATCAAAAATAATTATTAACCTTGCCGGCATTGAATTTATTGACAGCACAGGGTTTGCTACATTGCTCACCTTGCTTAGAGCGGCGAAGAATAACTATAGCATACTTAAATTATGTGGTGCCGAGCCGGAGGTGGAAAAGCTTTTTAATACTCTTCACCTCGACTCGGTTTTTGAGATATATTCTTCCATTGATGAGTGTATCAACTCGTTCAGTTAGCCTGTTTACGATTACTGAAGATCAGTGATCCGTTTTTCACACTTACATATACAATATCGTCGCGGCTAATATTACCTGCAATAATTTCCTTTGAGAGGCGGTTAATAATTTCTCTTTGTATCAGACGTTTAACGGGTCGGGCGCCAAGCTGTGGATCGTAGCCATTGTTAGCAAGCCACTCAACCGCATCGTCACCTACTTCAAGTTTTATACCCTGAGAATTAAGTACATTTTTCAAATTTGAAAGTTGTATTCTCACAATCTCCTGTATCTGTTTAAGTGTGAGTGGTTTAAATATAACTATTTCATCAACCCTATTCAGAAATTCGGGACGCATAAATTTCTTAAGAAGGGAGAGAATTTCATTTCTAAGAGCTTCTTCTTCTTTAGAAGGCAATTGGTTATTAAATTGCTCCATTCTCTCTCTGATGATATCGCTACCAAGGTTCGACGTCATGATAATAATTACATTTCTGAAGTTGATAGTTCGGCCTTTGTTGTCGGTAAGTCTTCCTTCATCCAGCACCTGAAGCAGCAGGTTGAAGACGTCGGGGTGTGCTTTTTCTATCTCATCGAGAAGTACGACAGAATAAGGTTTATGGCGTACTGCCTCTGTAAGCTGGCCGCCCTCTTCATATCCTACGTATCCCGGTGGGGCACCGATAAGTCGAGATACGGAGTGTCGCTCCTGGTATTCCGACATATCTATTCTTGTCATAAGGTTCTCATTATTAAAAAGAAATTCTGCAAGGGCGCGTGCAAGTTCAGTTTTTCCGACACCTGTTGTGCCAAGGAATATGAATGAGCCTATGGGTCGCTTCTCATCCTGAAGTCCTGCACGAGAGCGACGCACCGCATCTGCAACAGCCGATATAGCTTCATCCTGGCCTACAACACGTTTATGTAATTCTTCTTCAAGCCGTAAAAGTTTTTCTCTTTCACTTTCGAGCATTCGCGACACAGGTATTCCTGTCCATTTTGAAACAATTTCGGCAATATCTTCAGCTCTCACTTCTTCCCTTATAAGTGATCCTTTCTTCCTTCTTTCTTCAATCTTCGATTTCAATTCGGATAATTCTTTTTCTATCTCCAGCAATTTGCCGTATCTAAGTTCGGCTACTCGTCCATAATCGCCAGCTCTCTGAGCTTGTTCGGCTTCAAGTTTTATTCTTTCGATCTCTTCTTTCTTATCCTGAATTTTTTCAATCAGTTCCTTCTCTGATTTCCAGGCAGCCATAAGTTCATTTCGCCGCTCATTAAGTTCGGAAAGCTCGCGTGAAATCTCATCTGCTTTTTTCTTATCCTGGTCTCTTCTCAATGCTTCCCGCTCAATCTCAAGTCGAGCGATAGTTCTCTGAATTTCATCGAGTTCTTCAGGCAATGAATTCATTTGTAATCTGAGCCTCGCTGCAGCTTCGTCTATCAAGTCAATAGCCTTATCAGGAAGAAAACGATCGGTTATATATCTATAAGAAAGGTCAACTGCCGCAATTATTGCTTCATCTCTTATTATTACCTTATGATGGGCTTCATATCTTTCCCTGAGCCCTCTCAAAATTGAAATTGCATCGGCTCTATCGGGTTCATCTACATGTACAACCTGGAATCTTCTTTCAAGTGCTTTATCCTTCTCAAAATATTTCTGATATTCATCTAATGTAGTTGCTCCTATTGCTCTTAGTTCTCCTCGAGCAAGAGCCGGCTTCATGATATTAGCTGCGTCCATTGCGCCTTCCGATTTACCGGCACCAACGAGCGTATGTATTTCATCGATAAACAATATTACTTCTCCGTTTGATGCAATTACCTCATTTATTACCGATTTGAGTCTCTCCTCAAATTCACCCTTATACTTTGCACCTGCAATTAGGGCGCCCATATCAAGCGAGTATATCACTTTTGACTTAAGATCTTCCGGCACGTCGCCTCTGACGATTCGGTGTGCAAGGCCTTCAACTATAGCAGTTTTGCCCACGCCCGGTTCGCCGATAAGAAGAGGATTATTTTTAGATCTTCTCGAAAGAATCTGGAGCACCCTTCTTATTTCTTCATCGCGTCCGATAACAGGATCGAGTTTTCCCGACAGCGCCATCTCATTGAGATTATTGGCATAACGGTTCAATGCGTTAAAGGTGTCGTCAGCAGTCTGGCTCTGTATTGTAGCCCCCTTCCTCAAATCGTTTATAGCTGTCATGAGTCCTTTCATATCCATACCAGCATCCTTCAGTAACCTTGATACCTGGTCGTCCGACTCAAGAATAGCTATAATGATGTGCTCTACAGAAACGAACTGGTCTTTCATTTTTGTCGCATGTGCCGACGCTCTTCGTAAAATTTCAGAAGCCTTCGAGGATAAATACGATTCACCTCCAGTCACTTTTGGAAACGATTCTATGATACGATCCAGAGCACGGCTAAATGCTCGTAAATCAACGCCAGTCTTACCGAAAATAAACTCAACTATATTCTCGGCCTCCGAAAGTATACCTTTCATTATATGTGCACATTCTACGGCCTGGTGATTCATCGATTCGGCAATATTAAATGCCTTCATCACCGATTCCTGTGCTTTTATTGTAAAATTATTCAGATTCATAACATTATAAAATAAATTATACAATTTCCATGTAATGGCAAAATTCCTGCCATTAAAATTTAAAATTAAGATTTATAACCTTTTGTCAGAAATCGCTAAAATTATCCGTCATTATGACATAAAATAAAGTTAAAGCTTTGAAATTATTGATTTTTTAAAGAAAATAGCAACAGTTTGAATTTATTTTCGTTAAATTATATATTAGGATTATTTAACTCAAATTATTAATTTCAGCCGTCTTTTATCTGACAGATAACCGCAATGAGTGAAAAGATTTTAAAAGCCCTGATGCAATTATTTGCTATAATAGCCAGGCCTGAAAGTAATGACAGTGACAGGAGGGGCGTAGTTGAAGCTTTTTTAAAGAGGCAGTTAAATCAGGAACTGGTTAAAACGTATCTCGGTTTTTTTGATGAATACTATCAGGAAGCACAGGAAAAACAGAAAAAGAGTACCCAGAACAGACGTACGGCTGCAATTGCTGTTAGGGTTCTTAGAATATGTAATGATATAAATGACCAGCTTACACAGGATCAAAAGATTATTGTTCTTGTTCAGCTTCTCGAATTTTGTAAATCGGAAGGGACCGAAGTAAGCCAGCTTGAACTTGAGTTCATCCAGTCGGTAGCAGAATCATTCAAAGTTGAATCAGACGAATATAATTTTATAAAAGAGTTTGTCCTGAACTCTTTCGAAAATATTCCTGATTATGAGGGAATACTTGTCATTGATAACAAGGAAGAAGATTCGGCAAAAGAATACAAACATCTTTTCAACCGTGATGTAAAGGGACAAATATGGGTGCTTTATGTGCATTCGGCAAAGATGTATTTTGTAAGATTTACCAATATGGGTGAGCTTTATATGAACGGACAACTTTTACAGGAAGATAAAGTATATCCGTTCAACCCTGGCTCATCGCTAAGAAATCCTAAATCCTCTCCGATTTATTACAGTGACGTTATCAGACAGTTTTTTAGCGAAGAATTCCATGCGTCACGTGTGGTTTATAAAGTTTCAAACCTTGAGTATAGATTCAGAAGTGGAAAAATTGGAATTCATCCTATGAGTTTCGAAGAGGAGTCGGGAAGAATGGTCGGCATAATGGGTGCAAGTGGTGCAGGAAAATCAACTCTGTTAAGCATTCTTAATGGTCTTAATCCCCCATATTCAGGTGAAGTTACTATAAATGGGATAAGTATTCATAGTGGAAGTGAAAAAATAAAGGGTCTTATCGGATATGTATCACAAGACGATCTTCTTATTGAGGAACTTACAGTTTTTGAAAACCTTTATTACAATGCAAAACTATGCTTTGATAATTTTTCCGACGAAGAAATAAGAGCAAAAGTTGACAATACTTTGCGCAATCTTGGATTGTACGAGATACGGGACATGAGGGTCGGAAGTCCGCTCAACAAAAATATAAGCGGCGGGCAAAGAAAACGGCTCAATATATCCCTGGAATTGATACGGGAACCGGCGATTATGTTCCTTGATGAACCTACATCCGGACTTTCTTCAAGAGATTCAGAGAACATACTTGACCTTTTGAAAGAACTTGCCCTCAAGGGGAAACTTCTCTTTATTGTTATCCACCAGCCTTCGTCTGATATATTTAAGATGTTCGATCGTCTCCTTTTACTTGATATAGGAGGATATCTCATATACAACGGCAACCCTGTCGATTCCATAATTTACTTCAAAAAGCTGATCCATCATGCCAATTATAACGAAAGTGAATGTCATGTATGCGGAAATGTCAACCCTGAACAAATATTCAATATCGTAGAAGCAAGAGTTCTTGATGAATATGGTAAACCAACGGATACGAGAAAGATATCTCCGGCTGAATGGAACGAATTCTATAAAAGAGAAATCGAAGGTAAGGAAAAGCCTATCGAAGAGGGCCATGGCATTCCTGAAATAAATTTCAGGCCACCGAACAAGGTGAAGCAGTTTATGGTATTCTCAAAACGGGATATCCTATCAAAAACGGCAGATACTCAGTACCTTATAATAACACTACTTGAAGCTCCCGTGCTTGCGTTACTGCTTGCCTTTCTGATAAAATATTTTGATGCAAGTGTAACTGATGCAAAATATGTCTTTTTCGATAATGAAAACGTGCCCGTATATATTTTCATGTCTGTTATAGTTTCTATTTTCATGGGTCTTACAGTGAGTGCTGAAGAAATAATAAAAGACCGTAAAATCCTGAAACGCGAAGCTTTTCTAAACCTGAGCTGGAATAGTTACCTGATTTCGAAAGTTGGAGTACAATTTCTGATTTCAGCCATACAGGCTCTCTCTTTCGTAATTGTCGGTAACACTATAATGGAAATAAAAGGATTATGGTTCCAGTACTGGCTCGTTCTTTTCTCCTGCTGGGCATCGGCTAATATGTTAGGATTATTGATCTCCGACAGTTTCAAAACAGTGGTGACTATCTATATTCTTATACCTTTCCTTGTAATACCACAAATAATATTAAGCGGCGTTCTGGTGAAATACGAAAAACTGAACCCAAAGCTTTCTTCTCCTGTTTCTATTCCTTTTTACGGTGAACTGATTACAGCACGTTGGGGTTATGAAGCTCTATCAGTTGAACAATACATCAATAACAAGTATGAAAAGAAATTCTATGTATACGACCAGATAATGAGCAATTCCAATTTCATGAAACAATACTGGAATGAAAAGATAAATGAAACTCTTACAACTCTCGAGACTGATTTGACGGAAGGCATAAAGGATAAAAGATATTATGACTGTCTTGATTTATTAAATTATGAAATCAATAAACAATTAAGGAATCTCCCTGATATTGGATTCCAGTATGCCGATTATCTTACTCCCGAAAGATTCAATATGGAAATGCTTCGTGAAACAAAAAAATACATTGATTTAACGCGTCAGTATTATGTTGATTTATGGAACAGGGCCTACATGATGAAAGATAATCTGGTAATGCAGGAGCAGGCAAAAGACAAACGAGGATTTATTGATTTGAAAAACAAATATTTTAACGACAAGCTCGACGAATTTGTTAAAAACAGGAATGAATTGAAGAAAGTTATAGTATATAAAAACAGAATTTACCAGAAAATTGATCCTATCTTTTTGGAGCCAGAGAATAAATTTATCAAAGCGCATTTTTATGCACCTGTAAAAAATATTTACGGACAGCCTGTAAAGACGCTTGTAGTAAATGTAATAGTTATCTGGTTTATGACTGCATTATTGTATGTGGCCCTTTATTTCAGACTTTTAAAGAAATTGCTCGACTCCGGTCAGATCATTATGGGTAAAGAAGGAAAATCGGGAGAATAAAAATAGAAAGAGAGATTTCTTACGAAATCTCTCTTTCTGACCGATCTATTGATTATTAAATTAAGTCTAATCTGAGATTTCAATCATCTTGAAAGGAACCCTGATGATAGACTCATAGTCTTCACCCGCTTCAAGCATATCCTCATCATCTTCTTCATAATACCAGTTTATTTGTACTTCATTTTTGGCTTTATGTATCGCTTCAAATTTCTTGAATACGTCAAGAATACATTTTGAAGAACTTGTATTGAAATATTCAAGTTTAATGTTTACTTCGGTTTTACTCAGCGGACTTTCTTTATACTTATCGAGCCAGTCAACAATAGGTTTATAAAATTCCACAGAATTTTCTGGTATAGATCTGCCTTTTATTTCAAAAACTCCTGTATCTGGATCAAACCTTACGCTTGGTGTTTTTGCTGTTCCTTCAATAATGATCGGTTCCATACTACTAAAATTAAAAAATTATTTTTCAAAATTATTTACAAGTATATTAAGATAAAAGAAAGAATGGTCATTATCATAATCAATAAATTTATATTCGAATTTATTACCGGTTTTTCTAGCAATATCAACTAACCCAAGTCCTCCTCCTCCCTTATTAGTTATACGCTGATGATTAAGAATGAACTTATAAAGTTCTTTAATCTCATCCTGGCTTGACTTGTTAAGACGTTTTATTTTTTCTTCAAGTTTCTCAATATTTTCTTTCTTTATAAAATTCCCTGTAATAATTCTATAACCTCCGTCAATTTTTCGGATTATCAAAAGTCCAAATTTTTCAGCCGACTGATCTTCAAAATCAGGTGGAACTTTATCAACATGATGATAAAGATTTTGGAGGCTTTCAACAAGTACATTATATACTTTTTTACGCAGTCTCACCTGTTCATTCATTTGAATAAGCTTATTCTCAACAGTATCGAGTATACCATTGATAACATCAGAGTCGATATTACCTTTATAATAAAGGACAACGTCGCCGTTCTGCTGCTCTAAAAGGTAATTTTCTATATTAAAACTCATTTAAGCTTATTTGAAAAGATGAGTTTTTTACATAATAACAAAATAATAACAGCTCAAAGTAACTAATATTTCCTTATCTCATTTGCCTAACATGCAAATAATTTGACGAAAATATAAAAAATGTACTTTAACCTTCGATTTTTAAAAGACAATTTTTTGTTTTTTTCTTCTTCTTTTCTTAAAGAACCAAGTTTTCTATATTGTATGTTATTATTTTTACCGTAATGAATTAAAAGAAGATAGATTTTTTTAATACTTAGTCATCAGTATCCGAGTATTTTTCTATATTCATTTGGGTCATAAAAAAGATTTAAAATTCTGTTTATTTCGTTGTCATTTTCGTTAATAATCATGAAATAGCCATTTGATTGCCAAAAAGTATTTGCAACCAGGGCTTTCAAAATTTTCTGAATCTCTTTTTTAGAGATATTAAACTGGTAATCATTATATTTAATACCTGCATCATTACCCATTTTTATGAACCATGCAATATCCTCATTTGAAAATTCGAATCTATTTCTGAAATCTTCAATGCCTTTATATTCCGATAATATTTTATTACGATTTTTATCGGTGTATTCAAGAATAAACGAATTGAATATTTCTTTACTGCGAAGATCTATGTAATAATCAGTTACCCATGATGTATCGGCCGAAATAAACACATCGGGCATTATTCCTCCTCCGCCATACACTGTTCTTTTATTTACGAGGGTATAACACTTTAAAGAGTCTGGTAGTTTAATATTATCAGCATTAAATCTTTCGCCGTTTTTAAATCTTTTCAGGTAATTTTCGATATATTTTGCATATCCTTCTCCATAAGGGCTTTGTATCGAGCGTCCGGTTGGGGTATAGTATCTTGCAATAGTAAGTCGTATTTGTGAACCGTCGTTAAGCGGAAAACTACTTTGCACAAGGCCTTTACCGAAGGTTCTTCTGCCTGCAATAATTCCGCGATCCCAATCCTGAATTGCACCAGCAAATATTTCGCTAGCCGATGCAGAAGTTTCATCAGTAAGTACAACGAGATTTGTTTTCGTTAGCAAGCCTTTGCCATTCGACTTAAAATCCTCTCGCGGTGTTTTTCTGCCTTCCATGTAAACAACAAGTTTTTCTCCTTCAAGAAACTGATTTGCAAGTGCTACCGCGGCAATCATATACCCTCCAGGGTTGCCTCTAAGATCAATTATTACATTCTTCAGGGTTTTCGTTTTCAGTGAATCGAGTGCATCCAGAAATTCCCTTTCAGTTGTTGCAGAAAATTTGTTAAATTTAAAATAGGCTGTTTCAGTGTTAAGCATATACGCCGCATCCATACTATTAATAGGTATTTTATCGCGAGTTATTGTGAAGTCATATATGCCTTTTGTGCCTGGCCGGAAGACCGTGACATTTACTTTTGTTCCTTTCGGACCCATAAGCCTATTTTTTACACCGGTTGTAGAAATTCCTATTCCTGTAACATTCTCGCCATTTATTTTTACAATTCTGTCTCCAGCCTTTAGTCCGACTCGCTCCGAAGGACTGTTTTTTATAGGTTCAATAACAATTACAGTATCGTGGAGAATATTGAATTGTATTCCTATTCCCTCGAAATTTCCTATAAGCTGTTCATTCATCTCCTTTACATCTTTTGCCGAAATATAGGTTGAATGAGGGTCAAGTGAACGGAGTAAATCAACAATTACTTTCTCGGTAAGTGAATTAAGGTTTACTGTATCAACATAAAACGCATCTATAAGGCCTAAGGTTCTTGCGATTTTTAGAGTATTCTCGTTCAGAATTTGTGCATTAATATCGAGGTAAAAACTTGAAAGAATCAATACTCCTGATATGAGATATTTCAGCTTTTTCATTTTTATTATAATTGTTTGTCCGAAAAATTTATCTATTATTTTATCTTTAATTCAATATTGAAAATCATTTTCTTTCAAGCAAAACTCATTTCATTCATCTAACGTATTCTGCAATCAATAAGCCGTATATATGTGAATCGAAATAAATTATTAAAGTTCTTAATTGTTAATATAGAGTTTTAATTTATGTTGTAAATATAACCAAGTTTCAAATGTTTTTATTATTATCAATTATCTTGTATGTTTTACCGTCTTCAGCGGGGTATGTTGACGGGAATATTTCTCTTGCCTGTTCGACGAGAATTTCAGGATTTTTATATCTAGATGAAAAATGCCCTATTATCAGAGTACCGGCGCCAGCTTCAGAAGCCACTCTTGCAGCATCGGCGGCTGTTGAGTGTCCTGTTAATTCGGCGAGGTCGCGCAGGTCATTACCAAAAGTAGCCTCATGATAAATAAGGTCGGTACCTTTCACATAAGAAGAAAGTTGTTGAAAATAACTTGTATCGCTACAATAGGCATAAGATAGAGGTTTTGGAGGAGAAATTGTAATTTCTTCATTTTTAATAATTATGCCATCTTCCCTTATCAGATCTTCGCCTTTTTTTATTGCATTCATTTTTGCAATCGGTATATTATAAACTTCTATCTTCTCTTTGCGGATTTTTCTGTCCGCTTTTTTTTCGCTGAATAAAAAACCAAAAGCTGGTATTCTGTGTCTGAGGGGAAAAGCAGTAACAGTTAAATATTTGTCATCCAGAATAACAAAAGGATCTTTGCAATTAAGCTCGGTAAAAATTACTTCAAATCCAAGTTTTATATCAAAGTCTTCCAGATACGATTTCAATATTTTATTAAAATTAGCCGGAGCATAAATATTTAGAGGCTGACCTCTGCCCATCAGGTTGAAAGATGAGAGTAGTCCGAATAATCCGAAAATATGATCACCATGTAAATGGCTAATAAAAATATGGTTGATTTTACTGAACCGTATTTTGCATTTTCTCATTTGCATCTGGGTTCCCTCACCGCAGTCTATTAAATACAACCGCTCATGTGCACAAAGCACATGAGCGGAAGGATTTCTTTCAGAAGTCGGTAATGCAGAACTACTACCCAGTATGGTAAGTTTCATTTTGTTTTGCAGAACCGACCGTCTATGATATCATCTTTTCAGCCTCTTCAACGGTGTCTGTTATGTTAAGTACCGTATCGAGCTGCGAAATAGTAATAAGCCGTTCGACGGCTTCATTAAGTCCGCAGAGAACAAAAGTACCACCCGCATTTTTACATAACCTGTTAGCTACAAGGATGGCGCTAAGACCTGAAGAATCACAGTATTGACACTTCTCGAGATTAAGGATGATATTCTTTTCACCCTTTCCCGAAACAAGTACAAGTTCAGATTTCAGCGAAGGAGCTATATGAGTATCAAGCTTCTCAGTCTGAATCTTAATCAATGTACTGTTGGTACGGTTTTCAACATTGAAATCCATAAGAAAGATTTTAAAGCTTAAATTTAAGCTTTTTTTCTGTTTTTCGGAAGTTTTTTCTGTGTTTCTTCTAATTCTTCTTTAATAGATGCAAGATCAGTTATATCACCAAGTGTTGTTTTTTCAATAGATGATTTCGAATTCTTTGCAGATTTCTTTTTTGTTTCTGATTTCGGCTTTTTCTCCGTTGTTTCTACTTCATTCTTTTCATCTTCATATATCTTGCTATGAGAAACAATAATTTTTTTAGCCGATTTATTAAACTCTACAACTTTGAACATAAGCTTTTCATCAACTTTTGCCATTGTGCCATCAGCCTTTATAAGTTGTTTTGGAGCTGCAAACCCTTCGATTCCGTATGGAAGAGCAATAATGGCACCTTTATCGAACAATTCAACTATTGTACCTTCATGAATTGAATCAACGTTAAATATTGTTTCAAATACGTCCCATGGATTTTCTTCAAGTTGTTTATGTCCGAGACTTAAACGGCGGTTTTCCTTATCAATTTCTAACACAACTACTTCAATTTCAGCATCAATAGAAGTAAATTCAGCAGGGTGTTTTATCTTCTTTGTCCATGAAAGATCTGAAATATGGATAAGGCCGTCAACACCTTCTTCTATTTCAACAAATACCCCGAAACTTGTAAAATTCCTGACCCGTGCTTTATGTCTTGTACCCACGGCATATTTTTCCTCAATATTCTGCCATGGATCGGGCTTAAGTTGTTTCATTCCCAGCGACATCTTTCTTTCTTCGCGGTCGAGTGTCAGAATAACGGCTTCGATCTCGTCGCCCACTTTAAGAAATTCCTGTGCACTCCTGAGATGTTGTGACCACGACATTTCCGACACATGGATAAGGCCTTCAACTCCGGGAGCTATTTCCACAAAAGCACCATAATCAGCTAAAACCACAACCTTACCTTTAACTATATCGCCTACCTTCAAATTCGGATCAAGCGAATCCCACGGATGCGGAGTAAGTTGTTTGAGACCAAGGGCAATACGCTTCTTCTCATCATCAAAATCGAGAATAACGACATTAAGTTTCTGGTCAAGCTGAACGATTTCTTCAGGATGATTCACTCTCCCCCATGAAAGATCGGTGATATGAATAAGTCCGTCAACACCGCCGAGATCAATAAAAACACCATAAGAAGTTATATTCTTCACTACACCTTCGAGAACCTGGCCTTTTTCGAGCTTTGCAATAATCTCCTTCTTCTGCTGTTCAAGCTCAGCCTCGATAAGTGCTTTATGCGACACAACAACATTTTTAAACTCCTGATTTATCTTAACAACTTTAAATTCCATCGTCTTGCCTACAAACACATCATAATCGCGTATAGGCTTGACATCTATTTGTGAACCGGGCAGAAATGCTTCTATGCCAAAGACATCCACAATCATTCCACCTTTTGTCCGGCACTTTATATATCCTGTGATGATTTCATCATTTTCAAGAGCCGCATTGATTCTTTCCCATGAATTGAGAGCTCTTGCTTTTTTGTGAGAAAGCACAAGCTGACCTTTCTTGTCTTCCTGACTTTCAACATATACCTCAACAGTGTCACCTACCTTGAGATTTGGATTGTACCTGAATTCATTAAGGCTTACAATACCTTCTGACTTGTAACCTATATTTATAACAACCTCACGGTTCGTCATTTGAATTACGGTGCCCTTTACAACTTGATCAATCGATATTGTTGATAGAGTTTTATCATACATGGCCTCGTATTCAGCATATTTGGGTGAAGTGCGATTTTCTTTCGCTTCAAATTCTTCCCAGTTAAAATTATCAACAGAGGCCTTTTCATCATGAACCGCCATTTTATGCGATTCAGATTCAGGAATCGTGTCAATTGCAACACGTTCTTCAAATTCAGTTTTGACTTCCTTTTGTGCATCCTCTTTCTCCACAGCTATTTTTGCCTCTGGAGATTCACTTTCTGACCTTTCAGAATTCTCAATTCCTTCCAGATCACTTGATTTTTCTTCGCTTTGAATCATAAAATAATTTTAATAAACTAACATTTAATAAATTAGACAATATATTAATTAAAACAGGTGTGCAAAGATAATTGAATTTTTCTATACGATGTTAATTCTTATATGTAATTTATTTTATTAAATATTATACATTTTATTCGGAATAGTACCGGTTTTTTAATATAATTTAGTTTATCATATTCAATTTTCGTTATCCATTTGATATGTTATCTTTGCAAAACATTTAAGTATTATACCTGAATCTATTGTATGAAAATTTCAATTATTGGAACAGGTTATGTAGGACTGGTCACCGGAACATGTTTTGCAGAAACCGGATTGACTGTTTCCTGTACCGACATCGACAAGGAAAAAATCAAAAGTCTGAGCAATGGGCGTTCACCTATATATGAACCAGGCCTCGAGGCCATAATGAAAAGAAATATAGAAAAAGGACGTCTTAGTTTTACTAACAATATCAAAGAAAGTATTGAAGGAGCCGAAGCAATTTTTATTGCCGTAGGCACACCTCCCGGGGAAGATGGGAGCGCCGACCTCAGCCATGTCCTTGAAGTTGCATCTGAAATTGGAAAAGTAATAACATCTTATGTGATAATTGTAATAAAAAGTACAGTTCCTGTAGGTACTTCGGAAAAAGTGAGAAAAGTTATTGAAAAAGAACTCCGAAACCGTGATGTTACTATACCCTTCGACATGGCATCAAATCCTGAATTTCTGAAAGAAGGTTCTGCTGTAGAGGATTTTCTTAAACCGGAAAGAATTATAATCGGGACTTCAAACGAAAAAGCCGCTGAGATAATGAGCAGGCTATACAAACCTTTTGTACTTAATAATCATCCAATCTATTTTATGGATATCGCTTCTGCAGAACTCACCAAATACGCGGCTAATGCAATGCTTGCAACACGAATAAGCTTTATTAACGAAATAGCAAACCTGTGCGAACTTCTTGGCGCTGATATAAATCAGGTAAGAAAAGGAATAGGAAGCGACTCGAGAATCGGTAGTAAATTTCTTTATCCAGGTCCTGGTTATGGCGGCTCATGTTTCCCAAAAGATGTTAAAGCCCTTTTGCTTACGGCACAGGAACATGGTTATGATATGAAAGTAATCAATGCCGTGGAAGAGGCTAATAATTATCAAAAAAATGTTATCTTTAATAAAATAATGAAATATTTTAATAATAACCTGAAAAACAAAAAAATAACAATATGGGGGCTTTCATTTAAACCTCATACCGACGACATTCGGGAATCATCTGCAATTCACCTGATAAAAAAACTACTTGATGAAAAAGCTGCTATTAGCGTTTATGACCCTGCTGCAATGAAGGAAACAGAAAAATTGTTCGAAAACAAAATTGTTTATGCACCCGACCAATATACCGCACTTGAATCGGCCGATGCACTTGCATTATTAACTGAATGGCCTGAATTCAGAATCCCGGACCTTAAAAAAATGTCGCAAATAATGAAAAACAAAGTCATATTCGACGCAAGAAATATTTATGAGCCTGCACAAATACGAGAAGCAGGATTCGAATATTACGGTATCGGAAGAAGTTAAAGGAATTGATGATTTATGATGTACAATGGGAAATTAAGGTGTAATATTCGGTTGCATAAGAACAGTAAAAATATTTAAAAAAATAATTAATGAAAGGAATCATTCTTGCAGGAGGATCGGGTACAAGGCTATATCCGATAACTAATGCTATAAGCAAGCAGATTCTGCCAGTTTATGACAAACCGATGATTTATTATCCGTTGTCAGTTCTTATGCTTGCCGGAATAAAAAATATCCTTATAATTTCCACGCCACGCGATCTTCCTTTATTCATCAACCTTCTCGGCGACGGCTCTTCGCTCGGAATGAAATTTTCATACGCTGAGCAACCTTACCCCGGAGGACTTGCTCAGGCCTTTATTATAGGTGAGAAATTTATAGCTGACGATACAGTTTGTATGATACTGGGCGATAATATCTTCTATGGCCATGGGTTTGGAGACGTTCTTCTGGAAACTGCACAGTTAAAAAAAGGAGCGTGCATCTTCGGTTATTATGTAACTGACCCTCAAAGATATGGAGTGGTAGAATTCAACAACCGGAAAGAACCTGTTAGCATCGAAGAAAAACCTATAAATCCAAAATCAAACTATGCAGTTACCGGACTTTACTTTTATGATAACACTGTGGTGGCAAAGGCTAAAACACTGAAACCTTCTGAACGTGGCGAACTTGAAATAACTGACCTTAACAGATTATACCTTGAAGAAAAAACACTTACGGTAAAACTGATGGGTAGAGGTATGGCATGGCTCGATACCGGAACATGCGAAAGCTTACTTCAGGCATCAAATTTTATCGCCACTCTTGAACAACGTCAGGGCCTAAAAGCTTCATGTATTGAAGAAATTGCATATAAAAGAGGATTTATCTCTAAGGAACAACTTATTAAACTGGCCGAGCCATGCAGAAACAGCCAGTATGGTAAATACCTCCTTAGAATAGCAGATGAAGAAATAAAGCCGTAAATGATAAAATAGTAACTTCAAATGAAATTCAAAGAAACAAGTTTTACCGGATTATATTTAATCGAACCTGACATTTTCAGGGATGTACGTGGTTATTTCATGGAAACTTTTAACCAGGAGACATTCAAAAAAGCAGGTATACCATTCACTCCAGTTCAGGATAATGAGTCAATGTCGGTAAAAGGAGTAATAAGAGGACTACACTACCAGCTTCGCCCTTTTGAACAGGCTAAACTTGTAAGAGTTGCCCATGGCAAAATATTTGACGTGGCTCTCGACCTCCGTAAAAATTCGAAAACGTATGGTAAATGGTACGGCATTGAAATTGATTCTGAGTCAAAAAAACAACTTTTCATTCCGCGTGGTTTTGCACATGGTTTTTCTGTATTGAGCGAAACAGCAGTTGTTCAATATAAATGCGACAATTTTTACAGACCATCATCTGAACGTGGAATTCTTGTAACCGACACTGTCCTCGGAATTGACTGGAAAATAAATCCTGCTGAAGCAATCATAAGCGAAAAGGATAACAAAAACCCGCACTTTAAAGATGCGGAAAATAACTTCTGATTTTAAAAATGCCTTTAATACTTATTACCGGAGCAAATGGCCAACTGGGAATGGAATTAAAAAAAATTTCAGTAAATTACCCTGAATACCGTTTCATATTCACCGACTTCGAAACACTTAACATAACTGATGCTGAAATAACAAAGAAATTCATTACTGAAATCAAACCCGACTGGATAGTTAACTGTGCTGCTTATAACCTTGTTGACAAAGCGGAGGAAAAACCTGATGAGGCTTTTAAGGTAAACAGCGAAGGCGTTATGAACATAGTTAATGCCATAAAGAATTCACCATGCAGGTTTATCCATTTCTCAACCGATTATGTTTTTGATGGAAAATCCAATCGGCCATATATCGAAACCGATATTCCCAATCCGCTTTCGAAATATGGAGCTTCGAAACTCGAAGGGGAAAGAAACGCTCTGAAAAATCGTCATTCGATGGTTATTAGAACTTCATGGCTCTACTCTGCTTTCGGGAATAATTTTGTAAAGACAATAATTAAAAAAGCAAAAGAAAATGCATCGCTGAAGGTAGTAAATGACCAGACAGGTACACCAACATGGGCAGCTGACCTTGCTAATGCGGTCATAAAAATTATACACGACATAACCAGAAATAACACTACTTTCACCGGAGGGATTTATCATTATTCGAATGAAGGAGAATGTACATGGTTTAATTTCGCAAAAACGATACTTAATTTTGTAGAAATAAACTGCAATGTTGAACCGGTAAGTTCGGACAACTATCCTACTATTGCCTTAAGACCCCATTATTCGGTGCTTTCAAAGAAGAAAATTATAGATACATATAAAATAAGAATTCCTAAATGGGATATTAGCTTAAAAAAATGTATTGACCAGATGAAAAAAGAAAATATAATTTAAAATCAAATATATGCTCGATATTGAAGAAATAAGAAAAAGAGCCCGGGTATGGCTGGGTGAAGAATTCAACGAGGAAACTCGCCGTGAGGTAAAAGCAATGCTCGAAGGTGATGAAGCAACACTTATCGATGCCTTTTATAAAGACCTTGAGTTCGGCACTGGCGGACTCAGAGGAATTATGGGTGCCGGAACAAATAGAATGAATATCTATACTATCGGCATGGCAACTCAGGGACTGGCTAATTATCTTTTAAAGAATTTTGGTGAAACAACTATAAAAGTGGCGATAGCTCACGACTGCAGAAACAACAGTCGTTATTTTGCCGAAACGGCCGCAGATATTTTCTCAGCTAATGGATTTGAAGTACTGCTTTTTGATTCGCTTCGTCCAACTCCTGAACTTTCATTCGCTATAAGACATTATAAATGCCATAGCGGTGTTGTGGTAACAGCATCACATAATCCTCCGGAATATAACGGATATAAGGCTTACTGGAACGATGGCGGACAGGTAGTTCCGCCTCATGACGAAGGAATAATAAATGAAGTAAGAAAAATAAAATCAGTGAAAGAAATTAAATTCGGAGGCGATAAATCAAGAATAAAGATTCTTGGCAAAGAAACAGATGATCTGTTTTTGAAAGAAGTTTTAAAGATCAGACTTAATCCTGATGCTATTGAAAAACAAAAGGATATGGGCATAGTTTATACTCCAATCCACGGTACCGGTGGCAAACTTATCCCTTCAGCTCTCAAACTGTTCGGATTTCGAAACATCATAAATGTTCCTGAACAGGATATTACCGACGGCAACTTTCCAACAGTGAAATCGCCAAACCCTGAAGAAGCAGAGGCTTTGAAAATGGCAATTGAGACTGCTGAGAAAAATAGCGCCGACCTTGTTATGGCAACCGACCCTGACGCCGACAGGCTGGGAATAGCAGTGAGAACACCTGACAGTTCTTTTGTATTGTTCAATGGAAACCAGACAGGCGCTTTACTTATGTATTATACCCTTTCACAATATAAAGAAAAAAAACTTTATAAAGGCAATGAATATGTTATTAAAACAATCGTGACATCCGACCTGCTCGACCGTATTGCGGAGGACCATAACGTAGAATGCTATAATGTTCTTACTGGCTTTAAATACTTTGCTGAGCTTATACGCAAACTTGAAGGAAAGAAAAAATTTATAGGTGGAGGCGAGGAGAGTTACGGCTATCTGCCTGCCGACTATGTAAGGGATAAAGATGCCGTGGGGTCATGTGCGCTTGTTGCCGAAACGGCAGCATGGGCAAAAACAAAGGGCATGTCGCTGCACGATTTATTAATCAAGATATATCTTAAATATGGACTTTACAGGGAAAAACTCGTCAATATAGTGAGGAAAGGTGTGGAAGGCGCCAATGAAATCAATGCCATGATGAAAGAATACAGAGATAACCCGCCCACAGAAATAAATAAAAGCCGGGTGATTAGAATAGATGACTACGAAAAACTCATATCATTCGACACAATACACGGAACGCAGGATAAATTGAAGCTGATAAAATCGGATGTACTTCAGTTTTTCCTTGAAGACGGCTCGAAAATCTCTATCAGGCCTTCCGGCACAGAACCTAAAATCAAATTCTATTTCTCAGTAAATACAAAACTCGAATCAGAATCGAAATACAAAGAAACCGTAAAACTCCTCGACGAAAGGATAGAAAGTATTATTAAAGATTTGAAACTGAAATAATCAACTATTCACCTATAATTTTGACCAATACACGTTTACGACGCTTACCGTCGAACTCGCCATAAAATATCTGTTCCCACGGTCCAAAGTCGAGCCGCCCGTCTGTTACGGCCACAACAACCTCACGCCCCATAACAGTTCTTTTTAAGTGCGCATCCGCATTGTCTTCATAACCATTATGCTGATATTGTGAATAAGGCTTTTCGGGTGCAAGCTTTTCGAGCCATACCTCAAAATCGTGATGCAGCCCCGACTCATCATCGTTGATAAATACACTTGCTGTAATATGCATTGCATTTACAAGAACCAGACCTTCCTTAATACCTGATTCTTCCAGACACTGCTCAACTTTATCGGTAATATTAACAAATGCTCTGCGTGTTGGAATCTCAAACCAGAGCTCCTTGCGATATGATTTCATAAATTACTATTTGAGAATATACTACTCTTTAATAAATGATTTTGATGCTTTTATAAGTTGCTCCGAATAATTATAAATATCCATCCACTTTATTCAATAGAAACCTTATTTCATTTTTATTCTCATCCTTAAAAGTTATATACTTCTATAAATCTGTCAAATAGATAATACATTTTTGTAGACTCCTCTTTAAGAGTATATTCCTTGATCTTGATGATTTTATCGGCAATTTTTTTAATTGATCTTTTAAATCCATATCAATAAATAATAGTCAAATATTGCTATATAATAAGCAACCAAATTAATAAATTTTAGGGGAAATTTGAAATTTTTCACTAAGTTATTCATTAAAAAACTCTTCAGGGAAATTTACCAGATAAACCCTGTCGGTTGACCTTGTAAGTGCCGTATATAGCCAGCGCAGATAATCTATCGAAGCATCGGCTCTGTTGAATAATCCCTGATCTATGAACACCCTCTCCCATTGTCCACCCTGCGCCTTATGGCAGGTTACGGCGTATGCAAACTTAATCTGCAGGGCATTGAAATACGGGTCTTCACGAATCATATCGTACTGTTTTTTCTTAATTTTTATATGAGCATAATTCTGTTGTAACGCTTTGAAAAGCTCTGAGTTCTTATCAGCAGGAAGTGCCGGATAATCGAGATGCAGTACATCGAGCATCACCTTGGTCTCGATCTCGGTGCCGTAATCCGGAAAACGCAGTGACATCTCTGCAAATCTGAAGCCATATCTCTCCTCATAATTTCTCACTCTTAGAACTTCCGCAATATCTCCGTTTGCTATGAATCTGTAAGGATCTTCCTCATCAGCAAGTGAATAATTATTCTTCACCACCATAACTATATCTCCGGGCTCGATCTCCTCTTCACGAAAAAATATCCGGTTCCGGATTCCACTGTTGTAAATGTTTGCCTGTTTATTCGAATAAACCACGATTATCGTTCCTCCTAAACCGCATTTCTCATAGGCTGCCGACACTTCTTCTAAAAAATCGTTGCCTGAAAGTCGTATAATATCCCTGAAATTATGACAATCTATCGAAGGTCTGGAAAGATCGCCTGCCGTAATTTGTTCTCTTATCCTTGTGGCGTTAACAAGAATACCCGATGTAAGACTTTGTCTCAGAACCTGTTTCAGTTCTGCCGACTCGACTTTAAAGCCGAACTCTTCGATTATGGCATTATCGAGTGCCGGACTTACGACTGAACCTACCGGTGGAAGCTGAGCCGTGTCTCCTACCAGCATAAGCCTGCAATCCTCTCCCGTATAGACATATTCAATAAGGTCTTCCAGTAGTTTGCCGCTCCCGAATATTGATAGTTCCTTGCTTTTGTTCGAAACCATCGAGGCTTCATCCACAATAAAAACAGTGTTCTTATGAAGATTCCTGTCGAGTTCAAACTTGCCTGTACCATCTTTTAACGATTTCTGACGGTAAATCTTTTTGTGTATGGTATAAGCCTGTCTGCCCGTGAAGGACGACAGAACCTTTGCCGCCCTGCCTGTGGGAGCAAGAAGAACTGAGCGCATCCTCAAAAGATCGAGAGTCTTTACCACTGCACTTATAAGTGTGGTCTTGCCCGTACCTGCATAACCAGTGAGAAGAAAAACTGCATTCTCATCCTTATTTATCAAAAATGAAGCTATCTTTTTCAACGCTATCGCCTGGTCGTCGGTAGGAACATTATCGAGGAATTTTATCAAATGATTATATATCAGTGTATCACGCATCAGGCAGACCGAATTGAATCATAGATGTAAACTTAATGAATCTTTGAATTATATTTGTAAAAACAGATAGTTCTGTGACTCTTTGTGAATTTTTTAGGTCAGTATGTGTAATAGTTTTTATTTCATAGAGGTTGATAGAGGAGGCACAAAGACTTACAGAGAAAATTAAATTTCTCATCAGCAAATGCCGTTTCTGGAACTTTTTGACGAGACACTCGATATTAACCGTACAGGAGAATATATCCTGACGCTTCAGTCCGGGTTTGATGATATTTCCTTTTGCATACTCGATGCTATAAGAAACAAATATATAATGGTCAGGTCCTATACTCCTGATGAGAACAGCAGGTATAACTTCGAGGACATTTCAGAAATAATTGCTGGAGATGATTTCCTGTCGAAGAAATACAAAAATATCAACCTGATAATGCCATCTCCTGAATTTACTCTCGTACCTTCTTCACTGTATGAACCGGCCAGAAAAGATGAATATTTCGAATTCAATCATGGCAAAAAGGAAAACAGAACAGTTTTAAGCAACAAAATTCCTGAAATTGATTCATTTCTGTTATTTGGAGTATCTACACCTTTATTTGATACTATAAGAAATTTCTTTCCGAACCCTACACCCTTTCATCATCTGAAACCACTTTTTACCCACATGACACATGTAATGAAATCTCATAATGGCAATTATATACATCTTCATGTGGAAAATGATTTTTTTAACCTGACGGTTTTCATCGGCTTTTCGCTTTATTATTCAAATGCCTTCACGTACAGAAATGTATCAGATATTGTATATTTTACACTTAATGTCTTCAAAAACCTTGGTATAGGCAATGAAGAAACAATATTTGTCAGCGGCCTGAGTGAGAAATATGATAATCTCACCTCTACACTGTCGCTTTATATAAGAAATATAGTATTTGCCATGCCTGCCGGTAATTTCACTTTCAGTTATGTTTTCAATGAAACTGATTTGCACAGGTTTATAAACCTTTATACTGCAATAAATTGCGAATAATTAGTGGAAAATATAAAGGCAGAAGGATAAATCCTCCATCTGGTTTAAAAGTCAGGCCGACGACCGATTTTGCAAAGGAAAGTCTGTTCGATATTCTTTCGAACAGGGTTGATTTCGAGGATATAGAGGTGCTTGACCTTTTTTCTGGAACAGGAAGCATAAGTTTTGAATTTGCATCACGAGGGACAAAGAATGTTCATCTGGTCGAGTTCGACCGATATAACTTATCATTCATAAGGAAAGTGGTTCATGAATTGAATTTCAAGAATATCAAACCGCTTCATATTGATGTCCAGGACTATTTAAGAGCGTGCAGATACCATTACGACATTGTGTTCGCAGATCCACCTTATAACCTTCTATGGCTGACAAATATTCCCAATCTTGTAATAGAATCGAATGTTCTTAAGGAAGATGGTTTTTTGATTCTCGAGCATCCTGCTTCGGTAAGTTTTACCGGTAACCCTTATTTCTTCGAACACCGGAAATATGGAAAAGTGAATTTCAGTTTTTTCAGAAAGCAGGGAATGAGGATATGAAGTTCGAAAATGTTTCATCAGACATTATTTTTAATTGCAATAGTTATGATATTTAAAATGATTTTATTATATTTGAATTGCCCGATGAAAAAAGGTTAAAATTTTCAGGTAACCTTTGCTGTAAAATAATTATGGTATAATCCATAATGTCCGGAGTATGAAAAAGGACTGGTTTATACTTGAGCTTATTAAGAGTTTTCCATTCAAGGTATTGGTTTTTATTGTGCTGTTTATACTTGCAGGGGTTTATATAACGAAATGCAAGGAAAAGCAAAGAAAGGTTCAGATGAAGGAGGATGTTCTGTATGTACTTCCGAAACCAAAAGTTCAATGAACATTACCTGCTGAAGATTCTTCCTTCAAAAATAAAATCCATTCTCTTACATTTAATAAAATTGTAAAAGCCAACTATTGAATAAGTTATTAAATATTTTTGAATAAATAAAATTCTTGCTCCAAAATTCAAATCGGAAAATATATATTTGCCGCTGAAAAATGTAATTAATGACGGAGCTTGAAATACCTCAGGTGATATTTCCCAAAAAAAATTTAGTAACAACTTGAATATAAATATGTTTATATAACTATGATATTATCTATACAGTGTAAAAAAGATAAAAATTTAAGATATAATTAAATAAAAAAATGAATATGAAAAAAACATTATTTATTGCAGTGGCTATTGCTCTGTCGATCACTATTAATGCCCAGAAAGCTGCTTTACACAGCCCGACAAACGTTCAACTCTTTACCGGCGTTAACGCTTTTATCAATGCTTATAGTGCATCTGTTTCAGGAGATACCATTTATTTGTCGGGAGGAAGCTTTGCAGTTCCTGCAACTATAGACAAGAAACTATTGATATTTGGTGCAGGGCATTATCCCGATTCAACTGTCGTTACCGGCAGAACAGTCCTGCAAAGTACTCTTAATCTTGGTGAAAATGCCGATGGTTTTCATCTGGAAGGTATAGAAATTAATGGCGACCTGATATTTACTAATGATAAGGATATTAATAATGTTACCGTTAAATATTGCAAAATAAACAATGTAAAGATTGATGGAACGACCAATCCTTCGACTAACTTATTGTTTATACGAAATGTTGTTAATAGTTTTATGCTAAGGAATGCAATTTATGTATTGATTAGTAATAATATAATTGGTTCGATCTCAGAATCTTATGGAAATACTATCTCAAATAATATCTATTTATCATCTGTTTATGGTGGTTATGGTTGGTATTATTTATTCGGAAGGGATAATAACACTATTATAAATAATATTTTCCTGGAAACATATGGTACTGGGGTTTCTGGAAGCGGAAATATATTTAGAAATAATCTTTTTGTAACATCAACTCCCGAATACGGTACTTCCCCAACGGAAAGCGGAAATTATACCGGAGTTCTGCAAGCTGATATATTTGTAAATCAAACCGGCCAAACATTCAACTACACTCATGACTACCATTTAAAAAATCCCGGGATTTATATTGGTACAGACGGCACACAGGTTGGTATCTATGGTGGCACCTACCCATATAAAGATGGCGGCGTACCATCAAACCCGCACATACGATTCGAAAACATTGCACCCACGACTAATAATGGCATTTTGAATGTCGAGATTAAAGTTTCCGCTCAGGATAATTAGTATGAAGAAATTATTTTTCTCACTGGGAATTCTGTGGAGTGGCTGGCTGTTTGCACAAAATAATCTAAAAAGTTACGAATATTGGTTTAATAATGATTACTCAGGCAAACAGACGGTTGTCATTTCGTCCGCCGCTCAGCATCATTTAATCACGAGCCTCGATGTTTCGGGTTTACCCGACGGAGTAAACGTTCTGAACATCCGTTACAGAGATGAAAAAAATATTTACAGCAGCATACTGAGCAAAACTTTCTATAAAAGCTCTATTGGCTTTGCAACCGACAAAAAGATCGTAGAATACGAATATTGGTTCAATAATGATTACTCAGGCAAACAGACGGTTGCCATTTTGCCCGCCGTTCAGCACCATTTAATCACGAACCTCGATGTTTCGGGTTTACCAGACGGAGTAAACGTTCTGAACATCCGTTATAAGGATGAAAAGAATATTTACAGCAGCATACTGAGCAAAACTTTCTATAAAAGCTCTATTGGCTTTGCATCCGGCAAAAAGATCGTAGAATACGAATATTGGTTCAATAATGATTACTCAAGCAAACAGACGGTTGCCATTTCGCCCGCCGCTCAGCACCATTTAATCACGAACCTCGATGTTTCGGGTTTACCAGACGGAGTAAACGTTCTGAACATTCGTTATAAGGATGAAAAGAATATTTACAGCAGCGTACTGAGTAAAACTTTTTATAAAAAAGAGAGCAGTCAGATTGCCGATAACAAAATTTCCGGTTACAGGTATTGGCTGGATGATGATTTCAGTAATGCAGTATATGTTTCGATACCAACACCTTCAAAACAACTTGTGCTTCTGGAAAATATAGATTTGACAAAAGTTCCAAAGGGACAACATTCGATTCATTTTCAGTTTCGCGATTTTGCCGGACTATGGAGTGTTGTAACAACCGATATAATCGAAAAACAATCTTTCCCAATAGCCGATTTTAGTTATACTACCGAGGCATCCTGTGATTACACGACTGTTACTTTCAGCAATAAAAGTATAGACGGAGACAGTTATTATTGGGATTTTGGTGATGGCAGCAATAGCAACATTGCTAATCCGGTCCATACGTATTCCGGCCCCGGTATTTACACTGTAAGCCTTACTGTCACCGATGATGTTACTCACGCAAATAATACAAAACAGCTTACAATAACTGTAATTGGTAATACAGGTAATTCTATCAATGTAACGGCTTGCAAAGGCTATCTATCCCCAAGTAAAAATTATTACTTTACATCCTCAGGGACATACAATGACATCATTCCCAACCACTGTGGATGCGACAGCCTTATAACTATAAATCTGACAATCAAAACTGTAAACACTTCTGTTACTTCAAACGGTTCTACCTTGACAGCAAATGCAGCTAACGCTGCCTATCAATGGCTCGATTGTAATAATAATTTTTCAAAAATAGAAGGCGAAACGAACCAGAGTTTCACACCGACAGTTTCAGGTAATTATGCCGTTGAAGTCTCTCAAGACGGATGTATTGATACTTCGGCTTGTTATGGAATAACCATAGTAAGTATTTTTGATAATGTTTTCTCAGATAATATACGCATTTATCCTAACCCGACTTCAGGGAACTTGATGATAGATCTGGGACAACAATTGTCTGAAATATCTGTAGAAATCAACGATATCAACGGAAAAGTTATAAGAACAGAAAAATTTTATAACAGAAGGTTGATTGATATGAGTTTAAATGAACCTGCTGGAATTTACTTTATCAAGTTGGTTTCGGACCATAATATGGCTGTTTTCAGAGTAATAAAGAATTGATAAGCATACTTTATTTTCAAAGAAGGATAAGAAGTAATTATTAAACCCCGATGATAAGTCATCGGGGTTTTAAATCTCGCGGTGCGGACGGGGCTCGAACCCGCGACCCCCGGCGTGACAGGCCGGTATTCTAACCATCTGAACTACCGCACCATGGTTGTTAGCCAAAACTTTGCACTGGCGAATAATGCCATGCAAAATTAACCGAAAAATTTATTATACAAAATAAAATGCTTAATTGAGATTCCTGCTTACCCGACGTAGTTTTAACTAATGCAATATTTACACCCAGCACCAAGCACCCAGCACCATCACACTGCCATCACTCCCTTGAAGTATCCGATAGATTCAGCTATCCCTGCCAGAGGATCTTTCATATCCTTTTCATACTCCAGACTGCACATACCGCTGTATTTAATCTTGCGAAGTGTGGCAACAAACTTAGGTATATCTATCACTCCCCTGCCCATCTCCACAGTTTTGCCGGCCTTTGATGCATCGGATACATCTTTGATGTGGATATCAAAAAGTCGCTTACTATAACGTTCGGCATCAACTGATGGGTCGGCACCGTCGCGGACCGTATGGCCGATATCCAGGCAAATTCCCATCCTTGAATCCATGTCTTTAATATGATTCCATATATCTGTGGCATTCGGGAAAAGCGGATTATCGGGTCCATGATTGTGGATTGCCAGCCTCATATCATAATCCTTCACTTTTTTCTCAACATAAGGCAAAAGCTCATAATTGGGTGCGCCCACTATCATCTTCACTCCTGCATTTTTAGCATATTCAAACGCCCGATCTACTTCCTGCTCGCTTTTCATATAGACAACACCAACAGTATAAACAGTAATTCCTTCCGATTTGAATCTTCCGATAACTGATTTTATCGTTTCCGGTGTGCTATTCATCGGCAGATAAACGTCCTTCAATGAAAGATTCAAAACATTTACCCGTTTCATTATCTCAATTGCCTTTTCTATTGGCACCTGAGCAAATGTATAACCTGCCATACCTATATTGAACAGATCGGCTTTCTTTTTGCCTGGTACTGCCTGCGCAGCTTCGCTGACAGCTTCCTTTCCGAAAACCGGCACTGCTCCAGCCGCAAGAAGCCCTGCTCCAGTCAGCTTTATAAAATCACGACGTGTATTCATATTTTGATTTTTTAGTACATACTTCTTACTTGTATGAAACTTAAAGATAAATAAAAATCATTTCTTGAAAAACAATTTTAAATAACTTTTTAACTAAATTTTAAAAAAAAATTCCAATCCGCTATTTTTAGTTTTTTACAATAAGATCATTATTCAATAGCCTGCAATTATATGTCTGAATAATTGCCAGAAGTTTTTCTTCCATCCTTTTCTGGATATCGAGAAGCTGACCAGCAAGATTATTCTCGAAGTATCTGTCAGTTTTATAGTTGATCAACCTGACAGTTTTATTATCTATCATTTCAAGAACATAGTCGTCCATAAACAAACAGTAAGTGTTTCCTATCGTATTAAATGCAAAAGATTCCGAATCTTCATCGAACACGTTATTGCCGAATGCTATATATTCTTCGTCGTAATTAAGAAAACCAAGTACAGAAGGCATGATGTCAATCTGCTGGGCTATCCGGTTTTTCATTCCTTTAAGATTACTGTTATGCATATAAAAAGCAACTGGAACGCTGAAATGACCTAAAGTATTCTGATATTCTTTGAAAATTATTTCGTTTGTATGGTCTGCAGTTATTACAAAAAGAGTACTGTCAAACCAGGGCTTTCCCTTTACTTCATCGAAGAATCGCTTTAGAGCATAATCGCTGTATCTTATTGTTTTACAAATAGGTATAGGTCCATCTTCAAATATCTCCTCATACTTTTCAGGTACTTTAAATGGATGATGCGACGAGATAGTAAAAATCGAGGCAATAAAGGGTTGCTTAAAAGAATCGAGTTTCGATGCAAAAAACTGCATAAAGGGTTCATCCCACAAACCCCACATGCCGTCATAATCTTCCTTGCTTCCATGATATTCATTTTTGCCGAAATAATCTTCGAAACCTGCCATTTTCGAGAATGAATCGAAACCCATAGAACCGTTAGGAGCACCATGGAAAAAAGCTGAATAATAACCTTTCTTCCTGAGAAGCGATGGTAAGCCGTTAATCGTATTATTGGCATAGTGCGATATTATATAAGGCGTTTCGAGCGAAGGTAAAGAAGCAAGAATGGAAGGCATGGCATCAATTGATTTATTACCATTTGCCAGACTGACATCAAAGGTCAGACTTTCTGCAAGAAGAGAATCAAGAAACGGAGTATAACCCTTATAACTTCCTCCATCTAGATTTTTATTATAAAATCCTATATATTCTCTTCCAAAACTTTCCAATATAATTATAATTACGTTGAGCTGACAAAAGTTTCCTATAGGGGCAGGTCTGTAATGAGGATTATAAATCTTCACAAGTTGTTCCTCATCAAAAAAATTATAACATACAAGCTCTTTTTTCCCCCATGTGCGTAGAATGCTGAAAGGAGTATTGAGAACTATCCCTACGTTTCGAGGATCGTTAACATATCTTGCGGCATTGCTTATTGTTATTGGACGCGTGGAATGCTTGAAGCCTCCACGGGCAGCACCAACAATAAACAAAATTGTAAGCGGGAAAATAATAAGATTAACTCCAAAATATACAAACTTATTCCTATGAATGGGTTTTTCAAGCTTTACCTTCCCATAAAGATAAACCATCAAAACTACAAGCAAAAGTGTGAAAAGTGTTACCTGCCAGTAATCGGTCATAAATTTAAAAAAGAGCTTCCCAAGATTCTCCTCATTCCTGAATGTACCAAAAACATCGGCTGTTGCCCGCTTCCCTAAAAATCTGTAATAAATACAATCCGCACCGTTCATCGCAAGCATCAGAAAGTTTACAACAAAAAATATCCATTTCGATATCTCCTGATAAACCTTATTATATCTGATATCGAAAGGAATAACCTGCATCAAAATAAAAAGCATGTTATAATAAACAACTGCCGACAGGTCGAACACTACACCTCCACGTAAAGCCGAAAAAAACTCTCTTGTGGTGAGAACAGGAAACATGTCGTGATTAAAAAACCAGAATCCAATCCTCGAAAGAGTAAGAAGAAACATAATCAGAAAAATCCTGTAAATCAGGACTGTGAAGGCGTTTTTGAAAATTAAATTTTTATTCACTCTATTTACTACTTCCATTTTTGACTTAATGCTAAATTGTCTTACCCTGCTCTTTATTCAATGGAATTACAGGGTTAAGAATAAATTTAAAAGGCGAATTTAATTTTTATTCATAAATCAGTAGAAAATATACTTATCTAAAATCTTATTATTTTAAACTTTTCATAAATGCCTGTTTATTATTTTTTATCTTTAGATAATAAAATGTATAAGTAAAACATAAACTATGAACATTATAGGAATAGATATTGGCGGTACCAAATGCTCAGTTTTACTTGGTAAACTTGAAAATGATAATTTGTCAGTTACCGATAAAGAGACGGTCTTAACCAGAGAATATCCAGATCCATATCGGATGATCAATCATCTGCAAACTATGATTGAACGGATAATGAAAAAGAATAATGTCGACCTCGTTTCAGTACAGTCAATCGGCATAAGTTGCGGCGGTCCTCTTGATAATACCCGTGGAATTATACAATCACCGCCAAACCTTCCCGGATGGAATAATATTCCTATAGTAAAATTGTTTGAAGAAAAATTCGGAATACCTGCAGCAATACAGAATGATGCCAACGCATGTGCTCTGGCTGAGTGGCTTATAGGTGCCGGAAAAGGAACTTCCAATATGGTCTTTCTGACTTTCGGCACCGGCATGGGAGCAGGATTGATATTAAACGGCAGGCTTTACTGCGGAACGAACAATAATGCCGGTGAAGTGGGACATATAAGGCTGGCTGAAGATGGTCCTATAGGCTACGGAAAAGCCGGCTCTTTTGAAGGTTTCTGCAGCGGTGGAGGTATTGCCCGACTGGCAAAATCGGTGGTATCCGCACGACTTGCAAAAAATGAAAAAGTAAATTTCTGCCCATCTGTTGAAAAGATTGAAGAAATCGACACAAGAATTGTGACCCAGGCTGCCTTGAACGGCGACCCTGTAGCCAGTGAAATAATTAATACAGCGGCCGAATATTTAGGCAGAGGACTTGCAATATTGATTGACATTCTTAACCCTGAATGCATAATCATTGGAAGCATATATACACGCAACGAATCGCTTTTTAAGCCTGTCGTCGAAAAAGTATTGAAGAAAGAGGCTCTTCCTGAAGCACTTGAGGTATGCAAAATTAAACCGGCTGTACTCGGTGAATCATTAGGCGATTATGCCGCTTTATGTGTGGCAGTTTATAAAGACATGTTTTGAAATAATCAACATCACAGCAATGACACAGACTCGACTGATAATCAGAGATATCCTAATCCACAAAAATCCGTTCTATCCGCGTTATCCGCATGCTATAAATAAAGATTCTAAATAAATTACTCAAACATGAAAAAGGAAAGTTCACATAATAAGAACCATATTTCAAGAAGGAAGTTTATCAACCGTACTCTCGCAGGCACTGCGGCGATTGCTTTATTTCCGGAACTTAAGTTTTACGGCAACAGTCATCTGCAGTCCGACCCATGGCCTGCCAATGCTTCGAAGTTAAGGTTTCACATGATAGCCCAGGCACATATTGACCCTGTGTGGCTCTGGCCATGGTCCGAAGGTGTTTCGGTTGTACATAGCACCTTCCGTTCGGCACTCGATAGAATGAATGAAACGCCAGACTTTTGTTTTACGGCCAGCTCCGCTCAGTTTTTTCAATGGGTCGCCGAAAATGACCCTGCTATGCTTGCCGAAATACGTAAACGCGTCGAAGAAGGACGCTGGAATATAGTCGGAGGCTGGTGGGTTGAACCCGACGTAAATATCCCATGCGGCGAATCACTTGTACGACAGGGGCTCTATGGTCAGCTAACCTTTGAGAAACTTGTAGGCCGCCGTGCAACGGTCGCATTCAATCCCGACTCGTTCGGCCATGCCGGCACCCTGCCACAGATTTTCAAACTGCAGGGAATGGAAAATTACGTTTTTATGAGGCCTCAGCCACATGAGAAATCACTTCCCGCAGATATCTTCCTATGGGAAGGCCCTGATGGAACACAAATACTTAATTACAGAATACCTATTAGTTACAACGATACTGGTCCTGTAAAAAACAGAATAAAGCAGATAATTGCCCAGTTCAAAAACCAGCCGGTAAAAAGCTTTATGTCGTTCTATGGCGCAGGCGACCACGGAGGAGGTGCAACAAAAGAATATATAAACTCCATACTCGAACTCCAGAAAGAAAAAGGAGCCCCCGTAGTAATTTTCAGCACACCTGAACGCTATTTCAAAGAGATAAGGGAAGATAAAACTTTAAACCTGCCAGTTGTTAAGGATGATCTCCAGCATCACGCTGTCGGATGTTATACCGCATGGACAGAAATAAAAAAGCTCAACCGGCAGAGCGAAGAAGCACTTATCACTGCAGAAAAGATTTCCACAATAGGATCGGCAAAATGGGAATTCGATTATCCACATGAAGAATTTACCCGGGCATGGGAAAGAGTATTGTTTCTGCAATTTCACGACAGTCTGGCAGGGACATCTCTCTATGATCATGAGATAACTGTAAGGGAAGGATACGGCAAAGCTCTCGACACAGCCCATCAGGCTGCATATATGGCTCTTCAGAAACTTGAATGGCAAGTTCCGGCTGAAGACCCTGCTTCACAGTATATACTGGTATTCAATCCGCATGCATGGGAGGTAAAAACACATATTGAATATGACCTCAACTGGAGAGACTTACAGAATCCTTCACGTGTGGAGGACGAACAGGGTAACAGTCTTGTTCATCAGTGGACTTCAGGTTCCTCAGAGGCCGGAAGCCGTAGAAAACTGATTTTAGGTACATCTATACCACCATGCAGCTATCGTCAGCTTCGTATAAAAGAAGGGAATCCAGCCCCTTCTAAAAACATTGTAAAAGCTGAAGGAAACGAAATGGAAAATGAATATTTGAGAGTAAAGGTTTCAGAATCAGGTAAAATAGGTATTTATGACAGGGAAAATGGAATCGAAATCTTCACCGGAGGCTCAACAGGATGCAGAGCGGTTGTTATTGATGATCCCAGCGATACATGGAGTCATGATATAAAATCTTTTACAAACGAAATCGGAGAATTTGGCAAGGCAGTAATTAAAGTTATCGAAACAGGTCCGCTAAGGGCAATAATCAGATCAATAAATAATTATGGAAATTCCTCCCTCATTATTGACTGGATTTTATATGCAGGTTCACGTCAGCTTGAGGCGAATGTTACACTCGACTGGCACGAACATCTTAAGATGCTCAAGTTCTCATTCCCTGTTGATGTGGCTGAACCGACGGCTACTTTTGAAATACCTTACGGGCATATTGTTCGTGAAACAAACGGTAACGAAGAGTCGGGCCAAAGGTGGATTGACCTCACAGGCATAAAAAATGGGAACACCTATGGTCTGACAGTTTTAAACGATGCAAAATACGGTTACAGTGTTTCGGGAAGTGATATGAGGATTTCAGTGACACGCTCTGCTGTTTACGCCCATCATCAGCCGAAAAAACTCGAGCCCGGAAAAGAATATATCTGGATGGATCAGGGGATACAGACTTTCAGAATGCTGCTTGTGCCCCATAAAGGCGGATGGCAGGAAAACAATATTATCAGGATTGCCGAAGAATTCAGCTCTTCCCCCTTGATAATATATCAGGGCATTCACCTGGGGAAGATGCCCAAATCAGATTCGTTCCTCTCAATTGATGCAGCGAATATTATTATTAAGGTAATAAAAAAATCGGAAAAAAACAATGATATTATTATCCGCATGATCGAAAGTCTGGGAATTAAGTCGGAAGCAAACCTCAAGGCAACATTTATCAATTTTGAATGGAGTGGAAATTTTCGCCCGTTCGAGATAAAGACGTTGCGGATAAACAGAAAAACCGGCGAAATAAAGGAGGTTAACCTGCTCGAGGAATAACTCTCCGCTACAAACTCTATTCTTTTAAAACTACGTAACATGTTGCCGTTTTTAGATTATTGAGGAATACAGTGTTATAGCTTCTATAAATATAAAGCTGCGTAGCAGCGGTCTGTTTGTAGCTAAGGTCACATTATGAAATATGAGCCGCGTAGCGGCGGCCTGTGAAGATAATCAGATATATCCGAACCAATGAAATAACAACAAAAAAAATTTGCGAAATGCGCCGGTGTCACCAGGTAAAAATATTCTATAGTATTCTTTATTTCTTTATTTTAGTCGGACAGAAGTTATATGCAAATTCTATTTTAAATCATAACCGCATACAATAGGATAAATAATGAAAATAGCATTTACTGCCGATTTACATCTTAAGACCTCAGGAGAGACGCCAGAAAGATATAATGCGCTGGAATTTATTCTAAACGAACTTACTGATAGAAAAATCAATCAACTGATAATCGCAGGCGATACTTTCGACCGCGAATCATATAGTTATAAAGACTTTAATTCCTTCTGTACAAAATTCAATCATATTCAAATTACTTTGATTCCCGGTAATCACGATACCGAAATTGACAAAAGGTTCTTTCCAGCCGGAAATATTGATGTAATAAATAAATCAGGAACAAAAGTCTTTGATAGTACTCCGTTTCTTCTCATCCCTTATGATGCGACAAGGACAATGGATGAATCTATTGCAGAGTTCTTTCATGACAATCCAATTCTTGAAAAGTGGATTTTAACAGCCCACGGCGATTACTGCTCATCCGGGAGAACAGCCAACCCTTATGAACCCGGAGTCTATATGCCGCTTTCAGTTACGGCAATAACCAAATATAATCCGCTGAGAATAATCCTTGGCCACATTCACAAACCTATGGAGTCAGGAAGGGTAATATATCCAGGCTCACCATGCGGCCTCGAAATAAATGAGACCGGTAAAAGGAGATTCCTGATTTATGATACTGTAAATAACTCCTTTGAATCAATATCCATCAATACAGGTACGATCTTCATGAAAGAAACACTTATGACTTTTCCCGTTGAAAACGAAACAGAAATCATAAATAATTCGATTGACAGAATGATTTCAAACTGGGACCTTACTCCCGACGAACAAAAACGCGTCAGACTAAGACTTTGCATTAACGGTTTCTCGGATGACCTGACAAAACTTAGAGACTCAATAACTCAATACATCGAACAAAAGGGAATCGGTTTTTATGATGTTGACGGCCCTGATTTATCAGAAACAAAAGTCGTTCAAACTATGGAAGAAGAAAGAATAATTCTTCTTGAAAAAGTGAGAGAAAAAATAAAAAAGCTACCAGGAAATACTTCAGAAGAAAAGCTATTGGAAAAAGTTATGGAGTTCATCTTTATTGATAAGAAATGAGTATCAGGATAAAACAAATAACAGCGGAAGACTGCGGACCTGTGAAAAGATTCAGCCATGAATTCGGTGATTTGAATCTTATTTACAGCAGAAATGAAGGGGGAAAATCATTTCTTACAGAATTTATCATCCATTGTCTGTTCAGAAATAAAAATCCATGGGGTTACCTTCGTGAAACTGGCAAAGGCAAGGTTACTATTACCGGACTTAGTGATAAACCTGTTGATTTCAAGCCCGATAAAGGCACAAAGCTGGAAGATTATCTGGAAAAAGATAACCGTGGACTTCCTCCGTCGCTCGTAAATCTGCTTGTAATAAAAGAAGGTGAAACGGAAATTGTTAAAATTGAGGATGGCATTGACAAATCAATAATAAAAGACCTCCTTTCTTATCGTAAAGTGCTGGATGCTATTGATAATAAAATCCCTCAGGTTATTAAACAGGCAAATTTAGAACAGGAAATTAAAATTGAAAGAAAGGGAAAAGGGAAAGATTATTATCAATTAAAAGAAGAACTTAACAAGATAAATGATAGCATAAAAAAACTTAATAATGAATCAGGCCATTGGTCAATAAAAGACTTGAAACTCAAAGCAGAAAAACTGAAACAGGATAAGGAATTACTTCTCAAAGCACGTAAATTCAAAGCTTACAAGCTATCAGAAGAGATAAAGAGAATTCAGGAAAATATTGAAAAAATCCCTGATAGTTCACTGGAAAGAATAAATGAATTGATTTCAAGTTATGAAAAATATAAAAATAATCTTGAATCATTAAATAAAGAATATAAAAAGATTACGGAAGAAACTGCCGTATTGCCCGAAATGGAAGCAAAACAAAATCTGCTGATTAAAGCAAAACGGCATAAAGCTTACATGATTGCTGAAAATCTCAAATTATTGGATGAGAAATTAAGAACTCTGCCTGAAGAGGAAATAAATAAAACCGACCAGAATATTTCGAGATATCACGATAAAAAAAATGAACTTAATAACCGTAACAAATCTGCCATTGAGCTAAAAGAAAAATCAAAAGACTACAACTGGCTTAAGTCGGCAAAAGAAAATTACAGCAGATTCTTAAGTACTGCGGAAACATATAAAAAGCCTCCTGTTTTTATAGTTATTCTTATAGCGTTATTACTTGGAGGAGGATTGGTCGGAATTTTGCTTGATCAGAAAATAGCCGGCATATCCTTAATTTTAGCCAGCACAGCAGTAACAATTTTCTATTTCCTGAAACTCCGTAAATCCTTTACAGCCTACAAGCATGAGGAGGAAATCGAGGAAATCGGAAAAGAGTTTAGAAATCGTTTCGGCGAAGAACTTAAAAGTCTGACTCAACTTGAATCTAAACTTATCGAGCAGGAAAAATACCATAATCAGCTCGATTTACTCACATCTGACCTGAAGCGCCTCGAAACTGAACTTGAATCCTGTGTTCAGGCAATTGGAGATGGATTCAAAAGGCTGAAAGCCGATGGAGATGAAGAACAAAACTGGAGTGAAATTATTTCACAGCTCAGGCAAAAAAGAAATAGAATACTCGAGGAACAACAGCAGTTGAAAGAAAAACTAGCCGGTCTCGAAGTGGATGAATCTGAATATGAAAAGGAAGATCTTGGAATTGAATTCGATAAGAATCTACTTGAAGAAACGAATGCTGAATTGAAACGGCTTAAAGAATTACAAAACAAGGCCTCCGGGATAAAATCTGAAATAACAAATATTCAGAATGAAATGTCCGGATTGACAAATGAAATCATTCAATCATTTAAAAATATTACCGATGAAGAAATATCTGAAAATGAATGGCAACATATACTTCATGATCTCACTGCCCGCCGGAATGAATTGAAGGAGAAGGCCGAACATTTGAAAGGCGAACTCAAAGGACTTGGGGTTTCGGAATCAGAATATATAACTGATGATCCCGGGATCGAGTTCAGTCAGGAGGAACTTGATTCGTTAGACATACAATTACAGTCAACCGCCGATGATATTGCCAGAGAAGAAGAAAAATTAAGGGGGTTGCAAACTGAACTTATATCAATAACCCGTGCAGATGCAAGCACAAGCTGGAATGATCTTATTGACTTGTTATACAGAAAAAAGGAAGAGACTGAACAGGAAATCGAAAATTTGGAAGCGGAAATCGTTGCCGGAATCCTTTTACACAATACCATTATGGAACTTCAGCAGGAAGAAGATGTCAAGTTAATCGAGAGTCTTAATTCAGAGGATCTGCGCAACATTCTCTATAATGTCACCGGCAGGTACAATCAACTGGCGTTTGAAGATTCAAGGGTAAAAATTTCGGACGAATTCAGGGATTTTTATATCAGGGATCTGAGCACAGGGGCAAGGGAACAGGTAATGATTGCATTGAGAATCGGCTTTCTCAAAAGGCTTTTCAGACAGGATTCCGCCTTTTTGATTCTTGACGACGCCTTTCAGCATTCCGATTATATTAAACGGGAATTGCTCGTTAATACTGTATGCGAACTTTCCGCTAAGGGATGGCAGATCATCTATTTTACCATGGATGACAACATAAGAAGTTTATTCCAAAAGAAGCAAAACGTAAATTATATTGAAATTGATTTGCAATAGCAACAATTTATTCCTTTGTTGATTTTTACTATATCAATATAAATGTTATCCCTTTTACCGAAATAATGCAGTTTTATCTGTTTTTGCTTATTTTTTTGACAAAAACTCCTGAAGGCCAAGAAGTTTAATATCTTGTTTCAATGAGTTATACATCTCTTCTGTAAGATTTTTTATTGGTGGTCTAAAACCGCCACAGTCAATTCCAGCGATTTTTATAAATGCTTTACCTGTTGCAATTCCTCCGTATTTTCCGAGAAGACTTACCATTTTAGCTACCTTAATATAGAGACGTCGTGCAGTTTCAAGATCGCCTTTGTTGAACGAATCAATAATCAAATGGTAGAGAGGTGCGGCGAAGTTATATGTACTTCCAACAAAACCTTTGCAACCTGTTGCAAGTGCCGGAAGTATACATTCGTCCCTGCCCCATAGCAGGTCATAAGCGCCGTCATTGTAATTTAGGCATAATGTGAAGTCCATAAAATCTTCATGAGTAAATTTTATCCCTGCAAAATTTGGAAGCATCTTTGATATTTTACTTATAAATCCGGCCATTCCGAAATTCACGCCGGTCATTGCCGGAAAATGATAGTAATAAACCGGTAGTTCTGGAACAGATTCTCCTACCTGTGCAACAAATTCAGCCAGATGGTCTTCATTGGATGGCTTAAAGAAATAAGGTCCGATAACTGCAATGGCCGACAAACCAGCCTCATACGAAAACAGAGCGTTTTCTACGCATTCATTAATGCAGGTTCCTCCAACCATATTTATTATCCTTACTTTTCCTCCTTCTTTAAGGCACTCGGCCCATTTCTGCACTTGAAGCTGTTTTTCTTTTTGCGTAAGTGATGCCCCCTCTCCTGTCGTTCCGTTGATAAAAGCACCCACAATCCCGTTCTTCTGAAGGAAATAATAATACTCGTGGATAAGTTCAGTCTTCAGGTTACCTTTACTGTCCATAGGAGTAAATGGTGCTGCGACCATACCTTCGAATTTTTCAATCTTTAGCATAATACACAGATATATACAAGCCTAAAATACACATTTTTTATTAAAAAATAATCTCTATTTTAGCCTTCCAAAATTTATACAACAATAATGAAAAAAATCACTCTCGATACTGCCACGAAGTTTGTAGTTCTGCTTGGGCTTGTAAGCCTGTTTGGAGATATGACATACGAGGCTGCCAGAAGCATTAATGGTTCATATCTTAAGATACTTGGAGCAAACGGAACAACAGTAGGAATTGCAGCAGGGCTGGGCGAGCTGGCCGGCTACGGTTTAAGGTTTGTGTCGGGGTATATAGCCGACCGCACAAAAAAATACTGGACAATAATGATTATTGGTTATCTGCTGAATCTCTTTTCAGTACCGCTTATGGCCCTTGCAGGTTACTGGCAGATTGCTGTTGTTCTCATCATTGCCGAACGTGTCGGCAAAGCTTTAAGAACGCCAGCACGCGATGCGATTCTTTCATTCGGAACACAGAAAATGGGACGAGGATGGGGCTACGGACTTCATGAAGCAATGGACCAGATCGGCGCAACAATTGGCCCACTTCTTGTGAGCCTTGTATTGCTCCTAAAGAACCAGAATTATGAACTGGCTTATGCCATCCTTGCTATACCTGCTATTATAGCATTTATGATCCTTATTTTAGGCGTTCATCTCTATCCAAAACCAGGAGAGCTTGAAATCAAAACAACTTCAATAGTCACAAAAGGAGTTCAGAAAAGATTCTGGATTTACATTATTGCTGTGGTCTTTATTGCTGCCGGTTATGCTGATTTCCCGCTTATAGCGTTTCACTTCAAATCTAAAGCATTAATGTCCGATTCAGTAATCCCAATATTCTATGCCATAGCAATGGCTGTTGATGCTGTAGCTGCGCTTGTTTTCGGGAAGATTTATGATAGAAAAGGAATAAATATACTCCTTCTTTCGGTGCTTATTTCCTGCGCTTTTGCACCGCTGGTTTTTTATGGCAATTTCTATCTTGCGCTTTTCGGAATGATATTGTGGGGTATAGGCATGGGAGCACAGGAATCAATACTCAAAGCTGAAATAGCCAATATGGTATCAACCGAAAAACGTGGAAGAGCTTTCGGAACATTCAATGCAATTTATGGCTTGTCGTGGTTTGCAGGAAGCGCATTGATGGGAATCTTTTATGATTTCTCAATTAAAGCACTCGTCATCTTTTCTGTTACTGCACAGATTATTGCAGCTGGAGTAATTTTATATATGATGAGATATAACAATCGTGCTTATGAATAAATTATCTATTTTTCGTACCATATTCCTTTTCTATTTTTTAATTGCTTTGCAGTTAAAAAGAAGATTTTCATTTATATTTGAAGTCCAAAAGACAAAAAATGTTTATTGACATTATAAATAAATCTATTAATAATTAATAAGTATGAAAATAATTGAAGTATCAGCACTCGAGATTCTGGATTCGAGAGGGAATCCGACAGTTGAAGCAAATGTGATGCTTGAAGACGGAACTCAGGCAAAAGCCATGGTACCAAGCGGTGCCTCCACCGGAGAACGCGAAGCTTGCGAACTACGCGACGGCGACAAAAAACGTTATGGCGGCAAAGGTGTTCTGAAAGCTGTCGAAAATGTAAACACGACTATAGCAAAAGCTATTACAGGTAAGTATTTCTTCTCCCAGCGCGAACTCGATTATCTGATGATAGAACTCGACGGAACGCCAAATAAATCAAAGCTGGGTGCAAATGCAATACTTTCAGTGTCAATGGCTTATGCCCGTGCTGAAGCAGAAAGCGCAGGCATTCCGCTTTTTCAATACCTTGGCGGTGCAAATGCCTATGTTTTACCTGTTCCATGCCTTAATATAATAAACGGCGGTAAACATGCTGATAATAATGTTGATTTTCAAGAATTTATGATTGCTCCTCATAATGCCCCTTCATTTACTGAATCAATCAGAATGGGTGTGGAAGTTTTCCATTCTCTAAAGTCGGTATTGAAAGCTAAAGGCTATAGCACCGGAGTTGGTGATGAAGGAGGTTTTGCACCAGACCTTAAATCGAATGATGAAGCCGTCGAGGTAATACTTGAAGCTATCAACAAAGCCGGTTATAAACCTGGAACAGATGTAAGTATATGTCTCGACCCTGCTGCCAGCGAGATGTGGGAAGACGGGAAATATAAAATGTTCAAAAGCACAGGTAAATTATTATCCAGCGATGAAATGATAAAATTATGGGAGAGCTGGGTAAATAAATACCCTATTATTTCCATAGAAGACGGCCTTGCTGAAAATGACTGGACAGGATGGCAAAATTTAACAAAGGCTTTAGGTAATAAAATTGAAATAGTCGGTGACGACTTATTCTGCACCAATAAAGCCATTCTGGCCGAAGGAATCAAAAAAGGTGTGGCAAATGCAATCCTTATCAAACTAAATCAAATTGGAACTGTTACTGAAACTCTTGAAACAATTGAGCTCGCATTCAAAAATGGTTATAATGCTTTTGTTTCTCACCGTAGTGGTGAAACATCCGATAGTTTTATTGCCGACTTAACTGTGGCCGTTAATGCAGGACATATTAAAACAGGAAGCGGATGCAGAAGCGAAAGAGTTGAAAAATTCAACCAGCTTATGCGCATTGAGCGGCAACTCGGCAAATCGGGAAAATTTGCAGGTATAAAAGCATTCAAGAACGCATAAAACACAATTCGGAAATCAACTGACAACTTCGAAATATAAAATATTTTAAGTTGTCTATTAGAAACTTTAAAATGCAGGTTAATGCAGGGAACATAAGTAATTTCTCTTACAATTTTTCGAGCTTATGTTCTTTGCATTAATTTTGTAACACTTGCGGTTAATTTTTATCAAATTAATTTTATTATAGCAGATTAATTAAAATAAAATCACTAACTTGCAAGCCGAAAATTAATCCATAACATGGACGATTATTATTTATGTTGTTGAATTGAACAGAGGTTTTGCATTTACAACCTCTGTTTCAAAATATGGAGGATTGTATTATGCGGACTTTCTTGAAAAATTCAACTGGCATTGTTCCATGTGCAGAGTGGGAACCCGGTTGCTGGATACATGTCGAATGCCCGATTTCGGATGATAAGGAATTTCTTAATAGTTTTGGGTTTCCTGTATCATTTCTTAACGACCTGGAAGATATTGACGAGCGTCCACGTATTGAACTTGAAGATGGGTGGTACTTTATAATTATACGAATTCCCTACCGTAATGGAGATCCAAAACTTCCCTTTTCAACGGCACCGCTTGGAGTAATCTTTAAAAATGATGTATTTATTTCTATATGTCACGTTAAGACTGAATTGATCCCCGATTTTCTGAATTATACAATTAGAAAAAATATTAATTATAAAGATTATTTTGATCTGGTACTGAGGCTTATTTTAAATTCTTCGGTCTGGTTTTTGAAATATCTGAAGCAGATAAACCTGCATATAAAAACTGCTGAAAATGAACTGGAAAAATCAGTTAAAAATGAGGAACTTCAAAAATTATTACAGATTGAAAAATGTCTTGTTTATTTTACTACTTCACTAAATGGTAACGACATTTTGATAAACAGGTTGAAGAACATAAAGAGCCAGAGAGATAAGTATGACGAAGAACTCCTGGAAGATGTAGAAATCGAATCCAAGCAGGCACAGGAAACAACAAATGTTTTTAGCGATATCTTAAGCGGAATGATGGATGCCTACGCTTCAGTAATCTCAAACAATCTTAATATAATAATGAAAAGACTCACTTCAATTTCTGTGTTATTAATGATTCCCACATTAATTGCAAGTCTTTATGGAATGAATGTGCCTAACGGATTGGAGAATTTTTCACCTGCATTCCTGATAATCCTCGCAGTATCATTCGGCTTATCAGCAATAGGATTAATGCTCATGAAAAGAAAACAATTGTTTTAAAATTTTGTTTTTTATATTTTTATAAGACATTTTGACAAATTTTAAAACCTGGTTTCTTTCTATTTTGATAATAGCAGATGTTAGATGTGCAATTATACTTACTTATTTTTATAATCTTCCTTGCCGGTTATATAGTATTTCTACATATTAAGCTTGTCAAAAGAGATATTAAGATTGAAAATCTGCTCAGACAAATTGAGAATCCGGCACAATCAATAAAATTAGAAGAAATAAAAGATGAAAAATTATTCAGTCGTGATGTAATGAATTTCATATTTGAATTCCAAAACACTGCAAAGATTTATCTTCATTACACAAAATTAAAAAGTGATGCTGAAAACATAATAAAAGAAGGATTCAGGTTTGTGGATTCATTTTACAGAACGGCATTCCCGGCAACTGATGATAAATTGGAACTTTTTATAAAGCATAACAGCAAGAAGCTTTTTGGTGATTATGTTGTTGTTATTTGTATATCCAATGAAATTATTAATTATTACAATAATGAAATAGTAAAAGCTGGCTTGAAAAACTGCAGGTATGAAAATATTCTTACGGAAAAGCCGCCTGAAAAAAATGACAATTCAGATAATGTATACATACTTCCCTCAAAATACATCAAGGGCTTTTTTAATCATTGTACTGGCGAAATTATTGTCAATTCTGAATTCGATCCCGATTATTCGTCTCCGTGGTTTATTAAAAACCTCGAACAGATGAAAAATGCTCCCAATCAATCAAAGTTCATAGTTTGAGCAGGCAAAAATTTAAATTAATAATAAAATCCAATAACCTGAAAAACAATTAGAATCCAGCCACAAATCCGGCGCTTATTTTACAATATTTTTCTTCGCCGTCGAGCCATGTAAATTCTGATAGCAGCCTTAAATTTCTTCTAAGTAAATAGCCATACTGAATTGAAGCAGATTTATAATCAAGAATATTGTAATCCGATTCAACCTGGTTAAGAAGCCCTGTTAAGTACCAATTGCTCATATCACCTTTTGGAGCAAAAATGACTTCAATGTATCCCCCTTGTGTGTCTGCATCATAAGACCAATCTTCTAATTCACTGTCATAAATCCTTGAATCGGTTCGAAATATATATTGAGCATTGACTATCAGCTTTTGATTAAAATTTAAATTAACCACAGGACCCACCATTTTCGTTTTGCACGGAAGTTCAAGAGGTGCACCGCTTACAATTTCCTTGCCCGTATAACCTAATAATCCCATGCTTAAATTATTACCGATAGGTTGAGTAACATAAACAAGCAGATTTTTATATTTATCCTTATCAAAAAGAAATTCCTCTCCGGCACCGTTTATCCCATTGCCATTAAGAACCTCCGCAACAATGCCCGTATGAATTTTTGGAATTTCGTAATTCAGCATTATACCCCTCTCATACTTAAGCGATACACTCGATGTCCCGGGAACGGCGTTAAGTATTGCTATATCCTCCAGAGTAAGTCTTAATTCCCTTTTATAAAATGGATCACATGCTTGAAATTGTCCTACAGAAAAATTTATCCCAGTTCCGAATAAATTATTGTAAGTAATAAAAGCGTCTTCTATTCCTACAATATTACCGCCTTCACTCATAAAAAAGTAAAAATAATAAGAAAGTCTATCGGAGAGTTCTCCACCGGAAAGCAGCTTCACACCCGATGGAGCACCAAAATCAATGCTTTTGCTATTTTCTGTATTATATGAAGCAATCCCGTCAATTCTTACGGCAATAGGCAGTTCACGCAAAAGTGAAAGCTTCTCATCGCCCGTTTGAATAAAATATCTTGGTGCTTCGTATTCAGTCATTCTGTATCCATTACTTGCAAAATTTTCGCCAAACGGCTTCAAATATGGGAAAGGAGAATGACATACCTGACAGCTTATCTGATATTTTCGTGCAAATGCAGGTATTCCATCTGCAGGCTTAACTATTAAAAAAGAAATGACTACCGCTGACAGAACTAATAAGAATTTTCGAGTTAGTATCATATCATAAAGAGTTTGAATTAACTAAGAACTTATTCAAGGTAAAATATTAATGCTGGTTGAATGAGTATTAACTACAGTAACTTCCGATTCATCGGCAGGTACATTAAGGAAATCGGCAACGGGTTTAACAAGAAGCTGGTAATTAAGTGTTGCAGTAAACTTCATAATACCAGGTGCAGCATCGAAAGGAATTTTGAATGTAAATGTTTCTACAATTGTCTGCCGGGGGCCTATCCGGTAATCCACGCCAAGCTTTGCGGTATTCCACTGCATGATTGTCATTCTGCCTTCAGAATCAAAATAAGGCATCCGAAATATCCTGTTCCCGTATGGAATGCCATCCCGCTGTAAACCTTTAAAGTCACTTATTTTTTTAGGAATCCCCATATCCTGATAGGCCAGATAATCTCCTGAAATTGTATATTCTTCACCATCAAAACCTTTTTTGTCAACATTAATATGATACTTATTACCTTTTGCATCTGCAGCTTCCACGTTAAGCCATAATATTCTGTCTTCGACTGAGCCAGTAGGAAACTTGTGCCCTGTCTTTGCGTTATAAAGAGCCACAGTAAGCACAACTATTTCACCCGGTTCTGCAACTCTTATATCAGGTTGAATTCTAAGCTCGATCGTGCCTCTTACTTTACCTGCATCATGACCACCATGAAAAAGATGCAATCTCGCATCAGGGCGTGGTTTGGACATTATTGCAGTCAGATATTGTGCTTTAGGCATATGGCAATCGTGGCACAAAACTCCTTGTTGGGAATAAGGTCCTTCTTTCCATTCCAATTGTGTTGATTTTACCCATATACCGTAAGGATTTTTTTCATTATGGCATATCCCACATATTTCAGTTGTATTAAAAATATCTTTTACAACGATATTATGTGCTGGAGATTCCACCAACGGGGCTCTTCCTGCATATTTTGTAATGCCAGGCTCGATAAAATAACTAAAATTAAAAGGTGGATCTGTTTGTGATGACTGAATGTGATGACATACTTCGCATGAAACCGATTCATTGGCCATAGTTTTTTCGGAAGGTCTTGCCGGAGGTAATTTCCCATTCATATAAGCTAAAGGTGTATGACAGCCATTACAACCGTCAACTACCTCCCTGAGAGATGGAACAGCATCTGCATGTGCTTCGGCAAGATCAAAATATTCAATTTCATCCCAGTGATGAGTATATGCTTGTGACATCATAGCCTGCGACCACTGTTCATAAATCCCTGGATGGCAGGTCTTACACTTCGCTGCATTTTCAAACTTATTATATTGGTATGCTCCCTTTAAATTAATCTGGCTTATTAAAGATTTAAAAGCAACTGAGAATATAGAAACCACAACAGAAACCGATAAGACAGTAATAGAGAGTACCCTTTTTCTTGCTTTAGATTCCATTTAACATGATAATTAAAATCAAATCCGTCTTCGTTCAGGCTCTTCTATTAGCCTGCATTTTCCTCTCTTATAATTAAGAGAGTTATAATTACTAAAAACTTAATGACCTCGTAAATAATATTTATTATCTTAAGAATTAATCACTTATAAGTAGCAAGTTGCTATTATTGTAAATCCATATTCATTTCCATCAATTCCTTGTTTTCGTTCAGCAACCTAGTAACCTTTCTGCTTGTGTTTATGCCAATTAAGATGGAAAGCACGAACAAAGCAGCCAGAACAATTGTAACAATCTTTACAGTTCCTGCATTTGCTTTAAGTGCAGATATAAGGGCATTATACATAAGCCAGAGGCAATAAAACATTATTATCAGGTTGACAATTGTGCCAAGTGTGAAGCTAATGCCTGTAAAAAAGCCAAAAAATGCCGAAATAGGCATTATTACCATTAATGAAGCAGTAACTCTTAAACAGGGCTCGAAGTCGGTATTACCTTTACAAATTGCAGAAATAATAAGCAGAATTACAGCTCCTATAAACAATCCGATAATAGCCGTTACAACAGCCCAGATAAAGCCCATTATACCCGTAGCACCTCCAATTAATGTGCTGCCGGCGCTCAATCTAAAAATTCCCCACAGGAAATAAAAAATACCTGCAATAGCACCATAAATAACAGCTTTAATAAGAGGCTCGACCATCCCTCCGGATAGTTTCATTTCCGAAAAATAACTCTTAGGATTCAAAAGAGTTTCTTTCGATTCCTTTATGAACAGATTAAAATCAAAAGTTTTGTCATTCATAATAATTCAGGTTTTAGTGTAACAATATTAACATAAATGATTTATGTATATAAAAATTATGATAAACAACGTTTCGAATTTTAAACTAACCTCAAAGAACCCAATTCTCCAATGTAGTAATAAAATATTATATTTCAACAAATTTAGCGAATTACTACTAAAAATATCCTTAAAACTCTTTCAATGAATCGAGAAAAATTATCCTTTCTGTCCCTCTTTTGACAGATATGCTATTACCTTTATTTTAAAAGCCCTCCCTATTTATTCATCTTTTCCGCTTTCTTGGCCTTTTTAGATGCTCTTTTTTCTTTCAAGGTCTTAGCCGGTTCCTTTTTGCTCTTTGATTGGGCTTTATCCTTCTCGTGAGACATAAATATAACTTTTAGGGTTAAACTTCTACAAATATAAAAAAATTAATGAGTTTTAATTATGTTTCTCATAAGAGTTATCAACAATTGATAAAATTTTTAAGCAAGCTGGTTTAGAAATGAAGCGGCATCAAGGTCGAGATACCAGTAGAGAGTTCCGAAAACCGGTGTTATTTTTGATGCAGGGTAATCTGATGAATTTTGATTTTCAAGTATTTCATAAACGATTTCAGCCTTTTTACGGCCAGAGATCATGAATACAACTTTTTCGGCATTATTAATGACAGGGACTGTCAAAGTGATTCTTTTCTGATGTGTGACAGGATGTTCAGAAACCTCACATATCCTCACAGAATTGAATAAATGATTGTTTTCGGGAAAAATTGAAGCAACATGGCCATCTTCACCAAGTCCCAGATATATTACATCAAACACAGGCAACCCAAATCTGGTTGAAGTCAGTCTCTTTATTTCTCCTGAATACCTTTCAGCTTCTTCCCACGGATTGTTTTCTCCATAAATTCTATGAATATTTTTTTCCTCTATATCGGCTTTGTCAAAAAAAGCTTCACGCACAGACCGATAATTACTTTCAGGATCGTCAGGAGGAACACATTTTTCATCACTCCAGAAAAAATCAACATTTTTCCACAAGGTATTCGTTCTATAGTCATTGCCAAGAAATGAAAAAAATTGCCTCGGCGTATTTCCTCCTGAAAATGCAACAGATAGCTTTCGCTTTATACGATAAAACTCATTTACCTGTCGTGACAGGTCTGCAGCGACTTCCTCCGACATTTCATAAAGATTCTTTGATATCTTAATTATCCTTTTCATTAGATTTTTAACTGTTCATTCCGGAGTCCGTTACCGGAAAATTTATTTTATAAAATTCAAAATAAAATATATGTTTTCCTGATAATTTTGTGAGTAGAAAAAACTGAATAATATAGATAAAAAATAGTTTAAAAAATAACTTTTTGTTTTTTAAATAGAATAATTATTTTTGCAACAATTATTAAAAGTAATGAACAGTAGAGTTATCGTATTATCATTTAAAGTCATTCTCAGGAGGTATATCTCAGGCTGAGAATGGTTTATTGATAAATGGTTAATATTTTATAGACCGTTCCCAGCTAAGGTGAACGGTTTTTTTTTTTTTGAACATTAAATCATTAAAAATATGAGACCTACCAACAAAGGATTTTATTCGAGCGAACTCGAACATGATAGTTGCGGAATTGGATTTGTTGCACATATCCAAGGACGCAAGTCACATTCTATTATTTCAAAGGGCCTCGAGGTATTATGCAATATGAATCACCGTGGTGCAGAGGGAGCTGACAGCAGAACAGGCGATGGAGCCGGGATAATGATTCAAGTACCGCGCGATTTCTATCTTATTCAGGGGTATGCTTTGCCTCCTGCCGGCAACTTCGGAACAGGAATTATTTTTCTGCCTCGTGATAATAATGATTCTATGGAATGTAAAAGAATCCTCGAAAAAATCATAATCGAAGAAGGATTAAAACTTACACATTACAGGGATGTACCAAGAAATAACAAAGTACTGGGTGAAGTTGCTCTTTCAACAGAACCAGGGATGAAGCAGATTTTTATCGAATCCGATATTTCACAGGAAGAGCTCGAAAGAAAATTATATATAATCCGAAAAAGAGTGGAAAAACAAATAAGGGAATCGTCAATAGAACAAAAAAATTTCTTCTATATTCCAAGTCTGTCCACAAAAGTGCTGGTATATAAAGGTATGCTGACATCCAATCAGTTAAGCGAGTATTATCCCGATCTTCAGGATGAAAGGATGCAAAGCGCCATTGCTCTGGTGCATTCACGTTTCAGCACAAATACTTTTCCAAGCTGGGATCTTGCACAACCATTCAGGTTTCTCGGACATAACGGTGAAATTAACACTATCAGAGGCAACCGTATCTGGATGGAGGCACGCGAATCACTTCTAAAGTCTGATGTACTTGGCGACCTTTCAAGAATATATCCTATCATTGAACCTGGAAAGAGTGATTCAGCATCACTCGATAATGTGCTTGAATTTCTTTTACTGAGCGGTAAATCGCTTCCTTATGCAATATCAATTCTAATACCGGAATCTATTAATGTAAAAAATCCTATTTCTCAGGAGCTTCGAGACTTCTATCATTATCATGCAACTTTTATGGAACCATGGGACGGACCGGCTTCACTGATTTTTTCTGATGGAAGATATGTAGGAGGAATGCTCGACAGAAACGGTTTGAGGCCGTCACGATTTGTAATCACATCAGGAGACCTTATCGTGATGAGTTCCGAAACAGGAGTATTGAATTTTAAACCAGATGAAATTATTACAAAAGGGCGTCTTAGCCCAGGTAAAATGATACTTGTTGATACTGAAGGAGGTAAAATTCTTTACGATGATGAAATAAAAGCGAAAATGGCCGGCGAACAACCATACGGAAAATGGATCGAACAGAACCAGGTAATGCTGGAAGATGTTGAAACCGGACACCATATTTCACCCGATATGGGAAACAATTATAACAAGTATCTGATATCATTCAATTATTCTAAGGAGGACATTGAAAAAACAATACTCGAAATGGCTGCGACAGGAAGAGAACCTCTCGCAAGCATGGGGAATGATGCGCCGCTCGCAGTATTATCGAAGAGACCATACAGGCTTTTTAATTATTTCAAACAGCTTTTTGCACAGGTAACTAACCCTCCTATTGATCCTATAAGAGAGGAACTTGTAATGACTTTATCGGGCTACCTTGGCTCACTCCAGCAAAACTTGCTGGATGGCTCCCCTTATCATGTAAAAATGATAAAATTCAAATCACCTGTAATCTCGAATACAAGTTTCAACGTAATTAAAAATCTCAAGTACAAAGGCTTTTCATGTGAGACTTTCAAAATGCATTTCGAAGCTGACAGAGGAGCCGAAGGTATGAAGGATGCCATTGAAAAACTTTGTAGTGATGCAGAAATGGCAGTTGATCAGGGCAGGAATTATATTATTCTGTCCGACAGAGGCATAGATAAGCACTATGCTCCTATTCCGTCGCTGATGGCCGTATCGGCAGTTCACCATTATCTTGTTGAAAAGCGTAAAAGGATGCAGATTGATATCATTGTCGAATCTGCCGAACCACGTGAAGTTATGCACTTCGCCCTTTTGTTCGGATATGGAGCAAGCACAATCAATCCTTATATGAGCTTTGCAATCATAGAAAAACTTGTAAATGAAAAAGCTATACAGCTTGATTATCATACGGCTGAGGAAAACTATATCAATTCAATCAATAAGGGACTTCTTAAAATAATGTCGAAAATGGGCATCAGTACATTAAGAAGTTACCGCTCATCCCAGATATTCGAAGCGGTGGGCCTAAGCAGTGAAGTAATCAATAAGTATTTTAAGGGAACTCCTTCGCGTATCGGAGGAATAGGCCTTGAAGAAATATCAAGGGAAGCACTGGTGCCTCATAACAAGGCTTTCAGCGAAGATACATTGCCTGAGATTTATAATGAAGGTAATTATTCATACAGGAAACATGGAGAACATCATGCCTGGAACCCTGATACAATAGCATTGTTACAATGGAGTACACGAAGCGGCGATTACAGCAAATTTAAAGAATTCAGTTCAAGGGTCAATGCTGAAAATGAACTTCCATCCTTTCTGAGGGGATTACTTAAAATAAAAACGAATCCTTTTCCTATTCCTATTGAGGAAGTCGAACCTGGAACGAATATCATGAAGAGGTTTGTTACAGGCGCAATGTCTTATGGCTCAATAAGCCGTGAGGCTCATGAAACTATTGCAATTGCCATGAACCGTATAGGAAGCAGGAGCAATACGGGAGAGGGAGGAGAAGATCCTGAAAGATACCGGCCAAGACCAAACGGCGAAAGTGCCCGTAGTGCAATCAAGCAAGTGGCCAGCGGCAGGTTCGGCGTGACAACCGAATACCTTGTAAATGCCGATGAGATTCAAATCAAAATAGCTCAGGGAGCAAAACCTGGAGAGGGAGGTCAGCTTCCCGGTCATAAGATAGATAAAATAATTGCCCGTACACGTCATTCAATACCAGGCATAACACTGATCTCTCCCCCACCCCATCATGATATTTATTCCATTGAAGACCTGGCACAACTGATATTTGATCTTAAAAATGTAAATCCAAACGCAAACATCAGCGTAAAGCTTGTATCGGAAAATGGCGTGGGAACAATTGCTGCCGGTGTTGTAAAGGCCAAAGCCGACATAATAACAATATGCGGTTATGAAGGAGGCACTGGCGCCAGTCCGGCTTCCTCAATCAAACATGCAGGTTTACCTCTTGAACTAGGTCTTGTTGAAACCCAGCAAACTCTGGTTATGAATAACTTGAGAAAAAGAGTCAGACTACAGGTTGATGGCCAGCTTAAGACCGGAATGGATGTAATAAAAACAGCTCTTATGGGCGCAGAGGAATATGGATTTGCAACTGCCCCGCTTATCGTACTCGGATGCGTTATGATGAGAAAATGTCACTTGAATACATGTCCTGTCGGAATAGCAACCCAGAATGAAGAACTAAGGAAAAGATTTACAGGCAAAGCTGACTATGTGGTTAATTATTTCACCTTTGTTGCTGAAGAAATCCGCGAATTACTTGCATCTCTGGGGTATCGTTCAATGAACGAAATAATCGGTCGTATCGACTTGCTCGAAAGAAATTACGATGTTGATCACTGGAAGACAAAAAAACTTGATCTTTCGGGGTTTTTAACTATTCCATCAGATGCTGCTACAAATCCAATCAGACATGTGGAAAAACAACATCACCCTATTGATGATGTTCTCGACCATGAGCTAATAAGGATAGCAGATGAAGCCATTAATGATAAAAAACCGGTTTATATTGAAAAAGAAATCAGGAATACCGACAGAGCTACAGGAGCAATGCTTTCAGGCAGAATTGCCGGAATATACGGTGCTGAAGGACTGCCGGATAGTACCATAAAATGCAGATTTACAGGTTCGGCGGGTCAGAGTTTCGGAGCTTTCCTTGTCAGGGGTGTGGAGTTCAGACTTGAAGGTGATGCAAATGATTATCTGGGTAAAAGCTTATCAGGCGGAAGAATCATTGTCGTTCCACCATCTGGCTCGACATTCGAACCCGATGAAAATGTAATTGTTGGAAACACCGTTCTATATGGTGCAACAAGTGGCGAAGCATTTATTTCGGGCATTGCAGGAGAAAGATTTGCTGTACGAAACAGTGGTGCTGTTGCAGTAATTGAAGGAGCCGGCAATCATTGTTGCGAATACATGACAGGCGGAAGAGTAGTACTTCTTGGAACTTCAGGCAATAATTTTGCCGCAGGCATGAGCGGAGGAATTGCTTATGTATTGAATGAAACGGGAAAATTTGATTTTTACTGTAATATGGGTATGGTTGAATTATCTCTTGTAGATGACCTTACTGAAATAAATGAACTCCGTGAACTAATCACAAAACACTTCAAATATACCGGAAGCCCAAAAGCAAAAATGATACTCGATGATTTTGACAGGTTTCTGGGTATGTTCATTAAGGTAATACCTTATGATTACAAAAAAGTACTTCAGGAGCAAAAATTGGAGGAAATAAGAAAAAAGATTGCCGGAGTAGAACTCGATGTGGAGTTTACTTCCGGTATCTAAATAATTAAAATGATTATAATATTGTATTTATTACTAATTGATAATAATTTTAATTTATTTCTTTCAAATAACTATATCATAGAAATAATTTTCAAAATTTAATTCATAAATAATATGGCTGATCCGACAGGATTTCTGAAAGTAAAACGTAAAGAAGCAGGCTACAGGCCTGTACACGAAAGAATCTGCGACTTTAGCGAGATAGAACAAGTTCTGAACACCGATGACCGGATGCTTCAGGCTTCAAGATGCATGGACTGTGGAACACCTTTCTGCCATTGGGCATGCCCTCTGGACAATCTTATACCGGAATGGAACGACCTGCTTTACAAAGGTGAATGGAAAAAAGCCTGTGACAGACTTAACTTAACCAATAATTTTCCGGAATTTACGGGGAGAATATGTCCTGCGCCCTGCGAACATGCGTGTGTTCTTAATATAAGGGAAGAGCCTGTAACTATACGTGAGAATGAAGTGGCTATTATTGAAAAAGCATTTTCTGAAAACTATATAAAACCGAAACCGGCCATAAAAAAAACCGGCAAAAAAATTGCAGTAATAGGCAGCGGACCTGCCGGCCTTGCAACAGCAGACCTTCTTAACAAATGGGGTCATAGTGTGACAGTTTTCGAAAAGAATGAAAAAGCAGGCGGATTACTTAGATACGGAATTCCGGATTTTAAGCTAAGTAAAATCATTATTGACCGACGATTGAAAATAATGACCTTCGAAGGACTAGAAATAAGAACAGGCATTGAAGCAGGAAAGGATATTCCCGGTAAAGTTCTGATGGACTCTTACGATGCAGTCTGCATTGCAATCGGTGCCATGAAACCAAGAGATCTTAATATTGAAGGACGCAATCTGAAGGGCATTTATTTTGCAATGGACTTTCTTACACAACAAAATAGAATAAATGACGGAGAAGTCTTATCTCCTTCAGAAAGAATTTCTGCTGAAACGCTAAATGTCGTGGTTATAGGAGGGGGTGATACAGGCTCAGATTGTGTTGGAACTGCCATAAGACAAAAAGCTGCGAGTGTAACTCAGATAGAAATTCTTCCTCAACCTCCCTTGAAAAGAACCCCCGATAATCCATGGCCTTATTTTGCCAAAATCCTTAAAACATCTACATCTCATGAAGAAGGATGCCAAAGATTATGGGGAGTTTCAACAGTCAGATTCTTAGGCAATAGTGAATGCCGACTCACAGGTATAGAAGTCGAAAACGTCAGATGGGAAAAAAAAGGAGGAAAATATATGATGAATCCTGAACCGGATACAAGAAGAATTATACCTGCGGATATTGTTCTTCTTGCTATGGGATTTGCTCATCCTGTAGCCGATGGATTGATAAGCGAGCTGAATCTCGAACTTGATGAAAGAAGGAATGTAAAAGTTGACGAATTTAACCAGACCAGCATACGGAAAATATTTGCTGCAGGTGATGCTGTCTCAGGAGCCAGCCTTGTTGTAAACGCCATTGCATCGGGCAGAAAAACAGCATTCGGGATTGATGCGTTTCTGAAACAATGACAGGGAATTGTTTCCTGTTTTCCGCATTGCAACCCCTAAATATTTTTATTTCCAATATAATTCTGCTTGCTGTTCATCTATAATCAGGAGTATTGTTTAATTTGATTTGTTTCGGGTTTTGAAAACAGACCTTGCCCCCGCACCCTGTTTACCACAAAACGGAAGATGCTTCAATGCCACTCCTGAACCCGGTTTTGCACGTATATTGGTTGATTTACCATTTCATGTTCCCAATTCTTTCAATTGCTTTTATAACATCTTTTCTTTTTGCAAAGGATGAAAATCTTACATATCCTTCACCTGATGGGCCGAATCCTGATCCGGGTGTACACACTACATTGACTTCCTTCAAAAGTTTATTAAAGAAATCCCATGAACTTATGCCTCTTCCTGAGTTTATCCACACATAAGGTGCATTGATTCCTCCATACACTTTGAACCCTATTCTGATCAGGCCTTCACGCAGGATACGGGCATTTTCCATATAATAATCAATTGTTTCCCGTACCTGTACCTGGCCCTCAGTTGAATAGACAGCAGCAGCAGCTTTTTGAACCGGGTAAGAAACGCCGTTAAACTTAGTCGCTTGACGTCTGAGCCACAATGGTTGTAGAGGTTTCTTTTCCACATCTGCTGTTGAAGCCTTCAGATTCTCTGGAATTACTGTATAAGCGCATCGAGTTCCGGTAAATCCGGCTGTCTTCGAAAAACTTCTGAACTCAATAGCAACCTCTTTAGCTCCATCTATTTCATAAATTGAATGCGGTATTTCCGGATCGGAAATATATGCTTCATAGGCTGAATCATACATAATAACCGAATTATTCGCCAGAGCATAATCAACCCATTTCTTTAACTCTTCCTTGTTTGCTGAAGCACCAGTTGGGTTATTTGGATAACACAGGAAAACAATATCTATCTTATTTGACGGTATCTCAGGAATGAAATTATTTTCTGCTGTACATGGCATGTATACTAATCCACTGAAATACCCGTTGCCAAGACATTCTCCCGTGCGGCCGCCCATAACCGCCGAATCAACGTAAACAGGATAAACCGGATCCTGAACAGCAATTACATTTTCCTGAGCGAAAATCTCAAGGATATTTCCTGTATCACATTTTGAACCATCAGATATGAAAATCTCACCTGGATGAATGTCAATTTCTCTCTTACAGTAATCATTTTCAGCAATAGCTTCCCTCAGGAATTCATACCCCTGCTCAGGACCATAACCTTTAAATGTCTCAGGTTTCGACATTTCTTCCACACCTTCATGAAAAGCCTTAATAACAGCCCGACAAAGCGGTTGGGTCACATCGCCGATACCCATTCTTATTATTTCAGCATTGGGATTATTTTTCTGAAATTCTTTAACTCTGCGACTTATCTCCGGAAATAAATAGCCACTTCTTAACTTCAGATAATTTTCATTAATATGTGCCATTTATATACATTTGGCACAAATATATTTAAAGTTATTAATCAGGATGGCAAAAGCAGAATTTAATTACAACAAGCCATTAATTTTTAAATTTCATTGCCAGAACTCAATTTCCCTTTATTTATCTGCGAGAACTAATGAAACAACTTTCTTATGGCATTGCTTTTATCAAATGGTATAGTTTGGAAGAAAATCAAAAAACAATTTATATTTATATTTATAAAATGGATTTATGGAAAGAAATAGTTTTGTTAAAATGCACGGTCTTGGAAATGATTATATCGTTCTTGATCAGGAAAATATAGATTACAGGCTTACGCCTTCAGTAATACGGCATTTATGTGATGTACATTACGGTATGGGCTCTGATGGGATAGTGTTGAAAGTACCGTCTTCAAAAGCAGATTTCGGCTTCAGAGTTTTTAATCCCGACGGATCGGAAGCAGAGAAAAGTGGAAACGGCCTCCGTATTTTCTGTAAATACATTTACGATTATGGTTTTACATTCTCCAGTTCATTCTCGATTGAGACACTTACTGATTTGGTTTTTGCAAGCATAGTGGAAGAAGAAAACGGCAAAGCAAAACAGGTAAAAGTTGACATGGGGAAGGCTGTCTTTGTTCCGGCAAAAATTCCTGTAGATTCGGACGAGCCTGAGTTTATTGCTAAAAATATTCTTGCAGGTGACCGTGAGTTCGAAGTGAATTGTGTTTCGGTTGGAAATCCGCACTGTGTTGTAATAAAAGATTCTCTTGATGAAAATGAGATTATTAAATATGGCCCATTGCTTGAAAATCATAAACTGTTTCCAAATAGAATAAATGTTCAGTTTGCAAAAGTTCTTTCAAAGAATGAAGCTGAAATTCTTATCTGGGAGCGTGGCGCCGGCTATACTCTTGCATCGGGAAGCTCTGCATGTGCTGTTTCAAGTGTGCTTGTGAAAAGAGGCCTTGTCAGTGGCAATCTTAATGTAAAAATGAAAGGTGGTTCACTAAAAATAGAGGTTGACGAGGAATGGAATATAAAGATGACGGGGAAAGTAAGAGAAATTGCCAGGGGATCGCTAAGCAAAGAATTAATTGAAGATTTTTTGAATGATTCTTGATGCTTCAGGATTCTGAAGTCAATGTAAAAGTGTGCTAATTAACTGATAGAAGTAAGTATTATTATGTATATTAATTTTATAGTAAACTTATATTCCGTTTACTATATGATAAAATTGTCAAGATATTTTTTACTTAATGCAAGTGCTTTCTTACTGTCTTCCAACGAGCCTTCAAACGACCTGTCCTCGACTTCAACGCATACAGCTCCATTATATCTAATATCGTATAATGCGGAAATAAACCTTCCCCAGTCAATATCGCCCAATCCTGGTAATTTAGGAGTATGAAACTCGAGAGGAGTTGCCATAATACCTACATCATCGAGCTTCTCTTTATAAACTTTTGCATCTTTCAAGTGAACATGAAACAGTTTGTCTTTAAATTCATAAACAGGTTTTACATAGTCCATCTGGAGCCATAGCAGATGTGAAGGATCCAGGTTGAGACCAAAATATTCGCTTCTTATTTCGTTGAACATTCTCCTCCATATCGCAGGTGTTGTCGCAAGGTTGCAACCGCCGGGCCATTCATCCATTGTAAAAATCATTGGACAATTTTCGATACCCACCTTTACTTTTCTCTGCTCAGCGTAACTTATAATATCGGGCCACACCTGCCTGAACATTTCAAAATTTTCTTCAATCGATTTATCCTTATCACGGCCAATAAAAGTATTAATTCTGTTCACTCCCAGTAAAGCGGAAGCATCTATTACTTTTTTAATATGGCCCGTAACAAAATACCTCGTTTCAGGGTCGGGATGAAGCGGATTTGGATAATAGCCAAGTCCGGAAATTTCAATATTTCTTGACTTTAGATAATTGTTAATATACTCGGCTTTACCTGCATCAAGAGTTTCAACATCAATATGAGTAACACCAGCATATCTGCGTTCTGCCTTACCAACAGGCCAGCAACACACTTCTATACATTTATAACCGAGTTCTGATGCATAATCCGTAAGTTCTTCAATTGTCAGCTCCGGTAATATTGCACTTACAAAACCAAGTTTCATAATAACCTCCTTCCCTATTCAAAATTATTTCATAATTTATATTATTTTTCAGATATACTAAAACTTACTGGTTAAAGTTCCTTAATCTTAATATTTCGAAACCAGACTTTTGTTCCATGGTTCTGCAGGGCAATATAACCTTCATCGAATTTTCCCCAGTCGGGATAATCTGCCCATTTGCCGCTGTTCCTGAGCTTATTCCATTCATCCGAATACTTTTCATACTCCACAACAATCTGTCCATTAAGAATCTGCGTCACTTTATTGCCGTTTACAATAAGCATGGCATGATTCCATTCACCAGCAGGTTTATAAGTCCTGACCCTGGGAGGATACATTGCATAATTTGCTCCGTTCAACTGCCAGTCCTCGAGCGGTTCGGGCCATCCTTCATGATCAATTATCTGAAATTCTGGTCCTGTCTCATAGGGAAATTTATAAATTGTATCTTCGGCAACCTGATAAATTATTCCGCTATTAGCTGCTTTCGATAGTTTATACTCAAGGCTAAGTGCAAAATTTCTATATTTTTTATCTGTAATAATGTCCTGGCTCTCGGCTCCTCCTGTAGTATTCATTGTCAGAGCGTTATCCTCAATAGTCCAGCAGTCGGGAAAAACATTCATATTATAACCTCGCCATCCTTTCGTTGTCTTTCCGTCGAAAAGAAGTTTCCAGCCTTTTGAAGCCTCTTTCTTTGTTAGAGTATTTGGAGGAGCATTCAAATCAATTTCGGAATAAAGCGACATAGGATCAAGTGTCGTTTTCTGCTTGCATGAAACAACCGTTGCAATTAATAATAATACTGAAAGTTTAATCAAATTTGTTTTCATCTTTTTATTTATTTGTAAAACATCTTTTCAAGAAAATTGAAATTTATAGAAAATACTTTGTTATGTTGACTTCGGGATAAAATTTTTTCAAATATTGTTTTCCTATTATACGACAAATAATTTTGATTAGCAAATATTGTAACTAAGTATAATTTTCTCTTAAAATTTCACATTTATTTATTTCAATCTTGTAAAATAAAAAAATATAATGAAAAAAGGTGGTATAATTATAAAGATAAGCATTTTTTTATAATTTAACAACTTGTATTTAACTGTAAAAGCGAAAATTACAAGCTCATTGTTTAAACATTCATAAATTTCCAGATATGAAAAAAAGAATATTCTCATTTACAGCTATTTTGGTTATAGCATCAGGTGCATGTCTCAACTCGATAGCTCAGGTGAAAATGCCAGCTATCTTTGGTGACAACATGGTTCTCCAGCAACAGACAGAAGTTGCGATATGGGGCAAAACTTCTGCCAATTCAACAGTAAGCATAAAACCTTCATGGGATGGTAAAAATTACACTACTAAAGCTGACAATACCGGACGGTGGAAAACAAAAATTAAAACACCCTCTGCAGGAGGTCCATACTCTTTGACTGTGAGCGATGGCAAACCTGTCGTTTTAAAGAACGTAATGATTGGTGAAGTATGGATTTGCTCAGGTCAGTCAAATATGGAAATGCCTGTGAAAGGTTATAGAAATCAACCTGTAACCGGCTCGAACGAGTTTATAGCAACATCTTTAAATAATTCTATCCGGCTCATTACGGTGCCTCGGGCAACAAGTCTTATTCCCCTCGATGATTTCACAGGTTCGTGGAGACTTTGCGAACCTGAAAACGTCGCTGAATTCAGTGCCACTGCATATTTCTTCGGATTAATGCTTAATAAAGTGCTCAATGTGCCTGTAGGACTTATATGTACATGCTGGGGCGGCACAAGAATAGAGCCCTGGATGAGCGAGGAAGGTTTGAAAAATTTTGACTGGGTAAAACTTCCCGATAAAAACGCAACATCGGAAAAATTATCCCCACAAACTCCGACAGTTCTATTCAATGCCATGATTAATCCCATACTAGGTTACGGAATACGCGGGGCAATCTGGTATCAGGGTGAGGCAAACCGTAATGAGCCTTTGCAGTATCAGAAGCTTTTGCCTGGCCTGGCTTTAAACTGGCGTTCGGAATGGGGCATAGGAGAATTCCCTCTCTATTATGCTCAGATAGCCCCTTATGATTACGGACCCGACGGCATTAATTCTGCGTTTTTGCGCGAGGCACAACTGAAGGCCTCAAAAGCCGCTCCAAATTTAGGCATGGCCTGTCTGATGGACACAGGCGAAAAAGACTGCATCCATCCGGCGAATAAAAAAGCGGCAGGCGACCGACTTGCTTATCTTGCCCTTTCAAAAACTTATGGTAAAAAAGGATTTGCCTGTGAAGGGCCTGTTTTGAAAGAGATGAAGATAGAAGGAAATCAGATTTATTTAACTTTTGACAATGCCACTAACGGGCTAACTACTTTCGGCAAAGAACTTTCCTGTTTCGAAGTGGCCGGTTCAAATAAAAGGTTCTTTCCTGCAAAAGCATTCATTACTAATAACGGAATAACACTCTTTTCACCCTCCGTAGGTCAACCTGTGGCAGTAAGATATGCTTTCAAAGACTTTATTGTCGGAGATCTTTTCAACACAGAAGGTCTTCCGGCATCATCGTTCAGAACGGATGACTGGGAGATGAAATAGATATTCAGATGGTCATTCGATGGTCATTAAATGACTATTGAATAACAACAATGTGTCTATCTTTATGTAATTCAATGAAATATAATTTATGTGCAGTTCTAATTATTTTATGCGGGCAAATATGTGCGCAATCACCTTTACAATATGTAAATCCTCTGGTTGGTACTGCTCCTGCCTCTACTGAAAGTGCCCGACGTCATGGAGAAGGAACCGAAGACAAAGGCCAGACTTTTCCGGCAGTGGGACGACCCTTCGGGATGACACAATGGACGCCTGAAACACGCACTAACGAAAATAAATGTGTTGCACCTTATTATTATAACGACAAATTCATCACCGGTTTCAGAGGCAGCCACTGGATGAGTGGAAGCTGTACACAGGACTATGGCAGCGCCACAATAATGCCGTTCGTTAACTCACGGCCTGACACGTTGACAAAGAACCCGATATCGAAATTCTCCCATAAAAACGAAACCGCATCCCCTGCATATTATAGAATCACACTCGATGACTTCAGCACAACAGTAGAACTGACAGGGTCGGTAAGATCAGGAATGATGCGGATTTCATTCCCTGGAAAACCTGAAGGCTTCATGCTGATTAGAATGAACAGCGACGAAAATGAGGGGAAAATATGGATTGACAACGAAAATAATGAAATTACCGGCTATAATCCGGTTCATCGTATATATCAGGGATGGGGGAAACCAGCTGGATTCAGCGGATGGTTCGTTATTAAAACCGACAGATCTTTTAAAACTGTAAGCTACCTTAATAATAATCAACAGCTTGCAGTAAGTTTCGGCATCGAGAAAACGACTCTTGTGAAAATAGGCACATCATTTACAAGTCTGGAAGCAGCAAGAAAAAATCTCGAAAAAGAAATACCGGGCTGGGATTTCGAAGCTTTGCGCAAAGAGAGCGAAAACGTATGGAACCAGGCTCTCAGTAAGATAATTGTACGCGGCGGGCCAGAGGATGATAAAGTCAAATTCTATACAGCTCTCTATCACTGTTATCAGCTTCCCAGAATTGCAAGCGATGCCGACGGAAGCTATATAAAATTTGGCGGCGACGGAACAATTCTTAATACCGGCGGCTACGACTATTACGACGATTTTTCAATGTGGGACACATATCGGGCGCTTCATCCTCTTCTCACCATCATTGAGCCTGAAAGAACAGCCAATATGATACGTTCTCTTGTGTTGAAAGCACAACAGGGGGGATGGATGCCAATATTCCCGGCATGGGCAAACTATACTTCAGCCATGATTGGCGACCATGTAAGTGTCACAATAGCAGATGCATACCTGAAAGGTATTGATGAATTCGATGCCGAAACAGCATATTTTTATATGCGAAAGAATGCTTTCGAAACACCACAGCCTGATGAATATAAAGACGGTAAAGGAAGGCGAGCTCTCGAAAGTTATATTAAATATGGATATATCCCCTTGGAAGACAGTGTATGGGATGCATTTCATAAAAACGAACAGGTATCCCGGACCCTTGAATATGCTTTCGACGATTATGCCGTCGCACAGTTTGCAGCTAAACTCGGGAAATCTGATGACTCTACGATACTGATGAATCGTTCAGGAAACTGGAAAAATGTTTTCGATACTCAAACCGGTTTTGTACGCGGGCGTTATTCCGACGGTCGCTGGATAGAGCCGTTCGATCCTTACAGTAAAGCAAAATATATTTGTGAAGGTACACCCTTCCAATATACATGGTATGTTCCGCATAATGTTCCGGAACTTATAAAAATGATGGGTGGAAGCAATGCCTTTATCGCAAGGCTTGACAAATTTTTCGAGGAAGGACATTACTGGCATGGCAACGAGCCAGACCATCAGGCACCTTTTATGTTTGCAATGGCAGGCCGGCCTGACAGGACGCAGAAATGGGTTCAGAAAATACTTACTGAAGAATACGGGACAGAGCCAGGAGGACTTAGCGGCAATGAAGATGCTGGTCAGATGTCGGCCTGGTTGGTCTTTGCCATGATGGGCTTCTACCCCGTGTGCCCGGTATCGAACCACTATGTTATCTCTACTCCGGCTTTCGATGAGGTCAGGATAGTCGTTCCCGGCAAAAATACCTTTGTAATAAACTCACTGGGCAGAAAGGCCGGAATCAATTATATCGAAGCTATTTCACGAAATGGTGCCAGGTACAACGACTGGTTCATCACTCATGAAGATATTACAAAAGGCAACAGATTTACATTTTATCTGGTTCCGAATATTCCTTTGAAATAGGAGAAAAAAATCCCCGAGAAATGGGGGAAATATTTTTTTATAATATTACCAGTCATGGCCACACCATAAAGAACATAGACAACCGGCTGTCCCCAGTGAATAACTACTGAAGCCAGAATTGTAATAGCTATAACTAAAGTTTGCCAAACCGAAACTTCAAAACCATAGCTCATTCCTTTAAGAATCAGTGTTGCCGATCCTGTCTTTGCATTCTTTGCTATATCTTTGACCGGTTTAAAATGCCCATCAGTAAAGTGTTTGGTGATCTCGTCGAGTACAATAGCAAGCACAATACCAACAAATACTGAAAGAAATGAACGCCAATTGTGAAGATAAAAATATGAAAGTAATCCAAAAGAAGTAATGCTTATTGCTGCCGATGAATAAAAGCCTTTATTAATAGGCTTAAGTGCGTTATAATCTTTATCCTTCTTACTTCCTTTGACAAGATATGTGCCGATTATTGATGAAAGCACTCCGATCGAAGATATCTGCTACCATTCCTGCGCAATCGCCTACGTTATCTCCCACCAGGTCGCCAACTACTGCTGCATTTCGTTCATCATCTTCCGGAAGTCCTGCTTCGACTTTACCGACCAGGTCAGCGCCCACATCGGCTGCTTTTGTATAGATGCTGCCTCCGACTCGCATGAACAGAGCAAGTAATGTACCGCCAAATCCGAAGCCAAGGAGAGTATCAGGAGAAGCAACTCCGAAAATAATATATATGAGCGTTCCTCCAAGTAATCCTAATCCATCAGTAAGCATACCTGTAATTGTCCCCGTACGGTAAGCAATTTTCAGAGGCTCACCAAAGCTTCTTCGTGAAGCCGATGCCACCCTGACATTGGCCTGAACAGCCATTCTCATCCCGAACTGACCAACCATAAGAGATAAAAACAGCACCCATAATAAATGGTACCGCCCTGCCAATACCAATTATAAGCCTTAATGACTCATCAGAATATCCTGTAAATCGAAGTTTTGACTCTTCGGTCGGAGGAACTACATAAACCGAGAGGAAAAGAATAATAGTAAAAACAAAAATAAGAGGAACGATAGTTTTTAGTTGTCTTTTTAGATAAGCATTTGCTCCTACTCGTATTCCTTACCAGACGTCCTGCATTTTTTCCGTGCCCTTGTCGTACGACATTACCTGTTTGCGTAATAGCATCGCATAGGCTAATCCAAAAAATGCGACAACAAGGACGCTCCATACTGCTATAATTTCAAAAGGGGTTGCACCCGGAAGACTGACAATAATAAATCGTATTAAAGGTTAATAATAAGCTTCTTAAAATATAATTAGGCTATAGTTTAATTTTGCGTGGTAATTTCACAAGTTTTTCAAAACTCTGGTTAATCTGCCGGTATCTCTCAAGAGCCATAATGTCCTCAAGCGACCTGTTGGTAAATTCTTTCAAGAATTCCT
>JAGNKY010000003.1 GCA_017999895.1 Bacteroidales bacterium
CTCGGATAGCAGCGCCCGTCGCTCCTCTGGCGTAAGGGATTGAAGTGCCAATTTGATCTCTGCCTTATTCATGCGTTTATTTTTCAACAAATATATACAAAATAATACGCTATTCTAAACTATAGCCTATAATTAATATATTATTAAAACTATCAAGTAAAATTGTACAAAGGACACATATTTGTTGTTGATCTAACTTTTTCAGTAAGATTTATCAACCATGACTCAGATTGTTTCAATTTTAAATCAAGATCATTCCATTGCTATGATTCTTTTTGATCAAATTGGATTATTGCGATTTCATTTAATTTACGCTCAACAGGACATAAATTATCCACATTTATTTCACTTTGAATGGCTTACGAGTAGAGATCAATTGCCCGTTTTTAGCAACACCCTGTATATATATTATATAATTTCCTGGTAAATCCGAGGTCCAGAATTCAATAAAGTTCTTTTCATTCAATTCTGTGATAAAAGAAGGATTCCAGTAAACTGTATTCCTCAAGTCGGGTGTTCTGTCTGTTTTTTTCAGTGTGTCGTAATGCTCGACATAGTTGAATGACGGTCTCTTCTCAAGTGCCTTGTAAGAAAGTATCACGGCAAAATCTGGTGGAGTAATGTCACTGAAATTCCCTTTTCGGGTTACAATATTTATAATTCCCGTAATCAAAAGGTCGCCAATAAGATACGGTGTCTTTACTACTTCAATTCTTTCAACAAGCTCCGGGTCAAGGTTGGCGACCTCAGACATGTCGTTAACCAATACTCCATCAACCATAACAAATGGAGGAGTATCATAAAACAAGCCTGTATATGGATTTAATATTCTGAATTCATATCCCTGTTTTTTCGATCTGAACTGAACGCCCGGCACAAATTCAAAGAATACTTCCTGCATAACCGGAAGTTTTATATAATCGTCAAGATTAATCTCTATTTCAGGTATTCCATAAAATCGCCTTGCCGGAGCCTCTTTTGTAGGATTCTCAAGAGTTTTTCTCAATGGTATAGAACCGTAAATTCTACCGATCTGGTAATTAAAACTCAGAGCTGAAGCAACTTTAATTTCATTGGGAGTTAATTCGTCAACATAGCTTACACTTTCTGGCACTTTCCATAAGAAAGGCGGTTCGATTTCAAGAACGAGATCTTTATAATCTCGATCGGGTTGAATAACAAGTTTTCTAAGATACTCATCGGCCGGAAGAATAAAATTAAACCGCCCGTTCAGGTCAGGTCTTGCATAAACAAAGCCTGGTTTCTTCCCGGGTATTGACAAATACAATAGTAATGTTGTATCATTTAATCCTCCTTCCCTTTTCCTTACTGTACCTGACAGATAATGTCCTTCTGTCTCGGGGAGATATTTCAAAGTCTGAAGCTTTTCAGATAACACTTCATTCCAGTTAATCCATTTACTCCGGGTTGAAACGAGAAAATAGTCGATAACTTTTTCATCAGGCAAGCTGTAATAATTTTGGCAGCTCTGCCAAGGAGTTATGCCGAATTCTGTTCCGAAAATAAGGTATCCCTTTATTTCCTGAGGCATTATAGTCGTTTCGGGAAAAACAGAAATACTGATATCGGCAGTTAAATCCTCAATGCCTGAAAATTCTATACCTAAATTGACTTTTTCTCTTTTTCCATATTCTTCCTTCGAAACTACATTGATGATAATTGTCTTATTATCCGGATTATAAAACAGTCGTTCGGTCAAAGGATTATAATCCTTATCGAAAACTGTAAGCTGATTTATTCCTTTTGCACAAGATGATACCGGAATTGTTATTTTTGTTGCAGAGCCTGCTGAATTTATATCTGCATAGTAGCAAAGTTTACCGTGCGACTGAACGGCAATATGGTATTTCCCCAGTTCTGGCACGGCATAACGTCCTGTGGAAAGAATAATACATTCTATAAACGATTCTCTTTTATTGCTGATCATTACCAATGTCCCTTCTATAGCAGCGGCGGGCAACGGAAAATTATGTTTTGGAGTCTCAACAATATAATTTTTGTTTTTATCAGGTTTAATCATAAATGAACCATAACCGTATTCATCTGTTTCAAAAGCCGCTGCTTCTTCTCCTTTATCGTCTTTTACAATTCCATGAAACAACACACCTCTTCCGTAAATATCAGTAACTCTAGCTACGACCCTGCAGTTAATGCCGTCAAGAAGTATGCCTCCTTCAGGGAAAAATTTTATTTCCACAGGCATTGTGGGTTTTTCTTCAAGGGTGATTTTCCTTTTGAAACCTATGTTCTTGAAAGGATTATAAATATTTATATCTTGCATAAAGCAATTATACGGCATGAAATTCTTCATATAATTTGTATAGGCTCGTATAGTATATGTACCAGGACTTAGAGTATCGGGAAGAGACATGTTGCCGCTCCCCCTGCCGTCTTTCAATTGAAGTTTCATCTGTATTATTGGATTATTCGACGGGCTCAGCAGTTCTATATAGGCTATTACATTTCTGCTGGTAATAGTTCCGGTCACTCTATCTATATTATAAATACTCATCCATATATCTTCTCCTGCAATAAACTCATGCCTATCGATATGGACGAATATTTCTTCCCATGGCCTCATTGCAACATATTTCTTCAGCCGGGCATCGAGTTCGGCTGAAGAAAAAGTCTGAGATTCGGCTATCTGAAACGAAAAACAGAAAGCAAGAATAACTACTGCGATTATATAAAATTCATTTTTCATTAGTCAATCCAGAATGATGGTTTTTCTTTACTACCCCGTGTTGTACAATCCACACATTCACGGTTTCTTGTTATTAAATAATAAGGGGGCCTCTCATTGCTGAAATCTCCTAATAACCACCAGTTTATATTTCTGCCTTCCTTTGGCAGAGACCCTCGGAGTGTATCGCCGGCACAATATTGGTAAAAATTAGGAATTCCTCTAAAATAGTCTTTAATAAATATTCTTTTCTCTGTTACTGCGCATACGCTGAAATATCCGAGGACAATATCTTCAGGCTTTTCCACACATCTAATGTTACCTGTTATTGTCATTGGTATGATATCGTAAAGACTTCCAACGCTTTCAGTGACGTTTTGAATCTTTTCCCAGAAATTATATTCATCCGCACTCAGTGAGTATTGAGTTACAAGGATGCTGTATTTTGCTTTTAATCTATCGGTGCTATTGTCAATAAAATTAAGCTGGAATTTCGATACTCTTGCCCTGTTATAAACCGTAGTGTTTTTTATCAATATTTTATCCGATTTTTCGGTTCTCCAGCAAATAGGGTTAACTATTCCATAAGGGAGATGGAATTCCCATGTTTCGGTATATTCCCATCTATAATAAAGGCATTCTCTTTTAGGGTCGTGTGTATCAATATATATTTTACATCCTTCCACGACTTCCGCAGGATTATTGGATGCGTTAATCAATATTTTTTCATAATAAACAGAGTCGATAGGAGGAACAGGTCTCATCTCCATGAGAGTTGATTCATAATGAAGACTACCAGATTTTATTTTTAATAAATATCTTTTCCCCACAGCGCCTATGAATTTTGTAGAGTCGGTAGTATATATTCCGTCACCAGTTTCTTTAAGAGCAGTAGTAATGCCTCTGTTGTCAACAATCGAAACTGTTGCCCCTCTTACCGGTTTACGAACCAGAGGACTTCCTAAAGGAAGCGATTTGGAAAGCTTCACAACATTTGTGCGATTCTGGTCTGTAATCATGCCTTCAACTACCAGAAGTTCTTTATTTTCCTCAACTTGTGGAACAAATTCGGTGATACATCCGACAAAGAAAGTAAAAAGGAACAATAATATTCGGAACCAATATTTTTTCATTTCTTTTAAAAATCGAAGTTGAATGAAACTGAAGCTATCGGTCTTCCAAAAACCGAAAGCATATATCCCTTTACTTTATTCTGTTCTTTTCTGAAGAATACAGAATAAACGTTCTCTCGTCCGGTAGCGTTATATAGCGAGAAAATCCAGTTAGGATGAGCAATCTTTTTTGATTTGAGATTACCGCTCAACTTAAACGAGAAGTCCAATCTTGAATAATATGGTACTCTGTATTTATTCCTTTCGGAATAATGGACAAGCCATATATCCCCGATTTGAAAAGAAGATACCGGATAAGTAACCGGTCTGCCTGAAATGTAATTATATGTAGCTGAAAAACTTGCACGCCTTGAAAAAAGGTAATTTAGTGTTAATATCAGGTTATGTGGTTTATCGTAATTAGCAGGGAACCAGTCTCCTCCATTAATAATTTCCTCGCTGAAAGTACCGGTACTTCTGATTAGTGTTCTTGACCATGTATAGCCGATATTCCATCGCAGGCGCCCTTCCTGCTTCCTGAGTAGAAGTTCGATACCGTAAGCTTTACCTTCAACGTTAATAATATCTCTTTCGATGAATTCATTCATTATTAGGTCGGTGCCTCCTTTAAAATCAACCATATCTTTAATTTTCTTGTAATATATTTCCGCCGATGCTTCAATTTTGTTTTTAAAAAGCAGCACATAATAACCTGTGGCTACCTGATTGCCGGTTTGCGGTTTAAGGTGGTAATCGCTCAGTTTCCATATATCCGTAGGAGAAATTGAGGTTGTATTTGATAAGAGATGAAGGTATTGCCTTGTATGGTTATAATTTATTTTCAAGGAACTAGTATTGCTCAGCTTAAAATTAGCTGACAGTCTTAACTCTGGTCCAAGAAATGTTTTATAAATTCTAAATCTTTCATAAGTGAGAGTATCGATAACTGATGAAATTCCTTTAGGATAAGCTGGATTATAAACAAAAACCGTCTGAGGTCCTATTGCAAAGAACGAAGATAATCTAATGCCTCCATTTACCGAAAGAAATTCGTTAATTGTATATTTATCTTCGAAATATATAGCAGGCTCAATTGCTCTCTGCCTTTGTATCTTATTGGGATTAACCAATGAAGAATCGCCTGAAGGAATAAAATTTCCAGGTTGTACATTGTATGCGTTTATATCGGCACCGAAATTGAATTCGTTCTGTCCGGTGTACCAGTTAAAATCTGCTTTTATTCCTGTACTGTTGATTTTATGTGAAAGTACGAATGCTTCCTGGGGAATTTTCATGCTCGATACATCATATCCATAAAAGCTATTATTAATTGTTACATTGGAAAAAAATTTGCTGGAGAAAAAATGTCGCCATTGAAAAGCAATGATATTGTTCTCGTACTTATAAACTGTATCGGAGTTGAACTTGAAAGAATCGTAGCTATAATATGATGAAAGACTTATTTTGTTTTTTCTGTTTATATCGTAAGCCACTCTTATATTCAGATCATAGAAAGTGGCTCTGCTGTTTTGAAGAGCTTTATTTTCGAGAAGTCCGAGTATCCAGTTTGAATAGGTTGTTCTTCCCGAAACAATATAAAAAAGTGTATCTTTTATTATCGGACCTTCTATAGTAATATGTGCGGTAATAGGGCTTATACCTGCATTTCCTGCAAATTCTTTCCGATTTCCTTCGCGTGAAGCAATATCCATTACCGACGATAGGCGTCCACCGTACTTTGCGGGGATTCCTCCTTTAAAAAGTGTAATATCCTTTATTATATCGGGGTTAACGGATGAAAAGAAACCGAAAAAATGGGATGAATTATAAACTGGTGAGTCGTACAGTAGTATAAGGTTTTGATCGGCCGATCCGCCACGCACATTAAAACCTGCCGAACCTTCTCCCACTGAGAGAACGCCAGGAAGAAGCAATATACTTTTTATTATATCCGATTCTCCCATTGTAGTTGGCATAAGCTTTAGTGTGGAAATATCAATCTTCTCTCTTCCGACTTCGAATCTTTGAAGTACTACATTCCTGTTCGCAGTTACAACAGTTTCTTTTAGAGGAATGAGAACGCTTCTCATTTCAACATTCAGTTCACCAGGCCCGTAAACATTCACATCAACTGTTTTTTCCTTCATCCCTATGAAGGAAAATTTAATGCTATGACTTCCGCGAGGCAGATTTAGGGAGTAAAAACCATATAAATTCGAAATTGTGCCGATTGAGAGTTTTGGAACGAATACTGTAACTCCTGCAACAGGTTCCTTTGTATTCTGGTCGGTAATATAGCCGGTTATTGTCACAGTTCCAGGTTTATCCCTGTCAGCAGGATTACCAATATCAACCGCAACATTTCCTCCGGCGATTTGACGCTCTTCCTCTTCACCATATTCAAGTCCGGGAATATATGCATAGTCCCCAGAAGGTTCAGCCTGAATTGCTTTTATAGCAAAATATTTTGTAAGGATAATATTTCCAGAATCATCCAAGTAATAATAAATTGATTTCTTACTAAAGAGAGTATCAAGTATTTCCTGAAGATATTTCTTGTCAGGATAATTCCCGAGTTTTAAATCTTCCACCCAGAAATCGCGGTAAAAAAACTTTACAGGGTATTTAGACTCGGTTTTGTTTACAAATTCTTCAAACGATTCCCCGGTAAAATCCCAATCAATCAGAAATTTCTCCTGAGATAATATGCAGGAAGAAATTGAGAAAAAAAAGAAACATACTATAAAAAATCTTATTTTCAATCTTTACCTGTTGCTCTTAACCTGTCATAATAGTTCAATATAGGGATAAATGTTTCAGGCTCTTTCTTTTTTATCCTAAGCTTATTACTCTTTATATAATATTTAAGTTCCATACTCCTATCATTAAGGTATTCTAAAAGGTCTCTTTTGCCCGATATCTGAAAGATAGTTGTATCTTTTCGAATATAAATGCTATGTTCTTGGTAGAAAAGGTCTCTTTTCCCTTCAAAACCAAGAGGTTGTATCTTTTTTACATATTTCACAAGCAATGCTGTCGGGCCGTTATATAATACATTAACATAGCCTTTTACAGGTAAATCTTTATCATTCCCAAGATTTATAAAGTTATAGGGCTTACCTTCAATTTTCAGAATAAAGCTGTCAACCATTTCCTTATTAAGGATAATAACAGGTTTATAAGACAATGCGAGCAGGAGTTCATCATTTAATATATCATACTTGATATTTATATCTGAATATTTTCTTCCATTGAAAACAAGGCTTCCTGGCAAAAAATTTGATGAAATGAAAAACTGGTCACCGACAACTTTTTCATGCTGATTTATCCAAATACGTCCGTTTATAAGTAACTGTGAATTACCGGGAATTTCCTGCGGCAAAAAATATGCAGAGGTATCCATTTCATTTGAATCTGGGATACCCCTGCATATTGAAAAAATTGATAAAAAAACAATTAACAGGTAAAAATCCGGTTTGCTCACATCTTATTTAATTATTGGGGTCAGTACAATATTTCGAAAAGAAACTTTTCCGTGGTCACCCTGTAGGTAAATAGGACCTGGAGCAAGAACATCAGAAATAATTGCTCCACCTGTCGGGCCATAAACAGGTTGATTGTCAATTATTTTCACACCGTTAAGAATCACTGTTAAATGTCTATCGCACAATGTAATATCAAGCGTTTGCCATTGGCCGGCTGGTTTTTCGGCGCTTACTGTCGGTGTGATGCGGCTATACAGTGCTCCCATATTATGGGAATCAAGCGGCTTCCCATAAGAATCCACGATTTGTATTTCATACATTCCTCTAAGGTAAACTCCACTATTACTACCTTGCGGGACATTCACTTCAAGTTTCAGGTTAAAATCCTCGAACTCCCTTTCGGTTCGAATGTTCCCATAATTTATATGGGGCTGACCTTCTTTCTGAACAGGGTCGTTTACAAGTATTCCGTCAACAACTTTAAATCCGTTTACCTGTTTTTCATCAATAAGCCTCCATCCTGTAAGATCTTTCCCGTTGAACAGTACAATTGGTTCTCCGTATTTTACTTTTGAAAGGTCGGGCGCAGGCGGAACAGGTGGAAGTTTCTTTCCGGAGAAGGCTGTCGAGTCGACACCAAGTCCGTTGCGTCTCGGGTTCAAAAGAAAACCTTTTATTCTGTCGTCGCCGTCTTTTCTCACCTCAAGCCAGCTTGTTATTATGTGTTGTCTGAGAGGTTTGCCCTCACTATCTCTGATTCGTACAACATTATTAGTGCGTGTAACGACGAGGTATTGATCCCTGGCAAGAAAAGCATTGTTAACAGGAGTAACGCTTCCTGCCACCCATAAGAGGTCGCCATCGATATACCCTTCTTCCTGACGCACTTCAAGCCAGCCTACACCTCCTCCGCTTATATCAAACGACCACTGACCAAAGAAATCGGATACAACCACTTTTTCAGGCGCAACAGTTTTTGTACCTGTACTGCATGAAACGACAAATAAAAGCAAAATAGCTGCTATAAAGCAATTATTAAATGTTTTCATATAAAATATTTTTATTGGTTAGTCTTAATATTTCTCAGTTAAAATAAACAAATTTATCATTTTTAGATATAAAATATCGCATTCATAAGTCTGTATTTAGCCTGAAATTTATAAATTAAACTTTTTTAACATTTTATTCTCCGAATTTAAAATATAATATACCTGACAGAGGTTCGGTGTTTCGATTAAGTAAAAAGATATTTTTCTGGCCTTGAGGTCCAAGTGATTCGGGTGGAAGAAATTTTGTGCCTATAGGGCTAATGCCGTGAAGGAAGGAAATATCGCCATCAGGAAATGGGGGGGTGACATATCCAGTAGCATATTTTGGCTTCTGTGGCGTGAAAAGATGAAGGAAAATATCATCAGATGCCGAAATTACGGTAAAGGGATAATTCATAGTTTTTATTCTTACCGAATAAAGGTTGGAATAATATCCTTTGAATTCAGGATAGTTCCACGACTCTCCAGTAACAGTATTGTTATAGTTCTTCTCGAAAATACCAAAACTTACTCCTCTCATCCGATTTTTCCATACCCTGTAAGGACCATTTGCTTCAAGAGTTGCTCCAGTTACTTTTTCTTCAGGAAAGGAAAAAGTGATGCCGAAAAAATCTGCAGTGCCCGAAGGCTTATAATCGTAATCGAGCTTAAGCCATCCTCCAGGCATCATAGTCCATTTAACATGGCATTCTGTCTTTTCGTCGTATATAATTTCTACGATATAATTCATATCGGACTGATAATGTTTTACTTCTCTAAAAACAGGATTAAATCCTATAAACAAGGGCCCATTATTGAAAGGAATTACTTCATTTCCTTTTTTTACTTCATTTATCAATCCGTTTTTTAAACTGAAAGAAACTGCAATATCAGCAGATGATAATATCAGATTATCTCCATCTACTTTACCTGTGGCCTTTTCTCCTGCCGGTTTTATAAGTCGTTCTGCCATTGAAGCCGGTGAAGTAATATTCCAGCTCCATGTATTAATAAGCCTTCCGAAGGGATCAAAAGCGTTGAGGTAAATTATGTCGAAATCTTTCCAGTTATCTGGCAGATTCAGATCTAACCAGCCTTTTTCACCAGGTTTAATAGGGGGAGCATCAAACCTGCGGGGCACTCTGTAACTCTCAGATTGATAAAAAGAATCTGATAATTTTACCATGTAATAAGTAAAACTGCAACTATTAAGTGAAGTGTAAAAAAATCTGTTCTCCACCTTCAGTTTCCCGTCGAATAATGGTGTAATGATTTTCTTTTCAATCCATACGGGGGACCAGACATCCCTTATGGTATAATAACTTCCTTCCTTTTCCCGGAATGGTCCCAATATTCCATCAGGTGCATTATTCCCTTTAGTGTCTATCGAATCTTTCTTATCGGTACGTACAACGCCCTCATCTGCGAAGACCCAGAGGAATCCTCCGGCAGAAAGGGGATTTGAACACATCAGGTTCCAGTAATCTTCAAGTCCGGCTCCAAGTCCGCCATCAAACAATCCGTGCAGAAACTCTGTTGGGAAAAAAATATCCCTGCCGTTAAAGAATGTCGAAGTACCATAATTATATGGTATATAATGTTTTGTGTTCATACCGTTGATAGTATGCCATGGTTCTATAAACTGGCGTTTCTGCGGATCATACTTTGCGAATTCTTCTCTTAGTTCGGGGTTAAATCCGCCTTCATTACCATTGCTCCATAATATTATACAAGGGTGATTTACATCTCTCTCAACCATCTCTTTTACCAGTTTCTTTCCAACATTTGTGTCATAAAATTTCTGCCAGCCTGCGAGCTCATCTATAACAAAAAGTCCGAGGGAATCGCAAACATCGAGGAAGTGGCTATCTGGCGGATAATGGCTCATACGCACCGCATTGATATTCATATCCTTCATAAGGTTTACATCGAGTAAGCTAATTTCCTTTGAAAGTGTTTTCCCTGATGTTGGCCAGGAACTATGGCGGCAGACACCTCTGAACATAACCTTTACGCCGTTAACATATATACCATCGTTTTGTTTTACTTCCACCGTTCTGAAACCAAACTTCTGAATTACCCTGTGAATTACCGACTCACCTTGTTTAAGGCTCACAACTACACGGTAAAGGTTTGGAAACTCCGGGCTCCATAGTAAAGGATTATTTAATTTCCCATTAATTAACTTATAAGTCTCGCCTTTTTCAAAATTGGTCATCATTATCTCTCCCACATCTTCTCCTTCAAGTGTTTGTATTCTCGCTTCGACTGTTTTAAGGCTCTTATTCCCATTTAAGTAAAGTTCAGCCGTGAAGGTACCGTCAGCCCTTGCATCAATTGCAACGTGGCTTATAAACTCATCCGGCACAATTTCGAGGTAAACAGGTCTAAATATCCCGCCGAAAACCCAGTAATCAGCAATCCTTTCGGCCCTGTTAACCGATTGATTCGATGACATCTTGCTCACAGTCACCTCGAGTAGATTCTTTGAGCCGGGTTTTACGAGTTTTGTTATTTCATATTTAAACCTGTAAAAAGAACCCTGGTGAACAGGACCAGCCAGCTTTCCGTTTATCTTAACTTCGGTGTCGGTCATTGAACCTTCAAAAACAATGAATATTCTTTTGCCGCGGGCAGATGCCGGAAGAGTAAACTCATGTCTGTAAAAACCCTGTTCGTCGGCAAGCTGTTTGTCTCGTCCATAATTGTAAGTCCCGAAGCCCTGAAGTTCCCAACATGACGGAACAGGTATTTTTGTCCAGTAACCACTGTTGAGGCCCTTCGTGCAATAGAAATCCCATTGCACGGTAATATCTTTGTCTATTCCAGATAAATAAATAATCTCAGTGTTCTGTGCTCTCGCAAAAACAAATAATGATGAAAGAATTAAAATAGAAAATAGGTTCTTCATAAGTTTTTTTTGTACACTAAGATAGATTTTTTTATATTCTTATCTTTCATTTTTTATCTTCGTAAATGAATTTTATCCCAAAGTGTAATTGTAACTTTATTTTGTTTAAAACATAGCCGTAGAGCCGGCACAGAGGGACACAAATAAAACCTGATAAAAATGTTAAAGAAGCAATTTATTACAGTTTTGTTTTTTATTTTAGTTGCAGGCCCTGTTTTCTCACAGCTTGTATGGCCTGAAATAACGTCGGAGACAAAGCCCTGGACTCGCTGGTGGTGGCCGGGGAGCATAGTAACCCAGAAAGATATTTCGCGTGTAATGGAGCAATACAGTTCCGCAGGTCTGGGCGGACTTGAACTTACGGTTATTTATGGCGTTAAAGGCCAGGAAGAGAAATTTATAAACTTCCTCTCTCCAGAATGGATGAAAATGTTCTCCCATACACTTAATGAAGCCAGCCGGCTTGGAATGGGCATAGATATGGCCAATGCCTCAAGCTGGCCTTTCGGTGGCCCGTGGGTGACTGATGATGATGCCAGCAAATATGTCGCTTTTAAAAGTTATGCTCTTAAAGGAGGAGAATCATTGAAAGATAGAATTGAATATATACAGGAACCGTTTATCAGATGGAACAGTACTTACAGAGTCGACATCAAAGAAATAAAAGATCCTGTTTATATAAACAGGAATCTCCAGCAACTTGCAATCGATCAAATCAGATTCGAAAAACCCATCCCTCTTCAGTCACTTATGGCTTATTCCGACGACGGAAAGATAATCGACCTTACAGGAAAAGTAGATAATAAAGGTAATTTATTATGGACTGCACCGGTTGGAAACTGGACTCTTTATGCAGTGTTTATGGGATGGCACGGTAAAATGGTTGAAAGAGCGGGTCCGGGAGGAGAAGGATATGTCATAGATCATTTCTCAAAACAAGCTGTAAAAAACTATCTCAGTCGTTTCGACAGAGCATTTGAAGGTTACGACATAAGTTATTTGCGAGGTTTTTTCAACGACTCGTATGAAGTGGACGATGCAAGAGGACAGTCAGACTGGACTCCTTCCTTTTTTGATGAGTTTATAAAAAGACGCGGATACGACCTTCGAGAACATTTACCAGCATTGTTTCAGAAAGATAATCCCGATAAAAATGTAAGAATATTGATGGATTACCGTCTTACAATATCAGATCTTATTCTTGACAATTTCACCAGAGGCTGGAGTGAATGGGCACATAAACAGGGAAAAATAACCCGTAATCAGGCTCACGGTTCTCCGGGAAATATTCTCGATCTTTATGCTGCATCAGATATTCCGGAAACCGAAGGCACTGAAATCCTTCGTATGAAATTCGGAACATCGGCAGCAAATGTTACAGGCAAAAAGCTCGCCTCGGCTGAAGCTGCCACGTGGCTCGATGAACACTTTTCTTCAAACCTTTCAGACATAAAAAAAGCTGTCGACAAATTTTTCATATCCGGAGTAAATCATATCCTGTACCATGGAACATGCTATTCTCCTCCTGATGAGCCCTGGCCGGGATTTCAATTCTATGCAGCCGTCGAGCTCAATCCTGCCAATCCTGTCTGGAACGATTTTCATGCTCTCAACGATTACGTTACAAGGGTTCAATCGTTCATGCAGACAGGCAAACCCGACAATGAATTGTTACTCTATTTCCCTGTTTTCGACAGATATGCCGATTACAACAATGCCATGCTCGAACATTTCGACGGTATAAACAAAGGATTTTCAGGATCTCATTTTATGAACGCAGCAGAATATCTTACAAAAAAGGGTTACACTTTCGATTTTGTCTCCGATAATCAAATAAAGAACTGCAGAATATATATGGGTAATCTCGTAACTGAAGGTAATACGGGTTATAAAGCTATTCTGGTTCCACAGTGTAAATATATGCCGGTCGAGACTTTCAATAAACTGATCAACCTTGCAGATGATGGTGCTATAATTATATTATACGGAGAATTGCCTCAGGATGTTTCAGGATTCAAAGATTTCGAACTCAACCATGAGATTTTTGAACATCTCAAAGATCAGCTTAAATTTCAGAGCTCCGGAAACCAGGGAATCAAAACAGCAATCTCAGGTTCAGGAAAAGTGGTTATGGGCGACGACATTGATGCTTTACTCGAGGTTGCAGGCGTACAAAATGAATCTTTTTCCGATTACGGACTTCAGTTCTGCAGACGAAAAGATACCGACGGAACAATCTATTTTGTTTATAACGAATCCGATAAACCTTTTGCTTCTTATGTAAAGCTTGAATCATCTGCCAGGTCGGCAGGACTTTTTAATCCGATGACCGGTGAAAAAGGAACGACAAAAATCAGAAAATCAGCCGACGGGAAGCCTGAATTATATTTGAAATTGTTACCTTATGAAACAATAATAATAAAAGTATTTCGAAAGAACGTTTCCGATGAATCCTATCCTTTCTATGAGCCTGTCGGCAATTCTGTCAATATTGAAGGTGAATGGAATCTGCAATTCGAAAGCGGAGGCCCTGTTATTCCTTCATCTGTTAAATTAAGTGAGCCTGGTTTATGGTCAGAATTTGGAGGAGATGATTATAATAATTTTTCAGGTTCAGCAGTATATAGTACAACATTTGCTCAGCCGGCCGTTAAAGGAAAATATTTTATGCTCGACTTTGGAAAAGTGTATGAAAGTGCAGAGGTGAAACTCAATGGAGAATATTTCACAACTCTTATCGGCCCTTACTTCCAGATTGTTGTTCCGGCTGGCAAGATTAAAAAATCAAATCTTATTGAAATCAAAGTATCGAATCTTGCCGCAAACAGGATTGCTTATATGGACAGAAAAGGTATCGAATGGAAAAAATTTTATAATGTAAACTTTGCCTCCCGTCTGCCCCAAAACAGAAAAAACGGATTGTTTGATGCTTCAGCCTGGCCTGTAAGGCCATCCGGAATGAAAGGACCAATTACTATAACAGCTGTCAAAATGATAAAAAGATGAGTCGGGCAATTAACTAATCGCGAATAATATTACAAAATAACTCATTTAATAATTTTAAAATACATCACATATATATATCATTTTCATTTAGTTAATGATTTCTAATATCCCGATTCAATGGCTATATTTTAATATTCTTATAAATTTTCTCATCTTTTACTTTTATTTTTACTTTATATTTGGATAAATAATAGCTTATATGAAAAAATTCAAAACATCGCGCAGGGAATTCATTCTCAAAACAACCTTTGCAGCAGCTTCAATGGCATTTGTGCGAGATTTTACCTTTGGCTCGCCAGAGCCTGCAAAAAACAAACTCCCAAGGTGGAAAGGATTTAATCTGCTCGATTTCTTTTCGGCAAATCCACCAAGAAATCCTCAGATGAACAAGACAACCGAAGATGATCTTAAGTGGATGCGGGATTGGGGCTTTGACTTTGTAAGAATACCTATGGCATATCCAAGATACCTTAAATTCGACAGTTCAAAAAACATTTCAGCAGATGAAATCTATAATTATAACCCTGCCGTACTGGATGAAATAGACAAACTTATTTATCTGGCACATAAATATAATTTGCATGTAAGTCTGAACCTTCACAGGGCACCGGGCTACTGTATCAATGCCGGCTTTCATGAGCCTTTCAATCTGTGGAAAGATATGGAGGCACAGGAAGCATTCTCAGCGCACTGGGGAATGTGGGCTGAGAGGTATAAAAATATATCATCCGATAAGTTAAGTTTCGATCTGCTTAATGAGCCGGCATATATTGAAGATATGAATGATCAGTTTGCCAGTAAAACAGCACTCGCCGGCGATGTGTACAAAAAAGTTGCGGAGAAAGCTGTAAATTCGATACGTAAAGCCAGTCCCGACAGATTGATTATTGCAGACGGGAATAATGGCGGCAACGATGTAACGCCGGAACTGTTTGATCTTGGCATAGCACAGAGCTGCAGGGGATATTATCCACATTATGTTTCGCATTACCAGGCCTCGTGGGTATGGAAAGACCCCTCTAAGGCGCCTGTTCCGGTATGGCCAGGTATTATTGACGGAAAAGAATTCAGCAGGAAAAACCTTGAAAATTTTTATAAACCATGGATAGAAGCTTGTTCAAAGGGTATTGGAGTCCACTGCGGCGAGTGCGGATGTTATAACAGAACCCCGCATAATGTTTTCCTTGCATGGTTTGAAGATGTCCTGAGTATCCTTACCGCAGCAGGCATTGGCTATGCTCTGTGGAATTTCAAGGGAGATTTTGGTATTCTTGATTCAAAACGCAGCGACATAAAATATACCGATTGGTACGGACATGAACTTGATAGCAAACTACTTAATCTGCTTCAAAGATATTGAACTTTAAAATTTTATACCCGAACACCGTCTGTCAATCAATCGTTCGGCCCCGAACCACGAAGTTAAAAACCCGAAGCTGAGACTCTATTATTTAATTATTTAATCGTTTAGTGCCTGGTAGACCATTGCCTTGAACTTGTTTTCAATTTCGCCATGGCTTAGAGGAACCTGCTGCATAAACAGAAGGCCTACAAGTCTTTCTTTAGGATCCGCCCAGTAAGTTGTACTGAAAAATCCACCCCACGAAAATGAACCTTCTGATACGCCAAGCACTGTTTGACCTCTTTGTGTAGTAATTTCAAAACCCAATCCGAATTTATTATATCCGAGACTTAGGTCGCCTATCTGGTTCGAAGTAATAATTTCCACTGTTCGTCTTGACAAAAGTTTTACGCCATTGTATTCTCCTTTGTTGAGCAGCATCTGTAAGAAGACCGCATAATCTCTTATAGTCGAACTAAGCCCGGCCCCTCCTGAATAGTACGTGCCTTCAATAATAGGGTAGTTGACCATGTCGGGAGGCATTGGTACAACATGATTTGCGTATTCTGTATTTACTTTTACAAGTCTATCTTTTTTGTCTTCAGGCAGATAAAAATAAGTATCATTCATTCCGAGGGGTTCAAAAATATGTTTTCTGAAATAGTCGTTAAGGCTTTCACCCGACCATATTTCGACAAGATAACCAAGTAGATCCGCATTGAGTCCATAGGTGAATTTTTCGCCAGGGTGATGAGCCAGTGGAAGCTGGCCAAGGGCTCTCATTTTTTCTCCCAATAATATTTTATCGCTCACAAAACCTGCAGGTATTTTATACTTAGCATAAATTGCTCTCATCATCGGCGAACCGATATCAGGATAGTCTATACCTGATGTATGTGTAAGTAGATGACGCACAGTTATTTCGCTTTTTGCCGGAATTGTTGTAAAAGTTGTGTCTTTCTCATTAAATTTATCAATCACTTTTGGTTGTTTAAATTCAGGAATATATTTTGACACAGGGTCATCTAGAAGAAATTTTCCTTCCTCGAACAACATCATTGCAGCAATGCTTGTTATGGCTTTTGTCTGGGATGCAATTCTAAAAATATCGTCTGTTTGCAGGGTTTTTTTTGTTGTTAGATCGCTTACTCCGAATGCTTTATTATATACTATCTTACCATCGCGGGCAATAAATGCTACGGCTCCGGCAGTCCAGCTGCTGTCAACTGCCGACTGCAACATTCTGTCAATACGGGAAAGACGTGCCGAAGACATACCGGCTGTCTCAGGAGCAGATTCTTTTAAAGTCTGAATTTTCTTCGAATACTGTTTTCCCTCATTACATGAATTTGTCAATATGAGGAATAGAACACTTATTAAAAAGATAAATGATTTTTTCATGATTTTGATTTTTATCTTAATATTCTGAAAATAAATATAATAACACTAAAAAGTAAATTATCTTTAATAAGAATAATAGTTAATAATTAGAATGTTTCATAATGCAAGCTGTAAGTTAATCAAATTTTTTTAAAGTAAGAATTTATCATCATTTTTAAACGCCAAATAAATTTTTGAAATAAGCAGTAATAATTAATTTTTAATATATTATTTTAGTACTTAAATTATAATTTTAAAAAATTATGGCTATAAATACGAGGATATCAATTTTCTTATCACTGTTAATTATCTGTGGTAGTCAGTTACTTAAAGCTCAGTCAACGGGTAACGCCGTTGTTGATGCGATTCTTTCCGGTTATTCGGTACGTGCCTATACTACACAGCCTGTAACCGATCAGCAGCTCGAACTTATTTTGAAGTGTGGAATAAAGGCTCCGAGTGCTCGCAACGGGCAGCCATGGAAGTTTACTGTAATCCGCGATGAAGCCACTATGAAGGAAATAATAAAAGATGCGGTAGCCGGAAATGTACTGATAATTGTGTCAGGATCAGAAACACAACAGGTCGGTGTTAATGTTGATTTCGACTGCGGGCTGGCTACACATAGTATGTTTGTAGCGGCCGAAGGTCTTGGACTTGGAGCCAGGATTTACGGTGGGCCTGTAGCAGCGGTAAATCAAAAACGGGTAGCTTATAAGATTCCAGAAGGTTATCGGCCTATCGTAGTGTTGCGAATTGGCAACAAAGATAAAAGTGTGGATGCCGTTTCTGCAGCAACACCAAGAAAACCATTTGAAGAGGTTGTGAATTACAAGAATTAGTCTTATACTTTTATTGACTCAGTGCAGTTTACTGGCATTTCAAATTAGTCCTCATAGCTTTTGAAGGTTCGGCAAATGGGCCAAACATAGCATTCTTGAATGAAGCGCATGCTTCGGCTGTTTGTCCTTTGCCTGCTTGTGCGATGCCAATCTGAAAGTAAAATTTAGCTTTTGCTTCGGGCCCGCCTGTCTCAAGAGCGAGTCCGCGTCGGGCATACTCTTCTCCCTTAGTGAAATTCTTCTGTTTATTATAAACATCGGAAAAATAATAAAAGAGATCTTTGTCGTCGCCGTATTTTGCAGCTTTGTTAAGCAATGCAAGTGCTTCATCAAGTTTCTCTGACTGGTTTGCCATAGAACCTGCAGCACGGAAATACTCAAGAGCCTGCAATGAAATCTGTCTAACTCTTGCAGTATCGTTTGCACTTTTCAGCTTTTCAATAACAATATCAATAGTTTGTTCAAAAGCATCGGCATTATTTTGTTTTAAATATATTAAGGCCTTGTTATAGATTGCGTTAACATAATCAGGATTTATAGCCAGAAGGCTGTCAAATGTAAGCATAGCATTATCAAGGTCGTTCTTATTAAAATAGTCGGTTGCCAGCATATTGTATGCCTGAACCATAATTCTGGAAGCATTCTCTTTCTGACTCTGGCTGCCATATTTTTCTGTTGCAGCCACAGCTGATTTTGCAGCTTTCATTATCTCCGGAAGCGGCTTTTTTTCATTAATAGCATCGGCCGCAACTTTGATATACAACCCTGGCAGAACTTTAATAGCTTTTTCTTTTAGGTCGGCGGCTTCAGCTCCTACCTTGTCGGCTAGTGTTATTGCCCTCTCGAATGCTTCTATAGCAGCTTTGACATCGGTCTGCACAACCTTTGCCCCTTCATTGTATGCTGCTATTACATCACTTCGAGTCTGTGCATTTAGATCTGTACCGATTATGGCAAATAAAGCCAGAAAACTTGTAATATTTATTATACGCTTCATATTCATTTAGTTAAGAAAATTAATTTGGTTTTATCAATACTTTTTCGTTTTTTTAAAGGTATGGCAAATATATAAAAATCATTATTTTCTTGAAGAGAATTTAAAATAAAAAAGTGAATTAAAGTAATAAAGTGTAATATCTTAATATTTTTCATCAATGATTTCTTAAATAAAAATGATATTATCTATGATATTATCTTATTAAAATATTAATAAAATTGATTTCTGTTCAGGAAAGTCTTGATTTATAGTCGTTATAACCGAAATCTTTAATAAGCCGGAATTCTCCCTGTTTTGTCCATATTCCTATTGACGGGTGAGTAACGCCGTTGAAATTTGTGGTTTTGACCATTGTATAATGAATCATATCCAGAAAAATAATTCTGTCGCCTGGTTTCAGCTCCTTATCGAAACCCCAGTCGCCCATAAAGTCGCCTGCCAGGCATGAATTTCCGCCCATACGGTAAATGTATTTGCCGGCCTCAGGCTCAACTGCATTTAATATAACGGGTTTATAAGGCATTTCAAGGCAGTCGGGCATGTGAGCAACGAATGACACATCGAGTATAGCAGTCTTAATGCCATTGTTTTCGACGATATCCTCAACAGTGGCAACCAGTTCACCGGTTTCCCATGCAAATGCGCTCCCTGGTTCAAGAATTATTTCGAGGCCCCATTTTTCTCTGAACTTTTTGAGAATCTTCACAAGATGTGCCAGATCATATCCTTTGCGTGTTATAAGATGTCCACCGCCCATATTCAGCCACTTCAGATATGGGAAAAAACTGCTGAATTTTTGTTCTACAACGTTTAAGACCTTCTCGAGAACATAAGAATCATTCTCGAAAAGCACGTGAAAATGAAGGCCTTCAATTCCTTCAGGAAGTCCATCAGATAGTTTTTCTGCCGTTACTCCAAGCCTTGATCCATGAGTACAAGGGTTATAAAGGCCGATATTGATTTCAGAAAATTCCGGATTAATCCTGAGTCCTGAAGATACTTTCTCCGTTGAATTTTTGATATATGGAAAATATTTCAGGTATTGTTCGATTGAGTTGAATGAAATATGCGAGCTATATTTCAGTATTTCAGGAAATTCTTTCTCCTTGAAGGCCGGAGCATAAGTATGTGCCTTTGTTCCCAACTCCTCGTAACACAGACGGGCTTCATTCAGGGAGCTTGCTGCTGCACCGGAAGTATATTCCTTTATTATTCCGAATACACCCCAGGTTGCAAAAGCCTTAAGGGCAAGTATGATTTCGGCTCCCGACTCTTCGGCAGTATAGCGTAAAAGGGAGAGATTATTTCTTAATCTCTCTTCATCTATTACGAAACAAGGTGATGGAATCTTGAAATAATCAACAGGCATCCTAAAAACAGGTATTAATTAAAGTTCGAGGTCAACATCCTGCAGTACGTTCCACGGTAAGCCAAGAAGGTTTAACTGTTCCATAAATGGATCAGGGTCGAATTCCTCGACATTAAAAACACCAGGGGCTTTCCATAAGCCTTTAATATACATCATAGCTCCAATAGTTGCCGGAACGCCAGTAGTGTAACTCACTGCCTGTGTGCCAGTTTCTTTATATGCAACTTCGTGGCTGCAATTATTATATATATATAATGTTTTCTCCTTACCGTCTTTTATACCTCTGATACGGCATCCTATCGAAGTTTCACCTTTATAGTTTTCTCCAAGTTCACCTGGATCGGGCAGTAAAGCCTTCAAAAAACGTAAAGGAATTATTTCACGCCCTTCGAAAAGAATAGGCTCAATACCTGCCATACCAATATTTTGAATAACCCGAAGGTGAGTAAGGTATTCCTGATCGAAAGTCATCCAGAAACGGGCACGTTTCAATGTTGGAAAATTTTTTACCAGAGATTCGAGTTCCTCATGATAAATAAGATATGATTCCCTCTGACCAATATTCGGATATGTAAGAGGCTTATGAATTTCGTGGGGGTTCGTATATATCCATTTCCCGTTTTCCCAGAATTTTCCTTTTTGTGTAATCTCTCTTATATTTATTTCAGGATTAAAATTTGTGGCAAAAGGTTTTCCATGGCTGCCTGCATTACAATCAACAATATCAAGATAATGAATCTCATCAAAATGATGTTTGGCGGCCCATGCTGTAAATACAGATGTAACTCCTGGATCGAATCCGCAACCAAGGATAGCAGTTATTCCCGCATCCCTGAATCTATCATTATATGCCCACTGCCATTTATATTCGAATTTTGCTTCATCAAGAGGTTCATAATTTGCAGTGTCGAGATAAGAAGTTCCTGTTTCAAGGCATGCATCCATGATATTGAGATCCTGATACGGAAGTGCAACGTTTACAACTATATCAGGATTAAACGATTTTATTAGTTTTACCAGTTGTGGAACATCGTCGGCGTCGACCTGGGCTGTTTTAATCCTGTCGCCGCCTATTCTTGCCGCAATTGCATCACATTTAGACTTTGTACGGCTGGCAAGCAGAATATCACTAAAAACCTCAGGTAGGGAGGCCGATTTATGAGCAACAACGGTTCCAACACCCCCTGCACCAATTATCATTATTTTACCCATAAGAATTATATTACAATTATTTATTAATTAATTTGCGATCAACCTGAATTTACTTTTTATAATCTTCGCGGAAATTCAAAGATAATATTTTAAGCCATTAGAAGTTGAATAAAATCAAAATAAACTGTTTTCAGTATTTGCTATCATCACATAAAATAAGATTTTATTGTGTTTTCTACATATCATCTTTTGATATGGATTAAATTTGCCATTCAATTTATTAAAATTTAATGATGAGATGAAGCTATTTAACCTTCCTGTAATTCTCAGGGTAATCAGCACAATATTGTTGATAGAGGTAGTTTCATTTTTTGCCTGCATTCCTATAGCTTTGTTTTATAAGGAGGATGCTCTTCCTTTTATTTATTCGTGTCTGGTAATTTTTTTGCCTGCGGCTATTTTATATTTAATTTTTCATAAGAGCGATCTTTCTAATGCAAGTACCAGAGACACCTATTTAAGTGTAACATTATCATGGTTACTTGTATCTTTAGCTGGTTCACTTCCTTATATTTTCAGTGGAACTTGTTCATTTATTAACTCATGTTTCGAGTCCACATCAGGATTTTCAACCACAGGTGCATCGGCTTTAGCCGATGTGGAAGTACTGCCACACTCTATACTTTTCTGGAGAAGTCTTACTCAATGGATAGGAGGACTTGGAATAATTGTTATGGTAGTTCTGATTTTCCCTTCTCTGAAAGTCACAGGGTACAGGCTTTTCACGCTTGAATCGTCACTCATGGAAAAAATTTCTCCCCGAGCAAGTTCTATAGCTTTCAGATTATTAATGATATACCTTACATTAAGTATTTCGGAAATTATATTACTTACGGCAGGCGATATGAATTTATTCGATGCCGTTTGTCATTCTTTCGCAACAGTGGCAACAGGGGGCTTCTCGACAAAAAATACAAGTCTGGTAAATTTTTCGTCATACAGTCAATATGTTATTATGATATTTATGTTTCTTGCCGGGACAAGCAGTGTAGTTTATTACTATGCTGTCAAAATGAATTTTAAAAAGATAAAACAGAATGATGAATTGTGGTTTTACATTGCTGTAGTTTTAATTGCAGGGACGCTTTCATCGGTTATTCTTATTACAAAAGGATTTAAACTACCTGAGCCGGCATTTAGAGAAGGCTTTTTTCAAACAATTTCAATCATTACATGTACGGGATTTACCTCAGCCGACTATCTGTTGTGGCCGCAGGCTGGCATTATGCTTATTTTTCTTTTGATGTTGTCGGGTGGTTGTACGGGCTCAACAAGCGGCGGGATAAAAATGGCAAGACATCTGATAGCTCTAAAGAGTTTCAAGAACGTTTTCATTAAACTTACACATCCGTCGTCAGTTACGATGGTCAGATTCAACGGCAAAGCCATAACGGAAAACACAATAGGGTCAATACTCTCTTTTATAATGCTGTATTTATTCATTTTCTTTGCCGCCACACTACTTCTGACAATAACAGGGAACGATATCCCCACTTCAGCAAGTGCGACAGCAACCTGTCTGGCAGGTATTGGACCGGGTATAGGCACTGTTGGACCAATGAGCAATTATTTTCACCTCAATGGTATAAGCAAACTAATTCTTTGTTTTGTTATGATTCTTGGAAGGCTTGAAATACTTACTGTGTTTGTTGTCTTTTCGAAATCTTTCTGGAAAAAATAAATTCATAAATAATTCAGTGTCATTTTCCTGAAAAGAATCTTCTTACTTCTTCCAGCTCCTGAGGAGTGCCTATATTGAACCAGTAATCTTCATCGTGCCTGAAAGTATAAATATTATGTAAACGAGCTATTTCGAGGTAAAAAGTTGTCATAGAGTAAATTCCTTCTTTCATGTAACCGAATATTTCAGGGTCGGCTATGTGTATTCCTGTGAAACCAATTTTTACGAGTTCTCCGGCATTTCTGACAATAATTTCCTCACCTGTCGAAGTATTGCACCAGCCTGCAAGAAGACCGTCATCGCCTGTAAGGAAATATTTTGTATCCGGACGATTTTTTACTGCGAGTGATGCAATTCCATTATTCTCAAGGTGAAATTTGTACAGCTTATTAATGTCCAGATTAGTAATCACATCCACATTATAAATCAGAAATGGTCTGTTATCGAAAAACCATCTGGCTTTATATAAACCACCACCTGTTTCGAGGAGCAAATCACTTTCATCCGATATTGTTATATGGTAGCCGAGGTTATTCAATCGTTCAGCCTCCGCCCTCATAAGGCCTGCGTGGTGATGAATATTGATAATAATATCACCGAAGCCATATTGAGTAGCTTTCTCAACTGCAATTTGAAGGGCAGTTTTGCCGTTTAAATCAACAAGAGCTTTGGGGATATCTTTTGTTATGTCCTTCAGCCTTGTACCAAGGCCTGCCGCAAAAATCATCGTTTTTAACGGACGTTCCATAAATTATAGAAACTTACCTTATTTCATGGTGAAATACGATTACATTGGCCAGATTAACATCTTTAAGCATAGATGCAATCCGTTCGGCACAATAAACCGATGAAAGTCTTCCTGAAGCGCATCCGAAACATATCCTTCTTGTCCTGGAATCTAATTGATTTCCGTCTGAAAGTGAAGCTGTTATTAACCTTCCGACATTTTCTATCATTACTTCCATGTCCTTCTGGTAATCGAAAAACTCAATCACTTTTCTGTCTCTTCCGGTAAAATTTTGAAGGCCTGATACTTCAGGCGGGAGTGTCAGGTGCCGGCAATCAAACATAAATCCGCCGTCGGAAATAAATGTTTCCGGGATTCCTTTTTTAAAACTAAAAGTCTCTATTATAACTGTAGGTTTTGAACGAATAGTTAAGTCTGTTCTGCTCAAGTTAGAAGCAAGACTTTCGGTTATACGTAATAATTCAGGAAAATTTATACGTAATTTTTCATTTTTGAACAGTCGCTCAAGTTGTCGGACAGCAGAAGGGATACTTGTAGCAAAATTCGGTTTCCTTTCATAAAGTCCTCTGAAGCCATAAGCCCCAAGTGCCTGGAGGAGCCTTACTAAACCAAAAATTCTATATTCGTCCAAAAAGTTAGACATATCAATTTTCATTCTTGAATTCAGTTCACTGGCATAGTGATCTAACAGTTCGTCGTGAAGCTCTTCTTCGAGCTCCACATAAGGATCTAAAAGCAAAGAAGCAGCATCATAGTGCGGGGCTCCTTTTCTTCCGCCCTGAAAGTCTATATACCATGGTATGCCTTCCTTCAGCATGATATTCCTCGACTGAAAGTCGCGGTAAAGAAATCCGTTTGACCAGACACTTTCAATTATATCGGCAATTTTAATAAAATCCTCCTCCAGGAGTTGCTCATTAAATCCGGTTCCTGAAAGTTTCAGGAACATATATTTAAAATAATTAAGATCCCACATCACGGAGTTTCTGTCGAATTTTTTTCGTGGGTAACATAACTCATAATCTATAAATTTATCGGCATCGAACTGAAATTCAAGCAATTCATGCAGTATATTTTTATACATATCTCTAATTTCCTCATTACCTTTATGTTGCGACCAGGCATAGAGGTCGAGATCGCCAAGGTCTTCAGTAAGATAAACCATTTCTTCAGGTAAATATTTGAAAACCCTTGGCACACGGAGACCGGCGCGGCTTAAACTTGAAGCAAAACCTGTAAAAGCATCATTTTCCTTTCGGTTAGGATTCCAAACTCCAAGTACTGAAAAATCTCCGCGTACCATTCGACAATATATTCTGTCAGAGCCTGATTTAGGCAAAACAGTTAGAGACTCCGGGCTTTTGCCTGTGAACTCTCTGAAAAGCAGGCTAAGCAATTCATCCTTAATCATATTCTGTTTATTAGCAAAACATAAAATCCTTGTTTAATCTTTCATGTCTCAATTTTCCTGTTAAAATAGAAGCAACGACAGTGAAGGATTTACTGACTTACAAAATCCCTTCAACACTTTGTTCAAGTTCAAGTGCATATTTCAGGAATTCATCTATTTTCATTTCTTTATGGAAAATCATTCCATGTGTTGCCCTTATTTTAGGACTTTCATTTTCATAGAAGAAATCTTTCCCGAGAATAAGCTGCACCTTCTTAAATTGTTCAACCCATATTTTCTGTGATAGTTCACTGAAGGGACCATCGTAATCGTAGCTTGGGAAGGATGCCTCATACTGGCTTTTGTAACAATTTTTGAACGACCATTCGAGCACAGCCATTGAGTTAAGAGAAACAGAGGTAAAGACATTTGCTTCTGCCGGGTGAAACTTATACCATATATTCCTATAGCCTATTATCCGCAATGAAGAGATATCTTCTTCTTTTCTCCATTGTCTAAGAGCTTCGGCTATTGCCTGAAGAACTTTGTAATGAGTATCGGGGCCCGAGCCTTCAGGGTCGAATGCAAGGCTGAGTACGGTAGGCTTTATTCTTCTCAGTAAATTCAGGATAGGTTGAATATCCCGATCACGTTGAGGCAACGGTGTAAAAATATCTCCGGTATAAAACCCAAGCCTGAGATGCTCAATATTTTGAACCTTTACGCCATAATGAGCCCAAACAAGCTCTTCCTCATATTCTCTTATCATACCTTTAAGCCTTTGTATATCAGGAGGATTTTTTTCACCGCTATAGCTCGAATCTATAATTTTAATATTTTTCTCAATCTGTTCAATCAATTCCTCCTTTGATTTCACTTTATATATATCAACTACAGCTCTGGTCATTCTATGGCATATACCTCGCAGTTTGCCAGCTTCATCTCTGTCGGCAACCTTATCAAGGTAATGACTTACGTCTTTATCGAACTTAAACTTATATCCCGATTCAAAGAAATCAGGATATTTCAACATCTGAATTTTCCCGTCTCTTATATGTTCAAGAGTTGCAACGAGAAGTTTTTTAAGATAGGCATTAGTAACGGAAGTGAATCCGGAAGTCATAATAGCAAAATGAAAATCGTTTGTTTTTTCACGAAGCTGTCGGATAATACATGGAAAAATACCAAGCATAATATCGTCGTGATGGGGCCCGGTATGAAGAAATACCTGGTTACATTCATTTTTCACTCCTTCGTCTATCTTTTGTTTAGTGGAGTTTATCACGGCATGGACTGTTTTCAGACCCATATCCGGAATAAGATTGCAATATCTGTCATTCTTAAGATCATCCAGTGTCAGATTATGCGCATATTTATTTATTTTGATGCAAAGGTCATATACTGCTTTCTCGGTTTTTCCGAAAGTCCATTCGCCTTCTCTATAATATTTTTCAATAGTATCGTTGAGTTGAGAAGAAGCACCTTCTGTGAGATAGAATCTGGCATGCTTCTGTCTGTTAAGTACCGTTGCAGGATAAAGATTATCGGGCTTGTTTTCAAGTGCATCTTTTATTACGCCTGCTTTAGCCTCGCCAGCAGCAAAAATGATTGAGACTCCATCAGTATTGAATGTAATTGTTCCAAGTCCGATAGTTATAACAAGACGATTTCTCGAAATTTCTATACCGCCCAGATCACTTGCTGCGGCTGCCTGTGTTTCGAAGTTTGTAGCAGTAAGCCTTGTTGTCGAATTATGATCACTTCCACGAGTATTGAATGCGATATGACCGTCGGGTCCCAGACCACCAAGGAAAAATCCTATTCCGCCCATTTCACGAACTCGATTTTCATAATTTGTGCACCAGTTGTCAATTCTGAATATCGAAGCCTGCTGGAGTTCTTCCATCGGCGATACGGGTTCTCTGTGCCTGAGCGTAAGATCAATTTTATTATCCGGAAATACCTCTGTATAGTGTTTGCCTTCGGCCAACGGAATATTATCAGAATTAATAAGGAGAGCTCTGGAAGGATCGAGACCAAAGCCTTTGATATAATATTCCATTACATAATTGTAAAAGCTGTTATGCTGAAGAGGATTAATAGGATAAAATTCATCAATCTGAACAAAATGTAAACCTTTCATCTCAGGCTTCTTTTTTAGAATGAAACCATTTTCTTCCATTATTTTCTTTGTTTCATCTTTCTCCCACTGGCTAAGCAGTTTTTTCGTCCATTTTATAAAGTACTCAGGAGTTTTACCTGTTGGCAGGCTTATCACTCCTTCGGGATTTTCAGCAACCCACTCCAAAAACCTCAAAGATGTAAGAAGACCAAGCGAAGGAAAATTCTGAACCACAATATAAGGTATGGCAGTTGTAAAATTTTTTCGCTCGGAGCGTTCAAAAAATTTCTTTTCAACCATAGTAAAATCACTGATATTCATATTCTTATTATTAAAATTAAAATTATTATATATTGATTCAGATGACATTTTATCCGGTTATAAATTTAGATTAAATGCATCGACTTAATAACAAAGATATATTATTATATGAAATCTGAATAGCCGAAAAATAACTCTTTTAATTTTCGAGTATCTATTATTATACTTCTGTATTCAATTCCCATAAAAAAACTAATTTTAATGTCAGAATTTTTTGTTATGAATTTACTTCTGGCCGATAGTGGCTCTACAAAAACCGAATGGAAAGTTATTCAAAACGGTATTCCTCTCGAATCACTTTTTTCTCAAGGAATAAATCCCTATTTCCTTGAAACAAAACAAATCATCTCAATACTAAAGAAAGAAATTCAAACTATTAAAAACTACGAGTTCGACTTTGTATATTTTTATGGTTCAGGTTGTAACAGTGAATCAAAGAATGATGTTGTCGAAAGAGCTATTTCGGCATTTATAAAAACTAAAGGCATTTTTATCGGCAGCGACCTTCTTGGAGCTGCCCGTGGATTATGTCAGAATGAACCTGGAATTGCATGTATAATGGGGACTGGCTCAAACTCATGCTATTATGATGGAATAAAAATCGTTTCCAATGTTCCTCCTCTCGGATATATTCTCGGAGATGAGGGAAGTGCGGCAGTAATGGGTAGAAAACTCTTATCAGCTGTGCTTAAAAAACAGGTTTCTCCTGATATTATAAATAGGTTCGACGAAACATATAAGCTAACCCGTGCAGAAATACTGGAAAATGTCTATACAAAACCGCTTCCAAACAAATTTCTTGGAAGCTTTGCAAAATTCATTTCTTCAAATATTGAAATACCTGAGTTACAAAACATAGTAACATCTTCTTTCGATGAATTTATAATAAGGAATATCCTTCAATACCCCGAATCGTATAACCTTCCTGTACACTTCACAGGAAGTGTGGCATTTTATTTTAAGACATTCCTGATAGAACTCCTTTTGATGCATCACCTTAAACCGGGTAAAATTCTGCTTTCACCTATGGAAGGTCTATTGAAATATCACATTGAAAATACTCAATAATATACACTATATATGGCACGAAGAACAGGACAAGCAATAAGCGTTACCGAATTGCCATCGAATTTTGACAACCTGGAAAAAATGACTGTTCATGAAATTCTCGTTAATATTAATCGGGAAGATGCAAAAGTTCATCGTGCAGTTAGAAAAGCAATACCTCAGATTGAAGCTCTTGTTGAAAAGATACTCGAAAGGATGAGGGAAAATGGCAGAATATTTTATCTTGGGGCAGGGACAAGTGGCAGGCTTGGAGTAGTTGACGCTTCGGAGATACCTCCGACTTTTGGAGTGCACGACAGAATAATCGCTCTTATTGCAGGAGGTGATGCTGCAATCCGAAGAGCCGTTGAAGCAGCAGAGGATGACCCTGAGAAGGCATGGGAAGAATTGATGACTTTTAACATAAGCAAAAAAGATACTGTGATCGGAATTGCTGCTTCGGGCACAACACCATACGTTATAGGCGGACTGATAAAAGCCAGAGAGAACGGCATCCTCACAGGCTGTATAACATGCAATCCCAAAGGTAAAATAATAGAAGTTACCGAGTATCCAATAGTAGTAATTACCGGACCTGAATTCGTCACCGGCAGCACACGACTTAAAGCCGGAACAGCCGAAAAAATGGTTCTTAATATGATAAGCACATCGGTGATGATAAAACTCGGACGAGTAAAGGGAAACAAAATGGTCAATATGCAGCTTACCAACAAAAAACTCATTGAAAGAGGTATTAGAATGATAATGGAAGAAATTGGCATTGAAAGAGAAGAAGCAAAATCCCTCCTTATAAGGTACGGATCGGTAAAAAAAGCTCTTGAAGCTTATATTGAAAATCGCGGACAAATTCATCCTGATTATTCTGTTGACGAAAAGTAAATTCAATATTATTATTTATATCTAATTATATCTAACCTATCGAATTACAAATATCTATGATAAAAAAAATAATCCACTCTCTGCTATTAGTGATATTCTTCCTTATGATATCACTTTTTATTCATGCTCAGAAAGTCGAACCTCCTTTTATAAAATATATTAATCATCCATGGGTTGATTCTGTGTTGAAATCCCTTTCCACTGAGGAAAAAATAGGACAACTTATCTGGATTGCTGTATATTCAAACAGGGGGATAGATTATGATGTGGAAATTTCAGACATTATTCAAAAAGTTAAACCCGGCGGACTGGTTTTCTTTCAGGGAAGACCTGAAAAGCAGGTTGAAATGATAAATTACTTCAGGAAGATTTCAAAAGTTCCCCCTGTCGTAGCTCTCGATGCTGAATGGGGACCCGGCATGAGATTACAGGGGATAGAAAAATTTCCATACCAGATGACACTCGGTGCAATACAGGTTGATTCCCTTATTTATAAAATGGGCTTCGAGATAGCAAGGATGCTTAAAACAGTTGGAGTAGATATAAACCTTGCGCCTGTTGCTGATGTTAACAATAATCCTTCAAATCCGGTTATTAATGTCAGATCGTTCGGCGAAGACCCTGAAAATGTAGGCCGTAAAACTCTAATGTACATGAAGGGCATGCAGGATTACGGAGTGGCTGCAACAGGAAAACATTTTCCAGGTCACGGGGATACAGGGATAGATTCGCACGTCGACCTGCCTGTTATTGTCCATAACCGTCAAAGGCTTGATTCGATTGAACTTGTCCCGTTCAAAATCCTTATAAATAACGGAATTGCAGGCATAATGCCGGGGCATCTTTCAGTGCCTGCTCTAAGCCACGACGGCAACCTGCCAGTAACTATATCAAGATCGGTTCTTACGGATCTCCTTAAAAACGAACTCGGTTTCCAGGGCTTGATAATATCGGATGCAATGAATATGGGAGGAATTACAAAATATTCTACAAAATCCGATGTGGAAATGCTTTCTCTAAAAGCTGGAATGGATGTCCTTGAATATGTAGTTGATCCTGTATCTACTACAAATTATTTAATGGAACATATAAAGAAAGGAAATATTACAGAAGCCGATATTAATGAAAAATGCAGAAAGGTTCTTGCATTGAAATACTGGTCAGGCCTGAATTCAAATACGCAAATTGAAACTTATAACCTTAAAGAAGCCCTTATGTCCCCTTCAACCTCAGCACTCATCAGAGAACTTTATGCATCCGCCCTGACAGTATTGAATAATAATGAGAATGTCATTCCTATGAGGCAACTCGATAAATTAAAAATAGCGACTCTCGCAGTAGGTAAAAATGAACCGACAATATTTCAGAAAAGAGTTGCATCTTATACAGTAACAGACAATTATTATATAAATAGATTTAATGATAAGAATATCGGCACACTTCTGGATAGCCTGAAACGTTATGACATGGTAGTTGCCGGCATATATGCTCCCGACAGGATACCTTCAAATTATACAATTGCAGACAGTTTAAACCTTCTGGTCGAAAAACTTAATAATCAGAATAAATGTATTATAAGCTGGTTCGGCAATCCCTATTTAATTAACAAAATTGATGCATTAAGCAACTCGTCAGTGCTTTTGCTTGCCTACCAGAATAATGTTTTTACAGAAGACCTGTCAGCACAGCTAATCTTCGGAGGTATAGAAGGAAAAGGAAAGCTCCCGGTGACTATAAATAAAAATTATCCGGCAGGATACGGTTTGATAACACCTGGCAATATAAGGTTAAAATATGGACTGCCAGAAAATGCAGGAGTATCATCGGCAAAACTTGAATCAAAGATTGATTCTATTGCCAACTTAGGCATTTCAGAGAAAGCTTATCCTGGCTGTGAGATAATTGTTGCCAGGAAAGGAATGGTAATCTTTCACAAATGCTATGGTTATCATACTTATGAAAACAAAACGCCTGTTACCGAAAATGATTTATACGATCTCGCTTCGGTTACCAAGGTATCTGCCGCGACGCCCGCATTGATGGTACTTAACTCCAGGGGTTTATTTTCACCTGATGAAAAACTCGGTAATTATCTTCCTGAATTCAAAAGGTCGAATAAATCCGAACTTCTTTTGAGAGACATGCTTGCTCATCAGGCTGGTCTTGTTGCCTGGATTCCTTTCTGGAAAGAGACTATAAAAAAGAATGGTGAATTCAAACCCCGTACTTTCAGCCATGAATATTCGTCGAAATACCCGCTAACTGTAGCTAATGGTCTTTATATTCATAAAAACTACAGGGAAAAGATTTTCCGTGAAATAAAGAAAAGCCCGGTAAGCAATGAGAAAAAATATCTTTATTCCGACTTGACATTTATTATTGTTCCTGATATTATCGAAAGACTTAGTGGACAGAAGTGGTATGAACTTGTTACTGATAGTATTTACCGCAAGATAGGGGCATTCGATATCTGTTTCAATCCATGGCGTAAAAATCCACTTGAAAGAATTGTCCCAACCGAGTATGATTCTCTTTTTAGAAAACAATTGATTCATGGAACGGTACACGACGAAGCAGCAGCCATGCTAGGAGGAATTTCAGGACATGCAGGCCTGTTTGCAACCGGGAATGACCTTATAAAACTAATGGAACTTTACCGCAGGATGGGAACTTATGGCGGTGAACAATTTATTAGTGAAAATGTTATGAGGGAATATACAAGAGTACAGTTTCCGGAAAATAAAAACAGGCGTGGACTTGGTTTTGACAAACCTTTGCTCGAAAATTCCTCCCTTCCTCCAAAAGATACTTATCCTACATATAGTGTGTCGCCTGAAAGTTTCGGACACTCAGGATTTACCGGCACTTTCGTATGGGTGGATCCAATATGGGAGATTAGTTACGTGTTCCTTTGCAACAGAGTATACCCGACAAGGAACAACAATAAACTCTCAGAAATGAATATTCGCACTGAAATATTACAGGCAATTTATGATGCAATAATCTACTAGTGCAAAGTGTCTGTATTTTAAGCTTTTTATTGCTCAGAGTAAATGGCACAGAAAAATATTAAACTCTCTGTGCCTTTTGCTCTTTGCTCTGTGCTTCACTTTGGTGCCCAGAACAGGACTCGAACCTGCACACCGTTACCGGCACTACCCCCTCAAAGTAGCGTGTCTACCAATTCCACCATCTGGGCTTTTATTGCTCAGGGCACAGGGCACAGAGCTAAGAAAATGATAATACTCTAAGCTCTGAGCCCCATGCTCTGTGCTTTATTTTGGTGCCCAGAACAGGACTCGAACCTGCACATCATTGCTGACACTAGTCCCTGAAACTAGCGCGTCTACCAATTCCGCCATCTGGGCTTATAAAAGTATATAACGGTACAAAGGCTTAACGGCACAATAGCTTTAAGGCCTGAAAGCAGCTTATTTCTTTGTTAAAAAACTTATCATTCACTCGGCATAAACTATCATATAGTCAATCCATATCATTGTTCCGGGCTCACTATTTCAATGAACATACTTTGTCACAATTGCGATTGCAAAAATACAAATTTTTACGAAAACTTATTCCTGATAATTCATTATTAAAATATTCCATTTGAAATTTCTATATAAATAAAAAATATATTTTTGCAACCTTATAAATTATATTATTTAAATGTTCATTTTTTAAATACGTAAACAAAAAATATTTTTTCTTTAACATTTTATAGTTCAATAATTCATTAAAATTACATTAAGAAGGGAAAGATGAAAATTATGAAGTTCGGGGGAACATCTGTTGGAACCCCTGAAAGAATGAGATCAATAGTAGATTTAATAAATACGGATGAAAAAGTCATTGTTGTATTGTCGGCTATGTCAGGAACAACAAATGCTTTACTTGAGATAACGGAGATGCTTTCTTCAGGCAACAAAACTGGTGCCGCAGGAAGAATTGAATCTTTGCGGAAAAAATATCATGATGTGATTAATGAACTATATGAGAAAGAAGATACAAAACTACTTGCTACTGAATTAATTGACGATCATTTCAATTTAATTTCAGATTTAATAAACGGCGATTTTTCAAAAAATCAGGAAAAAATCATTGTGTCACGAGGCGAAATTATTTCCACAACGCTTTTCCATCTCCTTTTACAGGAGATGAATATTAAATCGGCTCTTATATCTGCTCTTAATTTTATGAGAATTGATAAATATGGCGAGCCTGATTTATACTATATAACTGAAAATCTCAATCGTGAACTCAGCAATTATCCGGATTATAATATTATTATCACACAGGGATTTATTTGCAGAAATTCGTTTGGTGAAATTGACAATCTGAAAAGAGGCGGAAGCGATTATACTGCGTCGCTGGTTGGTGCTTCAGTTAGTGCAAGTGAAATACAGATATGGACAGATATAAATGGCTTTCATAACAATGATCCGAGATATGTTGAAAACACTTTCCCTGTCAGGGAATTGTCCTTTGACGAAGCTGCAGAGCTGGCATATTTTGGTGCTAAGATTCTTCATCCTTCAACCATTAATCCGGCCCGGGAAAAAAACATTCCGGTAAGGCTGAAGAATACTATGCAGCCCGACGACCCGGGAACAATCATAACGCACAAATACGATTTTAAAGATTACAAAGCCGTAGCAGCCAAAGACGGCATAACAGCAATCAGAATAAAGTCCGACCGTATGTTGATGGCATACGGTTTTCTGAGAAAAATTTTTGAAATCTTTGAAACCTACCGTACCCCAATTGATATGGTTACAACATCGGAAATATCTGTGGCATTAACTATTGATAATCCTGAAAATCTCAGTCATATAGTTAAAGAACTTAAAGAGCTGGGGCAGGTTGAAGTTGAAGAAAACCAGTCGATAATATGTATTGTTGGAGATTTCCGGACCGATCGCCCCGGTTCTGCTCCTGAAATATTTGAAGCGCTAAATACGATTCCTATTAAAATGATTGATTATGGAGGAAGTCCGCACAGTATTTCGCTTTTAATAGATACAAAAAATAAAATAAATGCTCTTCGTCTTTTGAATGAACATCTTTTTCCCGAAATCTATGGCGGTTAATTTCCCTGTTGGCAAATTTGAAAATCTGAGGACACCTTTTTATTATTATGATATTAATGTCCTTAGAAAAACTCTGGACACATTAAGAGAAGAAGCAGGAAAATATGGATATAAGATACATTATGCCGTAAAAGCCAATTTTAATCCTGAAATTCTTAAAATTATCTCTTCTTATGGATTCGGAGCCGATTGTGTAACCTGGAACGAGATAGAACGAGCCATGGAATGCGGCTTTAGTCCTGATAATATAATGTTTGCCGGCGTAGGTAAATCGGACTATGAAATTTTAAATGCACTAAAAGCTGGGATTTATTGTTTTAATTGTGAATCTATTCAGGAACTTGAAATCCTCAATTCATTTGCAGAGAAGCTGGGATTAAATCAGAATATTGCACTCAGAATAAATCCGCATATTGACGCACATACTCATAATTACATTACTACAGGCATAGAGGAAAGTAAGTTCGGCATTACAATGGCTGAACTCGACCAAACTGTAGAAAAACTCAGACATTTGAAAAATTTGAGTTTTGTTGGCATTCATTTTCACATAGGCTCCCAGATTACCAGAATGCAGGTTTTTAAAAGTCTTTGCATAAGAATAAATGAAATTTCCGACTGGTTTAGTTCACAGGGATTTAATCCCAAGATTATCAATGCTGGCGGTGGGCTCGGAATAGATTACTATAACCCTGATTCCTATCCTGCCTTCCACGACTATTTCGGCGTATTCAAAGAACTGGTAAATATTTATGCCGGGCAGGAGCTTCATTTTGAACTGGGAAGGTCAATTACCGGTCAATGTGGGTCGTTGATTTCAAGAGTACTTTATATAAAAAACGGTAGTAATGCAAAATTCGCAGTTATTGACGCGGGTATGACCGATCTCATACGTCCGGCATTATATCAGGCTTATCATAAAATTGAAAATCTTACATCCTCTCTAAAGCCGTTACGCTATAATGTTGTTGGTCCGATATGTGAATCGTCGGATACATTCGGTAAGTTTGTCGAGCTACCCGAAACAAGAAGAGGCGACATATTGGCAATCCGGTCGGCAGGTGCATACGGAGAAGTTATGGCCTCGAGGTATAATCTCAGAGAACTACCTTATTCGGTCTTTTCAGATAAACTTTAACGATTTTGATTTACAAAAGATTGCTAGCAATAGTTATCTAATCGCTTTTCTCATTAAGCCGTAATTTACTGTGTTTTATCCCGTAAAAGAAATAAATGCAAAAACCTATAAGCATCCATATTATAAGTCTTAGCCATGTTGCAAGAGGTAATGCGGCCATTTGAAGAAAGCAGATGAAAGCTCCCAGGATAGGCACAACAGGTACACCTGGAGTACGAAAAGGCCTCTTAATATCAGGTTTTGATTTTCTCAGGATAATGACACTTATACAAACAATTACAAACGCAAGCAGAGTTCCTATTGAAACCAGTTCTCCAAGTATGCTAATAGGTAAAATGCCTGCAATTATCATTGCCACAGTACCTGTGATTATAGTGCTGCCCCATGGAGTTTTGAATTTTGGATGAACCTTCGAAAATACAGGTGGTAGAAGACCGTCTTTTGACATTGCAAAAAATATCCTAGGTTGCCCTAGTAACATTACCAGTATAACGGAACTTAAACCAGCAATAGCTGCTATTTTAACAATAGGCCTCAGCCAGAACATTCCAGGTCCCATAGCATTTACTCCTACTGCAACAGGGTCGGCAACATTAAGTTTCGTATAACTGACAATTCCTGTAAGAACAATTGCAACCAGTATGTATAATACGGTAGAAATTGCAAGTGAACCGAGGATTCCGACCGGCATATCTTTCTGCGGATTTTTTGCTTCCTGTGCAGCAGTAGAAACAGCATCAAATCCTATATATGCAAAGAAAATTACACCTGCTCCTCTGAATATGCCACTTATTCCATATTTGCCGAATTCATGTGAATATGCCTTTATCCATCCCCATAAAGAACTATACTCGGAAATAGGAGTACTTTCGACCTTATTTGGAGGAATAAATGGATGCCAGTTGGATGATTTAACGAACATAAAACCCACACTAACAAAAATAATTATAACCGATACTTTGGTTATGACCATTATATTATTAAAATTGGCCGACTCTTTTATTCCGATCACAAGGAGTATTGTCAGAAGAGCAATTATAAACATTGCCGGAAGGTTCATAATACAGGTGACATATGGTAATGAGTCAATATTTATGCCCGAGTTTGTGATTGAATGTATTGCATTGCTTTTATTCATCCAGCCCATTTCCGGAACATTTATAAGAATAGTTCCAGTAGCATCTGTAAACTGAGGAGGAATATTAATATTAAAGTCACGAAGAAAACTAACAACATAGCCCGACCATCCAACCGATACAGTGGATGCTGCAAAAAGATATTCGAGTATCAAATCCCATCCAATAATCCATGCAAGAAATTCACCAAGTGTTGCATAGGCATAAGTATAAGCACTTCCTGCAACAGGTATCATAGATGCGAATTCGGCATAGCATAAGCCGGCAAAACAACAAGCAATACCTGAAATAATAAATGAAATAACTATAGCTGGCCCTGCAAACTGTGCTGCAGCCTGCCCAGATAATACAAATATTCCGGCACCTATTATTGCTCCAATGCCGAGCGTAACAAGATTACTTACCGTTAATGTTCTTTTTAAGCCGCCCGTATCTTTAGATTCATTTAAAAGAGTATCAAGCGGTTTAGTTATTAGAAGTTTTTTCTTTGTCATTGATTATTTTTGAATTCACAATTTTATAAAATTTTTACAAACGAAAATTTTATATTTAAAAATGTTTAACATCAAATGTCAAATCAATTGAAATAAAAAATTTATTCCCCTTACCATATTTTCTATGGTAATCTGAGGTTACCGGAATAAATAAATTTTGGCAATGTTAATTTTTATGATACTTTAAAACAAATATTTCCCATAAAGAAATAAAACTATTTCTTCATTATTTTTAGTAAACCTTATGATAACGACAATTAATTAACTATCTAAGTTTCATTTCCTGCTGCAGCCTCGATAAGTTCACGGGCGTTTTTCAAAGCCGCCGGAGTTACTTCTCTCCCACTCAGAAGTTTAGCAACCTCAAGAATTCTATCTTCATCGGATAATCTTTTTATACGAGTAATTGTTGATTGTCCGGAATCATCCTTATAAACATGGTAATGTATATTCCCTCTTGCTGCAACTTGAGGAAGATGAGTGATATTAATAACCTGCATATATTTACCCATTCCTGCAAGTATTTGTCCAACTTTATCAGCAACTTCGCCAGATACGCCCGAGTCAATTTCGTCAAAAATTATTGTAGGAAGATTACCGACGCTGCTCATAAGAGATTTAAGAGTAAGCATCACTCTTGACAGTTCACCTCCTGAAGCTATTTTGGTCAGGCTCTCAGGTGGTACCTCTCTGTTTGCCGAAAAGAGAAAATCTGCCCTATCGGTCCCTGTTTCAGAAAGGTCTTCTGTTTGAGTAAGTATTATTCTGAATTTTGCATTAGGCATGCCTAATTGCCTCAACATTTCAGTTACTTTATTCTCAATATCAGGAATTGTTTTTTTTCTGGCATCCGAAAGCTTTTCGGCATTGGCAATCAGCTCTTTATAACTTGATTCGAGTATTTTTTCAAGTTCACCCAGATGGTCATCGCCAGACACAATCGAATTTACAAATTCCTGCAACTCATGTGTTTTGTTTATCAGTTCATTAAGGCTTTTAAGTCTGTGTTTCTGCAAAAGGGAGTATATAAAGTCGAGACGCTCATTAATAGCTTCTAGTTTTTGAGGGTCATCTTCAATTTGTGAAAGTATTTTTTCGGTTTCCGAATTAATATCATCAAGTTCAATATATGCTGAATTGATTCTTTCGGCAATGGTCTCAGTACCATGTAATAGCTCTTTAACCTTACTCATAATTTGTTTTAATCGGCTCATTATTCCCAGCACCGAAGCATCATCAGATGAAAGCATAGAAACAACGGTACTTAGATAAGCTTTAATCTCACCGGCATGCTCAAGAACCGCCTGTTCTCGTTCGAGTTCTTCCTGCTCATTTTCAACCAATTTTGCTTCCAAAAGCTGATTAAGCTGAAACCTGTAATATTCAAGGTCTGACCGGTTTTTTTCGGCTTTTCCCTTCAAATCATTATATTCTCTTTCAAGTTTTCTATAATTCTTATAAAATTGTTTATAGGATTCTCTTAATAAAAAATTTCCTGCAAAAGTATCAATCACATTAAGTTGAAAAATAGATTCATTAAGCATCAGGTTTTCATGCTGTGAATGAATATCAATAAGTTTATCGCCTAGCTCTTTTAGAACGTTAAGTGTTACCGGTATGTCATTGATAAAAGCTCTCGATTTTCCTGCCGGATTGATTTCGCGTCGAATAATGCTTGTCTTGTCATATTCCAGGTCGTTCTTTTCAAAGAATTCTTCCAGCCCATAATCTTCAATATTGAAAGTGCCTTCAACAATACATTTTTCAGAATCATTTAAGAGAGCTGAAGAATCGGCCCTTGCACCCAGAATAAGTGATAATGCTCCAAGCAGGATGGATTTTCCGGCTCCAGTCTCACCTGTTATTACCGTTAACCCTTTAGTGAAGCCGATATCTAGCTCGCGTATAAAAACATAATTTCTGACATACAATTTAATCAGCATATTTGCAATTCAGTTAAAAGGTTCAGTTTCCTGCAGTAATTTTCTGATATTTGGCCTTATTTGCCGGATCTATTTCATTTAGTATTTCCAGAACTCTTTCCTTTTCTTCAGGGAATGCTTCGGCAAAGATATTTACTATTTCATCTGCTTTTGCATCGAGGATTACTTGAAGAAAGTACATATAAGGATCCGGTTTTCTCCTGTAGGTTTCCTGTAAAAGTCTCAGACTTTCAACAATATTTGTTCTTGCTTCGCTTACTCTTGATTCCAGTTTGTCGAGTCCGTTTATATGATATTCATATAAGAATTTCCTTACTCCTGCATATTCCTTATCGAGTATATTTTTAACAAGCCAGTAACGGTTTCTGTTTCGTGAACCGTCGTATGGTTTCCAGCCTGGTTCAGGAGCATTCTGGGCATTGGTAACAATTTTTTCAGCAACCTGGAAAAATTCTGTACCTCCTTCAGGTGAAAAAGAGTCGGCATCAATACCTATAATTATATATGCATAATAAGCAAGAACAGAAATAAGATTAGATTTGTGTATGCTCGGATCAAATTCGAAAGGCTGGAACTCTACATATCTGAATTGAAAGTTATTGTCAATAAAGTTCAGCATCGTCGTATTGTATGTTGTATTGAAAACAGGACGGCGGAGCTGAATCTGAATGGTGCCGCGGAACTCATCGGCGGAAAACTGATCGGTGAGATTTATAAGCAAATTACAATCAATTCTTTCAGCATAACTTATTATCATGTTAGTCCATACTGTATTATTCATGAACTCGTAAATATCTCTCTGCATAGTGATAAATACCTGTCTGTTTGTGCCCTGAATCTTCTGTGCTGAAACCTGAACATTACAATTCAGTTCCTGAGAATAAATAATCGGCGAGAAAAACAACAAAATAAATATAAAGGCAATATGCTTCGGTTGAAAATTCATCTTGGCTCGGTGGAAATTGAAATTATTTTATAAATTATATCTTTTGCGGCTTCGTTTTTCGATTTCAACTCAAATTTATTAATATTATTGTTTTTGTCTATTATAGTTATTTTGTTTGTATCTGATCCGAAAGCAGCCCCTTTGTCTTTTAGTGAATTAAGGACTATGATATCGAGGTTTTTCTTTTTTAGTTTTTCGATCGCATTCTCGAGCTCATTATCTGTTTCAAGTGCAAATCCTGCGATAATCTGATAAGGTTTTTTTAATTGTCCCAGTTCAAATGAAATATCTATTGTTGGCACAAGTTTAAGGAAAAAAGGTTCGGATGTTTTTTTGATTTTTACTGATAAAGGTGATTCAGGAGTGAAATCGGCAACTGCTGCGGAAAGAATTGCAACATCGCATTCAGGGAAAAGTCTTATACATTCTGAGGCCATTTCCGATGCAGTGGTTACATTGTAGATTCTTATATCCTGATTTGAAGGCATAATTGAAACAGGACCTAACACCAGATGCACTTCCGCACCAAGAAATGCGGCTACATCGGCAAGTGCTATTCCCATTTTCCCAGAAGAATAATTGCTTATAAACCTTACCGGATCGATTGGTTCCCTGGTGGGGCCGGCGTTTATAAGGTATCTCTTTTGAGAAAGAGGTTTAAACCCGGGGGGAAAAGAATTTTTCAATCTCCCTTACAATTTTATCCGGTTCAACCATTCGTCCCTTTCCTGAAAGGCCGCTTGCAAGTTCACCCGATTCTGGTTCCAATATAAAGTTGCCGAATGAACGCAGGGTTTCAATATTTTTTTCTGTTGCCGGATGCTTTAACATATTGGTATCCATTGACGGTGCAATAAAGATAGGGCATCGGGCTGCAAGATAAGTCGTAAGGAGAAGATTGTCGGCAATACCGTTTGCCATTTTTGCAATAGTGTTAGCCGTGGCAGGTGCAATAAGAAAGAGGTCGGCCCACAAGGCCAGGTCAATATGGCTATTCCATGAACCATTTTCTGGGTTAAAAAAGTCAGAAATTACAGGGTTTCCAGATAATGAAGCCAGGGTAAGCGGAGTAATAAAATCCTTTGCTCGTTCTGTCATTATTATTCTCACCGAGGCATTCGCTTTAACAAAAAGACGAACAACGGAAGTTATTTTGTAAGCCGCTATACCACCGGTTACACCAATAAGTATCTTTTTGCATGCAAGCATTCAGATTAGTTGCTTTTTGTCTTACCGGTTTTTTCGGGATTCCTGTAATATATCTTTGATTCTTCGAATTCCTGAAGAGCAATAAGAGTTGGCTTAGGAAGCCGCTCGTAAAATTTGGAAATCTCAATTTGCTCCCTGTTTTCGAAAACCTCTTCAAGGTTATCTGCAACCGACACAAATTCTTCAAGTTTCTTGTTAAGTTCCTGCTTTAATTCCACAGCTACCTGATTTGCTCTCTTACCTATTATCACGATTGCCTCATAAATATTTCCTGTGGCATTATAAAGCTTCTCGATGTTACGTGTTACTGTAGTCGTAATTGAAGCATCTATTTTTTTGTAATCCATATTTTATTTAGTATTTGCCTGGTTTTCGTTACTTATATTAAGTTTTCTGCTTACAGTATGAAATATATCTGCAACTTCCTTGTAGTAAATTGTTTTCGGAAACTCCTCAATAAAAGAAAAATATTCATCGAGCGTTTCCTGATATCTTTCGGTTTGCTTTGAAGGGACGCTATTCTCAGCGTAAAGGAAAAGTGAATTAAGTTTCAGAAACATCATTTCCTCTCTGTATTTTGAAGCCGGATATTTATTAACGCAGTTTTCAAGTGATACAATAGCTGCTTTATACTGCTTCATGTCATAATATAGTTTGGCACTTATAAAAGCTTTTCGAGCAAGTTTCTCACTAAGCTCGTCAATATATTTTGCAGCATCAGGTACTCTGGGGTGAAATGGAAATCGTCCGATGAAAATCTGAAAAGCTTCAATAGCATCGACAGTATTCGTCTGGTCAAGTTCAGGCCTTGGAGACATATAATACTTGCACAATGCAGTCATAAAAACGGCCTCTTCCACATGTTCGCCGTACGCGTATAAATCGGCATAATTTTTAAATTCTGTCGCGGCCATAAGGTAGTCTTTCATATTGAGATAACATTGAGCATTGAGCCATGTAAGGTTCTCGGCTTCTTGTGTTGCACGGTAAACCGGTAAAACCTGATTAATAAGTTCTGAAGCCTTCATATATTTACCCTGGTCGTAATACTCTTTAATCTTTGCAATTTTAAGCTCATAATCTGTGCTTTTCAATAGCTTCTCATATTCCCCGCAGGAAACTATTGTCAAACATAAAATGAATATTAAAAGATATCGAAACTTCATGCGAAAATATGGTGCAAAGTTACTGAATATTTTTTTATATATCATAACGATTCAAACTTTATGATATTATTTTTTATCGTTCAATAATAGTTTTTAGTATTTATGATTTTTTGTTTTTCTTTGCCTGATAAAATAAATAGTTAATTGATCTGTTGTAATTTTTAAAAAAATTATTAACTTATATGGATATTTTCGACAAGATTTCAAGAAACAGAGGGGCTTTAGGTCAGTACTCCGATTTTGCCGACGGTTATTTTATGTTTCCGAAACTTGAAGGTGAAATAGCACCAAGGATGAAATTTCGTGGCAGGGAAGTACTAACATGGAGTCTTAACAATTATCTCGGCTTGGCTAATAATCCTGAAGTAAGAAAAGCTGATGCCGAGTATGCTGCACAATATGGGCTTGCTTACCCTATGGGTGCAAGAATGATGTCGGGCGAAACTTCGATACATGAAAAATTTGAGCAGATGGCTGCGGAATTTGTTAATAAAGAAGCGGCCTATCTCCTTAATTATGGTTACCAGGGGATGTTTTCAATTATCGATACTCTGGTTGACAGGCATGATGTGATAGTATATGACTCCGAATCGCATGCCTGTATAATTGACGGGATGAGACTGCACATAGGAAAAAGATTTGCTTATGCTCATAATGATATCGATAATTGTGAGAAACAGCTTCAGCGAGCAACAAAAATGGCTGAGCAGACAGGTGGAGGAATCCTCGTTATAACCGAAGGTGTTTTCGGCATGGCAGGAGACCTTGGTAAACTGGATAAGATTGTAGAGCTTAAGAAAAAATACAAATTCCGTTTTCTGGTTGACGATGCTCATGGCTTTGGAACTATGGGACAGACAGGTGCTGGAACTGGTGAACATTTTGGAGTCCAAAATGGCATTGATGTTTATTTTGCAACTTTTGCAAAATCAATGGCTGGTTTTGGAGCATTCGTTGCAAGTACAAAAGAAGTCATAACATTCCTCAGATATAATATGAGGTCGCAGATATATGCCAAAGCTCTCCCTATAGCAATGGCAATGGGAGCTATTAAAAGACTCGAGCTTATCAAGTCACATCCTGAATACAGGGAAAATCTCTGGACAATTGTAAAAACATTGCAAAATGGCTTAAGAGAGGCAGGGCTTGACCTTGGTAAAACAGAATCTCCTGTCACTCCAGTATATATAAGATGTCATGTTACTCAAGCATCTCAACTTGTATATGACCTTAGAGAAAATTATAATTTATTTTGCTCTCTGGTTATTTATCCGGTTGTACCTAAAGATGTGATAATGCTCAGGCTTATTCCTACTGCTGTTCATACACTTGAAGATGTTGAATACACAGTGAATGTTTTCAAAGAGATAAAAAAGAAAGTAGACAACGACGAATATCCACATGAGATGGCAGTTTTTCGAAATAATCGTCGATGAAATCTTATTTCAAAACTATCAGATTGTCAGAAAAGCTTGTTACAAAATTCAATAAGTTTCACGACATCATCTGAAACTTCAAAATCTACCTTGTTGTCCGCAATATATTTCTTTATCTGGTTTTTCTTGTCGGGGAAATGCTTTAATAATTGATTTTTTGATACAAAACTTTTCATTTGTCCGTCAATAATTATCCAGTATATATCGTCATATTTAATATTCGTTTCATCAATATTCTTCATTCTGAAAGGTTCACCTTTTAGAGGCATATAATTCATATAATTAGATGACGAAACGTCTGATTTACCGTCGTATGCAGCAGGTTTTGAAGCCCCAAGGTCTTTACCTGTATGCTGAATAAAAAGAGGTATCTTGTCTTCGATGGCAACTTCAAGAAATATTTTATTCCATGGTATAAATTTTTTACCCTGCAAATATATAGTGTCGACCGATTCACAATTCACCATCTCATAAACCTGCCCTCTCTGGAGAAACATCATTTTCTCAAGCACAACGCTATAATTAAGAAGAAGATAAATATCCTTTCCGGTTTTCATAGCAACTTTCCCGGGTTGAAAATCAGGGAAGAGATATTGTTCAGGATACTTAATAACAATTTCATCCTCTTCCTGCCCTTTTAACATAAAACTATTAATAAAACAGACAGTTAATAATATTAAAAAACATAATGACGATTTAAAATATTTTAATTTGATCATAAAATTAACCTTATTTCATTGAAAATCACTACAAATATAGTCAATTATTATATGTAATATAAATAAATTAATATTGAAAAAAAATTAAAATATCTTCACTGATAAGAATTTTATGGAGCTGGAATATTCAGAAGTTTGGATTAAATAAACTCTCTATAGCATCGAAATAATATTCAGTCCAGCCTTGTGAAATATTTTCATAACTTTCATCGGGTATATTTGTATGTTCGACTGTTACCTCGGCAAAATTCTTAATAGGTTTAATTAAAATCGTAACGATTGATTTTTCAATCTGATCGCCGAAATACCATTCCTGAACAATTTTTCTGTTCTTAATAAATTCTATGTTTTTGCCTTCGATATCGCCTTCCCATAAAGAGAATTCGGAACCCGGCTCCTCCTTCATCACTGCTTTATAACCTGTCCACAGCTCAATAATGAAAGGATTGGTAAGTGCCGAATAAATATCGGAAGGCTCAACATTTATTCTGAAAGTCTTTTTGAATGTTTTCATTATTTTTTCTATTGTTAAACAGGAAGGTTTAAATAGCGATATTAAAGTATTAAAGGTTAATATCTCTGTTCCGAAAGGTAGCGTTCAGCGTCAATAGCAGCAATGCAGCCCGAGCCTGCCGCTGTTACAGCCTGTTTATAATATGGATCCTGAACGTCGCCTGCAGCAAATACACCTGGTATGTTTGTTTTCGATGTTCCGGGTATGGTTTTAATATATCCGACTGAATCCGTTTCAACGAATTTACTAAAAAGACCTGAATTAGGTATATGACCTATAGCTAAAAAGAGTCCGTCAATTTTTAATTTTACAATCTCCTCTTCCGGAGTGCCTTTCTTTTTTGCGAGAATTGCTCCTTCAACTCCGTCGCCACCAAAAAGGTCCATAAGCTGATGTTCCCATAATATCTCAATATTAGGCGTGTTGAAAATCCTATCTTGCATAATTTTTGAAGCTCTAAGGACATTTCGTCTGACAATTAGATAGACTTTTCTGCACAAACCAGAGAGGTACAATGCTTCTTCCATTGCCGTATCGCCTCCTCCGACCACAGCAACATCTTTACCCTTATAGAAAAAACCATCACATGTTGCACATGCCGACACACCTCGTCCTGCATATTTTTTTTCTGCTTCGATGCCAAGGTATTTTGCAACGGCGCCTGTTGCAATTATAACAGTATCGCAAAGGATCTCTTTTGCTCCGTCAATAGTAACTTTCAAAGGCTTTTGTGAAAAATCAACTGAACTTACAACGCCGAATCGTACTTCTGTACCGAATCTTTCAGTTTGCTTTTTTAAATTTTCCATCAATTCGGTACCAGAAACACCTTCAGGAAAACCTGGAAAATTCTCAATTCTATGAGTTTTTATAAGCTGCCCGCCAATTTCAATACCTGTATACAGGATGGGTTTCATATTCGCCCTCGAAGCATAGATTGAAGCAGTATAGCCTGCCGGTCCGGAACCTATTATAAGACATTTTACTTTCTCAACATTTTCAAATACATGTAGTTCCCGGTTACTCTTAGTTTCCAAATTTTTAAAAAATTCCATAAGTAAATAATAATGTTGTTATTTCCATTCAAACAAATTAAGTTCTATTTAGAAATTTTAATTATGCAAAAATGCATTTTTAATTTTTCATTCTAATCATAGGATGGCATTAATAATGAAATTTTATGTTTTAACTGTTATTGCATTATCGGAATTGTTAACTAATTTTGTATTGTATTTATCGGTCATTTTTAAGATATGATGAGGATTATCGTTTTTATTTTGTTTCATGCTTTTTCAAGTTGACCGATTTGCTCTTTTTAAATGCTACGTTGATCAAATACCACCTTCTCCGCCAACCGGCGGATACGGTGGTCAAAACGGGGTGTGGCGCAGTTGGCTAGCGTGCTAGCATGGGGTGCTAGTGGTCGCCGGTTCGAGTCCGGCCACCCCGACTTCATCCGTTTAATCCGCAGGCTGGAGGAAAAGGCGAGTAAAATTATTGAGGAGGACAAACATTTAATAATTCACTGCAAGTTGATACGAAAATTGTGGTTTTGACTTTACGCGGAAAATTAATGCCGATTAATTTTGATATATGTAAATAGTTGTGGTAAATTCTGGAAATAGCGAAAAAATGCCGTTATTAGGAAGGTTTCTCAGTAAGTTTCTTATTATTTTCCTTATCTATTTCATCCCCAATTTTCAATAACTTTCTTGTGTCGAAAATATCTATTATAAACAGAATAAGGCATATACATGCTGCCGAATACATTAATGAGCCAGGAAGAAGCACTTCGGCAACCATTATTGCAGAAATTATGATTCTCGCTTCGGTAGGACCCAATCTTCCGGTATCGATTGAATAATTTCCTGTAATTTTATATTTCATTAATGAAATAATTATTTCCCAACCGTACAAAACAACAAAACCATATCCGAAGAGATCCCATAATCCTTCTGAATAGACCATATATCCGCATCCTATTAATATTATTCCTAACCAGTCGACTGTAATATCAAGAATAAATCCATACAATTTGCGGGGCTTATTTCGGAAATAGGCAACTCTTCCATCGAGTGAATCGCCAAGCCAGCTTATTGTAAAACCTAAAACCCCTAGCAAAAGATAGGCTCTATGAAAATAAAAAGCCAGTATGAAACTTATAAATACAATGATATTTCCCAAAAGACCTAAAGCCGTAAGCATATCCGAACTTATCCACGAAGGAACTCGCTGAACAAGGAGAGCAAGTAATTTTTGTTCGGGTTTTTTAAGAAAATTAGTTCTCATCCTATCCCTGGAAATAGAATCGAGTATTCTATGAATTCTTATTGAATCGTCATCATTTTTATTAAATGAATCCATGTGTATTTAAGTTTTACGAAATAGTCGATTAAATAAAATTTAAATAAAATAAAAACATTCCGGTTAATCCTTCCGATTTTTTCTGTTATGATGCAAATCTTCCGAATTCTTTGCCTTAAGGTACTAAGGTAAATTCTTTCCTCTTGAATTTATAAGCTCTAACAAATTTTTTATAAAAATTTTCTTAAAAAAGTTTTTCAAAGAAATAAAGAAATCGGAAAAAAGGAAAGAGATAAATATCAGTCAAACTGATATTCAGCAAGATTCAACATATATCGTGGAGTAAATGAGGAAGGTAACGGCATATTATAGACAGCCTTCCTTAAAAATTCACCGAATGTTTCTATATCTTTATATTGTTCTTGTTCTTCAACAGATATTATTTTACCAATTCCAATTCGTGGCTTCTGTCCTCTTTTATTAAAAAGTTCGCTGGGTAGTTTTAAATTCCGTATTTTCCAGTTTATCAGTCCGAGAAAATAGAAAAACGAAGAATTAGTATCAAAAAAACGAATTGGCATAACCGGAACTTTTGCCGATTTTATAAGACGAATAATACTTGTCTGCCATTGTCTGTCTCTGATACGTAAATCTTTCAGGCTGAAATCTGATACTGCTCCTGAAGGAAAAAAGCCTACAGGATGTCCGTTATACAAATGTCTTATTGTTTCCCTGATGCCATCGAGGTTTACACGGGTTATTCCTTTATTTTCATTGCTTACAGGGATAACTGAAATAAAGTTATCCTTCATTGTTTTTACTTTTGCAAGTATATTATTGACCATTAATTTAAAATCCGGACGTATAGCTGCAATCAGGTCTACCAGAATAATCCCGTCCAGCCCTCCATAAGGATGATTTGAAATAGTAATAAATGGCCCTTTTTTAGGCAAAAATTTTAAACGTTCTATATTACCTATTATATATTTTATACCCAAATCGTTTAACAAACTAGAAGTAAATTTTGCCCCTGTATATTCGATCGAATTCTTATAAACCTTATTTACTTTATCTAAAGAGAAAATCCGCATAAGTAATTCAGCCCGTTTGTATCCCTTTTCCCCTTTGAAAATTGGTGATATAGCCTCAAAATCTTTATAATCCACCACTTTCATATTAAACGTAATTAATTAATATGCAACTACTTCAAAATTATTTTTACTAAAAGTAAAAATCCCGGCCCTATTTTAGTTGCAATTACAAAGATACTAAAATAACCTTAAAACTTATTAATATAATTTTTGAAGATAGTATTTAATTGATATTCTATTTATTAACTTTTATATTTTTCAACATATTATCGGCAAATATTGATCAAGCTAAGTTTTGCATCAAAAAGTGGGTCAATCTGCTAATATAAATAAAAAATATAATTGTTCCTATCTACATTACGTAAGGTATATTAACTTATTTTATTTTAATTAATTAACATATTAATATTATTTTTAATTTTGATAAGGATTTAAAGATATTAAAAACAATGAAACTGGTAAAAATTGCAGGATGGATCTCAGCTGGAATCGGTATTCTGATTATTATTTTTGCGGCAATCTCGTTGTTAATTGGCAAGAATCTTTTTGGTTTCAAACATTTGGTGAATTATTTCCATGCCGCCAATAGTTTTTTACTGACGGCAATAACTATGTTTCTTGCATCAGCTATTTGCTGCAAAAATAATGTTACAGAATAACATGTTTCGCTGAAAATTTTATTTGCAGGAAAATTTATTTATGAAGTAAATAAGGAGGTTCCTGAGGTTTACAATTTACTTCTGTTGTAACAGTAAATAATATAAACAGAGGATAATAAGGTTTTTTATAATTTGTTCAAATGGTTTTTGTTGTTTTTAAGTTTTATTTTTTTGGGAAAGAAGTTTCTTGAGCTCATTCATTTCGTCTCTAAATAATGCTGCCTGAATGAAGTCAAGTTCCGAGGCGGCTTTCTCCATATTTTTTCTGGCCTTTTCAATTGCTTTTTCCAGAGCTTCTCTGTTCATATATTTGACTACAGGATCTGCAGCTATATCTGGTTTTCCCGGTTCAACATAGGCTTTTACATTTATGCCCTGCTTACTTAGCCCTGCAAGTATTGAGCCTTTCTTTTTGATTATCTGTGTCGGTTTTATACCTGCTTCGCTATTATATTTCAATTGCTTTGCCCTTCGTCTGTTTGTTTCATTAATAGTCTGCTTCATACTTTCTGTAACTGTGTCGGCATACATAATAACCATTCCATTGAGATTTCTTGCTGCACGTCCTGCTGTTTGTGTAAGTGATCTTGCCGAGCGAAGGAAACCCTCCTTATCTGCATCGAGGATAGCAACAAGTGAAACTTCAGGCAGGTCAAGCCCTTCTCTGAGGAGATTAACTCCAACTATAACATCGAATTCGCCTGCGCGCAATCCTTCCATTATTTCAATTCGTTCCAATGTCTCAATATCTGAATGTATATAACGACACCGGATGTTCAATGCTGAAAGATAAGCAGTAAGTTCCTCTGCCATTCTTTTTGTCAGAGTTGTTACAAGTGTCCTTTCTCCCTGTGCTGCTCTTATTCGGATTTCTTTTATAAGGTCGTCAACCTGGTTAAGGCTTGGGCGAACCTCAATAGGCGGGTCAAGCAGTCCGGTAGGACGAATTACCTGATCTACAAAAACTCCTTCGCTTTTCTGCAATTCATAGTCAGCAGGCGTTGCACTTACGTAAATAGTCTGGCCTGTAAGAGCCTCGAATTCATCTAGTGTGAGGGGGCGATTGTCAAGGGCAGCAGGAAGTCTGAATCCATATTCGACAAGAGTCTGCTTACGCGAATGATCTCCCCCATACATGGCACGAATTTGCGGCACGGTTACATGACTTTCATCAATTACTGTAATGAAATTATCCGGAAAATAATCAAGCAAACAGAAAGGCCTGGTGCCTGATTCTCTACCATCAAAATATCTTGAATAGTTTTCAATACCGCTGCAGTAACCGAGTTCCTTTATCATTTCAATATCATACTGGACTCTCTGTTCAAGTCTTCTTGCCTCCTCTTTCTTCCCAATATCATTAAAATATGCCACCTGATTTTGTAAGTCATACTGTATTGATTCTATAGCTTTGTTTATCCTATCGCGAGTTGTTACAAAAATATTGGCTGGATAGACAATATATTCATTCAATATTTCAACCCTTGTTCCATCTTCAGGATTAAAAGAATATATTTCTTCAATTTCGTCGCCGAAAAAGATAATTCGTATGGCAATGTCCGCATAAGCAGGGAAAATATCCAGAGTATTACCTCTAACCCTGAAAGTGCCACGTCGGAATTCAATCTCATCGCGGAAATAAAGACTATCGACAAGTTTGCGAAGCAACTGGTTACGTGGAATAATCTGACCTGTTCTTATATGTATCGTATTTGAATAAAAATCATCTGGATTTCCAATTCCATAAATGCATGATACCGATGAAACTACAATTACATCGTGTCTGCCTGAGAGGAGTGATGAAGTTGCACTAAGTCTTAGCTTCTCGATTTCCTCATTTATCGAAAGGTCTTTTTCGATATATGTATCTGTGACTGGAATATATGCCTCAGGCTGATAGTAATCATAATATGAAACAAAATATTCAACTGCATTATTAGGAAAGAATTGTTTGAATTCTCCATATAGTTGTGCAGCCAGAGTTTTATTATGACTAAGAACAAGCACAGGGCGTTGTACCTGTTCAATAACATTAGCGATAGTAAAGGTCTTTCCCGAGCCGGTTACACCAAGTAATGTCTGATAAGGTAATCCGTTATTAAGACCCTCTACAAGTTGTCTTATTGCCTCGGGTTGATCACCCGTAGGTTGAAAATCCGATACGAGTTTGAAATCCATCAGATCTATTTTACTGATAAATTACAATTTTTATTTAAATAGAATAGGTTTTATTCGGATTTTTAACAGGAAATTCATAAAAAAGCCGTCAGTTTGTTCACCTGACGGCTATAGTTACAATCATCAAAATTCTTAACCCAGGTAGCTCTTTAAAAGTTTACTTCTGGAAGTATGCCTGAGCCTTCTGATAGCTTTCTCCTTAATCTGTCTGACTCTTTCTCTTGTTAAGCCAAATTTTTCTCCTATTTCTTCCAGAGTCATTTCCTGGCATGAGATACCGAAGAAATGCTTGATAATGTCTCTTTCTCTTTCAGTAAGTGTTGCCAGTGCTCTTTCGATTTCCTTGGAAAGCGATTCGTCCATAAGAGCTTTATCTGCAACAGGAGAATCGGTATTTGGCAGAACATCGAGCAGACTATTATCCTCGCCTTCTACAAAAGGTGCATCAACCGATACATGCCTACCTGAAACTTTCAGTGTATCGGTAACTTTTTCTTTAGGGAGATCGAGTACATCTGCAAGTTCTTCGGGAGAAGGAGTTCTTTCGTATTCTTGTTCGAACTTAGAGAAGGCTTTATTAATCTTATTGAGTGAGCCGACCTGATTAAGAGGCAGGCGCACTATTCTCGACTGCTCAGCAAGTGCCTGAAGTATCGACTGTCTTATCCACCATACTGCATATGAAATAAACTTAAATCCTCTGGTCTCATCAAATTTTTCGGCAGCCTTAATAAGTCCGAGATTGCCTTCATTGATAAGATCAGGAAGGCTTAATCCCTGGTTCTGGTATTGTTTTGCAACCGAAACCACAAATCTTAAATTTGCTTTTGTGAGTTTTTCAAGAGCAGCCCTGTCTCCCTTTTTAATCCTCTGGGCAAGTTCAACTTCCTCCTCTACCGATATCAACTCCTCTTTACCAATCTCCTGAAGGTACTTGTCGAGCGATGCACTTTCCCTATTGGTGATTGATTTAGTAATCTTTAGTTGTCTCATCTATCCTTGAAAAAATTTCCGCAAAATTAATAACTTTTTATTTAAAATGAAAATTTTTAACAAATAATTTTATATTATTTCAATCCCCCGCTGAACTGGTAGCTGAAGTATGTACCATTCGATTGTATTCCTTCGATAGATGTCAAATTTTCGCCGTTATTAGTATAATTACGTACGTCGGCAGCACTTTTGACCTTCTTCCCATTCACACTCAAAATAATATATCCTTTTCGTATTCCAAGAGTTTTGAATCTGCCTTCGTTGACTTCTGTAACCTTAACGCCATAGTCTATCCCAAACATTTTCTTTTCTTCATTTGTAAGAGGTTCAAGTTTTGCACCAAACACTACTGCTGAACCTGCACCTGGTTTCACTATGCCAGTAGTATTTTCAATATTTTTAAGGGTAACCGATACTGTGTTTTCTTTACCTGAACGTACATAAGTTACGGTAACTTTATCTCCCGGACGATATCTGCCCACCTGTTCAAGGAGTTCGGGAACATTCCCGACATTTACTCCGTTGAACTTTATTATTACATCTCCCTCCTTCAGCCCGGCATCTTTTGCTGCGCCGTTTTCATATACTTCAGCTATATAAACTCCTTTAATTTCCTTAAGTTTTGCCTTTTCAGCTATTTCAGCAGTTACCTCATTAATGCCTACACCTAAAAAGGCTCTCTGAACTACACCATATAGTCTTAAGTCATCAATTACCTTCTTCACAATGCTTACCGGTATTGCAAAAGAGTTTCCAGCATAAACACCTGTAGGTGTATAAATAGCGGTTGTAATCCCTACAAGCTGTCCTTTTGTATTGACCAGTGCGCCTCCGCTGTTTCCTACATTAACTGCCGCATCGGTTTGAATGAAGGATTCTATGCTGTAATTACTATCCATTATTCCCAAATTCCTTCCCTTTGCACTGACAACACCGGCTGTAACCGTGCTTGTAAGATTAAAGGGGTTTCCCACGGCAAGCACCCATTCACCAAGCCTTAGATTATCCGAATCGCCGTAAGTAATGAATGGAAGGCCATTTGCTTTTATCTTCAATAGAGCTAAATCAGTACTCGGATCTCGTCCAATTATCTCTGCTTCAAACTCTCTGTTATCGTTGAGTTTTACCGTAATCTTTTCGGCATTTTCTATTACATGGTTATTGGTAATTATGTAACCGTCATTTGAAATAATAACTCCAGAACCATAACCTTTTACTTCACGCGGAATCTGCCGGTAAACATCTCCATAAAACCACTCAAGTATAGGGTTAATTCCTTTACTTGAATATGTCATACTTGTTGTAACATGTACCACTGCATGAACTGTAACCTCAGCAGCATAAGTAAGGTCAACCTGCCCCACCTGCTGATATGAAGTTAGAATTGGCTTCATATTTTCGCTATTTATGGATGATGTGTCGGCGATAAGAACACCTTTGTCCTTTTCGAAAAATTTCGTATAGGCAAATAATGCAATTAAAGCACCAATAATTGCCATCAGTAACCCACCGAAGAATTGTTTTGTTTTCATATTATCTATTTTTCAACTATTAAACATCTGGCCTTTAATTTTTTTTAAGTAATACAAAGAGTTATTATTTTAATAACCTTGTTAAATTTAACAAATATCGTGCATTTTATAAAAAGTTTGTTTTAATTTATTCGGCTTTAACATTACTTTAACGTGCATGACGATTTTATATAAAAACGTACACTATAAGAAATGATTTAATCAGTTATTCTTATAGACAACTGGATATAATTATTTAGTCCGAATAAATACAAAATAATATAGCTGGAAAACTTTTTAAAAAAGCTTTAAAAATGAAACTCTTTAAAGTTGAACATAAATTACATTAACTGTCAATACGTCCGTTCCGACCAGTCATATTGACAGTAATAAAATTGGCTTTATGTCTATTAATTTGTAAGCTGATTTAAAAAAGTTTTGCGTTTCACTGAGAAAATAGAGTTAATACAAAAGGATACGAAGATAAAAGATTATGGAGAAAGAAAAATTATACGGCAAAACACTCAACGAGCTTGTTGCTTTAACAAAGCGTGCGGGACTTCCTGGTTATTCTGCAATGCAGATTGCCGAGTGGCTTTATAAACACAATATCAGTTCGATAGATACAATGACAAACCTGTCGAAAAAAGCGAGGGAAATTCTTTCATCCGAATATTCCATAGGACTTTCTTTTCCGGAAAATGTTTCTGAGAGTAAGGACGGTACGAAAAAATACCTTTTTAAAGTACTTGATAATAAATACATTGAAACAGTATGGATACCTGGAAAAAATCATGCAACTCTTTGTGTGTCCACTCAATCGGGATGTAAAATGGGGTGTGTATTTTGTATGACCGGCAAACAGGGATTTCAGGGGAATCTTTCCTCTAACGAAATTCTCAATCAGTTAAGAAGCATTCCAGAATTCGGCTCCGTTTATAACATTGTATATATGGGTATGGGTGAACCGTTAGATAACCTTGAAGAAGTATTGAAAAGCATTGAAATCCTTACGGAAAAATGGGGTTATGGATGGAGCCCAACAAGAATAACTGTGAGTTCAATTGGATTGATTGACAAAATCAAGACATTTCTTGAAAAGAGCAGAGTTAATCTTGCAATAAGTTTACATTCGCCATTCGAAGTCGAACGGCAGCGACTTATACCTGTGGAGAGGACTAATCCTATAAAAGAAATAATTGAAATAATAAGAAAATACGATATAAAAAGTCAGAGACGTATTTCATTTGAATATATTCTTTTCAAGGGAATAAATGACACATCTGCACATGTAAAAGAGCTTGCAAAAATCCTGAATGGAATTAAATGCCGGATAAACCTTATACGTTTCCATAAAATCCCTGGCCTCGAGTTTGAAAGTCCTGATATAGAAGATATTAAAGTTTTTAGAGATAGTTTGAACAAAAAAGGGATAATAACTACTATTAGGGCGAGCCGTGGAGAAGATATTAAAGCTGCATGCGGCTTGTTATCGACTCTTCAGCTAAACAAAACTTCGCGAAAATAAAAATCTTTACACCTTCTTATGCATCTATTCTTGCATAACGAGCATGGGATTCGATAAATTCCCTTCTTGGAGGGACTTCGTCACCCATTAGCATTGAAAAGATATGGTCGGCTTCCGCTGCGCTTTCGATAGTTACCTGCTTCAGGATACGTGTTTCCGGATTCATAGTTGTTTGCCAAAGTTGTTCGGCATTCATTTCGCCAAGGCCTTTATATCTCTGTACTGAAATACCTGATTCCTTTCCCTGTCCAAGCTCCCTGATTGCTGCTTCACGCTCTTCTTCGCTCCAGCAGTATTTCTCCATTTTCCCTTTTTTTACAAGATAAAGCGGAGGTTGCGCAATAAAGATATTTCCTGCACTTATGAGTTCCTGCATATATCTGAAGAAGAATGTCAGAATAAGCGTAGTTATATGGGAGCCATCAACATCTGCATCGGTCATGATTATAACTTTGTGGTATCTCAATCCTGATGTATTAAGGGCTTTGCTGTCATCTTCCGTTCCGATAGTAAGGCCAAGTGCGGTGAAAATATTTTTTATTTCCTCGCTATCGAAAATTTTATGTTGCATGGCCTTTTCAACATTAAGTATTTTACCTCTTAGCGGGAGGATTGCCTGAAAACGTCTGTCGCGTCCTTGTTTTGCCGTACCGCCTGCCGAGTCGCCCTCAACCAGAAAGAGTTCACATTTTTCGGGGTCACGGTCTGCACAGTCGGCCAGTTTCCCAGGCAGGCCGGATCCGGAAAGTACATTTTTTCTCTGAACAAGCTCTTTTGCTTTTCTGGCGGCATGGCGTGCGGTGGCTGCAAGAATTATTTTCTGAACTATCAGTTTTGCTTCTCTCGGATTTTCCTCAAGATAATTGGTTAACGCAGTGCTCACTGCCTGATCAACTGCACCGATAACTTCATTGTTTCCAAGCTTGGTTTTTGTCTGGCCTTCAAACTGAGGTTCTGCAACTTTTACAGAAATTACTGCGGTAAGACCTTCCCTGAAATCATCACCATTTATATCGAATTTTAATTTTGCAGTGGCACCAGAATCTTCAGCATATTTTTTCAAAGTCCTTGTAAGTCCCCTTCTAAATCCTGCCAGATGAGTCCCTCCTTCTATAGTATTGATATTATTCACATAAGAATATACGTTTTCGGTAAATGAGGTATTATATTGTAAAGCTATTTCAACAGGCACTTCACTGGTGTCGTTTACCATATATATAGGATTAGGAATAAGAGGTTCACGGTTAACATCAAGGTATTTAACAAATTCAACCAGACCATCTTTGGAGAAAAATTCCTCGTAACGAGGCTTACCACCATTACCATTTTCAACCATCTCACGCATATCCCTCAAAGTTAGAAGAATACCTCTATTAAGAAATGCAAGCTCTCTAAGTCTTGATGACAATATTTCAAAATTAAAATCAACCGTCTGAAATATCTCGGTATCAGGTTTGAACGTTATTATAGTACCGGTTTTATCTGTTTCGCCTGCAATATTGACGTCTGTAACAGGTTTCCCTCTTTCATATTTCTGGGTAAAAATTTTCCCTTCTCGATGCACTTCTGCAAGAAGCCATTCGGATAATCCATTTACTACCGAAACTCCCACTCCATGTAAACCACCGGATACTTTATACGAATCTTTATCAAATTTCCCTCCAGCATGCAATATTGTTAATACCACTTCAAGAGCCGATTTTTGCTCTTTCTCATGCATACCTGTTGGAATACCTCGTCCATTATCGGCAACCGTAACAGAACCGTCTTCATGAATCGTAACGTCTATTCTATTGCAGTAGCCGGCCATAGCCTCATCTATAGAATTGTCAATGACTTCATAAACCAGATGATGAAGTCCTTTTACTCCAATATCGCCAATATACATTGCTGGCCTTTTCCTTACAGCTTCAAGCCCCTCGAGTACATGAATACTCTCTGCAGAATAATCATTGCCATCAGTAAATCTTTTTTCAGTATCACTCATTTTTTCAATACATTATTAATTATTTATGAAGCCGGAATCATTTAATGACCGACCTTCTGACAGGTCGGTGAAAGCTATGAACAACCAAAAATATTCATGAAATTTTTTCTGGTTTTAAAACCATTTACTGCTCTTGAATCCAACTTCACAATTCCTATATAAATCTTTGATTCAATGAAAATTAAATAATTTTGCAAATATACAAATAATATCCTTAAAAGCTAAAAGAAATACCAAAAATTATCAATTATTTTCACAAGAAATAAACAAAATCTGACAATAATGAATTTATAGGAGGAATTTGAATTGACACTGATGGGCTAAATTTTTAAAGGCTGTATGTAAAGCCGGCCTGGAAAATGAACCTATACGAAGGATACCATGCCCATTCATAATATCTTGAAAAGGATATATTATTCAACCTCATCCAGAAAGAAAGGATTTTGGTATATCTGTATTCTGCTTCCAGATTGAAATTAATATGAGCCGGCATATTGATTACCTTATCGTTTATAACTCTGAATTCAACACTATTTACTGTCTGAAGCATTTTTCTTTTGCCGATTGCATTTGCTGTTATTGAAGCAAGAATTTTATCCCTCAGATTATACTTGATTGTGAATTCTGCATCCCAATCGGGCCTGCCCCATGCCGACTGGTTGTTTGTCAGTGTATATTTAAAATAGTTTGCTTCTGTATAGAAATTTAATCTGCTACCTATTTTGCCTGCCATTTCTCCATGCAAATTAAATATTTCAGTGTCATCATAAAGTGGCAGGAAGTAATTGCCTATGTAAATTGGTATTGAATCTGGTGTTAAAAAGTTTCTGAAAAAATAATTGCTGAAAAGAACAAGGTTATCAGAAATCGAGTAAGAAGCAAATAACCTGTAGTAACCTTCAATGCCGGTTTCTCCGGAAAATCCGGCCTTCACAATTAATGGATAGCTTGTTCCTCGTATTTTATATAAAATATCGCCAGGAATAATATAAGGATTGATATTTATAATTTCTCCTGCAGTATTTTTCTCAAGTTTACCGTTAAGCTCTGTAAAGAATCCAAGGCTGGCTGGAATTATATTAAAAGCAAATCTCAGATCAGGGTAAATTCGCAATTTAGCATTATCATTCAGGTTTCGGTCGAGAAGGATATCGGCACCAAGCTTAACATCCCACTCGTTACTGTTTTTTTTCACAAAAGGCATCAGAGAAACAAGATATCGTGAAGAGTTAGAAACAATTCCAGAGGGCTTATATAAATCGAACTCAAGTCCTGAACCAACATAGAAACCTTTCCATTCTTTTGATGCTATGCCATCAAGCCTGATGTTGTTCTGGTAGAAATCTTTATGTGAAGTGAAATAATTATAATTCAATTTCACATTATAAGCAAGCTCAGTAGAGTCGGTCTTAACCGAGTTTAAACCAATATTTGCTCCGAATGAGTAATAATTCAGTTTTATATCTTTTTTTGAAGGGTTATAATCAGAAAATAATGTATCATAGCCATAAGCATATCTTGTATTCTGACTGAAATCAATTGAACCGTCAAGAACACTTTCACTAAAAAATTTACGGCCATAAAGTGACGCGTTATTGTCCATATATCCTGCAAAAACTTTTTTTTGATTTTCTAGTTTGACCTTACCGTTTGCCGAAAAATGGCCTGCATAAAAACCAATCGCTCCCTTTTTCGATCGCAAGTTTGTGATACTGAGTTCTGCTGTAGGAGTTACATGGCTTCCAAAACCAAGCTTAATAAAACTGTTATAAAGCTTATTTAAGGGATCAGGCACCATAGTGGCAGGTTTCAAAGGACTGATGGCATAAGTTGGAGTATATCGCGATGTTTTAATTTCGTATTTGAATTCAGTTTTTATTCTGAAAGTATCGGTCATATCAGGTAGAAAACTTTTTTTAGTCACATCGGGAAGAGAAGGTTTATAAGGATTATAAAGGGTTATTTCTCTTTTTATAACTGGTTTCTGACCAAAAATTGAAAAAGCCGGCATACTTATCAGTAAAATTGTTAAAATCAGTATATTTCTATATTTTTCCATTTTACAGTTTTTAAAAATATTTAATGATTTACTGTTTAGTTGAAATAGCATTAAGTTTTGCCTGTACTTCATTTAAAATTCCGTCATCAGGCACAGGATAATTCTCTTTCAATCCCTGCAATGTTGCTCTTGCCATGACAATATCTCCCTTTTTGATGCTTATATCTGATAGAAGTATGAATGCTTTTGCCATCCAGTATTGATGGGGGGTATTCATATTTACAAATTCATTAACAACTTTTTCAGCTTCATTGATATTTCCCTGCATCATGAGTATTTCTGCAACTCTGTATTTTGATTCTGCACCCTGCTCGCTAGTAATCTCGCCGGCAAGTTTTTTGAATTCCAGTAATGCCTCATCATAACGGTTAAGACTATAATAAGCTTTAGCAGCTGTAAATGTTGCCTCCCTAATTAGCTCAGCAGGAATATTATTTGATTTCAAAATCTTTTCGGCAACGCTTATAGCTTTTTCAGCATCACCGGCTTCCCATGCCGATTTTAACTGCCCTTTCATAGCAAAGACCACAATATCAGGCTTTTCCGTAATTTTTTCAAGTTGTTCATAAAGTGAAAAAGACTTAAGGTAATCTTGTTTTTCATACGTGATAGATGCGGCAGAGCGAAGTGCAGGTTCAAGAAATTCGCTGCCAGGTAATTGTATAACCTGTAAATAATAATTAAGTGCCTCATCTTTATTTCCCGAAAGTGAATAACATTCAGCAAGATAAAAAAGTGCGTTTATACGAAAACTGCCATTACTGAATTCCTTAAGATAATTATTGAATACTTCTGTTGCCTTATTGCAGTCACCTGTCATATATAGACGTTCTCCCGACATATAAAGTAGAGAATCTCGTTCTGCCAGACTCACATCGGCATAACCTTTAAGAGATTTTACGTAAGCAAAATAAGATTCAACGTCATTCATTTCAACGTAAACATTTTTAAGTCCGTTAAGAGCATACCGTGCTTCAGGAGTTGAACTATAATTTTCAATTACTTTTTTGAATTGAGTTATTGCTTTCTGGTAATCGCCAGTATCAAAATAGAGCAGACCAAGTTGAACGATTGCGCGTGGGGCAAACAGGCTTGAAGGATATGAAGATATGATAAGGTTAAAATCAGCCTCTCCTCTCATATTATCATTCAAAATTATATAGGCTCTACCTCTTTCAAAGAGTGCTCCCGGAATATATTTTGATGAAGGATACATAGTAATAAGTTTTGACAATGTTTCCACTTTCCCCTTCTGATTATTCATTAACCCTTGAGCAAAGCCTTTTTGGTAGAGTGCATAATCGGCGTCCATTTTCCCGTACTCTATCACTTTATTATAATATTCGATTGCTTCGGAATATTTTTTATCAATAAAATAACAGTCAGCAATTCGGTTGCGTGCATCTATTAAAATATCGGGTCGTACATTTGTAGCCGACGATTCGAAAGACTTAAAATGTACAAGGGCACCAGCATAATCCTTCAAATTAAAAAGTGCATATCCTAAATTATATCTCACAAGCTTATATTCATCAAGAAGCATTGATCCCGGGATACCCATAAACTCCTGATAGTCGGCAATAGCCTTTTCATATTGTCCGAGACGATAATAAGCTTCCCCTCTCCAGTAAATTGCACGCGCCTTTAATTGTCTGTTGTATTTTTCGTATTTCAGTGATTTGTCAAACATATTGATCGATGCCGAAAGTTCCATATTATTAAAAAGTTCAAGCCCTCTAAAGAATGCCACTCTTTGATATGCTTCTTCGAATCTCGGATCTTTATTTAAAATTTTATCAAGCGAAGCAAGTGCTTCCTTATAGTTTTTAGTTTGAGTATATACTGAAATAAGCATATTATATACCTCTTCAATTCTATCGGAAGCAGGGAATAGTTCAATATAATCCTGTAAAGCCTTTATAGCTTCCCCGAAAGGTGAATATGAAGTTTGGTATAGTAGCCTGGCATAATTAAATAATGCTTCCTCGCGGATTTCAGGATCAAAATTGAGTTGTGATGCCTGATTTAAAGCAAATTTTGACCTGACTACATCTCCCTTTTTCAGATAACAGTCACCAAGTATTAACCATACGTTTTGGCTTAGAATATCAGGTTTAGCAGTAAGTTCGAGAAAAATTTCTATTGCTTTATCGTATTCACCGTTCATATAATAACAATAAGCGAGTTCATATTTATCTTCTCTTCCGCTGGCTTTTGCATTTGATACGTATTTCTCAAGATACTCAAGAGCTTCGCTGTAATTACCTTTATTATAATATGCATCGCCGATAAACCTATAGAGTTCAACCGCTCTCTGTTTGCCGGCAGATTTCAATAATCCCGGGGCAATTGTAAGTATTCCGTCATAATCTTTGTGTAAATACATTATCTGGACAATATAAAACGGAACAACGCTGCCGAAAGTCTCATCGTCACGAAGTTTCATAAAACCTTCAAGTGCCGTTTCATATTTGCCTTCCTCATAAGCAATATGAGAAAAATAATAAAGTGCCGGAGAGGTATAGTACGTATCAATATCTTTGATTTCATTGAACATAAGAAGAGCCGTCGGTTTATCACCGGTCATCATCGCCGAATAACCGTATCTGAAACAAAATTCCGATAATTTGTCGCCGGTAAGAAGTATCCTGTTTATACGATTGTAATATGAAACAGCTTTTCTGTAATTTTTATTCTGATAAAAATAATCGCCAAGAGACATTATTGCATCGTTCACCAGTTCACTTTCAGGATATGTTGCAATAAACCTGGTCATTTTATATTCTGCATCGGGATGAAAAAGTTTCAACGAAGCCATTGCGCTGAAAAATTCGGCATTGCATCTTCTGTTCAGGTTTTCATCTGCTTCATTTTTAAGGTAATCATCAAGGAATCTGATCGCTGCTGTGTATTTTTCTTTTTCATAAAACTCCATCCCCTTGAGATATTTTGAGCTTATCTCTTCCTGCATAAAAGAAAGCTGTGCAGTAAGACTATTTATAGTAAGGGTAAGAATTAATGTTATAATTAACTTTCTATTCATAATTATTTTTCCATTGAAAATTTATGGCAAAGTACAAAGATGAAGAAAAAAGAAATCAAAGAAATCATACTGCTTCTCTAAAAATATAACTATATAAAATTTTTAAATAAAGCATAAAAATACAACTTATAAACGGCTACTATTTTTCTTTATTACCGAATTTATTAACAACCGAACATTAGTTATCAATTCTTTGATAATTTTGGCAAAAATAAATTTTATGGAGGACATTCATTCACTCGACTCTATAATTGAATTTAACAGTTGCGCTATCTGGCAGCAGGACCATCTTGTTCTTACAGATGTCAATTTTTCGGTAAAAAGAAGTGAATTTCTTTATCTTATTGGTAAAGTAGGCAGTGGAAAAACAAGTCTCATAAAAACGATAAATGCACAAATTCCACTTAAGGAGGGCGATGCAACCGTTGCAGGATTCAATTTACGAAAGCTTAAAAAAATGCAAGTTCCATATCTGAGAAGGAAACTCGGGATTGTATTTCAGGATTTTCAGCTTCTTACTGACAGGAATGTTCATGACAATCTGGAGTTTGTATTGAGGGCCACAGGATGGAAAAACAAAAGGGAAATTGAAACAAGAATTACCGAGGTATTAAATAAGGTGGGGCTTGGGCTGAAAGGTTATAAAATGACTCATCAGCTTTCCGGTGGTGAACAGCAGAGAGTGGTAATAGGCAGGGCTTTATTGAATGATCCTGATATAATACTTGCCGATGAGCCAACGGGTAATCTCGATCCGGAAACATCGGATGGAATTATCAGGCTGCTTCAGGAAATAAATAAAACAGGAAGGGCTGTTATAGTCGCCACTCATAATTATACACTTCTTAAGAAATATCCGGCACGCACATTGAAATGTGAAAATGAAAAGCTCATCGAATTAAGAGAGATAGAGAATGCCGAGCTTATTTAACAGTATTTTATCAGAAGGGCCATAATAGAAAATCATTTCTGAATTATTTAAGCATTTTCAAAGGCCAAGGAAGAGAATTTTTATATATACGATAATAAGGGTTATTCACGCTTCCAAATGATTCCATAAATGATGCTACCGAAGGAATTGAAGAACCTGCAAAATCAAGAATAATTTCTTTGCCTGCATTCTCTTTAATTATCTTATTTATAAAATAATAATTAAAACGTCCCTCTCTGGAGTCAGCAGTGTTTACACCAAAAAATAAGTTAATATATCCTGGTAGGTTAAAATAAAATTGCCCGAATAGAAGACTTTTATCAGATGCTGTCACACCTTCTATCCTGCCCTTCTCTTGTTTGATAGAAAATTTCATAAGATTTAAAAGTCGTTCAATATCTCTTTGTTTAATTCCTTTGATAATTTTTTTCTTCGTCCTGATAAAAAGTTCGATGAGTTGTTCCGGTTGAATATCATAAGTAAATTCTATTCCTTTTCTTTCTGCTTTTTCTATATTTCTACAGCATGAATGCGAAAAATTATTCCAGAGCACTTCATAAGGCCTTGAGAGGTCAAGTTCATAGTTCGCTCTTTCAAAAACTTTGAATCCGTCACGTTCAACTTTTTGTCCGATACATAAATCAAAAAATTTGTAAAACTCAGGAAGATAATCGAGAAATTCGTTAATTGCTTTTTCCGGCGATTTATCGGGTGAGAAAGCACCTAATTGCTGTAAAAACACAGGTGTTGTAACGTATTTTATGCCTATTTTTTTTCTTACCGGTAACGGAAATACCGAATCATATTCATCATCTATCAGGGCTTCCCATCCTGGAGCCATAATATCAAGGAACCATGAGCATGCATAAGGCTTTAATACCCTTGAATTTCTTATACAAGTATCCCACAGTTTTCTGTCAATCTCCCGATTTTTAAGGTAAATAATCATTGGTTTTGATAGTTCAGGGTATTTTCAAAAACTTTTTTCCACTCTGAGGCTTTCTTGCCCTCTGCAAGAGTTTTGTTATGCCATGACGAGTGAAACAATCCACCTGCGTTCTTTGTTTCATCTATAATATTTTTTATAACTGACATACTCTCTTCAGGTTGAAATTTTTTATACTGGATAAGAGTTGCATCCATTATTTGAAACGGAAAAACAACCAGATTTGTTTTTCTTTCCGATGACAAATCATAAAAAAAGAAGGGAGTTGAAGTACCCGCTCTGAATCCTGGTTCATCAGGGAATCCCATAGAATAATCTTCACTAAAACCGGTATCCACCAGATTAGAATACGAATCAGGAAACTTCAGTCTTATAAAATGATATCTTGCTGCAATTATCTCACTGTTTGTTATCTGGTGTAAACGCTCTTTTTCCAAATTTAGTTTTTCAGTATTGTCGCAAGAATAATAAGAAGGATGGAGGCCTGTTTTTGTTTTTTCTGCAATTCCGGTAATTAGTTTTCTATAATCATCATTTTGATATGAAGGCCATCTGTCATAATCTGTCCTGTCGCCGACAGGAAAAAAAACTATTATCTGGTTACCTTTCTCGATTGTCATAGAAAAAATATAATCAAAGATATCCCATGGATCTTTCTGTTTCTTCAGCACGATACGATATCTTTCGGCAGCATCCATATCTTTTTTCCCCATGTCACGTAAAAAACCACCTATATTTCTGATCATATCTTTACCGAGATATTTGAAAGGTTCGTCAACATCGAAGGTTGTAATAGCCCTGAATATATTCCTTTTGAAAGCCACATTAGGAAATTTCAAAATAAGCAGCTTCGAAAGCTCTTTTACCCATAAATTAATAACAGGTTTATTAAGGAATCCTGAACGGAAGGCCAGACTTTTTGAAGCAGGAAAACGGCCATGGTTATCAGGTTCAAACTCGAGATATTCTTCATATCTTGTAATAATAAAAAACGCGGCTGAAAAAATATCAAAAGGAAAATCTGACTGATCGTCAGATTGAAAAAAAACCGGCAATCCATTCCACCATGTAACAGTTAGGTCGAGAGGTCTTACTCCTGTTTCACAAAGAAGACCCGAAGGGATAATTTTAAATGTACCCTTTACTTCTTCATTTGAATAATTAATAACAGGACTTTTACCAAGTTTTCTTTTGTCGCTGGTTATTTCAAAAGGTACTCCCAGAAGGTCTGATAAAATGAATTCCGCAATATAATCAAGCCTCGAAGAAAGTGTACGTGTAAATATCTTGACCGTTAAAATATCCATAAGTACAAATTTATAGAAATAATACATAATTAAAAGATTAAAAGATTTTTACTAATATGAAAAAGATATTGAAAACTTTTAAAATATCAAAAAAATTTCACGTACTAATTTTCATGATTTTATTTATGATCCAATAGAAAAATTAATGTTTATTATCAAAAAAAGGGCTCATTTCTGAGCCCTTTAATAATTTTTCAGTAAACATGATAAAAGGTTATTCAGCTTTTCTTACTTTTACGGCAACAGGTCCTTTTTCTCTTTCTTCAATTTCGAATTCAACAGCCTCTCCTGTTTCTAGAACTTTGATGCCCTCAAGACCGGAACGGTGTACAAAAATATCTTTGTTGTCTTCAGTCTGTATAAAACCGTAACCTTTAACTCTGTCGTACCATTTTACATTACCTTTCATTGTTGTGATTTTTTAATTTTTATCTGAAATTTTCTCTCCTTCTTTGTCCATAATTACTCTTTTTAAAATTTCTTCGTTCAGGCTTTTCAACTGATTCGTTGACAATAATATTACGCCCTTTCACTTCGGAACCATTAAGTTCCTTGATAGCTCTTTTTGCATTGGCTTCGTCAGGCATTTCAACAAAACCAAAGCCTTTGCTTCTTCCGGAATACCTATCAGTAATTATTCTGGCAGATGTTACCTCGCCGTATTCCTCAAAAATTTCTCTTAATTCTGTTTCCTGCATTTTAAAATTCAGGCTACCAACATAAATGTTCATAATAAAAATAGTTTAATATATTTGTAAAACAGCAACAAAGGTGATGTAAATTTTCTGAATAACAAAATATATTAAAATTATTATTGAAACTAATTCACAAATCTGCATCTTAAACTTTATGTTGAATTATGAGATTAAATCATTAATAGCACAAACTTAATCGGATACAAAAGTTTTTATATATTTGCCCCTTATTATTATAAATAAAATCTATTAGATTATGGGGAAAGGGGATAAAAAATCAAAAAGAGGTAAAATCTTTCTTGGAACATACGGCGTTAGCAGACCAAGGAAAAAGTCAAAGAAGTCCACTGTAATACAGCAGACAGTTACAATTAAAGAGGAGAAAATTAAAAAAACCGAAAAAGTTAAAAGGGAAAAAGTTGGAGAACCTGATGCTTCTTCTGTTGAAACATCCGAAAATGTTGTCAAATCTGTTGAAACCTCCGGTCAGGAAATAACTCATGAAACTATTGAAAAAAAACCTAGACCAAAAAAGGAGACGATTAAGGAAAAAAACCAAAAAGAGATAGATGAAGATTCAAAAGAAAAAGAACCTGTTGAATTAAAGAGTAAGGGAAAAATTGAAAATGAATCGACATCAAAGAAATTAAAATCACCCAAAATTTCTAAAGAGTCAAAAGATAATACAAAACAGGAAGATAAAAGCTAGTTTTTATCCAGTAATTATCTTTTGTAATATTCTCCTATATATAAATTTCAACCATTTTGAAAAAAATAATAACAGCAACAATATCTTATATATTATTCTGGCTGTTTTTTTTTATTCTGGCCAGATTTATTTTTTTGGTTGTTCAGTTCGACGAAATGACCAATTACAGGATATCTGATATTTTACTTGCATTTTATCACGGTTTCAAAATGGACATTTCCGCAACCGGATATATTCTTATCCTTCCTCTACTTATTGCTATTCCATGGTTCTTTACTGGCGGAAACTGGTATAGAAAATGGCTCAAGATATATTCGGATATACTTTTAATTCTATTCATTCCTCTTATTTTATGTGATGCATTCATATATTCATTTTGGGCCTACAGGCTTGATTTTTCTGTTATTGGTTATTTGAAAGAGCCTAAAGATGCAATTGCCTCGGCAACCACTGTTCAATTATTTCTGTTAATAGTTATTGATATTATTATCACATTTATATTTATTAAGTTATGTAATATATTAATTGATAAATTTTGTCATAAAGAAGACAAAATAGCTTCTCCAATTATTCCTTCTATTGTATTTATCCTGTTTTCAGGGTTTCTTGTTATACCTATAAGAGGAGGACTTGGCGTTGCCCCTATGAATTCAGGCTCAGTTTATTTCAGCGAACACCTTTTTCTGAATCATGCTGCAATAAATGTTGTATGGAATTTTGGATATACTGCTTTACACATAAAACCAAAGGAAAATCCATATAAATTTTATCCACAAAATGAAGCCTATGAATGTTTTTCTATGCTTTTAAAAGATAATGGAGTTCCAAAATACTTACTTAATACTGAAAAACCAAATATCCTTTTAATTATACTTGAAAGTTTTGGAAGCGATATAATCGGCATTAACCGAAAAGATTCGGTAACTGCTCCACGATTTAAAGAATATATTCCCGAGGGCATTTACTTTTCAGGACTTTATGCAGCGGGTTCAAGAACCGACAAAGCAATACCGGCAATTTTAAGCGGTTATCCAAACCTTCCTTTAATACAGGTAATCAGAGAACCACGGAAAACACAAACAATGCCAGGATTGTTTAAACTTCTCGATAGCTCAGGATATAAAACATCCTTCTGGTATGGCGGAGATATCAATTTTGCAAGTATGAATTCTTTCATCACTACCATGGGATTCGAAGAAAAAGTAACAATAGATAATTTTGACAAAAAAGACAGGAACTCAAAATGGGGAGTACATGATCATATATTATTTGAACGTTTGAACGATTCACTTAATACATCGAGAAATCCTTTTGCGTATGCTGTTCTGAGCCTGAGCAGTCATGAGCCCTTTGAAGTTCCAATGTCCCCTGTTTTTAAAGGACGCGACATACTAAGCCAGTTCAAAAACTCGATTTATTACACCGACAAGTCACTTGGAGAATTTCTTGACAGGGCAAAAAAAACCGACTGGTGGAAAAACACATTGATAATTATAACTTCCGATCATTGCAGAAGAAACTCCGATACCATTCCTGTATATTCCGAGTCAATTTTTAAAATACCTATGCTATGGCTTGGAGGAGCTATTTCAGCGAGAGACACCATAATTACAAAAATATGTTGTCAGTTCGACCTTCCATTAACTATAGCCTCACAACTAAAATTAAAAGCCAATTTCCGTTTCAGTAAAAATATCCTCTCAAACGGGTCAGGTAATTTTGCCTTTTATACTTATAATGAAGGTTTTGGTTTTGTTACTGATACTTCTTTTGTAGCTTATGATATAAAACTTGGCAATTGTCCTTTTAAAAGGGGTAAAGGCACAGATTTAGCTGAAAAATCCGGAAAATCTTTTCTCCAGGTACTGTTCGATGATTACCTCTCCAGATAAGATTTCTTTTACAGATATTTTTCTCTAAGATATCACCTTTGAAGATTTAACCTTATTTTATTTTTTCTTAAAAAAACTTAAAAAAGGCAACCGGTAAATTATAAGTAAAATAATAAGAAAACGGTATATTATCTTTGCCTTAATAATAAGGTAGGAATATGAATAAATCAGGGGAAAAAACGTGTATTGGAATTTTTGTGTTTATCTTTTTTTTAACTATTATTTCAATTTCTTCTTATGCTCAGCCTGACACATCAGATTACGGCAGAGCCGATCGCCTCCAGCAAATAGTTGCAGGAAAAGTTTTTTATGGTAATGTTAGGCCAACATGGATCAATGCCACAGGCTGCTTTCTTTATGAAAGCAATACTCCGAACGGTATTGAGTATTATATTGTAGACGCGGTTTCGGGAACAAAAAGGATAGCATTTGATCAAGTTCGCTTCGCACAAGCTTTCGAAAAGGCTACTGGCCAAAAAGCTGAACCAGGTAAACTGCCTATTAGAAACCTTGTCTTTACCGAGCGCATGATGAGCTTCTCTTTTAACTTTGATAATTACAACTGGATTTGTATTTTAAGAAATTACAGAATAATTAGGGGCGATAGAATACCTGAGAGAACAAGATTTGAACCGATATGGAACTGGGGATTCCGTGATGAACTAAGAAATGGACCCGTTGAGTCGCCCGATAAAAAATGGACAGCATATATTAAAAATTATAACGTTTATATAAAATCTGACAGCTTGAATAAGGAATATCAACTAAGCTATGATGGAGGAACAGGAGAATATTATTCGTCATTCATTAAATGGTCGCCCGATTCTAAAAAGCTTATCACTTGCAAGGTGAGACCGGCTGAAAAACACATAATACATTACATTGAATCATCGCCTGAAGAACAGCTTCAACCGAGGCATTTTTCATACGAATACCAGAAACCTGGAGATGCAGTCCCTCAGTTATATCCTCAATTATTTGATGTCGAAAAAAAGAAACATATTAAAGTTGATGATTCTTTAATTCCTAACCAGTATTATATTGACGAATTAAAATGGAGCAAAGATTCGAAGTATTTCACTTACGAATATAATAGAAGAGGACATCAGGTTTACCAGATTATAAAAGTAGATGCTGCAACAGGCGATAGTAAGATTATTATTAACGAGACATCTCCTACTTTTATTGATTACAGTGGGAAACGATACAGGTTCGATATAGAAAATTCCCATGAGATTATCTGGGCATCGGAGAGGGATGGATGGAATCACCTTTACCTATACGATTCGGAAACAGGGAAAATTAAAAACCAGATTACAAAGGGTGAATTGGTAATAAGGGGCGTAATTGGTGTTGATGAAAATAAAAGACAGATAATATTTCAGGCGAGCGGCAGAGAACCAGGCGATCCTTATTTCATTCATGTTTACAGAATAAATTTTGACGGCACCGGACTTAAACGACTTACTGACGGTTACGGAAACCATGAGGTTAGCTTTTCCCCCGATAAGAGGTTCTTCACTGATACATGGTCAACAGTTGATACACCTCCGGTGGTAGTGCTAAGAAACGCAGAAGACGGCCGAATAATAATGGAACTGGAGAAGGCCGATATTTCGCGTCTTCTGCAAACAGGTATAAAACTTCCCGAACCCTTTTCAGCAAAGGGCAGAGATGGGGTAACGGATATATGGGGAATTATTGTAAGACCAAGTAATTTCGATCCTTCAAAAAAATATCCAATCATAGAAAATATCTATGCCGGCCCACACAGTAATTTTGTACCGAAAAGTTTTCGTCCAATAATAAGCGGTATGCACCAGCTGGCAGAGCTCGGCTTCATAGTAGTACAAATTGATGGTATGGGTACTTCGAACCGTTCAAAAGCCTTTCATGACATCTGCTGGAAAAATTTAAAGGATGCAGGCTTCCCCGATAGGATACTGTGGATAAAAGCTGCATCCCGCAAATATCCATATATGGACACCTCTCGTATCGGCATCTATGGAACTTCTGCCGGCGGTCAGAATGCTGCTGCCGCTCTTTTATTTCATAATGATTTTTACAAAGTCGCTGTTTCAGCCTGTGGTTGCCATGATAACAGAATGGATAAGATGTGGTGGAATGAACAATTTATGGGATGGCCCGTCGGACCCGAATATATTGAATCGTCGAATGTTGAAAATGCATGGAGGCTGAAGGGCAAACTAATGCTAATAAATTGTGAAATGGATAAAAATGTTGACCCGAGTTCCACAACACAATTTGTAAATGCTCTGATAAAATCAAACAAAGAATTCGAATATGTTTTTATACCCGGAGCAGGGCATTCAAGTGGAGGTAATTACGGTGAAAGAAAACGACGCGATTTTTTTGTCAGATATCTTCTCGGTGTTGAACCTCCCGATTGGAATAAAATAGCAAATTAATAACTATCGCAATTTACTCATTCCCTTCGCTTTTCGTATAAATATTTCCTATAAAAAGGCTTCAAATATGCACCATAGCCTTCATAACTCCATCCCTGTATCCTGCCACAAGCTCAAATGCCTGCTGAGTCTGTTTGAAATCAAATATATGAGTAATCATTTTTTCGGGCTTCACTATTCCATTGCTTATCAGGTCGAGAGTGGGTCGCACCATTTCATTCTGCCGTCTGACATTCCGAATAGTAATCTCTTTTCTTCTTAGCACTTCAGCACTGAAGCTCCACACGTTTGACGAAGGTATGCCGACAATTAGTAGCATCCCTCCGGGTTTTAAAATTCTTAATGCCTGCTCAACAGCCTCTTGTTTTCCACAACATTCAAAAACCATATCGAGAAGGTCAGGCTCATCTTTCATTAACTCATCAACTATATCGGTCTTCGATGGATTCCATGTCCGGCATGCACCTAAATGTTTTGCCAGTTCCAACCGTTCATCTATAAGGTCGGTCATATAGATTTTGCCGGCTTTTTTGCTATTCGCCATAAGAAGCACGCTTAGGCCTATTGGCCCGGAACCAAGAATTCCAATATTTTTGTTTTGCAATGTTCCGGCAAGTTCTGTGGCATAAAGTCCGATAGACAAAGGTTCGGACAATGCAGCCATATCGAAGCTGATACTTTCGTCAATCTGATAACAGCTCGATTCGGGCATAACAATATATTCCGACAGACATCCTTCTGCCTGACCAGGGCATCCCAGAAATTTGATATTCAGACATGTATGATAACGCCTTTCACGGCACTGGGAACATGCAAAACAAGGCATTGCCGGATCAACTGCAACTCGATCTCCGGGTTTAAGCTTTTTAACCGAACTACCTGTTTTTTCTATAATTCCCGAACATTCGTGTCCAATAGTGAAAGGAAATTCAATAACCTGACTGCCTATACGACCTTCATTGTAATAATGAATATCTGAACCACAAATACCAACCGAATTTATTCTTATTAAAACCTCATTAGAAGTAGTAATTTCAGGAATTGGTTTTTCCACCATTTTAATTTCCCTTATTCCGGTCAGAACCATTGACTTCATAAAACTTGAAAAATATTGTTATGCCTATATCTCTATTTCTTCTGTTATTCAGATATACATATTTATTAATTGTTCAAGCATTTCCTGTTTTCCGCTTATTGGTTCGGGTTCCCCAAGCTCTCTGGCAATATCTCCAAGATTCTCAAGTGAAAGCTTGCCGTTCTCAAATTCTTTGCCTTTACCCTTATCGAACGATTCATATCTTTTCTTTTTCAGTTTCAGATAATCGCTTTCTTTAAGTATTTTATCTGCAATGATAAGCGCTCTGGCAAAAGTATCCATGCCGCTGATATGAGCTATGAAAAGATCTTCGATATCGGTCGAGTTGCGACGTACTTTTGCATCGAAGTTAATCCCGCCGGTAGAGAAACCTCCTGCATTAAGAATAATCATCATAGCTTCTGTTACTTCATAGATATTGGTTGGAAACTCATCAGTATCCCATCCGTTCTGATAATCGCCTTTGTTTGCATCAATGCTTCCGAAAAGATTTGCATCTGCCGCTACCTGAAGTTCATGTGTAAAGCTATGTCCGGCAAGAGTTGCATGATTAACTTCTATATTGAGCTTAAAATCTTTGTCAAGTCCATATTTTCTAAGGAAGCCGATAACTGTTGAGGAATCGAAATCATACTGATGTTTTGTAGGTTCCATAGGTTTTGGTTCAACAAGGAATGTTCCCTTAAACCCATTTTTGCGCCCATAATCCCTTGCCATAGACAACATCATACCCATATGATCGAGTTCTCGTTTCATATCGGTGTTATGGAGTGTCATATAACCTTCTCTCCCACCCCAGAATACATAGTTTTGGCCACCAAGCTCAATTGTGGCATCTATTGCATTTTTAAGCTGAGTCCCTGCACATGCGACAACATTGAAATCCGGATTTGTAGCTGCTCCATTCATATAACGGGGATGAGAAAAGAGGTTGGATGTGCCCCACAGGAGTTTCACTCCGGTTTGTTCCTGCATTTTTTTCATTACCGGAACATATTTTGCAAGTCGTTTTTCGATCTCAAATACCGTACCGTTGCCTACTACATCAACATCGTGGAAACAATAATATTCAACACCGATTTTTTTAAAGAATTCAAAAGCTGCATCGAGTCGTTGCATTATTTTATCGTCTATTGGTAAATTGTCCCAGGGATAAACTCTTGTAGCCATTCCAAAAGGATCGCTTCCATCACCACAGAATGTATGCCAGAATGCAACTGCAAACCTGAGGTGTTCCTTCATTGTTTTATTACCAACTTTTGCTTCCGGATTATACCATCTGAAAGCTAGCGGATTTTTTGATTTATTTCCCTCGTAGTCAATTTTCTCGATTCCGGGGTAAAATTCTTTTTTAATTTTTGAAGCCATAATATTTATCTATTAGTTTATTATATTTTAATCATTAAAAATTCAAAGAAATTGCGAAGTTCGCAAAGTTGAGTCAATCAAATTGTTTTGAGCAGATTAAGCCATGCGGTGTATGCTTCTTCGTAGATACCTTTCAGCGATAAATCGGGTTCTGTAACCCCAACTGATTTCAAACCTGAAAATGCCTCTCTTTCCGATGTGTAATAACCGCATCCTATTCCTGCACCTCTGGCTGCACCAATTGAACCGTCGGTATTATAAAGATGTATAGCAGAACCTGTGATACAGGAAACTGCTTCTCTGAAAACCGGACTCAGGAACATATTGGCAGCGCCTGCACGCATAATCCCTGCATGAATACCTGTTTCCTTCATAATATCAAGTCCGTAACGGAAAGAAAAAGCTATTCCTTCCTGAACGGCTCTAAATAAATGTGCTTTTGTGTGAATGTTAAAATTCAGCCCGGAAATATGTGCCCCGATATCTCTATTAAGGAGCATTCTTTCTGCACCGTTTCCAAAAGGAATTATTAAAACGCCATCACTTCCCGGCTGTACCATAGAAGCCATTCTATTGATTTCGTCGTATGACCAGTTATTCCCGGCTATGCGGCGCATCCATGAATTAAGTATGCCGGTTCCGTTAATACAAAGAAGGACACCAAGTGAAGGTTTCTTATATGTATGGTTTACATGCAAAAAAGTATTTACTCTCGAAAGCGGATCATATTTTTTCTGATCGGTAACACCATAAATAACACCCGATGTTCCTGCAGTAGCTGCAACCTCGCCAGGATAAAGAACATTCAATGATAAAGCATTATTCGGCTGATCGCCTGCCCTGTACGAAACAGGTATTCCTTCCGGTAATCCTGTCGCCAGTGCTGCTTCCGGCAGCAGATATCCCTGAACGGAAAAAGAAGGGACAACTTCCGGAAAAAGACTTTCGTCAAAACCGAAGTAATCCAGCAGCTCCTTACAAATCGCTTCTCTCGTAAAATCCCAGAAAATGCCTTCGGAAAGGCCTGTGTATGAAGTTCGGACTTCACCTGTAAGTTTCATGGCAAGATAGTCGCCTGGTAACATAATTTTATTTATTTTTTCAAAAAGCCATGGCTCATTTTCCTTTACCCATGCCAGTTTTGAGGCGGTGAAATTGCCAGGAGAATTAAGAAGATGCGAAAGGCAGAATTCTTTTCCGAGAGCTTCAAAAGCTTTATTGCCGTATTCTACGGCTCTGCTGTCGCACCATATTATTGAAGGTCGCAGCGGCTTAAGATTATTATCAACAACCACAAGCCCGTGCATCTGATAAGAAATTCCTACTGCTCCAATAGATTTTCTCTTATTACCAATTGCCTCTGTACACTTGTTTACGGCAAGATTAAGATTTTCCCACCATAAATCAGGATCTTGTTCAGCCCATCCTTTTCTCTTTGCCATAATTTCCATTTCTGATTGTGGCATAAATGCTGAAGCCAGACATTCGCCTGTCTCACCATCAAGCACCGAAGCTTTAATTGAAGAACTACCTGCGTCTATTCCCAAAAGCAACATATTCTATTCATTTTTCTCTATTTGCGCTCTACGTGGAAAACTATAAGGTTCTCGTAATAGAATTTATTCATAACATCAAATAACCAAGTAACCAAGCATCAACACAAAATGGCACAAAAAACTTATTATTCCAAATTTATGATTTGTTTTGAATACTTCATTAATAATTCATATTATATAATAAAAATTAACTCTTCTTATTCTATGACTTCGGGTTGAAGTGGATCGGCCGTGCTAAGTTTTCCTATCTCAACCGGAGCGCTGAATCGCGCCGTAAGATATACACGTATTCCATACGATCTGAAAATATCTGCAAGTCGGGCTACTTTCTTTAAATATTCAGGAGTAAGCACAAGGGCATTTGCATTGACGTTTGTAAGAACAGTACCATTTATGCCTATCGAGGCGTTAGCCCGTGCATAATCAATGTAACGTTGCGATACGGAATCTGGCAGAGACTTCCAATCCCATAGAGAAAGTCCGGCATATCCTCTTTCGACAGTTCTATCTAGATTATCCCAATGATTAAGTATTCTGACCTTTACTTTAGGCGATTCAGAAATATGCAAATCTCTTATATCTCCCTGAGTCTGAATAAGACGGAGAAAACGAAAAGTTCCATATAATACTCCCCTATCCGTATTTCCTGCAATAACTATAATATTTTTCTTTTTATAATTTGCAGAAACGATCAGGAAACCCTCCTCTCCTGAATTTTGCAGCTCATCATGTAGTTTCAACGAGGAGATTAATTTCGATTCGGAAGGAGTTCCGACAACGATGATTCCATTTCTATCAATAGATGAAGTTACAGGAATTTGAATGCCGAGAAGGCCTGACAAACCGATTTTCAGTTCATCCAATGCTGAATTAATCACCGGTGAGTTGCCTTCAGAAAATATTCCAGTGACAGACGACTTATACTCCTTAATTATAGTCGGATTTGATATTTTATCGTATCGCAACCACAAGCGGTATCCATTTTCACACTCAGCAGTAATGGCAAAAAGAAAACCAACCACTATACATAATATTCTCAACATGCTTACCGGAAGATTTCTGGATTTCATATTACGTTAATTCTGAAAAGTTAATAAAATAAAAATAACTATATTAAATTAATAATAAATATCAGCATTATATTCTTGATTATTTTTTAACTTTATACTGTAAACTGTTTGATAATTCATAAAATATGAAAATCAATAAAGTATTTTGCAAAATATTTTTTTTCATCCTTTTTATTGTAACGCAGAAAACTAATGCTCAACAGGCTTCCGATTTCGAATACTACAAGATGTTGAATAACAATGAAAAAAGACTTTACGAGTACCGTGATGACGACAACAATCTGCGATTAAAACTAATACAGCTCGATATAATTAACAAAAGCCGTAAAAGACATAATGCGCCACCGGTAAAACTCGACATACTCGCATCGAGGGTTGCAAATATGATGAGCAGGGAAGCAGCTGAAAATGGTTATATATCGCACTGGAATATGAAAGGCGAAAAACCTTATCACCGTTATGCATTTGCCGGAGGATATGATCATGTATCGGAGAACGCTTATGGTGAATGGACTTCCGGGAGATATGACAAAACCAACGAACTTATACTGGAGTTGATGAAAAACGGGCATGAAAGTTTTATGTCGGAAAAAGCTCCGTCCGATGGTCACAAAAGAAACATAATAGATAAATTTCACAATTACGTCGGGATAGGATTCTATATCTCTGAAAATCAGTTTAGATATTATGAGGAATTCATTAACAGGTATCTTGATTTTCAAAATATACCGTCGGTACTGCCTGTAAATGAGAAATTTATTCTTCAGGCTGACACACATGGGGAATCATTTCTATATTTCCTCTTATGTTACAGAGAAAAATTCCCGGTTGCACTGAAGGAAGGCCAAAAGCCGAGACAGGGTAGTTACGATGATTTTTCTGATGAAATAACTCTTAGAATTCCCGCATGGGAATTATCGAAGTACCGCGAAGGCACAATATATAAGATACCTCTATCCTTCTCAAAAGAAGGATTATATTATATACAGGTTTTTACCGACAAAAATGAAATAACCACTCCGCGCCAGATAAGCACTAAAGGCCGCCCGCCTGTAAGCGGTATCGTAATTAGAGTAATGAACCCGACTATTCGTTGAGAGACTACTTCAATTGCAGTTTCACTGTGGTATTCATCACCACCGGGAAAGTCATATTCTGCCCTGTTACTTCGACTGTACCGTTTAGCTTTGATGTTTCTTCCTGGCTCACAACATAACCCTCCTTGATTGCGAAATAGACGACCGACTGCCCGCTAATGGGGCCGTGAACTAAAATATCCATTCCCATATTTTGGGTGGAAGTCTCCATAGTGCCTTTGAAATCTGAAACTATTTTTGCGCAGTCTTTTCCGTTGATAACTTCGTTCCCTTCGTATGTGTTTGAATACTCAAATGACTGTAAGACTTTTGTTCCGGCCGACACGGTCTGAACGCTGTCGCTGGAAGTCCATCTGTCTCCCGGTTTGACAGGTTTTGCCGACATCTTCGGAAAAACATTTAAGAAAGTCTGGCCTAAGTTTCCACTCCCCTGCCCTTCAACAAAATATTCTATTTTTGCTGCTTCCGATGCATCAATAACCTTTCCGTCAGGGGCCAGCACCATTTTGAAGGATTTTCCTGAAACGTCACCGATATTCGCCTGTGTAACACTTCCCATGGCATTAACGTTTGTGCTTAAAGAATCTACGGTAACCTCGAGTACCATATTATCCTTCTTCTTTTCAAGCAGTTTAGTTTGAAAAACCAGTTTATTGTTTACCATAACATTAACTGTCTGCCCTTCAACCTCTATAAGCTGTGCAACATCGGTTGAAACTCTATAAACAAGTTTCTCGCCGGCAGGAATGTTGTATGCAAGGGTTACAGCATCGGCCGGGGCATTTTTGGACTGCCCCGATAAACTTACAGACAATACTGTAATAAAGGCAACAAATAAAGTTAAGCCTTTTGGAGAAAAAGAATTTATTTTCATATCATTTTCAATTGAGGTTAGTATTGATTTTTAAATAAATTTTAATGCAGCAAGAAATTTTGTTCATCAAATATCTGTATTTTTTCGGAAATACAGATATAAAACTGATAATTGTTTTTAAATATTTAACAGGTAGAGGTATGAAAAGTTAAAAAGTAGTAATAAATTTGCACTGCTTTAAAATGGAATTAGCGGGGTGTAGCGCAGTTGGCTAGCGTACCTGCTTTGGGAGCAGGTGGTCGCCGGTTCGAGTCCGGCCACCCCGACTTCATCCGCCGAATCCACCAACTGGCGGAAAAGGCTGACTTAATATTATTATAGAGTTGCTAATTCAGCCAACTTCGTTGGGCGAAGCTCAAAAGTATTATTAAACTTATTCCATTTACTTCATTTGAACTATAACTCTTAGCATCAAATTTGTTTAATCATTTACGGTTTATGCGCTGGGAACAGATACACTATTTGCCGAAGATAAAGCATGACGATAATTGATTTCCTTCACTCCAATATCGGCAAATGACTTTATGTTGTCAAAATTCTGATTAAGGATTTCCAGAACCGTTCCTTCCCAACTGCCAAATAATGCTCCTTTGCTTTTGGTGGCTGAACTAAGATGGTGAGCTTCATCTGCAATCAAAACAATTTTCTTGTCCTTAAAATCTTTGTAGGTTACGCTGTTTTCTTTGGTATTGTTCAGGTCAATATGGAGCTGCTGAATGGTTGTAAACTTAATATTAATATTTTGATGATCAGATTCTTCAAAGTTATCAATCTCTTTTATAAGTACCTCTTTACCGTTCATAATAATTTTATCTTTGAACAGGTATTTTGAAGCATGCGGATTCAGAAAATTGTCTTTGGTTTTCTGTATGATGTTGTTGCTGTTTACGAAAAACAAAAAATTGTGATACCCTTTTTCGTAAAGGTATAACATTAAGCCGGCCATCACCAGTGTTTTTCCGCTTCCGGTTGCCATATTGTAAACCAGATGATACGGTTTATCTGGTTTTTCATCCAAATCTTCTCTGTCAAGAAAAATGTATCGTTTAAATGCTTCTTCCTGATAAGGTCTTATGCCAAATTTCAGGTTAGCTGCAATGCTGTTGGGAATAACAACCTGTGCCAAAGCTTTCTGAACGTAAAAATTATTGAATATTTCGTATAAGAATGCCATTACTCTTTCAATTTTTTAATATTTGTATTCATTGTCAAAGATTTCATTTGACTGATAGCGGCTTTATTAAGCCTGATTAAGCGTTCAGACTGTGGCAAATTCATTTTGATAAACTCTGCATTCAAACTTTCGAGGTTTGCTAAAACCAACAGTTGTTCAATGGTAGCATAATCGCGAATATTTCCTTCGTGTTCCGGATTTTCTTCGCGCCATTGTCTGGCTGTTTTCCCAAACAGGGCAACATTCAGCACGTCGGCTTCGTTGGCGTATATCTGGTTGATTTGTTCCGCACTTAAATCTTCGGGAATAATGTTTTCTTTAATGGCATCGGTATGAATGCGATAGTTGATTTTGGCAAGAGTCCGGTTCAGGCTCCAGTTTAGTTTCAGCCGGTCGTTTTCTTCTTCTTTGAGACGCTGAAATTCCTTGATTAGGTATAGTTTAAAAAGTGCACTTATGGCTGGAGCCGAATTCAAATGCAATATCTTTATGAGCATAAGTGCCTCCATATCGGCCTTTTTTAACAATGAATCCTATAGCATTTGTTTTTTCAATCCATTCTGAAACACTTAATACAAATGTATTTAGCCCTGCCTGCATTTTAAAGTGGTCGAATTCGACCACTTTAAAATTTGGATTGTTGATTTGCTCCCAGGTGCCTAAAAACTCAATTGTGTAACGATTTCTTATCCAGTTTTTTATGATGTCGGCCGCACGACTTTCATTTTCTTTGGCATTAGCCATATCGGTAATGCAGATATAATCCGATTCCCTTTCATTTAAAATCTGAACCCGTGTATCTTGAACAATAATTGATTTTTGCTTTGACATGTAGGCCTTTTTTAGTTACCCTCTATTCAAAATATTTAATTCCTAAGTCTCCCGAATTCGCTGGAATAAAAATCCCTTGTTAACCGTTTCTCTTCTTCGGTGCATGCAAAATCGGCATCATTGAGCGAAGAGAAATTGATATACAATTGGTTTTTATCTAATGTTTCGTACAGTGTCATTTAATTCAAATTCATAAAATTAAAATTTCAAAAATATATTTTTCTGGTAGTTTATCTCTCTGTTTTTCCATAATTAATATCCATGATTTTTAAGGAATAGTAAATGGGCTTGGGCGAATTTTAGCAGCCAAATGTGCCTGAATTTGGTCGGCGTCCCATTTGTCTTTATGTAGCAAAAAATCCTTTATCATTTTATCGTCTGTTTTGTCTTATTACAATGAACAATAACGTATTCCGGTATTCGCAGTTTCTGTTTCAGAGCGCCTACTTGTTGTTTTGCCAGAAAGCTATCAAAATGAACCAAAATTAGCTATCCTGCAGCCCGGCAATTGAGTATACCGGCTGTTGAACTTATTTTATCTCTTTTCTTATGTCATTAATAAATTGAGAAATAGGTCTTACATAGTTTTTAAGTCCAACGTGTTCACTTGCGTATTTAAGTCGTCTGCTGTTATCTGGTAAGTAGAAAATCTGCCGTTGCTCTCCAAGTAAGGTTAGTTTTTCGTCTGATAAATCTTCGTCAAAAGTTACAACGTGAAAAATATATTTTACTTTGAAACGATTATAAACCTCTGTGCTACTGCTTACGTTTTTCCAACGTTCTCTAATTGTCCGTTTGCATGAAATTCCGATTAGCCAGCCGTCTTTTGTCTTTACCCAATTATCTACTTCTAAGTCTGCCTGAAAATGAGAAGGGGCTTTTGCTCTTTTGATTTTATAGTAACCTAAAATAAAGTCTATAACATCTTCTAAACTACCTCCTGCGCGTTTCTTTCTTTTCTGTGCTGCTCGTCTTTCAAATTCCTGCGTAAAGGCTGTTAGTATAATATCACGTTCTTCTTCAGTAATAGATTTATCTTTTGTTAGAAGAACTCTCAAAGTTGTAAATGCTCTTACAATCTCGGTTCTTTCGGCTGTCAGGCAGCCTTTAACACCTAAGTCGTCCCACAATGAAATAACTGTTGCAAGACCTGCTTCGCCTTGAATGTCAAGATAGGATTTTGCAATATTTAAAGTAAATTCTTTATCGTTGCCTGGAATATTAGAAATTGCCTGGTGTAACGGTAGCATTATGCTTTCACAAGTCAAAATAAACACCTCCATATCTTCAGGCGTATTTATTTCCTTGTCTAACTCTGCAAGCATCCTTTGAACCCTATTATCTCTCGAAACCGTCTTTTTATAACGTTCTTCTATTATGTTTCTTAATGTTTGCTTTTGCAAAGTCAAAGTGTCCTTATCCTTACTTTCTTTGGCTACAAGTCTTAAACTGCTTGCAAGCATTGATAATAATTTCGGTTCTTTACCAATGGCAACATACTTATCGTTATTAATTAACATTCTTGAAAACCAATAAACGTTATTCCAGCGATTTTGTATGTCGCCCAAAATTTCTGTTGCTTTCACGCTTTCATTTCTTTTTGTAAAAAATTAATTCTGCCCTGACTTTTGTAATCGGAAATTCTTTTTTCAGCCATTTTGATATATTCGGGCGAAAGCTCAATACCTAAATATTCTCTATCATTCATTAAAGCAGCAATAGCTGTTGTTCCCGACCCCATAAATGGGTCTAAAACAGTCTTTGCATAAGTTGAAGAGATAATACGGTCAATAAGCGCCACAGGAAATGGAGCAGGGTGGGGATTGTTCATCTCTTGCTTAAACTCCCATACATCACCGAGTGCGTTAGCCTTCGGAACAAGTTTGAAATCTGGTTTAGCAATTAGGTAAATCACCTCATAAGTCGGTAAAAAATATCCCTGATTGAAATTGATACCACCTTTACGTTTCCATATAATTATTTGTCGAATTGGAAAACCGCCAACAATATCTTGTCTGTCTTGCAACAAACCGTCCTGAACTCTCCATTTGTGATTATAAAAAATTGCTCCGTTCTGTGGAATTAATCTTAACATTTCAGTAAGGCAATCTCGTTGCCACCTGACATATTCTTCGTGTGGCATACAGTCATTGTGATTGCTATAACCATTAACCAATTCAGCATTTTTCCATTTTCCGCCTCGTCCGTCTTTCATTCCGTTTCCCGTAGAGTTCTTTAGATTGTATGGCGGTGAAGTTATTATCAGGTCAATACTACCATCTGGAAGTTGTCGCATAACTTCTAAGCAGTCTCCCTGTATTATTTTGTTAAATTCCAATATCATTTCCCTTATAAAGTCAAGGTTTAAATTTAAACAAAAAATCCTTTGTATTGTAAGAAACTTATTAACAGCACTGTCGTCTTTTAGCCTTGCCGGCAACTTAATAGCGTTTTATACACAGTCTTATTTTACTTTACCCATTAAAGTTATAAAAAAATTTTAAGTATATATTGGATTGGATTTAAATAAGATTGTGTATAAAAATGAGTTGGACCATGCCGTGTATATCTATGGGCATTCTATCGATATATTTTCTTATTTACCTGATTCAGAATGAGTCAAGGTGTAGGATTTTACTTAGATGCAGATGCGCTTTGCCCAACCGAATTCCAAAGGATTCAGGTCCAAGGTGGGTGTCCATGTGCAAGAACCATTACAAAGCTGCCTTGGGAGCAGAAACATAAGCAAAAAGTATGATAAGTTTATTAAACATAGCACCGTCCGTGTTAGCTGTTAGGACTATTTTTAATTTCAATTGTAAGTTCCTTCTCTATTTTTGTCAAAATATTTTTTGCATACAACTCTATTTTTATTACAAAGGATTCAACCTCTATTTTATCAGATGCTATAATCCTTAATGGTTCTTGAAAGGAATCTGTTTTTATTAAGTGTCTAATGTTTCCCAAATGTTCTTTGATTAGAAATTCTTGATCGTTTTCCTTAACATCTGGATAATACATAAATGATGTATCAAAGCTACTTAGATAGGATTCTTTATTCGGATCAGGGTAGATTTGTGTTGAGACAAATAATCCATCAATTTTGGGAATCTTAATTATTATAGTTGCATCTTCAATATATTGATTTCCTTTGTTGTAGATGGATAGATTATACTTAGTTGCCTGCTTTTCATATATTTCAAATAGGTCATGCTTTAAGTAGGTTCCTTCCACCTTTTTCAAGTTATTCTCAAGGGTTGGAATATCTCTATTTTCATAAGGTATCTCAGTACCTTTAATTGAAGCAAGCGTAATTGCAAAAGAATCATTAAAACTACCAGGAAAAATATTCTTAATTCCCATATTTTTAAATAATTCCGTTTCCTTCCTTTTTTTCTCAAGGATGGTTTCAATTTTCTCCTTTTTTACTTGTGAAGGTCTTTTAATTTTTTCTAATGATTTTACTAAAAGAACGTTTTGGAATGAATTCGTTTCCAGAATAAATTCAACTTCTCCAGTAAATGAATTATCTGTGATCCTGTTTTGCAAATATTTATCATAATCTGATCTAATCAGACGGGTTTGATGGGTACCTTTTCTAATATAACTATCTCCCTTATGGAGTTTATTTGGACCATTCCCAAATTCCTTTTTCATCATGTATGGCGGATTATTGCAAGATGAAAGCCTGAAAATCCCAAATACATTTTGTTGAAGTTTGTAAGAGAAATAGTCTATTGCCAAATCTGGTTCAATATTTTCATATACAAGTTGTTGATAAATAGCAGCATCTGTGATTTTACTTCTTAATCCGACAATTCCCCTATTTCCAGGATAGGTAGGTTTTAATCCGATGATTATAAAACGATCCTCTCTTGTAAAGGCATTTGCCATCGAAATGATGTCTTTAAGGAAAGAAGTAAAATTATCTTTATGATATTCCTCCCTTTTAAAGTCTAGTCTAACATTTTCATTCTCAAATAATATTAGATCGTCAATCTCTTCCATAATTGTTGATTATTTTTAAAATATCCAATCATCATTGATGCCATGTTAGGTCTTACAGCTAACAGTTTGGCATATAAGTAGTGGCGGTTTTTGGAGCGAGTCATTGTCAACCTAGGCAGAAACTTAATTAGAAGTACTGCACTACTATGCAACCTACAAAGCCCACCATTACTTAATTGCCGTGTTAGCGCATGTCATTATTAGTATCAATAACAAATTTGTCAACTATTGATTTCAAATATCTATATTCAATTTTGTAAAAATCAAACAAAACAAAAAGATTGCTAACTATATCATTAACTAGTTCTGGTAATTTGCTTTCAATTTCCGAAATAGAAGTAGTCAATTCAGACGTACACTCATTTTCATTTGAAATTAGAGTTTTACGTGCAAATCTAAAATTTGCAAAATTTATGGTGTTTTTGAAAATCCCGGAATGCTTAATACTTATTTTTATTTTTTCATTTACAGGCAAGTTACATCTGGAATAAAAACGAGAAACGTACATTAACAATTCTGTTATTCTTTTTATTCTAACTTCCGGAATTATAGAATCCTTAAAATTAGGGTCTTCATATAGGCTTCTGAAAATAAATATTTGTCCGTTTTTTCTCAAATATGTATAATCAAATGAAGGATTTACGGGATACCCATTTACTTCAGAAATAATGCCATCAGCTTTTGACATTGGCCTAAACTCTGGTACATTTTTATATATAATTCCAATAGGCCAACCAAAAGTGTCAATTTGTGATTCATCAGCAATATCCAATAAGTTATTTTGTGGAATATTTAATATTTCTCTTATTGTAGATACTAAAACTTCCATATACCTCTTAAATCCAAGTGTTTTGAATTTTTCAAACACGTAATTGTGCTGATTTACTAGCCAAGTCTCATCCCAGAGGGGTTTTTCAACTCTTTTTGTATTAGGTTTTATAATTGATAATCTTCTATTTATTTTATCAGTTAGCTTTTCCTTAAACTCATCAATATTTTTACTATCCCAAAATAATATGTCATATCCAGTTACATCAAAGTGAATTTTAGGGCCACCTTTTTTATAATTTACACTTTCAAAATGATGGTCTTCACGTACTGTAAATATTAAGTTTTTATACTTATCTAATCCCATTGCATATCCAACTTCCAAATAGCAGTTTGGCCTTTCATTTGTTAAGTCGGCAATTATTATTTCCGCCTTTTCAATACATTCTGTGATTTCCTTTTTTAATAAATTCCCTTCATTATCTTGGTCAATCCTTTTAGGCGTCAGGTTTGCAGCCTCTATAGCGGGAATAAAAATATCGGTATACAATTTATCTAATTCTGTATTCCCAATCTGCATTATTACAAAAGCTATACTTGTGTCATCCATAATTGTCTGCTTTTATGCTTTGCGCTAATTGTTTATATATCTATCAAAAGTAAAAAATATTTTTCTATTTTTAGTTCCCTGTGCCTTTTGTTACTCACCTCTGAATTAAGGTAATTTCTTGTCAATGCCTTTCAATGATTTTTGTATCGAATGTAATAATGATTTTATTCTTTGTTTTTTGATCAAATTAAAGAACCGGACATCCTTAATTGATTACTTGCATTCATTCCTGCTTGCTTAAAACATATATTTCATTACCGCTCGCATGGAATATTTTCCATGAATCAATATTATTTCATGTTTTGTTTGTTTTGTTGAATTTATTATCTTTGTTCCCAATACCGTTGGGGGTGCTTGAAAAAACAGGCTGAGAAAATACCCCTGAACCTGATATGTATAATAACAGCGGAGGGAAATGGTATATTGGATTAAAGCAAATATTTATATACCGTTTCGTTCCTGACGAAGCGGTTTTTTATTACTTATTACTATGAAAGATAGTTTTGATATGTATGCTGAAAAATACGATACATGGTTCCTGAAGAACAAAAATGTGTTGTATTCCGAACTAAAACTGGTGGCTCATTTCCTGAAAAATGCAGGCGATATCTTATCCGTTGGGTGCGGCAGCGGACTATTCGAGATGCTTCTGAAAAAAGAATTCAATATCTCCGTAAAATATGGAATTGAACCTTCGAAATCCATGGCTGAAATTGCTGAAAAACGCGGAATGATTGTAACAATAGAAACTGCCGAAGAGGGCGATTTTGGCGAGAACCAATACGATACTATCCTCTTTAACGGCACGACAAGTTATTTAAAAGACTTGCAGAAGGCTTTCAACAAAGCATACAAAGCCTTACGCAAAAACGGCAGAATTGTGGTTATTGATGTTCCGAAAGAGAGTTCGTACGCCATGCTCTACAGTCTGGCGAAAGTGCTTGGCACCTGGGATCATCCTATGCTCGAAGGCATACAGCCACGCGACCCTTATCCTATTGAATTCGTAAAAGCCGCAAGTTGGAGAACTACTGCGGAAAAAACCATGCTCTTACAGAAAGAGGGATTTTCGGATTTTGCTTACGCACAAACCCTCACAAAACATCCGGTGTATTCCGATAATGAACTTGAAGAGCCTGTGGAGGGATTCGATTGCGGCGATTATGTTGCTATCTGTGCATATAAAAAATAAAATCATGATATCAATAAAATCTTTAATTGACGATTTAAATACTATACGTATTAAATCGCCACTCGTGCACAACATCACCAATTATGTGGTAATGAACAGCTCGGCAAATGCCTTGCTTGCTATCGGGGCCTCTCCTGTTATGGCACACGCTGTCGAAGAGGTCGAGGATATGGTAAATATAGCATCTTCCCTGGTTATAAATATCGGAACTCTTAGCAAAAAGTGGGTCGATGCTATGATAAAAGCCGGAAAGACAGCCGCAGAAAAAAATATTCCGGTGGTTTTTGATCCGGTCGGAGCAGGAGCTACTCCTTATAGAACCGAAACAGCTCTTAAGATTATAAAGGAATGTAGTCCTGCAGTTATTCGTGGTAATGCTTCTGAAATTATGGCACTTATCGGTAATGAAAGCAATACAAAAGGAGTTGACAGCATCTCTTCTCCTGAAGCCGCACTTAACGCCGCAACCTCACTTGCACAAGAAACAGGAGCAGTGATCGTAATAAGCGGCCCTATAGATTATGTTATTGATAATCTCTTTGTGATTAAAGTCAAAAACGGTTCACCAATGATGGGAAAAGTCACAGGAATGGGTTGTTCGGCCACCGCTCTTATTGGCGCTTTTGTTGCTGTAAATAATAATATCCATGCAGCATCGGCACATGCGATGACCGTGATGGGCATCGCGGGCGAAATAGCAGCAGATAAATCAACTGGACCAGGCTCGATGCAGACGAATTTTCTGGATGCTTTATATACTCTCTCGGATAAAGAAATAATAAGTCGATATAATGTCGAATCATGAAAAAATAATCACAATGAATTAATTCATTTAGAATTTTAAAATGTAAACTGTGAAAAACTTTGATCCCGCTCTGTACCTTGTAACCGACCGCCTTCTTTCCCGGGAACGGCCTATTGAGTTCATTGTCGAACAAGCTGTTAAAGGCGGCGTAACTATGGTACAGCTAAGAGAAAAAAATTGTTCAACGCTCGAATTCGTCAAACTTGCAATTTCGCTCAAGAAGCTTCTTGCTCATTTCCATGTCCCATTGATAATCAACGACCGGCTCGATGTTGCTCTGGCTTCCGATGCCGACGGCTTGCATATCGGTCAGGAAGACATGCCATGTAACATTGCGCGAAAAATCCTGGGAAATGACAAAATCATAGGGCTTTCGGTCGAAAGTTTCGATCAGGCTCTTGAAGCAAATAATCTGGATGTTGATTATATCGGCATCTCCCCTGTGTTCGTTACAGGCACAAAACCGGAGCTTACAAGCGCACTTGGACTTGCAGGAATCCGTAAAATTTCCAGCGTTTCAAAACATCCTGTGGTGGCTATTGGAGGTATCAATGCAAAAAATGCTGCCGAGGTGTTAATGGCTGGCGCTGACGGCCTGGCCGTTGTTTCAGCCATAGTCTCTGCCGACGACCCTATGAAAGCTGCCCGCGAACTAAGAAAAATTATCGACATATTTAAAAATAGCAGTCAATGAAATTAAGCGAGATAGGAGAATTCGGATTCATCGAACGAATTGCAGATAAGTTCCGGCATCTGGTTTTACCCAACTTTTTGGGCATCGGCGATGACTGCGCCATAATACCTTACAATGAAAAAGAAGATTATGTTATTACAACCGACCTGTTAATCGAAGATATTCATTTTCTGAAACATCGAATCACGCCCGAACAGCTTGGTCATAAGTCACTCGCAGTAAACCTGAGCGATATAGCCGCTATGGGCGCAGAGCCGGTGGCATCATTTCTGTCAATAGGAATTCCGGCCGAAACCGAAGTGGAATTTCTCGATGCTTTTCTGGAAGGCTATCATAAGCTTTCTCAGAAATATAATGTTCAGCTTCTGGGCGGAGACACAACAAAATCAAAGAAGTACCTTACGATTAACGTGGCAGTTGCAGGTAAATGCAGTAAAGGCAATGCCCGGTTACGCTCCATGGCTCAGAGCGGAGAGGTTGTGTGCGTGACAGGTTTTCTGGGCGATTCGGCCGGGGGACTGGAGGTTTTGTTAAATAACCTCCCGGAAACAGAAGATAACCTCCGTTTGATTTCAAGCCACCATCTGCCCGAACCGCAAATAAATGAAGGATTATGGCTCGCCAGTCACCCTGAAACACATGCAATGATAGATGTGTCGGACGGCATTTCATCCGACCTGATGCATATCTTAAAAGCTTCGGGAAAGTCAGCTATCGTTGACCTCGATAAGATACCTGTTTCGGATACACTCAGAAGAACAGCATACAGAGAAGGCTGGAATCTCGACAAACTCGCAACTTCCGGAGGCGAAGATTATGTTTTGCTGTTTACAGCAGAAGCTGGTTCATTCGAATCATTAAATGCGGGTTACAAAAAGGCCTTCGACAGATATCTGATACAAATCGGGGAAATCACCGAAGGGGAACCACGGATAAACTGGATTAAAGGCGGGCAAAAGGTTACGTTAAATAAACATGGGTTCGATCACTTCGTAATATCATAATAATATGGAGAGGCAATATAAAAGGGTGCTGACTATTGCGGGAAGCGACTCGGGAGGCGGAGCCGGCATACAGGCCGATATAAAAACCATCTCGGCTTGCGGATGCTATGCAATGTCGGCCATCACGGCTATAACAGTCCAGAATACAACCGGTGTGAGCGGAGTTTATCCAGTTCCACCCGAAGCAGTGAGCGGACAAATCATCGCAGTGCTAGACGATATCGGAACAGATGCAGTAAAAATCGGAATGCTGTACTCTTCGGAAATCATCATGGCAGTAAAAGATGCACTCGAAAAATATAGAATCAAAAACATCGTACTCGACCCTGTCATGGTGGCTGCATCGGGCGATAAACTCTTACAGAATGAGGCTATCGAGACATTAAAAAAAGAACTCATACCCCTGGCAAGGATTATAACACCAAATATTCCGGAAGCCGGGATACTGCTTGGAGAAAAGATACAATCGAACAATATGGCTGAAATGGCAGTAAAGTTATCAATGAATAAGAGTGTTTCAGTTCTCCTGAAAGGAGGTCATCTGACCGGTAATGACCTTACAGATATCTTCTATAATGCAGAGGACGATTCAGTGATAGAGCTGAAATCGAAGAGAGTAGTAACCGGAAACAACCATGGTACAGGCTGCACTTTATCATCGGCTGTTGCATCATTCTTAGCTAAAGGATTAACTTTAAACGATGCCGTACAAAATGCCAGGGATTATATATACCAGGCAATCGTCAATGGAGCAGAATATACTCTGGGTAAAGGACACGGCCCTGTCCATCATTTTTATAATTTCTGGAAGTGATGAAACAACAGGGGGCTTTTACGGAAAAGTTGTGGACTGTTATTCAGCCTGTATATCAGCAAATCATCAATTGCCAGTTTATAAAACGTCTTGCCGACGGAACATTACCTTTTGAATGGTTTGCGCATTATCTTTCCCAGGATGTTCTGTATATCATAGACGATTCGCGTGCCCTTGCCATTGTTGCCGGCAGGGCTGAAAATCCCGAAGAGACTTATTTCTTTCTTCAACTGGCCAGAGACGGTCTCGATATTGAACGCGCACTTCATAACGATTATATCCGGATGCTCAAAATCACTGAAGCTAAAGAAAAATCTCCGGCATTCAAAGCATACTCGGATTTTTTGATTGACAATGCGTTTAACGCACCCTATCCCGTTGCGGCAACTGCGTTATTGCCCTGTTTCTGGGTATATTACAATTCCATGGAACATGTTTATAATAACAGTGTCGAAAACAATCCTTACAAAAAATGGATTGACGCATATTCAGGTGGAGAATACAAGCGTTATACCGAAAATTTCATTAAAATAGTTGAAAATCTGGCACAAAAAAGTGATTCTGAAATCCGGGAACAGATGGTTCTAGTTTTTGTCGAGGGAACAAAACATGAGTTAAGGGTGTTCGAAGAGGCTGCCGGACAATAAGGATGAAGGATAAAATATTGTTTACCTCATGAAACGTTTCATCCCATAGCAACATCGAGTATCATCATGATAGTAAAACCTGTCAACGCACCGATGGTTGACAGGTCGGTTTTATATTCTCGTTGTGATTCCGGGATAAGTTCCTCTATTACCACGAAAATCATTGCGCCGGCGGCGAAAGCAAGAGCATAGGGCAGTAAAGCCGTCATGGTTGTAACCATATATGCTCCTATTACACCTGCAATGGGTTCTACAAGGCCAGATAATTGTCCGTACCAGAATCCCTTAAATCTCGAGAAACCTTCACGTCTCAAAGGGATTGACACTGCGGCGCCTTCGGGGAAATTCTGTAATCCTATTCCAAAGGCAAGAGCAACTGCGCCCGAAAGTCCCTGAACATCGGCATTTCCTGTCAGAGCACCAAAAGCAACGCCCACAGCCAGACCTTCCGGAATATTATGAAGTGTGATTGCCAGAACGAGTAAAACGCTCCGTTGCCATGATGTCTTGATTCCTTCAGCTTTACTCATAGGCAGGTCTAAATGCAGATGTGGTAATATTTTATCAATAATCAACAAGAAAGCACCGCCCGATAGAAACCCTACTGCTGCCGGAAGCCAGGCAGTCCCGCCTTTATTTTCCGTCATCTGTATTGCGGGTTCGAGCAGCGACCAAAAACTTGCCGCTATCATAACCCCTGCTGCAAAGCCAAGCATAGAATTCAATATACGCTTATCAATGGTCTTGAAGAAAAATACCATCGAAGAGCCAAGCGCGGTAACAGCCCATGTAAAAAGAGTTGCAAACAGCGCCATCAGAACAGGATCGAATTTAAGTAACCACTCCATTTTTATATGTAAATCGAGTTAAAAATAATAAAAGCCAACGACGCAAAAAATCATCACAAAAAACTCATTTTTTTGCCTTTATAACGACAAAACATCCTTCTCCGGAACCTTGCTCCGGATGCTGAATCTCTTTTATTTCGTTTAGTTTCCCGAATACAGTTTGCAAAGTGTTTTCTATAAAAAAACCATTTTTTCCAAGAAGATCGTGGATTTCCTGTGTTGAATAGAAAATGGCATCTCTGTAGAAAACGCTTTCCTTTTTATGTTTTGAATATTGTTTTCCGACAGGGCTGTTCTTATCAATAAATCCGATTATCAGCTCTCCGTCAGGTTTCAGAATGCGTGAAATTTCCCTGAAAGCCCTGTCAGGGTCATCAACAAAACAAATTGTAGTGACCATCAGAACAAAATCGAAACGGTTGTTTTCATAAGGTAAGTCCTCAGCAATGCCATGTATAGCGCTTATACCTCTTTCGGAAGCCTTTTTTCTCATTGTCTCTGAAGGGTCGCATCCATATTTAATTCCAAGCGGTGAAGCAAAGAGTCCGCTGCCGACTCCAACCTCGACGCCTTTCCCTTCATACGGAATCAGTTTTCTTACTACTTCAAGTTCAGACAGATAGACAAAATAATTTTCAATAAACCATTGTTCGTATTCATTTAAGAATTTATCGAACGGTTTTGTCTTTGCCATATAGTTAACGATTGTTTGAAATCAATGTTAAAACCGAAAATCATCGTTACTGTCCGGCTAAAATAATAAACTTATGAAAAAATCTCATTAATTGTCAGGGAGAAAGTCGGATCCGCCAGATGGCGGAGGAAATACTAACAGGAAGCATTAAGAGAAAAAAACAAAAGACAAAAGGAAGAAGACAAAAATTGAATTTTCAAGCCTTTTATCTTGTGCCTTTTATCTTTTATCTTGAATGAAATTTCAAGTTCTAAATTGCGTATTCCTCAGGTTAACTTAAAAGTTGCCTTCTAATGGCAAAAAGACTTAAAACCGGGATAAATAAAAAAGTAAAAACCGTTTCTAACGGGATATAAGAACCACCTGCATTTTTCTTTTTTAAATCTATTTTTTGTAACTATCATAGAGGATATTGGCTCCGGAAAGGTATTTTCCCGTTTTCCCATCGTAAATTCCATCCCAGTCTCCGTTGGATGGAGATGTTGCAGAACCGTCGCCATTCGTATCCCCTCCATGAGCATCATCTTTAAATGAAGTGAAGAAATTACTTGAATTGAAAATAAGAGAAGCTCCATTGTCAATCAAAAGATAGCCATACGGAGTAAACTTAACGATAACTCCGTTAGCAAGCGTTAGTGATGCCGGACTATTTATAATTAACTGGATATCATTAATGACAAAAGGAACTTCAGTTTCAGCCCAGCTTGTAGACTGATTGATGTCGATCGTACTGTTAATAAAAATTCCATTCATCGTATTTTTCATATTCTGGTTTTCCGGATTGCTGAAGACGTTGGAATTATCAATTTTTATAATAGGATTAATGGACATCGGCAGATAATTATTATAAAAAGTATTCGATTGGATAACAGTCTGGTTACCGGCCTCCGATGCATCCAGCACTCCATAGTAGGAATCTCCAAACTTTCCGCCTTTATTACTGACAAACAGACAATTCTTTATACTAGCTACCTTATATATTTCGAGAGTACTGAGATAACTTGAACCTCCTCCGTAAAAGAACTGACAGTAAGTAAAAGTATTTCCATTGGAATTTAATGAAATATTTTTCCAGTCACCAGAATTTGGAGAAGTGGCTGTTCCATCCTTGTTGACATCACCGCCGTGCGCATCATCTTTCAACGACGTGAAAACAATGGGTTTTTCCTGAGTACCCTGCGCTATAATTGTCCCATCATTATCAACTGCCATATAATACCCCGGTGAAAATTTAATTATTGTTCCTGCCTGAATGGTCAGGGTATTCTCCACCCAGAAATCATGGTCCTTGATAACATAAATAGAATCTGCATACCAGGTGGTTGGAACAATTATGTCATCGGTAATATAAACTACTTTGCCAGCGGAGGAACCATTGCCGTCCTCATCCTTTTCACAGCTTGAAATAACAAGTAAAGCTGTAAAAATGAATAAAATGCTTAATTTTTTCATCACAATTATATTTATTATTTTGTTTCAAATATAATGAAAAAAAAAATTACTTATCAGAGGTTTGATAGATAAAATTTTTAAATAAATTATACACCAACACAATATTTTATAGAAAATTTATTCTACTTTATTTTCGTCTAAAACAACTGGAAGTATTTCTATTCTTTTTGTGTTAGAAAATTATATTAATTTCATATGAAATATATTTGACTTTTATTCATAAATATATTATCTTTGTTCTATGATCTATAACATTCAACGATTTTCGACCCATGACGGTGAAGGGATCAGGACAATGATCTTTGATCCATTTGATATTGTAACATCAAAGATTGGTACCGATGTCGGAGTCATAGGGGCAGCATCACTTTTACTTGAATCATCATGAACGAACGCCGGAATAATATCCTGGAGTTACTTAACAAGGACGAGCGGATTTCTGTCAGCGAGCTGGCAGTACGATTGAAAGTATCGTCAGTCACTATAAGGAATGATCTCAACTTCCTCGAATCGGAAGGTTTGCTTAAAAGGATTCATGGAGGAGCAGTAATCCAGGATGCTGACGATATTGACAACAGCATGGCGATCAACTATGAAAAAAAGGTCAGGATAGCCTGTAAAGTTGCCGGTTTGGTAAATGAAGGAGAAACGGTGCTTCTGGAATCCGGTTCTGTAAATGCGCTTCTTGCAAGGGAGTTGGTCAAAAAAAACGTGACCATAATAACTACCAACATCTATATTGCCCGACAATTCCGGAAAGAGAAATCTGCCAGGATAATTATCATGGGAGGGCTTTACCAGCATGAAAGCGAAAGTCTTGTTGGAAAAATAACAAGGTCATGCATCGATCAGGTCAATTACGATAAAGCTTTTATCGGCATAGATGGTTATACGACAAAAACAGGATTTACTCTTAAAGACCTTTTAAGAGCTGATATATCAAGCTATATAATTAAGAATTCCCGCGATGTTTTCATTGTATCGGACTCAAGCAAGTTTGGCAAGGCAGAACTGACAAACATCTGCTATCTTTCCGACATTCAACATATTGCAACAGATAATGAGCTTGGAAGTCAGTTTGTCAGCGAGTTCAGGAAGGCTGGGAAAGATCTTATCCTCGCTTAGAGCGGACTTACTGTTTTTCGCATTGGTGCATCACGACAAATCAAACAATTTTGCTAATACATGGTCGTTCCTTAAAAACATATTAAATTGTTGATTATTAACTATTAATGTTGGTATGTTATTTTTATAATTTGCAAGGCTTTCGGTACATTTGAGTAAAAGCTTGTACGCCGGTAGGCGGAGAATATTCTAATCACAATCTTCAAGGATAATAGAATATAGTGTTACTTTCTTTGTCTTGAAACAAAGAGAAATCCAGAATATGTGACAGGGTCGAACACTTATTTGGATTTGTAGAAAACAGTATGAATGGTTCGTTCATACGTACAATTGGAATTTCAAGGGCTAAAGCAAAAATAGGGACGATGAACCTGACGTATAATATTTGCCGCAGTACTCAATTAAGAATAGTTGTTGCCATGGGACAGGTATGCCCTGACGTTAAAAAATAATTTTGTAAGTATCTGATAGTTAATTATATAAAAAATAGGGGTGGGGGAAAAAATTTGGTTTTTTCAAAATCAAATAGTAAATTTGTTTTAAACAACAGCACCAAAAAAAGCAGTTTTTCGAGGTGCCCATATGATAAAACGGGAGTTGTTAAATATAAAACTGAGTTCAAGGGATTCCCATTAAGGGTAAATATAGATAATTTGCCTGAGGGACTGTACTTTATTAACATTCTTTACAATGGAAAGACATATACAATGCGTGTTGTAATTAAACATTAAAAGGGTTGCATATGAAAAAATCAGTTATAATTCCGGTTATACCCCTGGTTGTTTCAGTAATCCTGTTTTTTGCAGGATGTGAAAAAGAGAATGGTTTACCTGTTGACGGTGACGGTAATCATTATGACACAGTGGTTATTGGAACTCAGGTATGGCTTAAAGAAAATTTGAAGACGACAAAGTATAACAACGGGGTATCCATACCCCTTGTTACTGACGATGAAAAATGGGCATCAATGACGTCGGCCGCATATTGCTGGTATGACAATAGTCCTGAAAAATACAAAGAGAATTATGGTGCTTTATATAACTGGTATGTAGTTAATACCGGATTGTTATGTCCTGTCGGATGGCATGTGCCTACAAAGGAAGAGGGGGAAACATTGATTGATTATCTGGGAGGGCCAAATGGTGCGGGTGCTAAATTAAAAGACACAAAATTCTGGACCTGTCCTCCAGGGTATAGGATGGATTGTAGTGGTACCAATGAATCAGGTTTTTCAGCCCGTCCGGGTGGTGCTAGAGATTCTGATGATGGAACTTCTAATGGCATTGGATCCTTTGGTTATTGGTGGTCTTCTTCTGAATATTGGACAGGAGAAAATGCCTGGATAATAAATATTCACTATGATGCTTTTTTAACTATTAAACCAGCATTCAAGAAATCTGGTTTTTCTATACGGTGCATTAAAAATAATTGAAAAACCATAAATATTCAAAGAGTTTATAATAACTTCACTCGTATATTAATAAATTCCCTATGCCTAACACGGACGGTGCTATAATTAATAAGCTCGTCATTGTTTTTGCAGGACTTGCTCTGTGCTCATAATGACAGTAAATCAATACCGTGACAGGATGCCGGCTTCGATTATATTCTGTACTGGGTGGCAAAAACCACGCCGTACCTTTCTAATTATACCGCCGGGCCGTCAGATTGTCTAAAAACTTCCCCTTTTTGTTAACAACTATTCCCTGTATTTTATTGCTATGTACCTGCAATAGGCTAAAAGAGTACATGAGCGTACTTTTGCTCTCCTTTTTGACGTTTTTTGCCTTCCTCAGACGAAAATTGAGCAGTTTTGAGACCTTTGTCTTTCAATACATCTTTCTTTCGCAATGCAAAATAAGAACTGTGCCCTTAAACAGTTTTAAGCCCTGCGAAAAACTGATACAAAAAACGTTTTTAGACAGACTCCCGTTAGGGCACATTGTCCGTCATTAATTATTTATCACTATTGTCCGATTAATAATTTAGATTCGTAATTTAATCTTATAACTATCAGATTATCAAGTATTATATTTTTCATTTAAAAATTGACCCCCTTACAGATTAAAGGATAATTGTAAACCCGAGGGTATGGATTTACTTTTAAATCTTCTTTTCGTGCTTCGCAGTAGCTCATTTACGTCCAGATTGCTTATCAGATGGATTCGAACCAACGAGGCTACTACCGAGAAGGCTTTCTTTGCACGGGCGATCTAATAAGCATATAAACTTCCCTTCTTTCTTCCTTCCTTCTCCTTTGGGATTACGGCCAACACCCTTTAAAATGTCACTGAATAACCGTATAGTTGTTGAGTCAACAATTAATACCTCTTTAAATATCAGTCCAGAGGCTTGGCTGTCCGAATAATTTTATTTCTGTATCTTTACCCATGTTGTATTTGATTTTAACCAAAAACCAAATTACAACATTTGGGTTCCCAATAAATCTGAATTTCGGGAGTATCTTTTATTTTATTATTTTAGTCGGACAGTAATGATTAAAAATATATTAATATGAAATTGCAAAGATTATCGTTATTCTTTTTCTTATTTGTGGTTTTTTATTTTTCGAGTCGTGCTCAGGAATTTGTATTGACTTCGAATGGATATTTTGAAAATAAGGGAGTCAATGTAATGGCCTATGACGATATTTATCCGGAAGGTCATCAGGGAGGGGTATCTCTCATCATGCATGGCAAACGTTTAGCAACCAATGGAGATATCCGTCTAGAGTCGACACCGGGGCAGTGGCAACCTGTTCCCAGGCAAAGAGAACGGGAAGTGGATCAAAAAGCCAATATAATTAGGGTCCATTTAAGTTATCCCGATTCTGCGAGACATCTGACCGATTTTAATCCTATGATTTATCCTGATTTGGTATTTAATTACACTGTTACGGTAAAAGGAGAAGGTCCATCAATCGTTATAACTGTCGATTTGGATCGTCCGATACCTGAGAAGTTCATTGGGAAAGTCGGCTTTAATTTTGAACTTTTTCCTGGTGCACTTTTCGGAAAGCCCTGGATAATGGACAATCAGTCAGGAATATTCCCGAGACAACCTAACGGTCCCACTCGTTATGAACCATCTAATTTTTCTTCTGTGGGCAATTTTAACCCTGCGGGGAAAGCTTCTATGAGGCAGTTGGCAGGCGATGGAGGATATAGTCCTATCATTGCGGATGATATTGTTTCCGAACCCTATGCTGCAGGGAAACGCCTGGTTGTTTGTCCCGATGATCCTTACAGCAAATTCACGATTGAATCAAAAGGGAGTGAACTGAAGCTATATGACGGACGCATGAACCATAACAACGGCTGGTTTGTGGTCAGGAGTGAGATTCCGGCAGGGAAAACCACGGCAGCCATCCGGTGGGTGATCACGCCAAATGTTGTCGATGATTGGATGTACACTCCGGTAGTGCAAGTCTCGCAAGTGGGTTATCACCCTGCTCAACCGAAGACAGCCATTATCGAGCTGGATAAAATGGATACAAAGAGAGAGCGTCTGATACTCTATCGCATTACGACGGAGGGAGAAAAGAAAGTTTTTTCCGGTGAAGGAACGGAATGGGGAGAGTTTCTGCGATATCATTATCTGAAGTTCGATTTTTCGCAAGTAAGGGAAGAAGGACTTTACCGCATTCGTTATGGAGAATCGTCTTCTTCTATTTTTCGTATAGCAAAAGATGTATATGAACGTGGAGTCTGGCAACCAGTGCTGGAATATTTTTTGCCTGTACAAATGTGCCACATGCGAGTAAATGAAAAATATAGAGTTTGGCATGATTGCTGTCATATGGATGATGCGCGTATGGCGCCGGTTGATTTCAATCATATTGATGGTTATGTTCAAGGACATTCAACGTTAACAAAGTATAATTCCGGTGATGTGGTTCCTGGTTTGAATATTGGCGGATGGCATGATGCTGGAGATTTTGATCTTCGCGTAGAATCGCAGGCTGGTGAAGCATATATTTTATCACTTGCTTATGAAGCATTTAAGGTAGATTATGATGTTACTTCAATAGATCAGCATAAAAGAATTACGGAAATTCATCAACCAGATGGAAAACCTGATTTTCTTCAGCAGGTTGAGAATGGTGTTCTTTCTGTAGTTGGAGCTTATAGAACTTTGGGTCGTCTTTATCGCGGTATTATTTGCAATAATTTGCGCCAATATGTGATGTTAGGGGATGCAGCAGATATGACCGATAAAATTATCGGGAACAAAGATGATCGCTGGGTATTTACGGAAAACAACGCTTCACGTGAGCTCACCACTGCGGCCGAGTTAGCTGCGTCATCCCGGGTATTAAAAGGATTCAACGATACATTGAGTTTGCAAGCACTCGACTGTGCGAGGGAGTTGTATGAAATAACGGAAGTAAATCAACGTTCCCGTTCTGCCAAAATCCAGGCAGCTACGGAATTGTATTTGACGACAGGAGAAGAAAAATATAAAAACTATCTTCTTTCTGAAAAAGATTTTATTGTCAACAATATAGAAAATGTTGGTTGGTTTATAGCAAGGGCAGAAAAGCAGATAAATCAGCCAGATTTTTCGAAGGTTATTCGGCAAGCACTGGTTGAATTTCATACTCAAATAGACAAACAATCGGCGGAAACTCCTTATGGAATACCTTATCGTCCTTATATTTGGGGAGCTGGATGGGATATTCAGTCATTAGGTTTCCGTCTTTATTTTCTTCATACTGCTTATCCTGATATTTTTGGCAAGGAATATATTTATGATGCCTTGAATTTTGTATTGGGTTGTCATCCAGGGGAGAATACTTCTTCTTTTGCTTCCGGCGTTGGAACGCGGTCTACAACGGTAGCCTATGGATTTAATCGAGCTGACTGGACTTATATTCCCGGCGGTGTTGTTTCAGGAACAGCCTTGATACGTCCCGATTTTCCTGAATTACTTCGATTTCCATTTCTGTGGCAACAGGTGGAATATGTAATGGGAGGTGGTTCTTCTCATTATATGTTTTTAGTGTTGGCTGCCCAACAATTGCTTAATCAAAAATAAAAAACGATAAAAAAATTATTAATTGTTTTGTTAATTGGTTTCGCTTCATTTCCTTTGGTTATAAAAGCTCAAAATTCTTCTCAGGAAAGTGTTCCTTTACTGGTCGAAGAAGTTACCAGGGATTTAAAGGAAAATATTCTTCCTTTTTGGGAAAAGAATGCACCTGATCCCAGAGGAGGCTTTTATGGAACGATTCTTAATGATGGTACTCCCCAACCGGACTATTTGATGATCATTTTTTACTGTAAACTCTAATTAAACCTGGTTATCCGCTTCAAAAAGTCCACCTCGCATGTAACCGGTTGATGTTGTTCAAAGCCCTTATAATTCAAAGTTTGTATAACCATAACAACCCCTTAACCGAAGAACAGAAAGCGTGAAATAAAGAGAAATCAAGAATATGTGCAAGGGTCGAGCACTTGTTGGGATTTGTAGAAAACAGCATGAACGGTTCGTTTATACGCACTATTGGAATTTCAAGGGCTAAAGCAAAAATCGGAATGATGAACCTGACGTAAAATATTTGTCGCTGTACTCAATTAAGAATAGTAATTTCCAGGGGATAGTTATGCCTGAAAGTGAAAAAATAATTTTGTAAATATCTAATAGTTAATTAGATAAAATAGAGGGAGTAAAATTTGGTTTTTAGAAAATCAAATAGTAAATTTATCTTAAACAACAGCACCAAAAAAGTAGTTTTTCGAGGTGCCCTTACGATTGAATAACTAATTCAAAAAATTAAAAATAAAAGCCATGAAAACACTTATTATTAATACTGGATTTTTTATTTTGCTTCTCCTGATGATGGGAGCAGGATGTAAAAAAGAGAATAGTCAAAATAACCCTTGTGCTGAACCTTATAAGGTAATTGAATCTTTATCTTCACATTCAGGTTTAATAGGTTTTGATGAGAAAATAGGCAAGTATTTTATTCAAATTCATGTTGAAGGCACAATTGATGAAATTATTACTGCCTATCCCTGCGAATTAGCTGAAGAATTCAAAAAAATCAATCTTAAAGTAATAGTGTCTGGTGACCTCTTTGAAGGAAAAGATTTACCTGCACCAGTTTTGGGAGGACAAAAAATATTTTATATAAATATTAAAAATATCGACATTCTCTAAGTCAGAGAGAAAAATGAAAAAAGTTAAATATTTTCAGGGCAAATATTCGGATTCCGACCGTAAGCGTCGTGAGTTTGGGCCGCCGGCCGAATGAGATATATAAATATAGCATAAAGCAAACAAAAAATACGCAGTTCTTTTGACGGATTATTGAAAGGTTTTTTCGATTTCTCCTATAAATATGATTTCAGCGAAATTATATTACTGTAAATCTGAAAGGTATGCACTTGAATTTACACTAAAAACTACAATCTGGAACCGGACATTAAATTACCTGTTGCCAGAAGAAGAAAAACAGAAATTTTAAAGGACTTATGTGTTTTCAACATATTATTTAACTCCTAAACTTGAGTAACTAAAAAATATGAATGTAAAATTTTGTTTTTCGAAAATTAAACAGTATATTTAGTTAAAATAGAAGCACCAAAAAATAGTTTTTCGAGGTGCCCTTACGATTGAATAACTAATTCAAAAAATTAAAAATAAAAGCCATGAAAATGCCAATCATTAAAACTGGATTTTTCATTTTGATTATATTAATAATGGGAACTGGATGTGAGGATGATAAACGTGATCCTCTATGTTATAAAGGAAAGGTTATAAGCCTCAATTATGGAGACGGATGCTATAATATTATAGAGATTACAGAGACTCCTACTAATTATGATGAGGAGTTATCAACAGGTACAACATTAACTTTCAATCCGGAATCATATAGGGGAAAAATAAATATTGGAGATGTTGTATACTTTAAGATTATTCAGTATGAAGATTGGGTAGGACCAGCCTATGCTAATTGTTTATGGCCAAAATATACAGCCCGGTTAGAGTTTTGTAAAAAATAAATTCTTAGTATATGAAAAGATTTTTGACTACAATTCTTATCGTTTGTATCTTTTCTTTAGCATTTCCCCAATCCTTTTATAAATATAAAGGTGTCTTAGCCCCCAAATAGCTGGACATAATTTGAAAAACAAATTAGGTTTAATTAAATTTGGGAATCATGACACTACAAAGAAGAAAATTTACACCTGAGGATCGCTTGTCAATACTTCAGGAAGGAGAACGTGAAGGTCATACAAAGACTTTGCGAAAGTATCAGATAGCACCATCCCTGTGCCCGATGGAAGAAGAAGTATCTACAGGAAGGGATTAATGGTCTGAAAGACAAAAATAAACGGATTAATCCAGATATCCGTGCACTTGAACTGGAAAATGAACTCTTGCTTGGTAAGGTTATCAGGACTCACGGCAAACGTGAATGGGTAAAGCTAAGGAAGATTACTGCTAACAGGCCCATGGAATATATCTGCCGGGACATAAAGTACATCTGGGTAAAAGGCGAACGCAGAAATTATTACATGCTTTCCCTGATGGATATATACTCCCGCCGAATACTTTATCATAAGTTCCAGGGAAGCATTAGAAAAATCGACCTGATAAAACTTATTGCCCGGATAGACCTTCTTCATGGGCTAAAAGGTGTTACTGTCAGAAACGATAACGGATCACAGTTTATCGCCAATAAAGTCAGACATTATCTTCGTACTCTTAATGCCAAACAGGAGTTCACTCATATCGTAACTCCCGTGAAAAACTCGTACATTGAAGCCTTCAATAGCATCCTCGAAAGAGAAGTGATCCAAAGGTTTGAATTCGAAAGCTATTACGAGGCAAAATTAACACTTATGCTTATGTAAATTTCTACAATAATAAGCGTCAGCATGGAAGCCTGAAAAGAAAAACTCCGATGAGGGTGTGGAATGAATATTATCAGTCATTGTCAACCGATAAGCCCCAGACAGCGGTAGTGTCGGAGGAGTTGTCAAGAGTGTCGGGTTGTGCGGACACTGGTCTTGCTCTTGACAAATCCGAAGATACGGCTAACTTTGCTAATAGGTTGATGAATGAAAATAACAAAAACAGTAAACAAGAAGTTCTATATTCTTTTGAAAAACCTGTCCAAGTTATAGGGGGTTAGACCACATTAGTAGACGGTAGAGATCCAGACCGTAAGCATCGCAAGAAAAAATAAAAAATAATAAAATATTTCTTAACTTTGTTGCATAATTGAGCAATTGTTCATCTTTGAATATGAAATGAAAACAAAAAAATCACTTTCTACCGAAAATTCATGCGTGGAAAAAGAAAAAGTCAATAAGGTGAAGGAAATGATGAAATCCGAAAATTTCTTTCACTATCTGGCTGAAACATTCAAGGCAATGAGCGACCCCACAAGAACAAAAATCATCTATGCCTTATGCCAGGAAAACGAACTGTGCGTACGCGATATTGCTTCTATCATCGGAACTACAACTTCAGCCGTCTCCCATCAACTGAGAACATTACGCAATATGAAACTGGTAAAATACAACAGGGTAGGAAAAATAACCTACTACTCCCTCGATGATATTCATATCAACAACCTTTTCGCAGAAGGACTACGCCACGTGGAAGAAAAATAATTTTTTTTAATCAATCAATTGAATATATGTTCATATATCAACTATAATGAATAATAACGATAAAAAAGAAGAAATGAGATTAACTGACATGAAAGAAGGCCAGTCAGGAATAATTTTCGAAATAGACGGCGGCAGAACAGCAACAAAAAGAGTTGCCGACCTGGGATTGACACCGGGAACAGAGATAAAGGTCGTTAGAAAAACTTTATTCTCGGGTCCGGTTCAAATCGAAGCCAACGGCTCGAAGTTGGTGCTGGGCAAAGGACTGGCATCAAAAATAATGGTAACACCAAAATGAACGAAGAAAAAAAGATTAGCATCGTTCTTGCAGGCCAGGGAAATACCGGAAAATCCACCATATTCAATTACCTTACAGGATTGCATCAACACATTGCAAACTGGCCAGGCACAACAATAGAAAAAAGAGAAGGAACACTGTTTTATAACGGTTATATGGTTGACGTGCTCGACCTTCCGGGTATTTATTCTCTCACTACATTTTCCGAAGAAGAAGCAATATCACGTGAACATATTATTAATCAACGCCCCGACTTTGTAGTGAATATCGTTGATTCTACTAATCTCGAAAGAAATCTTATTTTCACTCTACAACTTCTTGAACTCGAATGTCCGGTTATTCTGGTTTTGAATATGATTGACCTTGCCAAAAAGAAGGGACTCATCATCGACGCCCAAAAGCTTCAGAATATATTGAATATCCCGGTAATACCGGCAATTGCATTACAAGGCTCGGGATTGACCGATATTATTGACAAAGCAATAGAACTTAAAGGAACAAGACCGGATTACAATACACCAATTTACGGAAAGGAAATCGAAAATCGCATTAGTCAAATTTCAGAATCAATAAAGGATATTGACTTGCCTTATCCAAAAAGATGGGTGGCAATCAAACTTCTTGAAAAAGATAACGAGATAACAAAAATAGTCAGTCAAAAGAAACCTGAAGTTCTGGAACAGGTGATGCAGCTTTGCAGGGAACTCGAAGAAATTCACGGACACGATTCTTCTATAGTTATCGCAGATGAAAGATGCCATGTTGCCGCTCAAATAACCAGAGAGGTAACGAAAATCGGCTCAAGAAAACAAACCACTTCAAGCGACAGGCTCGACGCCGTTACAACAAATAAATTCACTGGCTATCTGATAATGATAATTATTCTGGGCGGGATGTTCCTCACAGTATTCAAGTTCGGGAACTGGCTCTCGGCACAACTCGATATGCTTTTCAAAGACTGGCAGACTTCATGGTACGAATTTGCAGGAGATTCATCCCTCTCCTCTCTCCTATGGTCGGCAATAGAAAGCATCCTCGCACTCGTTCAGATAGCACTGCCATATATATTCCCGTTCTATATCCTGTTGTATATCCTGGAAGACTGGGGTTATATAGCGCGCATCTCTTTCCTGATGGACAGCCTGATGCATAAGATGGGCATTCATGGAAAAGCATGTATTCCGTTCATTCTGGGATTCGGCTGCAATGTTCCCGGATGCCTTTCCTGCCGTATCATGGAATCGAAGCGCGAAAGATTCATTACTGCCGTGCTGGTAACGCTTATACCATGTTCGGCAGTATCTGTAATAATTTTCGGACTTGTCGGAAAATATGTCGGCATCTTGTGGGCATTTGGATTATATCTTCTGGCTTTGATCATCATATTTATTACAGGAAAAATATCTTCAAAACTTTTGATTGGGGAACCGGTCGAACTGATTATGCCGATGCCGGATTATAAAACGCCCCATTTTAAAACAATAATTCTTCAGACATGGTTCTCATTGAAGGAATTTATTTTCATAGCAGCCCCGCTGGTAATAATTTCCGGAGTTGTCATCCAGGCAATCAATCTTGCAGGATGGATGCCGTATATAGCCTCTTTCCTGAGTCCGATTACCGTTCAGTGGCTCGGACTGCCTTCAATTACAGGTATCCTCCTTATTTTCGGAGTTCTGAGAAAAGAGTTGATACTTGTCATGCTGGCGGCATTTATGGGAACAGCCAACTTCGCCGATATTTTGTCTGCCCAGCAAATGATTACTCTATCTGTCGTGAGCATGTTTTATATACCCTGCGTTGCAACAATATCCGTTCTGTGGAAAGAATTCGGATGGAAAAAAGCATTGGCTATCTGTATTCTCGAAATTTTATTTGCTATCCTTCTGGGAGGTATTGTTAATAGGTTACTGGATATTGTTTTTTAACAAAAGACATATAACATTAAAAATCAACAATTTTTTATGTTACCCTTTATTTTTTATTTCAGTCGGTCAGTAATATAAAACTCTAATGAACATATACTCTCTATTTTTGTATTACATAAATGAACTAAATTTCATAAGTTTTTAAATTTGAAAATATGAAAAGTTTATTTCATTATATATGATTCATACATAATATCTTATGAAACAATTTTAAACTATGAACAGTTATGAGTAATGTTTTTGAAAAAATCCCGATGGAAGGGGTGAAACACATTATCGTAGTTGCATCCGGAAAGGGTGGTGTCGGCAAATCAACCGTTGCGGCAAACCTGGCAATCGCACTTTCAGCAAAAGGGCTCAATACTGCACTTGTCGATGCCGATATTTTTGGCCCATCTATTCCAAGAATGTTTGGAATCGAAGACGCAATGCCCGAAGTGTCGGGAGTTGGAGATAAACAGTTAATCTTCCCTGTGAAAAAGTATGGAGTAAGTATTATTTCGATAGGTTTTTTCATCGACCGCAGTCAGTCGCTGATATGGAGAGGACCGATGGCAGGAAAAGCTCTTACACAGCTTTTTGAGGATACTCAATGGGAAAACATTGATTATATGATTATTGATTTCCCTCCCGGAACAAGCGATATCCAGCTTACAACTGTCCAGAAACTCGATCTTACTGGTGCCATAATAGTGACGACACCGCAGGAGATATCGCTGAACGATGCTCGTAAGGCGGCTTCGATGTTTGCCAACCCCGCTCTGAATGTGCCCATTCTGGGGGTAATCGAGAACATGTCGTGGTTCACTCCTGAAAAACATCCAGATGAGGTTTATTATATCTTCGGAAAAGGAGGCGGATTGAAACTTGCAAAAGAATTCAATACGATGCTGCTCGGGCAGATACCGTTTGTGCTCGAAGTTGGAGAGGCGGCAGAAAAAGGATTGAGTGTTTTTAGCCTGAATAACAAATCGGTAGCCGATGCTTTTGAGAAAACCGCCTCGCTTATACTGCAGGAAACAGAAAATATCAAACGGAAAGCCGAATAAAAATTGAACTATTGAATTGTGCAGACATATAAAAGCTGTTCAATATTGGTACTCCATGACGGAATCGAACCGTCGTTTACAGACTGAGAATCTGTCGTCCTAACCCCTAGACGAATGGAGCAGTTCAAGGCCGCAAATTTAAATCTTTTTTATAAATTTACCTATTACGTCAGACTTATAAAAACCGGAATAATAGAGAATTTACTATCTTGCACGCCGGCTCTGCTCCGACATATTTAAATCGCTAAGCTATTATCGTTAGATATTGCGAAATATAAAAATAATTTTTATGGAACACTCATTTAAAGAATGGATTGACAATATTATACCATGGTTACTTAATCATGGTATAAAGATTCTGTTTATTGCACTTGGCGCATTCATTATTAACCTGATTATCAGTAGAATAATTGAAAATGCCGTAAGGATAGCAGTTATCAGGGATGAAACGATGACGGCGGAAGCTGAAATACAACGCGAAAACACTCTGATAAGAATATTCAACAAAACGATAGAAGTAGTAATAGTTTTGATTGCTCTATTAATGATTCTTAAAGAAGGCGGACTCGATATCGGACCTATGCTCGCCGGTGCTGGAATTGTGGGAATTGCAGTAGGTTTCGGAGGACAATACCTTATAAGGGATGTTATTTCCGGGCTCTTCATAATCCTTGAAAACCAGTACAGAATTGGAGATGTTATAACTATCAATGGCAAAGGAGGTTCGGTTGAAGACATAAGCTTAAGAAAAACCACGTTGAGAGATCTGGACGGCACAGTTCATCATATTCCGCACGGCGAAATAAAAATTGTTTCGAATCAGTCAAAGGATTTTGCAAGAATAAATATTGATATAGGAATAGCATACAATTCCAATCTCGAACATGTTATTAACGTCATCAACCGCACAGGTGAAGAATTAGCATCCGACCCATACTTCGGAGAACTCATTGTCAGCGCTCCGAAATTTTTAAGAGTTAATGAATTCGGTGAATCGGCCATAATGGTAAAGATTCTTGGCGACACAAAGCCTCTTAAACAGTGGGAGGTTGCAGGAGAACTACGAAAACGGCTAAAAATTGCTTTCGACAGGGAAGGCATCGAAATACCTTTTCCGCAAAGGGTTATTCACTATGCAGTGGAAAAAGAATAAACTGAAAAATATTGACATATAGACTGCATGAAAAATAGAGGCTAACACAATTATTCGATAATTTATTAAATTTGCACCCGTTTCCGGCCCGTAGCTCAACTGGTAGAGCACGTGACTCTTAATCATGGGGTCGAGGGTTCGAGTCCCTCCGGGCCGACAAATCAAAAGTAACTTAGGCATTCCATTACGGATAAATTCTTTATTTTTAGGATATAGGAATAATATTTTATTTGTAATTATTATTATATGCTATTTATTGCTAAATAGTAATTATTACAATTAAAAATTTTTATTACTTTTGTATGTGTAATAATAATTTTACTCGTTAAATGCAAATTTGTACAGCAAAACCATAAAACAATGGCAACAAGGGATGTAATAAATATATTACTCAATCATAACCTGAAAGTAACTCCTCAGAGAATTGCAATCCTCGAAGTATTGATGGATATGAAAAGTCACCCGACTGCAGAAGAAATATACGAATTACTTAATAAAAATCATCCGAATATCTCAATGACAACTGTTTATAATACTTTGCGAATTTTTGTCCAGAAAGGCATAATTAAAAAAGTATTCACTGGCGATGATAAAATAAGATATGATTCAGGGCAGATGAAACATCATCATATTTATTACACAGACTCTGAAAAAATAGAAGATTTCTTTGACGACGAACTTGATAAGATGCTAAAAAATTATTTTTCGGAGAAAAAAATCCCAGGGATAATTATAAATGATATGTCACTCCAGATAAGTGGAAAATCAACTATTGAAACTTCAAATAAAACAAAAAAATAATAAATTAACTTTTAAATTTTACTACTATGGCAGAAATTGGAAAATCAATCGTAAAAATGGATGTTGGTAAGCTTATCAACCTCCTGAACAAAGCTCTGGCCGATGAATGGCTGGCTTATTATCAGTACTGGATAGGTGCAAAAGTTGTAAAAGGCCCCATGAAAGATGCAGTTATATCGGAACTAAATCTACATGCCACTGAGGAGCTTGGCCATGCACAACTTCTTGCAATGCGCATCATTCAGCTTGGAGGTACTCCTCTTCTGACGCCGAACGATTGGTTCAAAATGACAAACTGTGGCTATGATGCACCGACCGATCCTTATGTGGAGAAAGTGCTCGAACAGAATATCAAAGGCGAACAGTGTGCTATAAAAGCTTACAGTTCTCTTCTCGATGTTACAAGAGAATCAGACCCTGTAACGTATGAGATAATTGTACAGATCTTATCTGACGAGGTCGAACATGAGGAAGACCTTGCAGCTCTTAAAGAAGACCTGGAACTTATGTTAGCAAAAAGGAAATAAATTGTTTATATTCCTTAATAGAAAAAAATTTAATTATCTTAATATTAATCATTTATACCGAACAAAATGTGTGAAACAAATTATTCTATGCCGCGTATAGGCGACAAAGCACCTGAATTCAAGGCAGTAACAACACAGGGCGAAATCAACTTCCCATCTGACTACAATGGAAGCTGGGTTATTCTTTTCAGCCATCCTTCCGATTTCACTCCTGTATGTACTTCGGAATTCATAACCTTTGCCACACTGGAAAAAAAATTCAACGAGGCAAACTGCAAACTCGTCGGCCTATCTGTAGATGGACTATATAGCCATATAGCATGGCTCCGCACCATAAAGGAAAAGATAGAATATAAGGGGATGAAAAATGTTGAAGTTACATTCCCTCTTATTGAAGACATCACAATGCATGTGGCCAGGCTATATGGAATGATACAGCCCGGAGAAAGTACAACCAAAGCTGTAAGAGCTGTATTCTTCATTGACCCTAATGGTATCATAAGAGCTATAATTTATTATCCGCTCAGCCTTGGCCGTAACTTCAGTGAACTCTACAGAGTGCTTATAGGGCTTCAAACCACCGATGCATTCTCTGTTTCATTACCTGCCGACTGGCAGCCGGGCGACGATGTCGTCGTACCAACCGCAGGATCGTGCGGCGCCGCAAAAGCCAGAATGGAAGATAAAAATATGAAATGCTACGACTGGTTCTTCTGTACAAAACCTCTTCCAAAAGAGACTATAATGAAGAAACTCCTGAATAAATAAACTGGAGAGATGCATAATTAAAAGGCGGATGTTTTAGTATCCGCCTTTTTGGTTTAAGGCGCTTCCACTCCCATTTCAGAAAATTTTAAATTATTTGCAAACAGATCACAGATGACCAAAGGCAACATATTTTAATGGATCAGCGTAAATCCTCTTAATCAGCATGCCATTGAAAATATATGAATCTCTTATGTTTTTGGAATTCAATCATCCAATCATCCAATTATCACATAATCACATCATCAATTATCCATTATCCATCTCCTTTTCTCTCATATTAAACAACGCGGTTTGTGTCAGAATTTTTGAACAGGCCGTGCCTACGGCACTCAATATGATATGGGAATAACATCTCTACTACAAACAGTGCGCTCCTACGGAGCTCAGGATGTACAACATTTTATAACTGTGTTCCTTTATAACTACGTGACAAATTACTGCTTTAATATTATTCATGATATACAGCGTTATAGCTTCTGTAGATATAAAGCTGCGTAGCAGCGTTCTGTTTGTAGCTAAGAATGCAGATTTAAATTTGAGAGCCGCGTAGCGGCGGCCTGTAAATTTGCGAAACTAATGGTTAAATGTTTTTTAATTTTACCACGGATGGCACGGGTTGGCACCGGGAAAATCTGTGTTAACCCGTGCTTCCCGTGGTGAATTGGATTTTTCCGGATAGAACACTGATGACCTTTAGATTAGCATTTTGAAAATATATAAATCTCTTATGTTTTTGAATCCAATCATTCAATCACAATCATCAATCCTTTTTCCTCCTCTTAAACTACTCGGTTTGTATAAAAATTTTTAAACATGCCGTGCCTACGGCAAAAAATGCACATTTTAAATTTGAGAGCCGCGTAGCGGCGGCCTGTAAATTTGCGAAACTAATGGTTAAATGTTTTTTAATTTTACCACGGATGGCACGGGTTGGCACGGGGAAAATCTGTGTTAACCCTTGCTTCCCGTGGTGAATTGGATTTTTCCGGATAGAACTCCGATGACCTTTAGATTAGCATTTTGAAAATATATGAATCTCTTATGTTTTTGGAATGGTCAGAGAAAAAAGGAAAAACATAATATATTTTTTACATTTCATTATCTTTAAATGCGAAACTTGAAAATTTTATTACATTAAAAAGTAAAATACTATGATTGAAATCACCTTCGAAGGCGGCAAAGTTGTAACTGCCCACGTTAACGGACACACCATAAGAACCGATCAGCCCATTGAAAATGGAGGCACTAATAGTGCTCCATCTCCGTTCGATCTGTTCCTTGCCTCAATCGGTACTTGTGCCGGGGTATATGTAAAATCTTTCTGCGACAACCGGCAAATTCCTTCCGAAGGAATACGATTATTAGAAACAATGGAAATCGATCCTGAAAAGAAAATACCTTCAGTTTTTAAAATCGAAATAGAACTTCCACCCGACTTTCCTGAAAAATACAGGGATGCAGTAATCAGTGTAGCAGATCTTTGTTTGGTTAAAAAAACTATTCTGAATAATCCAAAAATCATCGTTTCCGCAAGAATAAAACAATAATGTACAAGAAACATCTCATCCAAAATTGAAATTGTAAATGGCAGATGAAATTATTTTCCAAATCTTAAAAAAAAGATATATCATGAAAAAATTGCTTTTGTTGTTTTTAATATGCATTATATCCATATCTGGATGCAAAAACAAATCGCCGGAAAATAATGAAACACTAAACACAATTGCCGATCTAATAACAGATGGGAATCTCAGTCGGGCGAAAGCTCTTGCAGATTCTCTCAGCCGCATTACAAAAAATGAAACGATAAAATGGAAAGCCGATTCTCTTTCTCAAATTTCGTCTCGAATTTTACTTGGCTTTTCACTATCGCAACACGACATTGACAGTATTCTCAAAGAAACAGGATTAAATTTCACTCCATCCGAACTTGAAAAATTTGAAAACATCGGCTGGCTCGAATATAGAATAATTGATAATGAGAAAAAGTATTTTAACCGGGCTGCCTCAAATTTGATACTCTTAAAAAAATTCAATGAAAACAGGGCTGTACCCGACTCTGCACTGGCTGCTAACCCACGATTACTTTTAAGAAAAAATAACATCCTTGAAATAATAAAAAAATCATCTGAATCGGGCGCGCCTGCCGGCTCTGTAAATGTTGAAATCTTATATACAATTACTGTAAAACCCGATATTGTACCTCCGGGAGAAACAATAAGATGCTGGCTGCCATTTCCAAAAGAAAATCATGAGCGTCAAAGAGATGTTTATCTTCTTGGAATCTCGAATGAAGAAAATTTCTTGCTTTCTCCCGATTCTATGGTACACCGCACTATTTATATGGAAGAAAAAGCCAGAGCTGGAGAACCTGCTATATTCAGAGTTGCATATTCTTATGTCACTTCCGGTCAATACTTTGATCCCGAAAAATTAAAAATATCGTCATATAATAAAAACTCAGAGATATATAAAATCTTTACAAAAGAACAACCTCCTCATATTTGCTTTACCGATGATGTCAAACATCTTGCCGACAGTCTGGCAGGCAATGAAACAAATTCATATAATATCGTTAAAAAATTCTATTACTGGATAAACAATAATATTCCGTGGACTAATGCGCTTGAATATTCAATAATTCCTAATATCCCGGAATATACTCTTAAGAACCGAAGAGGCGATTGCGGCATGCAAACCTTCCTTCTGATGTCAATGCTGCGATATAAGGGAATACCCGTAAGATGGCAAAGCGGATGGACAATACAACCCGGTGCGGAAAACCTGCACGACTGGTGCGAAGTATATTACGAAGGAACAGGATGGGTTCCGGTTGATGTTTCATATGGCCTTCAATACTCAACTGATAATAAAGTTCGTGAATTCTATATTACCGGAATAGACTCATACAGAATGATTGTAAATGACGGAGTTGCCGGAAACTTATATCCCACCAAAAAGTTTCTAAGAAGCGATCCGTTCGATTTCCAAAGGGGAGAAGTCGAATGGGATGGTGGTAACCTCTTTTATGATAAATGGGATTATAATATAAGAATTACTTACAGGTAAAATTTTGTTCACATAAATTGAAATCGTTGTAATTTATTTATATTTCGTTTCCATGAATAAGAGAGAATTTATAAGGTATTCCGGACTAATAGGAGCCGGTCTGATTACTGGAGGAACATTCAATATGTGCAGAAACGAAAAAAATATGATAAATAAAAATAAAAGTGTAAAACCTACACTTAACATGAAATTTACGCCTTACACCCTTCAGTTGAAACACTCCTTTAATCTTGCAATCAGTTCCCGTACCACAACGCCGGTAATGTTTACCGAAATAGAATACGACGGTATTACAGGATACGGTGAAGCCAGTATGCCTCCTTACCTTGGCGAAAGCCATGAAACTGCTTCACGTTTTCTATCATCACTCGATCTGAAACAGTTTAATGACCCTTTCCTTTTAGAGGATATCCTCAACTATGTGGATAGTTTAATGCCGGATAATTATGCCGCAAAGGCTTCTGTTGATATTGCTTTGCACGATCTGATAGGCAAACTTTCAGGGGAACCGGTTTACAGGCTTCTTGGACTCAATCCTGAGATGACTCCTTTTACAAGCTTTACTATCGGTATCGACACTCCTGAAATTGTAAGAGAAAAAGTTGAAGAGGCGGCACCATATAAAATACTCAAAGTCAAACTTGGAAGGAATAACGACAGGGAAATGATCGATGTAATACGTTCGGTAACCGATAAACCTTTATGTGCCGATGTAAATCAGGGATGGAAAGAGAGGGAATATGCGCTCGAAATGGCTCACTGGTTGAAAGAAAAGGGAATTATCTTCATCGAGCAACCCATGCCAGAAGAACAATTCGAAGATATCTCATGGTTAAAGGAAAGAAGCCCTCTACCTATTATTGGTGATGAAGCAATACAAAACCTTGCCGATCTGATTAAGTATAAAGATATATACTCGGGCGTAAATGTCAAACTGATGAAATGCGGAGGAATAAGATCAGCGTTTATAATGCTGAAAGCTGCGAAAGCTCTCGGAATGAAAACCATGATCGGATGCATGACCGAAACTTCATGTGCTGTTACTGCCGCAGCTCATCTGAGTCCGCTGACCGACTGGTGCGACCTCGACGGCAATCTGCTTATAAGCAACGATCCGTTCGAAGGACTGAAAATTACCGACGGAAAAGTTACATTGCCTGTTTCAAAACCAGGGATAGGCGTTGAAAAAGTCGAGAATCCCTAAATCCGGACTCAACGTAAAATGAATAGAATATGTTAATTTTTAATAAAATATGCTAATATTTTAATCCTTTGATAAACTTTATAGAAGATTTTTTTTAAATTAGCCTTATTATTAAATCAAAAGATATGTCGAAGAAGAGATTTTTTAATTGTATAGTTGCTTTAGCAATAAGTTTTGTTACAGCAACAGGACTTTATTGTCAGGATTGGACGCAGTTCAGGGGTCCTAACCTCGACTGCAGGGTAACGGGTTTTAAAGCTCCTGCTTCATGGCCTTCAGAGTTGGTGCAGGTATGGAAAGTTACTGTGGGCACCGGCGATGCCTCACCAGTTATTTCGGGCAACAAAATTTATGTCCACACCCGCCAAGGAAGCGAAGAAACGGCAATATGCCTTGATGCTTCAACAGGAAAGGAAATCTGGAAAAGCTCTTATTCCTCTCCTACCGTTACAGGTCCTGCGACATCACATCCCGGACCCCGAAGCACCCCGGCTTTAGCAGGCGGGAAAATTGTCACACTTGGAGTGACAGGAATACTAAGCTGTTTCGACGCAACAACAGGTAAATTAATATGGCGCAAGGACAATCCCGAAAATCTTGTCCCTCAATACTATACAGGAATGTCGCCACTTGTGATAAACAACCTTTGTATAGTGCATCTGGGAACAAAAGATAATGGAACAATTTTAGCACTCGACATCAATTCGGGAAATGAAAAGTGGAAATGGACAGGAGATGGACCAGCATACGCTTCACCTTCAGTGATGAATATTGACGGTAAAAAACATATAATTTTTGTTACAGAAAAAAATCTGATATCACTCGATCTTTCCGATGGAAAACTTCAATGGAGCGTACCTGCCATACCTCAACAGAGGTTTTACAATTGTGTCAGCCCTTATGTTGACGGACAGAAAATATATCTGACAGGTCTCGGCTCAGGAATGAAGGCGCTTATCGTGGAAAAAAAGGGAGATAAATATGTTCCAAGAGAATTATGGAATAATACTACAACCGGAGCAAAATGGAACACTCCCGTTTTGAAGGATGGATTCCTTTACGGCTTTACTGATACCAGAAGAATTTACTGCATCAATGCTTCCACAGGTGAAACAGCATGGACAGACCAGACAGTACATAGTGATTTTGCAACCCTTAATGATTGCGGCCAGGTATTTATCGGGCTTCCGAGTACTGGCAACCTGCTTGTTTTCAATCCTTCTGCAACCGGATATAACGAAACTGCAAAATACAAAGTTACTGAAACAGCAGTGTATGCTTTCCCACTGATTACAAACAATAATATTTACGTGAAAGACGCCGAGACACTCATAATGTATAAAATAAAATAGAAGCCACGACTTCAGTCCGAACCTCGCTATCCGAAAAGAAATTTCTCCGGATTATTGTTACAGATATCGGCCTTTTGATCGCTTGTGAGATAAGGAGTGGTGAGAAATGCGGAAATATATTCATTATAGGAGCCTGAGCGAAGCAGGTTGATAACGAAGTCTGATCCGAAAAGTAATCGGGTCAGACTTTTATTATTTATAATCTTCTTGATTCTTTCATAATTATCCGGTTTAGGAGTAATGAACGAAAAATCAGTGTAAACATTATCGTATTTACTGATAAGCTTCATTATACTCTGGAGCCACTTATCATTTCCTCCTGACATGCTTCCCATGTGAGCAAAATTGATTTTAAGGTTCTTAAACGAAGAATTATTAAGCACTTTTATCCACCTTTCAGGATTAGTATAACGAAAGGCCTCAGGTGTAGTTTTGAATCCGCCGTCACTACAATGAACGGTTAATGGAATTTTCTTTCTTACACATTCACTATACAGAAATTTTACTTTATCAAGTTCGTCCGGTTCATCTTCAGGCCACGGATCAAAGCCCAAAGGCGGATAAAGTTTTATGCCTGCAAAAATATAAGAGTAATATTCAGGATCTTTCTTTTCTTTTATTTTGAAGATAAGGTCTTCCAGACTCACATTGATAGTGCCAAGTTTAGAATAGAGTTTATTGTAACGGTCTGCAGGCGATTCGTCATTCTCATAACCCGGAAAATATTTGTCAATAAGAGATTTGATTTCAAGCAGGTCATAATTGCGTGTATTAATACCCAGAAATGGATAAATCTCAAAAAGCTTGTCTTCTTTTTTACAGTTAGTTTTAATAAGTTTTAACTGACCCTGTTTCACCGGGTGGCCGATAATATCATAGCTATAATAGAATCTGATTGCATTTAGAAGGTCGGCAACCTGTCCGGCAATAGGTTTAGCAGGAGGCAAATCATAATAACAGCCACTGTTTCTCAGACTCTTATATCCGAAATCTATAAGAAGCGGACAAAGAACTATTTTATTGAATGAAAGTGTGTTATCACCTTGTTGTGATATGACTTCTTTTCTCAGATAATAATCGGCCAGGAGAAAATGGTATTCAACTGCATTTTCCATTAATGCCAGTAAATTTCTGAGAGTTACAGCATCATCACGTATATATTCTTTTATCTTTTCAGCGATTAACTGAGGTAGAAATTTCACAACGCCGGCAGGTACAAAATTCATCAAAAAAGGAAGTTTGCCTGCCACTTTTTTAACTGACTCCCTGGTAATCATATCATCACGCAGAAGAAATGCAATGAGGTTGGGATGACTAAGATCGAAAAGATGATAATGGATATCGTAAAATTTTAACATATAATTAAATATAGTCTATTAAAAAGTATTAGGTATTTAAGTCGTAAGAATCACGCCTGTCCTGATTCTTTAGGAGCGGGTTCTGTTGTAAACATTTCACCCTGTGAATTTGTGAGCAGGTTTTTTGTGAGGTAAGAAACTCCAGCGCCTATAGCAGCAATTACAACAGGTTTCAGCGTCACCCAATTAATAACCCCTCCTTCTGCTATCAACTGGTACGTACCAGTAATAAAAGTACAAATTATAGTTACAGTGAGACTTTTAATGAAATCTCTCCTGTCGAGTCGCAGAAATTTTGATTTCATAGGATTAAATTTTGATATAAATATCAAATCTATAAAAAAATCACCACGGAAAGCACGGATAACCACGGATAATTTAACCATTAATATCAGTGCAAACCCGTGTAACCCGTGGTTAAAATCAAACAATAATATTCTCCACAACTCTTTTATCCAGAAAAATACTCTTAACAATAAAGAGATTTATAGAGAAAATATAAAAAAGTCACCACGGAAAGCACGGACAAACACGGATAATTTAACCATTAATATCCGTGCAAACCCGTGTAACCCGTGGTTAAAATCAAACAATAATATTCTCCACAACTCTTTTATCCAGAAAAATACTCTTAACAATAAAGAGATTTATAGAGAAAATATAAAAAATCACCACGGAAAGCACGGACAAACACGGATTATTTAACCATTAATATCCGTGCAAACCCGTGTAACCCGTGGTGAAAATTAAACAATAATATTCTCCACAACTCTTTTATCCAGAAAAATACTCTTCAAAAAAGAGATTTTATTATAGAAATATTTAAGATAATATTAACTACAGTTATAAGTGTAATAGAGCCGGTTATCGAAATATTGCAAATTGTCCGTTTTGAGGTAGTGCCCTGTAAATTATCCTTGCTTCTCTTGCCGGGATGTATAATTTTATATAAGGATGATAATCAGGAGTTTTGAAATTAACCATACATTTCAGAATATAAAATGCATTCCTGAATCTGTCGTTAAGATCAAAAATAAAACGATGGAAAAAAGCACTGGAATTCCCATTTGTTTCCTGAAATATATGAAGTCTTACGCCTTCTCTGGTTTCAAAGATAACATTAACGTATTCGGTCTTTGAGGTATCTGGTGGAGTGTCAGGTTTAAATTCCGTAGTGTCGCGAGGTGCTATTTTATGAACGAAAGGTTCTTTTTTTATTGTTGAATAATCGTGTATAATATTAAAAGGTGTTGCCAGCATCGAAGAAACTGCATATTCGTTGGCTCTGGCAAAAACTTTGCTTATTCTTGATTTGTTTATTTTTGTATTATAAACAGATACGCCGTTAATTTCAAGTATAGCGATGCTATCTGGAAGATTAACTGAAAGAGCTACAGAATCGGTGGCGGCCATTGCAATTCGTGCCTGATAAAATGACTTTACTCTGTTCAATGCAATAAATGTCGAATCAAAAAAAATCGAATCATAATATGCTCCCTTTTCAGGTTTTTTATAACCGAATTCTTTGTTTATATAGGCAATTTTTTTAGATGGTGCTATAATGGAAAGAATAACAAAATAAGCTATAAATAAAACGGCAATGATTGCACTTATTTTAATCGTTACATTAGATTTCTTCACAATTCTGTTTTGATTCTGTAATTCCATAATAAATAATCCAGATTAGAAAATATATACTTTCGTACCTATGCTAAGGGTATTAAAAATTATCTCCAGGTCCTCATCGTTAAGTCTGATGCACCCATGAGTAACAGGCATACCAAGCAATCTTTTGTAAATAGTTCCGTGAATAAGGTATCCATTGCCAAGGCTCATTGCATAATCGCCGAGTACGCCGCGTTCATAACGCGATTCATCACCTGGCGGCGGCACAGGCAGTCCCTCCTCTATAAATGCCCAGTCGGGTTTTACCCATAATGGCTTTACAATTTTCTCCTGAATCCAGAATTTGCCTTTAGGGGTTTTGAACACCCACTCACGGGAGCCTTCTGGAGTAACAAGTCTTGTATAACTGCCCGAACTACAAAAGCCTTCTCTTATAATTTTTCTGTTGCGATAAAGGTAAAACCTGTTGCCGGTAGTATTAATTACAAGAAAAGACTGTCCGGGAGTAAATGACCTGTATTTCCTTTCAAGAAGTGAAACTTCCGATTTAAGAGCCGAGATTTGTCGCTTATATTCACGATTATTTGTGTTTATCCTGTATGTAACCGGTTTATAGTCCGTTTTACTTCCTGCATCCTGCAGAAACGGTGTGAGATAAAGATAAAATCCAAAGAAAGCTGCAATAGATATTATTATCGCTATACCTTTAAATACATTTAAAAAAGTTCTCCTGACAATTTTATTGGATATAATAGCCTTAACGAAGCCTGTAATAAGCTGTACAAGTTCAGATTCGGCAAAGCTTCTTTCTTTGTTCTCTTTCTGGTTCTTATTTGAAATGTCATCGCTCATTTTTTTAAATTCATGATTTCATCAAAGCTTCTTAAGGAGCCTACTATTGTGACAGGTGTGCCAATTTTTACTATAGTAAAAATTTTATCCATATCTGCATTTGTAAGAGCAACGCATCCATCGGTCCAATCAACTCCTTTACCGCCACCACCGTGTATTTCAATTCCACCTCCTATCTTTGAAGATGAAGGCAAAGAACCTCCGGCAATTTCTCCCTTGAACCTTGCAATGTCTTCACTGTTAGGATAATTTATTGCAAGAGATTTATAATATGAAGTCTCCCTACCCTGATATTTTCTTACTACTTCATATTTACCCTCAGGTGTTGCCTTATCGCCCATTCTCCTTTTGTCTCCTGCCCAATTTTTTCCAAGTTCGACATCAAATTCATATTTTATCTTACCGTTGTAATAGAGATAACATTTCCTCGCAAATTTATCGACCAGAATCAAATATGAATTATTTTTTGCTGATTGTGCCACAGATGTTTCGTACCACTTTTTCCAAACCGGATATGAATTGAAATAACTTTTAAGTTCTGCAGTTGCATTTTGATACACTTCAAGGATCAAATTCTCGGCTTCGGTAATCTTTCTATTTGCAACAAGAATCTGGTTTTTACTGAAAGCTACTTCGCCTTCCTGTAAAAGCAGCTTCCCTTTTGAAAAACGGGACCACATCTGATTTTGAAGAGGATAGCGGCCAAATATAGTTCCAAATTCCGAGCATGTTGCCTTTAGAGTGCTTATTTTTTCTTTTATTTTCGTTTCCAATTCTTTGCTGCTTATTTCGGACTTTTTTGCTGCCTCATTTGCCTTTTCACGGGAAAGTTTTGCATATTCGGCGACTTCTTTATAATTCCTGAAAAAAATGAATTTTTTGTTTTCCCTTTTCCATTTGCTCATTGCCGAATCATAAGCTGCTTCTGCCTCGCTGAATAGTTTATTCGAATAGACCGATGCCTGCCTGGCCGATGCGTTGGAAAGTGCCGAATTTGCAGATTCAATTTCCTCTGTCGGAGGAACCGGAATTAATTTAAAGCTAATAAATACTATTAGAGCAATTATTGCAATAATAGTTATTGAAGTAAGAAAAACCTTTGCTGCTTCTTTCAAGAAATTCATAAATTTTATAAAAAACCCCGGTTGTATTTCCCGGGGATTTTTTCAAAATTAAATAAAATTTCTTCTCAGATGCGTCCGCCAACTTTCTTGATAGCCTCTTTAAGTTCGTTATTGATATTATCGGCCGATTCCTTTGCAGACTTAATCTTGTTAAGCGCATTCATATAGTCTCCTTTGTCGTACAAGCTCTGTGCTTCTGTAACAGCTGCATCAATTGTGCCCATTTCTGTTTTTATCTGCTCAAGAACTGCAGCGCCTTCCTTCCCTCTCGGAGCTCTTGGAAATAGTTTGTTGTTCTCTTCAATAACTGCTTTGATGTCGGTCATCAATGTCTCAACTTCCTTCTTCACTTCCTCTTTTCTTGTGACAGCACTTTCCCGAACTGTTCTGGCAAGTTGAACAACCTTAGTCAGGTCTTCCTTTGCAGGGCCATAATTCTTAAAAAGTTTCGATTTCTGACTTTCAATGTAGGCATTTACGGCCCTCATCGAATCCTGCAGAGCTGCAAAATCAGCAGGTACATAAACATCTGCCTGAACTGCCTTGGCAGAATCTATTGCTGAATTGGCTTGATCAATCTGTGCCTGAGGCACCTTCCCACAACTTGAAAGGAATGCAACCATAACCGTGATTGCAAACCCTGTTAAAATTTTACTTTTCATTTTCTTACCTTTTTACTTTATTATAGTTAAACAATTAAACTTTTCTCTTTAAATACGGCACAAATATAATAATTGAAAATTGAAATATGCAAGAAATTTTAATATTTATTTAATATCATTTTAATATTTTTTTAATAGCTGAAAATTTATACACAAAATATGTAAACAAAAACCCTGCATTTAATATTACCGGGTTTTATTGTGTGTTTATAGAACGACAACTACATTAATTCTTTTCTTCTTAATATGCCGTATTCTGTGGGTCCCAATTGCACCATCCTGTCGTCCAGTTAGTTGTTCCGAAAGCGCCTTTGAAAGTAACCACATCAAAAAATGAACTGCTCAGATTAGGATTTGAGAATGATGCTCCTGTCAGATAGGAAGCCCCGGCAGCCGGAATAAGAGCAGGCGAAGTAAGACTGAGCATATTCGAACCGATAATGTCGGAAATCGAAGCATTTGCAACGTTACCTCTTGAGGCATCCTCGAAATATGACTGTTCTTCTCCAATTGAAAATGGTGTGGCCGGTGTGCCACCTGCAACTTCATAATTTGCCGTCATGCCTGCAAGAATGCATTTCTCAATCTGAAGTGCATTATTTGAAGCCATGGTAGGACTATTTCCGGTTGTACCGTCAATAAATAGTCCTTTTGGCCATCCGACAAATATCGAATTGTACACGCACAGTTGGCTAGATCTTCTAATATGCATTGCTCTTTTAAAGAGATGATTTGCAGGCAGGTTATTTGTTACGGCCAGTGGTCCAAAAAGAGTAACATTTGAAAATACTGGCTTCGTTACAGGAGTAAGAGTCGAGCCATCGGCATCATTATCTGATTCGAATCCGTTCGATCCCGACTGGTCCGATACATTAGGATCACGGATACCGAGAGCAAACTGAATTCTGCCTGTAAAGCCGTTGTCGGTATCATACTCATCATCTAATCCTCTGAATGCAACAAGGTATTTGCAATTTACCGTTCCACCGAACCACTCGAATGAATCGTCGCCCGAAAATGAAACCTGAATGTGGTCGATTGTTGTTCCGCTACCTACAGAATAAAGTGTAAGGCCATTTATTTCGCTATTTGCGGTTGATGTCAGAGGAATTCCCGGGAATTCTATCCTTACATATTGCAATACTCCCGAATTATCGGCATCATCGTTACCGCCGTAAAGCGATCCTATACCTCCCTCGGCAACGCCAACTCCTGTGCCGGAATCATGCTTGTTGGTTTTAGCTTTCCCGCAAATCACAACTCCACCCCAATCGCCCATTGCACGCTGTCCTGCAGGTTTGTCGGAAGTAAAAACTATTGGTTGTTCCTTTGTTCCGGCAGCCATTATTTTTGAGCCTCTTTCAATTATAAGAGTTCCTTTTGTACCAGAAACTCCTTTGATAATTGTCCCGGGTTGAATGGTAAGCGTAGCATTATTCTTAACATATACAAAACCTGAAAGGAAATAGCGGGCATTAGAAAATAAAGTCATATCGCTTGTAATATCGCCGCTCAATGTTATCTGCTGACCGCTCGAAGGAATAACTGTAATCTGGCAGACCGCTTTTATTATTGTATCCGACTTGCACACAGCAATAATATCGGCCGAACCCACTGCTATTCCCGTAACTATACCGTTCTCCACAGTTGCCACATTACTGTCCGACGACCTCCATATTACACCCTTATCGGTGGCATCTGCCGGCGTAAAGATAACCGATAAAGAAAGCGTGTTCCCGACCATGACATTTGCAGTAGTCTGAGAAAGTTCAATTGCTGTCACTTTTATGTCCTCCTCGCACGATGTTAAAACGCTTGCAAAAAGAATAACATAAACAACATAAGTCATCATCTTTTTAAAATTCTTCATAATTCATTTTTTTTGGTTAGTAAATTATTTTTTATATTAATAGTTGATTTATTAAAGCTTCAGAGATATCCCTATTAAAAATGTTCTGCCCGGTACATAGAATTTTGTTACCTGTTCCCTGTCGAAATACTTTAATCCTTTATCCGCTCCCTGAGCATAATTGCTCATATCAATATAAGTATTCACATTTTGTGTCGTTCTTACAGGCTGGTTAAGAATATCTTTTATGCCTCCTTTTATTTCGATATTCTTTCCAATCATTCCCGAAAATGTAAAATCAAGTACATTACGCGGCATTTCATAAATATCCGGAATATCTTCCCACTGATTGGGCGAGGGCCTTCCGACAGCTACTATTCGTTTGCCTATTACGTTATACAGCAGGCTCATCATAAATCCCTTATTGCTGTTCTGGTAATAAATTCCGGTATTTATAATATATGGCGATTGTCCCTCGAGCGGCCTGTTGCGGAAGAGTGAACCGGATTCGAAATGTACCCTGCTTTTTATGAGTGAAGCATTCATGACGAGTGACAGATTATCAAAACCCGGAATGAATGAAAGCGATTTTCTCATTTCAGTTTCTATTCCTGTGCTGTAGGCTGATTCTACATTCCTGAATGAATACTGGGTAGGGCTGTTGCCAAGGATAACCTGTTCAATAGGATAAATAAAGTTCTTATAAAAAACTCCCAGGCTGAATATTTCTCCATTTGCCGGATAATACTCATATCTAAAGTCATAGTTATGTATATAAGCCTGGCTTATTTCCGGATTTCCGTAGATGCCTGCATTTGCCTCGAAATCAACATAATAAAAAGGTGCTATTTCCCTGAATTCCGGACGGTTAATACTCATTCCGTATGCAGCCCTTACAAGGCTTTTATCCGAAAAATTGAATGTTAAATTAGCAGAAGGAAAGATATTGACTGTGTCGCGGTCGACATCAACTTTGACTGTTGTTCCCTGCCTGTAGCTCGATAGGGTCTGACGATTTCTTTCGATGCGTATGCCTGTATATAAATTGAGTTTCGGAGTAAAAGGTATTCTCATAGAAGCATAACCTGCCACTTGTGCATTCGAGGCCGTATATGAATCTGAGAGAGCCGTCATTTCCACCAGTTTAATGCCATTGTCCAGATTAATGTTCTCATTTGTAAATATTTCTGACACAGGAAGGCTGGTCTGCCCGAATGAAGATGAAAGGCTGCCTTTAGCATATCCAAAATTTCTGGAATTGAAATTCCTGCTTTTGTTCTCGTAATAGATTCCAGTTCTGACTTCAGGATTTATTCCGAAAAAGAGAGGTCTGAATAAAAGATTTAGCTGACCGGAAATTGTGTTTTCATTCAATTTTATCCACATTCGTGATACCGAAGAAAGATCGGCCTGATCGCCAAACAGGATAATATATCGGGTTGTATCCTGCTGGCTGCGTATATAACGGTATCGTTTGGTATCTGGTTCGTTTTTTGACGAATATGAATATCCTGCAACCCACTCCAGTCGGGCAGAACCGGTTTCATTAAGCGAATATTCTCCTGCAAGCTGCCCCGAATAAATCGATCTACTGAGGTATCTCAGTTCTTCCGATTTTATATAACGTCCGTCATTATACCATTCTCTTCCGCTTCTGCTTATGTTGCTTGCATAACCTGCCTGATTGAAAAGGTTTCGGAACTCTATTTTACTTCTGCCCCCGGTCAGGAAAACCCAGTTATGCATAATTGCAATTCTGGCTGAATTAGTATAACGCATGTCGTTAAACTGATTAAGATACAAAGGTCTGTCGTTGACATAATCATATATCGTATAATCGTTGGTTTGAATCCGGTCAATGTTATCCGACCAGCTATAAGTCAGGGTTGTTGAGTTACCTGTTTGAATCTTACCTATTTTGAACTTTCTGCTCAAATCCAGTACTAATTTCTGATCGGGTAAAGCAATTCTTTCCAATGGAATCCATGTTTTGTTCATCGTCCTGCCTAGTAAACTTATTTTTTCCCTGACTGCCGGATTAGTGGCCGACTCATATTCATTCAGATGAGAAGGCATTCCTGCCGGCAGAGCTCTGCTACCGTCGTCAAACCCCAGAATATCGCTTTTGCTGCCGTCATACTTATAAAAGCTCTTAAAAGTCGAACTTTCATTATAGGCTGTGCTATATGAAACAGCCGTATTATTTTTTTCCGGCATATTTCTGGTTGTAATTTTTACGAATCCTCCTGAAAAATCAGAAGGAAGTTCAGCAGCAGGCGATTTGATTATCATAATGTTCTCTATCACTGAGCTGGGAACTATATCGAAAGAAAAAGCTCTGACATCTGATTCTGAACTTGGAGTAGCGGTATTGTTAAGCCATACATTGTTATATCTTTCGGAAAGTCCCCTAACAATAATAAACCTGTCATCCTGAATCGTTATACCTGGCACTCTCTTTACAACCTCCGAAGCATCCTTGTCGAGAGTTTTTGATATTTGCTGTGCCGAAATGCCTGTCGAAACAAAGGCACTTGACTTAATATTACTTATCATTGATATTTCGGTGTTTGTGCGCCTAACCGCTGTCACGGTAACGTCGGCAAGGCTTATTATATTTTCTTTCATCGAAACATCAACTATAGTAATTTTGCCTGATTCAACTTTCACTTTTTCAATAATTTCCGGCATATAGGAAATATACGTCACTTTTAAATTATAATTACCGGGTTTTAGATTCGACAGTTTGAAATTCCCGTCAACATCGGTTGCTGTACCTGTAGAGGTTCCGTCAATGATAATTGTTGTACCTATGAGCGGTTCTTTTGTTTTCAGGTCTTTAACGGTACCAGCAATTGAACCTGTCTGGCCATTAACTAATCCTAAGGCTGAAAACAGAAAAATGGTTAATACAAAAACAGATTTTTTCATATATTACAAAATATTACGATTTTTTCATTGTTTAAACAGTACAAAGATGAGAAACAAATGCCCTACAAGCGGTTACAAACCGGTAAAGGTTTTGTAAAATTTAAGTTACAAACTGGAAAAAATCGTAATAAAATTGTAACATAATGAATGTAAAAGAGATTATAAATAAATGACAGGGGTTGTTCAGATATGACAGGAAGGAATAGAAATGAAAGGATGATAATGAAAGTGTTTCTTTTCATAACCATAAGGTTAATCAAGGGGTGAAAGTAAGAAAATCCGGTATTTTAACCACCTCGAATGCCGGGGTAATTAAGGTTGTTCCGTGTTACTTCGGCAGTGTAATGATGAACTCGGTGCCGCCACCCGGGCGTGTTCTGACAGATATTTCTCCCTTATGCAACAGCACTGCATTCTTAACGATGGCAAGACCCAGACCTGTGCCCCCGCTTTTTCTTGATCGTCCGTCATCTATCCTGTAGAACCTTTCAAAGATACGCGGCTGATGCTCCTCAGGTATGCCGATGCCATTGTCTGCAAAAGAGAAGCTACAGTAACCCGGTTCAGCCGGGAGACTCTTTACTGTGATGGTTATGTTTTCGCCTGCATAGGTAATAGCATTCTCCATCAGGTTCTGGAAGACCGAGACTATCAGTGACCTGTTGGCATTGATGCTTGTTCCGTGTTCTATTTCATTCTCCACTTTTATCTTTTTCCTGTTTATGGCTGTAAGCAGGTTATCACGCACTTCATTTACAACGGAAGCGACATCCACTTCTTCAAAGGCGAAGCTGCTGCCTGCCTCATCAAGTTTATTAAGAGTTACGATATCATTAATAAGGTCAGTGACCCTGTTTGATTGTGCAAGAGCCTTTTCAAGGAAATACTGTTTTTTTTCTTCGTCAAGACCGCTGTTTACAAGGAGGGTCTCAAGGTATCCCTTGATGGAGGCTATCGGTGTCTTAAGCTCATGTGCTATATTTGAGGTCATCTGCTGGCGCATGGCCTTGTTATGCTCGGTACGAGTTATATCAGTAAGAATTATTTCAGAGCTGTTGTCATTGAAAAGAATGCAGCGTATGACGAAGAACTTGCCTGATTTTTCGACCTGGTATTCCGTTGATGGTATCTCATGCCCGCCATCCTGCGTGTTCTGATGATCATCAAGAAAGGTTTTCACACCTTTAAATACCGGGTGGTCAATAAACCCTTCCGCTGTTATTGAGTGTGACCCTGTAATGGTATTAAGGAAGATCATGAAATGGCTGTTTGAGAGTGTCACATGGCGTTCTGGGGAAAGAAACGCCACTCCTTCATTGAGCACATGCAGGTGTCTGAAAAGCTTTTCCTTCTGTAGCGAAAGCTCTTCAGTCTTCTTTGCAAGATTGTTATATATTCTCACAATCTCTTTCCCTGTTTCGCCTATCTCATTTTTCGGGAAGATCACTTTCGGATCATTGCCTTCGCCCCGTCTCATCCTTGCAGCAAAATCGCGCAGGGTTGTTATACTTTTCCCAAGCTGCCGGGTTGCCAGGGCTAGAAGTGACCAGATGACTATAAAGATCCCTGCCATGAACAAGAGGAACATTTTTTCATGCTTCAGGAATCCCTGTATCCTTATGTTGTATTCTTCAGCGATCCTGATGTAATACCGGCTGAAGAACCTTGAGAAATAGTAATATTCCTTCCCTGTTGAGGCAGACCGGCGCACAGCGGTTCCGTACGGCGAATACAATGATTTGCCCACCTCGGGCCTGTTGAGATGGTTCTCCATTGAAGACCAGTCATTTACTGAACTGTCATACAGCACTCTGCCGTCTATGCCAATGACAGTGATACGCAGATCCGGAACAGGCATCAGGTTAAACAGAGAGTCAATCAGGATAAAGTTGTCATTTGCTTCCAGTGCGTTGGCTCTGATATAATTATCAACCAGTTCAGACATGTCGTTAAGCCTGTTGTCGAGGGCATCGAGCCTTATCTCTTTTTCACGGTGATACTGGAAAACAATCACTATCACCATGAACAGCAGGAATATGCTGAAGTAATAAATGAATAGTTTTCGTCTGAAGTTGCTTTTTTCTGCCATATAATCCTGTTTTCAGTCTCCGAAATAGTAGCCGTATCCCATTTTGTTTTTTATCATAATGCCTTTGTCGCCGAGTTTTTTCCGCAGGCGGGCTATTGTAACATCAACGGTGCGGTCTGTTACTATCACATCGTTGCCCCAGACTCGCGAAAGGATCTCGGAGCGGGGTAATATTTTTCCGGCATTCTGTATGAACATAACCAGTATATCATACTCTTTTCTTGTCAGTTCAACAGGCTTGTCGTCAGAAAAAATCTGTTTGCCTTCCATATCAATCCTGAAGTCGCCTGAGGTTGTGGCTATTGTGACCTGTGCCGGCGAGGATCTTCTCAGTATTGCTTTTACCCTTGCTGCCAGTTCTCTCACACTGAAAGGTTTGGCGATATAATCATCAGCCCCGAGATTGAAACCTGTTATCATGTCATTCTCAGTATCGCGGGCAGTCAGGAAAATTATCGGGGTTGTCAGGCTGAGGTCCTTTCTCATTCTCTCAGCCAGGTGGAAGCCTGACATAGGACTCATCATCACGTCAAGGATAAAAAGGTCATAATTATGGAGATTCTTTCTGAGTGCATCTTCGGCAGATGCAGCAGTGTCAACTTCATAACCTTCTCCCGTGAGGTTAAAGGAGAGTATCTCAAGGATGTCCTCCTCATCATCTACTGCCAGTATCCTTTTTTTGTCACTCATATACATTCGCTCCCTCTGAAAGTCTGAGAGTCTGAAGTCTCTCCTTTCTCCTTTATCCTTTCTCCTTTATCCCTCCTTACCTATCCCAGTATGCCTTATGTCTGTTCCCTGCATCGAATATATTGATGCTTCTGCCAGGTTGGTTGCATGATCGGCAATACGCTCAATATTTGAGATCATATCTCTGAGTTCTACATAGCTCATCACCATTGAGCGCATGCGGTCATCCATTTCTGATTTCATGATATGGCTTATAAGCAGTCTTCGGTTCATTTCATCAACCACCGAATCATTTTTTATAGTCCAGATGGCAAAGTCAGGATCAGAATTGATGAATGAAAGAAGTGCCTTCTCAACCATCATTGTACTGGAAGATAGCATGTTCTCTAACAGGGAGGAGATTGAAGCATATTCATCACTGCTTCTTATTTCCGCTATTATTCTCCTGAGGTTAATAATGCGGTCGCCTATACGCTCAAGGTTAATGCTCATGCGATAGCATGCTAACAGACGCCGTAAATCAGAGGCAACGGGATGAAACAATACAATAGTATTGGTAAACTGTTCCCCAATGACCACCTCCATTTTGTCTATGAGGTTCTCATCGGTTTCCATTTCAGCAAAGAGGTCAGAAAATTCTTCTTCATCAGCGGCGTTCATCATCTTCTCAAGTCGGGTGAGCTGGCTCATTACCAGCCTGGCCATCTCGTTGAAGCTGGCCATTACTTCATTCAATGCCTGTTCTTTCTTTTCACTCATATCCGGAAGTTTTAACAAATTTAGTAATTAATTGCCTCAATCAACCGAATTTGCCAGTAAGATAAGCTTCTGTACGTGCATCTTTCGGGTTGGTAAATAAGGTAGTAGTCGGACCCGACTCAACGAGTTCACCAAGGTACATGAATATTGAGTCGTCTGATATCCTGGCGGCCTGTGACATATTATGGGTAACCAGAACGATTGTATAGTTTTTTTTCAGTTCGCCGAGCAAATCTTCGATCCTGGAAGTGGCTAAAGGATCAAGGGCTGAGGTAGGCTCATCAAGAAGAAGTACCTCTGGATTGAAAGCTATTGCACGTGCCACACAGAGGCGCTGCTGCTGCCCGCCTGACAGGAAAGTGCCTTTCCGGTAAAGAAACTCTTTTACTTCATCCCATAGTCCGACATTTCTGAGCGCATTCTCAACTATTTCATCACGCTGTCTCTTTTTTAGCCTTATATCATTGAGGCTGTAAGCTGCAACCACGTTCTCATAGATGGTCATGTTTGGAAACGGATTGGGTCGCTGGAAGACCATTCCTACCTTGCGTCGGAGTTCAATGACTGACATAGAGAAGATGCTGCGACCGTCAAGCAATATTTCTCCTTTTGTCTCGATATTGCGATAAAGTTCATGCAATCGGTTAATGGCACGTAACAGGGTGCTCTTCCCGCACCCTGACGGGCCCATAATGGCAGTGATGCTGTTACGCCTGATGGCGGTCGTCACATTGTTTACGGCATAGCGACCGGCCTCATAAGCTATTGAAAGGCCTTCAATTTTAATGACAGGTTCGTTAATTGCGGCGTTACTCATCAGATATATTTTCTTTTTGAGGAAATGCTCCTTGAAAGCAGGTTCAGGGAAAGAACGAAGACCATTAGAAAGAGCGAAGCGCTCCATACCATATTTACCATGTTTGGATCATTGTAAAAGTCCCAAATAAGCAGAGGCACTGCACTCACAGGTTTGGTTATGTCAAAGCTCACTGACGGGCTTCCCAGGGCAGTAAACATAAGTGGGGCAGTCTCGCCCATGATCCGCGATAAGGCCAGGAGCACTCCCGTTGCCAGGCCGCTGAAGCTCACAGGGATAAGGATCTTATAAATCATCTTGTAATATGGCGTCCCAAGTGCGAAGGCTGCCTCCTTGATGGTGACCGGAATCATCTTCATAGTCTCTTCCGTTGATCTTATGATCAGCGGAAGCATCATGATGGCAAGTGCTGCGCTGCCTGCCAGGGCTGAATAACCCTGTGTGACATTTTTAACTATCCAAAGATAGGAGATAATTCCGAGAATGATTGAAGGCATTCCCTGGAGGATTTCAGTCAGGCTGCGGATAAAAGCGGCATAGCGACTGTTACCGCTCTCATAAAGGTAAATACCCGTGAAAAGACCGAGCGGTATTGCCACCAGTGAAGCAAGCAGCACCATAAGCAGTGATCCCGTGAGGCCGTTGGCTATGCCACCCGGGATGACCTCACCGGCAGAAGAAGCTATCATTGCCTGTAATGTGTCAGGGGCAGACTCTGTGAAAAATGCAAAGTTAATCTGGCGGTACCCCTTGACTGCAAGGTTACCTACTATAAGAAAGATGGGAATTATTGTTAATATGGCGCCGGCAATAATAAGGTACCTGAACCTGTCATTTGACCGCTTGCGGCGTTTTATGTTATCTGTCAGAATGATATCCATGGCTGTCTCAGGCAAAGCGTTTAATAATAAGTTTTCCTAAACCGTTCACTACAGCCGTTATCACGAACAGTAGCAGACCTATAGCTATCAGTGCGCTCATCTTCAGCCCGTCAGCCTCACCGAACTGGTTTGCTATAACTGATGCCATAGTGTTACCCGGAGAAAAGAGCCCTTTTGGTACAAGGTTGGCATTGCCAATAAGCATGGTCACTGCCATTGTCTCCCCCAGTGCTCTTCCGAGGGCAAGGATATAGCTTGCCACGATACCCGAGCGGGCTGAAGGTATTATAACCCCTGATATGACTTCGCGCCTTGTGGCACCGAGTGAATATGCGGCTTCCTTCAACTCGGCAGGAACCATGGAGATGATCTCGCTGCTAAGTGATGTGGCATAAGGCACAATCATTATGGCCAGTACGAGTGATGCCGTGAATATACCGAAACCCTGGTCTGTAAGACCTGTCCTGATAAGAAGAGGACGGAGTGCATAGAACCCCCAGAAGCCGTAAACAATTGATGGTATCCCGGCCAGCAGATCAACAAGACCTCTCAATATCGTGGCAACGCGCGTTGAGTTATAGTATTCTGCTATGAACAGAGATGCGGAAAATGCCATCGGTATGCATATTACGAGGGACAGGAGTGATGTGATCATCGTCCCGGCGATGAAAGGCAGAGCACCGTACTGCTCATGGCCGGCAGTGGGGTTCCAGACTGTTGAGGTGATGAACCTGAGCCCGTATTCACGGAATACCGGGACAGCTCCTACGGCAAGAGACAGAACTATCGCTGCACTGAGAATGAGTATTATCAGTGACGATATGAAAAGCAGTGCCTTTGTGATCCTGTCGCCGTCCATGTACTATTCCAGGACGGGTTTTCCTTCATAAGTTATTCCACGGAGAAGAGCTTCTGCCTTCTCCACAGCCTGCTGAGGCAATGAAGCATAGTGGACGCTTGTTGCAATAGCCTGGGCATCAGGCATGGTGAGCCATCTGACAGCTTCAACGGTTGCCTTTGCAACCTCAAGGGTACGATTGGCATACGCCTGCTCCTTGTATAATATTATCCATGTAAAACTGGTGATGGGGTAAGCATCAGGGTTTGGCGAATTGGTTATCATTACCCTTGTGTCATCCGGGATCTCGACATTTGCCGCGCTGGTAAATGATGCCAGGGTTGGCTCAATGAAGTTACCGGAGCTGTTCATTATCAGTGCCATTGGTATCCTCTGGGCAAACGCGTACTCAAAACCAATATAACCGATTGTTCCCTGGCTCTGGCTGATGGTTCCCGCCACACCCGGGTTACCTTTGGCCCCTATACCTGTAGTCCAGTTCAGGGCTTTGCCTGTTCCGAGTTTTTCTTTCCATAGAGGACTTACCTTAGACATGTAATCACTGAAAATATATGTCGTTCCACTGCCATCTGATCTGTAGACGATAGTGATATTCATATCCGGAAAAGTGATATCCGGGTTTATGCGTGCTATCTCCGGATCATTCCATTTTTTGATGTTGCCGAGAAAGATGCCTGCGAGGAGTTCGGGAGTCAGTTTCAGGCCGGTCACTCCCGGGAGGTTATAGGCAATGACCACTGCGCCGATGCATGTGGGGATATGCACTACCATCCGGGGCATCTCAGCCATCTCCGCATCAGAGAGGAAAGCATCAGTGACCCCGAAATCCACCACCTGGTCACGAAGACTCCTGATGCCGCCGCCGGAGCCAATGCCACCGTAGTTTATTACGGAGCCGCCGTCGTCACTGTATTTCCTGAATGCCAGGTTATAAAAAGGCTGGGGGAACGTGGCTCCTGCAGCCGAAAGAGTTACCTGTTTTGCCTTTCCTGATTTCTGCCCGCCGCCACCGCATGAAATGGCTGCCAGCGCAATGATCGTTGCTAAGAATACGATTGTCTTTTTCATTATGAACCGTCTGATGGTCTGACACTGCAAAAATCTCAGGTAATTGTTACATGCAGATTACATATATGTTACAAAATTGTAACAAACTTAACATAATCCCAGAATTGTCATTAGGGGATTTTTCTAATGACTGCCATTAGAGAAAATATGATATAATTATTTGTATTGCAGATGAATACATTTGTAAAATGGTATTAGAGTTTCCAGTAAAAAATGATCGTCAAATAGTCCAAGTGGATTAATGTTTTTCATTTTGATTATTTTTATACTGGAAAACTAAGTAAATATTTCTATTATATTATTCTTATGTTATTAACATTTAAATAATTATATCAATAATGGGTTTTTAGAGATGCCCTTAAATAAATTGAATCAAAAATCGTTTAATTTTAGGCCGGGAAAGTCTGTGTAGTATTATTGAAATACAATATATAAATTTTATCAAAATGAAAAAAATTTCAATACCCTTATTGTCTTTAATTATTTTTCTTCTTCTGAAACCTTCCTTTGCATGTTGTCAGATCGACAAAAAGATGCTTGCCGGTTCATGGATCGGGAACCTGGAAACAGGAGCCATAAATCTCAGGCTTGTCTTTAATCTGACATTGAATGATATGGATTCTCTTACAGCCACTCTCGACAGTCCGGATCAGGGAGCAAAGAATATTCCTCTTGGGAAAGTGTCAGTCAGGAACGATTCACTTGAAATAGAAGCGCCTCTTTTAAAAGGTTTATACCATGGAATAATTGTAAATGATACACTTATCAACGGTACATGGGAACAAAGCGGCATGTCGTTTAATGTCAATCTGAAAAAACTCTTATCGAAATTTGTTCTCAACCGGCCTCAGGAGCCACACCCGCCTTATCCTTATAGAGTTGAAGAAGTTACAATACCAAACAAAAAATTCAATATTTTTCTCTCAGGAACACTGACAATTCCTGAAGGTAACGGTCCATTTCCTGGTGTTGTTCTGATTACAGGTTCTGGTGCCCAGAATCGCGATGAAGCTATTATGGGCCATAAGCCTTTTCTGGTTATCGCCGACCGGCTTACAAGGAATGGAATTGCAGTGTTACGTTATGACGACCGCGGCGTTGGGAAGTCGCAGGGCACTAATGCTGAAGCCACTACAGCTGATCTCGCCACTGATGCCGAGGCGGCATTTCAATTTCTGAAATCACACAAAGATATAAATCCTTCTGCTGTCGGATTGCTCGGTCACAGTGAAGGAGCACTTATTGCAGCCATAGTTGCCGCATCAAATAACGATGTAGCTTTTATTGTATCTATGGCCGGACCAGGAGTAAAGGGGGAAGAGATACTTTTTCGGCAGCAGGCCGATATAAGCAGGCTCTCTGGCATAAAGGAAGAGGATATCAAAACATCTGCCGCTATTAACCGCAAACTTTTTGATATTATAACGAAAGAAAAAGATGACCTCAAAGCCGAAGAAAAAGTAATGAATTATTATAGCAAAATACTCAGTAAACAGAAAATATCACCTCAGGAGAGAGAGAAATTAATGTCACAACTTCAGTCCAGCTTCAATGCGTCAGCATATCCGTGGCTCAGGTTTTTCCTCACTACAGATCCCTCAGTTTACTGGAAAAAAGTAAAATGTCCGGTTCTTGCGCTAAATGGCGAAAAAGACACACAAGTGGCTGCAGATATAAACCTGCCTGCAATTGAGAAAGCTGTAAAGGCCGGCGGAAATAATAAAATAAAAACCGTAAAACTTCCGGAATTAAATCATCTTTTCCAGCATTGCAGCACAGGACTCCCCTCCGAATACGGACAGATCGAGGAAACGATATCACCGGAAGTTCTGGAAATAATTTGCGAGTGGATTAAATCTCACCAGTTTTCTTTATAAGTTCTTCATACTGAGGAATAGCCATAAGATATTCCCATCGTTTATTTTCGTGGTCAATTTTGCATGCATAATTTATCATGCCATTGGTTACCACGATGTAAGGCACCTTAAACCGCATGTTATACGTAACAATCTGATCAAAAACTCTTTCATCCAGACGGGAATTATACGATTTACATTCGATTATCATAATTGGTTGACCTTTCCTGTCGTGAACCAGAATATCGGCCCGTTTCTTCATACCGTTCATTTTAAATGTCACCTCAACCCCCATAAGTCCGGCAGGGTAATTACCTTCTTCATGAAGATACTTGATGAAATTCTGCCTCACCCATTCCTCGGGAGTAAGTCTTACAAATCTTCTTCTTATAGTATCAAATATCATTTCACTTCCAGGCGGACCAGTAATCCTGAAATTATATGCGGGTAAATTAAGTTCCGGTAGATTCACTTAAGTTTTGTATTTTCAGCCTGATTTTTATATTAAAATTTACCGTTTTGTATATCATGTTTAAAGTTACAAAATCATATTTCAGCTATTCCAATAAATTATCAAAAAGAAGTAAAAAGATTATTTTTAACAAATATATCGAGATAAGATTTTTCTTGTTTTGAATAATCTTTTAAATAAACGCCTTTAAGAAAAAATGGTATTTAAAATTTGAAAACTTAATATTCAGACGATGAAAGCGGAGACTTATGAAGAAATCATCAGAGATCTGAAGAATCGGATTTTCAGCACAACATATTTTCTTGCCGGAGATGAACCCTACTATATTGATTTAATAACAAACTATATAGAAGACAATGTATTGGATGAATCGGAAAAAGCTTTCAATCAGATAACATTATATGGCAATGATGTAACTTATGCCCAGGTGGTCGATGTAGCCCGCAGATATCCAATGGTAGCTGCTCACCAGGTAGTTATAGTGAAAGAAGCTCAGAACATAAAAAATATCGAAGAGATGCTACCCTACATACAAAATCCTCAGAAATCCACAATACTTGTAATCAATTACAAGTATAAGATTCTTGACAAAAGAACTAAATTTTATAAAGCAATTATTGAAAAGGGAGTATATTTCGAATCGAATAGAATGCGCGATTATGAAGTCCCGGGATGGATTGAGAATTATCTGATGCGCAGAGGGATAAAAGCCGAACCCGATGCCGGCAGACTGCTTACAGAATATCTTGGAACGGATTTGCATAAACTTTCGAATGAACTCGAAAAGCTGATTATTACACTTCCTTCCGGTAAACCCGTAATAACAATAACGCATATTGAAAAAAACATTGGTATAAGCAAGGATTTCAATATTTTCGAACTACAGAAGGCTATAGGAGAAAAAAACGTATTCAAAGCAGCGCTGATAGTCAAATATTTCGACAGCAATCCGAAAGACAATCCGATAAATTTAAGTATTGCTTCCCTTGCCGGCTATTTCATAAAAATTATGAAATATCATTATCTATCCGACAAATCGAAAAACAATGTGGCTTCAGTTCTCAGCATAAATCCATACTTTGTGAAGGAATACGAGGTTGCCGCATCGAATTACGGCGCCCGTAAAGTAGAGAAAATTATAAACCTGCTCAGGATATATGACCTGAAGAGCAAGGGTTTTGGCGACACGAACTCTTCTCCCGGGGATCTGCTTAAAGAGCTTGTTTTCAAAATAATACATATCCAATGATAAAAAAGGCCATTTTCTTAGATCGTGACGGGGTCATAAACCATAAGGGAGGTCCATATTATATCTATAAAAAAGAAGATTTTATACTCAACGACGGCATAATTCCTGCACTTTCATTTTTTCAGGAAAAAGGATATCTACTCATTGTAATTACAAACCAGGGGGGTGTTGCTAAGGGACTCTTCACAGAACAAGATGTCGAGAAAATTCATGAGTATATGATCGATATACTGAAAATTCACGGCATAAAGCTTACTGCTGTTTACTATTGTCCTCATCACCCTGATGTTTCTCCGTGTAATTGCCGCAAGCCCGGGACACTTCTTTTCGAAAAAGCTATTGAAAAGTATAAAATAGATCCTAAGGCCTCATGGATGATAGGCGACAGTAATATTGACATTGAAGCTGCTGAAAAGCTTGGAATAAAATGTATTCTTATCCCCGAAAACGGAAATTTAATGGATCTGGTTGTAAAGCCGGGATTAATATCCTGAAATAAAAACAGTCATTCTAATTCATTTCGGGCGATTCAGGGAAGTCGGCCCATATACGGTATTTATTGTTAAGGCTTTTAAGAACTTTTTTCCATGTATCGGGTCCTTTGCTTGTCATAATAATATCGGGGTTGATACAAGCAATAACCCATGAATTCTCTTTCAGCTCACGCTCGAGCTGCCCCGCAGACCAGCCCGAATAACCGAGAAAAAATCTTATCTGGTGAGGTTTAATTTTTTTAGATGAGATAAGATCTTTAATTGTTTCAATATCACCACTCCAGTATATATTTTTATATACATGAATACTCTTTGGTATGACATTACCGAGGGTATGAATATAATGTAGAGTATCGGGAGCCACAGGACCACCCATACTCAGATTTTCTTTCCAGTTGTCAAAACCGTCCACGGCATCGCATAACCTCAAGTCAAGCATTTTATTGAGAATGAATCCTACAGAGCCTTCCTTTGTGTGCTCAGTAAGAAATACAATACTGCGGTTGAAAAAAGTATCCGGTAAAAAAGGTTCTGATATTAACACTCTTCCTCTTTCTGCTATTTTGTCTTCAGGTAAAATACTGAAAAAATCATAATCCTTCTGCATAAAAAAAATCCTTTATAATTATAAATATAAGCAAAAAAATACTACAAATTACATTCCATTCAAAAAACATTTTAAATAGACATTATATAAACTTTTGCAACTTATTAAAACAGTAAATAATATAGTTTAAGAATTAATGATATTTAACTTAATGATTGAAACATAAATAGTTAATTTTTTTATTATAAATAATTAATTAAGCTTTTTTTTGATAATATATTAATTGATTTCCCTCAATTATTATTTTTTATTTTAATTTTGTCTGATTTTATAGTAACAATGGAAAAAAATGTTTTAAGAATCGAAGGCAACAAAGCAATACTTTACATAAGAGAGAGAATGTGTGAAACTCCTGAAGAATTGCTAAGAACGAATAAATTCAGGACAACTCTGGAACTTTGTCTGCGACAGCTGGAAAAGAATGATTCTCCCCTACTGGAAATTTTTGAAGATAGTCGTGTTACTGAAGAAGGCGTAGTGAATCTTATTAAAACGCTGATAAATCTCGAAAAATATAAATACGATGTAATAAAGCACATCTCGCCTGAGTCAACTGTTTTTTTTCGTGACAGACAGCTTCTCAACAGTTTTGTCGAATATCTGTATAATTTCTGGCGACATTTTGACAGATTTATAATTAATGACTCTCAAGGTGACAGACTTGATAAAAGGCCATACCGTACTTTTAACGAGACTATTGAGCAACTTACTCATTTAGTTCGTACCGTTTACAGGCATATTCAGGAAAATATTACAGGTTGCCCTCCGATGGTTTACCGTCAGGTGGCGGCAGGCGCTGAGATAGCGGTTATATCTCTTCCAAAGAAAATATCTTATATAGGTGAAATTTATAATAAGCTCATTAATATTCCTATTATCAGACAAATGCTCATATATCCCCCTCTGGTTATCCAGCAACCGATGAATAAGAGGACCGGATATTTCAGGAAGATTTCAGCGAATCCTCTGGAGCTTTTCCAAATCCATCCTGATGAATACATGTGCTATCCTGCGAAAGTTGGAAAGCTTCTTATAATGGTAGTATTTCATATTTCATTTTTCGAACTTGGGTTTTCCCTATGTAACCTTTTTGAAATTGCAAGCAACGAGGATCTTTCAAGAAAACCCGATGCTGTCTTTATTTATGGCGTACCCGGAGAAATACTTAATAATCTTGCCGATTATCCCACTGTGTTTTATGGAGATACAGAAAATGGTATTTTTGTAGGAGCCATTCCTGCCAAACCTGAATTCGGTTATTTCGGCTATCTAAAAAAGATGATTCTCACACTTCATAATGCTATCAAGATTAATGAGAACATTCTCCCGTTCCATGGAGCTATGGTTAAAATACTTCTAAAGGGCAACAAGGAAGCTACGGTACTAATGATGGGTGATACGGGAGCAGGAAAATCGGAAACACTCGAAGCCTTGAGGATAGCAGGTGAAAAAGATATACGCCAGCTTACTATTATAGCTGACGACATGGGTTCGATAGAGCTAGATGCCGACGGATTCCCAATAGGGTATGGAACCGAAACAGGTGCTTTTCTTCGACTCGACGACCTTCAGCCCGGTTATGCTTACGGGCATCTCGACCGATCAATCATCATGAATCCCAGCCAGGTAAACGCAAGAATTGTGATTCCTGTAACCACCTATGAAACAATAATAAAAGGTCATAAAATTGACTTTGTCCTTTATGCCAACAATTATGAAGACACAGATGCCGAACATCCTGTGATTGAGCGTTTCAGTTCTGCGTCAGAAGCTCTAAATGTTTTCAGTGAAGGTAAAGTGATGAGCAAAGGAACGACAACCTCGACCGGCATCGTAAAGTCCTATTTTGCAAATATTTTCGGCCCACCGGAATACAAAGAACTTCATGATAAAATTGCTTCAAGGTATTTCGAGTCATTTTTCAGAAACGGTATCTTTGTAGGCCAGATGCGAACAAAACTTGGCATACCCGGACATGAAACATCAGGTCCTCGCGAAGCTGCCGCTGAATTGCTAAAAGTGATAACGAACTATAAAGCTTGATGATTCTGAGTCGAATAAATTTGACTATAAATAAATTAATTATAATTTCTTACTTCGATGTTTCTGAATATATTGATAATAAGTATTTTATTAATTACAGTGGCATTTGCCGGATTAGGCATAAACATACTTTTAAAGAAAGATGGTAAATTCCCGGATAGACATTCTGGTTATAACGATAGAAAAATAAACACAGAAGGAAAATGTTATAAAAATGTCGGGTTATCAGAGGGCGAGATAGATAAGTCTATATGCAGCAATTGCCGGAATGCATTGTAAAAGCATCTATTCTTCAACGATTTTATTTTTCAGGCTTTCACTCATCCATGTTACATAATTACCGGAGTCGTCAGAGTAAACAAAATAAGCTTCGAATTCCGGATGATTTTCCATAAACTCAATTGATTTTTCTATACCCATAACCATACAGGCAGTAGCCACTGCATCGGCAACCGAACATTTATCGGCAACAACGGTTGCACTTAGAAGTCTGTTACGTGCAGGATATCCGGTCGCCGGATCAATGGTATGAGAATATTTTATTCCATTCTCGATATAAAATTTTCTATAATTACCTGATGTTGCTACTGCCCCTCCGCTCATCTCAATTATTGCCTGCAGATTTTCTCCAGGAAAAATATTGTTGTCGAAAGGCTTGTCAATTCCGATTCTCCATGGTTTTCCATTCTTTGTGCCCTTTACTTTTACTTCTCCTCCTATTTCAACAAGGTAATTTTTAACTCCGAGTGAATCGAAAAACCTGCTTATCACGTCTGCAGTATAACCTTGTGCTATTGCATTTAGATCTAAAATAATTCCGGAATTATCTTTTACAAGCCTGTTATTTTCTATCCTTACCTTATTGTATCCAACAAGATTTAGCAAACTATCCAGTTTATCGGAGTCAAATTCTTTTTTCTCATTGGGTCCGAAGCCCCAGGCACGCACAAGAGGGCCTAATGTGATATCAAAAGCTCCGCCTGTAAGTTCCGATATCTCCTGAGAGATATCGAACACTTCTTTAAAATATTTTCCAACTTCAATATTCTCACCTCTGTTTAATTTCGAAATAACAGAAGAATCATTATAAATCGAAAGGGAATAGTCAATGTCGCGCAGAATTCTTTTTACGCCCGACTCCACTTTTTCTTTGGATATGCCACGATGTTTTTCATAAATAATACTATATGATGTACCCTGGGTGGAACCGGAAATGCGAATAAAATTATCCTTTTTACTGCATGCTGCTAAAGTTAGTGCAGTCAATAAAAAGATAAATCCGAAATTCTGTTTCATTTCTGTTAAAACATGATCAAGAAAATATAATCCAAAAATACTCAAATAAAAAAGGCAAAAAACCTATATAAACAGTTTATCGTTTTATATTCCAAAATCATCGAATGCAATATTTTCTTTCGGGATTCCTAGATCATCGAGCATTTTGATTACTGCCTTGTTCATCATTGGTGGCCCGCAGAAATAATATTCAATTTCTTCCGGAGCACTATGTCTTGAAAGGTAATTATCATAAAGAACCTGATGAATGAAACCGGTATATCCGTTCCAGTTGTCTTCGGGAAGAGGTTCGGAAAGAGCTATATGGAAGCTAAAGTTGGGAAATTCTTTTTGTATTTCCTCAAATTCTTCGCGGTAAAATATTTCTCTCAGCGATCTTGCTCCGTACCAGTAAGAAACTTTTCTAGTCGTCTTCAATGTTTTGAAAAGGTGGAATATGTGTGATCGCAATGGGGCCATACCTGCTCCACCTCCGATATATATCATTTCAGCATTCGTGTTTTTAATATGAAATTCGCCATAAGGGCCTGAAATCATTACTTTGTGGCCCGGTTTTCTTGAAAAAATATATGTCGAACAGATTCCAGGAGGAACTTTCATGAATCTCTTCTTTACTTCATCCCATGGCGGTGTGGCAATACGGACATTAAGCTTGATTATGTTTTTTTCGGCCGGGTAATTTGCCATTGAATATGCTCGACATGTTTCTTCATTGTTTTTCACTTTCAGCTTCCACATTTCGTATCTGTCCCATTCGTCTCTAAATTGTTCTTCGATGTCAAAGTCACGGAATGAGGCTTCATATTCAGGAACATAAATCTGGATATATTCTCCGGGTTCGAAATTAAATGTTTCGTTTTCGGGAAGTTTAACGACAAACTCTTTAATAAAGGTTGCCACGTTTCGGTTTGAAATAACTTCACATTGAAATTTTTTTACTTCAAGTAATGCTTCAGGTACTTTCACAACCATGTCGCTCTTTACCTTTACCTGACATCCGAGTCGCCAGTTATTTAGCTGTTCCTTACGTTTGAGAAAGCTTGTCTCGGTAGGCAATATTGTTCCTCCTCCTGATAAAACCTGGCATTTGCACATGCCGCAGGTTCCCTTCCCACCACAGGCTGAAGGCAGATATATTCCGTTTGAAGAAAGAGTGAATAACAGATTTGAACCAGGTGTTACTGTTATTTCCCTATTGTTGACCTTTATAGTTACTTTGCCCAACGGGGTAAGCTTGTTCTGGGCATAGAGAAGTACAGTTATCAGAAGGATAGTAATCAGAAGAAAAACGACAATACTTAAAAGAATTGTTCCTGCCGTTGTGTTTATAAAAGTCATAATTGTTTACAGTTCTTAAATTTTATTAAAGTTTAATTCCCATCAATCCCATAAATGCTATTGCCATGAGTCCTGTCAGAATAAATGTAATACCCAGTCCTCTGAGTGGTGCCGGTACATTGCTGTAGCGCATTTTTTCGCGTATTGCAGCGAGGCTCACAATAGCAAGCAACCAGCCGATGCCAGAGCCAAAAGCAAAAGATATAACCTCGCCCATATTGTTGTATTCACGTTCCTGCATAAAGAGAGAAGCGCCGAGTATAGCACAGTTTACGGCAATAAGTGGAAGAAATATACCAAGTGAGTTATAAAGCGATGGAGAGAATTTTTCGACAACCATTTCAACTATTTGAACTATTGCGGCGATCACTGCGATAAATATCATAAAAGAAAGAAAGCTAAGATCGACTTCGGCAAATCCTTTCCCCAGCCATACCAGTGCGCCCTTTTTTAAAATATAAGTATCGATCAGATAATTAACCGGAACTGTTATCACAAGTACAAAGGTCACAGCAATACCCAATCCAACCGATGTTTTTACAGTTTTAGAAACTGCAAGATAAGAGCACATACCAAGGAAGTATGCGAAGATCATGTTGTCGATGAAAACCGATTTTATAAAAATATTTAGAATATTTTCCATATAACTGCGGTTTATTTTTGTTCGATAAGGCTCTTATTTCGGCTTCGTTGTAACCATATTAAAAGGCCTAGAATAATCAAGGCCATAGGTGGAAGAATCATCAGACCGTTATTTTCATAACCGATGGAATAGAGTCCCAATTTCCGGATAACAGGATAACCAAGTATAGTGCCAGAACCAAATAATTCTCTGAAAAAAGAGACAATGATAAGAATTAAGCCGTAACCTGCTCCGTTCCCCAATCCGTCGAGAAACGACTGCCATGGTTTGTTGTATAATGCAAAAGCTTCGAGCCTGCCCATAATAATACAGTTCGTGATAATGAGCCCCACAAACACGGAAAGCTGTTTGCTCACGTCGAATGCATAAGCCTTAAGTATCTGGTCAACAATAATTACCAGTGTGGCGATGACAACAAGCTGAACGATAATCCTTATACGTTCGGGAATGTATGACCTCATCGAAGAAATGATAAGATTTGAGACTGAAACAACAATAGTCACCGAAAGCGCCATAACAAGTGCAGGTTTTAATTTAACAGTTACAGCAAGAGCCGAACAGATACCGAGCACCTGTATTATAACAGGGTTGTTTTTACCTATCGGTGAGGTTATTAGTTTCATGTTTTTTGCCGAAAAGAGCGGCTCTTTTACTTTTATTTTTGTATCCATATTATTCAGCGTTTTTCTTAAGGTAATCAACATATCTTTCTATACAGTTATAAAGCATTGCTTCAAGAGCTTTACTTGTAATTGTTCCTCCTGAAATTGCATCAACAGAGTGATTCTCGATACGTTTTTCGTTCGACTTCAATACTTTAACGGAAACAAACTTTCCATCTTCAAAAATTTTCAATCCGGCAAATTGTTTTTCAAATGCCGGAGTGTTGATTTCTGCTCCAAGACCTGGTGTTTCACCCTTATGGTCGAATGTTGCTCCATAGATAGTATTCATGTCGGACTTAAAAGAAATATAGCCCCAGATCGGGCCCCATAGTCCTTTCCCTTCGAGAGGCACAATTGTTATTTTTTCACCTTCATCATTTTTTGCAATGAAAACAGGCAGGTTTTGCTCCTCAACAGGTTTTTTTTCTTCAATCCTCATCTCTACCTTAAAAGCATCAATACCTGATTTAATTTCTCCTTTTGAGTTAATAACAAAACTTTCGATAATATACTTTGAATAAAGTTCATCTGCATTGCTGAAATCGGCAGAAATATTTATTGATTCGAGAATACTTTTTTTCTTTTCGAGTTCGAGGTTCCGGGCCTGACGTGGCTGAAGCAAAGTTGCAGCCAGAGAAAGTATTATAGCCACAACTATAACCAAGACTGATGAAAAAAAGAAGATATATCTGTTACTGAACTGTTTCATCTGACATTGGAGTTAAGTGTGACTTTGGCTCTTTTAAGTCTTTTTCTGATATTTGCCTCCACGACGTAATGATCAATAAGAGGCGCAAACACATTCATAAGCAGAATTGCAAGCATCATTCCTTCGGGATATGCTGGATTTACAACACGTATAAGTATTGCAAGCAATCCTATCAGGAATCCATATATCCATTTTCCTGTTTCAGTCTGAGCTCCAGTCACAGGGTCAGTAGCCATAAAGACTGCACCGAAAGCAAACCCGCCCATAACAATGTGATAATAAAATGGCAATTGCATATACTCATTTGCTCCGATAATATTTAGAAGTATCCCCATAAAAATACCTCCGGCAAATACACTTGTAATAATTTTCCAGCTTCCGATGCCAGTTAAAATCAATAGTGCAGCGCCTATCAGAATTGCAATTTTGGATGTTTCGCCTACGGAACCCGGGATTGTTCCAATAAACATCTCCATGAATGAGGGCAGCGATTCAGTGTGATTCTGAGCAAGAAGCGACAAAGGTGTTGCACCACTAAAACCGTCAATTACGCCTTTCCCCTGAGTAAGACCCTCGATCCATACTTTATCCCCCGTAATCCACTTAGGGTAGCTGAAAAATAGGAAAGCCCGTGCGATGAGTGCAGGATTGAATATATTCATACCCGTCCCGCCAAAAATCTCCTTACCTAATATGACGGCGAAAGCAGTAGCCAGAGCCAGCATCCAGAGAGGGATATCTATCGGCACAATCATCGGAATAAGTATTCCGGTGACAAGAAAGCCTTCATTAATTTCATGTCCTCTTATCTGTGCAGAAATGAATTCAATTGCAAGTCCGGTAACATAAGTGACGATTATCAGCGGAAGCAATTTCACAAATCCAAACCAAAACGTCTGTAAAAAGCCTGCCTCAACGCCAACCGACCGGTAATGCTGAAAACCGGTATTCCACATACCGAAAAGTAATGGAGGGAAAAGCGCTAAAATCATAACCGACATAACGCGTTTAAGATCGATGCTATCGCGTATATGAGCTCCTGTAGTTGTGACAGTATTGGGCACATAGAGAAAGCTCTCAAAACCTTCGAATACTGATCTTAATTTTTCGAATTTGCCTCCTTCAGTAAAGTGGATTTTTATATTATCAATCTTTTCCCTTAAAGATTTCATTCTATCACTAAACAGTTTATAATTAACTCATTTCTTTTATCATCATGTTTATGCCCTGTCGTATTATTGTCTGTATTTCCATTTTTGAGGGGCAAATAAATTCGCAAAGTGCAAAATCTTCCTCGGCAACTTCATAAATGCCGAGATTTTCCATCATTTCAATGTCTTCTGCAAGTATTGCTTTTAAAAGCTGCATTGGATAAATATCCATAGGCAGTACTTTTTCGTAAAGACCTGTCATTACAAAAGGTCTATGGCTACCATGCAAATTTGTATCGAGCCTGTATTCCTTCTTTTTGAATATAGAAGACAGAAATGCTCTGGAAAAGCTGTATTTATTAATACCGGGTAAAGCCCATCCGAAAAGCTCATAATAATTTCCTTCGGGTATTACAGAAATCATCGAATCGTAGAAACCAAGAAATCCATTAATACCTACATTTGTACCTGTAAGCACATTACCACTAATATATCTGACAATACCTTCTTTTATATTGCCTGCAACTATATCTTTTATACAGGCTCCATTCCTTACCTTATAATACCCAGGGCTTTGGACTTCGGAGCCTGTCAGAGCGATTATACGTTCATTCTTGTATATCCCTTCTTCGAAAAGTCTTCCAAGTGTAACAATATCCTGCAGATTCACATACCATATTACCTCACCTTTATTCACAGGGTCGATATGATTGATATGTACTCCTATATTACCAGCGGGATGGGGACCTTTGAAATATGAGATAACTACATTCTTCGCATTTTTAAGAACAGGCGATGGTTCAGTGTCACTATTTAAAATAAGATTTACTTTGCCGTCGGTAAGTTTTGTTAGAACATCAAGCCCTGTCTGAAAATAGCTGGAGGCAGTATTATCCATCACGAAATTCATATCAGGTGCAAGAGGGGCAGTGTCGAATCCAGAGATAAATATTGATTTCGGCTTACGTTCAGGCCAGGCAATTATGTGATATGGCCTCTGTCGTATTGCAGGCCATAGGCCGGCCTTCATAATATCCCGTATTATCTCTTCGCGCGTGAGTTTGGAAACCTCAGCTTTCCCAAAATATTCATATTCATCACCATCTCTCTCAATAACAACTTCAAGGATTTTTCGTTGCTCTCCGCGATTCACCGCTATAACTTTGCCACTAACCGGAGAAGTAAATCTTATTTCCGGCCTTACTTTATCAAAAAAAAGTGAAGTGCCAATTTTCACATTATCGCCAGGTTTAACACAAAGGCTTACAGTAAGTCCAGGAAAATCAGGAGGTTTAATCCCATAAAAAGCAGATAATATTTCCCCATTTAAATGCCTTTCAGCTTTCCCTGCAAGTTTTATATCAAATCCTTTTTTTAATTTGTATAATTTTGACATCCTATATATTGTAGCTTATATATTTACAGTGAATTCATTTTTATATTTTTTTATAAAATAAAATTTTCAAATTTAAACTTATCTGGTAAATATTTTTCTTAAATTTTGATTATGATTGTAATTTTAACATTATAAAATATTCAATATCCTATAAAGTGAAAATAATATCCCATATCAAAATTTTTGTATCAATATTGATTTTTATTTTGTATTTCAAATCAGGTGTTTCAGGTCAGGAACCGCTATATGACATGATTTTTGATAAGCGAATAAAGACATTACAATTGTACCGTGAAGGATGGAACCTTTGTTATCCTGTGATAAAACTTAATGGTCAGGAAAGGCTTTTTCTAAATTTCGACTTGCTTGCCGACATCCCTGAGTCATATTATTATACCATTATTCACTGTGACAAAGACTGGAACGAATCTTCAATATTTCCTTCTGATTATCTTACAGGCTTTATGGATGATCAGATTCAAAATTATCGTTCCTCTTTCAATACAAAGGTCAATTATTACCACTACAGTGTGGTAATTCCTAATGAACATATAAGCATAAAACTATCAGGAAATTACGTTATAAAGGTTTACCCGACTGGTGAACCTGGAAAACCTGCGTTTACAAAAAGGTTTATGGTATCAGAAGAAATAGCTGGAATAAAGGCTTATATTCAGAGGCCTCTTCCTGGAGAATTCTATAATACATGTCAGCAAGTGGGATTAAGTGTAAAAATTACACAAATTTCAGTCAGAGATCCATATAATGAAATTTTCACTTTTATTTTCAGAAATGGTAATTTCAACGAGGCAAAGGAAAATCTTAAACCCGATTTTGTTATCGGGAACGAACTAAAATTCAACACATTATCAAATACTAATATTTTTTATGCAGGTAACGAATACAGATACTTCGATATCAGGTCAATTCATTATACCACTGAATTTGTCAGAAAAATTGATTATGTGAATGGTCTGTATCACTTTTTTCTCATGCCTTCAGATAACAGAGAGTTTAAACCTTATTTTTTCCGGCAAGATTTTAATGGGAAATATTATGTAGCTGTTCAGGAGGGCCGGGACATGGATACTGAAGCAGATTATGCTTATGTTTATTTCACTCTTCCGTCGTCCAATGAGATACCTGGTGGAAAAATGTATATTTCCGGTGCATTAAGCAACTGGTCTTTTACAACAGAAAACCGTATGTCGTATAATTATGAAAAATCTCATTATGAAGGTACTATGCTTTTAAAACAGGGATGGTACGATTATGAATATATCTTTCTAAAAGATGGTCAGAAGAGTGCTCCACCTTCATTTTTCGAAGGAAATCATTATGAAACCGAAAACGACTATCTTATTCTTGTTTACTACCGTAATCCAAGAGAGAGGTTCGACAGGCTTATAGGTTCCGCTATAGCAAATTCCTCAAAAAAAGAAAATTTTTGATTTTCATTCATTTCTTTTAAAATTTTATTTAAATCTCGGCGGATGCAATAAATAATGCTTATGTTGCAAATAATTTATTCAAAAATTAGAGGATGAATATAAAATTAAAATATTATAATTTTGTATTGTGAAGATAAGGTTAAAATATGCCGATCATATTCCTCCGCTGCTAAGAAATAAGTATTTTCTGGCAGTTGCAATCTTTCTTGTATGGATTTTTCTTCTCGATTCAAACAACCTTATTGACAGATTCGGTCAGATGAATGAAATACGGAAGCTTAAAAAAGAGAAAGAGTATTATGAGAAAAAAATTAATGAAGACAAAAAAACTCTTGAGAAGCTGAAGGAAGACAATGATTACTTCGAGAAATTTGCAAGGGAAAAATATCTAATGAAAAAAGAAGATGAAGAGTTATTTATTGTTATTACACCCCGTGAGGAACGCACGAAGCATCAACAACAGTAAAGTAAACTTAATCCTTATTTCTTTTCAGCCCTGTATTTGTCATTAAGAGCTTTAAGTACCTTATAAGTAATGTCGAGCACACTATCGGCATACAGAACAGGGCCACCGAAACTTTTTCCCAGTATGAACTGATAATTATATTCTTTCTTGTTTTCCTCTAAAAACTTAGTGATGTAATCAATTATCTGTCTGTTCATTACTTGTTCCTCTTCCAGGAGATCGCTCTGTAGTTTATCTCTGAGTGAAATCAGCTCCTGTTGCTGTTGCATAAGAGATTGTTCCATTTGCTGGGCAGTAGCTCTGGTAATCAGACCTTTGCTCACTTTTTCCTGGTAATCTTTTACACTACTCTCATACTGTGATCCTTTTGAATTTAGTTCGGCTTCGGCTTTTCTCTGTTTATCAAGAAGATCGTTTCTTCTATCGGCAAACATATCGAAGTTAAAAATAATTGTATCAATGTTAACATAAACGATCCCATGTGATTCCGCTACGGTACTACCGACAGGCTCCATTACCCCTTTTGTTTTTTTACCTGTAAAATGTAATACATATAAAGCTGCTACTGCGACAAAAAGCAGGGCGAACAGAATTATTGACAGTTTCTTCATCATTATATTAATTAATTTCTTTCAATGTTTATCATCGGCAAATATAAATAATAATAGAAGAAAAAGGCAACACTGAGTATAACAGGGAAATAAAAAATTTATTATTTGTATTTAAAAGGGTAGTAGTTTAAAATTCAGGACATGGTATTGCTCTGATTCTTTTTTTGTTCCCTGTTATTGAAGATGAAGTAAACTCATAAATAATTGAAATTTCATGAGCTCCTCCTGAAGAGGTTATAAGATTTGAAATTGTAAAATCGTAACTATAGCCTATATGTAGTTTGTCGGTTTTTATCCCAATCAGACCGATTACTGCATCGCCTGCCTGAGATGTCATAAAAGGAATTCCGCGGTACCATAATCCCAGTATAATAGGGCTTTTATAGTAATAAAGGCCTATGTCGGTCTGATAGAACTTACTTTGTGTCTGGAAATTTACAGCTATTGAAAATGCCTCCACCATTTTTTTCATGAGACGTGTTTTCCCTGAAATTCTAACTCCTCCATACATATTAAATTTTATTGGCAATTTTGATTCGTCACCATAAAATGATTGTTTTGGTGTAAAAAGATGGTCGAGTGTAAAACCTGCCCAAATCTGGTCGTTATAAGCAAGTGCTGAAGTAGCAAAATCCACATCTGCAACTTTATCGAAAGGAGGCGGAGTTACGGGCGGCGTAGTACCGCTTCCTGTTATCTGGCTTGCAAAAACAAGTTTATAAATATCCAGCCCAAGGTAATAAAACTTGAAATGAACGCCGGGCCTGATATGCCAGTCCTGTGAAATGTTAAAATCATAGGAATAAAGTATTCCTATATTTGTTGTACTCAGGTCGCCCGATCCGGCCACATCGTATGTAGCAAGTAAACCCACACCTGAGTTGAAATTTGGCATTGCCTTGTCGAATGATATACTATAAGTATGAAAAACGCCCGGGATTGAAGGCCACTGATTACGATAGTTTATTCCCAATCTAAAATCTTCTGTAGAGCCAGCAAATGATGGAGAAAGGTAAAGCTGATTAGCATAGAACTGAGAAAATGTTGGATCCTGTCCGAATGCATTACCTGCAAAGAGATAAAAAAACAGTATTAAAAAATATTTATACCTTCTTAGCAAATCAGGATACATTGTGTATTTATATGACGAAAGTAATCATTTGTTTGAATTTATTCCACTTTGTTAAACGTATTTTCTAAATAAAGGGTACAAAAAAATGAATATTTTTAACTAATATTCATTATTTATAGACGAAAGCGAATATTTCTTTGATAAAAATTCGGATAGAAAAACTTTCTTAAATAGTCATCTATATTTTATAAGAATTACATCTCCTGTTTTAGTGAAGGTTTCGCCGTTTTTATATCGTCCGGTTACCTTCCATATATATACACCAGGTTCGCAGAGGTTCCCTTTGTTGTAGCCATCCCACCCTATGTTTATATCATTGGTTTCAAATATCAGTACTCCTGCTCGGCTGAATATCTTCAGGTTATAGTCGACGACTCCGTTTGCAACAGGGTGAAAAATATGAGCCGAAGCATCGCTCGAGGCGGAATAATATCCACCTGTGGGACCTTGCATATTCGGGATGAAAGCATTAGGAAACTCAATATAATATGCTGAACTTCCGGAAGAATATATAATTGAAGCTGTATCAGCACATCCTTTATCGTTCCATACAATTAATTTGATATTATATTTACCTGATTTTTCATATTGATGAACAGGTTCGAATACTGTTGAAGTTTTTCCATCGCCAAAATCCCATTTATATCTTACTGCATTATCAGAATAGTTAATAAGTCTTATTTCATTATCTGCAGACTCACGTTCTGATACCTGGATATCGAATCGAGCCGAAGGAGGTGCATTAACTTTTATTTTTCCGGTCGCATAGGATGAACTCCCGTCAGTTCCGAATATTTTAAGTGTAACCGTATATTCTCCCGGTATGTTATATACCCATTCCGGTTCTTTAACGAATGAAGTTCCGCCATCGCCAAAGGACCATTCACATGAATTAAAACCAGTTGAGGTATTACTGAATTTAACTTTTAAAGGTATGCAGCCTTCCGAAGGGATAGCCGTAAAAGATGCAGATATGTTCATACGAAGATTTGTATTTAATAAACCTTCCGATATATTCACCGATGCTTCCGTTTTTCTTAATGTATCGGTCATTGTTGCCGGAGCCTTAATCATATCCACTGTCGTTGTTTCTGAAGACATTTTCACACGTTTCAGAGTATCAAACGCTTCGTGTTTTTTGTAAGTCCCTTCTTTAATTTGGACCTGTTCAGGGGATGGGGCATTTATTATCGAAATAGAGTCAGTTTTGATTTCTTTATTAACTTCTATATTGTTGTCCAATTGTTTTTTAGCTGATCCGGTCAAAAGAAGAAATGCAAGAGCAGCAATAGCCACTGAAGCTCCGGCCAGATAATAGATATTTAATTTTGCCGGATTAAAATGCATAAACTCTTTTTTTGCCAGCCTCTTCATGAGTGTCTGCTTTACTACTGCATCAGGAATGACTTCAGCATTTTCAAGCTTGCTCCTGAAAAGCTCCTCAATGTCCATATTTTTTCTTTCGCTGCCCAATTCCCAATTACTTATTATTATTGTTTTCGGAAGCTGGATAATTCTTCTTTATTGTTCTCAGTATCTCGAGTCTTTCGCGTATAGCAGCTTTTGCCCTGCTATATTGTGATTTGGAAGTATTTATATCGATGCCAAGCATCTCCGAAATTTCTTTGTGTTTATAACCTTCAATGGCATACAGATTAAATACCATCCTATAGCCAGGTGAAAGCTCATTTAAAACTCTGATAAGCTCATCAGCAGTAAACATATCTTCCTCAAAACTTTCTGCTCCTGTTTCTATTGACACGTATTCTTCAATATCAATATTATATCTATGCTTCAAATTTTTATGATACGAGGTTATCGCAGTGTTTACCGCAATTTTTCTTATCCATCCTATGAAAGAACCCGTTCCTGAATAATCTTTTATATTAAAGAATATTTTCAAGAAAGTCTCCTGAAGCATATCTTCTGCTTCCGCCTTGTCGCTTGCATAGCGCATACAAACACCTAACAGCAGGCGTGAATACCTGTCGTATAGCATCTGTTGTGCCTTCCTCTCGTGACGGGAACAACCTTCAATTATCTCTACGTCACTCAACATTTGCCTTCGACAATTTTAAGACAATCATATAACCTCAATGGTTGCACTGTTTAAAAAATGTTTATAAAATTAACGGATTAATTCAACTCATTATTTCAATATAACAAAGGTCGGGAAAAATTATAAAATTACATTGATAAATTTTATAAGTAAAAATTGATTGCATTGAGATTTAAAAGTAATTTTTACCTTCGCAACTTACTATTAACATTAAAAGCTTACTTGACATGATAAATAAACTCATTTCATCTATTTTGCCCTACTTTCCAAAAAAGTTCATCTGGATTTTTTCAAGGTCGTACATAGCCGGTGAAACTATAGAAGATGCCATACGTGTTTCTAAAGAGCTTAACAATCAGAAAATAAAAGTTACGCTCGACGTGCTTGGTGAATTCATAAAAAATCTGGATGAGGCTGAAAGGAATAAGAAAGAATATTTAAATCTCATCGATTTTACAATTGGCAATGGAATAGACGGTAATTTTTCACTTAAACCTTCAAGTTTTGGACTTCTTATTGACAGGGAACTCTGCTATAACCATATCCGTGAGATTGTTGCAAAAGCAGCTTCAGTAAATAGCTTCATTAGAATTGATATGGAAGACTCGACATGTACTGATATGGAAATCGAGCTTTACAGGAGGCTAAAAGCCGAGTTCCCAAAAAGTGTCGGACTTGTTCTTCAGGCATATCTTCGTCGCACTTATAGCGATATCGAAAAATTGTTAGATATTCATACGCCTGAATCACCTTTGAATTTCAGACTCTGTAAGGGTATTTATGTTGAACCGGCTTCAATAGCATATAAAAAGTATGAAGAAATAAATGCCCATTATCTTGAAGATCTTGAGCTGATGCTCAGTAAGAAAATATTTGTTGGAATTGCCACACACGACAGGCCACTTGTCGAAGGAGCATATAATCTTATAAAGAAATATGATGTACCGAAAAACATGTATGAGTTCCAGATGCTTTACGGAGTAACTCCAAAGTTAAGAGAAAGCATTGTTAATGAGGGACATACAATGCGTGTTTATGTGCCTTTCGGGAAAGAATGGTTTAATTATTCGACTCGCCGTCTGAAAGAAAATCCAAAAATAGCAAGTCATATAATAAAAGCAATTTTTTATAAAGGATAAAAAAGATTTTTTCATAACTTAAGAATAAGTTCATCAATTGTTCTTTTTGGAACATGATGAACTTTATTTTCGTCGCGCCAGTATTTTACATCGTTGTTTATTATATCCTCAACAACAACTTTTTCAACGGGTTTGCCAAGTGCTATTATAAGTAGTATTTCATACTGTTCAGGTATTTGAAGTTCGCTTCGCAATTGTTTTTTTTCGATTGAAGCTATCATGCAGCCGCCGAAACCTGCTTCGGTTGCTCCTAACTTTATACTCTGCGCTGCTATTCCGGGGTCAATTCCAAAAGAGTCTGAAATTTTAGTATCACCAAGAATTATAATATAGGCAGTTGGTCTTTCCCCTGGTTCAGGGCCATGCCAGTCGGAAAGATAACCTGCCCAGTTAGTACATGGAAATATCTTATCGCAGTCGGAGGGTGAATTATATAACAAAAATTTCAACGGCTGTTTGTTTGATGCCGAAGGTGAAAGTCTTACATATCCAATCAGCCTTTTCAAAAAATCATATTCAATCCTCACAGATTCATCAAACCTGCGGTAGCTTCTGCATTTAGCAACTAACTCTGAAAAATCCATTTTAATATTTTTTATTGTAAAATTAAACAAAAGCAAGTTAAAGAAAAACTCTTTCCGGCAATTTAGGAATAACGCCAGCATTCATGGCTGTCGAAAAAAAATTTTTCACAGCCTCTCTGCCTTCCATTCCCAGGCTATAAGTATATTTATTTACATAAAGTTTTATATGACTTCTTATCACATCGGCATCAGTTTCCTTTGCATACTGACGTACAAAATTGAAAGAGAAATCCTGATTTTTAAATGCATACTCTATGCTTCTTTTTATTATTCTATTGACTTTTTGAGAAATATCTTCTGGTAATGATCTATTTACTGTTATTGCACCTAAAGGCACAGGAAGGCCGGTCAGTTTTTCCCAATATTCTCCGAGATCTGCAATTTTTCTCAGCCCTTTTTCATGATAGGTAAATCTTGTTTCATGGATAATAATTCCGGCGTCAGCTTCTTCTTTAAGTATTACATCAGGAATTTCAGAAAAAAGATAGACTTTTTTATTTAACGCTTCAGGGCAACAAATACTAAAAAGCAAATTTGCAGTAGTATATTTCCCAGGGATAGCAATAGTAAGAAGCGGTATTTCATCCATTTTGATTTCTTTCTTGCTTATCAGAAGGGGGCCATTACCTCGGCCGATGGCACTTCCGGCATCTAATATCAGATAGTTTTCAGCTACGTATGTATAGGCATGATAACTTAATTTAAGAATATCTGTTTTACCTTCAAAGGCTTTACGGTTAAGTTGTTCAACGTCGGCAAGGAAATAATCGAATTCAAGCCCTTCAGTATCTACTTTTCCAAGTACCATAGCACCGAAAATAAATGTATCGTTCGGGCAGGGAGAAAAACCCAGAGAAAGTTTCATTCAATTACTTTATTAGAAGTAATATTTCATTAAGCTTATTTCTAACTCTTTTTAGTGCAAGAGGCATATTCCAGCTCTCACTTCTTCTTTCTCCAACAAAATTTGAAACAGCTCTTAAAGCTATATATGGTATATTTTCCATAATACATGTATAAAAAAATGCAGCACCCTCCATCGTTTCAATATCTGGATTAAATAGGAACCGTAGTTTTTCTGCTCTCTCATCTGTACCTGTTACCGTGTTTACAGTAATTGCCCTGACAGTTCTTAATTTATGAGCTATTTTCCTCGTATACTTATTAATACAGTATATTCTGTCGGTAATAAAAGGACATTCTTCATCTCTTATGCCCATGTCTTTGAGAGGTATGAAACCTTCCCTTGTTTCAATTCCAATATCCGCAAAAGAGTCAGAAACAGGCATCACCACGTCTCCAACAGGTATTTCATCGGTGAAAGAGCCTGCAATACCGACATTTATCGCCAGGTCGGGTTTATTAGACATGGAAAAATAGTGTTTCACGTGCCAGACTGTTTGAACTGAACTTACTCCTGTAACCAGCACCGAAATTTCATGAGGCCCATAAATAATTTTATCTGAATCGGTAAAACCAGGTTTTTTCAGAATATCGGCCTCTTCATTGGTTGCAAATACTATTAATATTTTCACGGGTTAACTTCTTATTGTTAAAACTTAAAATTGCAATTTATTGTTTTTTTTACGAAAATAAATAAACTTTAGCCCCTCAAAATCAACAATATTTCCTGAAATTCTAAAAATATCATTGAATATTTCGACTTTTAAAAAATATAGAGTATTTAACTTTGGGAAAATTATAAAAAGAATTAATAATATGGATATAAGGTTTGAATTACTCATAAATGTGCACTTATCTTCTCCTTTTCAAAGCTCAGGTTTTCCTCCGACCTAAGCATCGGGAGGCATTGAAGGGGATTAGTTCGTAGTTTAAAAATATAATCAATTTGATATAAACTACTTTTATAAGTTTTAAAATTTTCTCGCACAATTAACTGAGATAAAAAAATATTAACAATTAATATTATGGCAAAAAAAATTAAAGAAATTGAAAACGGCATTGAAGAAGAAAAATCGGGTTATCTGAAAATCGAGCAATGGAACAAAGAAAATGTTGAGGAAATAGCAGGTTATTATCGTAAAATATTAAGTTTACTTGGTGAAGATCCTGATCGAGAAGGTTTGCTGAAAACTCCTGAAAGGGTTGCAAAAACACTTTATTTCATGACAATGGGTTATCAACAGGATGCACGTCAGATACTTAATTCGGCAAAATTCAGGGAAGAATACAAACACATGGTGCTTGTAAAAGATATAGATATTTATTCTTTATGCGAGCATCACATGTTACCTTTTTTTGGCAGAGCTCATGTGGCATATATACCTAATGAATATATAACGGGATTAAGCAAGATAGCACGAGTAGTTGAAGCATTCAGCCGCAGGTTACAGGTACAGGAAAGGCTAACTGTTCAGATAAGGGATTGTATCCAGGAATGCCTTCAGCCGATGGGAGTTGCTGTAGTTATCGAAGCCGAGCACATGTGCATGCAGATAAGAGGGGTTCAGAAACAAAATTCTGTAACTACTACATCAGCATTCACGGGATGTTTCCTCGATAATTTCAGAACAAGAGAAGAATTCATGCATCTTATTGGAACAAAACTGCATTAGTTTTTTCTATTTTTGCAGCTTTGTAATATTTCTAACTCAAAATCGGAATTTATATGAAAGCTTATGTTTTCCCCGGACAAGGTTCACAATATCCGGGCATGGGGAAAGATCTTTATGAAAAATATCCATTAGCAAGAGAGCTTTTTGAAAAAGCAAACTCAATTGTTGGTTATAGGATATCTGATGTAATGTTTTACGGAAGCGAGGAGGATCTAAAGCAGACAAGAGTAACTCAACCTGCAATATTTCTTCATTCGGTAATAATAGCATCTGTCGTTGGCGAATCTTTTATGCCCGATATGGTAGCAGGACATTCTTTGGGAGAGTTTTCAGCACTCGTTGCCAATCGTACGCTTACTTTCGAGGATGGATTGATGCTTGTCTTGACCAGAGCTTCTGCCATGCAAAGGGCTTGTGAAATGAACCCGTCAACAATGGCGGCAATCCTTGGACTTGACGATAATATAGTGGAGGAAGTATGTGCTGGATTCAATGGAGAAGTAGTGCCGGCAAATTATAATAGTCCAGGGCAGATTGTAATTTCAGGCACCAATGAGGCAATTGATAAGGCTATTGAAATACTTAAATCGAGAGGAGCTAAACGTGCCTTGAAACTTTCGGTAGGTGGGGCTTTTCACTCGCCATTAATGGAACCTGCAAGAAAAGAACTCGAAGAAGCTATAAACAAAACTTCATTCCGCAAATCATTGTGCCCTATATTTCAGAATGTAAATGCAAAACCTTCAATTGATCCGGAAGAGATAAAAGCCAATCTGGTAATGCAATTGACCTCGCCTGTAAGATGGAGCCAAACAATAATTAACATGATAAAAGCAGGTGCAACAAGTTTCACAGAAGTAGGCCCGGGAAATGTTCTTCAGGGTCTGATAAAAAAAATAAACAAAGATGCAATTACCGAAAGTATTATTGTTTGATTTACAGGTTAAACATTCTGAAGCAATAAAATATATTATCGCTCAGACATAACTTCATTTTATGTGCGAACTTAGGTTATTTTAGTTTTTTAACGAAACCAAAATGCATATAATATTATCTTGGTTATTATTCAAAACGAAGAAGTTTATAGATATTTTTTCATGCCCAGATGTCGGCCTTTTCGAGATGAATATCCTTCTCAAAAAACATTCTTGCTATTTTACCGAAATAATCAGTATAATCTGAGACCATGAATTTGTCATTACTGTAGCCCCCATCATTGATAAGGTTATTCGAATGGAGCATTTGTTTGAAAGCAGCCGATACAATCTTTGATGAATCAACGATTTCAATATTAAAATCAAAGAATTTAATTATCTGGTTTCGAATTATAGGATAGTGAGTACAGCCAAGAATTAGAGCCTCAATACCGTTGAAAGCCTCATTTGAAAGGTAGGCTCTGATGATTAAATTACTAATTTCATCATAGATAAAGCCTTCTTCAATCATAGGAACAAGCAAAGGTGTGGCCAGAGAAATCACTTCCGTGTCAGGTAATTTTTCAGCCAGTGTATTTCTGTAAATTCCTGAAGTTATTGTACGTTTTGTACCTATTACGCCGATTTTACGATAATTCCGGCTAACTATATAATCAATAACCGGGGTTATAACATCCATAATAACCGTACGTTCTCCAAATTTTTCTTTCAGATAAGCATAAGCCGAAGCTGAAGCTGAATTGCAGGCTATGAGGATTGCCTTAGCATTGAAACTTAGAAGATATTCGACTATTTTTTCGGAATATTGCTTTATAGCTTCAGCCGATTTGTCGCCAAAGGGTAAATGTGCAGTGTCGCCGAAATAAAGCAGAGATTCGCCCGGTAATATTTGTTTGATTGCATGGGCTACGGTCAAACCTCCAACGCCGGAGTCAAATATACCAATTGGTCTTTCGTCCACAGCCAGATGCTACATTAATTAATTTATTATTCTATATAAATATTGATAAAATAAACTATTTAACCAGTTGCAAAAAAGAGGGCATCCACCAATTATTACCGGCAGATGCCCAGCGTCGTCAGCCTATTGTTTATTTAATACCAAGTTTTGCCTTAACCTGGGGCATGACATTTACACTTTTTGTTTCGTCAAAATAGCGCAATTGTGTTGCATCAAAAACATAAATAAATCCTCCTTCTTTTCCAACATCTCTTATGGCCTTGTCAACTTTTTCAAAAATAGGTCTTGTCAGGTTTGTTTGTTCTTCCTGAAGCTGGTTTTGAGCCTGAAGCTGGAAATCCTGAATGCGTTTGCTCATATCGGCAAGTTCCTGCTCTTTTGTCTGGCGAACAAGTTCAGTATAATTCTTACTTTCCTTATTGTAAGTTTCATACTTGTTATTTAGTTCAACCTGCATCAATTCGAGTTCATTAATAAGTTCCTTCTGAATTCTCGTAAGTTTTGCCATGGCCGAATCATATTCAGGCATTGCTCTAATAAGTTCATCGGTATTGATATGACCAAACTTCAATGCCTGTGCTTCAACTTTCAGGCCAGGGATTGAAAAAATTACAAATACAGTTGTAATCAATAATATCTTTCTCATTATTAAAAATATTAGTGTTTTTACTTTTTTGCAAAAATATACAATTAATTTTTATATCCTAATTTTTCAAGTACCTGGTCGCTCACGTCGTACTTTGGATTTGCAAAAAGAATATATCCTCCGGCTGCAGTGTCGAATATTGCTGCATAACTTCCTTCGACTGCAATTTCTTTTATTGCCTTTAGAATTTCATCCTGAATAGGTTTTATAAGTTCTTCACGTTTCTTGAAAAGCTCTCCTTCAACTCCAAAATATTTGTTTTGAAGTTCCTTAACCTCTTTTTCCTTATTAACAATAGCTTCTTCTCTTTTAGTTTTCATTTCCTGAGAAAGAAGCACAGCTTCATTCTGGTAAGCTTTGTACATCTTTTCAACTTCTGCATAGCCGTCTGCTATTTCTTTCTCCCATTGCTTTGAAAGATTATCGAGCTTTTCCTGGGCTGAATTGAAAGCCGGGATGTTTTTTCTGATATATTCTGAATCGACAAAAGCATATTTTTGTGCAGCAGCAAATGATGAAGTCAGAATTATTGTTACGATAAATACTGCTAATTTTTTCATAATTTTCTGTTTTTAAGTTTCTTATCAATTAAAATTGTTGTCCAATAACAAAATGGAATTGCGATTTATTTGCATCGGGATTACCCGGGACAGGGTCAAATCCGTAACCCCAGTCGATTCCAAGAAGACCAAACATCGGGAGGTTGGCTCTGAGTCCTACACCTGCCGAACGATTCATCCTGAATGGGTTATATTCTTTAAGTTCATACCATGCTTTACCTGCTTCGAGGAAGGCAAGGCCATATATAGTTGCCTGTTGATTAAGGGTAATAGGGTATCTTATCTCGAATGTTAGTTTCGAATAAACATTGCCTGAAGGAGAAGACTTTTTTGGGTCCAATGGAGTCAGTGAACCATTTGTATATCCACGCAATGCAATCACTTCACGGCCGTAAAAACTATAGCCTGTCATGCCATCGCCTCCTAAATAGAAATTTTCGAAAGGCGACGGACCTATATCTTTATTATAGAATCCAAGATATCCAAAAGCAAACTTTGTGTTAAGAACCAGTTTGTCATTTCTTGTAATTGGATAATAATAATCAGCTTTAAAAACCCATTTATGAAATTCTATCCATTTATATTTTACGTCGTCGGTTGCATCCTTGTAATTGATGTTGCTAAAGAGAGAATAAGGAGGAGTTACCTGCAATGAGAGTGAGAAGCTCGAGCCACTTCGTGGATATATTAGATTAGGTGATGTAGAGAACCTCATTATTCGGGCAGAAACGCTAAAGAGGTTAGAACTTCCATTTTCAAACAAAAAACGGTAAACATTGTAATTGTTCAAATCATATCTCTGGTAATTCAGTTCCCCGTACAATGAAAACCAGTCGTCTGGCCATTCAAGTCTCTTCCCCAGTCCTATTGAAGCTCCGTCAATTATCATTGACTGTCTTCCATCTTCACTTTTTTTCTGGCCATTTGTCATAACAGATCTATAAAAAGATATTGAAAATGTATTAGGTTTTTTCCCACCAAGCCAGGGCTCTATAAATGATACGTTATATGACTGATATACACGGCCGTTTGTTTGTGCCCTTATGCTCAATGACTGTCCGTCGCCTGATGGGTATGGTTTCCATTCGTTGAGATTGAAAAAGTTACGCATTGCAAAATTATTGAACCTTACTCCAACAGTACCTACCAGCATACCTGCACCCCAACCTCCGGATATTTCGAACTGATCGTTTGCCCTTTCTTCAAGATTATATAATAGATCTACTGTTCCATTCATTGGATCGGGGATAGGTTGAGGATTTATTTTTTCGGGGTCAAAATGACCAAGAACTCCAATTTGCCTTACTGAACGTAAAATATTCTCCTTACTGAAAAGATCTCCCGGAAGAGTGTATAACTCTCTTCGTGCAACATGCTCATTGGTCCTGGTATTTCCATTTATAATTATATCATTCAGGTAAGCCTGGTCGCCTTCATATATTCTGACTTCAATATCAACAGAATCTCCCACTACATTTACTTCAACAGGTGTCAGGTCTGAAAAAAGATATCCGTTATCGAGGTAAAGTGAGCTGACCGCATCTTCATCCTGTTTAAGTCTTTTGTTGAGAAGAGTTTTATTGTAAACCGAACCTTTCTCTATGTTAAGAGCTCGGTCGAGTAATGATGTCGGATATATACTGTTTCCTACCCATTTGATATTTCTCAGAAAATATTGTTTCCCTTCGTCAACTTTGATAATAAGTCCTACACGATCAGGAGAAATCTGATAAAGTGAATCGGAAAGTATGGCGAAATCTTTAAATCCGTTATCATTATAAAATGTATAAATTTTTTCTTTATCTTCTGCAAATTTATCTGCAATATATTTCGAGGATCTGAAGAAATTCAAATTCTTTTCCTTTGTGCCCTTCATTTTTCTTTTTAGCTTACTATCTTCAAAATGAACGTTTCCCATGAAATCTATATCTGCTATTTTAACCTTTTCATTCTTATTTATTTCAATTGTAAGTATCACATTATTAGGTCTGTCAGGATCATCTTTCTGTATAAATTTTACTGTTGTATTTAAGAATCCTTTCCCAAGGTAATGGTCTTTAATAGTCCTTTCAGTATTATTAAGTACAAAAGATGTTATTTGAGATCCGGCTGGAAGTTTTATTTTCTCAGTCAGGTCGTTAATTTCCGATTTCTTTACACCTGTTATTTTTAAAGTTGATAAACGTGGTCGTTCCTGAATAAAAATATCGAGGTAAACAGTATCGGACAATATTTTGGTTACAGATATTCTGATATCTGAAAATAGACCCTGATTCCAGAGATTTTTAGCTGCTCTTGTTATTTCCTCTCCGGGAATGGTTATTTCCTGACCCTGTTTAAGGCCGGATATTCCTATAAGCGTATTATTATCAAGGTATTTAATGCCTGAAATTGTTATATCTCCAATAATATAATCCTCTATTCTCCGGTAATCATAAATTTCTGTAGTATCCTCCTGGGATATTACTTCGGCAGGTAACAAAAACAGAATAAATATCGAAACGATTCCGATAATCTTAATCTTCATAATCATTATTCTATTCCAGAATTTGTTCACTTGTTTTTCCAAATCTTCTTTCACGTTTCTGGTAATCAATTATAGCTTCGTAAAAATTTTCTCTGCGAAAATCAGGCCAAAGAATATCGGTAAAATATAATTCAGTATATGCAATCTGCCAGAGAAGAAAATTACTTATTCTCATCTCCCCGCTTGTACGTATTAATAGTTCGGGGTCAGGGATTCCGGCAGTGGCCAGATAATTTCCAAAAATAGTTTCATCGTTGGCTGACGGGTCAATTATTCCATTCATTAGATCGGCAGCAAATTTCTTTGCAGCCTGAAAAATTTCCCATCTTGAACTATAACTCAATGCAACAATAAGTGTAAGCCCATCGGCTTTTGATGTAATATCAATTGTATTGAGTAGCTTTGCTCTTATATTGGATCCTAGTTGCTGAATATCTCCTATAACAAGGAGTTTTATATTGTTTTTAGTCAGCGTTTCTGTCTCGTTATTAAGAGATTCGATCATAAGATTCATCAGTGCGACGACTTCGGAATCAGGTCTGCTCCAGTTTTCTTTTGAAAAAGCATACAGGGTGAGATATTTCAATTTTAATTCGGCTGCACACTTAATTATTTCTCTCACAACTTTAACGCCTTCCTGATGCCCCATATTCCTTTCAAGGCCGTGCTTACGTGCCCATCTGCCGTTGCCATCCATTATAATAGCAACATGTTGCGGCATCTTATCGGTATCTATTTGCTCCAAAAGAGTCATCGGTCAGCGTTTCTTTTTCTTTCCTGATTTAACATCATTGTAAACGGGACATCCTGCCAGCTTGTTGTATATTTTCCATGTAAACGAAATTCCGGTATATGAGTACCAGTCGTTATTATGAATCCAGCCGTGTTCATCCGGGTCAACAAAGTCAGTTAAGCCGTCAAAATTATCATAAAAAGTTTTACGAAAACCATATTCCGCTTCAAGACCAAGATTATTATAAATATTCAGTTTTATACCAAATGAGAACGGGAATACCGGCGTATAGGTAAAATCGATAGTATTTATGAAAACAAATCCTGCTCCTGCTGCCAGATATGGTGTTGATTTCCATCTCTTACCCTGTGTATGATAAGGGAAAAAATTAAATTCGAATACAGTGCTCCATTCTCCAATTGTACCTGAAAATGAGTTTGCTCTTGACTGTTGAAAAGAGTTATTAAAATCAAGGTCATTTCCTTCAATACCTCCGAAAAGAAAGTTTATTCTGAATGCTTCTCTGGGGTTTAGATTATACCTGTAAAATAAACCTGCTGCAGGCTGAATGGAATAGAGGAGTTTCCCGGGATTGATATCTCCGATATATGAAGTAACTCCACCTGTTGCTCCGTAATCGGCATTACGCTGTGCATTGATGCCTGTATATATTGAAGCAACTAAAAAAAATAGAATAACTTTTTTCATTAACATCAATCCCTGTTCAGAATTTTCGGCTGCTTAAGAATAAAGGAATTCCACTACTGTTTGTCGGAATTTTATAAGTAAGAGTGAAGTTAAAAAAATAATATATATCATTTGAACGTGAATAGATTGAAGTATATCCGTCAAGATAATCGGAAAAGGCATACCTTCCTCCAAGCTCAAGACCTATATTATAATCGGGCATAATAAGTAAATTAACTCCCAGACCAACGGGAATAATTGCGGTTAAACCACCATCCTTCATTCCTTTTGATACAAGTTCATCGTTCCCTTTCACACTATAAGATAGTGCACCTACTCCGGTAAATGCATAAACATCAAGTGAAGAAATTATGCTGTTGAATCTTGTTTTTCTTCCTCGAGAGAATAGATAACTATTTTCTCTCTGGCTTTTTATAAAATAATATTCTCCTGTAAGTGCTGGTTCAAAGATAGTCGAAGTAGCTTCCATTTCTCTATTTTCATTCGATCCTCTTTTATCAGTGGCATGTAAAGTTCCGATAGAAAATCCAAGCTTCACACTGAGGTTCTGAAGAATTCTGTATTTAAGTCCGGCATTGACATTAAAACGTGTTTGATGAAAACTGAAGTCCTTTATTCCAAGAACGTTTTCCTTAGGGGAGTAACCTCCAATATCGCCAAAAAACTGAGTTGTACCGAGGCCTGCAACAGCTTCACATCTTTTTCTTTCCCAGAGTTGTCCGGCAACAAATTGCGGTATGAAACCAAAAATTAAAACCAAAAGGAATAATTTTTTCATGTAAAAATTATATATTTATTTACAGGAACTCCAATGTCAATAATATTATCTTAATTATTTTCAGTATATAAAAAATGAGATGTATTTACCAACTGATTTATTTGTTAAATTTTTCTTATACAAATATAATAATCTATAGTTTATTAACGGATAAAACTATATAGAATTGTATCAGTTTCTTTTATCGGCTCCCCACATAAGCTTATCTCTTAAGGTACTATAAAAATCATGTCCTTTCAGCATTACAGTTTTAAGTTTTGTATCTGATTTTTTTATCTGGATTTGCTGGCCGGAAAGGAGTTTTTCAACTCTAAAATCACATGTTGCCAGATATTCATTGTTTCTACTTTCAACAAACATTCTTAGTTTACTATGGCCTGGAAGTACTATTGGCCTTACCGTCAGATTATGTGCCGAAAGAGGTGAAATGATAATACTTTCATCGCCCGGAGGCAGAATAGGTCCGCCCGCACTCAGGTTATAAGCAGTGGAACCTGTTGCTGTTGAAACAATAAGTCCATCGGCCCAGTAAGTATTAAGGTATACCTCATCAACAAATACTGTTATAGTTATCATATTAAGTCCCGACTTTTGAATTGTAACCTCATTGAGTGCCACAGGATCGTAACCTCCAAATTTGCCAGCAGGTTCATTTATTTCAAGAAGTGATCTTTCTACTATATCAAAGTCATTATTATAAAGCATCTCCAGTGCCTGGCATACTTCATCTTCGGAAATGTTTGCAAGGAATCCGAGCCTGCCGGTATTAATCCCTGCTACCGGAACCTGTAAATCTTTAACCATCGTCATAGTTTCAAGAAATGTCCCATCTCCACCAATACTCATGATCAGTTCAGGCTTTTCTGAAAGGTCTGCAGGACTCAGAAATTTCTCAATCGAACCTTTTTCTCCAATATCATTTAACTGACCTGCCCTATCATAAAAATAAATCTTGATCGCTTTCCCTGAAAACCCCCTGATAATATTATTAATAACTTTTTTTGTCCGTTCATTAATTTCAGAACTGAATATTGCCACGCTTTTTAGCATTTTCCTATATTATCAGATATTCATATATTTTATCAACATATCGAGCCTTTCCGAATAGAACCTGTCAAGTGTATCGTCTTCTGAAATCCATTTTTTAATATTATATCCATATCTCTCAAAGGTTTTAATTACTGAAGCCAGATCGTTTGAATTAAGCTTCAGTGTTACTTCGAGTTTAGTTGATTCCGGAGGCGAGGTAATAAACATGCTGAGAACTTTCAAGTTATTCCCTTCGGCAATTTGCGCAATCTGGGAAAGAGAATAATCTCTTTCGAGCAATTCAAGTACTATAATACCCCCTGGTTGATCCAATGATAAAAACTTCGCTACATTCATAATCAGATTATTCACTGTTATGACGCCCTTGTAATGACCTTTCTCGTCGAGAACAGGAATAACACTGAGTTTAAGTTTTGATGCAAGCGCTATTACTTCAAAAATATGTTGATCGGCTTTAACATAAGGTTTAAAAAGTGTAAGTTGTTGTTTACCTATCGGCTTATCAGGCTGACTCATATCAAGTATGTTTGCATCGGATATGAGACCAAGAAAATCCTGATTATTGACAACAGGGAGCTGAGATATCTTATAGGCTTCCATCAAGTTGAGAGCGGTCTGCCCTGTATCGGATGTCTTTAATGGTGGTATCGTTTCAGATATAAGATCTTTTGCCTGCATATATTATTTTCTTAAATAATTGTTTTTAATTTAAATATAGCGAAAAAAATTGATAGTTATTATATTTTTGTTAATTAATTATAAGTAAACCTTTGATGACAAAATTAAGTGTAAATATTAATAAAATAGCAACTCTTCGCAATGCAAGGGGAGGAAATATTCCTGATGTTAGACTTGCCGCAATCAATTGTCAGAAATTTGGTGCTGACGGGATAACAGTTCACCCTCGCCCCGATGAAAGGCATATTCGATATTCGGATGTATTTGAGATTAAGCCTATAATTACTACCGAATTCAACATAGAAGGGTATCCCTCCGAAAGATTCATCAACCTTGTTTTATCAGTGAAACCTGATCAGGTTACACTTGTCCCCGATTCACCGGATGCCATTACTTCAAACGCCGGCTGGGATACTAAAAAACACTTTTCATTTCTAAAGAATATTGTTTCTGTTTTTAAGGATGCCAGCATAAGAATATCGATATTTGTTGGAACTGACCCTGAAGATATAGAATATGCCGCACTTGCAGGTGCAGACAGAGTTGAGTTATATACCGAACCTTACGCAAGAATTTACTTGTCGGACAAACAAAAAGCAGTAGAACCATACATCGCGGCATCAAAAAAAGCAAAAGAATCAGGACTCGGTATAAATGCCGGACACGACCTTAATCTGCAAAATTTGAGATACCTTTCAGAAAAAATCCCATATCTCGATGAAGTCTCAATAGGCCATGCACTTATTTCTGATGCTCTCTACCTGGGACTTGAAAATACGATTCAAATGTACAAAAGGCAATTAACCTGCTCAACCTTATAAATAACTTCAGAACACAGTTATAGATTCTATTTTATCAAGGCTTATCGCTGATGTATTCATAAATCTCAAAAGTATTTGCGCAACACAAATAACATCTTTCTCGCAATATTTTACTATTCGCTTAATATCGTGTTCTTTCCAGTAAACATCGGACACCATGCTTCCGTCAATATCATCTTTTGATGAGTCAATGCCCAGTATAGCCGAAAGAGTTTCAAGAGAAGTATAGTTTTTATGGTCTCCAAATTTCCAGAGTTCCATTGTATCGAGTAATTTCACTTCCCATGGTTTTTTACCCGCATTATCAAGTATGTTGGGTATAGAGAGGGAATTGACTATCATCCTGCGGGCAATATATGGATAATCGAATTCCTTTCCATTATGGGCGCATAGAACAGCATCCCTGCTCGATGAAGTTTTTTTAAGCATAGAGGAAAATTCTGAAAGAATAGTTTTTTCATCATCGCCAAAGAATGATTTCAGTCTGAAGCCAAAAGGCTCCTTCTCTTTTACAAAACCTGCGGAAATACAAATTATTTTCCCGAATTCAGCGTAAATTCCTGCCCTCTGATACACTTCCGAGGCACTTTGAGATACTTCTCTGAAAGAAGCTGATTTTTTATCCCACAGCGACTGCATTAAAGGGCTTAACTCTTCGTACGAAGCGGCGGAAGGCACTGTTTCAATATCAAGAAACAGAATGTTCTCGAGTTTTAAATCTTCAAACATAACTATATGATAGTTTATTATTAAACACGGTATATTTCCATTAAAACAGGTAATTGAGATTCAATATTATTTTCTTTTCCTATTGATAATTTATTCTATAATCCCATTTTGTCCCTGACGTCGCTAACATTGATTGCCTCAAACAAGACCCAAACTGTTTCAATAATAATCATATTTTCTTATTTTTGTATTGCTTTTCTTTTCACACGTTAAAATTATAAATAAATCAGGTTGAAACGATATAATAAATTAGAATTGTCTAATAAAATTTGGAAACCTAAAAAAGTAATATTGATTTCATTTCTTAAAACTTCGAACTCAAACTTTGAATTCCTTGAACCATTGCTAAGCGAGGAAGGTAGTGAATAAGTTATTGAAAGGTTATGAAAGCGGGTTTCCTGTTATTATTCATAAGAGAAAATGAATGAATTATATCCTATTAAGTTCGAACCTATTCTTAAGGAGAAGATATGGGGGGGTAAATCTCTGGTAACAAATTACGGTAAAAAAGCCGGTAATCATGGGCTTATAGGTGAAAGCTGGGAAATATCGGCCGTATCCGACAATCTTTCGGTGGTTGCAAATGGTTTTCTCAAAGGCAATAATATAGAAGAAATAATTGAAGTTTATATGGGCGATATAACGGGGGAAAAGGTTTTTGAGAAATTCGGAATAGAATTCCCATTGCTTATCAAGTTAATAGAAGCTTCTTCGAATTTATCAGTGCAGGTTCACCCTGATAATAATATTGCAAGGGAGAAACATAATGCATGGGGGAAGACGGAAATGTGGTATATTCTTGAGGCAAAACCTGGTTCACGGATTTATTCTGGCTTCAAAGAGCCAATCAACGAAGAAATATTCAGAAAGGCTCTGAACAACGGAAAATTACCGGAGTTGCTAAATATAGAATACCCCAGACCTGGAGATGCATTTTTCACTCCGGCGGGCCGCATTCACGCTATAGGAGGAGGTATCACACTGGTCGAAATTCAGCAGACTTCCGATATAACTTACAGAATTTTCGACTGGAATAGAAATGATAATAATATGAAACCAAGGGAATTACATATAGAACTTGCTGCAGAATCACTTGATTACAACGCCTGCGGCAATGCATTAATAAGAAAAGAACCTGTTGCCGACAAAACTGTAAATATTGTTGAATCAGAATATTTTGTAACAAATATTATATATCTGAAGTCATCATTGAAAAAAGATTATACTTTCATCGATTCTTTTGTGATTTATATCTGTGTGGAAGGCAGATTCAATATTTATTGGGATAAAGGTATTGAAACGGCAGTTAAAGGTGAGACTATCTTACTTCCGGCTGCAATTACGGAAGTGATTCTTGAAGCAATGCCGGAGGCAAAAATTCTGGAAGTTTTTATTAAGTCTAATATAAAAAATAAACATAATATATCATGAAAAAAACTATTATCTTTTTATTCGCCTTTGTACCTCTGATATATTTTTCAGGGTGTCATGGCAAAAGCAAGCAAAAAGCCAATGAAGTCGACACGACAGAAGTGTCTTTTGTACCCGACACAATCAAAAAATTGTACAGCGGTAATATGCTCACGTCAGAAATTACATTCAGAAATGGAGTGAGACATGGTTTAATGAAAACTTATTATCCTTCAGGGAAATTACGTCAGACTTTCTGGTATGAAAACGGTTTGAGAGAAGATACTGCGGTATGGTATTATGAGGATGGAAAAGTATTCCGCAAAACCCCTTACAGAAGAGACACCATACATGGGACACAGATTCAATATTATAAATCGGGCAGGGTAAAGGCAAAACTTGAATTTGAAAAGGGCTTAAGAAAACCTTATCTTGAAGAGTTCAATAGTGACGGCACTCCAATAAAAGATTATCCTGAGGTTGTAATTGAAACTATAGATAATTACAAAACCGATGGAACTTATACAATCAAACTAAGTCTGAACAAGAAAGATGTCAAAGTTAATTTCTACAGGGGTGGATATGTAAACGGACTATTTGACCCTCAGAAGGTTACAAAAATTAATGATTCGGAATATACTGGAATAATCCGACTAAAAAAAACAGGTACCCAGCAACCTGATTATGTTGAAATTATCGCAGAAATTTCAACGCCCATGGGAAACAAACTACTTGTAAACAAGAAGATCAACCTGCCATACAATGATCTGAAATAAGGGTATTAAAGTTGAACTTATAGATAAATATTTTCAACATAATGATTATCAGGTCGGCAAAGTTTATTTCCTCGAGCAGCAATCTATCCGGTTGTCCTTTGCCTGATAAACCTGATTTTGCTTTTACAGGTCGTTCGAATGTTGGCAAGTCGTCTCTTATAAACATGCTGACATCAAGAAATAAACTTGCGCGAGTTTCACGTTCGCCGGGACGAACCCGCACAATCAATCACTTTCTTATTAACGACGAGTGGTATCTTGTAGATCTGCCGGGTTACGGTTATGCCGGAACGTCATCAGAAACAAGAAAAAACTGGCAAAAAGAAACCTATAATTATATCATTAACCGGAAAAATCTTTTCTGCATTTTTGTACTTATTGATATAAGAATAAAGCCGCAATCGTCCGATCTCAGATTCATGGAAACTCTTGGCACTAATCGTATTCCTTTTGTAAGAGTATTCACAAAATCCGATAAGTTGCGACCCGAAAATATCGCAAAACGGATAAGGGAATATGACAAAATAATGCTTGAAACATGGGAAGAATTGCCTGTAACATTTGTAACATCCTCTGTAACAAAGGCAGGCAGAAATGAAATTCTTGATTTTATAGAAGAAACTGTTAACAAATCACGAAAAGATTTATGAATTGTATTTGATTTTTTACTTTTGTACGGTTTAGAAAAATAAAAAATATTCAAAATGTTTGGAAAAGCACCAATGAAACTTTTTGCTTGCAGATCTTCAATAGAACTTGCTGGAAAAATTGCCCAGGAACTTGGCATAGAGCTGGGTAAATGTTCGGTTACTGAATTCAGTGACGGGGAATTTCAACCATGTTACGACGAATCGGTACGCGGATGTATGGTTTTTATTGTGCAGTCGACCAATCCGCCTGCAGAAAATCTTCTTGAGCTTCTGCTTATGATTGACGCTGCCAAAAGAGCTTCGGCATATAAAGTAATTGCCGTCATTCCTTATTATGGCTTTGCAAGACAAGACAGGAAGGACCGGCCGAGGGTATCCATAGGATCGAAACTCACTGCCGATCTCCTAAGTGCTGCAGGTGTTGACCGTGTAATAACTATGGACCTGCATGCCGACCAGATACAGGGATTTTTCAATGTACCAGTCGATCACCTGTTCGGTTCTGCAATTTTTGCTCCTTACATTGAATCTCTTAACCTTCCAAATCTTGTAATTTCTGCACCTGATATGGGAGGTTCAAAACGTGCAAATGCATATGCTCGAAACCTCCAGGCAGAGCTCGTTCTATGCTATAAACTCAGGAAAAAACCCAATGTAGTGGAAGAAATGTCGATAATCGGTGATGTCGAAGATAAAAATGTTGTGATAATAGATGATATGATTGATACTGGAAGTACGGTAGTTCTGGCAGCCCAGATGATAAAAGAAAGAGGTGCAAAAAGCGTACGGGCTTTCGCCACGCATCCTGTTCTTTCTGGCAACTCCGTTGAAAGAATAAATAATTCCTCAATTGAGGAGCTCTTTGTAACAGATTCATTGCCATTTAATAATAATTCACCAAAGATTAAAGTGCTATCAATTGCAAAAATTTTTGCCAATACAATTTATGCTGTTGCAACAAACCAATCAATAAGCACTAATTTTGTATTTTAATTCATTTATAATAAATTTGCAGGCCGATTTTAAAAATATAAATATATATAGCGAAGTTATTTACCGGCGTAAGAACTTTAAGCATTATAACAACTCACAGACAGATGAAAACGTTAGAAATCAATGGTTCATTAAGAAAATCTTCAGGCAAAAAAGATGCAGCCATACTGAGAAAATCAAACATGGTACCATGTATTTTGTATGGAGGTAAGGAAAATATACAATTCTCGACTCATGAGAACAGTTTTCTAAAACTTGTTTATACCAGTGATGTCCACTTTGTAAAACTTCATATTGACGGAATGGAGTTCAATGCTATCCTTAAAGATATTCAATTCCATCCGGTTAGCGACAAAATAATACATGCTGATTTCACAGAGATATTCGACGATAAACCTATAGTGGTATCCATTCCTGTAAAAGTTACCGGTGATGCTCCAGGTGTAAAGGCCGGAGGCAAACTTAAATTAAACAAAAGATACCTGAAAATAAAAGGGCTTCCAAAAGATATTCCCGATCACATAACTATTGATATAACCAATCTGAAAATACATGATTCGATAAAAGCAGGTGATATTTCTATTGAAAATATTGAACTGCTTGAACCTGATAGTCTTATGATAATCAATATTGCCACTTCAAGAGTAGCCCAGAAAGCAGAAGAAACTGCACCAGAAGCTGAAAAAGTACCTTCAGAACAGACTGTAGAAAAAACAAGTACGGAAGAAGTTAAAAAATAATGTTTTCCTCCGGAAAATCATTCGATAACTTGAAATATCTAATTGTCGGACTTGGTAATGTCGGCGAAGAATACAAAGATACCCGCCATAATGTAGGTTTTTTGGTACTTGATGCTTTTGCCCATGATTGCGGTGCGACATTCACCGACAAGAGGTATGGCTTTATCAGTAACGTTAACTATAAGGGCAGAAAAATATACCTCCTTAAACCTTCGACCTTTATGAACCTGAGTGGCAATGCCGTAAATTATTGGATGAAAAAAGAAAAAATTGAAATCAGTAATCTTCTCGTTATAGTTGACGACCTGGCCCTTCCATTAGGCACTATAAGGATGAGACCAAAAGGAAGCGACGGCGGACATAACGGACTGGCTCACATAACTTCAGTACTTGGCACAAACGAATATACAAGAATAAGATTCGGTATTAGGAATTCATTCAGCCGCGGCAGGCAAAAAGAGTATGTGCTCAGTAACTGGACACCTGAAGAAAAAATGTTAGTTGAAGAAAAAATACCATACGTCATTCAGATGATTAAATCATTTGTAACTGAAGGCACTGACCTGACAATGACAAGATTTAACAAACCTGCTGACGGTGAAAAAACAGCAGATAAAAAAGGATTACTGCCTTCAGAATAGATTAAAATATTATATTCTTGCCTGCAAATTCTTCTGCGGCACGAAGGACACGCATGAAATTGCCTCCCCATATCTTTTCGATATCTTTCCTGGAATAACCTCTCCTTACAAGTTCGATTGTGATATTTTTCATTTCCGACACATTTCGGCATCCGTTAATTCCACCGCCGCCATCAAAATCGGAACCAATGCCCACATAGTCGATTCCGATCACCTGCACTACATGGTCAATATGGTCAACCGCATCTTTCACTGTGGCAAGTTTTTCATATTTTTTCCTCACGGCACGGAATTCCTCTCTCTTCTGATTATGCTTTTCCTTATCCATAGAACCAGGTTCTCCGTATTTCATACGTATTTTACTAAGTGCCGAATCGAGTTCCGGATTTGGTTCGGGCGATTTAAGATAATTGCTCAGTAAACAAATTTGTATCACTCCTCCATTTTGTTTCAATGCGATAAGCATATCGTCGCTCATATTTCTGGGATTTTCACATAAAGCCCTGCATGAAGAATGAGATGCAATAACAGGAACCATGGTTACTTTAAGGACATCATAGAAAGCCTCATCCGAAATATGTGATACATCAACCATAATACCCAGCCTGTTCATTTCCCTAACCACTTCCTCGCCAAAAGGTGATAATCCATTATGTTCAGGTCCGGACATATCCGTTGATGAGTCGCATATATCGTTATTTTTTGAATGACAAAGAGTTATATATCTTGCACCAAGCTTATAATATTGTTTTATTCTTGTCAAGTCTTTCCCAATAGGGTATCCATTTTCAACACATATAAAGGCAGCGATCTTTCCTATTTTTTCTATTGTGTAAGCATCGTCGGCAGTCAGTGCAATTTCGGCCATTGAAAAATTCTTTTCCACATTATTACGAATAGAGTTGAAAATGCTCAAAGCTTTTTCATGAGCTTTTAAAAAGGAGATATTGTCTCTTGGCCCCTGTTCTATAAAAACTGCGAAGAATTCGGCGTCGAGACCGCCTTCTTTCATTTTAGGAAAGTCTATACAAGCATATTCCTGGCGTTGACCAAGGTCGAAACCGGGGCGTATAAAGTTCATTGGTGTGTCGCAATGAGTATCTAATGTAAGAACAGCAGCATGTATTTTTTCTGCCTTATTAATCAGTTCCTTCTCAGTATCCCTGCATGCCGGAGAAAAAAACAAAATTATGCATAGAATGATACTTAATGATTTCTTCATACTTTTTTTTGCTAATATATTAAAATGGGAAGGGAAATGTACAACCAAAAGTAATTTGAAAACTTAAAAATACTTAAAAAATGGTATGTCATCCGCGTACCGGAACCGGAATTGTAAAATATATTAGATTTAGAGTTTAACTATCTTATAAACGTTTGCTACATTGCCTTTTAAAAGCCTTAAGTAATATGTTCCAGAAGGAAGATCCTGGAGATTGAGCGTTTTCTCAATAATCGATTCTTCGATTCTGTCGGTTTTTATAAGTCTCCCCTGTCCGTCTATAATCTGAATATCAATAAGTCTGTCAACTGCCGATTCGAATTTAATTTTTACCGATTCGCTTGTAGGGTTGGGATAAATAGTTACTCTAATAGGCACTTCCAGATTTTCTTCTATAGCTGTAATAATCAGCTTTTGCTGAAAACCGTAATCGATAATAAGCTGTCCGTCATTTGATTTATATGATTGAATAATGGTTTCGCCAAGAGTCCAGCTTATTGATATTGAATTATCGGAACTCTTGTCATATCCGCCGGCACTTGCAATAACATCCTGCTTTTCCTGACCTGAGACTGATAAAATAAAAAACATTATCTGAATTACCAGAAAACAACGTTTCATAGCTTTATTTTTCAAAGACAATACTATGTGTAAAGTTAACTAATTAAAAATCAAAAAGCAATTATAATTAAATAAATTTCACAAATAAGAAAAAAATGTAGACGAACTACCTTTTTAAGGTGGTAAACATCAAAATTCCTTCATCAAGCCATTTTGTATACAATTCAATATTCATATTTGTTGACATTGGCTTATTAAGAGGATTGCCCTCATAATCTGTAATTACATGCAACGGTATTGCATTTGTTTTGAACTTTATTATTTCAAGGTTTTCATTTATCCTGCCTAAAGTTTTCTTAATTTTTCCATCAAACTGAGATGTAATCCATTCGCTTTCCGGCAGTTGAGTGCGATCGTCGGTATATAAAGCAATAATAACAAATTTTCTCAGACGTTCAAGAACTTTCGTATCTGACCACACTTTTGCCTCCATGAGCTTGCAGTTGGAACATGCATGGCCCTTAAATGTTATCAATACAGGCTTCCCTTGTTCTTTTGCACATTCGATGCCCTGTTTGTAATCGAAATATCCATGGAGGCCATAGGGCATTGTAAATTTATCGGCGTATTTTGGCCTGGAACAATCGGTATTAAGTGACTGCCAGCCAGCAGGATTTTCTGGAAATTCCTGTGAGGTGATTTGAGTTAAGTTAAAGGATGTAGATTTTTGTGTGGGAAGAATTGATGCAAGATTTTTTAGAGGTGCTCCAAACAGTCCGGGAACCATGTAAACCACAAAAGAAAACACAATAATAGCAAGAAACAATCGGAAAAATCCTATATGGTGAATCTCGCTGTCGTTAATAAATTTTATTTTTCCAAGCAGATATAAACCAAGCAATGAAAAGATAACAATCCAAATTGCAATAAATGCTTCTCTCGAAAGAATATTAAGATTGTAAACGCTATCGATGTTTACAATAAATTTCAAGCTAAAAGCAAGCATCAGGAATCCCAGAACAATTTTTACAGAGTTAAGCCATCCGCCTGATTTTGGCAGACGTTTTAATACGGCAGGGAAAAATGCAAAAATTGTGAATGGGATAGCAAAAGCCAGGCCGAATGCAAACATTCCGATTACCGGCCTTAATATATCGCCTGTTGCTGCTTCAACAAGAAGGCTTCCCACAATAGGGCCAGTGCAAGAAAAAGAGATTACTACTGTTGTGAGTGCGAGGAAGAAAGATGCAAAAGCCCCACCCCTATCAACTATAGAATCGGCACCGGTAGCCCATTTATTTGGAAGAGTTATTTCAAAACCTCCGAAAAATGAAACTGCAAAAATGACAAAAAGCAGAAAGAAAATAATATTTGGAATCCAGTGTGTACTGAGTGTATTAGTAAAGTCAACACCAGCCCCGGTCAGAGAGATTATTAATCCGGGGAATGTATAAATCAGCACTATTGAAATACCGAAAATAAGGGCATTAATAGTTGATTTTGATTGATTTTCCGTACCTCTTGTAAAAAAGGCAACAGTCATTGGAATCATGGGGTAAACGCAAGGAGTTAGTACACCTATTAGTCCGAGCAGGAATGATCCGATAAAGAACTTAATAAAGCTCTTTTTAGGCGCCGCACTGTCGGAAATTAAAAGTGTCTGTTCCTTTTTTTGTGTATCTTCTATTTCCACTGAAAACCTAATATCTTTCGGTGGGAGGCATATTGAATTGGAGCACGACATAAATGTAACGGTGCCGCTGACAATGAAATTTGTTTTTTCGGATTTAATCTTCTGTCTGAATTCTGCTGTATCGCTGAAGGTTTTTATTTTAATGCCGAATGCCTCGTCAAATTTCTCAACAGGTGTGGTAACCTCGTAAGGTTTACCGATTAATGTGTAGCTACCTGTTGAGTCGAATATGAATGACGTTGGCAACGGGCCATTTTCAGGTACAGTGAGAGCATAAATATAAGAACCCTTTTGAATGCTTGCAGTCATTATTATCTCATACTGGTCTGCATTCGTTTTCAGGTAACTGAAGCTCCATGATACAGGATCATATATCTGGGCTTTCAGCCCTGTAATAAAAAAAGTAAGAGATAAAACTGCAATGAATTTCTTCATCAGGGAAAAATTAACGGATGATTTTACAAAATTAAGATTTTGATAATAAATCACAACAATTGATACAATAACAGTTTAATCCGTTAAGTGTTCAGGAAAGGTCTATTTCGTTTTCATGTCTGTCGAAGAAGTGGTATTCAAGCATGTGGTATGACGGGGTGGCCTGTACTTTAAGGCAAATATGGTATTTAAAATTCCATTTCATATAAAGCGGTAAGATGCCTTTTGTAAGATATGCGGCCACAAAAGGATGGACGTTAAGTTGCAATTTACGTGTTTTAACTATTTTTACAATTTCAGAAAGTTTATTTTGAATTTCATCGGTAAGGAGCAAAGACGGTTTAACCTCCCCTGTTCCTCTGCATGCCGGGCATTTTTCTTCGGTGGTGATGCTCATTTCAGGTCTGACTCTCTGGCGCGTAATTTGCATTATTCCGAATTTTGTAAGGGGCAAAATGTTATGTTTTGCTCTGTCGTGTTCCATGGCTTCCTTCATACGGTCTAAGAGAAGTTGACGATGTTCAGCCGATTGCATATCAATAAAATCTATAACAATTATTCCTCCCATGTCTCTTAGTCTAAGCTGGCGAGCAATTTCATTTGCAGCAGCAAGGTTTACTTCGAGGGAACTAGTTTCCTGGTCGGTTCCGCTTCTTGATCTGTTTCCGCTATTTACGTCAATTACGTGGAGAGCCTCAGTATGTTCGATTATAAGATATGCTCCATGCCAGAACGATATTGTTCGGCCGAAAAGAGATTTTAATTGTTTTGTAACTCCGAAATAGTCAAAAATCGGAAGAGTTCCTTTATAGTATTTAACAATACCTTCCTTTTCAGGAGCTATTTCTTTTATGTATTTTTTTATGTTTTCAAAAAGTGTATAATCATTCACATGTATGCTGTTGAATGATTCATTCAGCATATCGCGAAGGATTGTAGAAATCCTATCCATTTCGCCAATGAACAGTCGGGGCGATTTAATATCTTTTCTTAAGTTTTCAAAAGCTCCTTCCCATTTACGTATAAGCTCTCTCAATTCAGCGTCGATGACTGCTAATTTTTTTCCTTCTGCGGCCGTTCTTATGATTACACCATAATTATCTGGTTTAATGCTCTGTACGAGAGTACGCAATCTGTTTCTTTCTTCCTGATTTTCTATTTTCGTTGACACCGATACTTTGTCGGAGAAAGGGATAAGGACGAGATTACGGCCTGCGATTGAGATTTCCGAAGAAAGGCGCGGACCTTTTGTTGATATTGGTTCTTTGGTTATTTGTACAATAACTGTCTGGCCGTTAGTAAGAACATCTCCAATTTTACCATCTTTTTGAATATCTGGTTCCCTTTTGAATTTATGTACAGGTCCGGGTTTCCCTTTCTTTTGTATGGCCGATTCGTAGTATTTATGGAGTGTTCGGAATTGCGGTCCTAAGTCGAAATAATGAAGGAAAGCATCTTTTTCGTAACCAACATTGATAAATGCCGCATTAAGCCCTGGCATTATTTTCTTAACCTTTCCAAGGTAAATATCCCCGACTGAAAATCTTATACTTCTTTTTTCTTTGTGTAGCTCGACAAGCTGTTTATCTTCAAGTAAAGCCAAAGAAATTTCTTTATCACCCGCGTCGATGATTAAATCCCTACTTTCCACTTTATATAAAAAACTGAAATAAGATGTTATCTGTTTATCTCAAATACAAAATACAACAAACCTAAAGATCAAATGACCTTTAGGTTTATAATGTAAACATTACAGACCATTATGATCTTTTATTTTTTCTTATGTCTGTTCTTACGCAAGCGTTTTTTACGCTTGTGTGTAGCCATTTTATGTCTCTTTCTCTTTTTACCGCTTGGCATAAATTTTATTTCTTGGTTTGCGATTTCACTTTATTAACAAAAGACTTGGCAGGTTTAAATGCCGGTATATTATGGGCCGGAATAATAATAGTAGTATTCTTCGAAATGTTCCGGGCTGTTTTTTTGGCTCTTTTCTTAATTACAAAACTCCCAAAACCCCTTAAGTATACATTGTTACCAGCAATCATTGAGTTTTTGACTGTTTCCATGAAGGCCTCAACAGTTTTCTGAACCGTTGCCTTTTCAATACCAGTACTCTTGGCAATCTCGTTTACGATGTCTGCTTTAGTCATTTCTTATGAAATTTTAAAATTCAACAAATATTTTAATTATTTAATTTTTTTCAATCCTGCAAATATAGAAATATTATTTATTTAAATTGAAACACTTACGGAATTTTTATTTTTATCGAACATTCCTATAGCCCAATATGCACTGGAAATAACAATAAACGGATAAAAATTCTATTAAAAAGAGGACAATTCGATTAATCGGCATACAATATACGATTTTCCTTTTATCTATATTTCTGATGCATGAATGTTTTTTCAATCTGAGTGTATTTTTTATTAAATTTACATGCAGAAAATCAAATTTATTAAAATATGTCTATTAATAAAGTAATTCTGGTTGGAAATGTCGGAAAAGACCCTGTGATAAGATATTTTGATAAAGGAGTTGCAAAAGCTACATTTCCGCTTGCAACAAGTGAGACTTACAGAAATCAGAAAGGAGAAAGAGTAACAAATACCGAATGGCACAATATTGTATTATGGAGGTCGCTCGCGGAAGTGGCTGAAAAGAGCGTCAAAAAAGGAACGCAACTTTACATTTCTGGTAAAATTAAAACAAGGTCTTATATTGATAAGGACGGAAACAATAAGTATATCACTGAAATACTTGCCGACACGATGTTCGTTCTTGACCGTAAGCAAGGCACATCGATCAGTAATGAAGCTAATGATAGCATTCAGGAAAATGAAGGTTATAAACCTCTTGAAAATGGCAATCATTCATCATATTACAATAGTTCCGGCAAAAAGCCGGATACATTTAATGAACCGGATAAAATGAATTATCCTTTTGATGAAGAGCCAATTCAGCCAATGCCTGAGGATGATCTTCCTTTCTGATTAAAACAAAATGCATATCTCTTGATAGCTGCTGACAGTTATGTAAATATTATTTTAACTACAGGAGTTAAAATACTACCTCCTGATATTTCTGTAATTACTGGAATTATTATTCTCATTTTTCTTCTTGTACTATCAGCATTGATGTCGGGTTCGGAATTGGCTTTTTTCTCACTCAGCCCTGAAGATATTAAGAATATAAAGAAAGAAAAAAGCAAAAGAGCAAGTGCTGTTCTCTCCTTATACGGTGAGCCTGAAAAGTTGCTCAGTACAATTATTGTCGGCAATAATCTTATTAATGTAGCTATAACTATTCTTTCAGCCTTTCTGAGCAGACAGATTTTCGAATTTGGAGGCTCGCAGTTGACAAGGTTTATAATTGAAGTTGTTGTAATTACATTTCTTATTATTCTCTTCGGCGATATTATTCCGAAAGTATATGCCACCAGAAATCATCTGGCTGTAGTCTATTCTATGGCTTTTCCTCTTCTCACATTGGAAAAGATTTTCAAGCCTGTTACATCTATACTTATGCTTTCGACAAGGATAGTCAAAAACAGAAAATTACAAAATAAACAAAACATTAGTATTGGCGACTTATCGGATGCACTTGAGCTTACTTCCGGGGAACTTGAGGAAGAAGAAAAAATTCTTAAAGGAATAGTAAATTTCGGAAATATTCCAGCTAATGCTATTATGTGTCCGAGAGTCGATGTAACAGCAATCGATATAAAATCGGGGTTCAATAAAGTAATTGATGTAATTGTGAAATCCGGATTCTCAAGAATACCTGTCTATGCCGGCTCATTTGACAACGTAGTTGGAATACTCTATGCCAAAGATATACTACCTTACATCGGTAATCCAGATTCATTCAAATGGCAGCATCTTATAAGGCCGCCATACTTTGTACCGGAAACAAAAAAGATTAATGAACTTCTTAAGGAATTCCAGGTAAGAAAAATACACATGGCAATAGTAATTGATGAATATGGAGGAACATCGGGCATTGTCACACTCGAGGATATTCTGGAAGAAATCGTTGGAGATATTATTGATGAAAGCGATGAAGAAGTCTCACTTTACGAAAAAGTTGATAACAATACATATATTTTCGACGGCAAAGTATTACTTAACGATTTCTATAAAATTCTTAATATTGACGGAGATCCCTTTAAGGATGTAAGAGGAGATTCTGAAACACTTGCAGGTCTTTTGCTCGAACTTACAGGTAAAATGCCTGAAGAAATTAAAACTGCTGAATACAATGCATTTAAATTTATAGTTGAATCGGCCGATAAAAGACGAATAAAAAAGATAAGAGTAATCATAAACGAGAAAGATGAAGAGAGCCAGAAATTATGAACTACTATCAACTATGTTAATCCTTTTGCTGCTTTTTTCATGCAGAGAAAAGAGTATTCCCAGGCCCAGGAGTTATTTCAGGATCGAATTCCCTGAGAAACAATATACTTATTTTGACACTATCTGTCCTTTTACATTTGAATATCCGGCTTACGGTAAAATATCATACGATATAAACGGAAAGGTTGAGCCCTGCTGGTTCAATCTCGAATTCCCGCAGTACAAAGCGACCATACATTTCAGCTATAAGCAAATCAATGGCAATTTGGCTGTAATTCTCAAAGAATCGAACGAATACGTTTACACTCATACTATAAAGGCCGATGCAATAACCGAACAACCATGGTTTAATAAAGAAAAAAAAGTATATGGCATTCTTTACGATATAAAGGGTAACACTGCGTCCTCGGTACAATTCTTTCTTACCGACAGTACAAAGCATTTCCTGCGAGGTGCACTTTATTTCTATGTTCAGACAAGGGAAGATTCACTTGCACCTGTGATAAGCTTCTTCAGGGAAGACATTGTTCATCTCATCGAATCGTTCCAATGGAAATCTGAAGGATAAAAAAGTAATATATGGGCTGTATAACCAAACATTATCTGAACGAATATTCTGTGCTTGGCGTATGGAAGATTGAAGAAGATATCAATAATCTTCTGAGTATGGTTGAACTTAGCAGGGAAGACATGAAGAGATTCCGCGAGTTCAGAAGCAATTCGAGGAAACTTGAATTTCTGAGCGTAAGAGCTCTTCTGGCAGAACTCATTGGAAAAGAAGCACGTATAGTTTACAACAAAAACAACAAACCTTTTATAAAAGACGGAAGTCATTTTATAAGCATCTCGCATTCATACCGCCTTACTTCAATACTTCTCAGTACAAATGAACAAGTTGGAATTGACCTTGAATATATGAATGCAAATATTTCGGCATTTATGTCGAAGTTTATAAACAAAAAGGAAAAAATAACAAAAGACGCCGATCTTATTAAATATCATCTTTATATTCACTGGTGTGCTAAAGAGGCATTATATAAAATATGCGACAAAGAGGGTATCAGTCTGCAGAATAATATAACGATACAACCGTTCAAATTGAAAGATTCAGGAGAGATAAAGGGAAGAGTGCACACTGATAAAATAAACATGTTATTCGACCTGTTTTATACTAAATACGATAATTATGCCATAGTCTGGACAAAAAAGAAGATTCTATGATACCGGATTTAGTTCCATTCGAAAAATCAGTTGCGCTTCTTCTCGATCCTGATAAAGCAAGCGGAAAGGTTTTCGAAAATATAATCGAAATTGCAGTAAGCTTTAAAGCCGATTATATACTTACCGGCGGAAGTATAACTTTTAATAAAATTGATTATTTCATCAATTGCATAAAAAATAGATGTACTATACCGGTGATTCTTTTCCCTGGCAGTCTTCTTCAGTTAACCACAAAAGCCGACGGCATTTATTTTCTTTCGCTAATTTCAGGCCGCAATCCGGAACTGCTTATTGGAAATCATGTTATTGCTGCACCTTATCTTAGAGAAATAAAAGACCGTGTAGTTCCAGTCGGCTACATGCTTATCAGTTGTGGGTCAAGGACGTCGGTAGAATACATGAGTCAGACCGAACCAATACCACCCGATAAAACCGATATAATTATTGCAACTGCTCTCGCAGGAGAAATGCTTGGAATGAAGATGGTTTATCTCGAAGGGGGCAGCGGAGCAAAGTCGCCTGTACCTGCCAGTGTAATCAGAGCTGTTAAAGAAAATGTTTCAATTCCTGTTATTGTCGGCGGTGGATTGAAGAACGTAAAACACGTGCAGGATGCATTCGAATCGGGTGCCGATATGATCGTTATTGGAAATGGATGTGAAAAGAGGCCTGCCCTTCTTGCTGAAGCCTGCAAAGTAAGAGATTTATTCAGAACCGGAACCACTATCTGAGCAATTCATTAGCCGGTTCGCCTGTGCACGTGTTTGGAACCGGAATGCCGCACATAACTGATAACGTAGGTGCAATGTCCGTCATGTTAACTCTGCGGTTTACAGTTGCTCTGTTAACAGTCCAACCGTACCATATCAAAGGAACATGAGTATCATAATTATATGGAGATTTATGGCCGGTAACAGCGTATTCGCTTGCTTCAACCCATCCGGGGTTAAGGATAATTAGGACATCACCGGAACGTTGAGGAACAAAATTGTTATCAGCCATGTGCAGGCGGCCGTTTACGAAATCGGCAGTTTCAAAAATCGACAACGGATAGGCTGCCGCCACGCCACTGTTCTGAACCATGAACCTTGCCACTCTCTTTTGAATCTCCTCTAACGATATTCTGGCATCTTCAATTAATATCCGATTGAGATAAACCTGGTTATCGAAATATCCTTTTATCCAATCGCCCTGGCCATATATGGCATTTAAATAAATCCTCAAAAGTTGTAATGCCTGAGTGTGTATGAAATACCCTGCAGGAATTCTATTAGCTTCGAGCAAGGCAGGCGTTTCCGAAACACCATGAGAAGCAGTAAAACAAATAAGTACGTTCTTTTTTTCGATTTTTTCTAAAAGAAAGCCCAGAATTTCTGCTATATCGGCATCGAGCCTTAGAAGAGCATCTGCAGCTTCAACCGATGAAGGTCCGAATCTGTGCCCAATATTATCTGTAGCCGAAAAACATATTGAAATAAAATCTGTAATATTATCATTTCCAAGGCCTTCTTCTTTAATTAGCTTCAAAGCAAAATCCTTAGTATAGCTGTTACCAAATGGCGTATCAGCCAGAAGTGAATAATCCTTTTTAATTCCTGATACTCCTTTTGAATGCATCTTTTTCAGGTCATAGGGAAACCATGATATCCCATTAAATCCTGCCTCATATTTATTTGAATCCGGAGAACAATCGCTGTATTCCTCTATCTTCTTAAGAGGCTGCCATATCTTTTCGAGATAAGAATCTGCGATTCTCATTGCATTGAAATCATTTACCCAGGCCGGCAGGTCTTTCATATAATAAGAGCTCGACATCCATGTTCCGGTATTACTATCGAACCAGAAAACTCCGTTTGCAGTATGGCCCGCGGAAAGTATAGCCGAGCTTTCCTTTAGCCCAACCGAATATATTTTAGCTTTACCTTTTGTAGCAAGAAAAAGTTCATCTGAAAATGTTGATGCCATAAGATTGACAGGAGAATGAAGCCCCGATTCATAAGAACCGCCCACTGGATTAACTCCTTTATCGGCGGTACAGTAAATAATTTCATTCTTCAGAGGAACCTGCCAGTAGTCTGAAGTGATGCCATGAGCCGAAGGTTCCGCACCAGTTGCAATAGTAGCATGGCCAGGGGCCGACTGAGTGTGAATGTAATTAAAAAAAGCATTATTGAAACATGTGCCTTCATTTATCATCATCCGTAAACCCTTATCCGAAAACCTGTTCTTCATCTTCTCGATCTGGTCAAATCTTAACTGCTCAACTATTATTTGTACTATTAGCCTGGGTTTATCAGGAGGAATATACACTCTTTGACCTGATAACGAAAAGGTTAACAAAAACAACTGCACTGTCGATGCCAGAATCAATAGCTTTTTTCTGCTCATAAATAATCTCTCTTTTCTTTTTGAAAATTTATATTATATGTGTCCAATTAACCGGTGGGATTCGATTTTGAAACCTCACTTTACCGAATTAAATTTCCTGACAGCCGGTGTTGCAAAAATATATGTTTTGGTTTCAGGGACAAGAAAAAAAACAAAAATTAGAAATTCCTCGCCGGAACTACAAATCGGCTCTCGAATGAAATACCGCTTCTCTGAGATGTGAAAATAATAACATAGACTCCGGCAGATAAACCTCTGACGTCAAGTATCACAGGCTTTTCGTTTGAAATAAATTCCATGACTTTTTTACCCTGAATATTTATAACGGTTACTCTTACCGCTCCTTCAAGATTATCGGGAAGTCTGCATTCTATAGTAAATGACGACGGATTGGGAAAAAGAAGTGGTTTTTCTATTTTTACAATAGAATTATCTGACTGTTTCATATACACAATCAGTTCGGTTTTTCGATTATCTGCCACATCTATATCCGTAATAATCGTATCGTTGTAACCTTTTGCAGTAAATAACAGATTCCATGTTCCAGGATAGAGAAATCTGATAAAATTTCCGTTAGTTGTATCGGCATAAACATGAGAGCTATCCTTGTCGTGTTGGGGTATGTAGATTTTTGCAGGGACAGGTTTGCCAGAATCATAATCGAGCACTGTGCCATGTATCCCGTAGAGGGCATTTTTAATGTATTGGAGCAGCGACTGCCTGTTATACTGCCATAGTGATTCGAGCTGTGATGCCGGAGTTTGTTTAGTATAGTCGAGTTCTATTGTAACCTCCCTGCCCTGTAGTTCCCAGGTAACAAAATCCTGCCGGCCACCGTAAATCACATACCAATCCGACCCTCGTGTAACGCCGTTAATTTTAAAGGTCATATATCCCGATCCGGAATATGTATGCACAGTATCGGCATATTTTCTGCTTATATTATAAAACCAGTCATTATCGGCATGATATTTACTGTACCACCTGTCCCACGGGTAATTTACTACTTCGCTGCCGGCATGAAAATTAGCTGAAAGGACAAAATGATGCTGCCGCATAAATTTAATCATATCAACAGTCTCCTTTTGCTTAACAGGGTCGTCAACGACCGGATCAGGAAAATTTCTGTTCAGATCATATCCGTTTGCATTAGCTCTGACCGGGTTTGAAATCACATCGCCCGATCTGTATGTTCCGTCGGGGTTTGCAAGGGGATTAATCCATATTTCGAGGTTGTCAACCATATTTTTTACCCCGGGATCAGTGTAATAGTTCTTCAGAAGATAATCGGCGAGCCTGAGCATCAATACAAAACCTCCAAGTTCGTCTCCGTGAATTGTCGAGGAAAAAAACACATCGGGTTCATCTTCATCAACTGATGCATTATCGGAAATCTTTAGTGCAAGAACCAGTTTGCCGCTTATGCTTGTGCCTATTGTATCAAGTCTGCAGAGAGACGGATAATCCGACTGGAATTTTTGCATTATCGAGTCGTACTGGGGATACGTCGGGTAGCAGTTCCATTGCATTGCCTTGCTTACCGAGCCGGCCGAAATGACACCTTTGCCTTCGTCCCTCTGAATAATCTCATAATCGAATCTGCTGTCGAGAAACCATTTCAGAGTTACAGGAGAAAGTGTAATATATACACTTTTATTGCGAACACTTGTGACTGATACGTTTCTGGTTATTACGTCCATTGCCTGTCGGCCCGGATATGGGATAACAACTTCGGCCTGGCCGTATTTTTCTATCTCTTTCTTTAGTTTTTCGTCCCTGTCAGCCTGGGCTAAACAAACAAATGATGAAATTGTAAATAACAGAAACAATATAGAAGTAAGTTGTCTCACGAAATATTAAACGTTAAAACGGATATGAAGTATATCTCCGTCTTCAACGATATAGTTTTTTCCTTCGATATAGAATTTACCTGCTTCTCTGCATGCATGTTCCGAACCGAGTGTTACAAAATCTTTATATTTCATTACTTCAGCACGAATAAATCCTCTTTCGAGGTCACTATGTATAGTCCCGGCTGCCTGTTGTACATTCATTCCTTTTTTGATAGTCCATGCTCTGATTTCTTTTGGTCCAACAGTAAAGAATGTGAGCAGATTAAGCATTTTGTATGCGGCTCTTACAAGTTTATCCACTCCAGGTTCGTCAAGTCCGGCATCTTTCAGAAAGGCAACACGGTCGTCGGGGTCTTCGAGTTCGGCTATTTCTGCTTCGAGTTTCCCGGCAATAACAAGAATTTCAGCATCCGATCCTTTAAGATATTCTCTTACTTTTTCAACATGTGCGTTTCCGCTTTTGGCGGATTTGTCGTCGACATTACAGACATACATAACCGGTTTCATGGTGAGGAGGAAAAGATCTTCGATATATTTTTTCTCATCGGCTCCGACTTCGAGTGTTCTCGCATTAGCAAAATTTTCTAGATGGTCTCTGAAGCGTGACAAAACCTCAATTCCGTGTTTAGCATCCTTATCGCCCGACTTAGATGCTTTTTCGAGGCGTTCAATCTTGCGCTCTACCGATTCAAGGTCTTTTGCTTGCAGTTCGAGGTCGAGAGTTTCCATGTCTCTGACGGGATCTATCGAACCGGAAATATGAGGGATGCTGTCATCGTCGAAACAGCGGAGAACGTGAATCAGAGCGTCGGTGTTTCTGATATCCGCAAGGAATTTGTGTCCGGAGCCTTCTTCTTTGCCTGAGCCTCCGCTAAGTCCGGGTATATCAACAATTTCCACGCTTGTATGGACGATTTTTTCTGTTTTCTGGAATTTTTCAAGCTCTTCGAGTCTCGGGTCAGGCACCTTTATCACACCTATATTCGATTTTCTTGCGCCGTGTGTAAAACTACCAGTTTCAACTTTCGTACCCGAAAAACAATTAAATATTGTTGTTTTACCTGTATTTGTCAATCCTATTATACCGCACTGTAAAGACATAAGATAAATAAATCAATATTACAAATTTACAATTTATTTATAATATTGGCATATTTTCATCATATCCATAGGATTTGGAGATAGGATTATCAAATCCATAGCGATAAGGGATCCTGTAGTAAGCTTTCTCAGAAATTGGATCCGCCGTAGTCTATCTTCCAATTTGTCGAATACTTGTCGTTTGTGTACTATCTGGAAATAATTCAATTCACCACGGGAAGCACGGGTCAACACGGATTCTCCCCGTGCCAACCCGTGGTCTCTGTGGTAAAAGAAAAAAAGTTAGATGCACTTTGATGTTAAACATTTTTGGAAATTCATTTACCTGCCCATCTTTATAAACCCGATATCTTTATAAGTTATTTAGCCCGTCAGGGCTTATAATTCCATAGCCGCAGCATTATTGAATTTTTCTACATTTGTCCGTAGGACATTAACCATTTTCTTTGAGCTCCGCAGAAGCGAGCCATTTGTAGTAGTGATTGAATGATTGGATGATTGGATGATTGAATGATTGGGTGATTGAATTCCAGAGACATAAGAGATTCATATATTTATTAATAGCACGCGGATTACGCTGATTTTACGGATTTACGCTGATCGGTGAATATCTGTCGCATCTGTGTCATCGGTGTTCTATCCGGAAATGATTCAATTCACCACAGGGAACACGGGTTAACACGGATTTCCCCGTGCTAATCCGTGCCTTCCGTGGTAAAATTAAAAAAACATTTAGCCGCTAATTTCCCAAATTTACAGGCCACCCCTACGCGAATCATATTTTATAATTTGCATCTTAGCTGTATTGTTTAAGAAAGGGATGTGATGATTGAATGATTGAATGATTGAATGATTGAATGATTGAATGATTGAATGATTGAATGATTGAATGATGGGGTGATTGTATTCCATGGTAGTGTAAAATATTGATTAGAGAGCTTTTATTCAATAAAGCGTGCATCTATGACATCGGATAATAAAACGATAGTCTGTTTTACTCCATCTTTCATTTCCCTGGTCATTTTGCAGTTAAAATCAATGCTTTTGTATTGAATAGCTATAACAGTAAATTCGCAACTTATGGCTTTCTTAAGATATTCGATCGTCATAATCAATGAAATCTTATGTGTGCCGATGGTAATATCCTCAATTGTTTCATAAGGAATGAATGAAATACTGCCGGGTTGTTTATTAAGGTCGGCTGCATCAATAATTATTATATGATCGGGATTGTAACCGGCAATAATCTTCGTAAAATTTTCGGGGTTTGTATAAGTCGGGTAAATCCTGAAATTCTTGTTATCCTCACCATATTTTTTTATAAGGTTTTGTGCGACAACAACTCCTGCTGCATCATCCTGCATCAATTCAGATCCAATTCCAAGTATTACAAGGGTTTTTGCTTTTCTTAAACGCTGAAGCAAAACGGGATACAAATCGTCTTTCAAATCTCGACCTGTAAATTTTTCCTGTCAAAGTGAGCAAGCTCAAAATCTCTGGTATATTCCAATGCATCTCTCGAGCATGAATCGACGCATTGTGCACAGAATATGCATTTATCAAGAGATAAAACAGCTTTAAATTCTTTATCCGCTACTTTAACAATATTAATTGCATTTGACGGGCAATCCTTCATGCATAACATGCATCCGTTACATTTGGTTCTGTCGTGTTTTAGCTTTCCTCTGAACCTGTCTGCAACTTCAGCTTTTACATAGGGATACAGCCTTGTAGCAGGTTTATGGAAAACCGAGCTAAAAACTTGCGATAACATACTTCCGGGGCGGACTATATTCATCATTTTATAATGCTCCTTTCACCAAAACATCTATCAATATCTGGAAAATTGCTGCCGGGGCAAGGTATTTCCAGCAGAATTTTACCATTTGTTCAATTCTTAATCTTGCCATTAATGAGCGAACCAGTGCAAGGATAAAAACCAGAATTATCGTTTTCAAGAAATAGGTAATTACACCTAAAACGGTATTCCCTGGAAAATATACAGGGAAGAAAATCGCTCCTATTAATGAAACAAGAACAAGCATCTCGATATCTATCGTCATTCTGAACAAAGCAAGATAGCGACCGCTATATTCAGTAAAAGACCCTGCAACGATTTCGGTTTCGGCTTCCGGAGTATCGAAAGGCACTCTTTCCAGTTTCCCTTGCAATGCTATTATAGCAACTATAAACCCGGGTATATTACATAATGCCAATAACGGGTTCTCATAATAAAACGTTGCTATTTCGCTAATTGACCATGTTCCTGCCAATAAAGCAGGGCCTAATAATGCCATATATAACGGCACTTCGTATGCAAATAACTGGGTTAAAGTTCTGATGGAGCCTAAGGTCGAGTATAGTGATGTAGATGACCATCCGGCAATAAAAAACGTAATTGTGGGTATTGTCAGTAAATAGAGTACTACAATCAGATCAGATTTAAAAGAAAACAATGCTCCGGTACTCCATAAGGGAATATATAAGATAGTTGCAGAAGCCGATGCAAGTGCAAAAGCAGGTAAAATCCTGAACATTGCCTTATCAGCTTTTTCAGGTATAATAGCTTCTTTGCCTATCAGTTTGATAAAGTCGGCAAAAGGCTGGCACCATGGAGGGCCGATCCTATTTTGAAAACGTGCATACAATTTTCGATCCATGTATTCGACCATACAGCCATATACACTAAGAAAAATAAATCCCGGAAAAATAACTATATAGAATAACGAAAGTAACATGTCTGTAAATCCAGTTTTATCAATTCTATCATTTAACTTTCAGTTGGATATTCTTTGCATTAAAACCCCTGTTCTTATGCCAGTCTATACTATACTGTCTCAGGCTTTCCCAGTCCATGATGTTTTCCTTACCACTATCAATATGTTTGATTGAGATTGACCTGTCGGTACATGAGAAGCATGGATCTATGGCAGCTATAACAATAGGGGCATCGGCGAGATATCCTCCATTGAGCATATAAGTTATTGAAGCAAAATTAGCCAATGTAGGAGCTCTCAATTTTACTCTTTCCGGCTTATCCGTCCCATTTCCTCTGACATAATGCACATCTTCGCCTCTGGGAGCTTCATAACGCGAAAAAGCTTCGCCTGCCGGTATTCTTCTTGGCGATCTGACTGCAATATCTCCCTGCGGGATATTATTCAAAGCAAACCGTATTATTTTATACGATTCAATCAATTCTTTCACACGTACTATTGTTCTGCCCAGCACATCGCAATGATTGTCGGTTATGACATTAAAAGGAATTTCATCATAAACCAGATAAGGGTCGTCCCGTCTTACATCACGGTCAACACCCGATGCTCTGGCTGTTGGGCCGGCGGCATGAAGCCTCATAGCATCTTCATAAGATAATTTACCGACATCTTTAAGGCGACCTATCAGGGTAGTTTCTGAATTGACTATTTCAATATAATATTTAGTGCGTTCTTCCAGTGCGTCAACAGCCTTCAGAGCCTTTTCTTTTTGCTCTTCCGAAATATCACGTCTTACGCCTCCGATTTTGTTTATGCCGTAATTTACCCTGTTGCCTGAAAGCATCTCGAGGGTGTCCATTACAACTTCCCTGTCGCGCCAGCTATACATAAAAAGAGTATCGAATCCTATTTCGTGTGCTGCAACTCCCAGCCACAACAGATGGCTGTGAACGCGTTCAAGTTCACCGATAATAGTTCTAATATATTTTGCACGTTTGGGAACTTCAAGTTTAGCAACTTCTTCAACTGCGCTGATAAAACATGTCGAGTGCGAATGAGAGCATATTCCACATACTCTTTCTATCAGATACAAATCCTCTATATAAGTTCTTGCCTCACATGCCTTTTCAACGCCTCTATGATTATATCCTAATGTAACATTGCTGGCAGCTATTCTTTCACCTTCAAGATACAATTTGAAACTGGCCGGTTCTTTTAAAGCCGGGTGTTGAGGGCCTATCGGAATTTCAATTATTCCCATATCATTCTTCTGTTTTGGTTTGCTGATTCATATTCTCAAGTTTCCAGTCTTTTCTGAGAGGGTACTGTCCTTTGGGCCAGTTATCCGGGAGGGGATAGTGGCGCCCTTCAGGCAAACCTTCCACTCTGGCTCCCAGCAAATCTTCAAGTTCCCTCTCATAAAAAGTAGCTCCATTATAAATACCTGTAACAGTACTAATTACAGGATCAGATTTCGGTACATTTGTTTTAACATTAATGACAATCCCATCTTTATTTGCAACATGATAAATAAATTGCAGATTATCACCGATATCCAGTCCTGTGATTGTACATAAATAATCGAATTTTAAATCATTAAATAAATAACTCAATAATCCAATTAAGTTATTTTTATCAACTTCAACGGTTATACGTCGCTGTCTTATTATATCACATTTCCCTTCCAGATACGGAAATTTCTGTAACAATTCGGTTTTTATTTTTTCTTCATTGTTCATAGCAACTTATGTCTTTTATTTTTTAAGACTGTTCAGAAGTTTTACCACGCCGTCAATAATTGCTTCGGGACGTGCAGGGCAACCGGGAATATATGCCGAAACAGGAATAACGGAATCGATGCCTCCGCTAACACAATAACAATCGTGGAATACTCCTCCCGAACATGCACATGTTCCAACGGCAACAACAAACTTGGGTTCTGCCATCTGGTTGTATATTCGTATCAACCTCTCTTTTGTCTGTAAAGTAACCGGACCCGAACACACCAGTACGTCTGCATGTCGTGGAGTACCCTTCAGAAGAACTCCAAAGCGTTCCAGATCGTACACCGGTGTCAAAGATGCAAGAATTTCTATATCACAAGCATTACACGCCCCTGTGTTAAAATGAATTATCCATGGTGATTTAATCCGTGCCCAATTTACAATTTTATCAATAACCATAATCTGGCTGTATTTTATATCAATTCGTTACAAATTTCTGATTTGAAAGTTTATTAAACAATATTGTTAAAAAGTAACACATTGAAAAGTACTTTGTTTAATAGTAATGATAGTTTTAATCACAGCTTATTTATTATTTCATTTTCTAAATAGTATTAATAATGCCATTATCGCAATTAAAATATATATAAAAGGCATAATAGAAATTTTCTCTGGTACGGTGGCCACTATAAGTGCAACCACATGCATAATAGTAAAGAAAAATGCGAATGAAAAAAACTGGGTATAATCAGGTTGTGCTTTATTCGGTTCGAAGTCTTCACCGCATGCGTATGATTTTTCCTTTCCTGGTGCCATGATATTCCCTGGTGCGACAAACTTCGAAATAAAGGAAAGCAACATTGAAATTCCCAATAAAATAATAAAAGCTATTGGTGGAGAAAACAATATTTTTTCCATATTAAACTCTTTATTCTTTTTTATTAAAAATTTTACGAATATCGAGCGATCCGGTATGACGAACAATATTTACGATTATACCGGCAGCAACAGCCAGAATCACGACTTCAATAATTATAAGCGTAATTACCATACTTTGAGCTGTTGCAATCTGACCGGTCATATTTCCTACCAGAATCAGGATTAATGTAACGCCTTTAGTCAATATCTCCAGTGCAAGAAGAATGCGTATCAAATTCCGTGTATTAATAAGACAATAGAATCCTGTTATGAATAGTAAAACAACAACTATGAAACATGTAATCAACATAACACTTATTTCTTACTTTCTTTAAAAAGAATCACAACTCCAAATACACCGGTGAGAATAATAATAATCTGGCCAAGAATATCCAGAGGGCGTTTATTCCAGATAACATCCCTCACATCTATATCATTAACCGGACCTTTATTGATAATAAAATTCTGGTCGGGTTTAATTAACAAAAACAACAGAACTATAATTATTAATATAACCGGTAAAAGTATATATCTGTTAAATTTCTTCTTTGATTCTAATGCTTCACCTTCAGGGATAAGAGGTTTTGAAAGGCTTATGACACTTATAAAAATTGCGGTTACTAATCCTGCGCAGACAGATAATTCAAAAACTGCAGCTAACGGAGCATTCATGAGGAACATAATAATCGTAAGGCATGCGCTGACCGCAGCAAGAGAGATAGCCGCCTTTAACAGGTTTTTTATCATTACCGTAAGTAATGAAAAAAGAATTAATAAACTCAAAAGAATATAAATTGTAATGCCCGTCATTTTTAAAATTATTCTTTCGTATAATAAGTAATTTTTCTTACAAGTCGTCCGAGTTTAATATTTTTAAATTTTATTACCATAATCAAATACTTAACGAATATCTGATAAATTTAAAAAAGTCCTTTTGATCTCAAAAAAACCAATATAAAAGGAGACCCTATTCCTACCAAAATAATTATGATTGCAAGTAATAATTCCGAAAATGAGAGGCCTTTATTTCCATCTTTTATATTTCCAATGCCTTCAGTATCTTCAGGAAGTTTCCTGAAAAATACTTTTTGTTGCAATATCAAAAAGTATGCAAGAGTAAGTATGCTTGCAAGTAATGCGATCACGGCATAGGAATGATAACCTACCTGCCATAAGGCCAGAATAATAATCAATTTACTCCAGAAGCCAGCCAGAGGAGGGATTCCGGCAGCCGATAGGAATCCGACTACAGATGTTCCTCCTGTTATTTTCATTTTATATGACAGACCCTGAAGTCTGTCCAGATCTCGTGTACTTGTTTGCGTTTCAACAGCGGCAGCGTTTACAAACAATAACGATTTAAAAGTAGCATGATTAAAGAAATGGAAAAAAGCGCCCAGGATACCCAACGGCGTAGCGCAAGCAGCGCCAATAATAATATATCCGATCTGGCTTATGCTCGAATATGCAAGCAAACGTTTGAAATCCTTTTGACCGATAGCCAGTAACGCACCTACAACGATCGAGATTATTGCAATAAAAGCAATAACATCATGAAAGATATTTATATCGGCAAATACGTCTTTAGAAAGGCGTAAAAAAGCATATATACCTCCGGCTTTTGTAACTATTCCGGCAAGTAATACTGAAACAGAAGAATCCGCATAAGAATAAGCATCAGGAACCCACATATGGAATGGGACCAGACCTGATTTTATGGATAAACCTGCAATGAGGAAAACAAATGCTACTAACAGTTGCAATGGAATAGGTTTTAAATTGCTTAATCCTTCTGACAACACGCTATAATTAAGACTTCCGAATGTCATATATAGTATTCCAATACCTGTAAGTAATAAAACAGTTGCAATACTCGACATCAGAAAATATTTGAATGAACCATTAAGTGAAGTCAGTTCTTTCGACTTTGCAATCAATATGAACGAAGCTGTTGCAGTAACTTCGAGAAATACATAGAGCGAAAAAATATCAGTTACCATAGCAACACCGTTCATTCCAATGATAATTATCAATATCAGATTAGAAAAATTGAAAATTTCATCCGATGTATATTTTCTCACCATTAAAGCAATGAAGCTTATCAATCCAATAGTAAAAAGAACAACAGAGCAATAAAAATCTATTGAAAAACCTACAAAATAGTTTATTTCAATACGGGATAATAAATCCTTCGATATTTGAAAAATAATGGCGGACGATAGAAGCATTTGAATAATAGCAACGGAAATACTTATCCAGAATGCAAGATGTTTTATGCTTTTCGAATAAAATAGGTTCAAAATCAGAATTGCAACAAAAGGTATTAATATAAATAATGTTGGCATTTTGGATTCTTCTTATAGAAATTATATTAAAACCACTATTGTTATTATAATAATTAATATCCCTACCAAAGACCAGCTAACCGATTCCGAATAATTTCCCGAGAAAGCTTTTTTGAGCAGTGAGGAAAAATAATTTGTAATCCAGACGCAAAAAGTATCGTAGAACCAGTTGACACTTCTGTCAATTATCCAGAATACTTTTGATATAATTCTGACAAAAAACATTCCTATATCGTAAGGATCGAAATAGCGTTTTTCAGCCCAGTCATATATCCGGGAAAGCACCGGTGCGTGATGAATATGATCAACGGCGCCTATAGCCTTCCCTGTTCTCGACACTCCATACATGTGATTTACAAATGCTAAAAGAAGCACTCCTATAGAGATGGATGCAAGTGTCAAATTATGCAGGCCGGAAAAATCATGGCCATGCATTTCACTCAGCCCCGGTTGTATAAAATAATTCAACGGTAAAGAATTATAAACACCGAATAAGACACATATCAGAGCAATAATAATCATTGGCACAAGCATCGTCCATGGGACTTCTCTGACTTTATTAAAATCATTCGAAGATTTTCCAAGGTAAGCGGCATGGCCAAGTTTCAGGAATGAGGCTGCAGTAAAAAATGCTCCCAGTAATGCTACTATGTAGAATATTTTCCCGCTCGATAATGCTGCTTCGAAAACAAGTTCCTTGGAAAAAAAGCCGTTAAACGGAGGAACACCAGAGATTGATGCAGCGGTAATTAAAAAACAGGTAAAAGTAACAGGCATCTTTCTTCCCAGTCCGCCAAGTTCCTTCAAATCCGCTGTACCTGTTTGTTTTTCCACAGCGCCACCTGTCAGAAATAAGCAACTTTTATAAAGTGCATTATTTATCATGTGAAAAATACCGCCTACTATTCCAACAGGAAGAGCAGTGCCAATGCCGAGGATCATGTAACCAACCTGGCTAATGGCATGATAAGAAAGCAGTCTTTTATAATTTGTTTGAATCAATGCCATCATTACAGCCAGAATAATAGTGATAGCCCCCACAGACATCATGACAATGCTCATTGAAGAGCCCGGGTTAAAAGCAAACAGGTCTATACTTATCCTGGTCAGGAAATATATACCTGTCAGTTTTTCCAGTGCGCCAGGCAAGAATGCCATGAAAGGCAAAGGGGCATCTATTGCTGCATCGGGTATCCAGCTATGGAACGGCATAGCTCCTGCTTTGCCGATTGCCCCTATCATAAGAAATATGAATGCAAAATTTCCCCAGTTATTTAGCGGCAGATGAATTTTATCCATTTCGAAAGTTCCGGCAATAATCCCTGTCACAATTATACCTATTGTCATGCACAAATCGGATACTCCAACGAGAACGAGAGCCTTTACAGCAGTATGAAATGATTTCTTCCCTCCTGCCATAATCATAACAAAAGTAGTTATCAAAAGCCCTTCCCAGAAAAATAGCATCAGCAATAGGTTATTTGCGAGCACTGCTCCATTGATCATGGCAACAGTAATCAATAAGAAAAGGTAGAATTGTTTAATATTCTCCTTTCCTCTCATGAAAACAAAAGAATATAGCACTATAAGAAATGCGAATGCTGCACCGCCAAGCAAAATAAAGCTATTGAAATGGTAAAGTCTCAGAGAGAAATCAAAACCAAAACCGAACCATGGTACAAAAAAAGCCGCATTTTTTCCGAACAAATAAATAGAATAGCCTAAATTTATTGCAACACCTATTAAACTTATGGAACTTGTTGCCCAAAAATTCCTTTTTGGCATTATAAATATCAGCAATGCAGCGACTGCAGGAATAATAACAGGATAAAGCAATATAATATCATTCATCTTTAAATTGCCTCCATCTGTTTACATATAATGTTTACAAAATCTGCCGGAATATGAATCATTATGCCGCCCAGAATTGATAATACGGCAAGAACAATTACACTGAATACCATAGTGAAAGAGCCTTCTTTTATGCCCGGATGTTTATTGTCGCCGAGGAATACCATAACAAATACTCTGAGCAGGTAAATTATTGTCAGGACGGCTCCAAACAGGAATACAAGGGCAATCCAGATTTCACCGGCATCTACTGCGCCTCTTATTACCATCAGTTTACTGAAAAATCCGCCTAAAGGAGGTATGCCCATAACCGAAAATGCACATATTGCAAATGTTATAGCGGTAACAGGCATTGTGCTTATTAGTCCGCCCAGTTTAGTAATATCTCGTGTTTTTGTATTTTGCTCAACAATCCCTGCACATAAAAACAATCCCCCTTTCCCAAGACCATGCATCAATATATATAATAATGCTCCGGCCGCGCCTGTTATGCTACCTGTGGATAATCCCAGGAAGATAAAAGCTAACTGGCTTACTGTTGAATATGCAATGATACGTTTCAGGTCGGTTTCAATAAGTGCTGCGCCGGCCGATACCAGAGCACTGGCTGCTGCAACGACCGGTATTATTGTATGCCATACGGCGCTAACTTCGAAAGTGGCGAGGAATAATCTGGCAAAAACATATACACCTATCTTCACCAGCACGGCAGCATGAAGAAGTGCAGTTACTGGTGTTGGAGCAACACCGGCATCGGGAAGCCATGTATGTAAAGGTAAAGTTGCCGACTTGGAAAATATACCGAATAGAATCAAAAATATTGCTAAATCAGATATTCGGGTGCCTTTCATCTTTGTGAGATCAAAAGTACCGGTCTGAAAGTAAATTAGGATAAATCCTATCAGCATTAAGAGAGCTCCGAAGACTGTTATAAGAAATGCCTTGTTGGCTTTTGTAACATGTTCTTTTTCCCTGAAAAATCCTATCAGACGCCAGCAACATATAGCCGATATTTCCCAGAATAAGTAGATGAATATAAGGTTTGTAGAATATACTATTCCCATCATCGAGCCTATAAACAGCACAACCATGAGATAATATTCATTCTGATTCTCATAATGACTTATGTAACCAAAGGAATAGAAGATAATTATAACTCCGATAAATGACGATATTATTGCCATAAAGACCGCCAATCCATCAGCCTTTAATCCAAAGTTTAAGCTCAGAGGAAAATCGACATTAAAATGGAGAGGAATTCCTTTTACTGCATACGGTAAGGCAATAAATGAAGCAATGACTGAAACCGATACGAGTAATAAAGCTATAATATTTCTCAGATTTTTCGAGATAGTCCCAAAAATGGGAAGAATAAATGCGCCTGCTATTGGAATAAAAACAATTAACTGTAGGATAAGTTTGGAATTCATTTATTGAACTCTTTTGTTTCTAAAGACAGTTATCAAAAAGGCGTAACTTATTTCGAGTTTGATGAATTAATATATTCATGAAATTGTACTTTCTCTTATTTGTTTTGTATAAGAAAATTCCTCGATATTCATTTGCCCTGTTGATTTATGTCTGTTCATAACTAAATTTTAACTGCCTAAAATATACTAACAATTTGAAATTTATATTCTATAAGGTTAATTGTATATTATTAATATACAATTGTTTATAATTTTTTTCTAACGCATTTTAAATTCGTCAAAGATATATATATATTTTAAAAAGCAGCAATAAAGCTTTAAATAAAATATTCATTTATTTTTTATAATAATGGCATTAAGAAATAACTATACATTTAGACGGAATCAACTTCTGAAAAGTGTCTCAAGAGAGTTGAAGTCGACTCTTTTCTGTGAACCGTCGGTCATGTTTTTTAAGGTTACCTGGCAATTTTTGATTTCATCTTCGCCTGCTATTACGACAAAAGGAATTTTAAGGGAATTAGCATAAGTCATTTGTTTGCTTATTCTGGAATCATCAGGGTATATTTGGGCACTTATGCCTGCTTTATGTAATTTCTTCAATATTTTGAATGCATAAGTAAGTTCCTCTTTACCGAAATTAAGAATAAGCACTTTTGAAGGGGCGGAATCTATTTTGGAAAATTTGCCGGTGTTTACCATCACGTCATATATACGGTCGGCACCAAAAGAAACACCGACCCCCGATACACCTTCCAATCCGAAAACGCCGGTAAGATTATCATATCTTCCTCCGCCGCATATACTTCCTATGTTAGCATTTTCGGCCTTGACTTCGATTATTGCTCCCGTGTAATATTCGAGGCCGCGAGCAAGTGTCAGGTTAAGCTCAATTTTATTACGGAGGGTTTCTGCCTCATTATATTTCAGGATTGTTTCAATTTCATCAATACCCTTTAAGCCTTCGGGCGATTCGTTAAGGATTTTCCGGAGTTCATTGATTTTTTCCAGATTTGTTCCCGATATTTCGAACAATGGTTTAAGTCCTTCGATAACGTTTTGAGAAACACCTTTTGAAAGCAGTTCGTTAATTACTGCTTCCTTGCCGGCTTTTTCGAGCTTATCTATAGCGATATAAATATCTTTAATATGTTCTGACTCGCCGGCAACTTCTGCAATGCCTGAAAGTATTTTCCGATTATTCAATTTAATTATTACCGGAATTTGAAGTCTTGAAAAAATTTCATCAATGATTTCAAGTAATTCGAACTCATTCAGTAATGAATTGCTTCCGATAACATCTGCATCGCACTGAGTAAATTCTCTATATCTTCCTTTCTGTGGCCGATCGGCTCTCCATACGGGTTGAATTTGATAACGTTTAAATGGAAATATGATTTCGTTTCGGTGTTGTACGATGTATCTTGCAAAAGGCACTGTAAGGTCGTATCTCAATCCTTTTTCGCATATTTTCGAAGAGATAGATGCAAGGTCAGGATTCTTCAAGTCATCTGCAGAAAGGCCAGAAAGGTAATCTCCCGAATTGAGTATTCTGAAAAGAAGTTTGTCGCCTTCCTCGCCGTATTTTCCGAGGAGGGTTGATAAATTTTCTATAGCAGGCGTTTCTAAAGGCTGATAGCCGAATAATTTAAAAACTTCTTTTATTGTGTTTAAAATATATTCTCTTCTTATTACTTCCTCAGGTGAAAAATCACGTGTGCCTTTTGGTATAGATGGTTTTAGAGGCATTTTTAGTTATATGAGAAGACAAATATAAATGAAAATTCACCACACAGGATACTGCCCAACGTGGATTGTTAAACAAAATATTCCAATATATTCCGCATAATTCATGTTGAAAAATGGAAGGATGAACCTTTTACCCGTGTTTTCAATTATTGAATAAAGGGGATAGCAAGTGGATATTTGAATTCCTCACCTTTTGAGGCTTTGATCGAAGCGATTGTAACGCATATTATTTCGAATATCCATAATGCCAGGAGGAGCGGGATTCCAATAATAATAAGGCAAAGCGGGGCAATGAGAATAGTATAAAGTAGTATTGAAAACTGGAAGTTAAGTGAGGCTTTGCCGTTTTCATTTACCCATGTAGATTCGTCGCGGCGGCTGAGCCAACAAATCAAAGGGCCAAGGATTCCACCGAAAGGAAAAATAAAACAGGCAAAAGAAGATAGATGGCAGAACATTGCCCACGTACGTTCGCTTTCCGATAATACTCTGATTTCTTTCATGACATAGTATTTTCCCATAAAGACGGCATGAATCGAAGAATGTTGCATTATTTATATCTTGCAAGTCGTCTAAGGTCGGCTTCAAGAAATGCATTTGGGTTATTTTTGCTAATCCTATGCTGGTTGAAATAATACATATTTGAATCGTCTGTTCCAAAAAGCATTTTAAAACAAAGCCCTCCTTCAATTTCTTTTTTGGGTCCTACTTTATGGAGTATGAGTGTTCCAGGGATTTTTTCATTTATTGCTTTTATAATCTCCTCTTCATCTACAATTTTGAAAGGGAAAGGATAGATTGCTTTAATTGCGTTAATAGTATTAATATCAGGTGCAAGATCTTCTTTTTTCGCCATTATTGTTTTCTTAATCACCTGCGGAGCATTCACATTATAATATCTGAGATACCTTCTTCCTGTGAGTGAAGGATCTTCAGAGATCAGTCTGGCATGTTTCTGAATAAAGGCAAGAATTAATCCGAGTTTGTAGCCATATTCCATATCGTCGTCGCCAGCAAATGATAGAGGAACGGCGCATATTTCAGGGTTATCGCTCAGATCGGATACCCTTTTGCCCTGGATGAGATTGATAAAATTAAAAAGTCCGCCTGTCTTATCTTTCTCGAAGTGAGTCTGGGTTAGTACAATAAATGAATATTCCGGATTAGTTCGTCTTTTATTGAATTCAGTGATATTGATGAACTCAAATGGTGTAATAGTCCATGATGAATTGACAGCTTCTTTTATAAAGGAGTTCCAGGCTGAAAAAGGGTCATCTTCGAGGACAACACATGTTTTCGACTTCATAAACTGCGCGATTTCCTCGGCAGTTGGGAAAGGTGCCTGAGGCTTTAAGCCTGAAGCAATAAAAATGAAAAGGATAAATAAGGTAAATTTTTTCATGCAAGGAAATATTATTTTTCAGGTAAATATAAAGGATTCCTTTCATTGAATTTCCTTACGTATACAAACATAAGTTCTTTTTGTTTTTTCTTGGGCAGTTTAACAAATTCCTCATATAACTCAGGATCTTTCATAATGAGCAGTTTGACATTTTCAATGGTAAATTCGAGTACTTTTCCTGATTCAAAGTCAATAATATATTGTCTGAGTTCATTTCGTGCCGTGTTATAAGGCCTGCTGTAATAAGGCGAATAATACATTCCATAAGGATAATAGCCTCCATAATAGCTATATGGATAATAATAATAAGGATCATAATATCCATACGGTGAATAATAGTTGTTGTCGTATGTTGTCACGTCTGCAACGAAATGGCAAATGTTTCCCACGAAGGTGATCCTGTTAAAGTTACCCTGTATCATCACATATAAAATTCCGTTCCGTGCATATCCCCAGATATCATCTTTTTTTACTTCCTGTCTTACGCCCATTTCATCGTAGAAATAAATTTTTTCCGATGCAAAAACCTTATTAAAAAAATCCCTGTCGTTATAATCGGCTGAAGTAAGAATCTTTGATTTAGGTACAGGTCTATTAGCCTTAACCTGGTCAAAGTTGAGGTAAATGCCGTCTTCAAACCTGAAGTCAGGCGTATATTTTACCATTCCACTTTGTTCCTGTCCAAAGGAAAGAATAGAGAAAAAAAAGAATGCTGCTCCGAATATTATTAACGAAAATTTTCGATTGCCGATCGCTCTTTTCATGTTCATCATATCCAAATATCTTTTATTTAAGTTCCAATCAAAAATTATACCGAATACTTTGAGCTATCACGATTTAACGAGAAGTTAAATATAATAATTTTTTAAGGAATAATTTATTTATTAAATAAATAATGCTTTAACTTAGAAAAATTCATATCCCCTGATATTTCTTCAATTTATTTATATTTTTACGAAGGAATTGTGAACTCAATGAAGAAAATAATTAATAGTGCCGATGAGGCAATCAATAATGATTTAAAAACTGCTTTTGAAGTAGATAGAAATTCGATTGAAAAAATTTCCCTGTGTATTCTCTTTATTCTTATTGTTGCAATTATCCTGATTTCACTGCGTCTTGTCCTTGTGGCAGGGCTTTTTGTCATTACAGCATGTGTGCTTGGCCTTGTACTTTTCCGAAAATTGTTCACACTTCTAAATGAGTTATCGGATAAACTTTCCGAAACATCGGAATCGATCGAAAAAAAAGATGATGTGATAACCGAATTTTCTCACAGGATAAGAGAACCTTTGAATAATCTTGTGCTAATAAGTGAAATGCTTATTAATTCCAACGTACAAAAAACACAGAAAGAACTTATTGAGACGCTCATAGCTTCAACTAAAAATATGGTTGATGTGGTTAATGATCTGACCATGCAGAGCGCCGGTATCAGTTATGAGGGAAGAAAGAAAATACCTTTTAATCTTTTTTCTACGATCCAGAATACGATTGACTTGTTTAATCTTAAGGATTCTTTAAATATTGATTTTATTCTCAACAAAAATGAAATCAATAATTTTGAAGTAACGGGGGATCCTATTGTACTCAAACAAATTTTTCTTGATCTTTTCAATATAATTAACTCCCAGAGCAAAGAAAAAAAGACAAAGGTTACTATAAGTTTAAAGAAAGAGAGGGAGACTGAAAAAGAGAACATTCTGAATTTCACTATTCATACAGATAAGAATATTTTATTTATTGATGAAGGAATTAATTATGGAAGACACACGATAAAATTAATTGCGGAGGCAGGAGGCCGTTACAGCCAGGAATCAGGCCCAGATTACTCGGTGTTCGCTTTTACTTTGCCTTTTCTCAAAGTGATGGAGGAGGGGAAAAAACAAATTTTATCCACTGAAAAAGAATCTCTAAGGGTAAGACAAAAACCAAGTAAAGAACTTAAGAATGCAAATATATTGCTCGTGGAGGATAATCAGATAAACCAGAAAATTACAATGTTAACCTTAAAACCTCTGGTGAATTTGATAGATACTGCTTCAACAGGTATGGAAGCTATCGAAAAGTTTCAATGTGCAAGTTACGACATTATCCTTATGGATATTCAGATGCCAGTAATGAGCGGACTTGTTGCTGCTGAAAAGATTAGGGAACTTGAAGTCAATACCAGCAAACATGTTTCTATTATTGCAATTACTGCAAATGCTATGCTGGGAGATAAGGAAAGATGCATTTCGGCCGGAATGGACGATTATATAAGTAAACCTTTTCAGCCTTCGGCCCTTATAGAAATAATTAAAAAACACCTTTAACTTAAATTTACAACTGAACTCCGTACAGAACAGATACATTATCTTTTCATATTCTAAGATAGAATATATTTTCTCGAAAAGTTTTTCTGTTATCGAATCATAGTTAAATATCTATTACAGTCATATTTGTATAAATGTATTGAATACACTTATTCGGAATAATTTTAGCATATTTACGAATGTTCATTTTCGGTTTCTGTATTGACAGATGCTGAGTTTCCTTGTTGTAATACTTTGTATTTTAATGAGGGAGAGGGTATAAATTCGCATGGAATGCAACGATGCCACTTTCTGTCAACATCTATTATTATTTTTTCATCGGAGCAGACAATATTTGGCCATTTGCGTGGGAAGCCGGAAGGGCCGAAAGCTTTTATAGTTCCGTCAATAAGGATAGATGTATCAGAAATATAATAAGTATCTCTTATTGGACTTGAGTTAGCCAGGATATACCAGGCGACAATAAAAAAATCATTCAAATCAACTTCCTCGTCGACAGCAAGTATAAGTCGAAAAAATTTACCTGCCTCTGTCTCTATAAGTCCGGATTTCACTTTTGCAATATTAGTTATTCCGTTTATTCTTTTTATCGAAATTATTAGAGCCGGAATGTTCATTCCATCTGAAATCATTTTAAAACCTTTAATCAGTCCTTTGTCAACTAGGATATTCAAGTTTTCCCTGTAATAATCCGGATTAACTTCTTCAGTTTTATATTTTATCTCCTGTTGCATTTTTATAGTTGCGTCTATACCCATTTTGTTTCCGTAAGCTTCGGTTTCGCTCGAATGGTCAAGAACATCAAGAGGGCCTTTGCAAAATATTACATCATTTTCAAAACTGGTATTCATAAACAGATGATTTGCCAACATCTTATAATTTCTTATATCAATGTTACCGCTTACCACGATAAGGTATTTTGTAAACATCAACTGACCTGCTCCGAAAATGGAGTTTATTACTTTAAGACCTTGTCCGGGAAATTTCTTACAAATTTTTACTATTGCCAGGTTATGAGCCACGCCTGCAGGTGGTAGATGCAAGTCCTCAATTTCTGGTAAAATAGTCATTTGCAATGGCTTAAGAAAAATTCTTTCAGTTGTTTTTGTAAACCATGCATCCTCCATAGGAGGTATGCCTGTTACAGTAGCCGGATAGATTGCATTTTTGGAATGGGTTATGCATGAAATATGAAACTTTGGGTATAAACCTTCAAGGGAATAGAATCCGGTATGGTCGCCGAATGGTCCTTCAACAACGGGCGGTTCCGAAGGATCGATAAAACCTTCTATAACGAAATCAGCATCTTCAGGAACATAGATATCGTTTGTGATACATTTTACCATTTTCACTTTTTTCATTCTCAAAAACCCTGCAAGGATATATTCATCAATATTTTCAGGCAATGGTGCAGTAGCGGCGTATGTATATACGGGGTCGCCTCCAAGGGCAACCGATACCGGCATTATTCTTCCGGTTTTTTTCCATGCTTCGAAGTGGTTTGCACCTGTTTTATGCATCTGCCAGTGCATTGCTGTAGTTTTGTTGTCGAATATTTGCATGCGGTACATTCCTGCATTGGTCATACGAGTTTCGGGATGGTAAGTATGGACTATAGGAAGTGTGATATAACATCCACCGTCATGAGGCCAGCATTTCAGAACTGGCAGTATCCCTATGTCGGGGTTTCTATGAATAACGCTCTGACATCTACCTCTTTGCCGGTGCCTTGAAGGCATTAAGCCGGCAAATTTTATTAAACCAGGAACACTTGCAATCTTTCCTATAAGATTTTGTCGAGGTAATAGAAGGTTCCCCAGAATTTTTCCTATTTCATCAGGTATTTCCTCGAAAGTCTTCCTTGAGCATGCCATTGCCATTCTCTTATCCGATGCAAAAGCATTAATTAGAACAGGAAAATTTGTACCGTTATTTTCGAATAATAAAGCGGGGCCATTATTTTTTACACTTCTATCGGCAAATTCAGTGATTTCGAGAATTGGGTTTACAAATTCAGTGACTCTTATTAGTTCTCTTTTTTTGTCGAGCGACTCGGCGAATTCCTTAATGCCTGTCCATGCCATTTCTTTATTTTTAAAGCAGGTATAAAGATAGGAAGATTATTAAGGTAAAAGGTAAAAGGCTGAACCATTAATTTGCTCTGGTTATTAGAGGTATAAAACAGTAATGGGAACTATTCCTTAGAGTAGTTCCCATTCACCGTTTGCAGCCGAAGCCGCTCACGGCGTCAGGCTACTGTTATTCTGGCCGGCTGCCTTACAGGTCGTACGATCTGTTTTGGCAACCCATAGCCCTCGGGTATAGCTTTTTAAGGCTTTACCTTCAGGCCGTCCTTTCTTCCGCTAAACGCAGAATTCCGGGACGAAGCGTCATTCAGGCATACGCTGCTCGACCCCGGAGGGAGGAGCAGTTTACAGGCTTAAGAGGACCGAAGTCCTTTTTTTCTGTAGCCCTGTGACCTGGTCGTTGAAAGAACGTTTCCGGCTTCAACAACTTACTGAACATCGGCAACTTCTTATAGATGTTGCTTAGTTCAGGCTTCGGCTCTAAGATGTGCAAACCCGGAGGTTTGTTCGAACTGTTTGGGGATTCATTTAAGAACCTCTTTTACGGTTCCACATTTTTTGAGCAGCCTTTTATCGCTCGCCTGATGTATCAAAAGTAATAAAAGAAATGATATAAGAAAAATTTTTTGAGGCCTTATTGTAAACCTGATATAAACAGAAGTTATCAACAATTGTTGATAACTTCTGAAATTATTATAAGATGGGATAATCAGATATTTTCAGGTTCCTTTTTTTCTTCCTGAGAAGCCTTATCCTGAGCCTGTTCCGGCCGGCTCGTTTCGTTTTCTTTTGTTTCTTCCTTCTCAGCAATTTTTGTTTCTGTGGAAGGCGAAACAGAAGCTTCTTCAGTCACGACAAGAGGTTTTTCAGACGGGCTCTTTTTCCTTGTCGATCTTCTTCTTCTGCCAGTAGTTTTTGATTTTGTTTCTGAGGCAAGCATTGTCTCGTTAAAATCAACAAGTTCAATAAAGCACATCTCGGCATTATCTCCGATTCTGTTTCCGGTTTTGAGGATGCGGGTATAACCGCCGGGTCTATCGGCTATTTTTGGAGAAATTTCCCGGAAAAGTTCTGACACTGCTTGTTTATTCTGAAGGTAACGAAAAACTACTCTTCTCGAGTGAGTAGAGTCTTCCTTTGATTTTGTAATCAGCGGTTCGACATATGTACGCAGAGCCTTTGCTTTAGCTGTTGTTGTTCTTATCCTTTTATGCATGATAAGAGAAGTTGCAAGTTTTGAAAGCATAGCTTTCCTGTGAGAACTTGTCCGGCCTAAATGATTAACTACTCTCTGGTGTCGCATCGTTAAATGTTCTTATCAATTCAAATTAATCTATATCAAGCTTGTACTTACTGACGTCCATTCCAAAAGAAAGGCCCATGGATTCGAGAAGTTCATCAAGCTCTATAAGTGATTTCTTGCCAAAATTCCTGAATTTAAGGAGATCGTTTCTGTTATATTTGACAAGGTCGCCGAGTGTTTCGACTTCAGCTGCTTTTAGACAATTGAGTGCTCTTACCGAAAGATCGAGATCGATAAGTTTTGTTTTAAGAAGTTGGCGCATACGCAACATTTCCTCGTCAAATTCCTGGCTGGTTAGTTTTTCATCAGCGTCAATAGTAATCTTTTCATCAGAAAAGAGCATAAAATGGTATATAAGGATTTTTGCAGCTTCTTTTAGTGCATCTTTTGGATGGATTGAACCGTCAGTTTCAATTTCAATCAGAAGTTTCTCATAGTCTGTTTTTTGTTCGACGCGGTAATTTTCGACTGAATACTTCACATTTTTTATAGGTGTGAAGATTGAATCTATTGCAATAAGTCCGAACTCTGCATTTTCCGGCTCATTTTCTTCAGCGGGGACATAGCCTCTGCCTTTGCTGATTGTAAGTTCGATTGAAAATTTAATATCAGGTTCCATTCTGCAAACAACCAGATCAGGATTAAGGACTTCGAAGCTATTAAGAACTGCATCAAGGTCGCCAGCCTTAAAAACTTCCTTGCCCTGAAGTTTCAATACTATTTTTTCTGTCTCAATATTTTCAATTTTTCTTTTAAATCTTATTTGCTTGAGGTTAAGAATGATGTCGGTTACGTCTTCAATAACACCTTTTATTGTAGAAAATTCATGGTCAACGCCTTCAATTTTCACCAGGGTAATTGCATATCCCTCAATTGAAGAGAGAAGTATTCTGCGGAGTGCATTGCCGACAGTTATGCCGTATCCTGGTTCGAGGGGTCGGAATTCAAATTTACCGAATTTATCATTCGCCTCGAGCATTATTACTTTATCCGGTTTCTGGAATGATAAGAGTGCCATAGGCTTAATTATTTTGAGTATAATTCAATGATTAATTGTTCATTAATATTCTCGGGGATATCTGAACGCTGGGGCAGTGACATGAATTTTCCGGCCATTTGAGAATCGTCCCATTCAAGCCATGGAACTTTTGAAAATCGTCTTTCAGACAGTGAATTCATAATTGCCTCGAGTGATTTTGATTTTTCGCGTACGCCTACAATATCTCCTGGTTTAAGTTTATAAGAAGGTATATTAACGATATTCCCATTTACTGTAATATGTCGGTGTGATACAAGCTGTCGTGCAGCGGCTCTTGTTGGGGCAATACCAAGGCGATACACGGTATTATCGAGTCTTGATTCAAGAAGCTGAAGAAGTACTTCGCCTTTTACTCCCTTACTGCTTGAAGCCAGTTCGAAGGTATTCCGAAATTCTCTTTCGAGAACGCCATAGATATATTTTACTTTTACTTTCTCCCTTAGCTGCATACCATATTCGGAAGTCTTTTTCCTCTTCCTGTTAATACCGTGTTGTCCGGGCGGAAAATTTTTTCTATCAAGATATTTATCGGGACCAAAAATAGGTTCACCGAATTTTCTTGCTATTTTGGATCTTGGTCCTATATATCTGGCCATTGACTATAATTGATTTAATTTAGACATTTTCAAAGTTTTATTAAACTCTTCTTCTTCCTGGAGGTCGGCATCCATTATGAGGCAATGGTGTAACATCGACTATTTCTGTCACCTCAATGCCTGTATTTGCAATTGATCTTATTGCCGATTCACGGCCGGCGCCGGGGCCTTTAACAAAAACTTTCACTCTTCTTAAGCCCAGGTCGTATGCAACTTTACTACAGTCCTCAGCTGCCATTTGGGCAGCATAAGGTGTATTTTTCTTTGATCCTTTAAAGCCCATTTTGCCGGCGGATGACCACGAAATAACCTGTCCGGAATTATTTGTCATTGTAACTATAATATTATTGAACGATGAATGGATATGTGCCTGTCCGGCAGGTTCAATTCGTACGACTTTTTTCTTTGATGCTCCGGTTTTCTTCGCCATAATCAATATTATTTAGTAGCCTTTTTCTTGTTTGCAACAGTTTTTTTCCGGCCTTTGCGAGTTCTTGCATTATTTTTGGTTCTTTGTCCTCTGACCGGAAGTCCGAGTCGATGTCTCATTCCTCTATAGGATCCGATATCGATCAAGCGTTTGATGTTAAGCTGCATTTCTGAACGAAGTTCACCTTCCAGTTTATAATTTTCGCTAAGAATTTTTCTTATTGCTGTAATTTGTTCATCGTTCCAGTCCTGAACTTTAATATCCTTATCAACGCCTGCCTGGGCAAGGACTTTGCGTGCAGTACTGCGGCCAACACCATAAATATAGGTGAGAGCTATTTCGCCTTTTTTATTTTTAGGTAAGTCTACTCCAACAATTCGTGCCATATAGTTCTAAAAATGGTTTGCAAAGTTAGTAAATTATCCCTGACGTTGTTTAAATCTGGGATTTTTTTTATTAATAACATAAACGCGGCCTTTTCTTCGCACTATTTTGCAGTCGGCGCTGCGCTTTTTTACAGATGCTTTTACCTTCATATAATAATTTTATTTATATCTGAATGTTATTCTACCTTTTGTCAGGTCGTAAGGTGACATTTCTACTCTTACCTTATCGCCCGGCAATATTTTAATATAATTCATTCGCATTTTGCCTGATATATGAGCAGTAATGACATGTCCGTTTTCGAGTTCAACTCTGAACATAGCATTTGAGAGAGCTTCAGTTATTGTTCCATCCTGTTCAATTGGAGGTTGTTTAGCCATAGAATTATTTTTTACTTAACACTTCATCAATAAATTTGAAAGTTGTTAAAACATCAGCTTTCCCCTGTCCCACAGCAACAGCATATTCAAAGTGAGCTGAAGGTTTTCCGTCGGCTGTCACAACTGTCCACCCGTCATTTTTTTGAAAGGTTTCTTTCCTACCCATATTTATCATTGGTTCGATGCAAATAACCAGTCCTTGTGGGAGTTTATGTCCTGTGCCTCTTTTACCGAAGTTAGGTACTTCAGGTGGTTCATGGAGTCTGGCTCCCAATCCATGGCCAACCAGTTCTCTTACAACTGAAAAACCTGCGTTTTCAGCTTTCGACTGAACGGCAAATGAGATATCTCCCAGACGGTTTCCTGCAATTGCTTCTTTTGCTCCTTCCTCAAGCGATTCCCTTGTATAATCGAGCAGCCTTCTTACTTCGCTGCTAATTTCTCCTACGGCAAATGTGAAAGCACTGTCGCCATAATATCCGTTAAGAACTACTCCACAGTCAATGGATATTATATCTCCCTCTTTCAGAACATATTCAGAAGGTATACCGTGGACTATTTCTTCATTTACCGATGTACAGATTGTTGCGGGGAATCCGTTATAACCCTTAAAAGCAGGTAATGCTCCGTGGTCAAGGATATACTCTTCCGCAATTTTATTAAGGACGGCGGTAGTAATTCCTGGAGCGATATACTTTGCGATTTCTGCCAGCGTCATCGAAACAAGAATATTGCTTTCTCTCAGTAGTTCTATTTCTTCCTTTGTCCTGCTTTTTAACATCGAAAAAATGTATTTGAATTAATATGCTGCCACTGCGCCAGTTCTGCCTTTAACTCGTCCCGATTTCATAAGTCCGTCATAATGTCTCATAAGCAGGTGACTTTCAATTTGCTGAAGTGTATCAAGTACTACACCGACAAGGATAAGAAGGGAAGTTCCGCCATAGAACTGGGCAAACTGTTGTGAAATTCCCATTTTAACCGCAATTGCAGGCAGTATGGCAATAATTGCAAGGAATATTGAGCCTGGTAGAGTAATTTTTGACATAATACTGTCAATAAATTCAACTGTTTTTTTCCCTGGTTTAATACCTGGAATAAATCCTCCGTTCTTTTTCATGTCCTCGGCTATTTGAACAGGATTAATTGTAATTGCAGTATAGAAATATGTAAACAATATAATCAATAATCCATTAACAAAATTATACCAGAAGCCGTACATATCTGAGAATGTCATAACAAAGCCTGAAGAGGAGTTTGAGTATCCGGCAATTATAATGGGCAGCATCATTATTGCCTGAGCAAAGATAATTGGCATAACTCCTGCTGCATTGACCTTAAGAGGTATATATTGACGTACTCCACCGTATTGTTTGTTTCCGACGATACGGCGAGCATACTGGACAGGTATACGGCGTGTTCCCTGGACGAGAAGTATTGCAAACAGAATAACAACGAAAAGCAATACCAGTTCGACAACGAGTGCGATAGCGCCGCCGGCTCCGTTTATACGTGTGCCGGCTTCGAATATGAAGTTCTCAGGTAAGCGAGCTACAATACCTATCATTATTATAAGAGATATTCCATTACCTATGCCTTTATCGGTAATTTTTTCACCGAGCCACATAACGAATATTGTTCCTGCTGTGAGGATTATTACGGAGGAAACCGTAAAGAAAGTACCAGATATAACAAATGCTGATGCCGGAAGCTGAACGTGGAGGTTGTAAAGATATGTTGGAGCCTGGAGGATTAGTATAATAACTGTAAGGTAACGTGTGTACTGGTTTAGCTTTCTTCTGCCGCTTTCTCCCTCTTTCTGAAGTTTCTGAAAATAAGGGATAACTATTCCGAGCAATTGTACGACGATTGAAGCTGAAATGTAAGGCATAATGCCCAGAGCAAAGATAGAAGCCTGTGAAAATGCTCCTCCAGAAAACATATCGAGTAGCCCCATAATTCCCGTAGCTGTCTGATTTCTTAGTCCTTGAAGCTGCGAAGGGTCGATTCCCGGGAGTGTTACATATTTACCAAGCCTGTAGATTGCAATAACACCGAGAGTATAGAGCAATCTTGCCCGGAGGTCTTCAATCTTAAAGATATTTTTTATAGTTTGTATAAATTTCATCCGGTTTTATAATTTTACGGCAGTTCCGTTATTTGCTTCAATAGCTTCAATGGCTCCTTTACTGAATGCATGTGCATGTACTTCGAGTTTTCTGTTAAGTTTTCCTTTACCCAGAATTTTAACACGTGCATTTTTTGAAACCAATCCAGAAGAAATCAGTAGTGGGATATCTATTTTTTCTACATTGAGTTTTTCGGCCAGATTTTGAAGTGAGCCTATGTTGACAGCCTTATATTCTACTCTATTGATATTTTTAAAACCGAATTTAGGCACTCTTCTCTGGAGTGGCATTTGACCGCCTTCAAATCCGAATTTCCTTTCATATCCAGATCTTTGTTGGGCTCCCTTATGTCCTCTTGTAGAGGTACCGCCCCTTCCCGATCCTTGACCTCGTCCCAGTCGTTTTTTATTCTTTACTGACCCCTTAGCCGGTTTTAGGTTACTAAGATTCATATTTTATAAATAATATTTACATTAAATTTCTTCAATTTTAACGAGATGTTTTATTTTTTCCACCATGCCAAGTATTTGTGGTGTTGCTTCATGTTCAACGCTCTGGTTGATTTTGTGTATACCCAGGGCCTGAAGTGTTCGTTTTTGTCTTTCTGATTTTCTGTTTTTACTTTTTATCTGGGTAATTTTAATCCTGGCCATGATATATTTTTTAACCGTTAAAAACTTTTGTAAGAGGAATATTTCTTTGTTCGGAGATTGAATATGCATCGCGCATATTAAGCAGAGCTGTAATTGTTGCTTTAACAAGATTGTGAGGGTTGGATGAGCCTTTTGATTTTGCAAGGACATTCTTTATTCCAACGCTTTCCAGGACAGCGCGCATAGCGCCACCTGCTTTCACGCCTGTTCCTTCGGAAGCAGGTTTAATAAACACCTTTGCTCCGCCGAATTTCGCACTCTGTTCGTGAGGAACGGTACCCTTTATTACCGGCACTTTTATAAGATTTTTCTTTGCGTCCTCGATTCCTTTAGCGATAGCTGTTGTTACTTCACTTGCTTTGCCCAGACCGTGACCCACTATACCGTCTTCATTTCCTACCACCACTATTGCTGAGAAAGAGAAAGTGCGGCCTCCTTTAGTAACTTTTGTTACTCTCTGTATACTTACAAGTCTGTCTTTAAGCTCGATATCTGTAGTTTTTACCTTTCTTATACCGTTTGTCATAGTTGATTAAAATTTTAATCCATTTTCTCTGGCTGCTTCTGCCAATGATTTCACTCTTCCGTGGTATTTATAACCTCCTCGGTCGAAGACTACGGACTCAATTCCTTTATCTTTGCATTTTGAAGCAAGAAGTTTACCAACAAGTGCAGCTTGTTCGGTCTTTTTAATTCCGGTTTTTGAGGCTATTTCTTTTTCCCGTGAGCAGGCAGAAGCGAGTGTGATGCCATTGATGTCATCAATAAGCTGTGCATAAATCTGTTTATTGCTCCGAAAAACGGAAAGCCGTGGTTTTTCCGGGGTTCCATAAATTTTCTTGCGAATTCTTTTTCTTACTCTTGTTCTTCTTTCCAGTTTGGTTAAAGCCATATTCTTAATAATTATTTTATTAGACACTGGCTGATTTACCAGCCTTCCTTCTGATTTGTTCGCCTACGAACCTGATCCCCTTTCCTTTAAAAGGTTCTGGTGGTCGCAGCGATCTAATTTTTGCCGCCACTTGTCCGATAAGTTGTTTGTCGATGCTTGTAAGTGTAATAATAGGGTTACTCCTTCTTTCTGTTCTTGTTTCAACTTTAATCTCATCGGGAAGTCTGAAAATAATATCGTGTGAGAAGCCAAGGCTTAGTTCAAGCTCCTGACCATTAGCTTCAGCGCGATATCCAACGCCAACCAGTTCAAGTTCTTTTTTGTAGCCTTTTGATACTCCAACTACCATATTGGCTATAAGAGCTCTATAGAGGCCATGGAGTGATTTATGATTTTTTGACTCTGAAGGCCTGCTTAATTTAACCTGGTTATTTTCAACTGTTACCTTTATATCCGGGTTTATCTGCTGCTGCAGTTCTCCCAGAGGTCCTTTAACCAGAACGGTATTGGTGTCGCTCACTGTTACAGTAACACCTTTTGGTAAAAAAATAGGTAAATTTCCTATACGCGACATTAGTTTGTCCTCCGATTAATAAACATAACAAACAACCTCACCGCCAATATTTTTTTTCCTGGCTTCTTTATCGGTCATAAGACCTTCCGATGTTGAAATGATTGCAATTCCAAGTCCGTTTAGAACTCTTGGCATATTTTTTACATCAGTGTATCTTCTAAGGCCGGGCCGGCTGATTCTCTCTATTGATTTAATTGCAGGCACTTTATTTTTTGGATGATATTTAAGTGCTATTTTCAAAGTATCGCAGGGATCGTTGCCTTCAACAACTTTATAACCAAGGATATATCCTTCTTCAAGGAGAATCCTTGCTATTTCTTTTCTCATTTTCGATGAAGGAGCTTCAACAACTTTATGCCCAGCCATTATGGCGTTTCTTATTCTTGTAAGAAAATCTGCAATAGGGTCACTCATTGTTTTATATATATATTTTTATTAATTGATTTTTTACCAGCTTGCTTTTCTAACTCCGGGTATTTGGCCTTTTGATGCCATTTCCCTGAATGTTATTCTGCTCACACCAAATTGTCTCATATACCCTCTCGTTCTGCCGGTTATCTTGCACATATTCCGAAGGCGTATCGGGTTGGAATTTCTTGGTATTCGGCTTAATCCAACGTAATCACCTTCAGCTTTAAGCCTGGCTCTTTTAGCGGCATATTTTTGAACCATTCTGGCGCGTTTTACTTCGCGAGCTTTCATTGATTCTTTTGCCATAGTATTAATTTTTTAAATTTTTAAAAGGTAAACCAAAATGTTTCAGGAGAGATAAAGCTTCTTCATCGGTATTTGCCGATGTAACAAATGTTATTTGGAGACCCATTATTTTCGCAACTTTATCGAGGTCAATTTCTGGGAAAATAATTTGCTCGGTTATTCCGAGTGTATAATTTCCACGGCCATCGAGCACTGAATTTATCCCTTTGAAATCTCTGATACGTGGCAGGGCGACGCTGATAAGGCGCTGAAGGAATTCGTACATTCTATCTCTTCTCAGTGTCACCATTATGCCTATTGGCATACCTCTCCTTAGTTTAAAATTCGATATATCCTTTTTTGAATATGTTGGAACCGCTTTCTGCCCTGCAATATCAGTGAGTTCTTTCAAGCCAGATTCAAGTATTTTTTTATCAGTAATAGCTGCTCCGACGCCCTGACTGATGACAATTTTTTCAAGACGTGGCACCTGCATTATAGTTGAATAGTTAAATTCTTTCAATAATTCAGGGACTATTTCCTCCCTATATTTTCTTTTTAATTCAGGTATGTACATTATTTAATCTCCTCTCCCGATTTTTTAGAATAACGAACCAGTTTGTTTTTATCATTAATCCTTCGGCCAATTCTAGTTGGTTTCCCGGAAGCCGGATCAATAAGCATCAGGTTTGAAATGTGTATTGGAGCTTCTTTTTTCAATATTCCTCCTTTAGGAGCTTTCGTATTAGGTTTAGTATGTCTGTGCACCATATTCACACCTTCCACGATAGCTCTTTCTTTATCTCTATCGACTTCCAGTACGCGGCCTTTCTGGCCTTTCGATTCGCCTGAAATCACTATAACGGTATCTCCTTTCCTGATGTGTAATTTCTTTTGCATTGTTGTAAATATTAATACATATATTTATAATACTTCAGGAGCAAGTGATACTATCTTCATATAATTTTCGCGTAGTTCCCTGGCGACAGGGCCAAAAATACGAGTTCCCCTCACTTCGTCGAGATTTGTAAGCAAAACAACAGCATTATCGTCGAACCGTATATAAGAACCGTCGAATCTTCTTATTTCTTTTTTGGTTCTCACTACGACTGCTTTACTAACCATTCCTTTTTTTGCTTCTCCTGAAGGGAGTGCACTTTTAACGGTTACAATAATTTTATCGCCGACAGTTGCATAACGTTTTTTCGTTCCACCAAGGACTCTAATGCAGAGCACTTCTTTAGCGCCAGTATTGTCGGCCACATTTAATCTTGTTTCCTGCTGTATCATAACTACTTAGCTTTTTCAATAATTTCGACCAATCTCCATGATTTATTTTTACTTAAAGGTCTAGTTTCTGCTATTCTAACCGTATCACCTATCTGGCAAGAATTTTTTTCATCGTGGGCCATAAATTTTCTGGTTTTATTTAAATATTTTCCATACATGGGGTGTTTTTCTTTTATGTTTACAGCGACCACTATTGATTTATTCATTTTATTGCTTACTACAATTCCAATGCGTTCTTTTCTATTTTTTCTTTCCATGGGATTGGTTTATTTGTTACTTTGTTTATTTAATTCCCTTTTCCGCAATTCGGTCATCAATCTTGCAATAGTTTTTCTTGATTGTTTGATTTTTTGCGGATTATCAATAGGTGAAATAGCATGGTTGAGTCTTATACGCAGAAGCATCAATTTTTCTGCATTGAGGTGTTCAAGTAGATCGGCTGTGCTTAATTCTTTTATTTCAGACATTTTCATTATTCCGATATTTTATTCTATTACGTAATCGCGTCGTACGATAAATTTTGTTGTGATAGGGAGTTTTTGTGCTCCCAGGCGAAGTGCTTCCTTAGCAACTTCATAAGGAACGCCTTCGGCTTCAATCAATATTCTTCCTGGTGTTACAGGAGCCACGAAGCCTTCAGGGGCACCTTTCCCTTTACCCATTCTCACTTCGGCAGGTTTTTTTGTAAAAGGTTTATCGGGGAAAACACGAATCCATATTTGTCCCTCACGTTTCATGTGTCGGGTAACAGCCTGGCGGGCAGCCTCGAGCTGGCGGCTTGTAATCCATGCCGATTCAAGAGCTTTGATCCCGAAAGAACCGAATGCGAGCTGATTTCCTCTTTGAGCATTGCCTTTCATCCTGCCCTTTTGCTGTTTTCTATATTTTGTTCTTTTGGGTTGTAACATTTCCTGATTAAATTTTTATTATATAATGTTTATTTTTTTGTTTTCCTTTTAAGAACTTTCACTTTGGCATTCTTAGTTCCAATATTTGGACTTAAGTCCCGCCTGCCATATATTTCTCCGTTGCAAATCCACACTTTAATACCGATGAGGCCGACTTTTGTATGTGCTTCGGCCAGTGCATAGTCAATATCGGCCCTGAAAGTATGGAGTGGGATACGGCCTTCTTTATAGGTTTCGCTTCTTGCCATTTCAGCGCCACCCAATCGACCAGACACCAGAACTTTTATTCCTTCTGCGCCCATTCGCATTGTTGAAGCTATTGCCATTTTGATAGCGCGACGGTAGGAAATCTTCCCTTCAATCTGTCGTGCAACATTGTTTGCAACAATACATGCATCCAGTTCGGGTCGTTTTATTTCGAAGATATTAATCTGCACCTCTTTTTTTGTGATTTTCTTCAGTTCTTCTTTCAGCTTATCAACTTCCTGGCCGCCTTTTCCTATTATGATACCAGGTCGTGCAGTATTTACCGTAATAGTTATGAATTTGAGTGTTCTTTCTATGACTATTTTGGAAATACTGGCTTTGGCGAGCCTTGCATTGAGGTATTCTCTTATTTTCGTATCCTCAATGAGTTTGCCTGAAAAATCTTTTCCGCCGTACCAGTTCGAATCCCATCCGCGGATAATACCCAGTCTGTTGCTTATCGGATTAACCTTCTGTCCCATTTAAATTTCAATTTGAACTATTTTCAACATTATTTTCAATTGTGCTTCCGAGTACAAGAGTTACATGGTTCGATCTTTTCCTTATCCGGTAAGCTCTTCCCTGCGGTGCGGTCTGAAGTCTTTTAAGAGTGCGGCTACCGTTCACGAATACTTCCTTAACAAAGAGTCCGCTATCTTCTATTCTTACTCCTTCATTTTTCTGTTGCCAGTTGGCTATTGCAGATAGGAGAAGTTTTTCGAGTTTTCGTGAAGCATCTTGTTTGCTATAGCGTAGTATTCCAAGTGCCTCATTTACTTCGGCTCCGCGTATAAGATCAGCCACTAGTCGCATTTTTCGGGGCGAAATCGGGCAATTTTTCAATACGGCCTGACACCTTTTAGCTCTGGCTTCTTTAATCTGTTCGGCTCTATTTCTTTTTCTTGCACCCATTTATTCAGTTTTATTAATAATTCTATATCTTATTTACTTGTTTCCTGAATGACCTCTAAAGGTTCGGGTATGAGAAAATTCTCCAAGTTTATGACCTACCATATTTTCAGTAATATATACTGGTATAAACTTATTTCCATTATGTACAGCTATCGTATGTCCGACAAAATCAGGGGAAATTATGGATCTTCTCGACCATGTTTTAATAACTGATTTCTTTCCGCTCTGATTCATTTCGAGTACTTTTTTTTCGAGCTTATAGTCAATAAAAGGTCCTTTTTTTAATGATCTGCTCATATAGTTTTGTTTATTTCTTTCTTCTTTCTATAATAAATTTTGTTGAATATTTTTTTCTATCCCTTGTTTTATAACCTTTTGCAGGGATGCCTTTTCTTGATCTTGGATGTCCGCCTGAAGCTTTACCTTCGCCGCCTCCCATTGGATGGTCGATTGGATTCATAGCAACACCTCGTGTTCTGGGTCGACGTCCCATCCAGCGCGAACGTCCGGCTTTGCCAGATTTTTCAAGGTTATGATCGGCATTTGAAACAGTTCCAACCGTAGCACGGCATGATGAAAGCACAAGTCTTATTTCACCAGAAGGAAGTTTTAATGTAGTGTATTTTCCTTCACGTGCAATAACTTGGGCATAAGTTCCTGCGCTACGAGCAAGTGCAGCACCCTTTCCCGGTTTAAGTTCGATATTATGTACGAGTGTACCCATTGGTAATTCGTTAAGCGGAAGGGTATTCCCTATTTCAGGAGGGACATTTTCTCCGGATATTATCTTTTGTCCGACTTTTAAACCGTTTGGCGCAATAATATATCTTTTCTCACCGTCGGCATAACATACGAGTGCGATTCTTGAAGAACGATTAGGATCATATTCGATTGTTTTTACTGTAGCAAACATACCGTCTTTATTTCTTAAAAAATCAATAACACGGTACATCCTTTTATGGCCACCTCCTATGTATCGCATTGTCATTTTGCCGTCAACATTTCTTCCTCCTGTTTTTCTCAAAGGTTTGAGTAAGGATTTATCCGGTACAGTGCATGTAATCTCGTCATATGCACTGATTATCATGTGTCTCTGGCCTGGTGTAACAGGTTTTAATTTTCGTACTGCCATTTTTAAATATTGCTATAAAAGTCAATTGTATTTCCTTTGGCAAGTGTTACTATAGCCTTTTTTCTGGCTGAGGTTCTTCCTCTTACTGAGCCTGATTTTGTATAGCGTGTTTTAACCTTGCCCGGATAGCGCATAGTATTAACCGATTCAACGGAGACACCATAGAGTTCTTCCACTGCTTTCTTTATCTGAAGCTTGTTTGCCCTTTTATCGACAATAAAGCCATAGCGGTTGAACTTTTCGCCCTGGCCTGTCATCTTCTCGGTTACTATAGGCTTTATCAGAATATTCATATTTTAATTTTCTAATTTTTAAAAGTTTTTTGCAGAATATCAATCGCACCTTCTGAAAGCACAAGAATTGAAGCATTCATTATTTTATATGTGTTTAATTCACTGACTGTTACAACTTCAACTCCTTGTAAATTACGAGAGGACAAATATATATTTTTATTTTGTTTTGGTAAAACAAAAATCGATTTTTTACTTGAAAGCTGCAGGTTGTCCGTTATTTTCACCATCTCATGGGTTTTTGGAGTTTCGATGTTGAAGTCTTCGAGAATAATTATTCCATTTTCGGCAGCTTTATATGAAAGTGCCGATTTTCTTGCAAGTTGTTTTACTTTTTTATTAAGCTTCAAGTTATAATCTCTTGGTCTCGGTCCGAATATTCTTCCTCCGCCTCTAAAGAGTGGGTTTTTTATATCGCCGTAGCGTGCGCTGCCCGTGCCTTTTTGTCGTTTCAGCTTACGTGTACTACCAGTTATTTCGCTTCGCTCTTTTGCCTTAGCAGTTCCCTGCCTGATATTGGCCAGAAATTGCTTTGTATCGAGATAAATGGCATGATCATTTGGCTTGATAGCAAAAATAGAGTCGTCAAGTATAACTTTTTTTCCTGTATCCTTGCCTTCGATATTATAAACATTTAATTCCATCACTTTGTAATTATTACATAACCACCTGTAGGACCAGGTATTGATCCTTTAACAATTAAAATATTTTCTTCCGGTATAAGTTTCATAATCTTCCTGTTAATTGCTTTAACCTGCTGATTACCTTTATGACCGGCCATTCTCATTCCCCGTATGACTTTTGAGGGGTAAGAAGAAGCTCCGAGTGAGCCTGGTGCCCTGCCTCTATTGTGCTGACCATGCGTCTGTCCACCAACGCCACTAAAACCATGACGTTTTACCACACCCTGGAATCCTTTTCCCTTTGACCAGCCTATTACATCTACCCATGTACCGGAGCTGAATAATTCAGCAGAAAGTATATCGCCTAATTTGATGTCATTTCCCTCAAAGCCGTTAAATTCGACAACTTTTCTTTTCGGTTTAGTACCAGCTTTTTTAAAGTGACCAATTTCAGCTTTTGTACTATTTTTTTCTTTCTTATCGTCAAATCCAAGCTGAACGGCAAAATAGCCGTCTTTCTCAACAGTCTTAATCTGGGTCACCACACATGGGCCTGCCTGAAGAACAGTACATGGTATGTTTTCTCCATTTTCATCGAAAAGTGAGGTCATCCCAACCTTTTTTCCAATTAATCCCTGCATATCTCAAAAATTTACTTTGGTTATACTTTAATTTCAACTTCAACACCGCTAGGCAATTCAAGTTTCATTAATGCATCAATAGTTTTTGGAGTCGAACTATAAATGTCGAGAAGCCTTTTATATGTTGACAGCTGAAACTGCTCCCGCGATTTCTTGTTTACAAAAGTAGAACGGTTTACCGTAAATATCCTTTTGTGCGTAGGGAGAGGAATAGGGCCACTGACCACAGCACCTGTTGATTTCACTGTTTTTACTATTTTTTCTGCAGATTTATCAACAAGGTTATGATCGTACGATTTAAGTTTGATTCGAATTTTCTGACTCATATCAATTAATTTTTCCTTTTGTATTTTCTACTACTTTTCTTGACAAATCGACAGGGACTTCTTCATAATGTGAAAATTCTATCGTTGATGTAGCCCTGCCAGATGTTATTGTTCTTAGAACAGTTACATACCCAAAATTTTCACTGAGAGGTACTTTAGCTTTTATTATTCTCAATTCTCCTTTAGCCTCTATTCCTTCAATTCTTCCTCTTCTACGGTTGAAGTCGCTTAATATATCTCCAACATATTCTTCCGGGGTAACTACTTCTGCCGACATAATAGGTTCGAGTAAAATAGGATTACATTTAGCAGCTGCATGGCGAAAAGCCTGTCGGGCTGCAATTTCGAATGAAAGAGAATCAGAATCAACCGGATGAAAGGAGCCGTCTTTAAGAATTACCTTCAGACTTTCGAGGGGGAAGCCGGCAAGTGGGCCATTTAGCATAGCTTCGCGGAATCCCTTTTCAATTGCAGGTATAAATTCTTTTGGGATATTACCTCCTTTTACTTCATTTAAAAATTGTAATCCTCTAATACCATTGTCTGCTGGCATTAATTCAACAATTATATCTGCGTATTTACCTCTACCTCCGGTTTGTTTTCTGAATAGTTCCCTATGTTGGGTCGAAGTTGTGACTGCTTCCTTATAAGCTACTTGAGGAACTCCCTGGTTACATTCTACCTGAAATTCTCTTTTAAGTCTATCCATAAGTATTTCAAGGTGAAGTTCTCCCATACCTTGAATGATAGTTTGTCCGCTATCGTTATCAATTTTAACCTGAAATGTTGGATCTTCTTCCGCCAGTTTGTTGAGTGCTATCGACAAACGGTCAACATCGGCTTGTGTTTTCGGTTCTATGGCCACTCCTATTACCGGTTCAGGAAAATCCATTGATTCGAGAATTATAGGTTTATGTATCGCACAAATTGTATCTCCAGTTTTGAGTTCTTTAAACCCCACACCTGCACATATATCGCCTGCCTCAACATATTCAATCGGGGTTTGTTTATTGGCATGCATTCTGAAAAGTCTGTTTACTCTTTCGCGTTTTCCTGTCCTTACATTCAACACACTATCTCCAGATTTCAGTGTTCCTGAATATATTCTCATGAAAACAAGTCGGCCATTATAAGGATCTGTAGCTATTTTGAATGCAAGGGCTGCAAGTGGAGCCTCGTTATCAGGTTCGCGTATTAACTTTTCACCAGTTCTCGGATCAATTCCTTCAACCGGACCAATATCGAGTGGTGAAGGAAGGAATTCTATAATAGCATCGATGAGCCTCTGAATTCCTTTATTTTTTAATGCTGCACCACATAAAACCGGCACTATATGGTTTGAGATAGTACTTTTTCTAAGAGCTTCAATTATTTCTGAAGGTTGAATTGATTCATGGTTTTCAATATATCTTTCGAGGATAGTGTCATTTATCTCTGCAAGCGATTCGATCATTCTTGTTCTCCATTCCCATGCCTCTTCAGACAGTTCCTTGGGGATTTCAGCTATTCGGTATTTTGTCCCCAGGTCAGTATCATTATTACTATCATCCCATATTAAAGCTTGCATCGTGATAAGGTCGATCACTCCAATAAAATTCTCTTCTGAACCTATGGGTATTTGTATGGGCACAGGTTTTGCTACTAGTTTATCTTGTATTTGCTGAACAACGCCAAAGAAATCTGCACCTACTCGGTCCATCTTGTTTATAAATGCAATCCTTGGAACACGATATTTGTTTGCCTGTCGCCATACTGTTTCAGATTGTGGTTCAACGCCTCCGACGGCGCAGAAGACTGCCACAGCGCCATCAAGAACTCTAAGTGACCTTTCCACCTCTACTGTAAAGTCAACATGACCAGGAGTATCAATAATATTTATTTTATATTCCTCGCTGCCTAATTTCCAGTAGGTTGTTGTAGCTGCAGAAGTTATTGTAATTCCTCTTTCCTGTTCCTGAATCATCCAGTCCATCTGAGCATTTCCATTATCAACTTCTCCCATGCGATGAGTCCGTCCGGTATAATAAAGAATCCGTTCGGTAGTTGTGGTTTTACCTGCATCGATGTGAGCCATTATGCCGATATTTCTGGTATATTTCAGGTTTTTGTCCATTTTTATTTTTCTGCTGTCAGTTTTTATTAAAACCTGAAGTGAGCGAATGCCTTGTTAGCTTCTGCCATTCTGTGAGTGTCTTCTTTTTTCTTGAAAGCTCCTCCTTCATTATTATAGGCAGCCATTACTTCGGCTGCAAGCCTTTCAGCCATAGAATGTCCGGGGCGTTTGCGTGCAAAAAATATAAGATTTTTCATACTTACACTCACTTTGCGTTCCGGCCTTATTTCCACAGGTACTTGAAAAGTGGCACCGCCAATCCTGCGGCTCTTTACTTCAACCTGAGGTGTTACATTTTCGAGAGCCTGTTTCCAGATATCAAGCGGCGACTTACCCTCTGTTTTCAGTTTTTCTCCGATAATTTCAAGAGAGTCATAGAAAATTTTAAAAGCTACCGTCTTTTTACCATTAAGCATAAGGTTGTTTACAAATCTTGTAACAAACGGATCGTTAAATTTGGGATCTGGCGGCAGCATTCTTCTCTTTGCTCTTGTCTTTCTCATTATTATAAATCTTTAATTTTTTTATTCCTATCCGGTTCCAGCCTTAAGAATCACTATTATTTCTTTGGTTTTTTTGTACCGTACTTCGATCTTCTTTGAGTACGTCCTTCCACACCCGATGTGTCAAGTGTGCCTCTTACAATATGATACCTTACACCTGGAAGGTCTTTAACCCTCCCTCCTCTTATAAGAACAATTGAATGTTCCTGAAGGTTATGTCCTTCGCCGGGTATATATGCATTAACTTCTTTCTGATTAGTCAATCTAACTCTGGCAACTTTCCTCATAGCTGAATTTGGCTTTTTAGGCGTTGTAGTATAAACTCTCACACATACACCCCTTCTCTGAGGGCATGAATCCAAAGCCGGAGCCTTGCTTTTTTGTTCAAGCTTTTCCCTGCCTTTTCTTACTAATTGCTGAATTGTAGGCATAAATTCAATCGTTTAATATTTTTATCAAAATTGGGTTGCAAAGGTATTAATTTTATTTTCTCTTCTCCAAATAATTATCACTTTTCAATCTAATAAATTTATCCTGAAAGGATGCTAAGAAACCTTAAAAACTCAACATCCAATCTCTTTATATTCAAAATTTTTTCTTACTAATGTAAGTTTTATACAGGTTTCTTCCCGACATTCCCCTGCTGAATTCTTTTATAAACTTACCTTGAAGGAAACCCCGGTACTCCTGTTGTTCTTAAAAAAACAGGTGCAAAGAAAATAAAATTTCTGGAATTATAACACATTACAGGCAATTTTAAAAAATTATTAAATTTGAGCCCTCATTTAACGGTATATAAATTTAAAATCACTATTATATAATTATAATGTATAACAAATAATATTTATTTCAGGATGAAAACTTACCAGACTGACCAGATTAAGACAATTTCTCTCATAGGAAACTCAAATTCAGGAAAAACAACTCTTGCCGAAGTTATGCTTTTCGACGGCGGGATAATTGAACGCAGGGGTACTATTGAGGGTAAAAACACAATTTCCGATTACAGGTCCGTTGAGCATGACAGTGGAAACTCAATTTTTTCAAGTGTTTTATATACAGAATACCAGAATAAGAAAATTAATATTCTTGACACTCCCGGGCTTGATGATTTTTGCGGTGGAGTAATCTCATCTCTTTTTGTATCCGACTCTGCCGTCATGCTTATAAATGCTCAGAACGGAGTAGAAGTTGGTACAGAGATTCATTTCAGGCATGCTGAGAAATTTCGGCGGCCGATCATTATGGCAATAAACAGTCTTGACCACGAAAAGGCGCACTTCGAAAAATCAATAGAAATGATGAAAGAGCGGCTCAGTAAAGACATTATAATAATTCAATATCCGGTAAATGAAGGTATTGGATTTAATACTATTATTGACGTACTGAAAATGAAAATGTTAAAATATGGGCCAGAAGGTGGAAAGCCTGAAATTCTTGATATTCCTTCTGAACATAAAGCCAGGGCGGAAGAGCTTCGTAATCAGCTTATTGAGAAAGCAGCAGAGAGTGACGAATCGCTTATGGAACTTTTTTTCTCAAACGATTCTCTTTCTGACGACGAAATAAGGAAGGGCATTGCAAAAAGTCTTGTTACTCGTTCCATGTTCCCCGTTTTCTGCTTATCGGCAAAAAATAATATGGGCGTTGATCAGTTGATGGAATTTATTGTATCTGAAGCCCCTTTGGTAACCGATTTGCCCGGTCCTTTAAATAGCAAGGGAGAGGAGGTGAAACCTGATCCGTCGGGGCCGCCATCGGCATTTGTATTTAAAACTTCGATAGAAGAACATATAGGAGAAATAAACTATTTCAGGGTATATTCAGGGAAAATTACGGAGAACATTGATTTAATTAACACTTCTAACGGCACAAAGGAAAGAATTTCTCAAATTTTTGTATGTGCTGGTAAAAATAGAATAAAAGTTCCGGAACTTAATACGGGCGATATTGGTGCCACTGTAAAACTGAAAAACACAAAAACAAACCATACTTTGAATGCTCCGGGTAATGACTGGACATATGCAGGTATGGAATTCCCTGAACCAAAGTATCGCATAGCTATTAAGGCGCAATCGGAGAGCGATGATGAAAAACTTGGTGAGGCATTATATAAAATGCATGCTGAAGATCCTACCATTATCGTTGAATATTCGAAGGAACTCAAACAAATTATAATTCATGGGCAGGGTGAATATCACCTTAACATTCTTAAATGGCATCTTGATAACATTTACAAAATTCCTGTGGTATTTAGTCTGCCAAAGATACCTTATCGTGAGACAATCACAAAAGCAGCACAGGCGGAGTACAGGCATAAGAAACAATCGGGAGGAGCCGGCCAGTTTGGTGAGGTACATCTTATAATAGAACCTTATGAAGAAGGCTCTACGGAATCTACTATGATGAAGATAGCAGGTAAAGAATACAAGCTTTCCATTCGCGACAAAGAAGAAATTGAACTGCCCTGGGGAGGTAAACTGATTTATGTAAATTGTATTGTTGGCGGTTCAATAGATGCGAGGTTCATGCCTTCAATTCTCAAAGGAATTATGGAAAAAATGGAAGTAGGCCCGCTTACCGGATCATACGCAAGAGATATAAGAGTTTATGTTTATGATGGTAAGATGCATCCTGTTGACTCAAACGATATTTCATTCAGGCTTGCAGGACGTAATGCTTTCAGTATTGCTTTCAAGAATGCCGGCCCCAAGATTCTCGAACCTATATACGATGTTGAAATATTCGTTCCTTCTGACAGAATGGGAGATGTAATAAGCGATCTTCAAGGCCGCAGGGGAATAGTTCTGGGCATGTCGAGTGAAAAGAGGTTCGAGATAATAAAGGCAAAAGTGCCTCTTGCCGAAATGAACAAATACTCAACATCTCTGAGTTCTCTAACCGGTGGCCGTGCTTTTTATACAATGAAGTTTGCAGAATATTCACAGGTTCCGGCAGAAGTCCAGGAAACTATTATCAAAGCTTACCAGGCCGAACAGGAAGAAGAATAATTTTTTGTACTTTAAAAATAAATAATAAAGCCGTATCATAACTGAAACGGCTTTATTATTATTTAAACTTGTAATAATTATACTGTCTTAAGTACATCCCATACAAAAGCTCTTATCCCGACCTCTTCGTTTATCATATCAATTTTCTTTACTGCTTCGAGAATTTTATCTACCATATCGTCGTCAACGACAGTAATGATGCTCTTGTTTATCTCGGGCCATACATGTGTACCAAGATGAGGCACACCGGTTTTTGAACCTCTGCCGTGAACATTCGTCCACAATGTGTATCCTCTCACACCCATTTTGTCGAGCATATATTCTACTCTCTCGGTTAGTGCCTGATTATATACTATCAAAATTGCTTTCATGTCTTATAAATTTGAATTATTTTTATGCATTGCCTTTCCCATTAAGGAAGTCCATGCCATTATAAACGTCGCCTTTTTTGCGTTCCTCTACTCTTCTGACAAATATAGCGTAAGCCACGGGCACTATTACAAGCGTAACTAAAGTTGAGAAAGTCAAACCTCCAATTACAGCCACTCCCATTGGGCTCCATAATTCGGCTCCAGCGCCGAAACGGATGGCTAGAGGCAACATGCCGAGTATAGTTGTGGCGGATGTCATCAGCACCGGCCTCAGCCTAGATCTGCCTGATAAAACAATAGCTTCATAAAGTTCATATCCTCTACCCCTCATAAGATTGATAAAGTCCACAAGAACTATTGCGTTCTTAACCACAATTCCCACAAGAAGTACGGTTCCTATTCCGGAGATGATGTTGAAATTAGTACTTGTAATAAAAAGAGCGATGGCAACGCCTGAAAACGCAAAAGGAATCGAAAACACTATAATAAAAGGCATTTTGAGCGACTCGAATTGTGAAGCCATTACTAAGTATACAAGGATAAGGCTTACGAGAAGAAGTGTTGCAAGGTCTCTGAATGATTCCATCTGCTGCTCGATAGCGCCGGATATTTGTACTATTACTCCTGCCGGTTTAACAGTTGAATCAATAGCTTTCTGGATATCATTTTGAAGATCAGTAAGTGAACGTTTATATGGGGTAAGCGATACTGTCACAATTCTTTCCTTTCGTTTCCTTTCAATGCTTGGGGGAGCCCAGTATTCCTTTACTTGAGCTACTTCTGCCAGCCTTACAACCTGCCCTGTAGGTGTAGGAATACCAATATTTTCAATTTTAGTTAAAGTATTCCGGGAATTTTCTTTTAACCTTACAATAATATCATATTCATCCCCTGATTGGCGCAGCCGTGTGGCAATAAGACCGTCAGTCCTGTTTTTTATAGCTGTTCCTGCCGTTGCAGTAGTAAGTCCGCTTGCGCTTAGTTTTACCTGATCGAAAATAATTTGTAGTTCAGGTTTTGATTTTCCCCTGCTTATTGTTACGTCCTTTGCTCCTTCTATCTTTTTTATCTTCTCCGCAAGCTCTTCCGCAACTAAATTTGTTGCGGAAATATCATATCCATAAACTTCCACATCAACATTGGTAAATCCAAAACCACCCATACTTCCTGACGTACTTACAGTATAATCTATTATTTCAGGGAACTTTGCCAGGTCTTTCCTCATATCTTCAGCTATTTCCGAAACATTTCTTTTCCTTTCTTCAACAGGAAGTAATCTGATATTCTGACGTATAATATGTGTGCCTCCCGACATTACAAGGGATGCTATACCTCCCTCACTTTGTTCACCTGTGGTAGTTGAAATAGTTTCAATTTCAGGATATTTTGCCTTGAAGATGCTATCAATTATGTTTGCCGTCATTATAGTCCTGTCAACCCTTGTTCCGGTTTGCAATTCAATATTAGTGGTAAGCCTTGATTCATCTGTTTCCGGAAAGAATTCTGTGGGAATAACAAAGAATAGTAGCATTGAAGACGCAAAAATCAGGAAAGCTCCGATAACCACAACTCTTTTGTGCCATAACGCCCATCGCAGTACTCTCTCATAGAATCTGTCGAGACTGTCGAGCCATTTCCTTATGCTGCCGTCATAAGTCCAGCGAGATGCATCTTGTTTGACAGGTCTATATTTTAGCATCAGAGCGCTAAGAGTTGGGGTAAGGGAAATTGCGGCCAAAACCGAAGTAATAATAACTATAGTAACGCTCATTCCAAGTTGTCTGAAAAGGATTCCGGTAAGGCCTTTAACGAATGTCAGAGGGAAGAACACTGCAACGATAGTAAGAGTACTTGCAATAACTGCAAGCCATACCTCGTTTGTGGCATAAATTGAAGCTTCCCGGGATCGGCTGCCTCTCTCTATATGCTTTGTAATATTTTCGAGCACCACTATAGCATCGTCAACCACCATTCCTATGGCTATCGAAAGAGAAATTAGTGAAATGATATTTATTGTCGCATCGGCAACAAACAGATAAATAAATGCAACGAACAACGAGACAGGTATAGTGCTTATTATTATCAAAGTAGCTCTCCATCTGCCAAGGAAGAATAAAACGACAAGAATCACAAATATTGCCGCAAATAAAATTGTTTCAGTCAGATTGTTGATTGAATCTTGAATGAATGTTGCACTGGCAAATAATTCTTCAATCTTTACATCAGGAGGCATTTCTTTTTGTACCTGATTAACAGTTTTTCTAATCTCTTTGGTAACTTTTACAGTATTACCGCCGGTCTGTTTCAGGACAAACATTCCCATTCCTTTGTTACCGTTTATCTTTGTGTCTAGTTTTGTTTCACTTATAGTATCTCTTAGCTCAGCTATATCTTTCAGATAAACAGTATTTCCATTATAATAACTGACAACAATATCTTTCATCACATCACTTTCAGGGAATTGTCCCTCCACTCTTAGTGCATAATCGGTCTGCCCCATTTCGATGTAGCCGGCCGGAATGTTCAGATTCTCTGCTCTAAGCACATTCCCTATCTGTTCTACAGTTAGACGATAGGCTTCCATTTTTTGAGGATCGATATCTATGTAAATATCCCTTCCCGGAACACCTGTAAGGGTCACCGAACCAACACCGTCAATTCTGTTAATCGGATTAACAAGCTTTTCATCAAGTAGCTTTTCAAGACCCTGAAAGCTTTCTTTTGCCGTAATAGTATAATAGATTATAGGCATCATGTTTGTACTGAGCTTCATAATAGTCGGGTCCTCACAGTCCACGGGAAGATACCTGGATATTAAATTCACGTTGCTACGTATTTCATTCATTGCCTCGTCCAGGTTACTTCCGTACTCCAGTTCAAGAACAACAGCCGAAATTCCATCTCGTGAAAAGGATCTTAATTCCTTCAGATTTCCTACACTGCTCAATGCATTTTCAATAGGCTTCGTAACGTTTTCCTCAATATCAGATGCACTTGCTCCCTGATATGTAGTTAGAACTGTCAAATATGGGACTTCTACTTCAGGAAGAAGATCAACAGGAAGCTGAGTAAGAGAATAGACACCCAGCACAATCATTGCCACAAAAATCAGAATAGTGGTTACAGGCCTTTCAACTGATGAACTATATATGCTCATTTTTTATTTTTCTTTTTTATTCTACTTTTATTTTACAACTTCAATTTTATCGCCATTAAAGAGCTTACTCTGGCCCTCATTTATCACAAGGTCACCTTCTTTAAGATTTTCTGACAAAATTTCAAGATTATCATCGAATCTTTTACCTATTATAACATCAACTCTTTTTGCCACACTATTTTCAGCAACCATAACATACCTGTTATTTGTACCTTCTTGCATCAAAACAACAGATGCCGGAACGACAAAAGTCTCCACTTCACCGATGTTCATTGAAACTCTAACAAACATTCCCGGTTTTAGCATTTCATTCCGGTTTGGTACTTCGATTTCAACATTGAAGGATCTTGTAACAGGATTAACTGTTGGTGAAATCCTGAATATTTTTCCCTGAAAAGTTTCATTTTTATAAACATCGGGAGTAATAGTTGCACTCATGCCGTATTTTACCAGCGGGTAATATTGCTCAGAAATGCTTACATTAACCTTAACAGGATTTATTTGTATAACCGTTACAACAGCCGGTTTGCCGCTAACTGAAGGTGTACCTGTATATAACTCGCCGTTTTCATAATACCTGCCTGTTACAATACCATCAAATGGCGATTTAAGAAGTGTATTTGCTTCGAGGAAATCAACATTGGTTTTAGTCACATCATACTGTGTCTTCACCTGGTCGTATTGCTGCTGTTTAGCGCTTCCGGCCTTAAGTAGTGTGTCAAGCCTCCAGAGATCTTTTTCGAGGTTGCTTAGTTGTAGCTTAAGCTGATATAGCTGTGTTCTGTCCATAAGAAAAAGATTATCACCTTTTTTAACCCTGTCACCTAGATCAACATAAATCTTATCTATTCTTCCAGGAGAAGAAGGTGCCATATTTACTTCTTCATAAGGAAGAATTGTTGCAGTATAATCTATCGTCCTCGATATCGTGGCTCTGGTTAAAGGTATTGCTCTAACCGGTGTAGCAAGCTTTTCTTCATCGTTTTGCACTGCATTTTTCGATACACATGCATTGATAGTCAAGCTTATAATAAGTATCGTCGGAATTGTTTTTATTAATTTCATTTTACTAAAGATTATTATTTACATAATGTTTTTTATAAATTATTTAAAAGCTTATCTAAAGCTATTTTTGTCTGAAAGAGAGTGAAAAGTGCCGAAATACAGTTGTTTTCGGCTTGCAGGTACAGGCTATTGGATTGTGTAAGTTCAATGCTCGATGCCATACCATGTCTGAATTTATTTTCCATACTTTGATAAATTCTTTTTGATATCTCTACATTTTCCTTTTGTGTCTGATATTGCATATTTGCATTTACCAAATTATATCTTAACTGTTTTTCCTGAATCAGAAGCTGTTCGCTTACCATTTCTTTTGCCATCCTTGCTTTTTCTACATTTATTTGTGCTTTTCTGATAGATGAATATCTGTTGCCGCTTGAAAATATTGGAACGGATAATTGCAATCCTATTATAGAGTTTTTAAACCATCGTAAGTCCGACAATTTATCACCCATGCCGTTAATTCCATAGGTATAAAAGCCTGCAAGAGATGGTAAGAGTGCAGCTTTCTTACCTTTAAGTGCCAGAACTGACATTTTTTCCTGATCATCGGTTAAGATATAAGAAACGTTTTGAGTGTAATCAAATTCTTTCGAAAGGAGAGCTTCCACATTAATCTGTGCCGTAAGAGATGTAAGATCATCCTTCAGGACAATTCTTGTACCGGCAGGAACACCCAACTGGAAACGCAGAAGGTTATAATTCACTTCTATTGTCCTTTCGAGCTGGTTACGGCTATTTTCAACCATTTTAACATTTGATTCCATCTGGTCAACATCTGTTGGTTCAGCCATTCCTGCTGCGAGCATTGCCCGTGTGGCTTTAAGTGTTTCACGTAAATTGGTAATATTATTTTCAACTATTTCAAGCGAGCGTTCAGACATAAGTATCAGAAAATAAGTCACACTAACGGTTTCCTTTGTATCGAGTTCTGAACGCTGAAGGTTGTGGCGATTGAGTTTCTCTGCAACCTTTGCTGTCTCAATTCCTATTACGTATGGAGCATTAAAAATAAGAGTTGTAGCCTGCATTGTTGCACCTGTAGAAAACTGTGTTCCAAAACTGACTGGAATTTTTGTGCCGGGCTGACCCATTAATTCACCGGGCAATAATGTTGTCATAAGCCTCAGATTATCATTTAAAGAGCCCGATACATTAATCTGGGGCAATCCTGCTGAAATTGCTTCCCAGTATGTATCCTTCGAAGCATCTACATCGAGCTGTGCAGAAATAACCATCTTGTTATTTCTCATAGCGTAATCCTGAGCATCCTTAAGTGTCAGGTTTAGTATTGATGTCGTATCTTTTAAGGTTGCATCCTGAGACAATAAATGACTTACGGGAGCAATCAATATAAGTATCAGTAAAAAAAAATTTTTGTTATGCATATTTCATTGTTTTAATAGTCTGTCGTCCTGTAAAAAGTTTTTTTTCTTGCTTTTCAATAAGTTTAAGGCCATCCGGGGTCGCAATTCCTTTAAGATAATTTATAATTGTATTTTTCATAACTTCTCTTCTCGAAAATTCTTCATATGGATATAATTCATCTTTCATTACCCATAGCATCATAAAATAGATAGTCCTATTAACTATATCAGCATTAATATTTCTTCTGAAGAGTTTCTCCTTAATACCTCGATCAATTAACTGCTGGTTGTTTTTGAAATCCGGAATTTCAAATTTTATTTTCTTTTTAATGATTAATTCCCGGTGAATTTTTTTAATGTCTTCAATGAATCCCGGACTCATATTATAGAAATGATCGAGTGTTATATGAATGAGCTTGAAAATTGCACTTATTATATTTTCAGATTCATTTATAATCTGTGATACAACTTCTTTTTGTTTTTTAGACATATTTTCGAAAACACCGATAAGCAATTCATCTTTATCCGAAAAATATTCATATATTGTCCTTTTCGAAATGCCCAGATTGGTTGCAATAATATCCATGGTAACGGATTTTATTCCATATTTGCGGAATAATTCTGCAGCTCCTTCAATTATTTTACTTTTTGTGTCCATAATAAAAACGACGCGAAAATAATAAAACTTTTTTAGTTTATTTAGTTTTAACTTTTTTTTAACTATCTTTTAACTAAAATATCCGGAGGATTTAAAAGAAAACGGCCGTCGTCTTTAAAAAAGACGGCAAAGTTTCGATACGATCTGGTAATCTGTATTTTAAAAACTTCTTTTCCGATTTATCGAGATATCTGTTGTCAGGGACTTCTTACAGTCCGGTACGGCTTGACACCCTGCCAAACGGTGCAGAACGTTGTACTATCTATACAGATAAAGAAAACCCCTGTATGCTTTACCTTCATAAATTATATCGTCCCAGCCTCTTGCACGTATAATATAAAAATAAATTCCCGGCGCTGCCTTTATGCCTGATTTATTTATTGTTCCATCCCATCCTTTCCATTCACTAAGCGTTTGTCCCTCTCCGTAAAAACTGTAAACCATCATCCCGCTCCTGCTGTATATCTCAACACTCAAACTCCTTAGCGATTTCGATTCTACTATAAAAAAATCATTTATCCCGTCGCCATCCGGAGTAAAGACATTCGGTATATCAAGTTTAGAGGGTTCAACCACTATCTTTTCAGATTTCATCGAGTCAATACACATATTTTCACTTTCTACAATTAGTGTTGCATAGTACTCGCCCGGTTTATAATAAATATGTGGAGGCGGATTTTTAAAAGTCGATATAGAATCATCTCCAAATTTCCATAAATATTTGAAGCCTCTTACCGACTTATCGATAAATGTCACTTCCAGAGGTGCTTCACCGCTTAGCGGGTTAACAGAAAAATTGGCTTTAACGTGTATCGATGTATATGGAAATGATGATTCTGCCGAACACATAAAACTGTCAGTTACCTGAAGCTTATAAACAACATCCTCAAGAGGAGGAGCATAAGTGACCGGATTAAGTTCAATATTTGGAAATGGTATTGATGACGTAGGAGTGGATGACCACATAAATGAGACAGAATTTTTAAGTCTGATTTCATTACCGCTTAATGGATCGTAATAATAAAATGTATCAGCTGCTGCTTTACCTGATAACGCAACATAATAGCAAGTGAAGTTTCTGAGTTTTGCCTCGACATAGGGTTTGTCGAGATGTACCCAGGCTATAAGACTTGTATCATAACCAGTTCCATCAACTATTCGCACTTTATATCCGCCTTCGCTAAGATTGTCGGCAGAAGATTTTAAAACTCCCGATTCAGTTTTAATAAATATACTGAAATCTTTTGCCACTACATCCCATTTGTACCATATAAAATCAAAAGGAGCTGTTCCTCCTGGGCTTTCGAAATGTAAGGAACCCATTACATTACCAGTGGAATTACAGAATATAAATATCGGGTGCTTTTCTTTATTTTCGGATGAATAATCAGTAAATCTTATTGCATTTGAAGTGGGTGATGAAATCTGCGACAGACAAATAACAGGCAGAAACTGGATAAAGAGTGTCAGAAAATAACGCAATCCCACTTCGATTTTTTGCATCTAAAACGATAAAAAGTAAGTAATTTGTATAATTTTTATATAATTTACGACAAGTATAATGAAATCTTGCTTAGAATTGAATAGGAAATTGCTATTTTTTATTCAATTTTCGTAATCGGGACATTTGGTCAAATCATATTAGCTTCATAATATTTTTAAAATACAAAATTTCGATTTCTCATGTGCGTATTTGATTTCTGTTGATAAAATCTCAGAAATAATCTGTTGTTTTACAGCCAATGATTTATGATATTAGTAAATTTGCTGTCAGAATGGCAAGTGCTTACAGTCATCTCCAATGAGAACCAATTACTTAGATGAGCTCAATGAGGCACAGCGTGAAGCGGTCCTGAATATCTCAGGCCCCTCGCTGATTATTGCAGGTGCAGGAGCCGGAAAAACACGCACTCTAACTTACAGGATTGCTTATCTTCTTGAAAAAGGTGTAAAGGCAAACCGTATACTTGCACTGACATTTACCAATAAGGCTGCAGGTGAAATGAAGGAAAGAATAGCCGGTATAGCGGGTTATGAAACAACCCAATATTTATGGATGGGAACTTTCCATTCGATATTTGCCCGAATTCTGAGAACGGAAGGGGAAAAACTTGGATATAAACCTTCATATACAATTTATGATGCTTCAGATTCCAGGAGTCTTATAAAAAGTATCGTAAAAGAAATGGGTATTGGAGACGATATTTACAAACCGGGAGTAATTTCAGCGAGGATTTCATGGGCTAAAAACAACCTGATTACTGCATTATCATATTCGTTAAATCCGGAGTTTAACGAATACGACAAGTCAATAAGAATGCCCCTTCTCGCAGAGATATATAAGAATTATGCTACAAGGTGCCTCAAAGCCAATGCTATGGATTTTGACGACCTTCTCCTGAATACAAATATTCTGTTTCGTGATTTTCCCGAACTGCTCGAAAAATACCAGAATAAGTTCGATTATATTCTAGTCGACGAGTATCAGGATACTAATTATGCTCAGTATCTTATAATTAAAAAACTTTCGGAACAACACAGAAATATCTGTGTTGTTGGAGACGATGCTCAGAGTATTTATTCATTCAGAGGGGCAAGAATAGAAAACATACTCGAGTTCAAAGATGATTACCCTGAGGCAAAGATATTCAAACTAGAGCAAAATTATCGCTCAACGCGCACCATTGTAAATGCAGCAAACACCATCATTGCTAACAACGTTGAGCAGATACATAAAACAGTTTTTTCAAAAAATGAGCCAGGTGAGAAAATCAGGATACTACAATCAATGACCGATATTGAGGAAGGTATAATGGTAGCATCCGATATATTCGATATGAGGTTCACTCATCGGCTTAACTGGTCGGATTTTGCGATATTATATAGAACCAATGCACAATCGCGTATCTTTGAAGAGACACTTCGCAGAAAAAATATCCCTTACAGGATTTTCGGTGGTTTATCGTTCTACGAAAGAAAAGAGATAAAAGATATTCTTGCTTACTTCAGAATGGTTATCAACCCGGTGGATGAAGAAGCTTTAAAAAGAACAATAAACTATCCGAGAAGAGGCATAGGCGATACAACTATAAAAAAACTGCTCGAAATTGCCTCAATTACAGGCGATTCGGCCTGGAATATAATTGGCAGGATAAATGACTTTAGTTCATATTTCAATGCAGCCACCTGTCAGAAGCTTTTATCCTACAGAGAAATGATTGTCAGCTTTGCCATAAAAACCGAAGATATGGATGCTTTTCAGGCAGCTATGGAGATAGCAAAGACATCCGGAATCATAAAAGACCTGCAGGAAGGAAAGACTCCCGAAGAGGTGAGCCGCATGGAAAATTTCGAAGAGCTCATAAACGGAATAAAAGAATTTACAGAAGCTGCGCGCAAAAACGGTGAACCATATTCCCTCGGTGCTTATCTTCAGAATGTTGCTTTGTTGACCGACCAGGATGTAGAAGATCGCAACGGCAGCGATAAAGTTATGTTGATGACTATGCATTCAGCAAAGGGGCTGGAATTCAGTCATGTATATATAACCGGCATGGAGGATTCTATTTTTCCCTCCCCTATGTCGGCAGGAAATCCGAGAGAACTTGAGGAAGAAAGGCGCCTTTTTTATGTAGCTGTAACACGCGCCAAAAAAATGGCAACCCTCACTTATGCACTCAACAGATACAAATATGGAAATCTTGAATACAGCAAGCCAAGCCGGTTTCTCAGGGAAATAGATCCCGCTTATATCGAATTCCCTCAACTGGCAGGAAGACAGTATAATAACAATAACAATAATAAGACTGAAGAAATACATCATCAAAGATTCAGAGAGAGAATATCGGATTATTCCGAAGTTAAAACCGAGGAGAGAGGAAAATTATTAAAAGTTAATATAGACTCAAAAAGCTCTTTTGAGTCGGACAGTAAAAAGCCATTATTTCTTACTGAAGGTGATAAAGTTATTCATGACCGTTTTGGAACAGGAAGAATTATCAGCATTGACGGAGAAGCTCCAAATACCACTGCTCTGGTTGATTTTGAGAAAACTGGCAGAAAAAAACTACTCCTGAGGTTTGCAAATCTCAGAAAGGCTTGATTGTGAATTCGAATAGAACAAGGTGTTTTATTATTTCTTCGAAGTCTGGCCTTGCATCTAATTATCAGAGTTTATCTGCCTCAACTGATATCCGGATATAGAAATAGTGTGACAAAATTTGCTTTCCAAGCTTAATTCTGATAAAATGCTTTTCCCTTCAATATATTTGATTAAATTCGCCTTATTTGAATTAAACCGGTTGTATTTTTGAACCGCAGAGATTGAAAACATATTTTCAACTTTGTAGATGAACAGTCTTCTTAATAAACTGAACTATAAAAACCAGGAAAGGATTCTTATATTAAATGCGAAAAAGGCATTTATAGATATAATAAAGTCAGAAATGCCGGACATCAGGGTTGATACTTCGATTGACCCGAGATATCCTTATGAAATAATATTGATTTTTGTGAAATTCATGTCGGAAGTGGAAAATACTGCACCGGCAGCTATACATAATCTTATTGCTAACGGAATCTTATGGTATGCATTTCCAAAGAAAGCATGCCGAAATCTTAAATCAGATCTTGACAAAGATCATGGATGGGGCGCTTTAATTGACAGAGGTTTTGACAAAATCAGACTGATTTCAATAGATGAAAACTGGTCGGCACTTGGATTCAGAAATATTAGATTTGTTAAGTCGCCAAGATACAGATAATGAATATATTGCATTATTATATTGATAATGTATTTATTATAACTATAATAAATTAAATTTATAAAGGTGAGTTACCGCGTGACATAAATATAAAATAATCATTTTCAAACTTAACTATTATGTATATGGAATATAGAGTTTTAATAGTTTGCTGTTTAATATTTCTGCGGACAGCGGCCTTTTCTCAGAAGCATGAAATTATTTACCTATGGCCAGACAAAGTTCCGGGAGAAGATAAAGAGAAATCTGAACCCAGGATATCGGGTCCGGTCGACGACAATGTAATAAGGTATGATGAGGTAACAAATCCGCTTATTGAAGTTTTTACGCCTGAGCCTTCAAAGAGTAACGGAGCCGGTGTAGTTATATGCCCTGGAGGAGCTTACCGTATTCTCGCATATAATAAAGAAGGTACCGAAATTGCCGAGTGGCTGAATAATCTTGGATATACTGCATTCGTTCTTCAATACAGAGTTCCCAATAAAAGAGAAGGCGCGCTACAGGATGCTCAGAGGGCATTGCGTATCGTAAGAAAAAATTCCGATAAATGGAAAATCAATCCCGACCGAATCGGCATTATGGGCTTTTCTGCAGGTGGCAGCCTTAGTGCCAGATGTGCCACATCATTCAACAGGAGAACTTATCCTCCGGTTGATAATGCCGATTCACTTTCATGTCGCCCTGCATTTGTGTTGCTTATCTATCCTGCTTATCTCGACGAGGGGCCAGGCAACTCACTCACACCCGAGCTTACACTCTCGAAAAATACTCCACCTATGTTTATTTTCCAGACTGCAGATGATCAGTATGGCAATAGCGCTATAGTCATGGCAGGAGCTCTTCGGAATGCAAAAATTCCGGTCGAGCTTCATATACTTCCATACGGTGGGCATGGATATGGACTACGGCCCGGAAAAGATGCTGCTGAAACATGGCCGGTGCTGGCCGAAAAATGGCTTCTAAAAACATTAAACAAGACTATAAATTAGATGTTGTTTTAGGCAATTTTTTCTTTTCGCGTATAGCTTTTATTATCAGATAACCGACAAAAGCCACACCAAGGGCAATTAAGATATCTCCTATATAAGGGAAAATTTTATCGCGTATATCGTACAGAAAATATCCTACAACAGCCAGAATAATATTCCAGATTCCGGCTCCAAAAGAGGTATAAATTACAAAGTCGCGTAAATTCATTTTAGCCAGGCCTGCAGGAATGGATATCAATTGCCTCACACCAGGTACAAGTCGCCCCACAAAAGTGGATGATTTCCCGTTTTTGATGAAATAATCTTCGGCATGCTTAACTTTTGCCTCCGACAGAAGAAGCATACGGCCAACAGTAGAACCTGCAAATTTATATATAAGCGGCCTCCCCAGCCAGAGTCCAAGAAAGTAATTTACAAATGCTCCGACAAGCGCACCGGCAGTGCCTGACAGTATCACAAAGTAGACATTCAGTTCCCCCTGCGCCGCTTTATACGCTGCAAATGGAATTATCACCTCAGAAGGGAAAGGTATTAATGAACTTTCGATAGTCATCAGTAATGCCACCGTGAAATAATTAAGGTGGCTCATATACCAGCTTATTACAGATTGAACGATTCCCATCCTCAGTCAATCCGTAGTTTGACGACTATTTTCTTTACTGAATCTGCTTTTCCTGCAATAATGCCTGGTTTATGTGCATCGGAAGGGAAAAAAATGAAAAATTTCTCGGGAGTTGCTAATAAAGATTTACTTTCCTTAACGCTAAAGAATTCTATATCACGATTCTCATCATATTCCTGCGAGATAGAATCGCGCATTGTAATAGGAGCAAATTGAATCGTTTCGGCACCTTTTATAACATATTGTATATCAATATATTTACGATGTGCCTCGAACATGGCTTCGTTTTCACCCTTTGTAACATATTCACTTACCGAAGCATACAAGTTATCACCATCAATATCATACCGTTTGACTTCAAGTGATTCAAGATCAGTGTTTTTCAGGAAGGAAAAAGCTTTATCCCATCTTTCCTTATCTTTATAATAAAAAATTGCAAGAGTTTTTTTATCTATTGAACTATCAGGTTTAACCTTCCATCCTCCAGTCCATTTGCCATCAATAAACCACTTATTAATCTTTTCGTTACTCCATGTTTCAGGATTACTAGTCTCCTTGCAGCCTGAAAAGCCCAAAAATAAAGCTAAAAGAATAACAGAAATTCTAATTGTCTTCATAATTAATTATTTAACCAGGATAATCCAATCATTTTGTTGCACGGCAAAAATAATTCAAAAAATCAAAACTGATAAAAATATTTTTTATTAAGGCTACTTTAACTCAAGCATCACAACCGATTTTGAGGGCATTGTCACATTAAGAAGATCGCCTTGCTTCCTGGCACCACTAAATTTCTGAATAACAACCGTATTCGGTTTGTCGAATGTGTTTATATCGGTAATTTTAGTCGAGGTAAGTATCTGTCCTGTAACTGTCGACCACTTTACCTGGTTCAGGGTTATACTTATGTTTATTGTATTATTCGGGTCAATGTTCACAAGTGTTATGTGGACGATTCCTGTAGAATCTTGTGAGGCCGATGCATTGAGGGCTGGCAGACTTTGTCCTTCAAGCACATAGTAGGGGCTTTTAAAACTCACAGGTAGCATTTTCGAATCGTGATGAACTTTATACATATCGAACACATGATAGGTTGGAGTTAAAATCATTTTAGGACCTTCGGTAAGGATAAGCGCCTGTAGCACATTTACAGTCTGGGCAAGCTGTGCCATCTTAACTCTGTCGCAATGGTTATTAAAAATATTAAGTGTAGATCCGGCAATTAATGCATCCCTCAAACTGTTCTGCTGGTACAGAAATCTTGGATTTGTGCCTGGTTCAGGATCGCACCATATACCCCATTCGCCCACCACAAGTGCGATTCTCTTTTGTGGATCATATTTTGTCATTACTGAATCATGTCCTCTAATTAATTGTTCCATTCTAAGTGCATTTCTCATTGTTCCGAAATAAGTTGACTCGGTGAAATTTGTTGCCGAAGCCGGGCTGGTCATCTGTTTCTGTGCCTGTCCCTGTCCAAAATCTCCTCGTGGCGGATTAGTATAATAGTGAAAATCTATACCCCAAACATTTCCTCTTCCACTGGGTGCTAATCCTGCCATCAGAACATCGGTCCAGTTATAGTTACCCGAATTGGCACCGGAAGCTATTTTTCTTACTGCTGTACCCGGATAATTTTTAATGAAAGTTGCATATTGTCTGTACTGTGTAACATAATATTCGGGTGTCATATTACCGCCGCAACCCCAGTTTTCATTTCCTACACCAAACCAGGTCACACCCCATGGCTTCTCACGGCCATTTTGTTTCCTCAGGTTGGTCATCGGACTGATCCCGTCGAAATTCAGGTATTCAATCCATTTCGACATTTCTTCAACAGTGCCGCTTCCAAGATTACCGACAATAAAAGGTTCTGCACCTATAAGTTCGCATAGTAGAAGATACTCATGAGTGCCAAAACTATTGTCTTCAGTTACATTTCCCCAATTGGTATTAATCATAGTAGGACGCTGATTTCTCGGACCAATACCGTCGCGCCAATGGTATTCATCAGCAAAACAACCGCCCGGCCAGCGAAGATTCGGAATCTTTATCTTTTTCAATGCGTCAACAATGTCGAGCCGTATGCGATCTTGTTTTGGTACCGGCATGGAAGGATCAACCCAGTAACCATCATAAATACATCGGCCGAGATGTTCTGAAAAATGACCATAGATATGGCGGCTTATAGTATATTTAGAAGCACCTGCGTCGACAGTCATAGCTACAGATGTTTGACTGAAACTGTTAAGTGAAATAGCAGTCAGAAAAAACAATAAAAGAATTTTTTTCATGTCATCATAGTTTTATGGTTTATTTTACTTTTAGATTTTTACCTTGAAATATTTCACAATAAAATTAAATAAATATTTAATCTACATTTTTTTCTGGGGAAAAATTTAATTAATAATTTTCATAATGTAAAAAAAACAAATATCATATTAGTATTTTTATTTTAATCAAAAATAACATCAATATGAACAGTTTAAAAATGTCTCTATGATACTCTTTTGATTCTTGAATCAACAGGCTGATCGATAATTATAGGCACCTGTTCCTCGATAGTATTTGTTGAATCGAGGTGAAAAGCTTTTACATCGGGCAAACTTAATTTCCTTACAAAATTATGAATAGTAAGTGTAATATTCTCAAGAGTTGAAAGAGGATTGTCGGTTGGCATCACCCTGTCAATAAGCACAAATTTAAAATCGCCTTTAAAATCATGTTTTTTAAGTGATTCGTAACTGCTGTCGAGAGTTATTTCGCCCGATTTGACGAGATCTTCGACTACTTCTTTGAAGTAAAGATCAATTCGAGGTTCAACTTTGAATCCGATGTTAAAATCAACTCTTATTAGTATTTTTGGTATTATATGAGTTACTTTATATTCAAACTTTTTGGGGTCGTTCACTATATTTACATGAAGCAGCCAGTATGTGTTTGCCCTTTTAGGTTGCTTCCTGAAAATAGAAAAAATTACTTTCGATTCAACCTGTTCAGGGTTATTAGCTCTTATAATATAAACAAGGTTTGTTGCAGTTTTCGGAACCGATTCATCTTTGCTTAGATCTTTGAATAAATCAATATAATCATTAAGATTAGCAAAAGTTATATATCTGTTTTTTATTTTTCGTCCGAAATACCAGCCATACATTATCAAAAGGAAACAAGCAGTTAGCAATAATGTAAACCATGCGCCCGTAGATAACTTATAAAGATTTGAAATTAGAAAACTTACTTCAACAGTAAGATATACTGCCAGAAAAATGAAAACAAGTCTGTGATTTACACCTTTCTGATTCATATAATAGGCGAGCATAAAAGTTGTTATTAACATTGCTATTGATATCGCAAGCCCATAAGCCGACGCCATATTGGTCGAATTCTTGAAAAAAATGACAACGAAACTACATGCGATCCATAGGAACCAGTTTACGAACGGAAGATATACATAGTTCCTTTCCATTGTGGGATAAAGAATTTTTATTTTAGGCCAGAAGTTAAGTGAAATTGCTTCCGACAGCAAATTACATGAACTGTTAATAATAGCCTGACTTGCAACTATAGCGGCAAATATTGAAATAATTATCCCTGGGAATAAGAACCATTCGGGCATAATTGAAAAGAATGGATTTATGTCGTTCCCAGGTTTATTGTTTATTATAAGCCATGCTCCCTGTCCGAAATAGTTGAGCAGAAGCGACAACTTAACAAACACCCATGAAATCTGAATATTTTTTCTGCCACAATTTCCCAGACTGGAATATATGATTTCGGCACCCGTTGTGCAGAGGAATATTGCACCCAGAATGATAAATGCTCCGGGGTATTTTGTCAGAAACTCATAGGCATATACAGGATTAATTGCTTTCAGAATGTCGGGGTATTCAATGAGCTGGCTGGCTCCAAGGATTCCAATCATAAGGAACCAGATAACCATTGCATGGCCAAACCATTTTGTAATGTGACTTGCACCAACATGTTGAATAAAAAAGAGTAGTATGAAAATTATGAGGACAATAAGAATTACGGGGAAACCGGGTCGGATCAGATTCATTCCTTCAACTGCTGCTGAAACCGTAATTGAAGGTGTTAATACTCCATCGGCAAGAAGTGCTGATCCTCCTATCATTGTCAGAATGACAATACTCACAGGTTTTTTCTCAATGAGAGCATAAAGCGCAAAAATTCCACCCTCACCGTTATTGTCTGCCCTTAATGTAATAATAACATATTTAATTGTTGCCTGAAGCGTCAGAGTCCAGAAAACAGCCGATAAACTCCCGTAAATAAGAAGTTCGTTAAAGTTAGAACTTCCAAAATTAATAACTGCCTTCAGCGTATATAAGGGGCTTGTGCCTATATCGCCAAATACAATACCAAGAGTTGTAAGTAAGCCTGCTAAAGTGAATTTTTTAATCTTAAAATCTTGTTCCGTGGCATTAATGGATTCCATTCCAGCATTTCCTTTAATTGTTCTTTTAAGACGTGCTAAATTAGTAATTTATTTAATGATAACTTTGAATGCTTTACCCTTACCAATAATCTAAAAAAGGTTTTTAATCATAAAAAATTATTCGGGATTGATTTTTAAATTTTATATTGCACAAATTTTTTAACTGTGCTTCGAACACGATGGATAATTCTATAAACTTCCTGGCTGTTACAGCTATTTCTCTGGGCTTCCTTCATACGCTACTGGGCCCCGATCATTATCTTCCTTTCATTGTTCTAAGTCAAGCCAGGAAATGGAGCATCAAAAAAACAATGTTTATTACATTTATATGTGGACTTGGCCATGTAATGAGTTCCGTTATTCTTGGTCTCATAGGTATCTCAGTGGGAATTTCACTTAATCGCCTCGTTTCGGCCGAATCGTTCAGAGGCAATATTGCAGGCTGGCTTTTTATCGCATTCGGACTGGTTTATATGGTTATAAGTATTCGCAATCTGGCTAAGAAAAAAACTCATACACACAAACATTTTCATTCAGTAGGCCAACAGCATGAGCATGTGCATAACCACTATGGTGAACATACTCACATTCACGACGAGGAAGTCATGTCTGCCACCCCATGGATTTTATTTGTGATATTCGTCTTAGGTCCGTGCGAACCTCTTATACCGGTGGTTATGTACCCTGCCGCTCAAAATAATATATCAGGTATAATATTCGTTGCACTGCTTTTTTCAGTAGTCACTATTGCAACTATGATGACAATAGTTCTTCTTTTCAGTCTCGGGCTTGCCAGAATAAATATTAAGCCCATAGAAAAGTACAATAATATTATTGCCGGCAGCATTATATTTCTTTCGGGGGTAGCTATACAATTTCTCGGACTTTGACATATTTAATTATTTATTTGTCTGAACAGCAGCCATGTTTCGGGATCTGGTATAACCTCTTCGACATTACCTTTAATTGAAAGTAACGTAATTCTATCTTTTATTTTTAATGTTTCCATTTTTTTCTCTTTATCTGTTTTCAAAAAAAGGTCGAGCGTAAAAGTAAAAAGTGAATCTTGTTTCTGTTCGATAATTATATCGGTAAAGCCTTTTCTGCTTACCTGACGTGTATAAATTTTCAGGTCGGGTTGCCCGGCAGTTTCGAGCCACTGCCTGAAAAACTGCCTGAGATTTTTGCCTGAAACTTCCGACATAATTTTTTCGAAGTCAATACTCAGCGCAACACTATCCCTGAATCTGTCATAGAATAGTCTGATTCCCCTCCAGAAGATTTCGTCTCCGGTCTCCCGCCTGAGCATGTGCAACACCCATGCGCCTTTCTCGTACGAGTATGGATTCAGCAACGACATAATGTCCGAAACAGTTGTATCAATAACAGGTGAATTATTTTTTTTGTCATATTTTAAAATCACATCGCGCGCCTGTCTCATGCCTGCTGTTAGCTTATCCATTCCATAATTCTTTTCCATGTATATCAGAGTAAGATAAGTTGCGAATCCCTCGCTCAGCCATAAATTGCTCCACTCTTTCTCTGTTACGGAATTTCCGAACCACTGATGTGCCGTTTCATGTACTATAAGGCTTTCGGCTCTCCCTTTACCTGTAACTGAGTTTTCCGCATAGAATATACACGAAGCATTCTCAAGTCCGCCAAAAATAGTTTTCGACTGCACCCCTGCAAGTTTTTCGAAAGGATATGGACCAATCAGCCTGCTGAAAAAGTCAACAGCTTTTACTGCAGGCTGATAATCGGCAAAACCTTCCAGCCTGTTTTCCGGATAAACCCATGTCCATACAGGAATATCTCCTGCAAAACCTGAAAGCCGGACAGCAAACGGCGATGCACCGAAAGCCATTACCTTAACAGGCAAAGGCACTTCCTCTTTCCAGTGAGTAAGCCTATTACCTGCTTCAATATTGCTTTCCTCTATAAGAAAGCCGTTTGCAACAACTTTATAATGCAAAGGCGCAATAATAATAAAATCCACTTTTGCCTTGTCGGAAGGATGATCAACAACTGGCAAGTAACATGAAGCTCTGTCGGGCCAGTGATCGGAAAAGAAAGTGCGGCTTCCGAACTTATTCTTCGAAATAATAAGGCCATCGGAAGGAATGCCGTAATAGTTTATTACAATTTTTGCGACAGAATTTGCCGGTAAAGCTTTATCGGAAGTTACAGTCAGCCGGTTATCAACATGCCGCCATTGAACGGATTTTTCATCGAGTTTCACTGAAACTATCTTCATTCCCCTACCTGAACTGTCTATATTCCTGAAATCGAACCATATATCGCAGGTTTCCTCGACAATGCGCAAATCTATGCCGGCAACGCCATAAATTACATCTGTTGAATCGTTCAGCCGGAGAGTAAATTCATAATGAAGAATATCTGTTTTACCGTCAGGTTTCGTTCCGAAAGCAGGAAAACAGACAGAAATAATTATTGCAGGAATAACTGAAGAAACAACCTTTCTCATAATATATTAAAACGCCATTGTCAAAAATAGTAAATTTAATATGCATGTAATATTTGCTAAATTTGTATTTTTTCAATTCGTTATGATATTTAATTATTAGCTTTGCTGAAAATAAATAGCCTCGCATGAATTACGATTATAATACACAGCGCAAGAGGATGGCTTTGCCAGAGTATGGAAGGAATATTCAGAAAATGGTTGATCATATAAAAACCATCAAAGACAGGGAAGAAAGGAACAGAGCTGCCGCCACAGTTATACAGGTTATGGGAAACCTTAATCCACAACTAAGGGAGACGGGCGATTTCAAACATAAGTTATGGGACCATCTTGCCATAATTGCCGATTTTGAGCTAGACATTGATTCTCCATTTCCTCCACCAGAAAAATCAAAGTTTATTGAAAAGCCTAACAGGGTACCTTATCCACAAGGCCATATCAGATATCTCCATTATGGAAAAATAATTGAATTAATGATAGAAGCTGCGGTAAAAATGGAGGAAGGTGAGGAAAAAAATTATCTCATTTCGCTGATAGCAAATCAGATGAAGAAGTCTTACCTTACATGGAATCGTCTACAGGTTTCTGACGATGTAATCCTTAGCGACCTCAAATTTCTTTCGGGTGGAAGACTCAAAATTCCTGAAGGGATAAAAATATCTGATGCAAAGGAACTTATACCTCAACAAAGAAAAAAACAATCTCAAAAGCAACAAGTCAAAAAACAAAACAAATATTCTGGAAGAAAGAAAGGAATTAATCGACATTAATGAGTTCTTTTATAGTTCAGGGAGGAAAGTCGCTCAAGGGCGAAATAACACCTCAAGGAGCAAAAAATGAAGCTCTTCAGGTTATATGCGCTACTCTTTTAACATCCAAAAAAGTTACAATTAATAATATTCCTCGGATACTCGATGTGGAAAGTCTCATCGACCTTGTTGCTTCACTTGGTGTAAAAGTGACTAGAGAACCTTCAAGTACAACCGCAATATTCGAAGCTTCAGAAATTGACCTTCACTATCTCGAGACTGATGATTTTGTTGAAAAAAGCCGAAAAATAAGAGGATCAATAATGATTGCAGGTCCTCTACTTGCCCGTTATGGACGAGCACTAATACCTAAACCTGGCGGAGACAAAATTGGGCGACGCAGACTTGATACACATTTTTCAGGATTTCAGAAACTCGGAGCAAAGTTAGAGTACGATTATTCCGATTCATTTTACAACATTGAAGCCGATAACCTTCAGGGTGCCTATATCCATCTGGATGAAGCTTCAGTGACAGGGACTGCCAACATTATTATGGCTGCCGTATTAACAAAAGGTAAAACAACAATTTATAATGCCGCCTGCGAACCGTATATCCAGCAGTTATGCAAAATGCTCATTAAAATGGGAGCAAAAATTGAAGGAGTAGGCTCAAATCTGCTATATATTGAAGGGGTCAAAGAACTTGGAGGATGTTGTCATACAATCTTACCTGATATGATTGAAACCGGTTCGTTTATCGGCATGGCTGCAATGACAGAATCGGAGCTGAGAATTAAAAATGTGTCGTGGGAAAACCTTGGAATAATACCAAATTCATTCCGCCGACTTGGAATACAACTTGAGAAAAGAGATGATGATATTTTTATTTCCCGACAGGAACATTATGAAATAGAAACATTCATTGACGGCTCAATTATGACGATTTCAGATGCTATCTGGCCCGGGCTCACTCCCGACCTCCTGAGCGTCTTTCTCGTAACCGCAACACAGGCAAACGGTGCAGTTCTTATTCACCAGAAAATGTTCGAAAGCCGTTTGTTTTTCGTGGATAAGCTTATTGACATGGGCGCACAAATTATTCTATGCGACCCTCACAGAGCAACAGTTATAGGACTTAACAAAAAAATAAAACTTCGCGGCACAGTTATGTCCTCTCCAGATATCAGAGCAGGCATAGCTCTTCTTATCGCAGCAATGTCGGCCGAAGGCACAAGCATCATCCATAATGTCGAACAAATTGATAGAGGTTACGAAAATATCGATATACGACTTAATGCACTTGGCGCAAACATAGAACGAAAATGAACAAGACTTATTTTTGTATAAAATTTACATCCAAATAATTTATTTTTAGCCTGACGTAAAAAGTAAAATAAAATTTTAAAATATGCCATTTTGGCAATTATTTCCTGTTGGCAAAAAATTTGAAGGCTGAAAAGAGCATAAAGAATAAAATGTGTGAAAATGATTTTTAAATTATAGTATTATTTTATGAAGAAAAAATATTCTGGAACTCAATTAAATAAAGAAAAAAATAAACTCAAAATGAATAATAATAAAAATACCAATTCACAAGAAGAAAAAGATACAGGATTGAAGGGTGAAGAAAAAACTGAAGAAAAGGCTGAATTAAAAGCCGAAGAAAATCCGGAAAAACCCTTAGAACAGCAAGATAAGGAGCAAAAACTGTTAGAGGCTGAAAAGAGCAATAATGTAACTGACAAAGTTGTATCCAGAGAGACTGAATTGATCGAAAAACTGGCAGAGATGCAGGACAAGTATCTTCGACTTGCTGCAGAATTTGATAATTATCGCAAAAGAACTCTTAAAGAAAAAATAGAGTTGTCAAAACAAGCCGGAGAAAAGCTTCTGCTCGGTCTTCTGCCTGTGATGGATGATTTTGAACGTGCCCTTGATAACTTGGAGGTCGCACCGGAATGCTCATCATTTAAGGAAGGCGTTGAGCTGATTTATATTAAATTCAAAGATTTTCTCAGTAAGCAAGGAATAAAAGAAATTGAAAGCCTGCATTGCGAATTCAACGTTGACCTTCATGATGCAGTAAAAAAGATTCCGGTAGAAGATGAATCATTAAAGGGAAAAATTATTGAAGTTCTTCAGAAAGGTTATTATCTTAATAATAAGGTAATAAGACATTCAAAAGTTGTTGTGGGTGAATAGTTCAATTTCAGTACATGGCAACAAAAAAAGATTATTATGAAATTTTAGGTGTGCCTAAGACTGCTTCCAAAGAAGAAATAAAGAAAGCATACAGGCAAAAGGCACTCAAGTATCATCCCGATAAAAACCCCGGCGATAAAACTGCCGAGGAAAAATTCAAGGAGGCTGCCGAAGCTTATGAGGTTTTGTCGGACGATGAGAAAAGGCAGAAGTACGACCAGTTTGGCCATGCAGGTTTGAGTGGCGAAGGCAGAGATTTCAGCGGAGGCATGACCATGGATGATATCTTCAGCTCATTCGGCGATATTTTCGGTGATGCTTTTGGGGGATTCGGAGGCTTTAGAACCAGTAAAAGAACAAGAAAAGAAAACAAGGGAACAAACCTGAGAGTAAAAGTAAAGCTGGATCTCAATGAGATAGCACATGGAACAGAAAAAAAGATAAAAGTCCGCAGATATGTTCCATGTGAAGCTTGTGGTGGAACAGGCGCAGCCGATTCAGGATCTTTTTCCACTTGCCCTACTTGCAGAGGCACAGGGCATGTAACCCGTATTTCAAATACTTTTTTAGGCCAGATGCAGAGCTCCAGCGTATGCCCTTTATGCGGAGGCGAAGGTAAAACTATAACAAAGAAATGCACTGCCTGCTACGGCGAGGGCATAGTTGAAAAGGAAGAAATCGTAAAAATAAATATCCCTGCCGGAGTCTCAAAAGGAATGCAGATGACTTTAAGCGGAAAGGGAAATGCAGCACGCCGGGGCGGCACTCCTGGCGACCTTTATGTAATTATAGATGAAGAACCACACCCTGAGTTTGTAAGAGAGGGCAATAACTTGATATACAACCTTTATATAAGTGTCCCCGATGCTATTACAGGATGCTATAAAGAAATACCAACTATCGACGGTCAGGTGAAAATAAAAATTGAACCCGGAACTCAACCAGGAAAAATACTCCGCCTTCGCGGAAAAGGACTCCCCGACGTGAATGGATATGGTAAGGGTGATATGCTTGTTAATGTCAACGTATGGATTCCTAAAAATCTAACTAAAGAAGACTTGAAAATGGTGGAGAAACTTAAAGAATCCCCTGCTTTCATACCAAGACCCGACAAAGACGATAAAGGCCTTTTTGAAAGAATGAGAAATCATTTTAAATAATAAAATTTAATAATTCCTTCTTTTTTATTTTAATTTACATATATGTATATATGTGTATATGTATATATGTAAATTAGTTGAAATAAAGAAATTATTACAATTATTATATTTACAAGTTGTTTTCTACTTATATTAGCCTATTATTTTTACTATGGCACTTTTCGAAGCAAGAAATGTTACAAAACAGTTTGGAAATTTTGTTGCTCTCGACAATATAAGCGTAACCGTTCCAAACCAGTCAATCTACGGCCTGCTTGGGCCTAACGGAGCAGGTAAGACGACACTTATAAGAATAATAAATCAGATAACCGGGCCCGATTCAGGTGAACTTTACCTTTACGACAGAAAATTGAAACCTTCCGACACGGCAGAAATAGGATATCTCCCTGAAGAAAGAGGCCTTTATAAAAAAATGAATGTCGGAGAACAGGCACTTTACTTCGCAAGACTGAAAGGCCTGTCAAAAACCGAAACCATGAGAAGGCTCAAATACTGGTTCAGAAAACTCGAAATAACAGATTGGTGGGGGAAAAAAATCGAGGAGCTTTCAAAAGGAATGGCCCAGAAAGTTCAATTTGTCATTACAGTTCTTCACGAACCAAAACTCATTATCCTCGACGAGCCTTTTACAGGCTTTGACCCTGTAAATATGAGCATAATAAAAAACGAAATCCTCTTTCTTCGCGAGAGAGGCGCAACGATAATCTTATCAACCCATAATATGGAATCGGTTGAAGAGCTCTGCGATAAAATAACGCTTATCGACCATGGAAAGTCAATGCTCGAAGGAAGCGTTGATGAGATAAGAAAATCATGGGCTGCAAATGAATTCTCTGTGACATTTAACGGAAAAATAAATATCCCTGAAAATGGTTTTTTCAAAATTTTGTCGTCCTGCGAAGAAGACCATAAAACCGTAATCAGGTTCAAAAGCCTGAAAGAAACAAATACCAATAATATTTTACAGGAGCTTATGAAATCGGGAAACATAATCTCTTTCAATCCCGTCCTCCCTTCAATGAATGAAATCTTTATCAGGGTAGTCAAATCAAAGACACCGGAGCCTGTTATATAAAAAGACTATGAGCAAGATATCTGTAATTATCGAACGCGAATACGTTACAAGAGTAAGAAAGAAATCATTTATCTTGATGACTCTGCTCGCACCTCTTATTATGGCCATAGTAATTATTGTCCTGCCTATGCTGATGATGAATCAGGATACCGAAATTAAAAAAATTGCCGTTATTGAAGATAAAACCGACCTCTTCCGGAATGCAATACCTGATATGAAAAATACTCAGTTTGTTTATCTTGAAAATGTCAATTTCGATGATATCAAGAATAATTTCGAACAGGCAGGATATTACGGTGTGCTATTTATCTCACCCGAAGTTATTAATGTACCCGAAGCCATACAGTTCATTTCGCGTAAACAACCGCCAATTCTACTTCTCGAGCACATCGAGAACTCTCTCGAAAAAGAAATCGAGCGACAGAAGCTTCTCTCATATAAAATCGAAAATCTCGATAAAATAATTAATAGTGTAAAAACAAATGTCTCAATTCAAACAATAAAACTCGACAAATCGGGAAATATAAAAGAAACGAATACCGGCATATCAATGGCTCTTGCATATATTAACAGTTTTTTGATTTACATTCTGGTCTTCGTTTTTGGGTCACAGGTTATGAGAGGAGTTATAGAAGAAAAGACAAGCAGAGTTGTTGAACTGATAATCTCCTCTGTTAAACCGACTGAGCTTATGATGGGAAAAATAATAGGCCTTGCACTGGTAGGCCTTACTCAGTTCATGATATGGGTATTGCTCACTTTTGGAATCGCGATGGGACTAAAATCAGTAATAATTCCAAAAGAAAACAGCAATGAGAACGTACAAATCATTCCGCAGAACATTATGTCGCAGGAGATAAATCAGACGCAAAAACAAACTGAAAACATTACAATATCAGCTTCAGAAATTTCACCCGATTTTCAGAAAATTTTCAAATCTGCTCTTAACCAGCCATGGGGACTTATAATTTTTTCATTTGTATTTTACTTTATAACAGGCTATCTGCTTTATGCCTCACTGTTTGCTGCAATAGGTTCTGCAGTTGACAATGAAACAGAAACGCAGCAGTTTATGTTCCCTGTAACTATTCTTATTATTCTTGGCCTGTTTGTAGCCATTGGCACAATGCAAAATCCGGAAAGTTCAATTTCTTTCTGGTTTTCCATGATTCCTTTCACCTCACCTATTGTGATGATGGCAAGAATCCCTTTCGGTGTACCACTTTGGCAAATAACCATTTCAATGATTCTTATGGTGGCTACTTTTGTTGCCTTTGTGTGGATGGCTGGAAAAATATATCGTACCGGAATTCTTATGTACGGCAAAAAGGTATCGTGGAAAGAAATGATGAAATGGTTAACTTATAGAGGATAATAAATACTGTTAACTAACACGGATAATTTTAATATATGTCGAAAATCCTGGTTATTGACGACGAAAAAGCAATCCGGAATACACTCAAGGAAGTTCTGGAATACGAGAAGTATGAAGTTGACGTGGCAGAAAGTGGACCGACCGGACTGGAACTTTTCAATAATAATCATTATGATATAGTATTGTGCGATATAAAGATGGCGAATATGGACGGGATTGAAGTTCTCGAAAAAATAATGGAAGTGTCGCCCGACACTCCTGTAATAATGATCTCCGGACATGGCAATATTGACACTGCAGTGGAATCAATAAAAAAGGGCGCTTACGACTTTATCGAAAAGCCTCTCGACCTGAACAGACTGCTGATAACCATACGTAATGCTACCGATAAATCACAACTGGTAACCCAGACGAAAGTATTGCACAACAAGGTTAGCAAACTGTATGAGATTGTGGGTGAATCGCCTGCAATTATGCAGGTGAAAGAAATGATAGATAAGATTGCACCTACTGAGGCAAGAGTGCTTATTACAGGTGCCAGTGGAACAGGCAAGGAGCTTGTGGCACATCAGATACATGAAAAAAGCAATCGCGCCGGAGGCCCATTCGTAGAAGTAAACTGCGCTGCAATACCTTCCGAACTTATCGAAAGTGAACTATTTGGTCATGAAAAAGGCTCATTTACTTCAGCTATAAAACAAAGAATTGGAAAATTCGAGCAAGCAAACAGCGGCACACTTTTTCTCGATGAAATAGGCGATATGAGCCTTTCTGCACAATCAAAAGTGCTAAGGGCACTCCAGGAAAATAAAATCTCGAGAGTAGGATCCGATAAAGATATTCATGTAAACGTGAGAGTTATTGCTGCAACAAACAAAAACCTGAAAAAGGAAATCGAAAACAATAATTTCAGAGAAGACCTCTACCACAGGCTCAGTGTGATATTGATACACGTTCCTTCCCTGAATGAACGCATCGAAGATATTCCTCTTCTGGCAGAACATTTCAATACTCTCATCTGCGGAGAATATGGAATGAGTAAAAAGATTATTACAAAGGATGCTATCGAAGAACTTCAAAAGATCGAATGGACAGGAAATGTAAGGGAGTTCAGAAATGTCCTCGAACGTCTCATTATCCTGTGCAAAGATACCATAACAGGTAAAGATGTGATTAAATTCGCCCGGCCTATTTCCGGAATGACAATATAAACACAAAAAACAACGATAATCCCTTTTTTATGCTTTACGCATGGGAAATCCGGAAGAAATCCTGACCGTAAGCGTCACAGAATAAGACAAAAGACAAAAGGAAAAAGATAAAAGTACAATTTAAATTTGTATGTATTAACCCCCTTTAAACTGGACTAATTTCCAAAGGTTTTTGAACTAATGATTCAAATATATTATTTTTGTTTACCACAAACAAATCTTCAGGTGAGGAGCCAATTCCAAAGTCAGGATGAGGC
>JAGNKY010000010.1 GCA_017999895.1 Bacteroidales bacterium
AACCCTGGATATCTAAGATAATCCGTTCTTTTTCCTGGGGCGTCCATTTGTGCATTCTTTTTACCATCAACATAAAAGTACAATTTAAATTTGTACTTTTAGTCTAGTTTTATAGGGGGGTAGACCATAATGTTCTGCAGGATTCTTTAACTAACTCGTAACGGTTGGCGATATGGCTGGAAAGACTTGTCTGCCTGCTGATGTAGAAAAATTCAATATTTTTGATAATGTAAAAACTTATATGATGATGAAACAATCGGATAAGAAATATCTTATTGCCTATTTCTCACGAAAAGGCAATAATTATGTTGGGGAAAGTATTTCCATAATAATGTTTGTGTTATTTGCTATCCTTATTTTTTATAAGGAATTGAATCTTATATAGAAATTGCTCAACTTTTGGGATCATGGAAAGAACATTTTTTTCTTCAATTTCAATGAAGTCTCCATAATCACTTTTATGTCTAAGATCAAAAAGATCCCCATATAGTTTTCCATATTCTTTATCAAGTAATCCAGTCTTAATGAAGTAAAGCGAAAATTGGGTTTTTACGCCTGAATGTTTATGACATGCAATCTGATATTTTGAAAATAATGCGAGTACAGAATAAAAGCATGCATAGTATAACCTGTTAATTGATGAATTCCAGCTTTTTTTGGATGCAAGGTATTTTGCATCTTCGAAAGTCTTCCATGCTCTTTCTAATCTATAGTTTATATAATCTTCCTGAGTGGTTTTTTCCACATTTATATCCTTAATCCTTCTCTAGCAATGCTTTGATAAAGTGGAGTTACCCAATATTTTGATTCCCATTCGTTTTTATTATGGACAGTAACCGAAAAGGACTGTTCGAGTTCTAGTTCCAGATCAAAAAGTTTATGACGAAAAACCATTTCATAATCCAGATCAGCTTTAGAATTGACAAGGATTAAAAGATCCCAGTCAGAATCAGGTCGTTCGTCACCTCTGGCTCTTGAGCCATAAAGAATAACTTCAGCTTGTGGATCAATTTGTCTTACAATTTCCTTGATCTTTGAAAGCACTATTGATTTTTTATTATTCATTCTGTAAAAATAGTAAAATTACCAATACCGGTCCGCCGATATATCGTGACGGATTGATCAAAAACGTTTTTTCCTGTTTAATTCCTGTCGTCTTAAAATATTTTGAGCGAAAATTGTTTTTCTCTATAATGCTATAATAAAAAACGGATTGAAAAAACCAGCATCCCCTCAAGCCGGAGGAAAGTCAGTCGTTAATATTTTACCTATGATATGCTTCGATCCTGATGCTTTTGCCCAGGATTTGGTCACTTCATTCCTTAACTTTCTCCTTTTTCCTTTATACTTTTTCCTTTGCTTGCCTCCAGGCAGACGACTTCTTTATATTTCAGGAAGCCAGCTCTTTTATAAGCTCGTTCATGAATTCTGCAGCCAGACGTGCATTCTTTTCTGCAAATTCGATACCCACTGTCTGACCATCAACAACCGGCAATGGATGGCAGAGCTCATAACTCATATAGCCCTGATAACCAATATCGTTCATGGCCTTAATGAAATATCTGTAAAAGTCTTCGCCAATAACTTTGCCATCGGAACCTCTTTCATATTCGCCTCCGAAATGTGACAGCACCTGCAAATCGCCTACCGCCCTGGCAGCTTTTTGAATGCCTTCGGCACTCTTATCTTCCATGATAGGCGCATCGAGCGATACCTTAAGATTCGGTGAATTAACTTCTTTAACCATCTTCAACACTTCGGGATAATCTCTGATAACAGGTTTATGGTTTTGAAGCGCAAGCACCACACCGGCATCTTGAGCATATTTTGCACATTCGGCCATACCTTCCCGGCACCATGCCCATGTCTCCTCCTCTGAGAATTTTGCATGAGTGTAGTTCCATATATCTCGTGCAATATCATATTGGGCTATTTGAGGATGTTTTGTGATGCCCGGCCAGGCCAGAAACAACCTTAGTGTTTTTGCACCAAAGTCCGAAGTCATCCGAATGAGTTCTTTCACATAAGCTATCTGACATTCCCTGTGCTCTGGTATCGGACTACTGAAATCATTGTTGGCAGCAACACCGTAAATTTCTATACCTTCTCCGTCGGCATAAGTGCGGAAATCTTTGCATTTTTTCGTTGGCCAGTCGAGAGGATTGCCATGAGGTCTTTTACCGTCTATTTCAATTCCCGTATAACCAAACTCCCTGGCTTTTTTGACCATTTCTTCCAGAGGCATCGCTTCCCCGCGATACCAGACGCCGAGGAATGTTATACTGTATAATCCTACCTTTATATCGGATTTCCTGGGTGTGCTGCAGGACAATGCATTGGCTCCTGCCATTAATCCGGCAGTTGCGGCAATTGATGTTGCAACGAACTGCCTGCGGTTAATCTGATTTTTGTTTTTCATAGAGTTCCTCCCGATTTTGATAATGTAACATAAATGCAACTTATTATATACAAATATATTTTTATTTCTGGAAAGAATTAAATAATAAAGGCACATATAATTTATTCAGGCCTGAATATTACATCTACAATATCGGCTTTTCCAAAGAAGCTATTTGCGACCTTACGTATATCTTTTACAGTGAGCTTTTTTAAAATCCTGTCGAAGTTAGCAGGGTCGTTTATATCAACGCCGGAATAGTAGTATGAATAAAGCAAATTACTCCAGTAATTATTGTGCTGCTTCGCTTCTTCTCTGATTTTAAGCATATTACTTACAGCTTTTTGCAAATTATCTTCCGTTGGCCCGTATTTAATAAGGCGATCAATCTCATCATAAACGACTTTCTTGAGAGTATCGGCTTTTTCCGGATCACAATCGAACATAATAAGACCTGCCGCATTCTGATATGGATAGAGCTGTGAGGTCAGACTTACCGATACTCCGTATGTACCGCCCGCCTCCTCCCTTATTTTTTCAGTGAAAACAATGTCGAGAATACCGTCTATAACTTTCAGACAAACATTGTTGTAAGGTGTGTATTGGAATTCTGTCGAATGACTGATAAATATGGTTGCTTTGGGTACAGTAAGCGGTATTCTGATGTCTTTGATAAATTTTCCTTCCGGCGGCCTTATATTACGGTCTATGAAGCTCTCCCTGGCTGGCGATGAGGGAAGTGATCCAATGTATTTCACGGAAAGAGATTTTGCTTCTGCCTCGTCAATATTACCTACTATAAAAAAAGTAAAATCTGCCGCATTGGCGAACCTCTCCTTGTAAACATTTTCAATCATACCGAAGTCCACTTTTTCCAGCATAGAATTGTTAAGTATCAAAGCTCTCGGATTATAGTCGGCAAGAAAGAGCGACATGGAGTCCTGCATTATTTTTGACGGCTCTTTTGCCATGCTTGCAAGAAATGCTGAATATCTCGACATTATTGCCTTATGCGCAGCTGAATCAAATCGCGGATTTACGAATCTGAGGTAAAGAAGCTGCATCATTGTTTCGAAGTCTTTTGGAGTAGAGGAGCCGTTTATACTTTCAGTTATCTGACCTAGTGAAACGGATAGTGTTACGTTTTTGCCTGCAAGCACTTTCTGAAGTGTCACATTATCGAACTTGCCAAGTCCGTACGCTGGAATGACCGATGGCAGCATAGTAGCCGAAGGCAGGTACGAGAGTTCATAAAGCGACGTTCCTCCCAGACTGTATGCTGTAAGCAGGACATTATCTTTTTCATAATCGGTTTTTTTGTAAACAACTCTCGCACCATTTCCAAGTGTCCATTCTACTGCATCAAATTGTCTGAGGTATTTTGTTTTAATCACAGGAGAACCTTTTATTTCACCGTCAACAAGCGATTCTGTGATCACGTTATCCTGATATGCCTGAATATCGGAAGCTGAAATTTTTGCAATAATTGCTTTTGCTTCTTCTTCAGAAATATGTTTTATTCCTTGCTGTTCCTGACCCTGAACAACAATCACACTGTTTTCGGTCTTCATCATGCTTCTGAAGAAATCCGAAATCTCTTCGGCAGTGATTGATGGAACAGTTGTTTTTGTATATTCATAATCAAAATCAACCGATACAAGCGGTTCGCCGTAAAGGAAATTTTCCAGAATATCGTTTATAAAATCATCATTCGATATTTTATCTTTTTGTTTGTAAAAATTTTCGCTGGATGTCAGCAGGTTAGCTTTTGCTCTTTCGAGCTCACCGTTAGTGAATCCATACCTCCGGGCTCTCTCGGCCTCTTTCCATATTGCCTCAAGTGCCTTATCCTCTTCGTTGGGTTTTGCATCAGCACTCACAACAAGAGCATCCACACCTTTTACGAGATCGGAAAAGCCTATCGTACCCGATATGAACGGAGGAGTTCCTTTCTGAAGAAGCTCATTTATTCTTACAGCCATCATGTTGTTCATCAGCCTTATGATAAGCTTTCGTCTCATATAGGAAAGATCTTTTGCCTCAGGTTCCACAGCTTTATGTTTTATGAACACGGAGACTGAATTCTGAGGAGCTTCCTTATCGGTAGCAAGAACATAAAGCATCTCCTTATGCCACGGTATTTCGAACACCGGTCTTGGCTTTGGACTGTTTACCGTATTGAGTTTCGAAAACAGCTCTGTTACCTTTTCTTCCATGAGGCTGGCATCAAAATCACCTACTATTGCGATGGCCTGCAGGTCAGGTCGGTACCAGTCGTCGTAAAATTTTTTAATATCATCAGGTGTGAATTTCTTTATTAAATCAAGTTCCCCGATAATATCTCTTACCTCATATTTTGAATCTTTAAGTATGACAGGCAGATATTTCTGCATCATTCTGAAAGAGGCGTCTCTTCGCGTCCTCCATTCCTCGATAATGACACCTCTCTCGGCGTTTGTTTCCTTAGCTGTAATGCTTATAAAATCCGACCAGTCGTATAATATCATCAGACAGGTATCTATAAGGCCCGGGGAGTCAACCGGCACATCGCTGAGATTATAGACGGTTTCTTCGTAACCTGTATAAGCATTTATATTATATCCGAAAGCCACCCCATGCTTTTCGAGCGAGTTTATGATACTCCTGCCAGGGAATCTTTCGGTGCCGTTAAAGGCCAGGTGTTCGATAAAATGTGCAATTCCGTCTTGATTGTCTTCCTCGAGCAGGGCACCAACATTCTGAATGAAATAAAAGCTTGCTCTTTTCCTGGGCTCCTGGTTATGTTTTATGTAATAGGTCAGACCGTTTGAAAGTTTTCCTGTCTTGATTTCAGGATCAACAGGAGGTAGTGATGAAGATTCGGGCTGGGAATTCAGTTCCGGAGAGATAAAAAAGATCCCCGTAAGTAATAAAATAAGTTTTATTTTTTTCATTCAGAATATTTTAAAGCTATTTCAGAAGAGCCCGTGTAGTTGCGCATCGATCTTGTCAATGACCTCGCTCAGATGGTCGGGATTATTGGGGAAATCATAATGATCGGCTTCGATAATAAGAAGTTTGCCCAGATCGTAGGTTTCAGCCCATGCCTCATATCTTTCATTAAGGCTTTTGAGATAATCTATTCTTATGGAGCTTTCGTACTCTCTGCCGCGTTTCTGTATCTGGCTTACAAGGGTAGGAACAGAAGCCCTGAGGTAAAGAATCAGGTCAGGTGCCTGTATGAGCGAACTCATAAGTTTGAACAGGCTCAGATAATTTTCATAATCGCGGGTCGACATGAGACCCATTGCATGGAGATTGGGTGCAAAGATGTAGGCATCCTCGTAAATAGTCCTGTCCTGGATTACAGTTTTGTCCGATTTTCTTATTTCGATTATCTTGCGGAACCTCGAATTCAGAAAATAAATCTGCAGGTTAAACGACCATCTCAGCATATCTTCGTAGAAATCGTTCAGATAAGGGTTTTCGTCTGCGTCTTCATAATGAGGTATCCAACCGTAATGTTTGGCGAGAAGGCCAGTGAGGGTGGTTTTCCCTGCTCCTATATTGCCTGCGATAGCAATGTGCATGATTAGTATATTTGGTTTAACAGGTTTGTAAAATTACTAAAATAGAGATATTTTTTATGAATGGTGAGGGGAAAAATCATCTGGTCTTTATTCCTGAAATAAGATAAAGGTCCTCAATATATTCTCTGCTGTTCGATAATCTCGGAACTTTGTTCTGTCCGCCGAGTTTATTTTTTTCTTTCAGCCATTTATAAAATGTGCCGCGAGGCAGAGCTCTTACCACAGGCATTGCAAGATTCAGGTCTTTGTAGCGTTTTGCTTCATAATCTGAATTAACTGATTTCAGAGCCTCATCCAGTTTTAAAGTAAATAAGTTTATGTCGTCTGGTTCTTTTTCGAATTCAATCAGCCATTCATGGCATCCTTTCGAGTTGGTTCCGGGGAAAACCGGTCCGGCAGTAAATTCAAGAACGACTGCACCTGTGGCCTTGCATGCCCTTTCGATTGCTTTTTCGGCATTATCAATTATCACCTCTTCGCCGAAAACATTGATGAAATGTTTGGTTCTGCCTGTGATAACGAATTTATGAGGGAAGAGTGATGTAAACTGCACTGTATCGCCTATCAGGTATCTCCAGAGTCCGCCGTTGGTCGAAATAACCATTGCATAATTAACGCCTTTTGAAACCTCGCCTATTGTATAGGATTTCGGCGATGAAGAATTTATTTCTGCAACCGGAATGAATTCATAAAAAACTCCGGAGTCAAGTATAAGCAACATATCGTTCGTTGAGAAATCGTCCTGTATTCCAAAAAATCCCTCAGAGGCATTGAATGTCTCCATATACCGGAAATTTTCATTTTTTATAAATTGTCGGAACTGTTCTCTGTATGGCATAAAGTTTACTCCGCCATGAAAAAAAACCTCGAGGCCTGGCCACACATCCATCAGATTCGATTTGCCTGTCCATTCGAGTATCTGTCTGATAAGCACAAGAAACCATGAGGGCACACCCGACAGGCTTGTAACGTTCTTTTTGACAGTAATTTTAGTAATAAGCTCGAGCTTTTTCTCGAAGTCATCCATAAGAGCGATCTCTTTCGAAGGTGTTCTGAAGAAATCGAACCATCGCGGAGTATTCTGGATAAGTATTGCAGAAAGATCGCCGTAGAGTGATTTATTGCTTAGTTTGTTTATTTTATGACTGCCTCCGAGGATAAGTCCTTTTCCGCTGAAAAGTTTCGAATCGGGATTGGACGAGAGGTACAATGCAATCACGTCGGTTGCTCCCCTGTAATGGCACTCTCTCAATGATTCACGCGTAACAGGTATGAATTTGCTTTTAGCAGCGGTCGTGCCTGATGATTTTGCGAACCATCTGACTTCGCCGGGCCAGAAAACATCTTTCTCACCGTTTCTTATCCTTTCAATATAAGGCAATAAATCCTCGTATGTGCTTACAGGAACTCTTTCTCTGAACTGACTCACAGTTTTTATGGAAGAATAATAATGAGAAATTCCCCACTCTGTTGTTGCCGAACGCCTGATAAGATTTTTAAAAACAATATCCTGAGCTTCAGCAGGATTTTTTCTGAAGAAGTCTATCTGAGCAAGCCTTTTTCTGCTATATCTGTTTATAATTGAAGTGATAGTCGGCATTGTCTTTTATCTTCCTTCACAGAACAAATATCGTTAAAATCATTTTATAGTATAATTATTATGATGTGGTATAAAAGAAATTGCAAAATATAGATTATCAAGATTTTATAAGTTATATAAAATATTGAATATGAGTACATTATTGTGCTATTCATGTAATTTGAAACACTTCGCTTAGTACATCGAGTGAGTTGATTCTTTTTAATGAAGGGAAGTGAAATGAGTAATATTTCAGTAAAGCTTCGAGGACATCGTTTCTAATTTTACCGGTTAGGGGTATATATTTCATATCGTCCCACGATGAGCCGAATACTCCGGCGAGTATATTTGAAACTTCACTTCCAGCGTAATTACCGTGTGAAGGGGGAAGCGAGACAAAGTGTCCGTTCATGAAGTCGAACAGAGTCTGTTCCCGGTTGTTTCTGCGCGCTGGTTCAATGCCTAAATAGCTGCATAAACCGGCAAGAAATGCTATATGAAAATTAGAAATCCCTTTGTCGAGATCATTGAAATACTTAACAGCATCGAAAATATAAGTATATAAATCTTTTTGAGGGCTCTCCTCTCTTAAAATTGAAGAAAGAACTTCGCCTATGAACAATGCAACGGTACTTTTGGTAATGTTGTTGTAAATTCCTGCAGGGGAATACCTAAGTGAAAATTCTTTTAGTATCTGAATTTCCCTTGATTCCTTATAGTAAATAACAAAATCGACTATTGAGAGTGGTTGTAAATAAGCTTTATATTTTCCGGATTTCTTATTTCCGGCGCCTTTTACCATGAGGGAAAGTCGGCCGAAGTTTTCAGTGAAAACATGCAATATGATGGAAGAATCGTTATATTTGAATTGACGAAGCACTATGCCGGCAGTTTTATCTATCATGATAAAAGAGTTTGTCAAAATTAACTATTTACGATGTAATATGATTGACAGATATATCAGTTTAAAATTTTTTATATTTACATTTTAACCTTTCAAGATATATGACTCAGACCGACAGCGAAGAACTTGTAAGGAGAATAGCAAGGCTTGCCAAGCAAAACCAGGAGCTTGAAGAGCAACTAAAGAAGCTCATGAAAGAAAATGAAAAGCTTAATCGTGAGCTCGAAAAATATAAAACTCAGACAGAAAAAATTTCTCCGGAACTCATCAAACAAGAAGCCGAAAAAGAAGAACAAACGCTAAAGTTCAACATGGCGACAGTTCTTTTTGCAGATATCCATGGTTTTTCGAAACTTATAGAAGGAATGAACTCTGTCTCGGTTATGGATGAACTTGATGAGATACTTTTTGAATTTGACCGCATAGTTAGGGATTATAAGATTGAGAAGATCAAAACAATAGGTGATACGTACATGTGTGCCGGAGGCATCCCGGTAAAGAATATCACAAATCCCATTGAGGTAGTGATGGCTGCTATGGCCATGAGAAACCTTCTTGAGGATTTTGAGAAAAAACGCAGAGGAATTGAAAACAGAATCTGGGACCTTAAGATTGGCATTCATACAGGCCCGGTAACTGCAACGGTGTCGGGGAAGAAAAAAGTCAGTTATGATATAAAAGGGGATACGGTCAATACTGCCAGCCGTATTCAGGCTGTATCGGATAACGGGAAAATTCTTATTTCAGTTATGACATACGAACTTGTCAAGGAATTTTTCGACTGTGTATATTTCGGGAAACTACCTGTGCGATACAAGGGCGACCTGCAAACATACGAAGTTAAAGGGCTGAAAAAGGAATACACTCTAAATGGCGACGGCAGGACTCCCAACGATGCATTCAGAACAAAGTTTGCATTGATTCAGTTTAACGATATTCAGGAAATTATACTTGATAAACTTGAAAAAGAACTACCATCATATCTTTATTATCATAATGTAAAACATACGGTTGATGTTGTTACTGAGGTTGAGTTGATAGGTTGGGCCGAAGGATGTACTGATGAAGAGATTCTGCTTTTGAAAACTGCGGCTCTTTTTCATGATACAGGTCATACAATTGCATACGATAACCATGAATATTATAGCACTTTGCTTGCACGGGAGATGCTTCCGAAATATAATTATACACCGGAGCAGATCGAACGGATATGTGAGATAATTATGGCAACAAAGCTTCCACCCAATCCGAAGAATCTGCTTGAAAAAATTATATGCGATTCCGATCTCGATTATCTTGGAAGAAGCGATTTTATACCTGTATCGAATACTCTATATGAAGAACTCAAGGCACAGGATAAGATAGGAACTCTCAATGACTGGAATAAGATGCAGGTAAAATTCATTTCAGGTCATCAATATTTCACGAAAACTGCAAGAAGTTTGAGAGAAGTGAATAAACAGGAGCAAATTGAAAGGTTGCAGAGTTTGATAACGAATTAATTATTTGATAACAAGCACCTTAGTCGCCACTGCCTCTGTTCCGTCCTCATTTGCAACAAATATGAGGTAAACTCCTGTTGAGACTCTTTCGCCGCGATAGTTAAGGAGATTCCATGTTGCCTGGCCTCCGTCGGAAACGCATCTGTAAACAAGGTTGCCGCTTATATCCGTTATACGAACGCTCGAGTTACGCATCAGACCTGTAATTGTAAGGTTACCGGTATATGTTTCCCTTACCGGATTTGGAAAGGCATAAACTTTACTGAAATTTTCTGCTCCTTTTGTGGCATCGCCTCTTACGGATATCACCCCTTTGGCAGTTCCCAGCCACACCACTCCTGTTTTATCGTCAACAGCCACACTTACAACAGTGTTGGATAACAAAGGGCTGTTCTCCTCGTTGTAGTTAATAAGTTTCTCAGTCCCGTCGGCTGAAAGGAGGTAAGCCCCTGAGTTAAAAGTACCGAGCCACTTACGGTTTGCGCCGTCAACGGCTATGGAAGTGATTATTTCCGTGCCGAGCATATAATCAGCAAGTCCGGAACCATCATTCCTCGGCACCTTAATTCTGAAAGCTTTAGGCTCTTCATCGAATATTAACGAGGTATTGTAATATATAGCAGGGCCCTGGTCGGTGCCTACCCAGATATTGCCGTCGAGGTCTTCTGCTATACTATAAACTAATGAAATCACTTTGTTATCGCTATCTTTAATAAGCATCTGACGGTACCGGTTGTCGCTGAATACAAATAACCCGTATCCTCTTGGAAGCACCACCCACTTTTGCCCGGTGGATGTTACGATTATATCGCCGATTGTGGGAGCATCAATAGTGAAAGGGAAAGTTATCCATGTATTATCAGTTTTTAGTACTTTTATACTCCCGGGAACTCCTGTCTGCGTAATCCATAAGTTTCTGTCGCGGTCCATCGCAAGGCCGCATATCCTCGAATAAGGCTTTCCGGGAATAATAGTCTGCAGCGGAGAATTGGAATCATCATATTTTTTGACAAGAACATTATTCCTGTATTCCAGAAGTCCTGCGCCCCATGTTGAAACCCAGAAATGATTGTTATCTGCAGGGTCGACAAGAATTCTCATCGGATCGTATATTCCGGGAGGCATCAAAGAATTCCAGTTATTATTTTCATAAACAAATACCTGAAAGGGCCGCATGAGGTTATTCCATGCATTGTCGATTCCCCCTCCGCTCACGTATGCCTTGCCATTAGAAGCTGAGATATATATTACATTATTACTGGATGGTCCGGGCAAAGAGAGTTTGGCGATTTTTGTCATATTTTCCACTCTTACCAGACCAATACTTTTATCCGCAATCCATATATCGTTTCCGTCGGCTACAGCATGAGCCATATCGGGTTTGGCCTGATTGTACGAATCAATTGTCTTGATTAATTTGCCCGCAGTGTTATATACTCTTACCATTGAAGCTGAGGTAACAGTAAAACCATCGGAGAAGGTATCGAGTGACAGGTTGTTCAGATACTGTTCTGTTGAAAATACTTCTGCTTCCTGAGGGTTTGGAAGAACGAAAATTATATCTGGATCAGGAGGTTCCGAATGGCTATTTACATAAATATGTTTATTAGTATAAATTACTGAATTGAAAACTGCTGTTGGATTTGGGAAGGCGTTTACTCTGTTCCAATTACCATAGTATGACAAACCCAGGGTTAAAGCCGGGGCATAAAATAGTCCGGAACTGGTAGCTGCATAAACATTGCTTTCGTCGAATGTAACATCGTATATTTCGGTTGATTCATTTCCTGGTTTCCAGGTATCGTATATCTCCTTTTTCATCAGGTCGATTACCACTATGCCTATTGATCCAGCCAGATAAGCATATTTGCCTCTTGTCCTTATTCTGAAAATTTCTTTGTTTCCCGGAATATATTTCCTCTTTATATCGGGTATATTGTAAATTGTTTGATCTGTCATTATGTCGATATTTGTGCTCTGATAAGCTATTATGAGCGAATTTGTTTCGGACGACCATGCTATAGTGCTGATTCCTGTCTCGCTAAGTCCCTGTACTCTGGAGGCTTTTCTTAGCTCATTATATTCCTTGTTATAGATCAGAAGGGAGCTGCCGGTTGAAGCATATATTTCCTTTGAACCTGCAGCAACGGTCTGGGCTGTGTTATATGAAAGATGATCCTGCCAGGAGCCGACCGGTCCTTGTGCTTCAGCAAATGAAGCGGTAAGAAACAATGAAATAGATAAGAAATAACGCTTCATAATAATTATAATTAAACTGACAAATCATTAGGTTTATTACTACAGGTTAATGTTGAAGCAGAAAATCTTTTAGTTTCATGAATGCGAGTGCGCGGTGTGAAATTTTATTTTTGTCGTCAAGGCTCATTTCAGCGAAAGTTTGATTATACCCGTCAGGCAGGAATATCGGGTCGTATCCAAAGCCTTCGTTTCCGCGTCTCTCTTTGAGGATTGTTCCTTTTATATTTCCTTCGAACAGAAATTCTTTGTTATCCTTTATCAGAGCAATAACGGTTCGGAACATTGCTTCCCTGTCATTTTCATCTTTCATTAATTCCAGCACTTTTTCTATATTTCTGTCGAAATTCTTTTCTTCTCCTGCAAACCTTGCGGAAAACACACCTGGTTTTCCTCCCAGAGACTTAACCTCAAGTCCGGTGTCATCGGCAAAAACATCCATACCTGTAAGGTTATGAATATATCTTGCTTTTGCCATTGCATTTTCTTCGAGTGTATCGAAATCTTCCGGAATATTGTCAGGTATTTTAAGATCTTCAAGGCTTATAAGTTTTATGTTATTGCCCAGCAAAGCGCTTATTTCCTTGATCTTATGTTTATTGCCGGTTGCAAAAACAAGTTCCATGATGAGATTATTTGGTTTTAAAAGTAATCAAATTTGAGTCTTCTTTTTGTCCCGTTTTTATTAAGTATTACATTTGAATTATATTTCAGTTGGGGATGAATATAATGATACCGGTTGTTTTAAGGATATTTCTTTTTGCTGTATTTCCTGCATTGGTGTCGTTTGAGAAGAATGATTCGGCTCAGGAATACCCTGTCGGTGATTATGTATTTGTAAAGAGAATTTTCATTGGACATGATTCGATAATAGATATTGGGCAGGGAAACTCTCTGGAAGAGATATTGAGAGGGAGAAAGATAGTTCTTGGGAAAAGGAATAATAACATTTCATTTCAAGTTTCTGCGCCTGATGCCGGATTATTGAGCTTCATGCTTGTTAACTTTGACAGGGAATGGTCGAGGTGGCAAAAGGAAGGGATAAAAGACTATACAAACCTTCCGGCCGGGCATTATTCTTTCGTAGCCCGGTACATGGTTCCTAACGGAAAGGTAATAGTAAGTAACCCCATTGATTTCAGGGTTCTTCCTGCCTGGTATTATTCTACACTAGCAATACTATGTTATGTGATGATATTCATTCTTCTTGCCTGGACAATATATGAGCAGCTCAAATATAGATTTGCACGTACACAGTATATGCTGGAGCAGATTATAAACACGAGAACAGAAGAGCTTATTCTCGAGAAGGAAAAAACTGAAACCCTTCTTCAGAATGTTCTTCCAAGAAGCACAGCAGATGAAATTATGTCGAAGGGAAAGGCAACCAAGACCAAATATAATTTTGTTACTGTACTTTTTTCAGATATACAGGGTTTTACAAAAATTGCTGAGGAGACAAACCCCGAAGTGCTTATAGATGAGCTCGATAAATTCTTTTTTTATTTTGATTCGGTTGTTGAGAAATATGGGATTGAAAAAATAAAAACCATAGGTGATGCTTATATGTGTGCCGGAGGGATACCTGAAAAAAATCGTACTAATCCGATTGAAGTAATACTTGCCGCTCTTGAGATGCAGGAATATATGAACAGGATTAAATCATCTTCGGAGTTTAGTGGAATGAAATTATGGGATATAAGAATAGGGATTCATACCGGCACAGTTATCGCGGGTGTGGTTGGTCAGAAAAAGCTTTCGTACGATATATGGGGCGATACGGTCAATACTGCAAGCAGGATGGAATCGTCGAGCGAACCGGGGAAAATAAACATTTCAGGCACTACTTACGAATTTGTAAAAGATTTTTTTATATGTAAATACAGAGGTAAGATGCCTGTAAAATACAAAGGAGAGATAGATATGTATTTTGTAGAGGGCATTCTTGAAGAACTGCGCGACGAAAATAACAAGCCCAACCGAAAGTTTATATCAAAGATGAAAAAACTTAAGCTGGTGGATATAGAAGATTATGTTTTGAAATATTTCGATGAGGAGGCATCGCCGAATCTTTATTTTCACAATTCTTCCTATGTGAGGAATATCTGCAGTCAAACCGATCTGCTGGCTAATGCCAGCCAGATGTCGGATGAAGAATATATACCTCTTAAGCTGGCTTCGGTGTTTCTTATCACAGGATATATAACAGATTATGAACAGCCGGCGGAAGCATCATGCAATTTTATGCGCGAAGTATTGTCGCACTATAGTTTGCTTCAGGAGGATGCTGATGCAGCCGGAAAGCTTATAATGAAATCATTCGGCAATATAGTTGAAACGGAATCGGATAAAATACTTCATGACGCAAAATTCGATTATATGGGAAGAGTTGATTATATAAAGCTTACCGATAGATTATTAAGGGAAGAGAGTGAATATGGTAAGGTGAAGAATAGAGAAGAATGGGTAAATACTCAGCGGAAATTACTTATTAATCATGAGTTTCTAACAGCAAGTGCAAAACTTATCCGTAATGTATCGGTTGAAGAACAATTAGCTTTGCTTCTTGAATACGAGAAAGAGATAAAATAAAAAAATCATTTGTTGGTTTTTCATAATAGAGTATTTTTAGAGTGTTTTTAATTTCAATTTTATGGAAAATATTGACTGGAAAAATCTGCCGTTCGGTTATCTGAAGACGGATTATAATGTAAGAAGTTATTTCAAAAATGGTAAATGGAGCCCTCTCGAAGTCACGGACTCGGAATATTTAAATCTTCACATGGCTTCTACATGTCTCCATTATGGGCAGGAGGTTTTTGAAGGGTTGAAAGCATATATGGGAAAGGACGGCCGTATAAGGCTTTTCAGGTGGGAGGAAAATGCAAAGAGGCTTATTATGTCGGCAAAAGGGATAGTGATGGAACCGGTGCCGGTTGAGCTTTTTAAGGAGGCAATTTTTAAAGCTGTGGCTCTTAACAAAAAATATATTCCACCTTACGGTAGCGGTGCAACTCTATACATCAGGCCGCTTCTTTTAGGCACAGGGGCTGAAGTGGGCGTAAAACCTTCAGAAGAATATCTTTTTATTGTTTTCGTAACTCCAGTAGGACCATATTTTAAAACAGGTATAAAACCGGTTGATATGCTGATAATACGCGATTTCGACCGTGCAGCACCTAAGGGAACAGGAGCATTTAAAGTAGGGGGCAATTATGCCGCCAGTTTGCGTGCGCTCATGGTGGCTCATGAAGGTGGATATGCAAATACAATTTTTCTCGATGCTGCCGAGAAAAAATATATAGATGAGTGTGGACCTGCTAATTTCTTTGGAATAAAAAACAATACTTATGTAACACCAAAATCGGAATCTATACTCAATTCAATAACAAATATGAGTTTGATACAACTGGCTGAAGATATGGGGATGAAAACCGAACGTCGGAAAATTTCGGTTGAAGAACTTGCAGAATTTGAAGAAGCAGGTGCATGCGGCACTGCTGCCGTGATAAGTCCGATAGCAAGAATATTCGACCCTCCCATGAATAAGGTTTATGAATACTGCAAAGACGATAAACCTGGTCCAATATGTATGAAGCTTTATAATAAACTGAGTAGAATCCAGTATGGCGATGAACCCGACCCTTATGGATGGATTACTTTCGTTGAATAACAGGAAAGATGATTCTTTTGTTTTTTCAATAGTACTTTGTCGTTAATTGAATAAATTAAACTTACTTATTTCCGGAATGTTGACTATTTTTACAGCCAAAATCACGGAGAGTGAAAAAAAAGGAGCAGGTACTTTCAAAAACAAGAATCACAGGTTCATACTTAACTCTGGTGATAAGTATTTCTCTTGTACTTTTTCTTCTTGGGTTGCTCGGACTTTTGCTTATTAATGCACATGGATTATCCCAATATTTCAAGGAAAGTATCTCTTTTTCTGTTATTGTTAATGAAGATGCCCGTGAAGCTGATATCAGAATGCTTCAGAAAGACCTTGATGCAAAAAGTTATGTTAAGTCAACCGAATATATATCGAAAGAACAGGCTGCAGAAAAGCTAAAGGAGGAGCTTGGAGAAGATTTTATTAATTTCCTTGGTTATAATCCTTTAACTCCCACAATAGATGTTTACCTTTTTGCCGATTATACTCATCCCGACAGCGTTGCCAAAATTGAAAAATATATTCTTGAATACCCGATTGTAAAAGAGGTTTATTACCAGGAATCACTACTTCACCTTATTAATGAGAATGTGGAAAAGATAAGCCTTTTTCTGCTTGTTATGAGCTTATTCTTATTCCTGATTGCTCTGACAATTATAAACAACACGATAAGGCTTTCTATTTACTCAAAACGCTTTATTATCAAAACGATGCAGCTTGTTGGCGCTACAAGGTCTTTCATACGTAAACCGTTTCTTATCAGGAGCGCAATTCACGGACTTATAGCAGCACTTATTGCAATGATTCTTATCCTGAGTTTGATATACTTTATCGAGAAAGAATTCGTTAGTCTGATTTTCTTTCAAAATTTCAATATGCTAATAGCACTTGCTGCAGCGATAGTGGTGCTCGGTATTTTTTTATCGGTAGTTTCATCATATTTCTCAGTAAATAAATATCTTAGTATTCCAGAAGACAAACTTTATATTTAAAATATGGCAAAAAAAGAGATAGAAAAAAATAAACGGAATTTTGCTATTCCACCGGAAAACTATAAGCTTATTGCTATCGGTTTTGCAATAATTGTTATAGGATTTCTTCTTATGCTTGGGGGTAGATCAGAAAGCCCCGACCAGTTTAGCGAAAAAATATTCAGTTTCCGTCGTGTCACACTTGCACCAATTGTAGTAGTTGCAGGTTTTGTTTTCGAAATATGGGCAATTATGAGAAAGCCCGGGAAAGAAAAAGAATAACACAATCACCTTTTAAATTATGAATATTTTTGAAGCTATCATCCTTGGAATTATCCAGGGTCTTACTGAATTTTTGCCTGTCAGCAGTTCGGGGCATCTCGAAATAGCAAAAGCATTTTTCGGAATAAATCCTGAAGGCAGTTTTTCTTTCACCATCGCTGTTCATTGCGCAACTGTTTTATCAACAATTGTAGTTTTCTGGCGTGATATAGTCAACCTGCTGAAAGGTTTTTTTAAATTTCGTATGAATGAAGAAACTTCCTACATTTTGAAAATCCTTGTATCTATGATACCTGTCGTAATTACCGGAATACTGTTTAAAGATAAAGTCGAAGCAATTTTCAACGGTAATATTGTTTTTGTAGGTTCGATGCTTCTTGTCACTTCTGCTTTGCTTCTGATAGGGCATTTTGTTAAGAACAGAAACAGAGAAATTGGATTCAGGGATGCTTTAATCATTGGGATTGCTCAGGCTATTGCAGTAATTCCGGGAATATCCCGTTCCGGAGCAACAATTTCGACAGGACTGATGCTGGGAAACAGAAAAAATGAAATAGCAAGATTTTCTTTTTTGATGGTTCTTATTCCGGTGATAGGAGCAAATCTTCTGGAAATAGTTAACGGTGATTTTGCTTCAGGTTCGGCAGGGGCAGGCATTATTTTTGCAGGATTCATTTCAGCATTCGTGTCGGGATGCATAGCATGCAAATGGATGATATCCCTGGTGAAGCGTAGCAAAATGATATGGTTCTCCGCATACTGTGCACTGGCTGGAATCATTTCAATTATTGCCGGATAGATAAAATGTTAGAGGAAAAAACAAAAAATCCATTCGTCGAAGGAGAGGTGCTTCTGTTCGACAAGCCTTTATACTGGACTTCATTCGACCTTGTGAATAAAGTCAGGATAATGATACGTGAATCATTTGGTCTCGAAAAAATTAAGGTTGGGCATGCCGGAACACTCGATCCACTTGCAAGTGGTCTGATGATTATATGTACGGGTAAAGCCACAAAAAAGCTTGATGAATACAGTGGGCTCGATAAGGAATATGTAGCGGAGATTTATTTAGGAAGTACAACTCCTTCATTTGACCTTGAAACCGAAATAGATGCTTCATATCCTACCGATCATATAAGCGAAAAACTGATCAGAGAAACTCTGAAAAAGTTTCTCGGAGAGCAGGAACAGACACCACCTGTTTATTCTGCCAAGCTTATCGGAGGCAAAAGGGCATACGAGTTTGCAAGGAAGGGAATTGACGCAGACATTCAACCTGTTAAAGTAATATTCAGGCAAATTGAACTTTTAAGTTTTGATATGCCCATTATTACAGTTAGAATTGTATGCAGTAAAGGGACATATATAAGAGCTTTTGCAAGAGATTTTGGACAAGCAATTGGTAGCGGTGCTTTTCTTGCGTCACTTAAAAGAACAGCATTAGGCCCTTTTAGTCTGACAGATGCGATGGATATAAAAAAATTCGATGTTTTTCTTGAAAAAATGAAACAAGTATGAAAAATTTACGTATAAAGGTTTAAAATTTTTTTATAAATATTTTTAACAAAATACTAAAGTTTAATAAACTAAAAATTAAAGAAATATGAAATTATCACAATTCAGGTATTCCTTGCCGCAGGAGCTTATAGCACTTTATCCTGCCGAAAAAAGGGACGAGTCGAGGTTAATGGTTGTTGACAGAAAAACAGGGAAATTTGAACATAAGATATTTAAAGAGATAGTTGATTATTTTAATGAACATGATGTGTTGGTATTCAATAACACAAAGGTTTTTCCTGCACGGCTGCATGGCAATAAAGAGAAGACAGGCGCTGAAATAGAGGTATTTCTCTTACGTGAGCTGAACCGTGAGCAGAGATTATGGGACGTACTTGTCGATCCTGCCCGCAAAATAAGAATAGGTAATAAGCTATATTTTGGAGAGGACGATTTGCTGGTTGCAGAAGTTATTGACAACACGACCTCGAGGGGGAGGACTTTAAGATTTCTTTTCGATGGCCCGTATGAAGAATTTAAGAAAACTTTGTACAACCTGGGTGAGACACCTTTGCCAAAGTTTATTAACCGTAAAGTTGAACCTGAGGACAGTGAAAGATACCAGACAATTTTTGCAAAGCACGAAGGAGCTGTTGCAGCCCCGACCGCAGGCTTGCATTTCAGCCGTGAGCTCCTTAAACGACTTGAAATAGTGGGAGTTGACTTTGCCGAGATAACACTCCATGTTGGACTTGGTAATTTTAGAAGTGTGGATGTTGAAGACCTGACCAAACATAAAGTGGATTCTGAAAGAATAATTATTCCGGAAGAAGCAGCAAGGATTATCAACAGGGCTAAAGAACAGAAAAATAAAATATGTGCTGTTGGTACAACAGTTGTTAAAACCCTTGAAAGTTCAGTCTCGACCGACGGCTTCCTGAAACCTTTCGACGGCTGGACTAATAAGTTCATTTTTCCACCTTACGAGTTCAAAATTCCCGACATGATGATAAGTAATTTTCAGCTCCCCTATTCAACTCTTTTGATGATGGTTGCAGCGTTTGCAGGATATGACCTCTGTTTCGAAGCCTACCGTACCGCAGTAAAGGAAAAATACAGATTCGGACCATACGGCGATGCGATGCTGATTATTTAATACGGAAAAAACAATTTACCGTTTGGTAAATTCTGATAAACTTCTAAGAGACCCTAAAGGTCTCTTTTTTATTTTTATCATTTGAAAAGCGCCAGTCATTTATAAAAACATGCAGAGTGTCAAAAAATTTTGTACGACTTAAAAAAATAATACTATATTTAAACAATCCTTTTACGGCTGCATGTTGCAACTATAAAAGAATTTAGGTAGTCTTAAAATAAAATAGTTCCGTTTGTACGAATTTTAGAAAAACGGATTAAAACATAATTAAATGATTTTGCCGGTTTTAATAAGTAAAAACCGAAAGGTAGAATATTTCTATTATTTATGGAGAAAGTAAATATAAATCCGACAGTCTTTAAAATACAATGGCTAAGGGGATAAAATTTATTTTTTCTCCAATTTTTTTTGTCAAAAAAGCTGGAATAAAGTATAAAGTATAAGGAGATTTATTATGAAAACGGTGCATAACATGACAACAGTTCCTTTCAAAAAAAGTTGTGGCACTTTTAAAAAGGTTCTTTTCAGGAAATTAATTCCGGTCACTTTTGTGGCTGTAATATTGTCGGCCTTTCCCGGCCTTCAGTTACACGGACAGGGAGTCGGTATAAGTGAAACGACAATCACACCTGACGCTTCGTCGATCCTTGAGTTGAGATCTACCGAACGGGGTTTGCTCATCCCGAGGATGACTACCGGGCAGAGACTTGCAATAAGTGCTCCTGCGCAGGGACTGATTGTTTATGATACCGATACGAAATCGTTCTGGTATTATGAAGACCCATTATGGAAAAGGGTTCCGGGAAGCCTTTCGGGAGGTCCCAACCAGTTACTCGGTATGGATGCTGCAGGAACAGCAAACGAGTTTAAGACTCTTCAGGGGACAGATTACCAGATATATATAGACTTTACGCCAGGATTCATTACCCTCAGGTTGCCTCAGGATATACATACAGGTTCTGAGCCTGTATTTTTGGGCCTTACGTTAAGTGGACTAACGCCGTTATCGGGGGTTTACACTGATGCATCAAATAAGCTGACATCATTACCGCCTTCGAGTGGTACGATAGGTTACTGGAGTCGTACCGGTACATTATTAACTCCTGCGAATGTTGGGGATGATGTAAGCACGAGTGGCAATATATACACCACTGACGGTGGAGCAATAACTTCTGCAGGATTGTTGACAGGTCAGGCTGGGGCAACGATAACCGGAGCGACAAGTGTCACCGGAGATATGACCGTATCGGGCGGAGTGATAAGTCTGAATGACAATTCCAATTTTAACACGAATATAAATACCGGCACTTCATCGGGTAATGTAATAATTGGTAATCCATCAAGTTCGTTGTATTTGCCGAAGTTTACGACAGCCGGAGTATTGCATAATGATGGAAGTGGGCTGGTTAGTTCTGGTCCGGTATCACTCACAGTGGATATTACCGGAACGTTGCCTGTGGCTAACGGGGGTACAGGGTTAACATCATTTGGAGGGACGAACACTGTACTTTACACCTCGTCGGCGGATAATATGGCATGGGTTTCAGCTTCTACGGCACCAGGACAGTTTTTACAGACCACTTTAGCAGGTGGGGCACCCACGTGGAAGAGTGTTCTGGATGTAGCTAACGGAGGCACAGGACTTAATTCGATAACACAGAACAATTTGATATATGGCAACGGCACCGGGGCGGTTAATATGCTTGCGCCAAGTGGCATCGCAGGGTCATTACTGACCGAGGGTACGACTGGAGCTCCGGCATGGAGCACATTGAACACATTGCCGGCCACATCTGGTATTCTTCAGGTACAGAATGGAGGCACAGGATATAACAATACATTTTCTAATGGTGATTTGTTGATAGGTAATTCACTTGGTACACTGTCGCGAAACAAGTTGAGCGGGACGATGAACCAGGTTAATGTTATAAACGGAGACGGGACAATAACGCTTTCAACACCCCAGGATATACACATTGGTGCTACGCCTGAATTTGTAAGTGTCAAGCTAAGTAATTTGGATGCAAGTTCCGGAGTATATACTGATGCAAATAAAATATTGACGACTGTTCCGCCCTCTTCGGGCACTCTTGGTTACTGGAGTAGAGATGATGCATTGAATATTTTATCGCCTTCAAATATTGGAGATGCGATAACCACGAGGGGGAACATATACACCACTGACGGTGGAGCAATAACTTCTGCCGGTTTGCTGACAGGTCAGGCTGGGGCAACAATAACAGGAGCTACGAATATCACCGGTGCTATGACTGTATCGGGTGGAGCAATAAGTCTGAATGACAATTCTAATTTCAACACGAACATAAATACTGGCACATCATCGGGTAATGTTACTATTGGTAACGCATCAAGTTCGTTGTATTTGCCGAAGTTTACAACAGCCGGTGTATTGCATAATGATGGAAGTGGGCTTGTTAGTTCGAGCCGGATATTTAACGATGACATTGAAGATGGAACGATAGATTTGGCGACAAAAGTTGTGGGTATTTTACCTATAGCCAATGGAGGTACAAACTCCGGTGCAGCACTATCGGGCCAGTCAATAATGATATCGAATGGTAGTGCTATAGTTCAGGGAGAATCAGGTACAACAACTACGGTATTACATGGTAACCCACTGGGCGCTCCGTATTATGCTGCCGTAAGCCTGACGTCAGATATTACAGGGACTCTGCCTGTGTTTAACGGGGGTACAGGGTTAACGACGTTTGGAGGGACGAACACAGTACTTTACACCTCGTCGCCGGATGTTATGACGTGGGTACCGGCTTCGACGGCGCCGGGGCAGTTTTTACAAACCTCGGCAGCGGGTGGGGCACCCACGTGGAAGAGCGTTCTGGATGTGGCTAATGGAGGTACAGGACTTAATTCGATAACACAGAACAATTTGATATATGGTAATGGTACTGGGGCGGTTAATCTGCTGGCACCGAGTGGCACCATAGGATCATTACTAACCGAGAGTGCGACTGGAGCTCCGGCATGGAGCACATTGAACACATTGCCGGCCACATCTGGCATTCTTCAGGTGCAGAATGGAGGCACGGGTTATAACAATACATTTTCTAATGGTGATTTGTTAATTGGTAATTCACTTGGTACACTGTCGCGAAACAGGTTGACGGGAACAGATAACCAGATATATGTGACAAATGGTGATGGAAGTATCACACTGTCGTTGCCTCAGGATATACATAACGGGGCTACACCTGAGTTTGTAAGTATCAAGCTAAGTAATTTAGGAGCGAGTTCCGGAGTATATACTGATGCAAATAAAATTTTGACGACTGTTCCGCCCTCTTCCGGCACTCTTGGTTACTGGAGTAGAGATGATGCATTGAATATTTTATCGCCTTCAAATATTGGAGATGCGATAACCACAAGGGGGAACATATACACCACTGACGGTGGAGCAATAACTTCTGCCGGTTTGCTGACCGGCCAGGCTGGGGCAACGATAACCGGAGCGACGGATATCACCGGTGCTATGACTGTATCGGGTGGAGCAATAAGTCTGAATGACAATTCCAATTTTAACACGAATATAAATACTGGCACATCAACGGGTAATGTTACTATTGGCAACGCATCAAGTTCGTTGTATCTGCCGAAGTTTAACATGCCTGGAGTTTTACATAATGACGGAACGGGTTTGGTTAGTTCGAGCCGGATATTTAATGATGACATTGAAGATGGAACGATAGATTTGACGACAAAAGTTGTGGGTATTTTACCTATAGCCAATGGAGGCACAAACTCCGGTGCAGCGCTATCGGGCCAGTCAATAATGATATCGAATGGTAGTGCTATAGTTCAAGGAGAATCAGGTACAACAACTACGGTGTTACATGGTAACCCACTGGGCGCTCCGTATTATGCTGCCGTAAGCCTGACGTCAGATATTACCGGAACGCTGCCTGTAGCTAACGGAGGCACAGGACTTAATTCGATAACACAGAACAATTTGATATATGGTAACGGCACCGGGGCGATTAATATGCTTGCGCCGAGTGGCACTGCAGGGTCATTACTGACCGAGAGTACGACTGGAGCTCCGGCATGGAGCACATTGAACGCATTGCCGGCCACATCTGGTATTCTTCAGGTGCAGAATGGAGGCACGGGTTATAACAATACATTTTCTAATGGTGATTTGTTAATTGGTAATTCACTTGGTACACTGTCACGAAACAGGTTGACGGGAACAGATAACCAGATATATGTGACAAATGGTGATGGAAGTATCACACTTTCGTTGCCTCAGGATATACATACTGGGGCTACGCCTGAATTTTTTAGTGTTAAGCTAAGTAATTTAGGAGCAAGTTCTGGAGTATATACTGATGCAAATAAAATATTGACGACTGTTCCGCCCTCTTCCGGCACTCTTGGTTACTGGAGTAGAGATGATGCATTGAATATTTTATCGCCTTCAAATATTGGAGATGCGATAACCACAAGGGGGAACATATACACCACTGACGGTGGAGCAATAACTTCTGCCGGTTTACTGACAGGTCAGGCTGGGGCAACGATAACCGGGGCGACGGATATCACCGGTGCTATGACTGTATCGGGTGGAGCAATAAGTCTGAATGACAATTCTAATTTCAACACGAACATAAATACTGGCACATCATCGGGTAATGTTACTATTGGTAACGCATTAAGTTCGTTGTATTTGCCTAAGTTTACAACGGCCGGGGTATTGCATAATGATGGAAGTGGGCTGGTAAGCTCATCGGCAGTATCGCTGACGACAGACATAAGCGGCATTCTTCCGGTAAATAATGGTGGAACCGGAGTAAACTCATTAACCGATCATGGAGTTTTAATTGGTCAGGGTACAAATCCTGTTGCAGTTACAGCGACAGGGTTAGCAGGACAAGTTTTACAAAGTCGTGGAGCAGCAGCCGATCCGAGCTATTCTTCAGCTGTTTACCCCACGACCACGATTGCAAATGAAATATTGTTTTCTTCAGCAGATAATAACATAACGGGACTGCCTACGGCGAATAATGGGGTACTTGTGACAGACGGTGTAGGGGTTCCGTCAATAAGTCTGACACTTCCGGATCAAGTACAGGATAACATTACGAGGTTAGGTACTATCATAAGTGGTGTATGGAACGGGAGTATAATAGGGTTGAAGTATGGAGGCACGAACACTGATCTGTCGGCGGGAGCAGCTGTTGGTGATCTGCTTTATGCTGATACACCGGCCTCGTTTGCGAGGCTGGCAGATGCAGCGGAGGGTAATGCCCTGATAAGCGGCGGGGTTGGAGCAGCGCCCCTATGGGGTAAGATCGGGTTGACGAGTCATGTAAGCGGTATATTGCCTGTAGCCAATGGAGGGACGAATTCTGGTACAGCGCTGAATGGGTCATCTATAATGGTATCTGACGGCACCTCGATCATACAGGGAGAGAAGGGAACGACGACCACAGTGTTGCATGGGAATGCTGCGGGAGCGCCGACATACAGTCAGGTGGTAAATGATGACATAGCTAATGGTGCGATAGAGTTGACAAGCAAGGTAACGGGTGTACTTCCTGTAGCCAATGGAGGGACGGGATATGATGCTACATATACAGATGGTCAGTTGCTTATAGGTAACTCGTCAGGGACACTTACGAGGAATACTTTGACTGGGACAGTTAATCAGGTAAATGTGGCGAATGGGAGCGGAAGTATAAAGTTGTCGTTGCCTCAGGATATACATAACGAGGCAACACCTAAGTTTGTGAGCGTTGAGCTGAGCGGTCTGCTGGCAAACGCCGGGGTATATACTGATGCAAATAAAATATTGACGACTGTTCCACCCTCTTCCGGCACTCTTGGTTACTGGAGTAGAGATGATGCGTTGAATATTTTATCGCCTTCAAATATTGGAGATGCGATAACCACAAGGGGGAACATATACACCACTGACGGTGGAGCAATAACTTCTGCCGGTTTGCTGACAGGTCAGGCTGGGGCAACGATAACCGGGGCGACGGATATCACCGGTGCTATGACTGTATCGGGTGGAGCAATAAGTCTGAATGACAATTCTAATTTCAACACGAACATAAATACTGGCACATCATCGGGTAATGTTACTATTGGTAACGCATTAAGTTCGTTGTATTTGCCTAAGTTTACAACGGCCGGGGTATTGCATAATGATGGAAGTGGGCTGGTAAGCTCATCGGCAGTATCGCTGACGACAGACATAAGCGGCATTCTTCCGGTAAATAATGGTGGAACCGGAGTAAACTCATTAACCGATCATGGAGTTTTAATTGGTCAGGGTACAAATCCTGTTGCAGTTACAGCGACAGGGTTAGCAGGACAAGTTTTACAAAGTCGTGGAGCAGCAGCCGATCCGAGCTATTCTTCAGCTGTTTACCCCACGACCACGATTGCAAATGAAATATTGTTTTCTTCAGCAAATGATAACATAACAGGACTGGTAACGGCAAATAACGGAGTCCTTGTCACCAGCGATGCAGGCGTGCCGTCTATAGGTTTGACCTTGCCTGATGATGTACAGGACAATATAACGAGACTGGGTACGATCACCAGTGGGGTATGGAACGGAACGATATTAGATCTGGCGCATGGAGGTACTAATACTAATCTTACAGGAGGAGCGGTAGGAGACCTGTTGACAGGTACGGCAACCGGATTTGCGAGGCTGGCAGATGTGGCAACAGGTAATGTATTATTAAGTGGAGGTATAGGCGTAGCTCCGTTATGGGGGAAGGTTGACCTTGCGACCCATATCAATGGAGTACTAACTGTTCAGAACGGAGGAACAGGATTAAGTTCAATAGGAGTTAATAATCTGATCTATGGCGATGGAACGAATCCGGTAAAAGAGCTTATTCCCGGAATCACAACTGGTGCGCTGCTTATGAACACGGCAGCGGGAGCGCCAAGCTGGTCAACACTAACTTCATTACCAGTTACAGCAGGAATATTGCCCATAGCCAATGGTGGTACCAATTCAGGGACAGCGCTGGTAAATAATCGTTTGATGATATCGAGGGATGGGAAGATAGTAGAGTTGTTCGGGTTGAATGATGGTCAGCTTGTAGTAGGTAAGACTGGAGATGAGCCTCAGGTAGTTACTATGAGTGGAGATATTACGATAAATAATACAGGTGTAACAGCGATAGGTTCAGACAAAGTTTTGAACAGTATGCTTGCTGATAACTCAGTAACTACGAATAAGATAGTTGATGGGGAGGTACGGACCGCAGACATAGCAGACGGGAATGTAACGACTGATAAGCTGGCAGATGGTAGTGTTACCACTAATAAGATAGCTGATGAAGCAGTTGTTACATCTAAGATAGCTGATTTGAATGTAACTAACGATAAGCTTGCCGCTGGGTCGGTGACAAATGCAAAACTTGGACTGGATGCAGTATTGACTGGCAATATCAAGGATGGAGAAGTACAGACGGCAGATATAGCGAATTCAAATGTAACGCTGGCCAAGCTTGCCAATGGAGGAAACAATCAGGTATTGACAACGACAGGGGCAGGAGTACCGCAATGGGAGAATAAGACAATATTTGCATCATCATCGTTGGGAGATTCACACATACTTGTGGGTAATGCACTGGGAGTTGCAACAGATGTTGCAATGGGGGGAGATGCAACGATAACAAATTCTGGAGTGGTTACGGTAGGCAGGATCAATGGGTCGCTGCTTGGGAACACTATGCCGACAGACAAGAACATACTTGTTGCAGACGGCAATAAGTGGAATTCAGTTTCCACAAGTGGTGATGTGACTATAAGCAGTACGGGAGCCACTACGATCGGGGACGGCAAGGTTGTGACCGGGATGTTAGCCGACGGGGCAGTAACGAATGATAAAATAGCCGATGCGAGTGTGACGGCTGCCAAGCTAACAGCAGGGTTAGGTACTGCAGGGCGTGTAGGTGTTGCCGATGCTTCAGGTGCAATAACCTATGGTAATATACCTGCAGGTAGCATTATAGGGAATAATTTAACATCGAGTGATTTAACTGTAACTGGTGGTACGGGTGCAACCCTTACCGATGTTAGTCTGGCAATAGCCGATGGTGCTGTTACCAGTAACAAGATAGCTGACGGTACAATTGTTGATGCCGACATTGCATCAGCAGCGGCAATTGTAGATACAAAGCTAGCTACTATAAGCACAGCCGGGAAAGTGTCAAATTCTGCAACGACGGCAACATCAGCAAACACACCGAATACAATAGTATTAAGAGATGGAATTGGTGACTTCAGTGCAGGAATGATATCAGCGAACCTGACAGGAAATGTGACAGGTAATGCATCTACAGCCACTCTGGCGACAACAGCGACGACTGCGAATAATCTGGCTGGAGGACTGGGAGGGTCAATTCCATATCAATCAGCAGCCAATACTACAGCAATGCTGGCCAATGGATCACTGGGGCAGGTACTTACTTCAGGAGGAGGGACTAATCCGCCGACGTGGACGACACCCACGTATGGGACAGTAACGAGTGTAACAGGGACAGCCAACCGCATTACGGTAGACAATACGGATGCAGCGAATCCTAAGGTAGATATAGCAGCTGACTATGCAGGACAGAATACAATAACAACATTAGGGATAGTAACGGCAGGTACATGGAATGCAGGAGTCATATCAGGAGAGTATGGAGGTACAGGAGTTGCCAATACAGGGAAGACAATCACACTTGGAGGTAATATCCAGACCGGGGGTTCGTTTACAACCTCCGGGGCAAATGCACTTACTTTGACAACGACAGATGTCACCAATGTGACGTTACCGGTAAGTGGTACATTATACGGGACACTTGCAAACAGTGTAACCTCGGCACAGTTGGCGACGACTCTGACCGATGAGACAGGAAGCGGGCTGGCAGTGTTTGCAACGAGTCCTGTACTGACGACACCTGATATCGGAGCAGCAACAGGAACAAGTCTTTCGACGACAGGAAATATCTCTGCACCTGTTTTGGTCTCGACCGTAGGAGACGGTATAGCTCCATTTATAGTAACATCAACAACACCGGTAGCAAATCTTAGTATAGGTGGTAATGCAGCAACAGCTACAAATGCTACAACGGCGGTTAATTTTACCGGATCACTGGCAGGTGATGTGACAGGGACGCAGGGGGCGACAGTAGTCAATACGGTTGGTACATCGAGTGCAGCTAATATACATAGTGCAGAGCTGTTAGCCAATGCAGCAACGGATGCAAATACACCGGGGGCCATAGTAAAGAGAGATGCGACAGGGAACTTTATAGCAGGTACGATAACGGCATCATTGAACGGAAATGCAACGACAGCCACTCTGGCGACGACAGCGACGACTGCGAATAATCTGGCTGGAGGACTGGGAGGGTCAATTCCATATCAATCAGCAGCCAATACTACAGCAATGCTGGCCAATGGATCACTGGGGCAGGTACTTACTTCAGGAGGAGGGACTAATCCGCCGACGTGGACGACACCGACATACGGGACAGTAACGAGTGTAACAGGGACAGCCAACCGAATTACGGTAGACAATACAGATGCAGCGAATCCTAAGGTAGATATAGCGGCAAACTATTCAGGACAGAATACAATAACAACATTAGGAATAGTAACGGCAGGAACCTGGAATGCAGGAGTCATATCAGGGGAGTTTGGAGGTACAGGAGTTGCCAATACAGGGAAGACAATAACACTGGGAGGCAATCTGACAACCAGCGGAGCCAATGATTTAACGCTGACAACAACAGGTGCGACTAACGTTACGTTACCGTTAAGTGGTACATTATACGGGACACTTGCAAACAGTGTGACCTCAGCACAGTTGGCGACGACTCTGACAGACGAAACAGGAAGCGGTTCGGCAGTATTTGCTACGAGTCCTGTACTTACTACGCCCAACATAGGAGCAGCAACTGCTTCAAGTGTTAATAAGGTTGCTATTACGGCACCTGCAACAGGATCTACATTAACCATAGCAGACGGACAGACATTGACAGTACCATTAAATGCAACTGTATCAGGAATAAACACAGGCGATCAGGATCTTTCTGGATATGCTTTGAAGTCAGGCAAGCTTGATCAGTTTGCAGCGACTACATCAGCAGAGCTGGCAGGAGTGATTTCAGATGAGACAGGGACAGGTCAACTGGTATTTTCGACGAATCCTGCACTTACCACCCCTGATATTGGAGCAGCGACAGGAACAAGTCTTACAACAACAGGAAATATTGTGGCGCCGGTAATTGTCTCAACCGTTGCAACAGGCGTAGCGCCATTTATAGTAACATCAACAACACCAGTAGCAAATCTGAGCATCGGTGGCAATGCAGCTACAGCAACCTCTGCGACAACAGCAACAAATATTGCTGGAGGATCATCCGGGACTATTCCGTATCAATCTACCACCGGCACAACACTTATGACCGATGTTGGAACAGCAGGACAGGTGCTAACATCGAATGGAGGAGCAGCACCCACATGGACGACACCGACATACGGAACAGTAACATCGGTTGCCCTTTCTTTGCCATCGTTTATTACAGTAACAGGTTCGCCCGTTACCACTTCGGGAACACTTACTGGCACACTTGCAAGCCAGGCTGCCAACACAATATTTGCCGCCCCTGACGGAACTGTAGGACAGCCGTCTTTCAGGGCACTTACGGCAAATGATATTCCGGGACTTGACTGGTCGAAAATTATATCAGGTAAACCGACCACTCTCGCCGGCTATGGAATAAACGATGCAGCTCTTGAAACCCATAATCATACACTTGACGGATTGTCGAACGTTGAAATAGCGGGCAAGGCTAATAATGATATTATACAGTGGAACGGAACATCATGGGTTAATAAGACACTATCCGGAGCGGGTATCCTGTCCTCTGAAACAGATCCAGTTGTAAAGGCAATTAATGGCATCGTTAAATCAAATGGGACAGCTATATCTGCAGCCACAGCAGGTACTGATTATGAAAATCCTCTGACGTTCACGAATGGACTTACACGGTCAACAAATACAGTTTTGCTTGGAGGCACTCTTACAGGGGCAACAACAATTGATAACAATACATACGGATTAACTATTGGCGGATTGGCAGCAACAGGGGACATTACATTAGGGAACTCTTCCTCGTCACAGAATGTCAATATAGGAATAGGAACCGGAGCAACAGTTGTTAATATAGCTACAGGGGTTGCAAGTGCCAAGGCAGTCAATATAGGTACTGGTGCCGCTATGGCTAATAATATAAATTTAGGAGGCACTGGGGCAAATACGATAGCAATAGGTAATACTCAAACCGATGGCTCAATAACTGTCGGAAACTCTATGACTACGGGAACAATAATAATAGGTGGGACAGGCCCACAAACAGGTACAATAAGTCTTGGTCCGGGTACAGGAAATGGTGCTATAAACATAGGCACAGGTACAGAAGCGACAGGGACTATCAGCATGGGAACAGGAAATGGTGCTCAGACAATAGCTATTGGTAATGGTGCCGCAAATAAGACGGTTAATGTAGGTAGTAGTAATACTAACAGCACAACAAATATACTTTCCGGGAGCGGAGGGGTTAATATTAATGCCAGCAATAGTCAGCCCACAAATATCAATACAGGATCAAGTAATGGTACTACAACAATAGGCAATTCCAATAGCTTTATAACCATGGCTGGTACAATAACGGGAGCCTCTCCCTTGGTTTTTGACGGAGCCACAGCAAATGAAAATAAAACAACATTTGCAATTACTGATCCTACAGCTACAAGGACAATAACCTTTCCTGATGCGTCAGGAACAGTTGCATTGCAAAGCACAGCAAGCTGGAATGTCAATGGTAATGCAGGAACTAATCCATCATCTAACTTTTTAGGAACAACTGATAATAATGATTTGGTATTCAGGGTGAATAATATCGAAAGAGGCAGACTTGAAGGTGCTGCTGGTGACTGGAAAATTGGAGATGCTACTTCAGGTACTATTAAGTCAACTAAAGAAATGATAATCAAAAATATAAACGGCACTTATGGATCGTCAATTCTTAGGATAAAAAATGAAGAAGACGAAAATGGCGCTATTTTTGAAACAGTATCGAATCAATCTCCTGGACTTGCTGATCTGGTTGATTTTATTTTTAAAACTAAGAATGGAGCTTCTGGTACAATTCAAAGAAACATACGATTCGAGGCTAGGCCGACTTACGCAAGAGCTGGCGTCCCATCCTTCGAAATTGGAGGAGGCAGCGGTGGCTCTGATGCAGATCCTGATCATTCAACGCTGGCTGTCGGTGATTATTATGCAGCTTTCGCAAAACCGCTTTATATTGGAAATCTAAATACATCTCCAAGCACTCCATATCCTCAACCTACTGCTATACTTCATCTGGCCGCCGGAAGCGCTACAGCAAATACTGCACCGCTTAAATTCACTGCCGGTACAAATCTTACTGCCGCTGAAGCTGGAACTGTAGAATATGACGGGAAAGCTTTTTATGGAACTTCAGTTGATGCCTCGAGAGGAGTCTTGCCTTCTGAACAAATAATTGTACTTGCAAATGATTATACAGGTTCTAACAACAATTCTGCCCAAAAGGTCTTTAATACTTCGAATGGTGCAGTAACACTTGCAGATAATACCACATACATGTTCGAAGCACAATACCGTATATATGCATCAGGTACAGCTACAACTGATGTACAAACAGGTTTTGGAGGCACTGCAACTGTTTCAAGTATAGCCTATACAGCTATTACATCAAAAAGTGCAAGTTTAACAGTTCAAGGTCCGGTAAGAACATCTTTTGTTACATCAGCTGGTACAACTACAATTACTGAGTCAGATTCAGATGATTATCTTACAATAATTCTCAAGGGCGTTATAAGAATAAATACAGGAGGCACAATTATACCTCAGATAAGATTTACCACTGCTCCAGGAGCAAATCCTGTCATTTCAACCAACAGTTACTTTAAAGTATATCCTATAGGGAATGCGACAGTAAATTATGTCGGCAACTGGAATTGAAATATTTATTTAATAAAAATATATGTATAAGATTAAATAAAATTAAATATGAAACAGGTAAAAACAATATTGATATTTTTGATTTTCATCCCTTTAACACTTACAGGGCAGAAATCTAAAATCAAAGAAACTTCTGTACAGTCAACTTTTGGAGTGACTTTGTTAAATGCCTCCGATTCCTCCCAGTACATTCTTGGTGCATATATCGGCCAGTACCTGAAAGCAAACAATTTAACAATTGTTAATCCTGCACTTTTTAACAGAGGTCTGGACGACGTCCTTTCAGGCAAGCCTCTTCTTGTTCATGCCGACAGCATACCGAAAATGGTAAATGACTACCTCAGCAAGGTAATGACCGAACGCAATAAATTGCTCGAACAACAGCTTTTCAATGCTGTAAAGAGCCAGCCTGGCGTCGGGGTGATGCCTAACGGCGTTTGCTATGTCATCGCAAAAGCCGGCAATGGACCACGTCCGATGTCCAGCGATACATTAACAATACATGTAAAAGGCTACCTCCCTGACGGTACTATATTCGAAGATACTTACTCGAGAAACACTCCGCTGAAAACAACCCCGGCAACACTTATCGCCGGACTGAAGGAAGCGATACAGATAATGCCGGAAGGCTCGGTGTGGAGGATATATGTGCCGTCGGCTCTGGCTTACGGCGAAAAAGGCGTGCAGGGAATCATCCCTCCCTTCTCGGCCCTGATTTTCGATGTGGAATTGTTGAGTGTTAAAAAATAAAAATTATGTTTTGCCCCTCCCGGCCTCCCCAAAGTGGGGAGGAGTAACGAACTGACAGAGAATAAGTTCCCCCATTTTGGGGGGACTTTAGGGGGGCAAATAAAGATGGTAAATGAGAAAATAAATATTGAATAAAACAATAATTAAAAGTACGTAAAACTGGTTCAAAGCCTCAGTCTTAAAAGAACATATACAACAATTCCGTTCGGTATGCCGGTTCGGTAAAACAGAATGATTGAATAGTAAACACAACATATTGCAGCAAAAAAGGAAAGCAAAAGTTACTTTCAACAACCGATTTTTAATTATTTCGTGCTTCATGCTGATTTCCATATCGTCAGAAACATTGTCGCAGGTCATAACAAACAACGGGGCTTCGGTATCTCTTGCAAACGGCATAGTTGTGAGTTCGAAAGATGTCGTAAATACTGCTGGATTTCTGATTAACAACGGTGTGCTCAATCTTTCGGGAAGTTTTACAAATACTGCAACTACAAATGGTGGCAACGGCATCTTCAGAATCGGAATAAACTGGACAAATACTGGAGGAATATTTAACCCGGGTACAAGCACTGTGATCTTTAACGGCTCGGTAAATCAGATGATTATAAGAACAGGCGGCGAAACTTTCTACAATCTTTCGCTCGAAAATACAGGTTCGCCTGGCTCGGAAAAGTTGACACTTTCAAATAATGTTACTGTACAGAATGTATTATCTATGACAACCGGTAACATTGATGCCGGCGCAAACAGGCTTTTCCTGCAAAATACGGCCGCTTCGGCACTCAACTATAATTCGGTTAGCGGTAGCAGGATTTTCGGCAAGTTCGAACGAGGCGTGGGCCAAACGGCAAATTATCTTTTCCCGCTGGGAACTATTGAAAACTACAATCCTGCTAATCTTATCTTTAATAATGTTAATTCATCCGGAACGATACTCTCGCAATTTCTCACTCCACCTTCAATAGATTCGACCGGACTCCCTCTTCCGGATCCGCCCGACGAAGTGGCACGTGTGTTCCAGGATGGGTTATGGAGTTTTACTTCGAACGGCTTTTCGAGCAATGATTTCGATGTACAACTTGATGCAAAAGGATTCACTACCTTCCCTATACAGGATATTACAAGAGTGATAAAGCGGACCTCAGGAAGTGACTGGACTCTCGACGGTACTCACAGTCCTGCAAGCGGTACTACGGTTTTCAGAGATAACCTTACAGGAGATATATCAACACTTGGCACGGAATTTACTCTTGCACAGAGCAGGCCAAGGATTATAAAGCAGCCTGATGATATTATCGTGTGCGAAATGTCGGAAGCACAATTTACAATTGTTGCCACTTCCACGAGAACACTCACTTATACCTGGTATAAAGAACCGGGGATAAAACTAACAGGTGTTCGTTATCATATTGCAAGCGACGGTACACTAACCATTATCAGTACCGTACTGGCAGATGAAGGTGATTATTACTGTATCGTATCGGATGATTACGGCAATTCCACGAGGAGCAGTTCGGCTCATCTGGGAGTGAACAAACGTCCGATCGCAACTGCAACACCTTCAGCACAGGATCATACATGTTCGAATGTTGCATTCACAGATATTGTTCTTGGTGAAACGCATGGCGTTCCGGGCACTACTTATCTGTGGACGCGCACTCAACCGGAAGGAATCACCACTGTGATGCCGGAGAGCGGAACTGTTTTGAATATAGGTGATTTTCTGGCAGGTACCTTTATCAATGAGACGGATGCTCCTATAACAGTTACCTTTACAATTATACCTGTCGGGCCTTCACCCACCTATTGCACCGGTGAAACCATCTATGCGACTGTTACAGTAAATCCGACACCGAGGGTGATTCCCGTAAGTGCAAAAGATGATATCTGTGATTTAAGGAATACAGATGCCTCACGTAATAATACGCAGATAACTCTTACTACACCGACTGTAACCACAATGGGTGTTATAAGATTCGATTATTACGTGACCTTAAGTGGTTCGCCAGGAGACCTGGTCGGAAACAGCTCTCCTGCAAACGACCTGCCACCCGAACATGTTATCAATTATACTTACCAGAATAATACCAGCACAATACAGAAGGTAACATATTCGATAACTCCTAAAGTGAACGGGCTTTCATGTCCGGTCGGACCGACAGTTGATTATACGGTGAATGTTCATGCCTTGCCATTGCCGCGCCTGCCACAAAGTATCGATGTACTTCAGCCTTTAACGTGTACGGGAGGTACCGGACTTGCGGTATTGAAAGCAGTAATATCGGAAGGCGCAGATCCTTATCATATCGTATGGAGAGGTCCGGTGGGTTATTACATGGAAGACCGGGTGATTATAGAAAACCTCTCGAGCGGAAAATATGTTGTACAGGTTACCGACAATAACGGATGCATGAGAAAAGACTCGATTGCTATTGTCCCGGTTCTTGCAAGAGGATATATAAACGCAACGATAATACCACCTGGAAACTATCATGTAACATGTATTGGTGATTCGGACGGTTCGATTATGGTTTCCGCAATAAGCGGCATAACCCCGCCGTATGAGTTCTGGGTGGTAAGAAATAGCGTAGATACGATTCTGACAGGATTCTTTTCCGATAACCTCAACCTTTCCGACCCGACAACATACAGATTAATTACAGGTTTACCTGCCGGTGTTTATACACTTTATATAAAAGATAAAAACGGATGCATGGAAGAAAATCCGAAATCGGTAACATTAAGGCCTCCACCACCAGTAACAGTTACTTTTGGAAAGAGCTTATATCCAGGAAATTATAATATTTCATGCCGTGGATATAATGACGGCTCAGTATGGGTAAATACGATTACAGGCGGACGTGGCGGATATGAATACAGGTGGTACACCTATGACGGCTCCATTCCTGGTCCAATCAACACTAACAGGATTGACAACATAACAGCCGGTACTTATTATCTTGAGGTAACTGACATCCTTGGATGCAAAAGCACCCACAGCGTTACGATAAATGAACCTGAGGGTGTATATCTTGCCGATTATCAACTTTCTTTCAGCAGAGATTCACTGTTTAATATTTCATGTAACGGAGGAAACAATGGTTCAATAAATATTACGGTATCCGGCGGCTCGGGCTCATATAACTTCAACTGGACAGGGCCCAATGGTTTCACTGCCAGTAGCGAGGATCTTAATAACCTTCGGGCAGGCACTTATACAGCTACTATAACCGATGTTTCGAATGCCACATGTATTCTTATGCCTCAGCCTGTATTTACACTAACCGAACCTGACGTCCTGAAGATAGATGTTACAAAATCAATATCCAACGACGGCAATTATAATATTAATTGTAACGGCGGAACTGGAACGGTGGACATTAATGTCACAGGCGGCAGTCCAGGAAATTACAAATATAACTGGAGTACATCCGATGGTTCGGGAATAGTTCAGGGTATGGAAGATCAATATTCACTTACAGCCGGAACATATAATATAGTTGTTACGGATTCTAACCTTTGTACTGCTGCAACGGAAATCATTCTCACTCAGCCTCAGGCTCTCACACTCTCTCTTGTGCCCACTCATATTACATGTGAAGCTCCGGGATTTGACAATGGCTCGATTGACCTGACTGTCACAGGAGGCGTTTCATCTTATAGCATTGCATGGTCGAATGGCGTTGTAACTGAAGATATAGCCAATCTGACGGAAGGCAATTACACAGTAATTGTGACTGATGCAAATGGTTGTCAGGCAACAGGTTCAATAAGGATAAACCTTCCACCACCTGTTGCATTTAATTCTGTTGTATCAGATTATAACGGATATAACATAAGCTGTTTGGGATATAACAACGGCTCTATTTCAATCAATCCGATCAGCGGAGAAGCGCCGTTCATATATTTCTGGCAGGGCCCTGACGGATTTACATCGTCGTCACAAAATATTTCGGGACTTAAGGCAGGTCAGTACATTCTTTTAATAACCGATATAAATTCCTGTATTGCAACGGAAGTATTTAACCTTACAGAACCCGGGAAGCTAGGGATGAACATAACTCTCTCAAAGAGCAACGACGGTAATTATAATATCAATTGTGCAGGTGAAAGTGCCGGTTCAATTGATATCGAAGCAGTGAATGGTGTAGGTGCCGTAAGTTATCTATGGCCCGACGGATTTATGGGGAAATCACGTTCAGGACTTTCGGCTGGCACATATAGAGTGATTGTAGTAGATCAGAACGGTTGTCATGCCGATACAGCAGTTACTCTTATTGAGCCTGACTCTATCAAAATAACTTTCAATGTCACCCGGGCATTTTGTCCCGACAGCCACGACGGTGAGATAAGTGTTGATATTGAAGGAGGTATTGCCGGCGGAGGTTACTCTTTAAGATGGTCGGACAATTCCACCGGTCAAATAATCTATGGAGTTTCAAAAGGAAGATACAGAATAAGGATTACAGATGTAAACGGATGTTCAGTGTCTGATTCAATAGATATAGAGCCTCTTAATGAATCGTGTCTTATTATTCCAAAAGCATTCTCACCAAACGGAGATAATATCAATGATGTATGGAATATTGAGATGAAACATCTATATCCGGAGATTGAAGTGAAAATATTTAACAGATGGGGAGATCTATTATGGCGATCGGAGAAAGGGTATCCACAGCCATGGGACGGCAGAAGTAAAGGAGTATTGCTGCCGATTGATTCTTACCATTATATTATAGATCTTCATAATGGTACAAAGCCGATTATTGGTAATGTGACAATTGTGAGATAATGATTAATTTTATACTGTTTTGAAAAAGATAACTGTAATATTGATTATTGCAATCGCCGGGATAAATTTTGCAGATGCCCAGCAGCTGCCACTCTACAGTCAATATCTGTATAATAAGTTTCTCATTAATCCATCAGTAGCAGGGAGTGATGGATACACAAGTTTTAATTTAACCGCACGTGAGCAATGGGTTGGCTATTCCGGAGCACCAAGGACATATTCGTTAAGCTGGCAGACAAGGTTTCTGAAAAGAAGTTATATTCTAAAACAGGTCAGTCCGAGGCGGCAGGTCTTCAGGCCAAAATCTGACGGCAAAGTAGGAATGGGAGGCTTCATCTTCAGCGATAAAAACGGTCTGGTAAGGAGGACGGGTTTTCAGATATCTTATGCATACCATACATGGCTACGACAGGAGACCCAACTTTCAATGGGACTTGCAATGACAGGATATCAATTCAAGATTGATGAAAGAGATTTGAGTTTTGAAGATTCTGATGAACCATGGCTCAATAATGATTTGAGGAAAGGCGTGTTCATACCTGATGCCGCATTCGGTCTGCATTTACTCAATCCACGTTACACTTTCGGTTTTTCGGCCGACCAGCTTTTTGGTGCAGCGGCAAAATTAGGGAACGAGGCATATAAAAAATTCGAAATGAAACGCCACTATTATGTTTTCGGTACATACACATTTACCGATATGAGGTATCATGAGCTCGAGCCGTCGGTATTGATAAAGATGTCTGAGCAATTGGAGCCCCAGTTGGATATTGGCGTTACATACATTTACAACCAGGCGCTATGGGCCGGTATCACATACCGAACATGTGGTGTGCTGATTACAAACATAGGAGTGAAATATCAGAACCTCTGGATAGGATACGCATTCGATTTTTCATTCCAGGAGATACAGAGGCTTACTTATGGTTCACATGAGCTGACCATTGCCCTGAGGTTCGGCGATAGTTCAAGGCGTTACCGCTGGCTCGACAGGTACTAAGTGATTTACATATAAACGAATATTTTTTCATTTTGCATGGAGCAAGGGGCTCAGATAACAGGGCATGGAGCATAGAATGTTAATTATTGACTTCTATAGCATACTTTATCCTTTCACCACGGAAGGCACGGATTTGCACGGAGAGAATCCGTGTTGATCCGTGCTCCCCGTGGTGAATCGAAAATATATAAATCTCTTATGTCCCTGGAATCCAATCAATCAATCAATCAATCATTACTACAAACGGCTCGCTCCTGCGGAGCTCAAAGAAAATGGTTAATGTCCTACGGACAAATGCTGAATAATCCAATAATGCTCCGGCTATGGAACTATAAGCCCTGACGGGCTAAATAACTTATAAAGATATCGGGTTTATAAAGATGGGCAGGGCAATGAATTCCCAAAAATGTTGAACAACAAGGTGCATCTAACTTTTTTCTTTTACCACGGAAGGCACGGATTGGCACGGAAGGAGCCCGTGTTAGTCAGTGCTCTCAGTGGTATATTATTTCTGTTTTCGTAAATGATGCATCTGAAATAAAAATTCTATAATTGATATAATTGATTAGGGGATGTTTAAATGTATGCCCAGAAAAGTTGCAAATAATAAACGAGAGAATTCATTTATTGACTGTCGGCCTTATCACATAAACCAGAGAACTGCTTTTGTATTTGTCGAAAAGTGAAAGGAACGAAAATGCCATTGCTTTAAAGATTCCTTTGATAAAGGGAAGGTGTGAGCCTTTGTTTTTCTCGCTTAAATAGGATATATAGAATACATCGGCATGCAGACGCTTGACTTCAGTAACTTCAAAACCTGCCTTCGACGCAATGAACGTAAATGAGTCAGGATTGAAATGCCACAGGTGGCGCGGCACATCGCGTGCTGCCCAGAATCTTTTGTAGTGGCGACTGTCGTGTGAGAAATTATTTGGAAGTGCGATGAGCGCCTGATGTTCAGATTTGAGCAGCCGGCGTACTTCAGTTAGTGTTTTCAACGGATCATAAAGATGTTCCAGAACATGCCACATTGTTATGCAATCAAAAGAACTGTCAGCGAAGCTTTTAAGCATCCCCGGGCCAAAAGCTTTAATCCCATGTTTCTTTATAGAGTATTCTCTTGCCTTTTCATTTATCTCGATACCTGTGGCATCCCATCCCACCTTGTTCATATAAGCAGCAAAAGAACCAGTTCCGCTTCCTATATCCAGCAATATGCCGCGGTTTATTCCTGTTATTTTTTTCAAAGATGATTTCTTCCTTCCCAGCATTATTTTTCTCGTGAAATAATAAAGTTTATTTGTAAATGAGGTGCCGGAATCAGAATGTGAAATATAATTTTCTGATTCATAATAATCTGGCAACTCTTCTTCTGAAGGGTGATTCTGCGTAAATTCAAAACGGCATTGCGGACATGTAAAGATTTCGAAGCTCTCCCCGCTGACCAGATAATCCTGGCATGTAAACAGATACTTTATTCCAGGGTTTTCGCAGAGAGGGCATTCTTTATAATTCACCTTCATCAATCACTTTTTTCTTTACCGGATATAAAAAATATCCGCATACGAGTATTATGAATAACACAGAACTTGCAAGTGATATTTTTTCTCCGGTATAATATGATGTCGGTTTGAATGTGAATATTATTTCATGGCTTCCGGGCGGTATAATCATTGCTCTCAATACATAATTTGTACGGATTATTGACGATTCACTGCCGTCGATATATGCTTTCCAGCCGGCAGGGTAATATATCTCGGAGAAAATAGCAAGTCGGGTTTCAGCGTTGTAAGCTTTGTACTTCAATTCGTTGGCTTTGTATGAAACAAGTGAGATACTATCGGTTGGAGAACTTCTGAAAGAAGTAGCAGGGATAAACGTGCTGAACTGCCGATCAATCACTGCTTCTTTTAATGGTTCAATGATGCCTGTCATTCTAAGTTCCTCATTGGCATTTCTGACAAATATTGCAGTATCAACAAACCATGCATTACCCGAAGCAAACGTATTTCTTAAAGGAGACATATCTCGATTAATAATAAAATATTTTGTATTCAACATATTAAGTCCAGGCATATTTTTCATAGCTGGTTCGATTTGAGATAATGAAGTTGCTTGTTGAAGAGTATTTGTAAAATTCATTATTTCAGGGTATAGCACTGAATCGATCAGCTCATTATATCGTTTCAATTTTGCGCCATGGTAGCCTCCAACCGAATAATGATAAAGCGATGTTGTAGCATCGTTAAATGGAGATACGGTGAGGTTGAGTACTCTAAAAATCGATTTATCCTGAAGTATCAGCGAATCTGCAACTGAAGGGGCAGAAAATTTTCTAATTGAAGAAGGAGTAACAAATTTATCGGCGTTGAGATACCGTTTATTTACAGGGAACATATCAATAAGGAACAAAATGCCCAGAAGAATTGTGAAGTATTCTCTTTTGATTTTCCCTTTAATGAAATATGTAAGAAGTATTGCAGTTAGAACAATGAAAACAAGTGAACGGAAGGCATCTGCTCTGAGAAGTTCTATCCTGTCTTTTTTCATTGCGCTTGTAAGCCATGCAGGTAACTGGCTATTGCGTTCAGCGGGCGACAGGAATGAACCTGCAAGACCAGGGAAGACAAGAAAAATCAAAGCAATTCCACCGCTTATACCAAGTGCAATTTTCAAAGCTTTAAAAATTTCCTCCTTCGTGACAGATTTATCGGTTATCTTTTTCACACCGAGAATTGCCAGAAGAGGCATACAGAATTCGGCAATTACCAGTATCATAGTCACGGCCCTGAATTTGTTATATCCCGGGAAGTAGTTAAAAAAGAGGTTTGTAAGAGGCATAAAATTTTTTCCCCATGCCAGCATGACCGAAAGAAGTGTTGCTACAGCAAGCCACCATTTTATTGGACCTTTGACAATTATTAATCCGATAATAAACAGAAATACAACAATAGCACCAACGTATACGGGTCCGTCGGTCCAGGGCTGTGTTCCCCAATAACTGTGAAAGCTTTCTGCATATTGCGAAGCATTGTTAGCTCTTAATGCCCTCACTGTTTCAGAGTGAGAATCGAAAGGTCTATTGGCTCCTCCCTTGAAATTAGGAATAAGAAGTGTAAGAGTTTCGTCTATCCCATAGCTCCATTGAGTCGTATATTCCTTGTTTAGACCTTTTGCCCCGGCTGATTCTGGAAGGTCGAGGTCTGATTTTCCTCTTATTGAGTATTTTCCGTATTCATAAGTTGTCAGAAGTGAGGCCGAATTCATCCCTGCTGCAAGTATTACAGGGATAATCAGAACTGCGGATTTTTCGAAAAAAGCCGATATCTGCTTCTTGCGGGCCGAATAAATGAATTCGCAAACAATAAAAACTAAAACACATATAAGAGTGTAATATAATATCTGCGGATGATTTTGCATAATTTGCAGAGAGAGGAAAAAAGCCAGCATAAGGCTTCCTTTCAGGATATCTTTCCGGTAACTATATAACACACCGCCGATAACCGGAGCCATATAGGCAATGGTAAAAGCCTTTGTGTTATGTCCTGCTCCCAGAATGATAAAAAAATATGAGGAAAAGCCGTAAGCCAGGGCGCCGGCAATAGCTGTACGATAATCAACTTTGAACAGAAGGAGCAACAGATAAAAGCCTGCCATAGTCAGGAAAACTGGTGCGACAGGCAATTTAAATATCTTTAATGCCGAATCAACATATTGCATGAGGTTTCCATGGTATTTTACACTTATAAGATATGCCGGCATTCCACCGAACATTACGTTTGTCCAGAGTGGCTCCTCACCATATTTTTCCCTGTGTTCCCTTATTTCCCTCGCAGAGTTGGAAGCAACTGTTCCATCGTTGGTATGAAGTACTTTACCTTCAAGTACCGGATAAAAATAGATAACGGCAACAAGAAGAAATATCAAAAGAGCCGTAATATGCGGCAGAGCTTTTTTAATTAAACTTTTTATCTGCATTGTATAAATCTGATAAAGATTAATTATTATGACAAAAGTATGTATTTATACAATTTATTTATAGAATGAATAGTATAATATTAATTTAAATGGGTTAACATAGAGAAGAGAGATATTCGACAAATTCAGGAAATAGTTTATCTTCTCTGCATTTTTCCTCCCACGTTTGTCGTGCAGCGCTTCTGTATTCAAGGTAGTTATCGTTTCCGACAAGTTCTTCAATTTTTTTGGCCAGGTACGCAGGTTCAAAATTCAAAGGAATAATTATGCCGTTTTTTTCTGATACAATCTCAGGAGTGCCTCCTGCAGGTGTGGCAATAACAGGTATGCCGAAAGAAAGAGCCTCCATTACTGAAACCGGCACTCCTTCGGAACTGCTTACATTAATAAAAACATCTATCGTTGTATTTTTGTAATAACCAATAAGTTCATCGTGGCTTACTACTCCGGGGAATTCATAAGAAATATTTGCTGGAAGTTGTGATGCCAGTCTTTCGACCTTTTTACGGTATTTACCGTCGCCGAAATGTACCCATTCGGCTTTTATAGTGAGATGTTTTAATGCCATTGCCAGAAGTTCCACACGCTTGACGGGTACAATATTCGAGCAGGAAACGATTCTTATGCTCTCTCTTTTTTTGTAAGGATTTATTCCGTAATCTTTAGTTCCGATTCTTGAAAGAAAAATTTTTTCAGGTGGGATATTATATTTTTCCATCATATAATTTTTACCGGTTTCGGAAACAGTAACGATTAAATCTGTTCTTTCGAGCTGTTTTTTTCTCCATGGGATGTAATTATTGTTTGTGTGCTCGTACAGGTCGGAGCCGTGAAATCTTACTGCTTTTTTTGAAATTACTTCTTCCGGTAGAAATGGTATTATCTGGCTCCAGCGGAGGCCCCAATAAAAATATAGTATATCATTCTTATTGAAGAAATTAAGTAAGTTTTGCCTTTTTATTTCCGACATGAGTGTCCTTATGACAAGTAGATGAGTAAACCATATCCGGAATTTTGTAAATGATTTCCATACTCTTGCATTCAAGCCTTCCGATAGAAAAGGAGCAATATTATAAGTGTTAAATATACCCTTAAAAAGAAGCTCCGGACTTCTTTTTGCTTTTATCAGGGGAGGATTCAAAAGCTCGGCATTTTTAGGGATGGCTCGAATATTTTTATCAGTTCCTTTTTCAAAAGGGAGTATTGTAACTTTTTCGAATGACTTACACAAGTATTCAATCTCACTTTCGAGAAAAGCTTCAGATTTGCCGTATGGGTATCTGTCGGTAAATAATATTAATTTCCTTTTCATATCAAGCCTTGCTTTTTTTTCTTAAGGTAAAAGCAAGCCCAATCGCCCTGATTAATCTTATTGAGTCGTTTTGCTTCTTTGTCGAATTTTTTGATTTCTTTTTTTGTAAAAATATTGTCAGAAGTTTCCATCGGCAGGTTCCTTAAATATTTTTCACTATCAGTGAATTGCAGATGTGTTGAATCATACACTACTGAGTCAATAATAAATCCTGATTTCTCTGCCAGAATTTCCATGCTTTGAGGAGTGTAAAGAAATAAATGCCTGGGAGCTTCTAAACCTGCCCAGTAATCTCTGTATTTATGCCATGCAAAAGAATCTGCCACAGGGATTCTGATTAGAACGCAGCCTTCAGGCTTAAGAAGTCTGTTAATATGATAAAGTATGAAGTAAGGGTCGGGCATATGTTCGAATGAATGATGTAGCATGATAAAATCGTATTTGCCATTAATTTCCGAAACTTCCATTTTTTTTATTATCACACCTTCGGGGTAATTGATATCATTTTCAATATAAGGATCAATGCCAACCAGGTTCCTGAAACCGCTTCTGTAAAGCGAAAGAAGTTTTCTGCCTGAACCGGAGCCTATATCAAGAATGGATGAATCGAAATTAATTTCTCGTTTTCTTATCCAGGGAAAAGGATTTTCAAAAAAAAGTGAAAGTACAAAACCTGTTATATTAAAGTATCCCATATAATATCTGATTAAGCTTTTTTTAAGGAAAGCATTAAACCAGTTTAATTTTGATGGGAAAACAGGTTGCTGAAATGAATAGTATTCTTCAGGATAATATTTATCCATATTTTCCGGGATCTCTTTTATTTGGATGCAGTGGCACCTCGAACAGATAAAATAGATAAATTCTTCACCTGTTGCAAATCGCCTTTCTCTGGCTATAAAAGGTTCATTGCCTTTTTCATTTCCGCATATTTTACATTTCATCTGCTGTTCAGGTGCCGAAGAGTCTTTTTCCGTCATTTCAGTCCGTCTATAATTTCCATGATTGACATAAAGCATATTTTTCTGTCGTAATATTTCATAGCATATTCTCTTCCCGTTCTTCCCATTGTTTTTCTCAGTTTGGCATCAGTAAGTAAAATTCTTAATGAATCAATCCATTCTTTTTCACTATCAGCAAGAAATCCATTTTCACCATGCCGGATTATAATATTGTTGATTCCAACCGGACTCGCGACACAAGGAATTCCTGCTGCCATATACAGATATAGTTTATATCCCCCTTTTGCTTTGGCAAATTCATCATCGGGCAGCGGCATTATTCCAACATCCATTTCGTTAAGGTCGTCACATTCTCTTTCAAAGGACCATGGCCTTACTGTACAATCAACTCCACTTATACTAAATGAAGAATTTGCACCAACAATAAGGAATTTGAATGTAATTTCATTTGCAAGTTTTTGTAATGCCGATTCAATTTTTGTAATATATTCTACAGTCCATTCCGAGCCTGCCCAACCCACAACGGGTATTTCGTGTTGAACTTTATTTACCTGCGGGAAAATCCTTTCAGTTTCGACTGGTGAAGGGATTATTGTTGCCTTTTTGTTAAACTGCATAACAAATGTGTTAAGATAATCAGTACTTACTACGACTGAATCAGCGTATTTAATCATTAAAGCTGTTTTTTCAGCGTTTCTGCGCCGGTTTCCCTGAAGATATAAAGCATCGTCAAAATCATAAATAATAAAAGCTCTTTTTTTAATTTTTGAGAGCATCCATTCAGAGATAAAAGTACGTTGAATGAAAATAATATCCCATTTACGGAAAATGAGAAAAAAAGCTCTTTTAATCCACAGAAATCTTTTAACGAGAGGGAAGGTAAAATATTTACTGAACAAAGAGTGTGGCTTTAGAGGTATTCTTGGTATGTGGCAGACATTTATGCCCGATTCTTTAAACATAGGTATATATAAAATTGCCCTTACCCTGGCGCTTGCCTGATCGAAGCTTCCGTCGGTAAGCATCAGCATTCTTTTTGTTTCTTTCTTATTTTTTTCGTTCTTGCCAGCCATATCTGACAGGTAATATCTTATATTATTTTCTCACAATAGAAAGTTTTAGTCTCACTTTTTAAGTTTTAGCCGTTTAAGAATATCGTTGGTTCTTTCAGTGATGTCTTCTGAGATACTTGAAAAATATATAGGAGGAAAGTAAAGTATTATGATAGCTAAACATCGAATAAAAATATCGGCAATCAGATTGTCCATAACAGGGATTAAAGAAGTAATGAACCATGATGCTCCGCCGATTAAAATAACGAATAGAAACTTTATGTTATAGGGTTGAAGCCCAAATTTAATATAAAGGAAGATGTATCTCATTATATTCAGAAGTGTAAGTGCTCCGGCGCTTCCTATAGCAGCGCCTGTTATTCCGAGCCGGGGAATTAAAATAATGTTTGCAGCTACTATTAAAACAACCAGTAACATAAGGAAAAACGACTGAACTTTATAATACCTGGAAGTACCAAAAATTGAACTGTTTGCGCCTGTGGCCATGTCGATCAGATTGCCAAGCGATATAAAGAAAATAACCCATTTACCTGGTAAATATTCAGGGCCTATTATTCTGAAAATATTGTCTATGTTTGCCCAAATCCCAATAAAAAGCAGTAATCCAATAATAAAAAGAGTCATGCAGCTTTTGTTGTAAATATTTTTTATAGTATTAAGATCGTTGTTTTTCCATGCATCTGCTGAAACTATCCCTGTTATCCTGGAAATTGAGCGGGCTGGCATGCTTATTACTGCCCCAAAGAAAAAGCAAATTGAATATATTCCGGCATAACCGAGTCCGATCATACTATTTACCATTATCACGTCAATATTTTGGATTGCAAGTAATGAGAACCCATTTAAAATACTAAAGAGTGATACTGTAATAACTGACTTTCTTAGATCATTGTTTAGAAATTGAAAATCAGGTTTAAGTGAAAACTGTTTCTCTCTAATAAGAGAAAAAGCAATAAAAACAGTTGGCGCACATAGAGCGATAATGTAAAGAATAACAAATTGATGAAAAGAAATAATATCAAAGAAAAAAAGAGCGATAAATATTATTATCAGAATCCTTTGTAAAACTTCTTTCAGAAATGTTCCTTGAACGCTGTTATATAATGCGGTGTAATAGTTGTCGAGAATGGAGAAAAATATTTGAAAAAAGACCAGAATGATTAAATAGTTAAAATAACGGGCTACCAGCGGTGATTTTTGAACATTCATGCTGAGCATATAAGGCTTCAATATTACCAAGAGGATAGTAGTAAGTATAAATCCTGCAAGTCCTACAAGCATAGCCAGTGCAAGGAATCCGTTATGTTTTCTTTCTTCGTCTCTGAACCATGGGAATAAGCGGATAGTGGCCCCGTTAATGCCGAGAGTTCCGAGTATCGCAATAAGAGAAGAATAGGCTACAATTATTTTTAGAAGCCCTATCTGTTCGGTAGTGTAAATCCGCGGGAAAAGAATCCCCGTGGTGATAAATCCAAGAATCAGACCTGTATAAACATATATTGTCCCTTTTGCAGATTGTTTAAATACAATTCCCAACTGTAACTATTTTGATTTAGGTTTAATTAAAAGCAAATTTATGAAAAGCTGACTATATTTAGATTCAGTACATTTTATTGAGAATATTTGCAATTTCCCCGGCAAGTTTTTTTCTTGAGAAAAGAATAGTTTTTTCTTTTGTAGGGCAAAGCTTGTTTTTTATGAGTTGAAGTATAGCTTTTTCAATATCATTGGCATCATAGCCCGCTATTAAACCCCCACCTGTCCTTCCGACTATTTCTGCCGCGTCGCCGTCTTTCGGCCCTATTAAAACAACAGGCCGGCCCGATGCCAGATATTCGAATAGCTTACCTGTGACAATTGATTTATTGCTCTTGTGGTCAGGGATAATAAGTAATAATGCAGAAGAAGAAACCATATATTGTATAGCTTCAGGATGGCTCGCATAAGCAATGAATTCTATGATGTTCTCAGGAACATAAGATAAAAGAAGTTTTTTTTGTTCCGGAGATACCGTGCCTACAAATCTGAGTCTCAAAGTAATACCTGAATCGGTCAATTTTTTTACTGCTTCAGCAAATCCAGTAAGAGGATATGCCTGCGAAAGTGTTCCGGTATAGGTTATTGTAAAAATATCAGGTTCAACAGGCTGTATTCCTTTGAAATCATCTTCATCGTATCCGTTGGCTAAAACAAAAGTTTTATCACATATTCCTGTAGCTTTTGATGAAAGAATTTTTTTTAGCGTTTCCCCCACAGTTATTATTTTGTCGGCATTAGTCAGCACTGTTTTTTCATAATGCCTGTCGAGAAGCCTTGCAGGAAATGTATGATAAAACTCCTTGTAATAATAAATATCTGTCCATGGGTCCCTGAAGTCGGCAATCCACAATATATCAGGGAATTTCTTCTTTAGTTTCAAACCGACAAGATGTGTTGAATGTGGAGGGCCGCTTGTGATTATCCTTTCCACATTTTCATTATTGATTATCTCACAAGCTTTTTTAAAAGCGAATCTGTTCCACCCCTTGCGTGGATCGGGAATAAAGAAATTACCTCTAATAAATCTCATAAGCCATTGTACAGGGCCTTTTTTGTCTTGATTGGCAAAACCTGCAGAAGGTATACGGGACTTATCTTTAGAAGCAAGCCTGAAATAATTGACTGCCGGTGTTTTAAACACTTTTGATTTTTCCGAGACATCTTTTAATAGAGATTCATCCGTTGCAGGATATTGGGCGTACTGTGGGTCAACGGTTAGAATAAGTGGCTCCCATCCGAAATCGGGCAGATATTTGGAAAACTTAAGCCATCTTTGCACTCCTGCGCCGGCGCCTGGGGGCCAGTAATAAGTGATGATGAGAACACTGTTCATATTAAAGTTTTTCGAGCAATGTCCTTATACTGACTTTTTCCGATATAATATTTCTCAGAGCATTTATTGAGACTCTTTCCTGTTCCATACTGTCGCGGTATCTGATGGTGACGGTCAGGTCATCACGAGTCTGGTGATCTACTGTAATGCAATATGGTGTGCCGATAGCATCCTGTCTTCGGTAGCGGCGGCCGATCGAGTCTTTGTCGTCATACTGACAGTTGAAATCGAACCTGAGGTCGTCAACTACCTTTTCGGCGATTTCCGGTAGTCCGTCTTTTCTAACAAGCGGGAGCACTGCAAGCTTGACAGGAGCAAGGTATGAGGGGAGACGCAATACCACTCTACTGTCATTCTCACCATCCTGTTTCTTGAGTTCTTCCTCAGCATAAGATGCTGAAATAACATGGAGAAACATTCTATCGAGTCCGATTGAGGTTTCAACTACATAAGGTATATACGATTCTTTTTTTTCAGGGTCGAAATATTGCATCTTTTTTCCGCTGTATTGCTGATGCTGTTTCAGGTCGAAATCGGTTCGCGAGTGTATCCCCTCAACTTCCTTGAATCCGAATGGGAATTTATATTCAATATCGCAGGCTGCATTGGCATAATGTGCAAGCTTTTCATGATCGTGAAAACGGTAATTTTCTGCTCCGAATCCGAGAGCCTGATGCCATTTCATCCTTTTTTCCTTCCAGTAGCTGAACCATTCGAATTCTGTTCCTGGCACAACAAAAAATTGCATTTCCATCTGCTCGAATTCTTTCATGCGAAAGATAAACTGACGGGCAACGATTTCATTGCGGAAAGCCTTTCCTGTCTGAGCTATTCCGAAAGGAATCTTCATTCTTCCACTCTTCTGCACATTGAGGAAATTTACATAAATGCCCTGTGCAGTTTCGGGCCTGAGATAAATTTTTACAGCATCGTCGGGCGAAGAACCCATTTCTGTTGAAAACATAAGATTGAACTGCCTTACATCAGTCCAGTTTCGAGTACCTGAAACGGGGCATACAATATCGTTGTCGAGAATAATCTGTTTAAGTTCTGTCAGGTCATTATTAATCATGGCCTTTTTGTAACGATCATGTATTTCATTGATTTTTGTCTGATATGCCAGCACTTTTTGGTTGGTGCTTCTGAACTTCTTTTCATCAAAAGCTGCCCCAAATTTTTCTCTGGCTTTCTCGACCTCTTTTAAAATTTTTTCCTCAAGCTTTTCAATATGCTCTTCAATGAGCATATCGGCTCTATATCTTTTCTTTGAGTCCTTGTTGTCAATTAACGGATCATTAAAAGCATCAAGATGACCTGAAGCTTTCCATGTTGTAGGATGCATGAAAATTGCTGCATCCAATCCAACAATATTACGATGAAGGAGAACCATGCTGTCCCACCAATATTTCCTTATATTGTTTTTAAGTTCAACGCCATATTGCCCGTAATCATATACTGCGCTCAATCCGTCATAAATTTCACTCGAAGGAAATACATATCCATATTCTTTACAGTGCGAAACAAGTTTTTTAAAAGCATCTTCCAGAGCCATTGTCTTTTGTGATAATAGTTTAACTGGAGGGCAAAAGTAATTCAAAATTTCAGTTTTTTCAAATATGCTTTAAATCGCAATATTTCAATCAGGTTGAACAATAATTTTTTTAATCAATTCTTATCTTTACAATTGTAATGCTTAAAATACAATGAAGAAAAGGACTGATTTTTTAGTAATAGGTTCAGGTATCGGTGGCCTGATGTTTGCTTTGAAAGCATCGAAATATGGGAAGGTGACCGTAGTAACCAAATCGTCTATTGAAGAATCAAATACAAAGTATGCACAAGGCGGTATGGCTGCCGTTTTAAGTGAAAACGACAGTTTTGAAAAACATGTAAGAGATACACTTATAGCAGGGGATGGTTATTGCGATGAGGAAGTTGTTAGAATGGTAGTAAGAGAAGCGCCTGAGAGAATAAAAGACCTCATTGAATTTGGCGTTGATTTTGACAGAAGGCCTGATGGAACATACGATCTTGCAAAGGAGGGCGGCCATTCTGAGCATAGGATATTGCATCATAAAGACAATACGGGAGAAGCAGTTGAGAATGCCCTTGTGGCAAATGTGAGGAGAAATCCTAATATTGAAATTTTAGAAAATCATTTTGCAATAGAAATTCTTACCCAGCATCATTTAGGAGAAGATGTGAAAAGAGGAAGAAATGACATTAAATGTTATGGCGCTTATGTATTAGATCTTAATAACTCGAGTGTTATAACTTTTCTTTCGAAAGTAACTATTATGGCTACCGGTGGTGTCGGGAATGTTTACCTTACCACTACTAATCCTGAAACTGCAACGGGGGATGGAATAACAATGGCTTACAGAGCAAAAGGAGTTGTTGAAAATATGGAGTTTATACAATTCCATCCTACATCTCTTTACGATCCGGGTCGTAGGCCCTCTTTTTTAATTACTGAAGCTCTTAGAGGCTTTGGTGCTGTTTTGAAAAACCTTGCAGGTGAAAATTTCATGAAAAGGTACGACAGCCGTGGTTCACTTGCTCCGCGCGACATAGTGGCAAGAGCAATAGATAATGAAATGAAAATGTGGGGAGATGACCATGTATGGCTTGATTGTACTCATCTTGACCCTGAAGGTCTTAAAGAACATTTTCCAAATATTTATAAACACTGCCTCGAAAGAGGAATAGACATAACAAAAGATTTGATTCCGGTAGTTCCCGCTGCTCACTATTGTTGCGGTGGTATAAAAGTTGATAAAAACGGCAGGAGTTCGATAGATAGACTGTATGCAGTAGGAGAATGTTCTTGTACCGGATTGCACGGAGCCAATAGGCTTGCTTCAAATTCTCTCATTGAGGCAGCAGTGTTCGCCCACAGAGCCGCCGAGGATTCAGGGCCAAGAATTACAGGTATTGATTTAGAAGAACAGGTTCCGGACTGGGATTATAAAGGGACCAAACATCTTGAAGAAATAATCCTTATCACTCAAAGTACAAAGGAAGTACAGATGATAATGAGCAACTATGTCGGCATTGTCCGTTCCGACCTTCGTCTCGAACGAGCTCGTAAAAGACTGGGTATTCTCTATGAAGAAACCGAAGATCTATATAAGAAATCGCTCGTTTCAAAAAAAATTTGTGAACTCAGGAACCTTATCAATACTGGATATTTAATAATAAAAATGGCGAAAAACAGGCGCGAGAGTGTGGGACTTCACTATACTATTGACTATCCCAGAAATAAACACTCATTTTCTGAATTTTAGCTTTATGAACCACCTTGAATACGGATTTTCAGGAAAGAACAATTTCTGGCGTTATATATTAATGTTTGTGGCAGTTATGGTTGCTACCAATACTATCGGGGCAATACCGCTACTGATAGCTATGGCTCTTAAGGCAGCATCCGACCCCTCGGTGTTGTCGGGTCTGGAACAAAATCCATCGGATATGGGAATGTTCGGGTTATGTACTAACACAACTCTGATAGTTACTTTTTTCCCATTCATCGTTGGCCTTGTAACATTTATATTGCTTATAAAACCGTTAAACGGCAGAACTGTTACAGGAACAATAAACGGAACTTCAAAGGTGAGATGGAACAGGATGATTAGCTCTGCATTAATATGGTTTATTCTGTCAGCTATATACCTTTTTGTTCAGAAAAGTTTAAACCCTGAAGATTTTGTTTTGAACAACACAAGCAAAACATTGATACCAGTAATAATTATTTCTTTAACCTTTATCCCTTTTCAGGCTGCATTTGAGGAGATGCTTTTTCGAGGCTACCTTATACAGGGTTTTGCCGTACTGGCACGCAACAGGTGGGTTCCCGTTCTCCTTACTTCATTGCTTTTCGGCTTTCTTCATGCATGGAATCCTGAAGTAAAAGAATATGGATTTTTGACAATGATGCCACAGTACGTTCTTTTTGGACTGGTCTTCGGAATAGCCACAATAATTGACGACGGCATCGAAATAGCACTTGGTGCCCATGCTGCAAACAATATCTTTCTATGTATTATGGTTACAAACAAAAATTCAGCCATTCAAACGCCTGCCGTTTTCGAACAATTAGCCATACATCCCTGGGCAGAATTTGCCGGATTGCTTATTTCGACCGTTGTTTTTCTGATAATTCTAAAATATTTGTTCAAATGGAGGAGTTTTAATGTATTATTTAGCAAAATCAACTATGACAATCTGAGCAAATAGCTATATTCATTGACGGTTTGTGACATTTATTCTGAATAATTACCACTATAAGATAATAATATTTTCATCTGTTTTGTATTCGCCCCATTTTTGTTTTACCTCTTCAATAATAGCTTTTATTTCTTCGACATTAGTTGAGGTAAGTAATTTAAGTCTGGTATCTCTGAAATGAGGAATGCCTTTAAAATAGTTTGAAAAGTGACGGCGCATTTCGAAAATGGCTCTCTTTCCTTCTTTATACTTAAGAGAGAGGTCGAGATGCATCAATGCGATATCGGCTTTTTCAGCAATTGTAGGTTCAGGCAATAGTTCGCCGGTATCGAGATAGTGCCTTATCTCTCTGAAAATCCAGGGTCGCCCTGATACTGCTCTTCCTATCATAATTCCGTCAACTCCGTAACGATCGAACATTTCTTTTGCCTTTTGCGGAGAGTTAATGTCACCATTTCCGATTACAGGAATTTTTATTTCAGGGTTGTTTTTTACTTCTCCTATAAGTGACCAATCTGCCGCTCCTTTATACATCTGTGATCGTGTTCTGCCATGGATGGTTATTGCACTTATTCCGACATCCTGAAGTCGCTTAGCGACTTCAATAATATTTTTACTGTTTTCATCCCAGCCAAGTCTTGTCTTAACGGTAACAGGAACGTTGACTGCTTCTACGACGGCAGAGGTCATTTCGATCATTAGAGGGATATTCCTTAACATACCTGCACCGGCATAACGGTTTGCAATCTTTTTTACAGGGCATCCGTAGTTGATATCGATTAGTTCAGGAGCCGACCTTTCCGCAATTCTCGCAGCTTCTGCCATAACATCAACAAGATGGCCGTAAATCTGAATTCCTATCGGACGTTCTTCATCAAGTAGATATAATTTCCTGATACTTTTTTCTCCTTTTCTTATTAGTCCGTCAGATGAAATAAATTCGGTGTACATAAAATCGGCTCCGAATTTTTTGCATAATAGTCTGAACGAAGTATCGGTTATATCCTCCATAGGAGCAAGAAATAACGGACGATTACGTAATACTAAATTCCCGATATTCACAGATATGCCTCAAAAATAATTAATTATAAAAATTATAACTGAATTATATTGCTTTGTTTATTGATATATAAAAAAATTTTATGATTCAACTAATTCCCCCTTTCTAAAATAATATACTATGCCGTAATCACTGCATTTTTTTCTTTTTATGTCGTCGGGAAGAGAAGAAAAGTATTTTTCGACATCATTCCATATAGTAAGAATTATTTCATCTGCTTCTTTCCTTAATTGGCGATTCCTTGAGGCAATGTCCGATACTTTTTGACTTGAAATACGGTTTGACTCGAGAGCCTCAAGAAATTTTTCATAACGTACCTTCACAACAGCAATTGTTGGATTTGTTATCGGGCAACCTCCTTTTCTTATTCTATATGTTTCGCCTTCAATTATTCTTTTTCCCCAGCTTATAAGTTCATTTTCAGTGTTTAACGACGGCACACATGCAGTATCTAAGGGCAGTCCGTAATAAGCGCGCGTTGTTGACGGAAGTTCTCCACGGTAAATTGCCATGTTCATAACTCTGATAAAATGAGAAATATATAACCTTGCTTTTCTGACTATCTCATTATAGTTTTTAACTTTTTCTTCAGGTGAAGAAAGAAATAGCTTTTGCTGTTTTATGCCGAATTCGAACTGAGGCAGAAACTTCTCAAGTCGTGGCAGAATTTTCGGAGAGAATGCCAGTTTTTGGGGAGGAATTTCGCTTCCCATTTTCAGAGCAGCTTTTAAAGCCCTGATTCTGGCAGTATCAGTATTAGGTAATCGACGGTATGGCATTTGACAAAGTGTTAATAAAATGTTGATAACCTTTTGCGAATATAACAATATTTTATTAATATTAATATCTATTCGCAAAAACATTAAGATGACAAACGAATTTGTTTCATCCGACAATGCTTAGTACATTAGTCATGTAAAATTTTAAAAATTTATATATATGTTCAACAGCGAAATTTACTCTACAAGAAGAAGGAAGCTCAGGGGAAATGTTAAATCAGGACTTGGTCTTTTTATAGGCAATGTTGATTCCCCGATAAACTATCCTGCAAATTGTTACCATTTCAGGCAGGACAGTGACTTTTTATATTTTTTTGGTCTTGACTTCCCCGGATTAGCCGGTATAATTGATTTCGATTCAGGTGAAGAGATGATTTTTGGCAATGATTTCGATATTGATGATATTGTCTGGATGGGACCTCAGCCAGAAGTTAAGGAATTGGCAGCGAAGTGCGCGATTAATGAAACATACCCTCTTGATAAACTTCAGGAAACGATAGGAATGGCAATTGAGAAGAAACGTAAAATCCATTTTCTACCACCTTATAGGGGTGAAACAAAGATAACTCTCGGAGCTCTTTTAAATCAAAATCCCTGTCAGCTAAAGGAGCTTGCTTCGGAAGAGCTCATAAAAGCAGTTATTGCATTACGGTCCATCAAGGAACCGATCGAAACGGATGAAATTGATAAAGCAATCGGCATTGCATACGATATGCATGTAACGGCAATGAAAATGTGCAAACCGGGGATTAAGGAGCAGCAGATTTTCGGTGTAATAGAAGGATTAGCCCTTGCACAGGGCGCAGGCACATCATTCCCAACTATTTTGAGTATTAACGGTCAGACTCTTCACAATCATGTCCATAATAATATACTCAGGAATGGACGCATGATGGTTACCGACGCAGGTGCAGAGACAGAACTACGTTATGCTTCTGACATTACCCGCACTACACCGGTTGGGGGTAAGTTTACTTCTGTTCAAAAGGATATCTATGAAGTGGTGCTGAAAGCTAATATTGAAACAATAAAAGCCGCAAGACCTGGAATATCTTATAAAGATCTCCATATTTATGCATGCAGGATAATTACACAGGGTTTGAAGGAATTGGGATTTATGAAAGGAGATGTCGAAGAGGCTGTTGCTGCCGGAGCTCATGCACTTTTTATGCCTCATGGTATAGGTCACATGCTCGGACTTGATGTTCATGATATGGAAGGACTGGGTGAAAACTATGTAGGCTACAACGACAAAGTGCAACGCAGCGATCAATTCGGTATGTCATTCCTGAGATTTGCTCTTGAATGCAAGCCATATCATGTGTTTACAATCGAACCGGGCTGTTATTTTATTCCACAACTTATCGACAGGTGGGAAGCCGAGGGTAAATTCAGAGAATTCATCAACTACGATATTGTTGATAAACAGAGAGATTTTGGCGGAATCCGTGTTGAGGATAATATTGTCATTACCGATACAGGCCACAGAGTACTTGGGAAGCCGATACCAAAAACAGTTAAAGAAATAGAAGAGGTTTGTTCAATGACGCAGTGAAGGATATAGAAATTCAAGTATTTTATATTATTAATTTACGAAAAAAAGTTTAAATAAAATATGATTTAATTCATAATTCTCTGAATAGTTGAATTCGAAATAGACCAAAGCAATGAAAAAATATTTCAACTTCAAAGGCAGAAAGATTTTCTATACCGATAAAGGCGCCGGTATTCCAATAGTACTTATACACGGCTATCTCGAGACAGGTGAAATATGGGAAAGCTTCGGAGGCAAGCTGGCCGTTGATTTCAGAGTCCTGACCATCGATCTGCCGGGTCACGGCGATTCTGAGATGTTAGGCCGTACTCATTCAATGGAGCTTATGGCCGATGTAGTATATAGCTTGATTAAAGAGGCTGCACTTGAAAAGGCATTTGTTGTGGGACACTCAATGGGTGGATATGTTACTCTGGCATTACTCGATAAATATCCTTTCTCTCTTTCAGGTTACTGTCTCTTTCATTCACACCCTTTTGCCGATACGCCTGAGGTAATAAAAAAGAGAAAAAATGAAATTGCAATGGTTAAAGCCGGCAATAAGTTTCTTCTTTGTAATGAAAATATAAGAAGATTGTATGCAGAAAAGAACCTCGAAAAGTTTTCAAAAGCACTTGAAAATTCAAAAAGGATAGCTTCATCTATATCTGCCGAAGGAATCATAGCTGTTCTCAGAGGAATGATGGCAAGGCCTTCACGTCAAAATCTGATGGAACGAGGGTTAGTGCCGTGCCTCTGGATACTTGGAGAATTCGACAATCATATATCCTGCGAGGAGATGAAAACCAGAGTAAAACTTCCTCCAAATGCCGAATTAGTAATACTTGAAAACTCAGGTCACATGGGGTTTATTGAAGAGGAGGAAGTATCGCTCGAAATATTGAAAAGTTTTGTAAACCGAAAAATTAAATAAGAAATAATTTTAGATTGCGATAATAATATTACATTTGTTCAAAATAATGTTACGATGAGTGTTGCTCGTTTCAGTGTCAGCCTTGAAGAAGATTTACTCAAAGAGCTTGATATTTTTGTAAAAGAAAATGCCTTCCCTAACCGCTCACAGGCGTTACGGCACCTGATTGAAAAAAATGTTATTGAAAAGAAATGGCAATGCAACAATGTTGTTGCCGGTGCAATAGTTATGATATACGACAGGAATAAAAAGGAAGTGCTTGCCAAATCGAATGAAATTCAACATGAATATTTTGAGGTTATTCTTTCATTACAACACTTTCATCTAAGTCACGATATATGCATGGAAATAATTACTGTCCGAGGTAAGGCTAAAATTCTAACTGAGCTGTCTGATAGATTGATAGCAATAAAGGGAATAAAACACGGGAAACTTGTTATGAGCAAAGCGGATTAATTTTTTTGATTTAAAAGTAACATGAAATAATAAAAACGTAACACTAATATGAAAAGGAAAATTATTGCATTTGCGGCAATTATGGTTTTGTCACCGATATTATTTGCTCAGGAAGGTGTAAAATCACTTCCTGGCGACACCATAAACCTGGATGAAATTGTAGTAACGGGAACAGCTGTGAAAGTAAACAGGCACAATGTTCCTATGGCAGTTTCGGTAATCGGAAGCCGCCAGATTAATGAAAGTATTGAAACAGCCATTCTTCCTGTCTTAAACGGCAGAATTCCCGGGCTATTTGTTACTGAACGGGGCGTTATGGGTTTTGGGGTGTCGTCAGTAGCTGCCGGACAGATTTCAATCAGGGGCATTGGTGGGAACCCTACTACCGGCGTACTAATATTGATTGACGGACATCCCCAGTTTATGGGAATTTTCGGCCATCCTCTACCGGATTCTTACGTGGCTTCAGATGTTGAAAAAGTGGAAGTGATAAGAGGCCCTGCTTCAATTCTTTACGGTTCGAATGCCATGGGAGGTGTTATAAATATCATTACAAAACAACAAAGGGAAGAAGGATTGCATGGTAATGCACACATTATGTACGGGTCATACAACACATTGAAATGTATGGTATCGTCGGGGTATAAGAAAGAAAAGTTCAGCACGTTTATTTCGGTTAATCACGATCAGACCGACGGTCACCGTGCCAATTCCGATTTCAACATTACAAACGGTTATATAAAAGTGGGATACGAACCGTTGAAAGGTTTAAACATTTACAGTGATTTCAGTGTTGCAAAATTCAAGGCATCCGACCCGGGTCCGGACACATTAGATGCGTTACCCGGGAACTCTCTTGATATTACGCGCGGCTATTGGGCATTGACTGCTAATAATAGCTTAGGAAAATTTTCCGGCACAGCAAAACTCTTTTATAATTTCGGCGAGCATATAATTAGTGACGGTTTTCATTCAAATGATAATAATTACGGGATAAATTTTTATGAAACTGCAAGACTTTTCCCGAATAATAATCTTACTATAGGCAGCGATTATCTGATTTATGGAGGAAGGGCTGAAAATGAAAAGTCGGGGATATTTATTACTGATACAACTGTTTATGATGCAGGGATATTTGGGTTCATTCAGCAGACATTTGCAAAAACATTTACAATTAATGCCGGCCTGCGGCTCCAAATGCATAAAATATACGGTACCCGTTGGATACCTTCAGGCGGATTTGCATGGAAATTACTGGACAATACTACATGGAAAGCATCTGTTTCGAAAGGATTCCGAAGTCCGACAATAAGAGAATTGTTTTTTTGGAATCATAATATAAATCTTGAACCTGAAACAGTTATGAATTATGAAACAGGCTTTCTTCAGAGTTTCCCTTGCATAAAAGCCAACCTTGAGCTTACAGGATTTATCGTCAGGGGCGATAATCTTATAATCACTGTGCCTATGAAAGGGCTTCAGAATGCAGGTGAGGTAAGAAACAACGGCATTGAGTTCGCAGCCGGCGCCAACCTTTCCGATAAGCTTACTTTGAATCTGACATACTCATACAATCACATGAAAACGCCGATATATGCCACACCGAAACATAATCTGTTTGGGAGCGTTAATTTTAAATTAGAAAAATTTCAGTTCATGATAAGTGCACAGTACATTAATCATCTTGACGTTGATCCTGCTTTTGACAAGGAATCATTCGAAACTTATACACTTCTTAATTCGAAAGTATCTTATAAGATATTCAGATTTGCAGATATTTTTCTAAGTGCTGAAAATATATTCAATGAGAAATATGCAACGAATATTTATTATACAATGCCGGGAATTACTCTGTTTGCCGGATTGAAATTAAGTTTATAATTTAACCCGGATTTTTGCCTGCGAGATATTTTATTGCAGCTTGAAGAGTCGTATCGAGTTTTTCCCAGATGGGATAGAAGCCGGCATTGTCAAGAATGTTTCTTGCGATATAAGCTTTAAGTTGAGTCTCAATGACTCTGCCTGAGATTTTCAAACCTTTTTCATCTTTTTTGACGCCTTTTGATTCGGCATATTGAACGAATTTCGTAAGGAGATTTTGATTATCTAGATATTTTTCAAGCTCACGCGGGTCAGAAAATGTTTTGAGTATCTCTCTGTTGTTTTCGGTGTAATCGAGAGCAAATCTATAAATAAGCGATTCTCTTACTGCGATGAAGTATGGTGATATTTCAGATGTATCGAGTGGAACAAAAATGTCGGGGAAAATGCCACCCTCTCCGTATAATATTCTTCCACCGGCTGTTGTGAATTTAGGAAGTTTTTTAAGAAGGTTGCTATCCTGAGCAAACAGTTCGGAGCTGTTAAGTCTTTCAATAAATTCCTCGTAATATTTTTCGATACCCTGATTATAAGGTTTTTGAATTGATCTGCCTGATGGTGTGTAGTACCTTGCCACAGTCAGTCTCATGCCTGAGCCGTCTGAAAAAACAAATGGTTCCTGAACAAGACCCTTTCCGAAAGACCTTCTTCCGATTATGGTTCCCCTGTCGTTGTCCTGTATTGCACCAGCAAGAATCTCACTGGCAGAAGCAGTATATTCGTCAATTAGCAATACAAGATCACCTTTTTCAAATAGACCGTTGCCTGTAGATCTGGCTTCTGTTTTCGGGAACGCCCTTCCCTGAGTATAAACAATCAGTTTTCCCTTTTCAAGAAATTGGTTAGCAATTCGTATTGCCGATTCCATCACGCCTCCCGGATTGCCTCTAAGGTCAACTATCAGACTGTTCATCCCTTTTCCCTTCAGGCTTTTTAGCCCGTTCATAAATTCCTCGAAGGTTGTTACTGCAAAATTGTTTATCTTGATAAACCCTGTTGTTTCATTAACCATGTAAGCGATATCAATCGTATGGAGAGGAATTTTCCCGCGTGTTATTTCAAATGTTAAAAGATCTTTGGCACCCTTGCGCATCACTTTCAGTTTAACAACTGTACCTCTCGGACCTTTTAGCATAGCCATTGCAGCTTCATCGCTAATTCCTCTTCCGGCGACTAGCGAGTCGTTCACATAAATTATTTTATCTCCGGGCATTAGACCTGCTTTTTCGGATGGACCTCCCGGAATCGTACTGATTACAAGTATTGTGTCGGTAATTAAATTGAAAGTAATACCTATGCCGTCAAAATTACCTTGTAGCGGTTCATTTGCTCGTTTCATGTCTTTTGCCGGAATATACGTAGAATGAGGATCGAGTTTTTTCAGCATTGAGGTGATTCCGGTTTCTTCAAGGTTGTTAATATCAACCGAATCAACATATCTTGTTTGTATAATATTCAGCATAGTTGGAATCTTATCATACTTTGTTCTGATACTTGATTTTGAAATTCTGCCATCATTTCCCGGCAGAAAAATTCCTGCAATTAATCCGATGCAAATTGAAACGGAAATAATTAAAGGGATATAAATATTACGAATTGAATTATTGTACTTCATAAGTATCGTTTTCAAGATTAATATAAACTACCTCTATTCCTGCTCTTTTAAGAAGGTGAATTCCTTCGGGACTATGATATTTTTCGCAACAGACGACTCTTTTTATGCCTGATTGTATGATAAGTTTGGCACATTCCATGCAAGGAGAACTGGTTACATAGAGAGTTGAATCTTCACTCGAATTATTCGATTTTGCAACTTTGGTGATAGCATTTGCTTCGGCATGAAGCACATAAGGTTTGGTAATACCGTTCTCATCTTCGCATACATTCTCAAAACCTGAAGGTGTACCATTATACCCGTCAGATATAATCATTTTGCCCTTAACAATAAGGGCACCTACTTGCCTGCGCTTGCAGTAGGAGTTTTTTGCCCATATAAGAGCCATTTCAAGATACCTTTTGTCGAAAGCAATCTGCTTTTCACCATAAGGCCTCAGAATAGAATCATCCGACATAATTTTAATTCAGAAAGTTCTCCAAAAAAGCGGTTAAAGTTACAAAATTTTATGGCTGTAATTTATAATTTTATAAGCCCGGAAATTTATGGAAACCTTCGGAAGTAAAATAATAAATTTCTATAAAAACCTGGATTTCAAAGGAAATTTGCCGGACGGTATTTCCCTGATGAATCCGTTCAGGAACAATCCGGAGATAATCAGGATAATATCTGAGTTTTATGAAAAATTTTTCAACGACAATAATTTGAGATATATAATCCTTGGTATTAATCCTGGACGATTCGGAGCAGGAACTACAGGAATAAATTTTACAGATACAATAAGACTTTTTCAACATTGTGGAATAAAAATTAATAGTTACGAAACTCGTGAACTCTCATCTGAATTTATTTATGAAATGATCGAACAATACGGGGGAGTAAAAAAATTTTACTCCAAATTTTATATGAGTGCAGTTTGTCCCCTCGGTTTTGTTTCAATATCTTCTTCAGGAAGAGAGAAAAACTATAATTATTACGATAGCAAGAAATTGATTGATTCAGTATATGATTTTATTGTTGAAAGCATTGAAAACCAGTTATCTTTTGGAATAAATAAAAAAGTGTGCATTTGCCTTGGGACCGGCAAAAATTTTAAATTTCTTTCTGAATTAAATTTAAAATATGGGTATTTTCAGAAAATAATGCCTCTTGAGCATCCAAGATTTATAATGCAATACAGAAGGAAAGAGATGCAGAACTATATTGATAAGTATATCGATAGTTTATCGCAGCTGCTCTAAATGTATAAGAGCGCTATAATAGGCGGAGGGAGATGGGGATAAGATAAGAGAGGAAGATATGAAGAATGGGGGGTTTGTAATGATTGGACTTTTATAGATAGATATATTAAATCAGAGATAATCCAGATTATATGACGAAGCTGAAAAGGGAATTTCAGGTATTTGTAAAGCCTGTGGGGGCAAGATGCAATTTGCGTTGCAGATATTGTTATTACATTGATAAAGAAAAAATAATAACTGGAAAGAAAATACAGTTAATGTCGGATGAGATACTTGAAAAATACATTATACAGCATTTTGAGGCAAGTTCCGGTCCTGAAGTCTTCTTTTCATGGCATGGAGGCGAACCGACTCTGGCGGGTTTGGATTTTTATAGAAAGGCACTCACTTTCCAGAAAAAGCATAAACCGTTTTCTTACACTGTTTACAATGGGATTCAGACAAATGGAACTTTAATTGACAGGGAATGGTGTGAATTTCTAGCCGATAATAACTTTTATGTAGGCGTAAGTATTGACGGTTATGGGGAATTACATGATAGATTCAGGATTAACAAGGATGGAAGGCCATCTTTTCAGGAGGCTATTGAGGGGTATAAGCTGTTAAGGAAATTTAATGTAAGAACCGAAATATTATGTGTGGTAAATTCTGTTAATGTTGAGAAACCGATTGAAGTTTACAGATTTTTTAAAGAACTGGGTGCTCAGTTTATTACATTTTTGCCTCTGGTAATTAGAGACGCTTCGAAAAAGGAAAAAGTTTCGGAAATGTCTGTGACTTCGGAAAAGTTTGGAGTTTTTTTATGCAAAATATTTGATGAATGGGTGTCAGAAGATATTGGTAAGATAAAGATTCAGATATTTGAAGAGGCAATACGTCCGGCCTTTAATCAGGAGCATACTTTGTGTATATTTAAAAAGATCTGTGGTGGCGTTCCGGTTGTGGAATTAAACGGAGATTTTTACTCATGCGACCATTATGTTGACAATGAGCACTATATAGGGAATATTAGTTCTTCCTCTATTGAGCAGATGTTAAGTTCGGAAAAACAGTTATATTTTGGCCTTGAAAAGCTTAGGTCGCTTCCTCAATATTGTCTGGAATGTGAAGTAAGGGATATGTGTAACGGAGAATGCCCGAAAAACAGGTTTAATAATACTCCTTCAGGCGAGTCTGGATTAAATTATCTATGCCATGGTTATAAGATATTCTTTAAGCATATTATGCCTTTTGTGCAGGCAGTGAGTGCGGAATGGCATCGCCGGAACGAAAAAACTATGTGAGCTTTTCCCTGAAGAAATCAACGGTTCTCTTCCATGCAAGCTTTGCTGCTTCCTCATTATATCTTTGTGGATTTGTGTCGTTATTGAATGCATGTTGTGTCCCGGGATAGATGAATATCTTATATTCTATATTTGCTTTTTTAAGTGCTTCTTCGAAAGCCTGAATTCCAGCATTAATTCCAGGATCATTTTCAGCATAATGTGCCATTATAGCAGCTTTAATTTTCGGAACATCTTCGACTGCCGGTTGACGTCCGTAATAAGGGACAGCCGCTTTAAGTGTAGGAGCATTAACGGCTACCTGATTAGTCATAGCGCCTCCCCAGCAGAACCCGGTGCAGCCCACTTTACCATTTGAGTTGGGATGTGTTTCGAGATATTTAACTGCTGCAGTGAAGTTTTTGACCGTTTCATCATTGTCGAGCTTTTTGAAGAGCTCTCCCACATTGCTAATGTCTTCAGGCGTTCCGCCAAATGGAGAAAGTGCATCGGGCGCAAGTGAAAGGAATCCCTCTTTTGCCATGCGCCTGGTTACGTCCTGAATATGAGGTACAAGTCCGCGATTTTCATGAATTACTATTACTGCCGGGTATTTTTTATTTTCTGCCGGCCGGGCAAGGTATGCTCTCATATCACATGTTGCCCCCGGATATTTGATGAACTCCGTTATAAGGCCGGGATAATCCTGCAATTCTTCAGGATTAAAAAACTCTTCTCCAAAGGAGGGGAGTATAGCCATTGCTGCAGCTGAACCACCTGCATATATTGTCAGTCTCTTCAGGAAATCGCGTCGGGATAAACCACCTTTCCTGTATTCATCAAAAAGTTCATTTATCCTTTTGTCCATATAAAATTGATTTTATTACAGTAACAATAATAAGAATATTTTTTTAATTTTTAAAATTTACATTATACTATTTAAATTTTTATTGTATAAATATTGGAAGTTTGCCTTAAATTGATTTTTACAAGTACCCGGAGTGGGACTTGAACCCACACAGCATTGCTGCTACTGGTGTTTGAGACCAGCGCGTCTACCTGTTCCGCCATCCGGGCCAACGAGTTCGTATTTCTTAAATTCTTGCAGTAAGATGCTTTATTTGTTTTCAGGTTATAGACTGCGAAAATAAGGCTTTTTCAAAAATATTTTGTCTTTTTCCTCTGAAACTTACGGTTAGGATTTCAGTTGTTGTTCTTACTTTTGTCTCTTATCTTTACTCAGGTCAAGCAATTCAACTTTTCTGAATTCTGTCGGATGGCTTTCAGCCTGAAGTGCAATATATCCTTCCTTTATCAGTGTCCCGTCAGGGACAGGGTAATCAGCCGGTTTATTGCTTCCGCCTACCTGTGGTTTTGAGTAAGTAAGAACGGTGTCGCCATTAACAATGTGATGGATTATACTGTCGCCATAAACTACAAGTTCAGCGGTTACCCATACATCGCCATGAAATGTTTTTGATTTTGAATTTGTGCAGTGATTGGTAACAAGGATTGTATCAATTACAATATGTGTACCTGGTGTACAAACGTTCATTGTGGTTCGCTCCGAAACACCGTCGCCACCAAGAAGTTGTGCTTCTATTGAAACAGGGAAGTCCTGGTCGAGCTTGATTGATTCGGGCGACTGGCAATGGAACATTATACCGTTGTTTCTAAATGCCCACGAAGGACCTCCGGGACATTGCTCTCCAGTAAATCTGTATTCTACCCTGATTTTGTAATATGAGAACGGTTTATAATAATAAATGTGGCCATAGTTTTCATCGAACTTCTCATATTTATCATAACTTACTTTAAGAATCCCGTCCTCGACTCTGAAAGTGTTGTTATAATTTTCACCGAGTGGATGTCCTTTTATTTTTATAACCCAATTGTCGAGGTTCTTACCGTTAAAGAGTTGAATCCATTCTTCTTTTTCCTTTTTATTTTCGGAAGCACATGAAGAAATCAAAATAAGGATTGCCAGGTAGGTTAACGATTTTCTCATAAATATAAGTTTTAGTGGTATTTGTTATATGTTTTTGTTTTCATGGAGCTTGAAGAGCTTAATACAGAAGAACAAGGAGAGTCAATCATTTCTTTTACTGCTTTAACAATTCCATTAACGTCAAAAGCACATTCGGCAATAAGTTCTTCCTGAGTGCCTTGTTCAACAAAATAATCGGGTATTCCAAGTCGTTTTACCGTTGCATTATAACCGTTATCAGCCATAAATTCGATAACAGCGCTTCCAAATCCTCCTTTAAGGATCCCGTCCTCGATTGTGATTATTTTATCAAACCTTTGGAAGATTGAATGTAATATTTCCGTATCGAGAGGGGCTGCAAAGCGCATGTCGTAGTGTGCCGGAATTATTCCTTCTTTTCTCAGTATTTCGGATGCTTTTATGACAAAGTTACCCGGGTGCCCAAAGCTTAGTATTGCAATATCGGAGCCTTCCGAAATGAGTCGTGCCTTACCGATTTCTATTTCTTCAAAAGGTTTTCGCCAGTCATGGAAAATTCCTGTAGTTTTTGGGTATCTGATGCTTATTGGCGATTTTATTTTATCGAGCTGGGCTGTGTACATCAGGTTTCTTAATTCAATTTCATTCATAGGTGCGCTTACAATCATATTGGGTATATTACGCATAAAAGCTATATCGAATAATCCGTGATGTGTGGCGCCATCGGGGCCAACAAGGCCTGCTCGATCAATGCAGAAAACAACATGAAGATTTTGAAGAGCAACATCATGAATTATCTGGTCGTAAGCTCTTTGAAGGAAAGAGGAATAAATATTACAATAAGGTATGATACCCTGTGTTGCAAGGCCTGCCGAAAAAGTAACAGCATGTTGTTCGGCAATTCCTACATCGAATGTTCTTTCGGGAAATTCTTTCATCATTAATGAAAGTGAGCAGCCGCTAGGCATTGCAGGAGTGATGCCATAGATATTAGGGTTTTTTCTTGCCAGTTCAAGAATAGTTTCGCCGAAGATCTCCTGATAAGTTGGTGTTTCGTCAGGTGATGAGGAATGTATTATTTCTCCTGTGTCTTTATTAAATATACCTGGAGCATGAAACATAGTCTGATTTTCTTCTGCGAACTTATATCCCTTACCTTTTACTGTTATACAATGCAGTAATTTAGGACCGGGGATATGTTTAAGGTCATTAAGTACTTCCACAAGATGAAGTATGTCGTGACCGTCAATGGGGCCGAAATATCTGAAATTCAATCCTTCGAATAAGTTACTGCGGTCGAGGATAGTGCTTTTAAGCCCTGACTCAACCTGGGCTGCAAACGATCTTGCATTAGGCCCCATTTTACTTATTTTTCCAAGGATATTCCATAACTCGTTTTTAAACTTATTGTAAGTTCGGCTTGTCGTAATGTCGAGGAGATATTCTTTGAGAGCACCTACGTTTGCATCAATTGCAATGTTGTTATCATTGAGAATTACAAGCAGGTTCGATTTTGCAATGCCGGCATTGTTCATTCCTTCAAATGCTTGTCCGGCTGTCATGGCCCCATCGCCGATTACTGCCACTACTTGTCTGTTTTCTCCTTTTCGTTGTGCTGCAACTGCCATTCCAAGCGCTGCTGATATTGATGTCGAAGAATGCCCTACGCCAAAAGCATCAAATTCACTCTCTGACATTTTAGGGAAGCCGCTAATTCCTTTGTATTTTCTGTTGGTATGAAACTTTTCTCTTCTGCCTGTAAGTATTTTGTGAGCATAAGCCTGGTGCCCAACATCCCAGATTATTTTATCGTATGGGGTATTGAAAACGTAGTGAAGAGCAACAGTAAGTTCTATTACGCCTAGGTTTGAACCTAAATGACCCGGGTTTGTACTTACAGATTCTATAATAAAATTTCGTAGTTCATCACAAAGAACCAGTAACTCTTCATTTTTTAATTTTTTAAGATCCGAAGGGTCTGAAATAGCTGTTAAAATACGATAACTTTGTGCCATTCAATATTTGAAGTTAACAGACATGCAAAGATAATAAATATTATTCGCCTTCATTTGCCGTAAGTGATATAGGGTTTTTATTATTTTTGTTTGTTAAAACAAAACTGCAACAATTAAAGGTAGTTCTAATTATTAAAAAAATTTTCTGGATGAAAAATATTGCTTTATCAAAACTGTTAGTCGTAACATTATTACTCGTAGCTTTTTCGTGCGTTCCGGCGAAGAAATACAGGATGTTGCAGGATACCAGTAAGATGTATCTGGATGAGCGTGATGCGCTTAAGAGTGAGAATATCGCTCTATTAATGGATAAGAAGGAACTTGAAGCAAAAGTTGAAAAGTATGAAAAAGAAACAAAAAAACTTGAAGCGGAATTACAGGCGGCTTTAAGCGAGCGCAACGAATTTAAGGCGGAATACAATAAACTCTTGGCAAAGTTTAGCGAATTACAAAACGCGTATGAGGAACTTATCAAAGGGAATGTTGCCGAGACTCGCCGACTGCTTGAAGAGTTACAGGCTGCCCAGGTGAATCTACAAAATAAGGAAAATTTGTTACGTCAGCTTGAACAAAACCTGGATGAGAAAAAAGCTGAACTCGATGAATTGTCATATGAATTGGAGAAACGTAATGCCATGCTTATTGAGCTTGAAAGAATTCTTGATTCACAGAAGCAGATTGTACAGGAACTTAAAAACAAAGTATCTGAAGCATTACTGGGATTTGAGAATATGGGTCTTTCTGTTACAATCCGTAACGGCAAAGTGTATGTTTCACTTGCCGATAAACTTCTATTCAAAACAGCAAGCTGGGAAATTGATGCAAATGGACGTAGGGCTCTCAGACAACTTGCAGCGGTGCTGGAAAAGAATCCGGATATACAAATTACTATTGAGGGTCATACCGATAATGTCCCATATAGGCCTTCAGGCGGACAGTTAGTGGATAACTGGGACCTGAGTGTTAAAAGAGCAACAACAGTGGTAAGGGTTCTACTTGAAGGAAGCAAAATTGATCCTAAAAGGCTTACTGCTGCAGGCAGAAGTGAATATGATCCGGTTGACAACAGAAATACTCCTGAGGCACGTCAGAAAAACAGGAGAACGGAAATTATACTTACACCCGACTTATCTGAGCTTTACAATTTGATTAATAAATATTGAGTTGACCTTTTAGGGAATATCGAACAAGGAATGATGAATTATGAATTGAGAAGGATATAATTAATATTTAAATATTTTATTATTGTTTTGAAAATTCCTGTAGGCGAGCTTTCATATTTTTTAGTTCCTGCAAAAGGTTGCTCTCAGGTTTCAAGAAATCGAAATCGCCCCAGAATTCAGGGTCGTAACTTTTGATTGTCTTTGAAAATACAGAATGAAGAGGTGCAATTTCTTCTCTGTCGAATCGTGTCACATTTTCTGTTTTAATATCGGTTACTGCCATCTCAAAAAAAACTTTGAACGGTGTGTTGAATAATCTTTTTTTATGGTGAGCAGTGAAATTTAAATCGCCTCTTACATGATTTAGAAAATATCTCTCACCGATGTTTTTGTAACTTACTTGATATTTTACTGAGATAGGCATTATTGTATAATCTTTTGATTGATAGGTGATATAATCTTCTTTATTCTTTTTTATAAAAGCCGGATTAAGTTCAAATTCAGCGTGTTCAATAGCATAATTCATTGTATTTATATAAATTGAGCCCATAAACAGAGGAATATCAACAAATGGTTTTTGAATGAACTCAATTACATAAGCTGTTCCCTGATCAACTTTTACAATATCTGTCATTCTGTAATCATATTGTGGAAAATTTTCAGGTATAATGAAATCGAATGGATTTCGTGCACCGTCGAGAGCAAGGCAGCTTTGAAGTCCGGCCTTAAGCCTTACAGTAAGAGTGTCTTTCAGACCTGTATTTTCAATTTTGCGACTTTTTATAATTTTCATCTGATCGCCTGCAAAAGTCGCAGAATAAGAAGATTTATATATTTCAACAATGGCTTCGGAATAAATTTGAAGATCATTTTTCTTAATGACAGCTTCCCGGTAGAAAGCCATAAGAAGGGCGGGCGAATTTCCAAAATTCTTTGTAATTGATAAATAAGCTTTTCTAAGAATTTCAGTTGGCAACTGATTACGGATAATAATTTCAGGAATTGGAACGTAATCTCTTTTAAGAGATATATTTAATTTATTAGTTACAGCCCGGCTAATAGGAATTTTTTCCTTATAATATCCCAGATGTGATATTATAAGAGTATCGTATATCCATTCTCTGTAAATTTTCAGCATAAATTCTCCATTGTTGTTGGTTATGGTTCCTTTACCTTTTTTGGGCAGACTTATTGCCACATAAGGAATGGGTTCACCGGTTTCATCATCGGTGATAGTTCCGGTTATTTCTTTTATTTCCCATGTTGGCATTTCAGGGGGTGCTTCAGCTACAGGCTGAGGCTTGAATATGATTATATATTTGTTGACAACTGTAAATTCGACTGAATCGTTACCGATTATGGTTCTGAGTATTTCCTTAAGTCTTACATTTTCGAATGTAAAGTTTACTTTTTTATTCCGGTCGATGAGCTTGCTATCGAAAGTAAAATAATATCCTGTTTGCCTGCTTATTATATTTAGAGCATTTCCAATTTTTACATTGCCCGATTTGAAAGTCAATAAAGAATCGAGAATGCTTTCCTGAGCTTGCAACATTAATGGACAAAACAGAAACATCAGCATAGCAATGCCTGAAATATATTTTGCACAGTTATCCCAGGATATCATGCCTTATTATTATATTATCATTTTATTTTCGTGAAAGATGGTAATCACCGTCGTCTTTCACATAATTAAGATTAAAGGTAATACAAATAACATTAATAATTGTTTCTTCAGGATCTTTATCGAATGTTGAAGTTATACGGTAGTCCAGAATTGAGGGGTCTTCGACAGTAATATTAATGCCATAAACCCTGTTAAGATCATGTAGAACTTCATTTAATGGAGTATCTTCATAAACAAGTAAACCGGTTTTCCATGCAAGATAATTTTTATTATTGTTTAAGATTTTTATTGCCGATTTATTATCTGCTTTGCCAATATAGCCGGGTTCGAGTACTACATCTTTGCCTGAAACGGTTGAAAGCAGAACATTTCCGCTTTCAACGAAAACTTCAACTTCTTTCTGCGGATTACTGGTTATAACGTTAAAAGTAGTACCAATAACCTTTATTGTAGCTTTACCTGCGTCGATAATAAAAGGATGTGAAGGATCATGGATAATATCGAAATAAGCTTCACCACTTAGCTTTATATTTTTCGTGTTATCGTCAGGTTTTGCCTTATATGAGAGTTTAGAATTTCTGTTGAGCCATACTCTGTTCCCGTCTGGTAAAGATATTTCTTTAACGGCATCTTTTTCTCCTGTGCTTAACACAACATATTCGGACCGCGATGTGCGAGTTATGTATAGAACTGCAGCGCTCACACCTAAAATTAAAGTTATTGCTGCAGCAATCTTTAAGTAAGGCCTGTTAGTTTTTTTGATGGAAGTGGGATTACCTTCAGTTATACCTGATAGAATTTTTTCCCAGGCTCTGTCAACATCAATTTCTTCGGGATTAAAACCAGACTCTGTTGCTTTCCAGTACTTTTCAAGGATCATGTTTTCTTCTTCCGAAAACTTTTTATTTTTTTCCACTTCACCTGAATGGCTGGAGGCGTATTCTGCCCACTCTTTTTCAGTATAATTCTTGGAATGTATCATTTTTGTTTTTCTGTGAATGTTTTTCTAAATTCTTTGAGTGCCTTGCCCATGCAGGATTCCACCGTTTTAACCGATATGCCCATTTTTTCTGCTATTTCCTGATATTTAAGTCCTTCAAATCTGTTCATACAAAATATTTTTCCACACTTTTCCGGGAGTCGTTCGATCACTTCGGCTATTGTTTCTTGTAAATCTCTGAAATTAACTTCATTATCAGTATTATTGTATGAGATATCTGAATCAGTATTAATTTCTTCGAGATGTTTTTTCACCACTTTTAGATGCTCAATATGATGCAAGCATCTGTTATGGACCGATTTAAACAGATAGCCAGGGACAGAGCTTTTTATTTTAAGGTTTTCTCTTTCATCCCAGATTTTTGTAAAAAGTTCCTGAACTATTTCTTCAGCAGTATTCTTATCTTTTATCAGTGTTCCTGCATATCTAACGAGAGAAATGTAGTAAGATCGAAAAAGTGTTTCAAAACTTTTGATATCACCTTGCCTGATCTTACTTATTATTTCATTTTCTCCCGGCATTTATTGTAATAATACGTTAATTGTTATTTTTCACGATCACTGAACTTTACTTTTCTTGCAAGACGCCTGATGGCCTGTTCTATGCTCTGGTCAGGCTCGATTACATTATAATCGCCCCAGAAGTTTTCATCAGCAAATGCTGCTACTTCTTCGATAAAGATATCAGAATATCTTAGTTTTTCCTTACCAGCAAATTTAATAACTTCTTCTTCAGTTCTGTCAGTTATAGCAATTTCTGCCATAGTTGTATAATTTGTGTTGAAGAGTTTTCTTTTCCAGTTAACTTTAAACTTGACTTCAGCCCTTGAATATGCGAAGTACCATTTGCCGTCTTGCTCACGGTATTTTACAAGGTATGATGCAACCTCAGGAGTTACCTGCATCCCGAGTGGTTTTTTCTTTATGAACAATGCTGTGGCTTCTTCTTTATTTGAAAGGTTAAAACCAAACTCAGCTCCCGAAAGAGCAAAAGTTTGCATGTCGACAAAAAGTTTTCCCATAAATAACGGCATGGTGATTTCAGGCTTCTGGCTAAATTCGATTATATAATTCGATCTGCCGTCTATTTCAACCGCACCTGAGAGTTTGTAGTTATAAAAGCCTAAAGCTTCGCGTGTAAGAATAGCCTCAGGATTTTTGATGATATCCAGTTCAAGAGATGTTATTGGTCCACCTTGTAATTTAAAAAGCACGGTATCGGATTTTTGCATTTCCGTATTCTTTCGTCCCTTATAAATTCGTATAGCATCAAATCGGAGATCATTTTGGTAAGGAGCTTTGAATATTTCGACAACGGCTTCGCCTATTGAAATATAAGATCTGTTCTTCCGTATAGTCTCCCTGTAAAAAGCTGTCATCATGTTTGGAATATTCGGATAATTCTTTGGAATAGAATTGATAAGATTATTGATTATTTCATCCGGCATCATAGGTTTGATAACAATCTCTTTTAAAGGTATAGGTGCTGGCTCCATGGTTATTATATTCCTGGCTCCGTCGTCTTTAAGTTCTATCAGGGGAATAACTTTGTTTTTGTAACCGATAAAAGAAATTTCAAGGTTTTTAGAAACTTCTGTTTCAGGTATTTTGATTATAAATTCACCATCAATATTGGTAACTGTAGCAACATTGGTTTCCTTAACCGTAACAGATGCGAATACCAACGGTGACAGAGTTTCCTTATCAATAACTTTGCCTCTGAGAACGAGAAGTGATTGCTGCAAAGTTTTCTTTTTATCTTTTCCCGGCCCGGCAATAGCTGTAGTTCCGGAAGTGATAAGCAACATAATTGCTAAAAAGACGCCTGTGATACTTATTAATTTTTTCATTGTCGTAAAATTTTTGATTTATAATTTCATTTATTAATTACCGTATAATTATTTTGTTTTATTAATGACCGGAAAGGGTCATTATTACCCTATAAGAAATAAAAATATTATATTCAAAATATATAACTTTCAGAACATTATATGGTTAAGAATTATGATTAAGTATCTTAATTTGATTAAGTTATTGATGTCGTATGGTCTAAGTATTATTACGAAGAGGCCTTTAATCTGGGGCATGCCTGCAGCAATAAATATTGAAATAAGCAGCAGATGCAATTTAAGCTGTCCCGAATGTTTCAAAGGAGCAGGAAGACTTAACAGAGATGAAGGCCTGATGAATATTCAAATGTTTGAAAAAATAATTTCCGAACTCAAATCATATCTTTTTAATATAAACCTTTATTTTCAGGGTGAGCCAATGCTACATCCGGAGTTTTTTTCATTTGTGACTATAGCTGAAGGGATCGGAATTACTTTATCAACAAACGGTCATTTCTTCTCAGATGAGAATATCGGAAAGCTTATATCATCCGGGATCAGGAAGGTTATTGTGCCGGTAGACGGAATGGATCAATACACTTATGAAAAATATCGCAGGGGTGGTAACCTGAATGTGGTGCTCGAAGGAATCAGAATGCTTTCGCAGGCAAAGGCAAAAAACAAATCGTCGCTTAAAATTGAAATCCAGTGTCTTGTTAACCGTTATAATCAACAGCAAATAAGTGATTTTAAAGAATTTGCACGGAAAACAGGTTCGAAATTGAAGCTTAAATCGATGCAAGTAATAACCGGCAATTTTGATGAGTGGCTTCCCGAGTGTAACAAATACCGGCGTTATATAAAAAAGAATAATAAATACAGGCTGAAAGGGAAGTTAAAAAGCAGATGCCTGAGATTATGGCTGAATCCAGTTATTACATGGGATGGAAATGTTCTGCCTTGCTGTTTTGACAAAACGGCATATTATAGTTTTGGTAACATAGCTGGTGCATCGTTCCGGGAGGTATGGGAAGGAGAAAGAAACAGAACTTTCAGGAACAAGTTTCTTATTGAACGACAGAAGATTGAAATTTGTAAAAATTGCACGACTGGTTTGAAAGGTATTGCTGTTTAATATTAACATATATAAATATATATATATATATATTTATATATATTAATTAAGAGGATTAAACAGTCATTATTTCTTTTTCCTTTTGAGCCACAACTTTTTCAACTTTTGAAGTAAAATCGGAAGTCATTTCCTGAACTTTTTCACTGGCAATTTTTTCAAGGTCTTCGGGAAGCCCTTCCTTTAGAAGTTTTTTAAGTTCGTCATTAGCCCATTTCCGTGAATTTCTTATACTAATTTTCGCAGTTTCGCCTTCCAGCCTTACTTGTTTGACAAGCTGATATCGTCTTTCTTCTGTAAGAGGGGGGATATTTATTCTTATTGTTTCTCCATTATTTATTGGGACAAGACCTATATTTGCAGCCATTATTGCTTTTTCAATAACGTTCAGCATGCTTTTTTCCCATGGTTGGATAAGGATAGTTTTAGCGTCGGGAGTGTTGATATTGGATACTTGCGACAGAGGAGAATTTACGCCATAATAATCGACAGTGATTCCGTCGAGGAGATTCGGCGTGGCACGGCCTGCTCTTAGTCTTGCAAGCTCATATTCAAGATGTTCTAAAGCCTTTTGCATCCTGTCTCTGGCTTCTTCCAGAACAAGTTCAATTTCCTCATTCATAACGTAAGACATTACATTAAAGAATTTTTTAAATTGAAACAAAAATAATAAAATACCTTAATATTCAATGGATGGAGAATTAGATTATTAATGTGCCTGTTTTTATACCGTTTACAATTTTTTTAAGATTTCCTTTAATGTTCATATTAAATACTACTATTGGCATTTTATTATCGCGGCATAAAGTGAAAGCGGTGGAATCCATAACTTTAAGGTTATTTTTAATTACCTCATCAAAAGAAATTTCTTCAAACAAAATGGCTGAATGATCTTTTTCAGGGTCAGTATTATACACACCATCAACTCTTGTTCCTTTAAGGAGTAAGTTTGCAGAGATTTCCAATGCCCTCAGTGCTGCTGCTGTATCGGTTGTAAAGAAAGGATTCCCTGTTCCTCCAGCCAGAATGCACACAATTTTTTTCTTTAATGCTCTTATTACTTCGTCGCGGTTATAGAGCTGACAGACAGGTTCCATCCTTATCGAAGTGAAAACGCATGCTCTGCCGCCTTGTTTATTAATTTCGCTTTCAAGAGCAAGGCTGTTAATTACTGTTGCAAGCATACCTATCTGGTCGCCTTTAACTCTGTCGAAACCTTCGGTACTTTTGTTTAAACCTCTGAAAATGTTACCTCCGCCAATAACAATAGCTACTTCACACCCTTCATTTACGATTTCAATGATTTGTGAGGCATATTCGCCAATCACTTTTGCAGAAATTGTACAGTTCTCCTCGCCCATAAGAGCCTCGCCACTGAGTTTCAATAAAATACGTGAATAAATCATTTTTCACTATCTTAGAAAGTGGCTCCGTAAGGATTTATTGATTCAATGCATATCTAACGAATCCGGTAACTTTCAAATCTTTATCAGCCGACTGAATGTACTGTTTAACAGTTATTTTATTATCTTTTATGAATTCCTGGTTCAGGAGGGTATTTTCTTTAAAAAATTTACCAAGTTTTCCCTGTGCTATTTTTTCGAGCATAGCTTCAGGCTTACCCTCAAGCTTTGCCTGTTCTTTGCCAATTTCAATTTCCTGGGCGATAATTTCCGGCTTAACATCTTCCTTGTCGATTGCTATTGGGTTCATAGCAGCTATTTGCATTGCTACATCCTTATAAACCTGAATATCAAGCCCGGTTTTTGAAAAACCCGCCAGAGAAGCTAGTTTATTTCCGGGGTGAACGTATGCCTGAACGTAGGGAGCTTCAATTTTCTCATAAAACGACAGATCGATTTTCTCTCCGATAACACCTATATATTCAACAATCTTATCAGAAATTGGGGTACCGTCAAGTTTGAGAGCTTTGAGTTCATCGAGGTCCTCAGGTGCATTAGCAAGAGCTATATTAAGTATGTTTTCGGCAAGTTTCAAAAATTCGGCATTCTTGGCAACAAAATCAGTTTCGCTGTTCAACACTATCATTGCCCCGATATTTCCCATAGGGGAAACTTTTGCGAGAACAGCTCCTTCTGTTGCAAGGCGGTCGGCACGTTTATTAGCAACGGCCTGCCCTTTTTTCCGTATAATTTCAATAGCTTTATCAAAATTACCGTCAGCTTCTTCAAGTGCTCTCTTACAATCCATCATACCCGCAAGTGTCATTTTTCTTAATTTGACAACATCTGCTGAAGTTATATTAGCCATTTTATTTAATTAATTGGTTTCTTAAATCATCATCTTCAAAAGCCTCTTCTGTTTCTTCATTTAACAGAGGACTTTGTTCCTTGTTTTCATCATCAAAATAATCGGATTTTTTATGTTCTGTTTCCACATCGACTTCTTCTTCCTCTTTAACAATAGCCTCGATTATTGAATCGGGGACTGCCTTTGTTTCAAGTTCTTTCCTTATATCTTTTTTCTCCTTTGATGAGGGTTCTTTATCTTTTTCGAGTTTTCTTTCATTAAGACCTTCCTCAATAGCTTTGCAAAGAACGTCAACAATCAATGCGATTGATTTTGATGCATCGTCATTTGCAGGTATAGGAAAATCAATGTTAGTAGGGTTGGAGTTAGTATCAACCATTGCGAAAACAGGGATCCCAAGTCTTTTTGCTTCCTTTACCGCAATATTTTCCTTATTGACGTCCACAACAAAAATTGCTGAAGGTAATCTGGTAAGGTCGGCGATACTTCCGAGCATTTTTTCAAGTTTTGCTCGCTGTCGGGTTATTTGTAATTTTTCTCGTTTTGAAAGATTTGCAAAAGTACCGTCTGATGCCATTTTATCGATTGAAGTCATTTTTTTGACTGCCTTACGAATTGTAGGGAAATTTGTAAGCATTCCCCCTGGCCATCTTTCAGTAACGTAAGGCATATTGACTTTTTTAGCTCTTTCGGCAACAATTTCTTTTGCCTGCTTCTTTGTTGCTACAAAAAGGATTTTTTTCCCTGACCGGGCAATATGTTTCATTGCCGACGCAGCTTCTTCAAGCTTTTCAATAGTCTTTTCCAGATCTATTATATGAATTCCATTACGTTCCATAAATATATATGGAGCCATTGCAGGATTCCATTTTCTCTTCAGGTGGCCGAAATGTACTCCGGCTTCAAGTAATTCTTCAAAAGTAACTCTTGGCATTTTATTTTTTTTAAAGTTTACATTCTGTTTTATCAATTGCAGAGTAGTTCTTAAGTTAAGAAGTCACTGCAATTTAGATACTAAACTTGATTTATTTTATTATATATAATTCATAAGCTTGTTACTACCGTTTGCTGAACTGGAATCTCTTACGCGCCTTTGGCCTTCCTGCTTTCTTTCTTTCAACTTCGCGCGGGTCGCGTGTAAGAAAACCGTTTGCCTTTAAAACAGGCCTGAATTCAGCATTTACTTTAATAAGTGCTCTTGAAATGCCAAGCCGTAACGCTTCAGCCTGACCTTTGATACCTCCGCCATCAATGCTGGCTTTTATATCATATTTCTCCCTTACATTAAGAAGTACAAGAGGTTGGGTAACCAGATAATGAATGGTATCACTTTTAAAGTATTCCCTGTAATCAGTATCATTTATTGTAATATTACCCTTACCTTCATCCAGATAGACCCTTGCAACAGCAGATTTTCTCCTTCCAATAGCATTGATTATTTCCATGTGCGTTATTTAATGTTTTTTATATCAATTTGTTTTGGCTTCTGTGATTCATGCTTGTGTTCTGCCCCGGCATAAACATGCATGTTTTTAAACAAAGCCCGTCCCAGCTTGTTCTTGGGGAGCATTCCTTTTACCGCATGTTCGACAAGAAAGATAGGATTCTTTTTAAGCATAACACTGGCTTTTGTACTCCTCTGGCCTCCAGAATAACCTGAATATCTTAAATACTCTTTTTGATTCCATTTTTCACCGGACAGGTCAACCTTGTCGGCATTAATAACGATCACATTGTCGCCACAATCAACATGAGGCGTAAAAGAAGGTTTGTGTTTGCCTCTTAAAAGCATTGCTATAACAGAAGCAAGACGCCCGAGAATTTGACCTTCGGCATCAATAAGAATCCATTCTTTTTTTACGTCCGATTTATTGACGGATTTTGTTTTATAACTTAAAGTATTCATATATTTATCTAAAAACTCTTTATTTTAAAAGGTGTGCAAAAATAAAACTTATTTTTTAAAAAAAGAATTATTAAATAAATTTATTATTATAATATTGACCTAAGTAACCCGTTAGCCCTCTTTATAAAGAAGTTTTGTATTATTTTGTCCACTTTGATATGATGAATGAAAATATTTTGGAAAGAAAATATTCCAATGATAAGGCTATCCGACTGAAGTCCGAATTCTATACAAGGGATGTCCTGGATGTAGCTCCGGATCTCATTGGTAAAATCCTCACAGTCCGCAAGTCGGACAATTCAATTGTAAGATACATGATAACTGAAACTGAAGCATATAGAGGCAAGGAAGACAGAGCATGCCATGCATCAAAGGGATTAACTCCGAGAAATAAGGTCATGTATGGGAAGGGCGGACTTGTATATGTGTATTTTGTTTACGGTATGTACTGGATGCTCAATGTTGTAACAGGAGCCGAAAATGAGCCGCAAGCAGCGTTAATAAGAGGAGTTAAGGGATTTAACGGGCCGGGGAAGCTTACTAAAGCCCTCGGAATAGATGGTTCATATTATGGGGAAGATCTGGCATCGTCAGAAAAGATATGGATTGAAGACAATGGATTTGATGTTTCTTATTTTACAACAAATCGTGTCGGAATAGATTATGCCGGTGAACCTTGGGTTAGCTTGCCCTGGAGATTCATTTTAAAGACATAGCGCAAATCATTTTAAAAAGTTTTAAGTTTTATCCGCCGGTCAAAATTGATATGCATTGCAACTGCTGTATCCATCCTCTTAAGCTCAAAATCGTAATATCCCTCGAAGCCAAGAAGAAACTCGAATATTCCTCCAGGTTTAAATGTAAAATTTATTGAGTTAGTCCATATTTTTCTCTTTGAGAGTAAATAATTCTCCTTATAATCCGAGACGCATCCATAAATCTGATTACCGTCGGGAGCAAAGAAATTACTGGCAAACCAGAGATATGAACCAAAGTACAAAGATCTATAACGGTAATGAAATCTCAACCATGACGCACTTCCATGTGTCGTAATTGCATCTCCTTTTTCGGTAAGTTCGCGGTAAATAAACTGCAAATATTCGACTCCCGGGATTCCATAATTCCCATTGGCAATATTAAAATCAATTCCAACTCCAGTTGAGAAATTAAGGAAAGTAAGTACATGTCCGCTGTAATTACTTATCTGTCCGCCAAAGTGTTTAAATTTTGCCTGTAAAGGAAGATTTAGTTTGATGGCATCGTTTAATATCGACGTTTTATAATTAAATGATTCCCCGGCAGTAAAAATTTCCCTCACAGTATCACCTTTAAAAATAAAGTTTTCCCAGTTGATCCAGGTATCACTGAAAAAATGTGGTGTTTCTGTTACAAAGGAGGCTCCCGTCTCATCAAAATCACTATAAATTCTTTCGGCGTTGAAATGAGGATCATACATTCGATGTTTATCGCAGCCGTCGAGTGAACCTAATGTTAAAATGCTCTTTTCAGAAAGTTTCCAATTCACCGAAAACAATAGATGAGGCTTTATGGATTTCGATGTTCCAGCATAGATTTGCTGATGCAATCCTATGCTTAAGTCGAAATTATTTGAGGGAGCATATATTAAAACAGGTCTGAGAAAGGAACCGATAAGGGTATAACCTTCAACAATAGGATTGAAGTATTCATTGTTTTTAATAAAACTTATTGATTTAATGTCAAGCCATAAAGTTTCTTTATTTTCATTTAGAATCTCTTTCTCCTGACCATAAACAGGAAAGAAAAACCATAATAGGATGATCAGTGTTAAAACTATTCTCATATATTTGATTGTTACGATTGTAAAAGTAATAAAACATATCCCAAATAGTGTTAAATAAAAGGTTGATGATTCACAAGTTATTTTTTTTACGTTCTTTGCTTTTTAGTTGGAAAATGGAAAAATAAGTTTTTATGGATTCTTCATCTTCTACATTCAGGCGCTGGAACACGATTACCGGATGGATAATGTTTCTGATTTCATCTATGGTCTATATATTGACTGTTGAGCCTACAGTAAGTTTTTGGGATTGCGGTGAATTTATCCTGTCAGCATTCCGTTTGCAGGTTGGTCATCCTCCCGGAGCCCCTCTGTTTATTATGCTTGGTCGGATTGCAACTCTGTTTGCAGGTGGAGACACATCGAAGGTCGCTCTCGCTATGAATCTATTTTCAGCCATAAGCAGCGGGTTTGCTATAATGTTCCTTTTCTGGTCAATTACACACCTTGTAAGAAAAGCATTTTGCAACAATGGAATTCCAACAGGTAATCAAATTCTACCGGTTATTTTTTCAGGTATAATAGGAGCTCTTGCATATACGTTTTCCGATACTTTCTGGTTTTCCGCTGTTGAGGGTGAACTTTACGCGTTGTCGTCGCTTATGACTGCCCTTGTATTCTGGTGCATGTTGAAATGGGAAGATGAGGCCGATGAGCCTTACTCGGATAGATGGTTAATTCTTATTGCATATTTGATGGGACTTGGAATAGGTATCCACCGTCTTAATCTTCTTGTTCTTCCTGTGCTTGTGTTTATTTATTATTTCAGAAAATATAAGATTACAACAAAAGGTGTCCTCAAAACATTTGCACTTGCCGTGTTTATGTTATGGCTTATGGTTTTTGTGCTGATCCCCGGGCTGCCACGCGTTGCCGGATGGTTTGAACTGTTTTTTGTTAATATTCTTGGACTCCCTTATAATTCAGGTTTGCTTTTTTATGTTGCTTTAATAATAATTGTTCTTATTTTTGGGATTCGTTACTCACTGAAGAATAAAAAATATGTGCTTAATTATGTAATCACTGCTATTACTGTAATTTGTATCGGATACTCCTCATACGCTATGATTATTATCCGTTCTTCTGCCAAACCTCCAATGAATCAAAACGATCCGTCGAATATCTTTTCATTTATCTATTATATTAATATGGAGCAGTATGAAAGTTCTCCGAAATTATATGGCAATTATTACAATGCTCCTGTTATTGAAGTAAAAAATAAAATAGCGGGCTATAACAAGGTAAAAGGTCGTTATGAGCCTTATTATAAGCCAGTATATGATTATCATAAAGAGTTTAAGACTATTTTCCCGCGTATGTATAGTTCTGATCCTGATCATGAAGCCGCATATAAGTACTGGGGAAAGATAAAAGGCAGAAGATATACCGTAGAATCCTCTGCTGGGAAGAGAACTCTCGTATGTCCGACTTTTGTGGAGAATCTCCGCTTTTTCTTCAGGTATCAGATAGGCTTTATGTATTTCAGATATTTTATGTGGAACTTTTCAGGAAGACAGAACGATATACAGGGTAATGGAAATCCAATACATGGCAACTGGATAAGTGGTATTAATTTCATAGATGACGCACGTTTAGGTGATCAGGACAAGCTTCCGGATGATTTAAAGAACAATCCGGGGAGGAACACCTATTTTTTACTTCCTCTCCTGCTTGGGATTTGCGGAATGTACTGGCACTATAAAAGAAATAAACCGGATTTCTGGATCGTGGCGGGTTTCTTTTTTATGACAGGCCTGGCTATAATTGTTTATCTAAATCAATACCCCAATCAGCCTCGAGAAAGAGATTATGCTTATGCAGGATCATTCTATGCATTCTCTATATGGATAGGAGCTAGTTTTATGTTTGTATATGAATTGTTTAGAAAGCTAATTCCTGAAAAACCGTCATCACTACTTTCTTTTATTTTGTTATTGCTGGCTGTTCCTCTCCGCATGGCTTCGCAGAACTGGGACGATCACGATAGGTCGGGCCGCTATACGGCTCGCGATATAGGGGAAAATTATCTAATGTCAGTGGATAGCAATGCTATTCTTTTTACTTACGGCGACAATGATTCTTTCCCTTTATGGTATGTCCAGGATGTGGAAGGTGTAAGAAACGACGTGAGAGTGGCAAACCTGAGTTATATTCAGGCTGGATGGTATATCGAAATGATGAGAAGGAAGGCATGGAATTCAGACCCTCTACCTTTTTCTCTGGACCAGGAAAAATATATGGAAGGAAAGAGAAACCAGTTACCAGTTAATGACAGAATTGGGAAACCCATACCACTACGTCAGGCAGTAAGTTTTGTCGGGCTCGACGATCCAGAGGCAATGATTGACATTACAGGGAAAGGCGATTACCTGAACTATCTCCCATCAAATAAATTTATTATTGATGTGGATACTTCCATCGTATTTTCAAACGGCACTGTGAAAAGTTACTTTGCCGACAGTCTTCTTTCTCCGATTATATGGGAATATACTGAAACCGATGCTTTTAAAGGCGACCTTGCAATTATGGATATACTTGCCACAAATAATTGGAAGCGGCCGGTTTGTTTTTCAACCACAGTTCCTGCATCACAATATAAAGGGCTTGAAAGATTCTTTATAAAAGAGGGGCTTGCATATAGAGTTGCACCGGTCAGAACCGGTACACCTAAACCCGGAGAATTCGGAATGATTGACCATATTGTAATGTATGATAATATCATGAATAAGTTCAAATGGGGAAATGCTTCAAGTCCAGATGTTTACCTTGACGAAAATATAAGGAGGATGTTTAGCATTTTCAGAAGTATGTTCGGCAGTCTGGCTTTAAGGCTTATTGATATAGGCGATACGGTTCGTGCTAAAGAAGTTGCACAAAAGGGTTATGAACTTATTCCCGAAGAAAAAATGCCGCACGACTATTTTTCAATTGATTTTGCTGAAGTTTTAATAAGATCAGGATATAAGGAGGAGGGTTTAGAATTAATCAATAAAATCCTAAATTATTCCAAAGTTTACCTTCAGTATTGCGTGGAACTTCCTGCCGATAAAAGGTTCGGGATGGACTATTCGATAGGACTTAATATGCAGGCATTTATTGATATCTATAGAATGTGCTTGAGGCTTGGTATGAATGAATTGGCTGATTCACTCGAGAAAGAACTAAATATGTACTACTCGATACTTTATCCTTCAATTATGTAAAATGGCTGTTTATGAAATACCTGCATATACTGCATGGTTTTTCCGGTCGGTCCTGATAAAATTACATACACATGAAAAGTTGATATGCCTGAGCTTCGACGATGGACCTGATCCTGAATCAACCTTTCCAATTCTTCAAATCCTTGAGAAGTATAATATAAGGGCTATATTTTTTTGTACTGGAGAAAGAGGTAAAAAATTTCCAGATTTGATGTCGCTATTGAAAGATCAGGGACATCTAATCGGCAATCACTCTTTCAGCCATTATGATGGTTTCAAAACTCCGAAAAAGAAATATCTGAATGATATTGAACTTGCAGCAGATATTACATCAAATATTTTTTTCAGGCCGCCTTACGGTCGTATGCTTCCAGGTCAGTATCTTAATCTAAGGCAGAAATATAAAATTATTTTGTGGCATCTTCTTGCCGACGATTACAGTGAGAAGAAAAGAGACAATAAAATTGCTGTTGATCTTTTGAAAAAGTTAACTCCCGGTTCTATAGTTGCTCTTCATGATAAGCCGGTGAGCTTGAAAAGAGGCTTTCTTGAAGAATTTATTACAGGATGTCTGAATTCAGGATATTCTTTTGTATTGCCCGATTATATAACCTGAAAATTTATAGTAATTAATAAAGGCAGAAATAGTAATTTTGGAGGCATTAATTAATAAAGTATGAAAATTCTCATATTAGGTTCTGGCGGCCGTGAACATGCAATTGCATGGAAGCTTGCACAAAGTCCAAAAGTTTCACAGCTTTATATTGCACCCGGTAATGCTGGTACATCTACCTGCGGCATTAATATTGATATTGATCCTGAAAATTTTGATGATGTAAAGGAAACTGTTCTTTCTACAGGTACCGAAATGGTTGTAGTTGGCCCCGAAGCACCTCTAGTTGCTGGCATTCATGATTTTTTTCTTAATGATGAACAATTAAAACAAGTCCCTGTAATAGGACCTCAAAAATCAGGAGCTGTTCTTGAAGGTAGCAAGGATTTCGCAAAAGCTTTTATGAAAAAATATGGCATTCCTACAGGTGATTACCGGACATTTGACATTCAGAATGCTGGCGAAGCACGTGCTTTTCTTGAATCGCTTCAGCCTCCATATGTTCTTAAAGCTGATGGTCTTGCAGCCGGAAAAGGGGTCATTATCCTTAACTCTATAGATGAAGCACTCGGGGAATTAGATGCAATGCTGAAAGGAAAATTTGGTGATGCAGGTAAAAAGGTAATTATTGAACAATTTATGCGAGGTGTCGAAGTGTCGGTTTTTATTGTTACAGATGGGAAAAATTATCGTTTACTACCGGAAGCCAAGGATTATAAAAGAGCAGGAAAGAACGACACAGGGCCAAATACAGGTGGGATGGGGTCGGTTTCACCTGTTCCTTTTGCCAATAATCTTTTTATGTACAAAGTTGAAAAAAGAATCATTAAACCCACACTTGAAGGATTGGAGAAGGAAGGAATTAAATACAAAGGCGTAATATTCTTTGGTTTAATAAGTGTTGATGGCGAACCGTATGTCATTGAATATAATGTCAGGCTTGGCGATCCAGAGGCACAGGCAATTCTTCCAAGAATAAAATCTGATTTTGTCGACTTGCTTGAAGGTATCGTAAAAGAAGACATTATACGACAAAAAATATGTATTGACGAAAGATTTGTTGCAACTATTGTATTAGCATCGGAAGGCTACCCGGGGAAATATGAAAAGGGTATGCCGATTTATGGTCTCGACCTTGTATCGGATTGTATTATTTTTCATGCCGGAACAAAGAAACAAGATGGAAAAATAGTCACTAATGGCGGAAGAGTACTTGCATTGTGCGCATACGGGCAAACTCTTTATGAAGCACTTCAGACAGCATACAAAAATGCTGCACTTGTCTCCTGGAACGGAATATATTACAGAACAGAAATAGGTTTTGATCTTCTATGAAATGTTTTTAAGGTTGTTTAAAAGCATTGGGCTGCGCGGAATTCTGCTGAATATCATAATAATTACGTTGCTATGGATCGGCGCATTTACACAAGAATACCAATCAGTTTCTTATTTCGATGAAACTCCAATGCCATTATATAAACTTTTACAAAACATAGCGAGGAAACCCATTCAAGGAACAGCTATTTCTTTTATCTTAGTTCTTATTGTATCTTTTCTTGTTACATATCTTAATGATTCGTTATTTTTTATCCCTGCAAGAAATTATCTCCCTTCTTTTATTTATGGTTTTTTCAGTGCCTTTTTTGTACAATACCAGAGACTTAATCCAGTTATTCCGGCTTCGATTTTTCTCATTTATGCTTTAAAACGGATAATGGACTCGTACCATAAAAAAGGAACGGCCTTCAGTTTTTTCGATGCATCATTGCTAATAGGCACCGGAAGCCTATTTTATGCAAACCTTATCTGGTTTGGCGTTATAATTTTAGTCGGAGTTATATTAATCAGGGGATATAATTTCAAAGAATTGGCACTCTCTGCAGCCGGTCTTGTAGTTCCATTTGTTATAACTGCAGCAGTCTTTTATTTGTTTTCAATCGAACCGGCTTCACTTATAGAATCTTTACATGATAATCTGTTTAGTAGAATGCCGGATCATGATTTTTCGTCTGCAGAAAGCGTTGTGATTATTATTGCCAGCCTTTCGGTTATAACAGGGATATTTTTTCTTTTATCACGAATAAATGGAATGAAAATTAAATCGAGAGAAATCTTTATTCTTCTGATCTGGGTTTTTGTTCTTTCGATAATGCTCTTCTTATTTTCACCATGCGCTTCAGCTGAACTGATATACCTTGCAGCAATCCCTGCAGTATATTTTATATCTTATTTTCTGATTTATAATAAAACAAAAGCAATAAAAGAAATTATGATTGCGGCTTTATTTTTATCTGCCGTAGCTATTCAGATTCTTCGATATTTTTAAAATCGAAATATTACTATTTAACCAGAGATACTATTCCTACTCCGAGACCTTGCTGGAAACCTCTGAAATCGAAAAACAGTTTATATGTACCTGTTTTGTTACAGACGAATTCAACTGAAGAATATGTTTTACCTGTTTTAGGGTCGAATGATTGCAAAACAGTTCTGCCTGTATCATCAACCAGCTTCATAATCAATTCTCCAGGTGAATTTTCATCATTGCATAATGTAAATTTATATTTCATGTTTTTGCTAAGTGCAAAAACCTGTTTATATCTGAATTCGTTCTGGGATTCCGATTTTCCAAGTTGAACTCGAAAATCCTTAAGATAAGTAGTGTTAGGGCCAGCATTCATAACACACTTACCTGTAAGAGGATCGGTTGCCTGACCTTTCAAAAAGTCAAGCAGCAAAAATGAGCATAAAAATATAGAAAGTAGTTTTTTCATTCTAATTATTTGATATCAGTTTGTTTCTGATTTTTTCTGTAGTATTTATAATAGCCTTGAGTTGTTCATCTGTCATTTCAACTCTGCTCTGGTCGGTCTGTATCACGACCAACGAACCATCTTTTTCAACCGTACGTGGTTCTCCAATGGTATATGTTATTTTTACTTCCCTGTAGATATCTTTTAGCTCTTTCATATCGTTGCATAGATCTGAATATTCCTTCCCAAGATTACAATATGGGGCTAAAAGCATGATAAGGTCATTGAGAATAACTTTTTGTTCACCAACCCTGTTGCGAAGTAAAGTATCAGGGTATTGTTTCAGAACTTGAGTTGCAAAATACTGTCCTTCTATCCATACGCCTGTAATCATAAGAGCAGAAAGTTGACCTCTTCCTTTTTCTCTCAGAAACTTATCTATCTGGTTATAAGAATTAAGCGAAAGGTAAAGAAGAGAGTCTAGGTTTGTCCTGTTGAGAGATAATCTTCTAAGTGCATCAAAATCAAAAAATTGACCTACATTTATATCGTCAGCTAGTTTCTTGATCGAAGAAAGAATATCTACAGAATTGCCAGTTTTCTCGTACATGTTCAGATATCCAAGATCTGCACCAAGAATGCCAAGCATTAATGCTTTTTTGAAGCTTGTATTTTGACGAGAAACATCTATGGAAGAAGCAAGGAAACTAGTAGTAAATGGGACAGAAATCCGCTGAAGAATATCTGCAATTTCAACAGGAGAAGTAATATTTCTTGATATATCGTCAATCGCTTCCTCGCTAAGTTGTTCAACTTGCGCCAAAGGAACTGAATCTTCAGAAGGGAAAACAAAATGTGAATTTTTTATCGAAGGAGAGTTGCAACCGTAGTGAAGAATTACGAGGCATAAAACAATGATAAGTGAAAAATCCTTCATTTTAATTGGATTTCAATTATACAAAAATAATAATTTTAACATAGCCAGAACATTAATTTGATTTATTAAATCTTAATTTTTCGATATAATTTACCAGTTTACCAAAAACTTCAAAATAAAGGGTTATATAAAAAATAATAGTACTTAACATAATAAAAGTAATGTTGAAATCGAAAGTATCAAACATCCTGCCGAAGAAATATTTTGAAGGTGCAAAAAAATGAGTTCTGAACGATAGTGGGCCTTTCTTTTCAGGGTCCAGATATATAGGATCGTAATTTTGTACAAATGAATTTTTATATTCCAGGATTTTATTTCTGTCCTTTTCATAAAACTTTGTAATTATCTCCTGAAGTTTCAGGTTACCATATTTATTTTCCAACCTCCTGATCTCATCTCTGTTGGCAATATAAAAATTATCCCATTCGTCTGATATTTTATTCCCTATATTGTTAAAATTATTGCCTACATATTGAAGATATGACAAAGTATTTTTATAAAGTTCAAAATTGTATTTTTCTGGTGTAAGATCGTTTATATATTTGAAAGGCTGCAGTGTCGGGAATTTACTTTCGAGTTTTAGTAATTCATTTTTTATAAGTTCCAGTTTACCATATTGTTTTAATTCATCACTTATTAACGGGGCTTTGCCCGGATTATTCATCTGAAGTGTCAGTTTACGATAAATTGAATCTGTCTTCTCAAGGGCATTAATAAGTGCAGGAATCAACCTGACGGAGTGGTAGTTGGCTATGCTGAGGTTTTTCTTGTAATCATATATTGTAGCTCCTTGTTCGCTTTCGCTGAAACGGCTGTACCGGTTATCCTTGAATTGTGTTACCATTAATGCTTCGTATGTCCATCGTGTGGGCATAAGTTCTGCAATAATAGGCACTTTGTCTATACTGCTGATATTCTTGTTTAGCTTGTCAAATGGGAACATAGCCCCACTTAATACCATCATAGGTATGATAATAAGCGGAATAACTATATAAATAGTTATTGCCGAATTAAAACTGGCAGAAATATTCAAGCCTATTATGTTAGAAAAGAAAGCAGTTGTAAATAATGCAAGGAAGTATTTCCAGAAAAGGCCTTTAACTTCGAGAATAGGGTTGGCTATAATCAGGAAGAGGAAAACCTGTATTACAGATATAAAAAAGAGTATGGTAATTTTTGAAAAGAGATAACTGTTCCGGCTTAGGTTAAGAAAATGTTCCCGTTTCAATATCTTTCTATCACGAAAAATTTCTTCGGCACTGATAGTAAGACCAAGAAAAAGGGCTACAATAATTCCCATAAAAATGTATATAGGAATATTTTCATTGTCATAAAATACATAAATTCTGGAAGAGGGGTCGGGGATATATCTAATTATAAAAGCCAGAATAAATCCGAGGATAGGTGCTTCAAGAAGTGTAAGAACGATGTATTGCTTATTGGCAATTTTGCTTTTAAAATCGCGGTTAAGGCATATCATGAACTGTTTAAATTTAGATGGTCTGTCGAGATTGCTTTGTGGGTGTTCATGAATATCGTTTACAGGATTAATAAGTTGTTTCTCCGCAAATATTGCCGCCCATTTCTCAGGTTTAGTCTTTCTTTTATCAGTATAACGTCCGAATTCATCTACAACATGCGCTTCCAGGATATTGAATATAATTTCTGGATTTACATTACCACATGTTGGACACTCGCCTATTGAAGCGTTTATCTGGGCATCGAGTGTTTTGAAATAAATGATTGCTTCGACCGGATTGCCAAAATAAACGAGATACCCACCCTTATCCATAATTATTACATCGTCGAAGAGCCTGAATATATCGGATGAAGGCTGGTGAATTACAGTGACAATAAGTTTACCTTTAAAGGTAAGGTCGCGCAGGAAGTCCATAATATTTTCCGAATCTCTTGACGAAAGCCCTGATGTGGGCTCATCAAGAAAGAGAACTGATGGCTCTCTGATAAGTTCCAATGCAATATTAAGTCTTTTTCTTTCTCCTCCGCTTATGACATTTTTAAGAGGCGATCCTACTTTAAGATTCCTTTTTTCCCA